>NZ_JBGAKA010000031.1:0-96459 GCF_044224635.1 Reyranella sp. | reverse complement strand
AGGTGTCGGCGTCTTCGCCGACGGAGGGGTCATGAGCAGCGGGACTGAGGCTCAGGACCCCTCCGCCCCGTATGACGGGGCACCTCCCCAGCGAAGCTGGGGAGAAGAGTGAAAGGCACGCCCATATGCAAATACGCTGCGATCAAGGGGAGGCGAACGAGGCACAAAAAAAGTCCCTCCGAAGAGGGACCTTTCAAGTGACGCGAAGCGGGCCTGCCTCAGCCCTGGTCGAGGAAGCTGCGCAGCATGCGCGAGCGGCTCGGATGCTTCAGCTTGCGCAGCGCCTTGGCCTCGATCTGGCGAATACGCTCGCGCGTCACCGAGAATTGCTGGCCGACCTCCTCAAGCGTGTGGTCGGTGTTCATGCCGATGCCGAAGCGCATGCGCAGCACGCGCTCCTCGCGAGGCGTCAAGGTCGCCAGCACCCGGGTCGTGCTTTCGCGCAGATTGCCCTGGATCGCCGCCTCGAGCGGGATGACCGCGTTCTTGTCCTCGATGAAATCGCCGAGATGGCTGTCCTCCTCGTCGCCGATCGGCGTCTCGAGGCTGATCGGCTCCTTGGCGATCTTCAATACCTTGCGGACCTTCTCGAGCGGCATGCCGAGCTTCTCGGCGAGCTCCTCGGGCTGCGGCTCGCGGCCGATCTCGTGCAGCATCTGGCGGCTGGTGCGGACCAGCTTGTTGATCGTCTCGATCATGTGCACCGGGATGCGGATGGTGCGTGCCTGGTCGGCGATCGAGCGGGTGATCGCCTGCCGGATCCACCATGTCGCGTAGGTCGAGAACTTGTAGCCGCGCCGGTACTCGAACTTGTCGACCGCCTTCATCAGGCCGATGTTGCCTTCCTGGATCAGGTCGAGGAACTGCAGGCCGCGGTTGGTATATTTCTTGGCGATCGAGATCACGAGGCGCAGGTTGGCCTCGATCATCTCCTTCTTGGCGCGCATCATCTCGCGCTCGCCGTCCTGCACCGTCTTGCACATGCGGCGGAACTCGAAGATCGGCGCACCGGCGGCGTCGGAGATCACCTTGATCTCGGCACGGATCTTCTCGATGTCGGCCGGACGCTTCTTGGCAAAATCCTTCCAGCCGCGACCCGACAGCTTGCCGACCTTCTCGACCCAGTTGGGGTCGATCTCGTGCGTCAGGTAGTTGTCGAGGAACTCCTGGCGCGGAATGCGATAGCTCTCGGCCTGCCGCAGCAGCTTGCTTTCCAGAATCATCAGCTTGCGATTCAGGTCGTAGAGCGCGAGCTTGAGCTGCTCGATGCGGTTGGCGTTGATATGCACCGTGCGCACCAGCTCGACGATCTTCTTGCGGTGCCGCTCGTAGCTCTTCTCGAATTCCGCGCTGGGCTTCTGGCCGCGGCTCAAGGTCGACAGCCGCCGGTTCTGCACCTTCGACATCTCGGCATAGACCTTGGCGATGCGGGTCAGCGTCCGCAGCACCTCGGGCTTGAGCTTCTCCTCGAGCGCCGACAGCGACAGGGCGTTCTCGTCGTCCTCCTCGCCGCCTTCCGCCACGACGACGACGCCCTCGACAGCCTCGCCGTTCACGGCAGGCGCCGCCGGGCGCACGAGCTTCGGCAACGCCGGCGCCGGCCGCGGTATCGGCGGCGCCGCGGGACCGGCCGCGGGGATGGCGCCCTTGCCTTCGCCGGGCATGCCGCCCTGGGTCGCCTCGAGGTCGATCACGTCGCGCAGCAGCATGCGGCCTTCGTTGATCGCGTCGCGCCAGGTCAGCAGCGCCGTGATCGTCATCGGGCTCTCGCAGATGCCGCCGATCATCTTGTCCTGGCCGGCCTCGATGCGCTTGGCGATCTCGATCTCGCCCTCGCGGCTCAGCAGCTCGACGCTGCCCATCTCGCGCAGATACATGCGCACCGGGTCGTCGGTGCGGCCGAGCTCCTCGTCCTCGCCGGTTGCCTCGGCAGCCACCACGGCGGTCTTGGCCGGCTCGGCCGGATTGGCGGCGAGCGTGTCCTCCTGCTCTTCCGCCTCGACGACATTGACGCCGGCCTCCGACAGCATCGCCATCGTGTCCTCGATCTGCTCGGAGGACACTTCGTCGGGTGGCAGGGCGGCGTTCAGCTCGTCATAGGTGATATAGCCACGCTCCTTGCCCTTCTGGACGAGCTTCTTCAGCTCCGCTCCCAGGGTGTCGAGCAGGGGGGCGTCTGGCCCTTCTTCGCGGGTGTCGGTGGCTTCTGGCTGGACGACGGTCGCTGTCTTGGTCGCCATTCGTGATCCTTGGGTGCGCAAACAGATAAAGCGGCCGGTTCTGGCCGCGGAATGAGCTGCAAGAAGAGGAGGCGGAGAGGGCGGCCCCGCAAATCTACCCTTCTACTATATGGGAGCAAAGTTCAAGCGGCGGTAGGGGTTCCCTGATCAAATCGCATCCAGTGTGGCTAGGCGGTCTCGGGGTCACCGGGCGTCTGCCGCATTCGGTCCAGGATCTCCCGAAGGCGATGCAAATTCTCCTCACTCAGATCCTCGGCCAAGGCCTGTTCGGCCTGCTTGAGCTCGACCGGCTCCGCCACAAGACGGCCGAGGTGGCGAGCCGCTCGCCGCCACTGGGTGACCCAGTCGTCCGGTCCGGTCGAGGCCTCGCGAAAAACGCCGCGTGCCTTGGCCCGGGCGATGGTTGCAATGCGCCCCAGCCCAAGGTGCTCCAGATGCGCTTCGAGGGAGCCAACTTCAAGGAGTGGATCGACATTGACCTCGCCGGCCAAAGCTTCGGCCGCGGCCGGGTCGATGCCAGCTGGCGCCAGGGCAAGGGCATCGAGCAGGCCCTGCCGAAGGCGGGCCAGCTCGGCGTTGCCGATCGGCAGGTCGGCCAGCTCCTCGGCCAGGATGTGCAGCAGGGCAGGCCGCTCGAGCAGCGCGCCCAGCAGGACACGCTGTTGGCGTGATTCGTCGAGATCGACGGCGGCCCGCCGGGCTGCGGCGCCGGCAGCAAAGGGTGCGGAGTCGCGGTCTGATCGACGGTCCGGACTGCGCTCGCCCCGTCGTCCGCTTTGATGGACGGCCGGCCGCCACAGGCGGGCGAAGCGCTCCTTCATGTCAGACTTGTAGTAGTCGCGCACCACGGGATCGGCGATTTCCGCAACCCGCCGCTCGACGGCCCGCTGGACGGCGGCTCGCCGCTCCGGGGTGTCGGTGGCCTTGCCTTCGGTCTCGAGGTCCCAGATGACGTCGGCCAGGGGGCGCGCCAGAGTAAGCGCACGCCGCATCGCCTCGACCCCGCGGACCCGGATCAGGCTGTCGGGATCCTCGCCGGCCGGAAGGGCAAGGAAGCGGAGGCTCTTGCCGGCCCGCAGCAGGGGGAGCGCGCGTTCGGCGGCCCGACCGGCAGCGCGCCGGCCGGCATTATCGCCATCGAAGCAGAGATACGGTTCGTCGGCGAGCTTCCACAATTCGCCCAGCTGGCCCTCTGTCAGGGCTGTTCCGAGCGGGGCGACCGCCCCGGTAAAGCCTGCGCCATGGAGCGCAATCACGTCCATGTAGCCCTCGGCCACGATCACCGGCCCGTCCTTGGCTGCGGCGAGGCGGGCGCGGTCGAGGCAATAGAGATTGGCGCCCTTGTGGAACAGAGGCGTTTCGGGGGAGTTGAGGTACTTGGGTTCCCCCGACCCCATGACCCGGCCGCCGAAAGCGATGACCCGTCCTCGGCGGTCGGCAATCGGAAACATCACGCGACCGCGGAAGCGGTCATAGGGCGGCCGGCCGTCGTCCGGCTGGATGGCGAGCCCGGCCTCGACCAGCTTGTCCAGAGGGACGCCATCGCGCTGCAGGACGCCGGCCAGGCCATCCCGCATATCGGGAGCGAAGCCCAGGCGAAAATCATCGATGGTCGCCTCGTCGAGCCCGCGGCCGCGCAGATAGTCCAGCCCCTGCCGGCCGACCGGTAGCCGAAGCTGCCTCTGGAAGAGGCGCGCCGCCTGCTCGACGACCTCGTGCAAGGTCGCGGCCCGTTCGGCCCGTTCACGCTCCGCGGGCGTCGCGCGGGGCACCTGCAAGCCGACCTCGCGGGCCAGCTTTTCGACCGCCTCGGGGAAGGACAGGTTCTCCGTCTTCATGACGAAGCCCACGGCGTCGCCGTGCTCGCCGCAACCGAAGCAGTGGAAGAAGGCTTTCCGGTCATTGACCGTGAAGGAGGGGGTCTTCTCGTTGTGGAACGGGCAGAGGCCGGCGTATTCGGCGCCCGACTTGCGCCTCAGCACCACCTTGCGGCCGATGATCTCGGACAGGGTGAGGCGCGATCGCAGCTCGTCGAGGAAGCCCGGGGGGAAGGCCATTTTATGGCGTCAAGTCGACCTGACAACGTGTCAAGTCGACTTTACACAAAGGCCCAACCCCACGTGACAGATAAAACTATCCCCCGACTCTGATTGGGTTGACAGCTGCTGGATCAACAGCGCCTGAGTCAAGCCGGCCTGACACAGCGTCAAGCCGACGTTGCACTCTGACTTCATACAAGGAGTCCAACTGGACGTGCGTTGGGTCTTCAACCCGCCAGCACCTTCTTCACAGTCGCCGACGCCTTGGCGAAATCCATCTGGCCGGCGTACCTGGCCTTCAGGGCAGCCATGACACCGCCCATGTCCTTGATCGTCTTGGCCCCGGCAGAGGCTACAGCCTCGCGCACTGCCGCTGCCATGGCGGCTTCGTCCATCTGCTGGGGCAGGAAGCGCTCGATCACGGCGATCTCGGCTTTTTCCTTCTCCGCCAGCTCCGGGCGGTTGCCCTTCTCGTAGAGGACGACGGATTCGTTGCGCTGCTTGATCATGCCCTGCAGCATCGACAGGATCCGGTCGTCGGGCACGCCCTCGCGGCTGGTCTCCGTGCGGGCGGCGATATCGACCTCCTTGAGCTTGGCCAGGATCAGCCGGATGGCGCCGACGGACGCCATATCGCGGGCGCGCATCGCCTCTTTCAGCGCATCGTTCAGTTTCTCGCGCAACATGGTCTTGAGCCTCGGTGAAATACGGTGCGGAAACCAATCCCGCGCCATGGTGTTGGTAATGCAAATAAGCTATTGAAAACGCTTGTCAATTGGCTGCCGACAATGCCTTGACCCTGTGCGACCGCTTGGTTACAACCCGCGCGGCCTGCCGGTCGCCCGCCCGGGCGCAGCCGGGCCGGGCCACACGAACGGACAAGCTCATCATGACTTCCCCTTCTACCGCCGGCGCGACTGACGCCGCGCCGCGCTGGGCGACGGCCGCCCTTGTGCTGGCCGATGGCGCGGTGTTCTGGGGCAAGGGTGTCGGGGCGGGCCGCCACGCCGTCGGCGAGGTGTGCTTCAACACCTCAATGACCGGCTACCAGGAGATCATCACCGATCCCTCCTACGCCGGCCAGATCATCACCTTCACCTTCCCGCATGTCGGCAATGTCGGCACCAACCTCGAGGACATCGAGAGCATAACCCCGGCAGCGCGCGGCGTCGTGCTGCGCGGCGACATCACCAGCCCGGCCAACTGGCGGGCCGTCAAGCCACTCGACGATTGGCTGAAGAGCCATGACCTGCCCGGCGTCTGCGGTGTCGATACCCGCGCCATCACGCGCCGTATCCGCGACGGCGGACCGCCGAACGGCGTGGTCGTGCATGCCCCGGACGGCAGGTTCGACATCCCGGAGATGCGCCGCCTCGCCGAGGAATGGCCGGGACTCGACGGCATGGACTTGGCGGTCGAGGTGACGACCAAGCAGACCTACAGCTGGGACGAGACCAAGTGGGCGCTGGGCAAGGGCTACGGCAAGCTCGACAGGGCGCGCTATCACGTCGTCGCCGTCGACTACGGCGCCAAGCGCAACATCCTGCGCTGCCTCGCCAACACGGGCTGCCGGGTCACAGTGGTGCCGGCGACCGCCACGGCCGAGGACATCCTGCGCCACCGGCCCGACGGCGTCTTCCTGTCGAACGGGCCGGGCGACCCGGCGGCGACGACGGCTTACAGCGTGCCCGCCATTCAGGGGGTGCTCGACAAGGGCGTGCCGTTGTTCGGCATCTGTCTGGGGCACCAGATCCTGGCGCTGACGCTGGGCGGCAAGACACGCAAGATGGAGCGCGGCCATCGTGGCGCCAACCAGCCGGTCAAGGACCTGACCACCGGCAAGGTCGAGATCACGTCGCAGAATCACGGCTTCTGTGTCGTGCCGGAATCGTTGCCCGAGAGCGTCGAGGTGACACACGTCTCACTGTTCGACGGCACCAACGAGGGCCTGCGCTGCACCGATAAGCCGGCCTTCTCCGTCCAGTATCATCCAGAGGCGTCGCCCGGCCCGACCGACAGCCACTATCTCTTCGACCGCTTTGTCGAGATGATCGACAAGAGCAAGGGCAAGTAGGACCGGGGCATGCCCAAGCGCACAGACATCAAGAGCATCCTGGTCATCGGCGCCGGTCCGATCGTGATCGGCCAGGCCTGCGAGTTCGACTATTCCGGCGTCCAGGCCTGCAAGGCGCTGAAGGACGAGGGCTATCGGGTCATCCTGGTGAATTCCAATCCGGCGACGATCATGACCGATCCCGGGCTGGCCGACGCGACCTATGTCGAGCCGATCACGCCCGACATGGTGGCGCGCATCATCGAGAAGGAGAAGCCGGACGCCATCCTGCCGACCATGGGCGGCCAGACGGCGCTCAACACGGCGATGGCGCTGCATCGCGACGGCCGCCTGGAGAAGCTCGGAGCCGAGTTGATCGGCGCCAATGCCGCGGCCATCGACAAGGCCGAGGACCGCCTGTTGTTCCGCGAGGCCATGGTCAAGATCGGCCTGGAGTGCCCGAAGAGCGAGGTCGTGCACAATCGCGAGGAGGCCGTGAACGCGCTCGACCGGGTCGGCCTGCCGGCGATCATCCGGCCGTCGTTCACGCTGGGCGGCACCGGCGGCGGCATCGCCTACAATCGCGACGAGTACTTCGAGATCGTCCAGGGCGGCATCGACGCCTCGCCGGTCGGCGAGGTGCTGGTCGAGGAGTCCGTGCTCGGCTGGAAAGAGTACGAGATGGAGGTCGTGCGCGACCGGCGCGACAACTGCATCATCATCTGCTCGATCGAGAACGTCGATCCGATGGGCATCCATACCGGCGATTCGATCACCGTCGCGCCGGCGCTGACGCTCACGGACAAGGAATACCAGATCATGCGCGACGCCTCGATCGCGTGCCTGCGCGAGATCGGCGTCGACACCGGCGGATCGAACGTGCAGTTCGCCGTCGATCCGGCGAGCGGCCGCATGGTGGTGATCGAGATGAACCCGCGCGTGTCGCGCTCCTCGGCGCTGGCCTCGAAGGCGACCGGCTTTCCGATCGCCAAGGTCGCCGCGCGGCTCGCCGTCGGCTACACGCTCGACGAGCTGTTGAACGACATCACGGGCACCACCCCGGCCTCGTTCGAGCCGACGATCGACTACGTCGTCACCAAGATGCCGCGCTTCGCCTTCGAGAAGTTCCCCGGCGCCGAGGCCCTGCTCACCACCTCCATGAAGAGCGTGGGCGAGGCGATGTCGATTGGCCGGACCTTCCAGGAGTCCCTCCAGAAGGCGCTGCGCTCGATGGAGACCGGCCTGACCGGCCTCAACGAGATCGAGATCAAGGGCGCCCCGGACAAATCGGCGATCGTCGGCGCCCTGGCGCGGCCGACGCCGGACCGCGTGCTGGTGATCGCCCAGGCATTCCGCTTCGGCCTGTCGGTCGAGGAGATCGCGCACGCCTCGAAGTACGAGCCGTGGTTCCTGCGCCAGATCGAGGAGCTGGTGAAGGCCGAGGCCGTCATCCGGGAGGGTGGCCTGCCCGACGACGCCAAGAGCCTGATCGACCTCAAGAAGAAGGGCTTCTCCGACGAACGGCTGGCCGAGCTGTCGGGCCTGTCGGCGGCCGAAGTCGCCAAGCGGCGGCGCGCGCTGGGCGTCCGGCCGGTGTTCAAGCGCATCGACACCTGCGCCGCCGAGTTCGCGTCTCGCACGCCCTATCTCTATTCGGCTTACGAGGGGGATGGCCTGCATCCGGCCGAGTGCGAGGCCGAGCCGACCGACCGGCGCAAGGTGATCATCCTGGGCGGCGGCCCGAACCGCATCGGCCAGGGCATCGAGTTCGACTATTGCTGCGTCCATGCCGTCTACGCACTGCGCGAGGCGGGCTATGAGACAATCATGGTGAACTGCAACCCGGAGACCGTGTCGACCGATTACGATACGGCCGACCGGCTCTATTTCGAGCCGCTGACCGCCGAGGACGTGATCGAGCTGGTCGAGGTCGAGCGCCGGCGCGGCGAGCTGCTGGGGCTGATCGTGCAGTTCGGCGGCCAGACGCCGCTCAAGCTCGCCAAGCCGCTCGAGGCGGCCGGCATTCCCATTCTCGGCACGTCGCCTGACGCCATCGATCTCGCCGAGGATCGCGAGCGCTTCCAGAAGCTGATCCACCAGCTGAAGCTCAGCCAGCCCGACAACGGCACGGCGACCTCGCAGGACGAGGCGGTCGCCGT
The DNA here is from genome assembly GCF_044224635.1 of Reyranella sp. GTDB lineage: Bacteria > Pseudomonadota > Alphaproteobacteria > Reyranellales > Reyranellaceae > Reyranella. The sequence continues at coordinate 87,968 of NZ_JBGAKA010000031.1, read as the reverse complement.
CGCGGAGAAGATCGGCTACCCGGTGGTCATCCGCCCGTCCTACGTGCTGGGCGGCCGGGCGATGCAGATCGTCTACGATCGCGAGGGACTGGAACGCTATACGCGCGATGCGGTGAAGGTGTCCGGCGCCAACCCGGTGCTGATCGATTCCTACCTGCGCGACGCCATCGAGGTCGACGTCGATGCGCTGGCCGATGGCGAGCAGAACGTGTTCGTCGCCGGCATCATGGAGCATATCGAGGAGGCCGGCATCCATTCCGGTGATTCGGCGTGCTCGCTGCCGCCTTATTCGTTGCCGGCCAAGGTGCTTGGCGAGATCGAGCGGCAGACCGAGGCGCTTGCCAAGGCGCTCAGGGTCGTCGGCCTGATGAACGTGCAGTATGCGGTGAAGGACGGGCACGTCTACATCCTCGAGGTCAATCCGCGAGCCAGCCGGACGGTTCCGTTCGTCGCCAAGGCGACCGGCCAGCCGATCGCCAAATTCGCCGCCCGTCTGATGGTCGGCGAGCCGTTGAAGGCGCTCGCCATCCGCAGGGCTCGCGGCAAGCACATCGCGGTCAAGGAAGCGGTATTCCCGTTCGCCCGCTTCCCGGGGGTGGATATCATCCTCGGCCCCGAGATGCGTTCGACCGGCGAGGTGATGGGCCTCGATTCGAATTTCGGTCGCGCCTTCGCCAAGTCGCAGCTCGGCGCCGGCAGCAAGGTGCCGGTCGACGGCGTGGTCTTCGTGTCGGTCAAGGACGCCGACAAGGCCGCCATGGTGCGGCCGGTGAAGCGCCTGGTCGAGCTCGGCTTCCGCGTGGTGGCCACCGGCGGCACCGCCGATTACCTGCGGCGCCACGGCATCGAGGCGCAGCGGGTCAACAAGGTGCTCGAAGGTCGGCCCCACATCGTCGACCAGATGAAGGACGGCCGGATCCAGCTGGTCTTCAACACCGTCGACGGGGCCGGCGCCCTGACCGACAGCTTCCTGCTGCGACGGACCGCCCTGATGCACAAGATCGCCTATTACACGACTGTCGCGGGGGCCAAGGCCTCGGTCGAGGGCATTGCCGCCCTCAAGGCGGGGGCATTGGACGTGGCGCCCCTGCAAGCCTACTTCAAGACGGCTTTCTAGCTCCCAATTCCCCAGACAGTGGCTTGAACGACGGCCGCGTTCGCCGTTGACGGCACGCGCTTGATTGAGGACGATTATCTGATGGAACGGGTTCCGATGACGGCCGAGGGGCTGAAGGGTCTCGAGGACGAACTGAAGCAGCTGAAGAGCGTGGAGCGCCCGGCGATCATCAAGGCGATCGCGGCAGCGCGCGAGCACGGCGACCTCTCCGAGAACGCCGAATATACCTCGGCGCGCGAACGCCAGGGCTTTATCGAAGGTCGCATCGCCGAGGTGGAGGACATCATTTCGCGCGCCGACGTGATCGACTTCAGCAAGCTGTCGGGCAAGACCGTCAAGTTCGGCGCCACGGTGAAGCTGGCCGACGAGGACACCGACGAGAAGGTCAAATACCAGATCGTCGGGCCGTACGAGGCCGATCTCGCGAAGGGACGGATTTCCGTGACCTCGCCGATCGGTCGCGCGCTGATCGGCAAGTCGGTAGGCGACACTGTCGAGGTTCAGACGCCGCGCGGCGCACGCTCTTATGAAGTGGTCGGCGTCCAGTTCAAGTAGGCGCGGCGACTGACGCGGAGTCGGTGCTTGGCGTCTTCGATTTTCGCCGTCCTTCGATTACCAAGTCAAGTTGGCATGCTGATTGGTATGGGTTTCGCGCCCCGTGCAGCGGCGCGCCGGCGGCCGATCATGGTCATCGTGGCGTACTGGATAAGGAACAGGACGGCCTTGCTGGCGATCCCCCAGATCGACATCGCGGCCGACCACGTGATCGGGTCGAGGGTCATTGCCAGCACGATGTTGAGCGCCGCCGAGCCGAACATCAGGCCGGCCCAGACGAAGCCGTAGATGTAGGCGATGTCCGAGACGGTCTGGACGGCGATCGGTGGCAGGTAGCGATTCAGCCAGCCGGGGCGCAGCATGTAGGCGCCGACGATGCAGTAGATGATGCTGGGCTTCAGCATGACGAAGCGGGCGTCGCTGGTGAGCAGTGTCGCCACGCCTGAGACGACGACGAGGCCGATGCTCAGCCACTGCATGGCGTCGATCTTCTGACGGCGCGCCATCAGCCAGCCGATCTGGATCACGCCCAGGCCGACGCCGAGGGCGACAGCCAGGACGAGATCCTTGGTGATCAGCAGGACGACCAGGAACAGCAGGGTCGACGCGAGGTCCAACACCAGCAGCCGGGCAGATCGAAGGAGGTTTGACATGGAGGCCTTCGCGATTGCGGCAACGCCGTGTATCTACCGTAAATCTATAGATACACAGCGTTTCCCACAAGTGAATTCACAGTCTTCCGGACTGCGAGCGTCTCGCTCGCGTGAGTTACATGAGTGAGCCAGACGCTCTCGGCAATCTCGCGCAGGCGTTCCAGGGTAACGTCCGGGGCAAGGCTTCCGTCAATGTGAAGGCTCCTAGTCGGTCGAAATGGGAACGCCAGGCAGCTGCTTGGCAGTGCGGAATACCATCATCGACTTCACATGGCTCACATTGGGCGCCGAGGTCAGACGGGTGGTCAGGAACTTCTGATACTCGTCCCAGGTCTCGGCGACGATCTTCAGCAGGAAGTCGGCCTCGCCCGCCAGCATGTGGCATTCGCGCACCTCTTCCCAGGTCGCCATCAGCTCCTCGAACGCCTTGAGATCGGTCTCCGCCTGGCTGTTGAGCCCGACCAGGGCGAATACCGCCACGCTGTAGCCCAGCGCTTCCGCGCTCAGCTCGGCGTGATAGCCCTTGATCACGGAGGCGCGCTCGAGCGCCCGCACGCGGCGCAGACACGGCGGGGCCGATATGCCGGCGCGTTCTGCCAGCTCGACATTGGTCATGCGGCCGTTCGATTGCAGATCGTTGAGTATGCGCCGGTCGACACGATCGAGCTTTGCGCGAGCCATCCAGTATCCTCCCTGAGCCGCGGTCCTATGCCAGAACCATGCCATTTGCGCAATAAAGTTGCGGCCCGAACACCGACATCTGTGAACAATTGCGTCAGCAGCCTCAGAAGGGCCGTGCACGCCGGCAGAGGTTTGCATATATGTGAAAGATATGCGGTTTACGGGATGCGGTTAGGACATGGCGGCAACTCATCGGAGTAAGGTGCTCATTCTGGGGTCCGGGCCGGCGGGATATACCGCGGCCATCTATGCGGCGCGGGCAAGCCTGAAGCCCATGCTGGTCCAGGGCATTCAACCGGGCGGCCAGCTCACCATCACGACCGACGTCGAAAACTACCCGGGCTTCGCCGACGTGATCCAGGGTCCGTGGCTGATGGAGCAGATGCAGAAGCAGGCCGAGCATGTCGGCACCGAACTGTTCTTCGACACCATCGTCGACGTCGATCTGGGCCGCCGGCCATTCGTTTGCCTGGGCGATTCAGGCGATCGCTACGAAGCCGACGCCCTGATCATCTCGACGGGGGCTACGGCCAAGTGGCTCGGCCTGCCCAGCGAGGAAGCGTTTCGCGGCGGCGGCGTCTCCGCGTGCGCGACCTGCGACGGCTTCTTCTTTCGCGGCAGGGAGGTCGTTGTCGTGGGCGGCGGCAACACCGCGGTCGAGGAGGCGCTCTACCTCACCCATCATGCATCGAAGGTGACGATCATCCATCGCCGCGATTCCTTTCGCGCGGAAAAGATTCTCCAGGAACGGCTGTTCCGCAATCCGAAGGTCACCGTGCTGTGGGATCACACGCTGCAGGAGATCGTGGGCGAAGCCAAGCCGGCACCCTTGGTGCAGGGCGTGCGCGTGCGCAACGTCAAGACCGGTGTCGACACGGAGCTGAAGGTCGATGGCGTCTTCGTTGCCATCGGCCATTCGCCCAACACCGAGCTGTTCAAGGGCAAGCTTGCCATGGACAGCGAGGGCTACCTGATCACCAAGCCCGATTCGACGGCGACGGATGTCGATGGCGTCTACGCTGCGGGCGACGTGCAGGACAAGATATTCCGCCAAGCCGTAACAGCGGCGGGGACCGGCTGCATGGCCGCCCTCGAAGCGGAAAAATGGTTGGCGCGCCAGGAAGCGCGTCTTGCGCAAGCCGCGGAGTAACCGGCCGCGCACGGGAGGCGAACGCCATGGATTGGGACAAGCTGCGGATCTTCCAGGCCGTGGCCGATGCCGGAAGTTTCACCCACGCCGGAGAGACGCTGAAGCTCAGCCAATCGGCGATCTCGCGCCAGATCGGCGCTCTCGAGGAGCAGCTCGGCGTCATGCTGTTCCATCGCCATGCGCGCGGCCTGATCCTGACCGAGCAGGGTGAGCTCTTGTACCGCACGGCCCGCGACATGGCCTCCAAGGTCAACACCGCCGAGGCGCTGCTGCGCGCCAACCAGGACAAGCCGGCCGGGCGCCTCAAGGTCACGACCACCGTCGGCTTCGGCTCGACCTGGTTGACGGCGCAGATGCACGATTTCATCACCATGTACCCCGAGATCGACGTCAGCCTGGTGCTGTCGGACAACGAGCTCGATCTCGGGATGCGCGAAGCCGACGTCGCCATTCGCATGGTGATGCCGCGCCAGCCGGGCCTCGTGCAGCGCCATCTGCTGACCGTGCGCAGCCACGTCTATGCGTCGCACGGCTACATACAGAAGTACGGCAAGCCGACGACCATCGAGGAGCTCGACCGGCATCGCCTGATCATCTTCGGCGAGGATGCTCGCGCGCCCGTGCAGGACGTCAACTGGCTGCTGAAGGAAGGGCAGATGGACCAGTCGAACCGGGTGGTCGTGCTGCGCGTCAACAATGTGTACGGTATTTTCCGCGCTGTGGAATCGGGTTTGGGAATCGCCTCGCTGCCCGACTACCTGGCGCGGGAATCGACCAAGATCGAGATGCTGCTGCCCAATCTGAATGTGCGTACGACCGACGTCTATTTCACGTACCCGGAAGAGCTGCGCCACTCCAAGCGCATTGCCGTCTTCCGCGATTTCCTGCTGCGCAAAGTGGCGGAGACGCGCTTTTGACGGCTAGATGTGCGGGATTGCATAGTTGATGAAAGACATGCAGCAGTCGCATGCCAGTGATCGGAAATCGGCCCCTACCAATAGCGCTGCAGAGGACTAGGTTTAAGACAGGTTTTCGGAGCGGATGGCTTTGGCCTGATGCGTTCGAAACTCGGGATCCTCATGATCCCACGTCTCCCAGACGTGAAGCCTCCCTGTTTGACTTCGCCGGGCCTTCGGGCCCGGCATTTTTTTGTCAATGGTTTCAGGGGCTTGGATGAATATTGCGGGACGTGTCGGGGGTTAGTCGCAGGCGCCGGTTTCCAGGAACCGTTCCAGCCTTGCCCGGTAAGGGACAATGTCGATGCCGCTGTCGCGCAGCCAGCAGGGATCGAAATAGGTCGAGGTGTAGCGCTCGCCGCTGTCGCAGATCAGCGTTACCAGCGCTCCCCTGCGGCCCTCGCGCATCATGCCGGCCGCGACTTGGCACAAGCCGTAGAAGTTCGTCCCCGTCGAGCCGCCGACGCGGCGGAACAGGTGCTCGGAAAGCACATGCGCGGCGGCGATCGAGGCGGCGTCGGGAATGCGTATCATCTGATCGATCGCGCCCGGGATGAAGGATGGCTCGACGCGCGGCCGGCCGACACCCTCGATCCGGGACGGGATCGGGCAGGTGACCGACCGGTCTCCGCTGACATAGGCGTCATAGAAGGCGGAATGCTCGACGTCGGCGACGCAAAGGCGTGTCGCCAGGTTGCGATAGCGGATGTAGCGCCCGATCGTTGCCGACGTGCCGCCGGTCCCGGCGCTCATGACGATCCAGTCCGGCACCGGATGAGGCTCGGCCGACATCTGATTGAAGATGCTTTCGGCGATGTTGTTGTTGCCCCGCCAGTCAGTTGCCCGCTCCGCATTGGTGAACTGGTCGAGGTAGTGACCGCCGGTTTCGCGGGCGACCTGCGCCGCGGCCTCGTAGACCTCTCCGGGAGCGTCGACGAAATGGCAGCGGCCGCCGAACCGTTCGATCGCCTCGACCTTGCTGCGGCTGGTCGAGCGCGTCATGACGGCGATGAAGGGCAAGCCGAGGAGCTGGGCGAAGTAGGCCTCGCTCACCGCGGTCGAGCCGGACGACGCCTCGACCACGGTCGTCCCGGCGCCGATGTAGCCGTTACAGATGCCGTAAAGAAACAGCGAATGCGCCAGCCGATGCTTCAGGCTGCCGGTCGGATGGGTCGACTCGTCCTTGAGATAGATCGACAGGCCTGCCAACCCCTTGAAAACAGGCTTGAGCAGGTGAGTATCGGCCGACCGACGGCGATCACCCTGAAGCAGCTCGATCGCCCGAATGGTCCAGCTTCGATCGCGCGATGTCGGCGCCGAGACCCTTTCAAAACCCGCCGTGTCTTGCTTGTGCATGCCGGTCACACCCGCTTCCTCGCCGTGAGTTCACCCGTGTTTGCCGTGCCCTGCAAGAGCGCGAGTCCCACCACGCCTGGCGTACGCCACTCTCGGCAATGCTCGGCAAGCGTCGGATAACACCACTTAATCACGACCACTGCCGCTCGCCCAGGCGATGCCGCGGAGGATCGTCCTTGCCCCGAATAGCGCCATGCACAGGATGCGCCGCCGCAGGTCTCCCGATGCCCGTGTTTCGGGATTCAATGAAAGTGCAGCTGTCGCAGCGGGTTGGCTGATCTCGGCAGGCTGTCTGCGGAAACCAAGCGTGGCGCACTTGGGACGTTCTGCCGCTGGTATGTCGACCAGTGGATTGCCGCCAGCAATTGATGTGGCAGGCCCCCGTTGCCATATGTATCGTCTACGTTAAGACAAGGTTCGATGTTTTCCGAGGTTCGCCAAGCCATTCTCCCCTTGGCTCTGCGCACGATTAAGCGCCGGGGCGACTTGGAACGTGCGGGCCTCCTGATCGAGTCGCTGGCCAAACATTGGCGTGACAGCAAGCCGTTCGAGCTCTTGATCGTGTCGCCTGCGAGGGACGCCGACCTGCTGCGGACCAGCTTGCCGAGCTTTCCAAAAATCAGCGTGTCGGTGCGTCCCGAAAGCGACTTCTTCTCGCCGCTCAGCGGCTTCTACTTCATGACTGGTTGGTACCGGCAGCAGATCGTCAAGTTGCATGTGCCCGTGAAGTTGGGCTTCAAGGGCTACCTGACGCTCGATTCCGATGTCTGCTGCGTCGGCGATTTCGATGCTCGGACCTTCGTTCAGGACGGCAGGGGCCTGTCGCGCTGGGAGCCCAAGCGTCATCACGAATGGTGGCGCAACGTTACCGACGTGGTCGGCACCACCTACGACGCCAACGGTCATGGCCTCTCGGTGACGCCGAACCTGCTGCATGCCGATCTCGCCGGGCAGGCGCTTCAACACTTGCGTCATGGGATGTGGGGGAGCCTGTTGCCCCTCATGTCGTGGAAGGTGCGGCGCCCGGCTGGTGTGCCGTGGACCGAGTACTCGCTCTACACCAGCGTCGCCGAGCTGAAGGGCAACCTGTTCGACTATCACGTCGAATGGAACACCTGCTACGCGGCGGACGTGCACTTGTTCTCCGAGCAGTCCTGCGTGTGGGGCGCCGACGATTTCGAGCGCCTGGTCAAACTGCCCAATGGCAGCGACCCCGGCGGCAAGTTCATCATCGTCCAGAGCCACGCCCGCATCCCCCTCGAACGCGTGCGCGAGTACTGCCTGAGCTTCGCCGGCTGAGCGGTCATCCTCCTCCCCAAGCAGAGCTTGGGGAGGTGTCGCCGTCTAAGGGCTTTTGGCCGCTCTGCGGCCAAAATGCCTGGGCGACGGGGTCATGAGCCTCAGGCTCAACCCTCTCCCACGACTCATGACCCACCCGTCGCGTATGACGCGACACCTCCCCAGCGAAGCTGGGGAGGAGAATGAAGGCAATGCGCTTCAGATCTTGCCGTTGTCCTGACCGATCTTCGGCGCGATCTCGGCGCCGCCGGCGCGTTCGCCGTCGAAGCTGATGGGCAGGCCATGGAACAGCGCCGGGCTGCCGGCATAGGGCTGGGCGAACATGCCGAGGGCCGCCACCTGGGCGAGGTCGAGCACCTGCGGCACGGTGTTGAGCGGGCCGTTGGGCACACCCAGCGCATCGAGTCGCGCCGACCAGTACGTGCGCGTCTCGCGCTTCATGATGTCGGCGATCATGCCGAGCAGCAGCTCGCGGTGCTGCATGCGCTCGACGTTGGTCTTGAAGCGCGCCTCGTCGGGCCATTCGGGATGGCCCAGCGCCTCGGCGAACTTGCGCCACAGCCGGTCGTTGCCAGGACAGATCATCAGCGGGCCGTCGCTGCACTCGAAGGCCTGATAGGGCGTCAGCGAGGGATGGCCGGTGCCCTGGCGCGATGCCATCTTGCCAGTGACAGAATAGGAGGCGGCGTGGTTTGACGCCCACATCAGGCCGCTCTCGAACAGCGAGGTGTTGACCAGGCTACCCTGTCCCGTGGCAGCGCGGCGGGCGATGGCGGCCAGCACGCCGATCGCCGTCCACATGCCGGTCGACAGGTCGATGATGGAGACGCCGATGCGCGCTTCCGGTCCCGAGGGATCGCCGTTCAGGGAGATGAGTCCGGCGACCGCCTGGATGATCGGCTCGTAGCCCGGCCGTTCCTTCCACGGGCCGGCATGACCGAATGCGCCGAGATCGGCGTAGATCAGCCGCGGGAAGCGCCTGGTGAGGGTCGGGCCATCGATGCCGAACTTGGCCGGCACGTCGGCCCGCAGGTTGTGCACGAATACGTCGGCGCTGCCGATGCGCTCGATCAGGGCGTCGCGCTCGGCCTTGTCGGCGAGATCGCAGGTGATCGACTTCTTGCCGCGGTTCAACGCGATGAAGCCCAGCGCGTCCCCTTCGAGAAAGGGAGGACCCCATTTGCGCGCGTCGTCGCCTTCCGGCCGTTCGACCTTGATCACCTCGGCGCCGAGGAACGCGAGGATCTGTCCGCAATAGGGGCCGGCCAGGTTCTGGCCGAACTCGATGACCTTGATGCCCTCTAATGGACGAGAAGAGGGTGGCCTGGTCATCTGAGGTTGCTGCCCAGGATCTCGCGCGCGATGACCATGCGCTGGACCTCGCTCGGTCCTTCGCCGACCCGGCGGATGCGCATCTCGCGGTACCAGCGCTCGAGCGGCAGGTCCTTGGTCATGCCCATGCCGCCATGGATCTGCATGGCACGATCGACCACGCGGCCGCCGCCTTCCGAGGCGGTGAGCTTGGCGATCGCCGCCTCGGTGCGGAACGGCAGGCCGCGCCGCGCCTTCTCGGCGGCTTCCAGGGTGAAGTGGCGCGCCGTGCGTATGTCGATCTCGTTGTCGACCAGCATCCACTGGATGGCCTGGCGGTTGGCGAGCTTCTCGCCGAAGGTCGAGCGCATCTTGGCCCATTCGACCGCCATCTCGTGGGCGGCGATGGCGATGCCGATACAGCCCGCCGCATAGGGGATGCGCTGGCGCGTCAGGCGGTCGTTGGCGACGGCGAAGCCCTTGTTGACCTCGCCCAGGATCTGGTGGTCCGACACCCAGCAATCCTTGAACTCGAGCTCGGTGGCGTAGCTCGACGAGCGCAGGGTGTGGACGACGCGGCGCACGTGGAAGCCCGGCGTGTCGGCGTCGACGATGAAGCAGGTGATGCCTGCGCGGCCTTTGGCGGCATCCGTGCGCGCGAACACGATGCCGTACTGCGCGCGGTCGGCGCCGGAGATGAATATCTTGGCGCCGTTCAACACCCAGCCATTGTCCTTGCGCTCGGCCCTGGTCTGGATCGCCCGTGCCGGATCGCTGCCGCCCGACGGCTCGGTCAGGCCGAAGAACGGCTTCTTCTCGCCGCGCAGGGTCGGATAGAGATAGCGCTCCTTCTGGTCCTCGTTGGCCTCGAAGATCTGCGCCAGGCCCGCGCCGCCGAATGTGCCGTAGCACGGCACGTAGAGGCCGGCGCGGTGCTGGGCCATCTCGATGGCGAGCAGCACGCGGGTCACGATGTCGATGTCGGGGCCGCCGAACTCCTTGGGAATGTCGATGCCGAACAAGCCCATCGCCTTGGTCTTCTTGACCAGCCGTGCGTGATCCTCAGGCGGCAGCTCGGCGGCATCGGGGTCGAGCTTGGCCTCGAGCGGGATGATCTCCTCGCGGACGTAGCGACGGACCTGATCGATCAGCATCTGCTGTTCTGAGCTGGGTTCGAAATCCATGGACGCTTCCTCAGGCCGGGCTGAGCCGCCCCAGGGGCGGCGGGTTCTTGGCGTTGTCGACGGGCAGGCTGCCGTGATCGGCCTTGTGGACCATCAGGAGCTCGAACCAGCGCGTGCGGTACTGCATGTTCACTTCGACGCGGAACTGGTAGCCGGCGCCGCGTTCCGTGAACTCGCGCTGCAGTTCGCTGCGCAGGCCGAACGCCGTGCGCGCGCCGGCCTGGCCGATGTAGACGATGGTGCCGGTGGCGTCGGCCACCTGGTAGACGCCGAGCTGACCGGGCAGGCGCGTCGCCTCCTCGGCCGTCAGGGGGCGCCACGGCTTGTCGAGGCGGAGCCGGATCGCCACGTTACTTCCCCTGGAACCTGGCCGTGCGCTTCTCCAGGCGGGCCTTCATGCCTTCCTGGGCGTCCTGGCTCTGCATTGCCGCCCGTACCAGCGCATCGACGTCGTCGTGCTTGATCGAATCGCGGAACTCGAGCTGGCGCACGGTGAGCGCCTTCATGGCCTTGAGCGACAGCGGTGCGTTGGCTGCCAATCGGTCGATGATCTTCTTCGCCTCGGCTTCGAGCGTGTCGGCCGGCACGCAGCGCGCGATCAGGCCGAGCGCATGCAGTTTGGTCGAGGGCAGGGGATCGCCGAGCAGCAGCATTTCGCGCGTCGTCACCGGGCCCAGCACCTCCATCAGCTTCTTCGCCAGGAACCAGTTGGGCGCGAGGCCGACCTGGGCCAGCGACATGCCGAAGCGCGCCTTGTCGCTGGCCACGACCAGGTCGCAATGCAGCGCCAGCTCGTTGCCGCCGGCGATCGCATCGCCCTGCACCACTGCAACCACGGGCAACGGACAGAGTTCTATGGCGCGCAGCATCACCTCGATTCCGCTCGCCTCGCCGGCGCCGGCCGACTTGCTGCGCTCGGCCATGTCGAGGCCGGCGCAGAACACGTTGCCCTTGCCGCGGATCACCACGACGCGGTCGTCGGCCGCGACCGGCGCCTGCAAGGCGGCGATCATCTCCTTCAGCAATTCGCTGTCGAGCGCATTGCGCTTTTCCGGCCGGTTCATCCAGACGGTCTTGATCGGGCCGTCCTTCTCGATGATGACTTTGCTCATTCGCTTCCCCCGTACTCTATTCAGGCTCGATGCCGGCTGCCTTGATCGCCTTGGTCCACCATTCGGTCTCGGCCTTGACGTAGGCGGCAAAGGCGTCGAGGCCGAGCGGAGAGATTTCCATGCGCCCCTGGGTCATCGCCTTGCCGGTCGCCGGATCCTTGAGCGCCTCGGCGATGGCGTCGTAGAGCGCCTGCTGGATCGGCTTGGGCGTGGCTGCCGGCGCGAACACCGCGAGCCAATAGACCAGCGAATAACCCGGCACCGTCTCGGCGATCGCCGGCAGGTCGGGCGCCACCGTCGTGCGCTTGGGGCCGGTCGTGCCCAGGCCGCGCACCTTGCCGGCCTCGATCTGGGTCAGCGCCTGCGGCAGGTCGGGAAACATCACCTGGACCTGCCCCGCGACGACATCGCCCAGCGCCTGCGGGCTCGCCTTGTAGGGCACGCGCTCGATCTTGACGCCGGCCATCTGGTTGAACATCTCGGCCGACAGGCGCTGCGAGGCGCTCGCCTCCGAGTAATTGAGCTTGCCCGGGTTCTTCTTGGCGTAGTCGATCAGCTCGGCGACGGTCTTGGCCGGCACGTCGTTGTTGACCACCAGGGCGTTGACGCCGGTGACGCAGCGCGCGATCGGCGCGAAATCCTTTTCGGGGTCGTAAGGCAGCTTCTTGAACAGCGCCACGTTGGCGGCGTTGGTCGAATTGGTGCCCATCAGCAGCGTATAGCCGTCGGCCGGCGCCGTCGCGACCGCCGAGGCGCCGAGCTGGCCGCTGGCGCCCGGCTTGTCGTCGATGACGACGGGTTGCTTCAGGATGTCCTGCAGCTTGGCGCCGAGCCCGCGTGCCGTCAGGTCGGTGGCGCTGCCGGCGGCGAAGGGCACGACGATCTTGATCGGCTTGTTGGGATAAGCCTGGGCCGCGGCCGACGACGGCCGAATGAACGGCGCGGCCGAGAGCCCGGCCATGCCCGCCAGCGTCGTGCGGCGATTGATCCTCACCAAATCCTCCCTGAGCGTGATCGGCGCCCGTTGTAGCGCGGCCCGGCTCAGGGAGGCAAAGAGGCCAGAGCGATTTTCGATGGGGCGAGCCCCATCGAAAATGCGTGCATTGGGGTTGGTTGTTGCAGCAGGCACATTCCGGCCGGAATGTGCTCTACATGAAGAGCTTTTCCGCCTTGCGGTCGGTGTACAGCCCGGCCACGAACTCGGCGTAGCCGTTGTAGAGCAGGGTCGGGATGCGCTCGTCGCTGCCCAGCGGCTTCTCGGTTGCCTGGCTCCAGCGCGGATGCGGCACCTGCGGATTGACGTTGGCCCAGAAGCCGTACTCGCTCGACTGCAGCTTCTCCCAGAACGAGACCGGCCGCTTGTCGCTGAACTCGATACTGACGATCGACTTCACGTTCTTGAAGCCGTACTTCCACGGCGCGACGAGGCGCAGCGGCGCGCCGTTCTGCTTGTGGATCGGCTTGCCGTAGAGACCGGTGGCGATGAAGGTCAGGTCGTGCATCGCCTCGTCCATCGCCAGGCCCTCGGTATAGGGCCAGGGATAGAGCAGGTCGCGCTGCTCGCGCATGACCGACGGCTTGGACAGCGTCTTCATGACGACGAACTTTGCGCTGCCGGTCGGCTTGCACAGCTCGACCAGGGAGCGCATCGCAAAGCCGCTCCATGGCACGATCATCGACCAAGTCTCGACGCAGCGATGGCGATAGACGCGCTCCTCGATCGGCATCTTTGCCAGCAGGTCGTCGATACCGATCTCGAACGGCCTCTCGACCATGCCGCCGACCTTGATGGTCCACGGCCGAACCTCAAGCTTCTGGGCGTCGCGCCAGATGCTCTTGTCCGTGCCGAACTCGTAGAAATTGTTGTAGGTGGTGGCACGCTTCTCGTCGGTCATCGGCGTCGGCACGCCGTACTTGTCGTTGCGCGTGGCAGGATAGAGCTTGGCCGACGGATCCTTGTCCTGGGCCGCCGCGACGGCTGGCAGAGCGAGCGCCGCGGCACCGAGGCCCATGGCGCTCACGAGCTCGCGGCGATTCAGGTACCGGCTTTCCGGCGTTGCCCGATTTTCGCCCAGTTCCCAGCCGCGTCTACGCTTGATCAGCATCGAATAGCTCCTTTGCCCCGACATAGTGTCGAAGGGGCGGGCGCGGCAAATCAACCCTGCTCACTCGGCCGTTACGTCCGGTTCATCGACGGGCCTTCGCCCATCGCCTCGGCCAGGTCGCCGCGCTGACCCATCATCACCATGGCCTCTGCGACCAGGAACATCGGACCGATGAAGGCCTGGAAGATGTTGTCGAGGAGCGCCGGCCGCTTGCCCTCGTAGAAATGGCCGACGAACTGCAGCACCCAGCCGCCGACGAACAGCACCAGGAAGGCCGTCCACACGGCCGGTGGCGGTCCGAGCGCCGAGGCCAGCGCCTCGGCCGCGAACCAGGCGACCACCATGATCGCGGCCATCACGATGCCGACACCGAGATCGAGCGCCAGCCAACCCAGCACCGCGAGCAGGGAGACCAGCAGCGAGCCCGTCCATTCGCGGGCAAGGACCTCGAAACGCCACAATGAAAGCACCAGCATGAGGGAGAAGACGATGATCGGGATGCCCACGAAGTGGGTCGCCTTGTTGCGCCAGTCGCGGTGCACCGCCGCGTAGCTCGCGAGCTGGCGGCGAAAGAGTTCGTTGGGCATTCCAGCCTCCTGGTCTTGCTACCCTCCCTGCGCGAAGCGCGGCGAGGTGCGCCCGCAGGGGGCGGAGGGGTCAAGAGCCTCAGTCGAAGCGTTGGCTAATCGCGGACGGTCGGGATGACTATGATACAAATTCATCTACACGTCTGTCGCTCATGACCCCTCCGCCCCGTATGACAGGGCATCTCCCCCGATTACGGGGGAGGAGAATCAAAAGGCCCACTGTCACGCGCTGGTGCCGGTGACCTCCTGGATCCTCGGCCACATCTTTTCCTTCCAGCCGGAATTGCCGGTGACGGCCAGGATGATCTTGCCGTTCTGCGCCAGGATGAAGCGCGGCGTGGCATCGGGACGCGACTTCCCTTCGTCGCTCGCGAGGAACGCCGCCATCACCCATTTCGCGTCGGCTGGCCACGAGTCTTCCTTCATGACCAGCGTTTGATTGGCCGGATGGACAACCCTGTAGTCGAGTTTCTTGAACGCGTCGGATCTCAGGAAGTCAGGCTCTGACTGGGCACGCCAGATCTTGCAGCCGCCTCAGAGTTCGTGACCGACGAACACCAGCGTGGGCTTGCCCGCCTGGGCCAGCGCGACGCCTGTCAATGACGATGCGGCAACCGTCGCCAAGCCGCCCATCATCACGGACCGTCTGTTGAACATCTCCATATGCTCCCGTGGATTCATTCCACGGGCCGAGTATGTGCGCCGGGGCCAGGGAGGTGAAGCTGGAGGGACCAGCCTCACCGCCTTGTGACCGCTTACGCCGCCGCGCGCTTCTTGGTCTCCTCGACGATGCGTTCGGCCGTCCGCCCGACCAGCTCCTGCAGATGGTCGAACTCGGTGCGGTAGGTGCCGACGCCCTGGGTCACCGAGCGGATCTCGACGATCATGTCGGCGATTTCCGCTTCCGGCATCAGGGCGGTGACCTCGTCCCAGCCGGTCCAGCCCGCCCGGGAGTCGAAGCCCAGGAGCTGCCCGCGCCGACCGGAGATCAGGCGCTGGATGCGCGGCGTCGCCTCGCTGGGCGCCGACACGGTGACCTTGAGGATCGGTTCGAGCAGGACGGGCCGGCACTTCGGCATCGCCTCGGTCATGGCGATGCGCGCCGCCATCTTGAACGACATTTCCGAGCTGTCGACGGCGTGGAACTGGCCGTCGAACAGCGTCACCTCGAGGTCGACGACCGGCTGGCCCAGCGGCCCCTCCTTGAGGTAATCGACAATGCCTTCCTCGACCGCCGGGATGAAGTTGCGCGGCACGACGCCGCCCACGATCTTGTCGACGAAGCGGAAGCCGGAGCCGCGCGGCAGCGGCTTGACCTCGACCTTGATGTCGGCGAACTGGCCGTGCCCGCCGGTCTGCCGCTTGTAGCGGGCATGCTGCTGGGTGCCGCCCAGGATGGTCTCGCGATAGGCGACCCTCGGCGTCGTCGTATCGACCGCGACGTTGTAGCGGCCCGCCAGCTTGTCGATCGCCACCTTGAGATGCATCTCGCCCTGGCCCTTGATCAGCAGCTCGTGCGTCTCGGCGCGCGGTTCGAAGGAAAGCGACGGGTCCTCCTCGACGATCTTGTGCAGGGCGCCCGACATCTTGACTTCATCATTGCGATTCTTGGCGACCATGGACAGCGCGAACACCGGGGCGTCGGCGACCGGAAAATCGTCCGTCGCGGCGATTCCGGCGCCTGACAGGGTCTGGCCGGCGGCCAGGGCATCGACCTTGGCGAGCGCCACGATCTCGCCGGCACGGGCCGTTGGAATCTTGTCGAGGCGCTGGCCGAATGGGCGCAACAACGTGCCGACACGTTGCCCGCCCAGCGTCTGACCCTCGTTCAAGCTGCCCGACCAGACGCGGCAGAGCGACAGTTTGCCGGCATGCGCCTGATGCAGGACCTTGAAGCATTCCACCGTCGCGGCGCCATCCGAGGGCAGCAGCCGGCGTTGTGCCGTGACGTCGACAAAGGGTGTGTCGTGGCGCAAGGCCTTCAGCAGCCGGCGCACGCCGTTCTCGCGATCACCGGCGCCCAGCAACACGGGCGCGATCTGATCGGCGCCGAACTCGTCGTGCAGGTCGCGGTAGATCAGCGACTTCTCCGGTGCGATATCCTCGATCAGCTGTTCCAGCAGCGTGTCGTCGAATTCAGAGAGCGCCTCGAGCATCTCGCGCCGCGCTTCGGACTCGCGCGGCAGGATCTCGGCCGGCATCTCGATCAAGTCCGAGGCGCCGCTCGTCTTGTAGCGGTAGGCGCGCTCGCTCACGAGATCGACGTAGCCGACCGTCTCCTCGCCGCCGTCGTTCATCGGACGCCGGATCGGCACCTGCCGCAGCACCAGCTTGCGCGCCGACACCGCCTGCAGCGCCGCCAGCATGTCGCGTACCCGGACTTCCGCCGAGTCGATCTTGTTGACGAAGATCACATGGGGGATGCGGCGGTCCTCGATGTATTTCAACAGCGGCGTCAGCGCCACGAGACGATCGGGAGCGGGCTCGCAGACCAGCACCGCCACGTCGCACACTGCGAGCGCCGCAAAAGCGTCGTGCTGGAATTCGATCGACCCGGGAACGTCGAGAAAGGTCCATTGATCGCCGAGGTACTCGACCGAGGCGACATTGATCTCCGTGCCCATGCCGCGCTTGCGCGACTCGGCGGCGCCATCGCCGATCGAGGTGCCGGCTCGCGTCGAGCCACGCCGGCCGATGGCGCCCGTGGCGTAGAGAATGCTTTCGAGGAGACTGGTCTTGCCCGAGAGATACGGCCCGCACAGCGCCACCACGCGATGCGCGCCGCTGCCTGGTCTGCCTCCGGTGATCGGCTCGGACTTGATATCGTTCATGACAACGTCCTCCTTCGCGCGCGTATGCCCGCGCCTGAAAGCTCCGGACGGTGGTCGCTACGGAACTGTCGGCCGGAGCGAAGCCTTGTCTTCGAAATCGTTTCATTCCCGTTACGGCGAGTCAATGCGGCGACGCTCGATTGCTGCGCTGCGGCGACAGCAACGTCCGCACGGAGGCATTTGCAAGTAAGTGCCTGATTGCCGCAGCCGTCATCGCCCTTCGCGTGAAGTCACTTTCGTCCCTCCCCCGTCGTCGGGGGAGTGGTTGGAGATGTCAGGAAGGCTTTGCTGCATAGCGCTTCAGCAGCGCCTGCGCGTTGGCCTGGAAAATCTGCCGGCGGAAACCCGGCTCGAGGTCGGCGAGCTGCTCATGCGGGTCGGGGAGGCCCATCGAGAACGGCCAGTCCGAACCGAACAGCACGTGGTCGCGGCCATGCATCGCCGCCGCCAGGGTGAGCGCATCGGCATCGTGGGAGATGCAGTCGACGCAGAACCGTTTGAGGGCCGATCGCGGGCGTATCCCGCCGGTATCGGCGCCCGGTCGACCGGTCACTTGGCCGCGCTCGAGCCGGCCGGCGACGGCTGCGGCGGCGCCACCGCCATGGGCCAGGCAAACCGTCATGTCGGGATGACGCTCGAGCACGCCGGACATGGCGAGATGCGCCGCGGCCAGCGCGGTTTCCATCGGGCTGCCCAGCAGATTGTGCAGGTAGAAGGGCTCGTAGCGCGGATCGCAGCCCTTGCAGGGATGCAGGAACAGGAAAGCCTTGGCGGCATTCAGGGCCGACCATAGCGGCCCGTAGGCCGGATCCGACAGGATCACGTCATGCGTCTGCGAACCCGCCGGCATGGCGAAGCGGGCGGCGGAGGAGCGGGCGCGCGCCGTGACGACGCTGGCCGCGAGGTCCGGTTGCGTCACCGGCAGGTGATAGAGCGGCGCCAGGCGGTCGGGAAACCGTCCGGCCAGCACGTCGAGCCCGTCGTTCGCATAGTCGACCCACGAGCGCATCGCCGCGACGGCGAGCCCTAGCCGATAGAGCGGTGGGGGGATCGAGATCCACGCCCGCTCGACCCGCTGCGTGTCCATCCACGCTACCAGTGCCTCGGGCCGGTAGACCGACTTCGCCGCAAGCGTGTAGCCGTCGATGGTGAGGGCGCCTTCCTCGGCGCTCCAGGTCACGCCGTCGATCGCCGCCAGGCGGTCGGGCAGGACCGGTGCCAAATGGGCGTGGACGTCGAGGGCAATACGCTCCACCTCGCTCCCGCTCATGACGCCGCCGACAGGCGTGGCGTCGTCGCCAGGACCGGATCGGTCTGCACGAAGGCGAGCTTTGCCGCCGC
Source organism: Reyranella sp. (assembly GCF_044224635.1). Taxonomy (GTDB): domain Bacteria; phylum Pseudomonadota; class Alphaproteobacteria; order Reyranellales; family Reyranellaceae; genus Reyranella. The sequence continues at coordinate 69,730 of NZ_JBGAKA010000031.1, read as the reverse complement.
ACGCTGCTCGGCGGCGCCGAACACATCGCGGTAGAGGCGCAGCCAGTTGCCGCTGGTGATCTTCTCGACCTCGGCCGGCGTAAAGCCGACATTGCGCAAGCCGCCGGGCAGCAGGCCGAGATGATGCACCTCGGTGAACCAGGCGGGAGGCGGCGCCTTTCCCGGCCGGGCAGCCGAGGCTGCGCCGTAGTCGATGCCGCGGGTCCAGCGACCCATGCGCATCCAGTCGTAATCCGGCTTGGTGAAGTTGTGGCTGCGGTCGGTGCCGATGCCGACATGGTCGATGCCCATGATATCGACGGCCTTGGCAACCATCTCGCACCAGCTCGCGAGCGAGCTGCAATAATGGTCGCCGGTGATGTTGCGGTAGGTCGCGCAGCCCAGCACGCCGCCTTTCTCCGCCAGCACCTTGAGCACGTCGTCGGTCTTGTTGCGCTTGTGCGCGAACAGGCTGTCGGGGTTGGCGTGGGTGACGGCCACCGGCTTGTCCGAGCACAGGATCGCGTCCTTGGTGGTGCGATTGCCGACGTGACTGAGATCGACCAGGATGCCGGTGCGGTTCATCTCGCGCACGACCTCGCGGCCGGTCCGCGACAGACCCGAATCCTCCGCCTCGTAGCAGCTCCCGCCCAGTTCGTTCTGGTTGTTGTAGGTGAGCTGGATCGCCCGCACGCCGAGCTCGGCGAACAGCTCGACGAAGCGGACCCGCCCCTCGAGCAGGTTGGAGTTCTGGAAGCCCAGGAGAATCGCCGTCCGACCTCCGGCGGCGATGGTCTCGATCTCGGCCGCGGTGGTGGCGATCGCCACAAGGTCGCTGTTCGCCGCCACCAGGTCACGCCAGCGCGCGATTGAATCGAGCGATTCGACGGTGCCTTCCCAGAAGCCGCAGGTCACGGTCACGGCGCCGACGTCGGCGCGGCGCAGCTCCTCGAATGTCTCGCGGGTGAAGTGACCGCACTGCAGGCCGTCGATCAACATTGGTTCGGGTTCCTTCTTGGCACTAGGCCGATTGGCGCTGGACAAGCTTGGTCGGGATGAGATGCCGACGCACGGGACCGGCACGTCCCGGGCCGGCCTCGAAGAAAGCGCGGACGGTACGCGCCACCGCTTCGACATCGAGGACTACCGTGGACATGGCGGGCCGGGCGAAGGCGCCTATCCCCAGGCCGCCGAAGCCGACGAAGGCGATGTCACCCGGGATCGACAGGCCGCGGTCGGTTGCCGCCGCCATGCAACCCAGCGCCAGCTCGTCGCTTGCCGCCAGGATCGACCGGAAGCGCAGGCCGCGGTCGAGGGCGTCCGAGGCGGCACGGTATCCGGCATCGGCGCGAAATCCCTCCGAGATGTCCCATACCAGCGACGGATCGACCGGCTGGCCGTGCGCCAGCAAGGCGTCGCGATAACCCTCGAAGCGCGCCCGTCCGACTGCCGACGTCGCGATGCGTCCGACGAAGGCGACCGGGGTGCGCAGCTGGTTCACCAGATGGGTTACGGCGGCAGTGCCACCCCCGGCGTCGTCATGGACGATCGACGGGATGCCATGCTCGCTGAGGTCCTGGCTGACCGACAGGATATCGATGCCGCGCTCGGTCGCCGCCTGGATCGCGGGCGCCAGCGCCTGCATGTCCATCACATGAGGCGACGACAGGAGCAGGCCGCGCAGGCCGAGCGAGGGGGCCCGTTCGAGGATGTGGCGCAGCCTGTCCTCGCGATGGCCGAGATCGAACAGCAGCAGGTCGAGGCCCTGCCTCTCGAGCTCCCGTTGCACATTCTTGGCAAGGGCGGCGTTGATGCCCTGTTCGACGTCGCCGATGACCAGGGCGACCGAGCGGCCGCGGCCGGCGCGCAGGGTGCGCGCGACCTCGTTTGGGCGATAGCCGAGCTGATCGATGGCCTCGAGGACGCGGGCTCGCGTCTCCGGCGTGACCGGCACGCGCCCGCCCAGCACGCGCGACACCGTGGCCGGCGACACGCCAGCCCTCTGAGCGACGGCGACCACGCTCACCATGGCTAACCCGCCTGCTCGGCCGGCACTGGTGTCGCCGCGTCGTTCGCCTGGGCGAGATCGCGCAGCACCGCCTGGCTGGCATTGTGCCCCGAGATGCCCGAGATGTAGTTGCCCGGCCACGTGCCGTTGCCGCTGAGATAGAGGCCGCGCGTCGGCGTGCGATAGGCGTGCAGGCCCGCCATCGGCCGCATCCAGAACATGTTCGACGGCAGCGTGTCGCCATGAGTGATGTTGGCCTCGATAAGGCCGAACTCGCGCTCGAACTGGGTCGGATCGATCACCCGGTAGTCGCTGATCAGGTCGGGCAGCGTCGGCATGTATTCGGCGAGCTTGGCGATCGCGCGCTTGGCGAAGACGTCGCGTTGCTCCGCCCAGGTGCCCTCGCGCAGATGGTAGGGCGCATTGCCGATGTTGAGGCTGAGCACGTGCTTGCCAGGTGGCGCCAGCATCGGCGAGGTCATAGACGGGCAGAGCCCCCAGATCACCGGCTTCAGCGACAAACGGCCGACCAGCATGTCAGTATGCGCTTCCTCGATGTAGTCCACCGTCGGTGCGATGCGGAACTGCGCCGAGGCGAAGCGCGCGGCGTCGTCGTCGGAGGCGACGCCGCCGTAGCGCGGCATGCCGTCGAGCGCCAGCACGACCTTGAAGGCGCGGCCGCGCAACGATTTGCGCTGCACCTTGGGCTTGAGGTCGCCCCAGCGCGAGGTGTCGTCGACCAGCGACGTCACGGTCGTCTTGGGGTTGATCGCCGAAACGACGATCGGCGCATCGAATTCGTCTCCGCTCGACGTGACGATGCCCAGCACGCGCTCGCCGTCGCTGCGGATCGAGGCGACGCGCGTTGCCGTGCGCACCTCGCCGCCTTGCGCCACGATGCCAACGCGCAGCGCCTCGATGATGGCGCCCATGCCGCCGACCGCGAGCCCGGTCGAGCCGCGCAACGGGATCAGGCGCGGGTCGTGGCTGCCGCGCCCGCGCAGCGAGGCGAGCGAGAGCGGCCGCATCATCAGGTTGAACGGCGTGCCCGGCGTCGAGGGCGCGGCCTGTCCGCCGACCACGGCGAGCGGTGCGATCAGCGCCCGTGTCTCGGGGGCAAGCTCGAACTCGTCCATGAGGTCGCGCACGTTGCCGAACAAGATGCGGCTGAACGCTTCCTGGTCCTCCAGGCGCGTCAGGTTGCGGACGAGATGCTGCAAGGTCGGCGGCGGCTCGAAGATCGAGATGCCGAGCCGGTCGGCGAAGCGCTGCAGGTAGGCGAAGAATGCCTCGTAGCGGGCCGCCTCACCGGGCGCGAAGGACTCGAGCTGGGCGTTGTTGCGTGCCGGATCGCGCCAGCCGACATAGAGGCGCCGGTCGGTCAGCGGCTGCACCAGGGTCGGATCAGGGCGAACGAACTTGAGCCCGTGACGCTCGAGCTCGAGGTCGCTCACGATCTTGGGCTCGAGCGAGCCCGGCGAGTTGGCGATGGTGGTGAAGTAGCCGGGCATGAACTCGAGCGTCGCGGCCGGCCCGCCGAGGCGCGGGCTGCCCTCGACCACGAGGGTCTTCAGCCCGGCGCGACCGAGATACGACGCGGCGACAAGGCCGTTGTGGCCGCCGCCGATGACGATGGCGTCGTGGCGTCCGGCCGACCGGCGGCTGACTGCAGGCATCGCCGCCAGGCTCATTTCGGCACAAAGTCGTTGGTGTAGAAGCTCTCGACCGGCTTGTCGTCGTTCGGCAGCTCGCCGGCCGCGCGCAGGGTCGCCACCAGCTTCGTCCACTCCTCCTTCGACTGCTGGCCCCATTCGGGGCTGGTGGGCGGCGTCGACAGCGCCAGCAGGCCCTGGTTGTAGTCGACGCAGCGCTCTAGGGTGCCGGCAAGGTGCACTTTGGCCTGGATCACCTCGCAGGCTGCCTTGTAGTCGCGCGCCGCGTCAGCGAAGCCGCGCTTGGTGGCGGCGAGGAATTTTCGAACGGCTTCGGGGTTCTTGGCGAGCCAGGCGTTGTTGACGGCGAAGCCGAAGCCGAGCAGGGGCACGCCGGCGTCGGCAAGCTGCAGGGTCACCGGCTCCTGGCCGGTCGCGCGGACATAAGCGTTGAAGGCCGGGCTGTCGCCGCTCACGGCATCGATCGTGCCCCCGAACAGCGCCGTCGTCTTGGCGTTGGCGTCGAGGGCGACGACGTTGAGATCGGTTACCTTCATGCCGTTGGCGTTGGCCAGGATGCGCAGGCTGAGCGCGTCGGAGCCGCCGGGCGTGCTGCCGATCTTGATGCCCTTCAGCGACTGCGGACCGTCGAGCTTGACCTTGCCCTTGATGCCGATGATGGCGGCGGCGGTCTTGTGCTGGTAGAGGCCTACTGCCTTGATCGGGCCGCCCTTGCCGATCATCTGCGCTGTGTTGGTGGTGTTGACGTGCGCGATGTCGAAGCCGCCCTGTGACAGGATCAGCGCGGTGGTGGCCGAGCCGCGGCCCTGCTCGAGCGTGACGTCGAGACCGGCCTCCTTGTAGTAGCCCTTCTCCTGGGCGATCAGGAACGGCGCGTGATAGGGCAGCCACGCCCAGTCGAGCAGCACTTTCACGGGCGTCTGTGCCTCAGCCGAGCTTGCGCCGGCGAGTGCGGCAAGGCCCGCGAGCGGACCGATCATCCAACGTGCGATCAAAGATTCCTCCCTACCTGAGTGCGCCGAAGTCGAGGTGTTCCGGGAGCGCCTTTCATTATCCTCCCCAGCTTCGCTGGGGAGGTGTCCGCGTCTTCGCGGACGGAGGGGTCATGGGCAACGAGTCTGGGGCTCATGACCCCTCCGTCGCCGTACGACGGCGACACCTCCCCAGCGAAGCTGGGGAGGAGAAGTGAAAGTTGGCGCCTATGAGTGGCGCGCTCCCCGACATGAGCTTCATGCGCGCAAACGCCGTCATCAGTTGACGCCGCCGCGCAGCAGGAATGCCTCGCGCTGGCTGGGATGCCAGGGCAGGACGCGACGCTCGACCCATTCGGCGAGGCGCCACAGCAGGACGCCGAAAATCGAGAACACGGTGACGGCGGCGAAGGCGAGCGAGGTGTCCATGTCGCCGACGGCGCGGATCAGGAGATGGCCCAATCCCTTGTTGGAGGCGACGAACTCACCGATCACGGCGCCGACCGGCGCCAGGGTGACGGCGAGCTTGATGCCGGCACAGATGCTGGCGAGGGCGCTCGGAAACTGGATCTTGCGCAGGATCTGGCTCGGCGTGGCGCCCATCGCCCGCACCATCAGGATCTGCTCGGGGTCGGCCGACTTGAGACCGGTCACGGTGTTCACGATCACCGGGAAGAAGGTGAAAGCGACGACGAAGAACATCTCGCTTTGCAGGCCGAAGCCAAACCATACGAGGAAGAGGGGAGCGATCACGACCTTGGGAACCGCGTGGGCGATCACCAGCCACGGCGTCAGCATGCGGTCGATCAGACGCGAGGCGGTGATCGCCGCTCCCGCGGCAAGGCCGAACACCACGGCGATGACGAGGCCGAGCGCCGCCGCCAGGGTCGTGATTGCGAGCTGGCTGACCAGGTACCACCAGTGCTGGCCGATCGTCGCCACGATCTGCGTCGGCGCGGGCAGGATGTAGATCGGGATCTTGAGCAGGCGTACGAGGCCTTCCCACAGGGCGAGCCCGAGGAGGCCGCTCAGCAGCGGCCACATCACGCCGGCGAAGGCATCTACGAGACCCGAGCCCTGTCCCGTGGCTGGAGCCGGCGCGGCGATGCCGGGCGCCTCGGTCGTTCCGGTCGTCATCCGACGAGCACTCCCGCCTTCTCGAAATGCTCGCGAATGCGTCGGCCGATGGCGGTGAATTCGGGCGTCTCGCGCAGGGCAAGCCGGCGCGGCCGGGCGAACGGCACGACGATATCGTCCATGATCGAGCCGGGCCGCCCCGACATCACCAGCACGCGGTCGGCGCAGAAGATCGCCTCCGAGATGCTGTGGGTGATCAGCAGGGTGGTGACGCCTTCGCTGGTCTGCACCCGCTGCAGCAGCACGTTCATCTGGTCGCGGGTCAGCGCATCGAGGGCGCTGAACGGCTCGTCGAGGAAAAGCTGTGCCGGCCGCGTCAGCAGGGCGCGGGCGATCGCCACGCGCTGGCGCATGCCGCCCGACAGTTGCCAGGGATAGGCGCCGGTGAAACCGGCGACGTCGAACTCCTGCAGCAGCGCCCGGGCGCGCGGCTCGAGGCCGGCCAGCCCCTTGATCTCGGCCGGCAGCAGCACGTTGCCCAGCACGTCGCGCCATTCGAGCAGCAGGTCGCGCTGGAAGACGATGCCGACGTTGGTCAGAGGGCCGTTGACCGTGGTGGTGCCGACGCGGATATCGCCGCGTGTCGGCGGCTCGAGCCCGGCAATGAGCCGCATCAGGGTGCTCTTGCCGCAGCCGCTCGGGCCGACGATGCTGACTGCCTCGCCGGGGCGCAGCTCGGCGCTGAGCGGCGCCAGCGCTTGGATGGCGCCGTAAACCTTCTCGACCTTGCGCAGAAGGATCGGCGCGCCAGTTGGGCCGCGGCTACCGCTTTCGCCCGCCAATTGGCCGCCCACGGTCATGCGATCCGCGCCCCTTCCCAACAATTCCCCGATGAAATCGTTGTCATGCAGCGCAAGTGCTGTCAAGAAAAAGGTCCCTCGCTGCGCTCGGGATGACAGCGATTCTGTCATCCCGAGCGCAGCGAGGGACCTTTGATTGGCTACGAGCGAAGGCCCGCTTAGGTCAGCGCCCCGCAGGCGCGTTGGATGCGGCGGCCGGCCTCTTCGAGGAGGTCGGTGGCGGTGGCGTAGGAGATGCGGAAGGCCGGGCCCATGCCGAAGGCCGAGCCCTGGACGACCGACAGGCCTTCGGCCTCCAGCAGGTAATTCACGAAGTCTGTGTCGTTCTCGATCTTCTTGCCGTCGGGCGTCGTCTTGCCGATCACGCCGGCGCACGACGGATAGACGTAAAAGGCGCCTTCCGGCCGGGCGCAGCGCAGGCCACGGGCCTGGTTCAGCATCGACACGATGAGGTCGCGGCGCTGCTTGAACACTGCGACGTTCTTCGGGATGAAATCCGTCGGCCCGTTGAGCGCCGCGACCGACGCTGCCTGGCTGATCGAGCTTGCGTTGGACGTGCTCTGCGACTGCACCGTGGTCATGGCCTCGATCAGTTTCTGCGGGCCGGCGGCGTAACCGATGCGCCAGCCCGTCATGTTGTAGGCCTTGGACACGCCGTTCATGGTGAGCGTGCGGTCGTACAGCTTGGGCTCGACCTCGGCCGGCGTCGAGAAGACGAAGTCGTCGTAGACCAGCTTCTCGTACATGTCGTCGGTCAGCACCCAGACGTGGGGATGGCGCAGCAGCACGTCGCACAGAGCCCGCAGGTCGGCGCGCGTATAGGCGGCGCCGGTCGGATTGCTGGGCGAGTTCAGGATCAGCCACTTCGTCTTTGGCGTGATCGCCCGCTCGAGATCCTCGGGCTGCAGCTTGAAGCCCTTCGATTCGGGGCAGTCGACGATCACCGGCGTGCCATCGCCGAACAGCACCATCTCCGGATAGGAGACCCAGTAGGGCGCCGGCACGATCACCTCGTCTCCCGGATTGAGCGTCGCCAGCATGGCGTTGAAGATGATCTGCTTGCCGCCCGAGGTGACGACGGTCTGCGACGGCTTGTAGTCGAGGCCGTGGTCACGCTTCATCTTGGCGCAGATCGCCTGGCGCAGCGCCGGCGTGCCGGGCACCGCGGTGTATCTCGTGTCGTTCTCGCGGATCGCCTTGATCGCCGCTTCCTTGATGTGGTCGGGCGTTGGGAAGTCGGGCTCGCCGGCCGCCAGGCCGATCACGTCCTTGCCCGCCGCTTTCATCTCCAGGAACTTGCCTTGCGCGGCATTGGTCGGAGAGGGCTTGATGCGGCTGAGACGATCGGCAATGAAAGCCATAACGCGGCGCTTCCTTTCAAGCGTGTGAAAAAGCGCGCGAAAATACTGACGGCGTGCCGGCTCCGCAAGGCGAGGCGGCTGGCCGAGCCGCTATTTCTCGTACGTTCGTGCCGTACCGGCCCTAATCCTCAATCGATCACCTTGATCGTCGCGTCCACCGTCATCGTCGCCTCGCCGAAGCCGATGCGGCGGCCGCTGACGGGGGCGGCGTCGCGGTAGTCGAGGCCGACCGCCACGCGCAGGCTGTCGCCGCGCGGGCTGATGCCGTTGGCGGGGTCGAAACCCACCCAGTCGAGGCCGGGCACCCAGGCCTCCGCCCACGAGTGGCTGGTGCGGCCGACATGCAGCTCGGGGTCGTCGTTGCGCAGATAGCCGCTGACGTAGCGCGCTGGCACGCCAAGACGGCGGCAGCAGGCGATGAAGATGTGCGCCTCGTCCTGCGCCACGCCGACGCCGCGCGCCAGCGCCTCGGCCGCCGTCGTATCGACGGTCGAGGCGCCGGTGCCGTAGGTCATGCGCTCGCCGATCCGGCCCATCACCTCATGCAGCACGGCGACGCGCCCGGCCGGATCGGCGGCTCTCTCGTGCAGCCCCTCGATCAGGGGATCGAAGCTCGCATCCGGCGTCGCCAGGGCCGAGTTGCGCAGCCAGAACGGTGCCGGCAGTGTCGGCACCTCGGCATAGCGTAGCCAATGGTCGGCGCCACTGAATTCGTAGACGCCATGCACCACGATCTCGACCGAGTCGTGCTGATGGGCCACCGAGAAGGTCGTCACCTGGTTGTTGTGGCCGTCGAGCCATTCGGAGCGCTTGCCCGGCCCCTCGATTCGCCACGACACGATGCGCTGGCCTGTCGCCGGCTTGGGCGTCAGCCGGACATCGTGGATGGAATGACCCGACGGCTGATCGAACTTGAAGCGGGTGGCATGGTGGACGGAGAGACGCATGGTTGCTCGCTCAATCCAGCAGGAACTGGCGGCCGATCTCGTCGGACAGGGTGGCGATGTCGGCGCGCACGTTGCCCAAGAACGATTTCAAGCCCTGCTCGAAGACCTTGTCGATACGGGCATAGCGCAGCCGGGCGTGCAGCTCCCCGGCCAGCCGGTCGGCCTCGCCGCGCGTGCCGTAGACGTCGGCCAGTTCGCCCATGCTGCTGTCGACCATCCCCAGGCAGTGGTGGACCGAGCGCGGAACGTCGCGGCGCAGCATCATAAGCTCGGCGACCTTCATGGGATGCAGCGCGCTGCGATAGATGCGGCGGTAGGTCCGCACGGCGCCGATGCAGGCCAGCACTTCCGACCAGGCGAAGTAGTCGAGACCGCCGGCGTCGGGATTGCCGTCGGGCCGCAGCACGTGGAACTTCACGTCCAGGATGCGGGCGGTGTTGTCGGCGCGCTCCAGGAAGGCGCCGAGCTGCAGGAAGTTGTAGGCCTCGTCGCGCAGCAGGGTGACCTGGGCGGCGCCGAAGATCATCACCGCCTGGGTACGCACCATCTCGATCAGGGCGCCGCGGTCGAGCTGGGCGCGGTTGCGGCGCAGGCGAGCGTTGAGCTCGAGCCACAGCCCGTTGAGACTTTCCCACACGTCGACCGTGATGTTGTTGCGCTCCTCGCGGGCGTTGCGCCGCGCCGCGCCGATCGAGCTCGCGATCGACGACGGGTTGTTCTGGTCGAGCACCAGGAAATCGATCAGGTCGGCCAGCCGGCCGCCCGATTGCTGCTGGCTCTGCCGGAACTCGTCCTCCATGCCGAAGATCGCCGCCACCCCGACCGCTTCCTCGCCGCGCGACTGCAGCGCCATGCGCTGGGTCGCCTCGATCAGGCGGGCGGTCGACTTGGCGCGCTGCAGGTAGCGGCCCATCCAGTACAGATTCTTGGCGGTACTGCTCAGCATGGGCTTACGGGCTCGCTTCCGGCCGCGGCGCCAGTACCCAGGTATCCTTGGTGCCGCCGCCCTGGCTCGAATTGACCACCAGCGAACCCTCCTTCAGGGCCACGCGCGTCAGGCCGCCGGGGATGATCGTGATCTTGCGGCCCGACAGGACGAACGGACGCAGGTCGACATGGCGGGGCGCCACGCCCTGGCTGACGAAGGTCGGGCAGGTCGACAGGGCGAGTGTCGGCTGGGCGATGTAGTTGTCGGGTCGAGCCTTGAGGATCGCGGCGAACTCCTCGATCTCGGCCTTGCTCGAGGTCGGGCCGACCAGCATGCCCTTGCCGCCGGAGCCATGGATCTCCTTTACCACCAGCTCGGACAGCCGCTCGATGACGTACTTGTAGTCGTCGGCGCGATCGCAGCGCCACGTCGGCACGTTGGAGAGGATCGGCTCCTCGCCGAGATAGAAGCGCACCATCTCGGGCACGTAGGTGTAGGTCGACTTGTCGTCGGCGACGCCGTTGCCGAGCGCGTTGACGATGTTGACGCGGCCGGCGCGCAGGGCGCCGAGCAGGCCGGCGACCCCAAGGAAGGAATCAGGCCGCATCGCCAGCGGATCGAGGAAGGCATCGTCGACCCGGCGGTAGATCACGTCCACCCGCTGGGGCCCGCGCGGCGTGCGCATGTAGACGCGGCCCTCGTCGACGAACAGATCGGAGCCTTCGACCAGCTCGATGCCCATCTCGTCGGCCAGGAAGGCGTGCTCGAAATAGGCGCTGTTGTAATGGCCCGGTGTCAGCAGCACGACGTTGGGCTCGGCGTCATCGCTGAACGATACCGAGCGCAGCGTCGCCAGCAGCTCCTCCGAATAGTCGGCGACCGGCAGGACCCCCATGGCGGAGAACAGCTCGGGCGCGAGCCGCATCATGACTTCGCGATTCTCGAGCACGTAGGAGACGCCCGACGGCGTGCGCACGTTGTCCTCGAGGACATAGAATTCCTTCTCGCCGACGCGCACGAGGTCGATGCCGGCGATGTGGGCATGCACGCCGCCCGGCAGCTCCAGCCCCTGGGCCATGGCGACGAACTCGGCATTCATCAGCACCTGCTGCTCGGGGATGATGCCGGCGCGGCAGATCTCGCGCTTGCGGTAGGCGTCGTCGAGGAAGGCATTCAAGGTGCGTACGCGCTGCACCAGCCCCTTGTGCAGGTGTTGCCATTCGTCCCACGCGATGACCCGCGGGATGATATCGAACGGGATCGTCGTCTCGCTGCCGTCCACCGACCCGTAAGCGCCGAAGGTGATGCCGTGCCGGCGGTAGAACTGGTCGACCTCGACACGCGTTGCCGCCACCTTCTCGGGCGACGTGCGCACCAGCCAGTCGGCCACCGCGCGATAGGGTGCCCGCACCGACCCGCTCGCGCCCGAATTCATCTCGTCAAAAGCCTTGACTGCCATCCGGCATTTCACCCCCCGTCGAATCACAATATAAGCAATCGATGGGCCAACAAAGGGTCCTCGAGACTGTTGCGGGAGGGGACCGGTGAAGCAGGTGTTGATCGAGCGTTACGGCACGCCGTGGGAAGTCGCGCGCTGTGCGGAGGTCGCCGATGTCGGCGCGCCCGCCGCCGACGAGGTGGTGTTCGACGTGCTGGCCTTTCCCATCAATCCGGCGGACATGTGGTTCTGCCGCGGCAGCTACCGGCTGAAGCCGCCGCTGCCGGCGACGCCGGGCGCCGAATGCGTCGGCCGGGTCGCCGCCGTCGGCTCGGCGGTAAGCCACGTCAAGCCGGGCGACCTGGTCATCAACCTGCAACGCGAGAACTGGGCCCAGCGGCGCAGGGTGAAAGGCGACGATGCGATCCCCTTGCCGGCCGGCATCGATCTCAGGCAGGCGGCCATGGTGCGCATCAACCCGCCGACGGCGCTGCTGATGCTGTCGGACTTCGTCGACCTGGCGCCTGGCGACTGGGTAATCCAGAACGTCGCCAACTCGGCGGTCGGCCGGCTGTTGATCGTGCTCGCCAGGCAGCGCGGGCTGCGTACCGTGAATGTCGTGCGGCGGGCCGAGCTCGCCGGTGAGCTGAAGGCGCTGGGCGCCGATGTCGTGGTGGTCGACGGCGACGATCTCGCCCAACGGGTCGCCCAGGCGACCGGCGATGCCCGCATCATGCTGGGCGTCGAGGCAATCGGCGGCGCCGCCACCGGGCGGTTGGTAGACTGCGTCGCCACGGACGGCACGGCAGTCCACTACGGCTCGATGAGCGGCGAGGATCCCAGGATCACCCGCAACAACTTCATCTATCGCGGCGTCAAGGTCACCGGCTTCATGTTGGGCCGCTTCCTGGCACGGCGCAGTGCCGAGCAGATCCGCACGATCTATGCCGATCTCGGCCGGCAGGTCATGGCCGGCACGCTGTCGGCCCCGGTCGACACGGTCTATCCGATCGACAAGATCAAGGATGCGCTGGCGCATGCCGACAAGGGCGGGCGCAACGGCAAGATTCTGGTCAGCCCGAACGGGGCGATTTGAGCGAGGAGGAGTGGCGATGAGTTCCGATGTCGCGGCGGTCGAGAAGGTCCTGCAGGTCTATTTCGACGGCCTTTACGAAGGTGACACCAAGAAGCTTGGCGAGGCTTTTCATGCGGCGTCGCATCTCTATGCCGCCGGCGGCGACGGCAAGGCCAGCGACTGGCCGCGCGGCGAATGGTTCAAGATGGTCGAGAGCCGTCCGTCGGGGAAGGCCAAGGGCAGCGCCCGTGCCGACCGCATCGTGTCGATCGACTTTTCCGGCCCCAGCACGGCAATCGCCAAGGTCGAATGCCAGCTGCCGCCGCGCTATTTCACCGACTACCTGACCCTGCTGAAGGTCGACGGCCGCTGGCAGATCATTTCGAAGACCTTCCATACGGTGACGAAGGAAGGGTGACTCAATTCTCCTTTCCAGCGTCTTCGCTGGGGAGGTGTCACCGTCTTACGGCGACGGAGGGGTCATGAGCAGCGGGACTGTGGCCCTTGACCCCTCCGTCCGCGATTACGCGGACACCTCCCCAGCTTCGCTGGGGAGGAGAATGATTAACTCTTCGCGTCTGCCGCGACCTGGACCTTGATCATCTTGTCCTGCGGCGCCGGCACCGAGCCCGACTGGCCCTGACCGCGCTTGATCTTGTCGACGAACTCCATGCCCGACGTGACCTTGCCCCATACTGTGTACTGGCCGTCGAGGAAGTTCGAATCCTTGAAGACGATGAAGAACTGGCTGCGCGCGCTGTTGGGATCGTTGGTCCGCGCCATCGAGACCGCGCCGCGGGCATGCGGCTCCTTGGAGAACTCGGCCTTCAGCGTCTCGCCCATGCCGCCCGAGCCGGTGCCGGTCGGGTCGCCGGTCTGCGCCATGAAGCCGTCGATCACGCGATGGAACACGACGCCGTCGTACTTGCCCTCGCGCGCCAGCTTCTTGATCTGCGCCACGTGATTGGGGGCCAGGTCGGGGCGCATCTCGATCACGACGCGGCCGTCCTTGAGGTCGATGTAGAGGGTGTTTTCCTTGTCCATGGCGGCGGTCGCTCCTGCGAACATGAATGAGATGGCGACGATCAACGGCGTCAGGGTAAGACGCATCTGTGGGTCCCTTGCTGAATTGGCCGGATGCGGCCGGCGGGCGACCATACCGGCCGACCCCGGAATTACAAGCACGCCTGAAGCGGTGGTCCCGGTTCGACAGGCAACAAGAGCTGGTGTTCGGGACTTCCGGTTGTCCGAGCACGGCGTTACGCTTGGTGAGCACAGGTCGCCCTCACTGCGACTGGCCGCCACATACCGAGCGGGGGCGAAAACCCGTTACGTGTCAGGTCTATATCTGGTACTAACCGCTTTAAATGGCGGGGATTTTGCGGGTCGGAACCCTTTGAAACGGGACGGCTCCGCCGAGGGGATGATTGAATGATCGGCAAGTGCACACGGGGCATCTTGGGACTGCTGGCGGCAATCGCCGGGTTGGGCATTGCCGGTGGCGTCCAGGCGCAGCCGATCGTCGGCGTGCCGCATGATTGGCAGGTCAACTTCCCGCCGTCCTACACGCCGCTGATGGAGCGCCTGGCGTCGCTGAACGACTTGCTGTTGGTCATCATCACGCTGATCTGCCTGTTCGTCCTGGCGCTCTTGATCTACGCGGTTTACCGCTTCCATGCGACGCGCAATCCGACGGCGACCACGACCACGCACAACACCGTGCTGGAGATCGCCTGGACCGTCATTCCGATCCTGATCCTGGTGGTCATCGCCATCCCGTCCTTCCGCCTGCTGTACTACGGAGACAAGCTCGCCGAGGCGGCGATGACCATCAAGGTTGTCGGTCACCAGTGGTACTGGAGCTACGAATATCCCGACCAGGGCAACTTCTCGATCGACAGCCGCATCCTGAGCGAGGCCGACCGCGTCAAGCAGAAGCCCGACGTGCCGCGCTTGCTGGCGGTCGATGAGGAGATGGTCGTCCCCATCGGCACCAACATCCGCATTATCGGCACCGCGGCCGATTCGATGCACGGCTGGACCGTCCCGGGCTTCGGCATCAAGAAGACCGTCATTCCAGGCCGCCTCAACGAGGGCTGGATCAACATCTTCAAGGAAGGCTTTTATTTCGGCCAGTGCTCGCAGATCTGCGGCAACAACCACAGCTTCATGCCGATCGCCGTCCGAGCCGTTTCCAAGCCCGAATTCGACAAGTGGGTTGAGCAGAAGAAGAAGTCGGCGGGCCTGCTGCCCGCGACCGACGTCGCTGCCGCCACCGCTCCCGCCAACCGCTAAGCGCTTCGCCGCAGGAGAGATCAAATGGCCACCGCGCACGGCGCCGCTCACGACCACCACGCTCACGGGCACGATGAGCATCATACGCCAACCGGCATCACCCGCTGGCTTTACAGCACGAACCACAAGGACATCGGCACGATGTACTTGGTGTTCGCGATCGGCGCTGCCCTGATCGGCGCCACCTTCTCCGTGGTCATGCGGCTCGAGCTGCTGCAGCCCGGAGTGCAATACTTCAATGCGCCGGACGGCACACCGAACGGCCACCTGTGGAACACCGTGGTCACCGCACACGGCCTCATTATGGTGTTCTTCGTCGTCATGCCGGCGCTGATCGGCGGGTTCGGCAACTGGTTCGTGCCGCTGATGATCGGCGCGCCCGACATGGCGTTCCCGCGCATGAACAACATCAGCTTCTGGCTGCTGCCGCCGGCCTTCATCCTGCTGCTCGCCTCGGCGGTGATCGGCGGCGGCGTCGGCACCGGTTGGACGATCTATCCGCCGCTCACGATCCAGCAGGGGGCGGGCATGGACCTCGCCATCTTCTCCCTGCACATCGCCGGCGCGTCGTCGATCCTGGGCGCCATCAACTTCATCACCACCATTTTCAACATGCGGGCGCCGGGCATGACCTTGCACCGCATGCCGCTGTTCGCCTGGTCGATCCTGGTGACGGCGTTCCTGCTGCTGCTCGCACTGCCGGTGCTGGCCGGTGCCATCACCATGCTGCTGACCGACCGCAACTTCGGCACGCACTTCTTCGACGCGGCCGGCGGCGGCGATCCCACCCTGTTCCTGCACCTCTTCTGGTTCTTCGGCCACCCCGAGGTGTACATCATGATCCTGCCGGCCTTCGGCATCATCAGCCACATCATCTCGACCTTCTCGAAGAAGCCGATCTTCGGCTACCTCGGCATGGCCTACGCGATGGTGGCGATCGGCATCGTCGGATTCGTCGTGTGGGCGCACCACATGTTCACCGTCGGCATGGATATCGACACCCGCGCCTATTTCGTCGCGGCGACCATGGTGATCGCGGTGCCGACCGGCGTGAAGATCTTCAGCTGGGTCGCCACCATGTGGGGCGGCTCGATCCGGCTCGAGGTGCCGATGCTGTGGGCGATCGGCTTCATCTTCCTGTTCACGGTGGGCGGCGTCACCGGGGTTGTGCTGGCCAATGCCGGCGTCGACTACGCCCTGCACAACACCTACTACGTGATCGCGCATTTCCATTACGTGCTGTCGCTCGGCGCGGTGTTCGGCATGTTCGCCGGGTTCTACTACTGGATCGGCAAGATGAGCGGCCGGCAGTATCCCGAGTGGGCCGCCCAGATCCATTTCTGGACCACCTTCTTCGGCGTGAACCTGACGTTCTTCCCGATGCATTTCAGCGGCTTGGCCGGCATGCCGCGCCATTACGTCGACTACCCCGACGCCATGTGGCACTGGAACTACCTGTCGTCGCTCGGCGCCTTCATCTCGTTCGGCTCGACCATCTTCTGGCTGATCTTCGTGGTGTTCGGCACCCTGCTGGCCGGCCGTCGGGTCGGCGCCAATTACTGGGGCGAGGGCGCGACGACGCTGGAATGGACGGTGCCGTCTCCGCCGCCTTTCCATACCTTCGAAGAGCTGCCGCACATCTCGCCCGCGGCGCACCCCTGATCTCGAGGAGCGGAGGCGCCCGAGCGGCGCCTCCGCCTTGACGTGCAATGAGCGATACCGCCCAGATCCTGACCCGGTCCTTTGACGCAGCGTCGCCGGCGCGCGTGCGGGACTATGTCGACCTGCTGAAGCCCCGGGTCATGTCGCTGGTGGTTTTCACCGGCCTGATCGGCGTCGTGATCGCACCTGGCCATCTGCATCCTTTCACTGCGGCGCTCGCGGTGCTGGCGATCGCGCTCGGCTCGGGCGCCGCTGGCGCCATCAACATGTGGTACGAGCGCGACCTTGACGTCCTGATGGCACGCACCCGCCTTCGGCCGCTGCCGACCGGCCGGGTGGCGCCGGACGATGCGCTGGGGCTCGGCGTCCTGCTGTCGCTGTTCTCCGTGCTGCTGATGGCGGTGTCGGCCAACTTCATGGCCGCGGCGCTGCTCGCGGCAGCCATCCTGTTCTATGTCTTCGTTTATACGATCTGGCTGAAACGGCGCACGGCGCAGAATATCGTGATCGGCGGCGCTGCCGGCGCCTTTCCGCCGATGATTGGCTGGGCGGCGGCGACCGGCGACGTCTCCCCCGTCAGCATCGCGCTGTTCCTGCTGATCTTCCTGTGGACGCCGCCGCATTTCTGGGCGCTCGCGCTCTATCGCTGCGACGACTACCGCCGTGCCGGCGTGCCGATGCTGCCGGTCGTGGCCGGCGCGCGCGAGACCAAGCGCCAGATGCTGATCTACACCGTGCTGCTGGTGCCGGTGGCGCTGGTGCCGACACTGCTCGGCACGGTGGGCTGGCTCTATGGCGTGGTCGCGCTGGGGCTCAGCCTGGCCTTCATCGGTCACGCCGCGCAGGTGTGGCGCTCCCCTGACGACGAGCGCGGTCATTCGTCGGCGCGGCGCATGTTCCGGTTCTCGCTGCTCTATCTCGCGGGCCTCTTCGCCGCTCTTCCGGTCGACCGGATTCTGATCGGATGAGCGACGCCATGGCCGATCCCCGTCGTCCCAGCGACACCGACGTGCATCGCCGCCAACGCGGCAAGAACCTGTTCGTGGCGGGCTTCCTCGTGGTGATGGCGCTTATGTTCTTCTTCCTCACCATCGTGCGCATGGGAGGGCAGGGGTGAGCGCGCCGCACGACAGGAAGACGGGTGACAGGAACGCCCGTCTGGCGTGGTGGCTGGCCGGCGTGGTTGGCGGCATGCTGGCGCTCGCCTACGCGTCCTCGCCGCTCTACGACCTGTTCTGCCGAACGACAGGCTTCGGTGGCACGCCACAGGTCGCCCAGGCCGGCGACCGGCCGATCCTCGAGCGCACCGTGGCCGTCCGCTTCGACTCAAACGTCGATCCCAACCTGCCCTGGCGCTTCCAGCCGCTGGAGCGCGAGGTCAGGGTGAAGCTTGGCGAAGAGCACCTGACGCACTATCGAGTGACCAACCTCTCGCAGCGTCCGATCGTCGGCACCTCGGCCTACAACGTGACGCCTGAGCCGGCCGGTCCGTGGTTCAACAAGGTGCAATGCTTCTGCTTCACCGAGCAGCTGCTCCTGCCCGGCCAGTCGGTCGACTTGCCGGTGATCTTTTTCGTCGATCCCGAGATGGCTAAGGATCGGCGCTACGACAACGTCCGCACCATCACGCTTTCCTACACCTTCTTCGAGGCGAAGACGGAGCGGGCGAAGACCTTGCTGGGCGGCGTGCCCGCCAGTGCGACCGGAAAGGGTGGATGAATATGGCCGACGGCACACCGAAGCATCCCTATCACCTTGTCGATCCCAGCCCATGGCCGGCGCTGGGAGCGGTGGGGGCTTTGCTGCTGGCGCTTGGCGCCGGCCTCGGCATGCATCCCGACATGATGGGCAAAGGCGTCGAGGGGATCGTCAAGTCGGTCCAGTGGTGGGTCATCGCGCCCGGCCTCGGCCTCATCCTGGCGGTGATGTTCTGGTGGTGGAGCGATGTCATCGCCGAGTCGCGCAAGTACCACACCGCGGTGGTCCAGCTCGGGCTGCGCTACGGCATGATCCTGTTCATCGCCTCGGAGGTCCTGTTCTTCGCCGCGTTCTTCTGGGCCTTCTTCGACGCGGCGCTCTATCCGGGCGCGCCGGAGCAGCCGGTGCGAACCGAGGCGACCGGCGGTATCTGGCCGCCCAAGGGCATCAGCATCATCGCGCCGTTCGATCTGCCCTTCATGAACACGCTGATCCTGCTGCTCTCGGGCACGACGGTCACGTGGGCGCACCACGCCATCCTGGAGGGCAACAAGCGCGATGCCGTGCGTGGGCTCACTCTCACCGTGATCCTGGGCATCTGCTTCACCGGCATCCAGGCGTACGAGTACATCAACGCGCCGTTCAGCTTCCGCGAGAACATCTATTCATCGACCTTCTTCATGGCGACCGGCTTTCATGGTTTCCACGTGCTGGTCGGCACGACCTTCCTGATCGTCTGCCTGTTTCGCGCCATGGCCGGTCACTTCAAGCCCAAGCAGCATTTCGGCTTCGAGGCGGCCGCCTGGTACTGGCACTTCGTCGACGTGGTCTGGCTGTTCCTGTTCTTCTGCATCTACTGGTGGGGCTCCGGCAACGCGCCGATCGCGCTGCACTGAGGGCGTCACGAATTTCCTCCCCGGCTTCGCTGGGGAGGTGTCGGCGTCTTCGCCGACGGAGGGGTCATGATTCAGGAGTCATGACCCCTCCGTCGCGTAAGACGCGACAGCTCCCCACGCATGGCGTGGGGAGGAATATGGGTTTGGGAGCCGATGATGTCGCAATGGCCGCGCCAATCGCCTCTCGACGTCGCGCTGCGCGCGGTCTGTCCGCGCTGTGGTCGCGGGCGTCTGTTCCAGGGTGTGCTCGGCATCGTCGAGCGCTGCTCCGTCTGCGATCTCGATCTGCGCGGCAACGATGCCGGCGACGGACCGGCAGTGTTCGTGATCCTGGGGCTCGGCGCCATCATGATGATGCTGGTGTTCTGGGTCGAGTTCCGCTTCGAGCCGCCGTGGTGGCTGCACGTCCTGCTCTGGGTGCCGATCACCGTAGGGTTGGCGGTGTGGCTACTGCGCCTCCTGAAGGCTCTGCTGATCGCCCAGCAATACACCCATCGCTCGACGGCTCTCGATGAGTAGAAGCAGTCCGGTGTTCCAGCTGCGGCCGGCCTTCTGGCCCTCGCTGGTCTCGCTGGTGATCTTCGCCGTCGCGATGGGGCTCGGCATCTGGCAGATGGAGCGGCGCGCGTGGAAGCGCGACATCCTGGATCGCATCGCCGTCAACCAGGCCGCCGCGCCGATCAGCCTCGACGAGCTGCTGAAGGGCGATCCGCTGAGGCACGAATACGGGCGCGTGAAGCTTGCCGGCACGTTCGTGCACGACAAGGAATTCTACCTTGCAGCCCGCAGCCTCAAGAACAAGGTTGGCCTTCAAGTGGTGACGCCGCTGTGCACCGACGAGGGCCGCATCGTGCTGTTCGATCGCGGTTGGATCCCGCAGGAAGCCAAGGAGCCGGCGCGCCGCGCCGTCGGCCAGGTGCAAGGCGAGGTCGAGCTCACCGGCATCGTACGGCGCAACCAGGAGCGCCGCCAGTTTGCGCCCGAGAACGTGCCCGACCGCAACGTATGGTTCCACGTCGATGTACCGCTGATGCGCAGCATGGCTGGCGGCAAACCCGATCCCAAGCTCGATGCGTTCTTCATGGAGGCCGACGCCGCAGCCAACCCGGGTGGTCTGCCGGTCGGCGGCCAGACTAGGCTCGATATCCCCAACGACCATCTGCAGTACGCCATAACCTGGTTCGGGATCGCGCTGGCCATGGCCGGCGTCTATCTCGCCTATCACTGGGAGAACGGGCGTCTCACGTTGTTTGGCCGCAGCAAGGTCGAGACATGATCGCCAACGATCCCTATGCCGAGCTCGAGCGCCGCTTCGCCCGGCTGAGCGCCGTGCAGCGCGCCAGCGCCATCTTGAACTGGGATCGCTCGACCATGATGCCGGACGGTGCGAGCGAAGATCGAGCCGATCAGCTGGCGACCCTGGGCGTCATCGCCCACGGCATGATTTCCGCTCCCGAGATGCCGGACCTGCTGGCCCGGGCGGAGGAGGGCGCTGCCGGCCTCGATCCCTGGCGAGCGGCCAACCTGCGCGAGATGCGGCGGCTGTGGGTGCATGAGAGCGCGTTGCCGGCCGACCTGGTCGAGGCACGCACGCGCGCCACATCGGCGTGCGAGATGGCCTGGCGCGACGCCAAGAAGAATGCTGACTTCAAGGCACTGCTGCCGACCATGGGCGAGGTGCTGACGCTGGTCCGGCGGGCCGGCGAGGCCAAGGCCGCCGCGCTGGGCACGACACTCTATGACGCCCTGCTCGACGAGTTCGAGCCCGGCGGGCGGGCCGCGCGCATCGACGTTCTGTTCGCCGAGCTGAAATCCTTCCTGCCCGGGCTGCTGGGCCGCGTGATCGAGCATCAGAAGCGACAGCCGGCACCCTTGACGCTGGATGGACCGTTTCCGGTCGAGCAGCAGCGCAAGCTCGGCGAGGAGCTGATCCGCCTCATCGGCTTCGACTTTTCGCATGGGCGGCTCGACGCCTCGGCGCATCCTTTCACCGGCGGCACGGCCGACGATGTCCGTATCACCACGCGTTACGACGAGGCGGATTTCGCACGTGCCCTGATGGGCGTGCTGCACGAGACCGGGCACGGCCTCTACGAGGCCGGCCTGCCGCGCGACTGGCGGCGTCAGCCAGTCGGCAATGCCCGCGGCATGGCGCTGCACGAGAGCCAGTCGCTGTTGATGGAGATGCAGGCTTGCCGCAGCGATGCCTTCATCGCCTTTGCGGCGCCGCGCATGCGCGCCGCCTTCGGCAAGGACGGGCCGGCCTGGACGGTCGACAACGTCCATCGCCTCTACACGCGGGTGGCGCCGGGCTTCATCCGGGTCGATGCCGACGAGGTGACCTACCCGCTGCACATCATGCTGCGCTACCGCCTCGAACGGGCGCTGCTCGCCGGCGACCTGCCCCTGGCCGACCTGCCGGGGGCCTGGAACGAGGGGATGCGCGAGCTGCTGGGCATCGTGCCGCCGGACGACGCCCTGGGCTGCCTGCAGGACATCCATTGGCCGGATGGCGGGTGGGGCTATTTCCCGACCTATACGCTGGGCGCCCTGGCGGCTGCTCAACTCTTCGCCGCCGCCCGGCGCGCCGACCGCGACCTGCTGCACTGCATCGGCCAGGGCGACTTCGCGCCGCTGCTCGGCTGGCTGCGCACCAACGTGCATGGCAAGGGTTCGCTTGCCAGCACCGATCAGATCCTGACCGAGGCGACCGGCGCCCCCCTCGGAACCGCCGCCTTCAAGGCGCATCTGGAAAGCCGCTACCTGGCGGCGTAAGAGGGAGCCCATGCTCGAACTCCGACCGAACTGCGAATGCTGCGACAAGGACCTGCCGAACGGTGCGCCGGACGCGCTGATCTGCACCTTCGAATGCACCTTCTGCGCGGCCTGCGCGCAAACCCGCCTGGGCGGCCATTGCCCCAACTGCGGCGGCGATCTCGTCAAGCGGCCGACCCGGCCGGAGCGGGCCCTGCAGAAATTTCCTGCCTCGACCAGGCGCGTCCGCAAGGATCACGAAGCCTGTCGCCAGGTCGCGTAGCCCGAGCCGCCTACCAGGAGTTCACAGTGCGCTACATCAGCACGCGCCACGGCTCGCAGGGCAAGCCTGAGCCGCTCGGCTTCGAGGATATCATGCTCGCGGGCCTCGCCCGCGACGGCGGTCTCTACCTGCCGACCGAGTGGCCGCGTTTCTCGACCGCGCAGATCGCCCGGCTGGCCGGCCTGTCCTATGGCGACCTGGCCTTCGAGATCATGCGGCCGTTCGTCGGCGAGAGCTTCGACGAGCCGACCTTCCGCCGCCTGATCGGCGAGGCCTATGCCTCCTTCGAGACCGCCGAAGTCGCCCCGCTGAAGGCGCTCGGCGAGGCAACGTCGTCCGATGCGGGCCTGCACCTGCTCGAGCTGTTCCATGGTCCGACGCTCGCCTTCAAGGACGTGGCGCTGCAGCTGCTCGGCCGCATGCTCGACGAGACCCTGACGGTGCGCGGCCGGCACGCCACCATCGTCGGCGCCACGTCGGGCGACACCGGCTCGGCCGCCATCGAGGCGGTCCGCGATCGCAAGACCATCGACATCTTCATGCTGCATCCGCGCGGCCGGGTGAGCGAGGTGCAGCGTCGCCAGATGACGACGGTGCTCGCTTCCAACGTGCACAACATCGCCGTCGAGGGAACGTTCGACGATTGCCAGGATCTCGCCAAGGCCTGCTTCAACGATCTCGCCTTCCGCGATCGCCATGCGCTCACCGCCGTCAACTCGATCAACTTCGCGCGCGTGATGGCGCAGATCGTCTATTACTTCTGGGCGGCTCTGAAGCTCGGCGCGCCGCAGCGACCGGTTGCCTTCACGGTGCCCAGCGGCAATTTCGGCAACGTCTATGCCGGCTATGCGGCACGCCAGATGGGCCTGCCAGTATCGCATTTCGTCGTTGGCGCCAACAGCAACGACATCCTGGCGCGCTTCTTCGAGAGCGGCGTCATGGAGACGTCGACCGTCGTTCCGACGCTGAGCCCCAGCATGGACATCCAGATATCGAGCAACTTCGAGCGCCTGCTGTTCGATCTCTACGATCGCAACGGCGTGGCGTTGGCCGACGCCATGGTGGCGTTCCGCAGCACCGGCAGGCTCACGGTCGGCGCCAATGCGCTGGCTGGCGTCCGCCAGCTCTTCGATGCCGGCCGGCTCGACGATGCCGGCACCCTGGCGGCAATCGCCGACTGCCGCCGCCGTTATGGCGAGACGATCGATCCGCATACCGCCGTAGGATACGCCGTCGCCCAGCAGCACCGCCGCGATCGCGCGGTGCCCATGGTCGTGCTGGCGACCGCCCATCCGGCGAAGTTCCCCGACGCGGTCGAGAAGGCGACCGGCGAACGGCCGGCGCTGCCGCCTCGCCTCGGCGACCTCCTGGATCGGCCGGAGCGCACGGACAACCTGCCGAACGACGCGGCGGCGCTGAAGGCGCTGATCGACGTTCGGCGAGGCCTCGTGCCTGCCAGCCCGGCTCGCGCCAAGGTGCTGTCATGAGCGACGTCAAGGTCACCACGCTGGGCAACGGGCTGCGCGTTGCGGTCGATGCGATGCCCGAGGTCGAATCGGCTTCGCTCGGCATCTGGGTCGCCTGCGGCACGCGCCATGAGTCGGCCGAGCTGAATGGCATGGCCCACATGCTGGAGCACATGGCGTTCAAGGGTACGCGCACGCGCTCGGCCCGCGCCATCGCCGAGGAGATCGAGAATGTCGGCGGCAGCCTCAACGCCTATACCGGCCGCGAGATCACGGCCTATCACGCCTCGGTTCTGAAAGAAGATGTCGCACTCGGGGTCGAGATGATCTCCGACATCCTGCGCAACTCGGTGTTCGATCCCGACGAGCTGCAGCGCGAGCGCGGCGTGATCCTGCAGGAGATCGGCCAGGCGCTCGACACGCCTGACGATGTGATCTACGACCAATTCCAGGAAACGGCGCTGCCCGGCCAGCCTCTGGGGCGGCCGGTGCTCGGTACCGCCGAGTCGGTCGAGGCGATCGGGCGCGATGATCTGTTCGCCTATCTTGCCCGTCACTACACCGCCTCCAACATGGTCCTGGCGGCGGCTGGACGGGTCGAGCACGCCCAGATCGTCGACCTGGCAGAGAAGCATTTCGGCTCCGTGCCGCGCACGCCGGCCAATGCCGGGCAGCCGGTGCCGCTGAGCTATGTCGGCGGCGACGGCCGCGAGGCGCGCGTCCTGGAGCAGGCGCATCTGGTGCTGGGGTGTCAGGGAATCGGCTATCGCGATCCCGACTATTTCGCCCTGGCGATCTACTCGACGCTGTTCGGCGGCGGCATGTCGTCCCGTCTGTTCCAGCGCATCCGCGAGGAGCGCGGTCTGGTCTACGGCATCCACTGCTTCAACACGGCCTACGCCGATGGCGGCCTGTTCGGCATCTATGCCGGCACCGGCGAAGACGACCTGGCCGAGCTCGTGCCGGCGGTCTGCGAGGAATTCGCCGGCGTCGCCGGCACGCTCACGACCGCCGAGCTGGTGCGCGCGCGCAACCAGATCAAGGCCGGCACCCTGATGGCCCTGGAATCGAGCGGCGCCCGGTGCGAGCAGGCGGCACGCCATCTCATCATCCATGGCCGACCCATTCCGTACGCCGAGATCGTGGCGCGCATCGAAGCGGTCGATGAAGAGGCGGTCCGCCGCGTTGCCCAGCGGCTGCTCCAGGGCAAGCTGACGCTCGCTGCCCTGGGCCCGATCGACGGTCTCGAATCGCTCGACCGGATTGCAGCGCGGCTGGCCGCGTAGCCCGCACGCCTGCCCCGGCCCGACCCTGGGGAGGCGGGCAGCCCTTACGCCGGGCCGGGAGCCTGATCCGGATCGACGGCACGCACGACGTAAGCGGCTGCCTGGGGCTGGTAGAGTTCCCACAGGAAACGCAGCTCGACCAGCGGTTGGGAATTGAGGTCGACGCGAAGGTCGACGTAGGGGAAGCTCTCGCGGTGCACGACGAGAAGTCCGGCGGACTTCAATTGCCTCAGCTCGCCGCCCGCCGCGGCGCCGGCCTCGATGGCGCGCACCAGCCGTTCCGCCAAGTCCTGATCCTCGTTCGCCTCGAAAGCCTCGACCATGGCGTCGACCACCGCGACATCGCGCAGGATGTTGCCGGCTGCAACGCAATTGCGCCCGACCCGGCCCTTGGCGACCGAGACGATCTTGGTGCCGTTGAAGAAGGCACCCGTTCCGTCGGCCGCGAGGATGGCGAGCTGTCGCCATCTCAGGTTCGGGTCACGCTTCTCCAGCCCGTCGATGATCGCCTGGGGTGCCGTGCCGCGCTTGATCTCGCCCAGGATCATGGGGCCGAGCCGCGGATCGGTCCGGTGTTGCGTCAGAACGGCGCCAACCCCTGGCTCGGCCCAGGCGCAGCGGCTGCCGACCGCCATCGACGAGGTGGTGACGATGGCGCCCAGCATGCCGGTTCGGGCGCAGCGTCCGGCGATCGAGAAGGTCATGTCTACTCCGCGGCGTCACGCTGAAAGGGATCGGCAGGGACAGCCAATTCCAGGTTGGCGCGCAACACTCCGCCGAAGGTTGTCAGCGACAGCAATATCCGAGGCGTGACGCGTTGAGAAGAAAGGTCCTTCTCCAACGGCGCCTTCGAAGCGAGCGCCGTTAGAGAGGCGCCTTGGTTCTCTCGACGCCGCCTCAGGCGGCCTTGGGGAGTTCCGCTGCCGGGGCGTTCTGGTTGCGCGGCGGCACACCGATGGCGGCGCGTTCGATGACCGCCTTCACCTCGGCGCTGCGGCGGATGAGGTTGTAGCGTGCCGAGGTGTAGAGATTGACCGGGAAGGGCATGCGGGCATCGAAGTCGATGATCAGCACGACCCGCGTCTGGTCGGTCTGGTTCTTGACCCAGTGCTCGCGTGTATCGTCGAACACCAGGGGCTCGCCTTCCCGCCAGAAGAAATGATGACCGCCGATCTCGATCCAGCACTTCTCGGGCTCGGTCGGGACGATCAGCGGGTAGTGAAAGCGGATCACGCCGGCAGCCGACCCGCGGTGCGGCTCGATCTCGGCGAAGCCGTGCAGGATGCTGAACAACGCCGTGTGTACCTCCGGAATGCGCGAGATTGCTGCATACGTGTCCGGCACCGCGGCGGTGTTCTCCTTGATCTCGTGCCCCCAAATCTTGAGCAGAAAGGTTCGCCAGGCACGGCCGGGCACGTAGAGGTCGCGCGGATGCACCTCGTGCAGGGCTGGGATCTCTTCGTGATGGCTCAGTAGGTACTGGAGGTCGGCCTTGATCTTGTCGTGACTTTTCCTCAGCTCGCCCAGCACGGGGAAGGCCTTCAGCGCTTCATCGCCACCGAGCGGCAACTTGGGCATGTTGCGCAAGATCATGTCCGACATCTTGAGGTTCAGCTTCTCGATCGGCTCCTGGGGCACCCAGATGTTCTTGGTGAGGTAGAAGCGCCCTTTGTGTCCGACACCACTGTTCGTATCTGTTTCCATGTCCAATCCTGGCACACCGCTTTCTTCGGCTGGCAATTTCATATTAACAAGTCGGCAATTCAAGGCTGGCGGGGCGGTAACCGGCGCGGCGGACCGTCTCAATTTCCTACGTCAACCCTCGGAAAGCATGTAAGAATTCTCAACCTGGGCTACTATAGCTAGATGTTTCGCTTCGCTGACGTTCCGTTGTCCCTGTCGGGAATGACCCGGATCACCGGTCGGCGGGTGTTCCTGCGGGCGCCGACCATGGACGATTGGGCCGAATGGGCCGAGCTCAGAGCCCGCAGCCGCGCCTTCCTGACGCCCTGGGAGCCCACATGGCCGGAGGATTCCCTGGGCCGGGACCATTTCCGCCGGCGGCTGCGCCAGCAGGCGCGCGAATGGCGGTCCGGCGAGGCCTTCAGCCTTTTCGTGTTCACCAACGAGGGGAGGCGGCTGGCCGGCGGCATCAATCTCAGCAACGTCCGGCGCGGCGTCGCCCAGGCAGTGTCGGTGGGCTACTGGATGGGCCAGCCGTTCGCCGGCCAGGGCCTGATGACGGATGCCCTGCGGTCGACCCTGCCGTTCGTGTTCGACGATCTGCGGCTTCACCGCCTCGAGGCTGCCTGCCTGCCGCATAACGAGCCCTCTAAGGCGGTGCTGGCCAAGGCCGGCTTCCACGAGGAGGGGTTGGCGCGGCAATACCTGCGCATCAACGGTCAATGGGCGGATCACCTGTTGTTCGCCCTCCTGCGAGCCGACTACGATGCCATGCAGAGAACCGCCCGCTAGGCGGTCGGGAGAACGGGATGCGTAATCTCACGCCGGCGTCGATCACCCAGGCCTTTGCCGACTACAGCCGGAATGCGCCGTCCGAGCGCACGCGTATGCTGCTGGTCGATCTCGCCCGCCATCTCCACACCTTCGTGCGCGACAACAGGGTGACCCAGGCCGAGTGGAACGCGGCGATCGAGGCGCTGACTCGCGCCACGCAGTTCACCGACGACAAGCGCAACGAATACATCCTGTTCTCCGACCTGCTCGGCATCTCCTCGCTGGTCGACATGATCAACTCGGAGACGACGGGCACGCCGTCCTCGGTGCTCGGCCCGTTCCATATCGAAGGAGCGCCCGAGCTGGCAAATGGCGGCGATCTGTGGCGCGGCCAGGTTGGCGAGCCGCTGGTCGTGAGCGGCAAGATCGCCGACGCGACCGGAGCGCCTGCCGCCGGCACCGTGCTGGCGCTGTGGCAGAACAGCGGCAATGGCCTTTATGCCCAGCAGGATGCAACGCAGTCGCCGACCAACTACCACGCCCGCCTGACCGTTGCGACCGACGGCAGCTTCGCGTTCTCGACGGTACGCCCGGTATCCTACACCGTGCCCGACGATGGCCCGGCCGGCGACATGCTGCGCGCGCTCGGCCGCGACGCGTGGCGGCCGGCCCATCTGCACATGATCATCCACGCGCCGGGCCGCAAGCCGCTGATCACCGAGTTCTTCCCCGAGGACGACAAGCACCTCGACAGCGACGCGGTGTTCGGCGTGCGCGCCGGCCTCGTCGTGCCGTTTCGCCGCGTGTCCGACCGCGCCACGCTGCCGGCCAACCTGGCAGCCCGCGATACCCTGCCGATGCCGGTCTGGTCGGCCAGCCTCGATCTCAAGCTGCCAGCGGTGTGAAAGCTCGTGGCTGGGGGCGCGCCACTCCAGTGGCGCGATCTCCCTTTGAGTAGGCGAAGACGCGCGACGCGCGCTCCCAAGCAGCGAGAATCACTTCAGACCACCGAGGAACTCCGCAAGCAGTGGCGACCAGATTGCCTGCCCGTCGCCATTGCTGGCCAGGATGTGGTCGGCCTTGGCAAACAGGCCCAGCGCCTTGAGCACGGCGCGCCCGACGGCGCGGTCGTGGGCACGACCATGCGGCGGGGCGAGGACGGGCGCGAAGAGGCTGTCGTTCTCGGTGTAGAGCCACAGCATGGGCACGCGCGCCAGCCGTGGTTTGACGAGCGCGCCGCTGCCGCCTTTGCCGCCATCGCATCAGCGTCCGCTGCGACGGGCCGGTCGGCCGCGCGAGCCCGAGCCGGTGCGCACGCCGCGGAACACGCGGCTGTTCTGCATGCGCCCGAGATTGACATTGGCCGTCGCCGACGCCGCCTGGCCGGGCAGCTCGAGCTCGTTGGCTTCGAGGCGCCTGATCTCGTCGCGGATGCGCGCCGCCTCCTCGAACTCGAGGTTGGCCGCCGCATCGCGCATGCGCTTCTCCAGCTCGGCAATGTGCGTGCGCAGATTGTGCCCGACGAGATGCACGTCGCCCGACACGCCGGTATCGATCGTGTAGTGGTCCCGCTCGGCGGTCGACTGCAGGATCTCGGCGATGTTCTTGCGTACCGACGCGGGCGTGATGCCATGCTCCTTGTTGTACGCCTCCTGCTTGGCACGGCGGCGGTCGGTCTCGGCCATGGCGTACTTGATCGAATCGGTCATGTGATCGGCGTAGAGGATGACCCGCCCATCGATGTTGCGGGCGGCGCGGCCGATCGTCTGAACCAGCGAGGTCGGCGAGCGCAGGAAGCCTTCCTTGTCGGCATCGAGGATGGCGACCAGGGCGCATTCGGGAATGTCGAGGCCCTCGCGCAGCAGGTTGATGCCGACCAGCACGTCGAAGGCGCCCAGCCTCAGGTCGCGGATGATCTCGATGCGCTCCAGCGTATCGATGTCGGAATGCAGATAGCGGCAGCGGATGCCGGCTTCGTGCATGTACTCGACGAGATCCTCCGCCATGCGCTTGGTCAGCACGGTCACCAGGACGCGCTGGCTCCTCTTGGCGCAGTCGCGGCATTCGGCGATCAGGTCGTCGACCTGCTTCTCGACCGGACGGACGATCACCGTCGGGTCGATCAGGCCGGTCGGGCGGATCACCTGCTCGATGAAGATGCCCTGGGTGCGCTCCATCTCCCACGGGCCGGGCGTGGCGCTGACGAACATGGTTTGCGGCCGCAAGGCTTCCCATTCCTCGAACTTGAGCGGCCGGTTGTCGATTGCCGAGGGCAGGCGGAAGCCGAACTCGGCGAGCACGCTCTTGCGATTGAAGTCGCCGCGGAACATGCCGCCGATCTGCGGCACCGTGACATGACTCTCGTCGACGATCAGAATCGAGTTCTCGGGGAAGTACTCGAACAGGGTGGGCGGCGGCTCGCCAGCCTTGCGGCCCGTGAGATAGCGCGAGTAGTTCTCGATGCCGGCGCAGGCGCCGGTCGTCTCCAGCATCTCGATGTCGAACAGCGTGCGCTGCTCGAGCCGCTGCGCCTCGAGCAGGCGGCCGGCGCGGTTGAACTCGTCGAGCCGCTGCTTGAGGTCGGTCTTTATCTGCTCGATGGCCTTCTGCATGGTCGGGCGCGGCGTCACGTAGTGGCTGTTGGCGTAGACCACGATGTCCGACAGCGTCGCCGTCCTCTCGCCGGTCAGCGGATCGAACTCGACGATCGATTCAACTTCGTCGCCGAACAGCTCGATGCGCCAGGCCTTGTCCTCGTAGTGTGCCGGAAACAGGTCGACCGTGTCGCCGCGCACCCGGAAGGTGCCGCGCTGGAAGGCGTTGTCGTTGCGCTTGTACTGCTGCTCGACGAAGCGGCGCAGCAGGGTGGAGCGGTCGACCCGTTCGCCCTTGCTCAGGCGGAAAGTCATCGTCTGGTAGTTCTCGAGCGGCCCGATGCCGTAGATGCACGACACCGAGGCAACGATCACCACGTCGTCGCGCTCCATCAGGGCGCGCGTTGCCGAATGGCGCATGCGGTCGATCTGCTCGTTGATCGACGAATCCTTCTCGATGTAGGTGTCGGTGCGCGGCACGTAGGCTTCGGGCTGGTAATAGTCGTAGTACGACACGAAGTACTCGACGGCGTTCTCGGGGAAGAATCCCTTCATCTCGCCGTAGAGCTGCGCCGCTAGCGTCTTGTTCGGGGCCAGCACCAGGCTCGGCCGGTTCTGCGAGGCAATCACGTTGGCCATGGTGAAGGTCTTGCCCGAGCCGGTGACGCCGAGCAGGACCTGGTCGCGCTCGCCGCTATTCACGCCGTCGCGCAGCTGGCGGATCGCCTCGGGCTGATCGCCGGCCGGCGTGTAGTCGGAAACCAGCTTGAACGGCTTTCCGCCGACGCCGGCAGGCCGTCGCTGGACATAGGGCATCAGCAGGGGGACGGTTGAAACCGCGAGATTCTTTCGGGGCATGGCCTGCATTATATGATGCTCGGCCGCAGTCGCGGCAATGCTAGCGTCCGGCCCGCAATGCCCGACCTGTTGGCCGTTTCCTTCCTCGTCAGTGCTGCCACTGCCTGCATCGCCGGCATGGTACGGGGCTTTGCCGGCTTCGGCGCGGCAATGCTGATGACTCCCGTGTTCTCCGCCCTGCACGGGCCGGCGGTCGGCGTCGCCCTGTGCCTGCTGCTGGAGGTCGTGGTCGCCCTGCCTCTGGTGCCGGGCGTGCTTCATCTGGTCGACTGGCGCCGCATCGGGCTGCTGCTGTTGGCCGCCGCGGTGGGCGTGCCGGTCGGCAACCTGGTGCTGACCTGGTCCGAGCCGGCGCCAATGCGCTGGGCGATCTCGGCGATCGTGCTCGGCGCAGTCGTCCTGCTGGGGAGCGGCTGGCGGTTCTCCGGCAAGCCCAGCAACGCCACGACCCTGGCCGCGGGCGTCAGTAGCGGCTTCCTCAATGGACTGGCCGGCATGGCCGGCCCGCCGATCGCCTTCTATTACCTCGCAGGTGACGAAACCGTGACACGGGTTCGTGCCAATCTCACGACCTACTTCATTTTTGTCGATTTGATTGCACTGGCGACCTTTCTTTCCCGCGATCTGGTAGACTTCGGCACAGGCATCCTGGCGGCGTGTCTCGCGCCGGCCGTCATCGTGGGCGGCGTGCTGGGTGGCCGGCTGTTCCCGCTGGCCAGCGAGGCCTTCTATCGTCGGCTTGCCCTGGGGCTGCTGGTCGGCGTGGCGATCGGCGCCTTGATCCTGTGAGGCGGACGTCGTAGCGGAGCGGACATGACGATCTGGCAAAGAATTGTCGACGGCGCGACACGTCTTGCCAACGGCGAGTCGATCGGCTCGCTGCTCGGCCTCAGCACGCCGTCCGGAGACGGAGTGCATCCCGGCCTGCGCCAAGTGGGCTTCACCATCGGCGTGATCGCGCTCGGCGCGAAGATGGCGCGCGCCGACGGTACGGTCTCGGAGGCCGAGATGGAGGCCTTCCGCGAGTTCTTCCATGTGCCGTCCGACGAGGAGAAGAACGTCGAGCGCTTCTTCAATCTGGCCAAGCGCGACGTCGCCGGCTTCGAGACCTACGCCCGGCAGGTCGCTGCGTTGTTCCCCGATGCGCCGGAGATCCTCGAGAACGTGCTGGAGGGGCTGTTCACAATCGCCAAGGCCGATGGCCCGGTCGATGCGGCCGAGGCCGACTACCTCGCCAAGGTGGCCCGTCTGTTCGGATTGGACAGCAACCGCTTCGAGCGCGCCAAGGCGGCGGCGCTTGGCGTGGTCGAATGCGAGCCCTGCATTGTGCTGGGCATCGATCCGCTGGCGACCGACGAGCAGATTCGCGAGGCGTGGCTGCGGCAGGTGCGTGCGCATCATCCCGACCGGCTGATCGCGCAGGGCCTGCCCGAAGAAGCGATCGCGATCGCCAACCGCAAGGTCGCGCTGATCAACGATGCCTATGATCGCTTGAGGCGCCAGCGCGGCCTGGTGCCGGCCTGAGCTTTCTGGCCCGGCATCATGCACGTCATCGACTTGCCGTCGCCCAACCACGCTGCCCGGCCGGCGGACGCTGACATCGACATTCTCGTGCTGCACTACACAGAGCTGCCGCTCGACGAGTCACTCGCCATCCTGCGCGACGATGCGAGGGCCCAGCGAGTCAGCGCCCACTATGTCCTCGACCTCGACGGCACGCTCTATCGCCTGGTGCCGGAGGACCGTGTCGCCTGGCACGCCGGTCGCTCGTACTGGCGCGGTCGCGACGCGCTGAACGCAACGTCGATCGGCATCGAGATCGTCAACCTGCATGGCGATCTGCACGACTACCCGTCGCGCCAGATCGCTGCCTTGATCGAGCTGTGCCGGGACGTCATCGCGCGCCACCCCGCCATCGTGCCGCACAACGTCGTCGGTCACTCCGACATCGCGCCCCGGCGCAAGGTCGATCCCGGCCGGCGTTTCCCGTGGGCGACGCTGGCGCAGGCCGGCATTGGCCTGTGGCCGCGCGGCGCTCAAGCGAAGCTCGAAGGTGACGTGCAGGCCGCTTTGCAGCGCTTCGGCTACCCGCCGGCCGTCGAGGTGGCGACGGCAGACATCGTCGCCGCCTTCCAGCGGCGCTTCCGGCCAAACTTGGTCGACGGCGTCGCCGACGATGAGACCCGCGCGCTGCTGGCTGATCTGCTTGATCAGGTCAAGGTGCCTCGGCTGGCCTGACTTTTCCACCAACCGACCGGATCGACGTCGGCCGTTCGTCTGCAAAGAGGGCCGGGCTGTGGGTCAGACACCGATGCCGGCCGAGGTCAAGGAGCGCGTCCGAGCGAACATCGCGAGCGACTTCGTGTCTGCCGGCGGGAAATAGAGCCGCATCGCCGCCATTGGAATCGACACTGGCGCGACTTTCCATGCGGTTTTCCGTCCAGTTCGGGCCCGCGCCCTCGACTTACTGCTTGCCCATTCATGCACCGGACTTTACCTAATGGCCCGTCAGACGGCTGGATGGCTGCACTGGGCGGGCAACCGGCTGGTGAGGAAAGTCCGGGCTCCACGGAGACACGGTGCCGGATAACGTCCGGCGGGGGCGACCCCAGGGAAAGTGCCACAGAAAACAGACCGCCTGTCCGGCTCGCCGGATCGGCAAGGGTGAAACGGTGGGGCAAGAGCCCACCGCGCGACCGGCAACGGGAGCGGCACGGCAAACCCCACCGGGAGCAAGACCAAATAGGGGCGGCACGCCGGGCAACCGGCAGCGGGGTTTCCGCGTCGTCGCCCGGGTCGGTCGCGCGAGGCGTCCGGTAACGGGCGTCCCAGAGGAATGGCCATCTCCCGCCTCCGGGCGGGGACAGAACCCGGCTTACAGGCCGTCTGACCTTCAATTTCCGGACCGGGTGACAACCATTTCCTCATTTGGGACGAACTTTCGACGCCCTTTCGTGAACCATCGACACACTGTGGTGAAAATTTCGCCTCAGGTGTGGCGAATCCACAACACTAGCCCTTGCGTTGGGAACTGGTGAGAGCACAATAGATGTGGTGGTTAAGGTCTTCAAATTCCATGCAAATCGTCGAATGGCGTTGCTTCCCTGAAATTCCCGTGATATCCCACTACATCCCGTGTAGCAGACGACGCAGGAGCGTGGGGCCCCGGCGGCGGGATTCAGAGGGACTCGGCCGTGGCATTTCGGTCGGAAATCCTGATCAAACTCGACAAGAAGGGCCGGGCGCTGCTGCCTGCCGCCTTTCGCGACGAGTTGCCGGCCGACGATCGGAGCGCCTTCGTGCTGTATCACTCGCCGAATCTGACGGGGGTCGTGAACGGCAACTCGCGCAAGGGGTTCGATGCGATGCTTGATCGGCTGCGCCTGGAGGCTCTCGGCCCCAAGGGCGCCCTCAAGGTGGCGCTCGACGACGAGGAATTCGACCCGGCGGGCTACCTCTCGGCAAGCTCGCGCACGGTCGCCATGGAGCCCGACGGTCGCTTCACCATGCCCGGCGAGTTCGCCGAGGCGCTGGAGGCGGCCGACGGCGTGATGCTGGTCGGCAAGGGCGACAAGTTCCAGCTGTGGAATCCCGGGCACTGGCAGGCCCGGCGCGACGCCGACCGCGCGCGCATGGCGGCGTTCGTGCGCAGCTTGGCGGCGAGCGACCCGGCGCGAGGCGACGCATGAGCGAGTCCCGGCACATTCCGGTCATGGTGCGCGAGGTCATCGAGGCCCTGCAACCGCGCGCCGGCGGCCGCTATCTCGACGGTACGTTCGGAGCCGGCGGCTACAGCACGGCGATGCTCGACAGCGCTGCCTGCCAAGTCATCGCGCTCGATCGTGATCCCGATGCCATTGCCGCCGGCCGAGCGCTGGCCGAGCATTATGGCGAACGGCTGCGCCTGATCGAGGGCCGCTTCGGTGACATGGGCGACCTGCTCGCCGCCGAGGGCGTCGACGATGTCGACGGCGTGACGCTCGACCTCGGGGTGTCGTCGATGCAGCTCGACGAAGTTGATCGCGGTTTTTCTTTCCGTTCCTCCGGTCCGCTCGATATGCGCATGGAGCGCAGCGGGCTGTCGGCCGCCGATCTGGTGAACGAGGCGGACGAAGCCGAGCTTGCCGACATCATCTGGCGCTATGGCGAGGAACGGCGCAACCGACGGGTCGCGCGTGCCATCGTCGAGGCGCGCCGGCACAAGCGCATCGAGACGACGGGCGAGCTGGCCGAGATCGTGCGCCGCGCGGTCGGACCGCAGGGCAGGGACGAGAGCGATCCGGCGACGCGCACCTTCCAGGCGCTGCGCATCGCCGTGAACAACGAGCTGGGCGAGCTCGAGCGCGGCCTGCTCGCAGCCGAGCGCGTGCTGGCGCCGGGCGGGCGCTTGGCCGTGGTGTCGTTCCATTCCCTGGAGGACCGCGCGGTCAAGGATTTCGTGCGCAGCCGCGCCGGCCGCGTGCCCGGCCCGTCGCGCCATCTGCCGCCGGTCGAGAGCCGGCCGCCCGAGCTGCGCGACCTTACGCGCAAGCCGATGCTGCCGTCGGCGACCGAGATCGCCGCCAATCCGCGCGCCCGCTCGGCACGCCTTAGGGTTGCCGAGAAGATCGTGACCAGTCCGGTCGGAACCGGTCCGGTCGGGGCGGGTGCCGCATGATCCATCGCGGCCTCCTGTTCTGGTCGGTCGCCGCCGTCGCCACGGCGGTGGGCCTGTTCGCGGTCAAGTACAAGGTGCAGGACCTCGAGGAGCGAATCGACCGCACCAACTACAAGATCATCGAGAGCCAGCAGGCGACGCACATCCTACGTGTCGAATGGGCTCACCTGAACGAGGCCGAGCGCATCGAGCGCCTGGCCGGCAAGTATCTCCAGCTCGAGCAGGCCTCGATCAAGCAGGTCATGCGGCTCGAAGCGACGAAACCAGAATCTGTCCCCCCGCGGCGCGATCCACCATCTTCCCCCCCACGTACGGGCAACGACGTCCCCTCGTCGCCTTTGCCCGGTGGTGGTCGCTCCGCAGCGGAGGCCGGCAGCCCCTCGCCGGCCTCCGCACCCCCTCCTGGGCGTTCATCCGGACCCACGACGCCCCCTCGACCGGCCCCGATCCAAGAGCCGGCTACAGCGGGTCCGGTTGGCGAAGGCCAAAGCACCGTGACTTCCATCGATGAAATCCTCTCGAGAAACGAAGGGGGCCGTCGGTGAAGTTTTGGCGCAAGAAGGCCTCGTCCGAACCGGCCGCCGCGGCAAACGCGGCGGCCGGCGCGCGTTACGGGTCGCCGCAGGATCGCCTGAAGGGCGACGTGCAGGAGACCGCCCGCCAGCGCCTCGTCGTGGCGTCGGCGATCTTTGCCGTCGTCTTTGCGGCGGTCGGTCTGCGCATGGGCTACGTGTCGTTGCTGCGCGACGGCGCCGAGCCGACGCAGCGGGTTGCCGCGCGCGGCGGCTCGATCCAGTCGGAGCGCGCCGACATCGTCGACCGCAACGGTGCCGTGCTGGCGACGTCGGTGCCGGTGGTGTCGGCCTTCGTCAATCCGCGGCTGCTGATCGACCAGCAGGATGCGGCGCGCAAGATCGTGGGTGCGTTGCCCGACCTCAAGTATCAGGATGTGCTCGAGAAGCTCGATCCCGAGAAGACGTTCGTGTGGATCAAGCGAGGCCTGAGCCCGCGCGAGCACAATCTGGTCAATCGGCTCGGCATTCCGGGGCTGGAGTTCCAGGCCGAGGAACGGCGCATCTATCCGCAAGGCACCGCGGCGGCGCACATCCTGGGCTATACCAGCGTCGATAACGTTGGATTGGCCGGCGTCGAGCGCTTCTTCGACCAGCAGTTGCAGAGCGGCGAGACCATTCAGCTCGCCCTCGACCTGCGCCTGCAGCGCATGATCGAGCGCGAGATGGTGCGCGCGGTGCAGAAGTTTTCGGCGATAGGCGCCACGGCGATCGTCATGGACGCCACCAACGGCGAGATCCTCGCCATGGCGTCCTTGCCGACCTACGATCCCAACAGCGCCAAGACCATCACCAACGAGGCGCTGTTCAACCGGGCAACGCTCGGCGTCTACGAGCAGGGCTCGACCTTCAAGATCTTCAATACCGCGATGGCGCTCGACACCGGCCGGGTGAACCTCGCCACCGTCTACGACGCGACCTCGCCGATCCGGATCGACCGCTTCACCATCAACGACGACCATCCGCAGCGGCGGCCGCTCAACGTCTCCGAGCTTTTCAAGTTCTCGTCCAACATCGCCTCGGCAAAGATGGCGGTCGACATGGGAATCGAGACGCAGCGGGCCTTCTTCGACAAGATCGGCTTCCTGAAGCCGCTGCGCAGCCAGCTGACCGAGCTCGCCGCGCCGCTCTATCCGCGGCAATGGAAGACCATCAACGCCATGACGATCGCCTTCGGGCACGGCATCTCGGTGACGCCGCTGCATCTGGCGACCGGTTCGGCGGCGGTGGTCAACGGCGGCATGCTCTACTCGCCGAGCCTGGTGAAGCGCAACGCCGGCAGCGAGCCGGGACGCCGCATCATCCAGACGAAGACCTCGACGCAGATGCGCCAGCTGCTGCGCCTCAACGTCGTCGACGGCACGGGCAAGAAAGCCGACGTGCCGGGCTACGAGGTCGGCGGCAAGACCGGCACCGCGGAGAAGCCGTCGCGCGGCGGCTATCGCCAGAAGGCCCTGATCAGCTCGTTCGTCGGCATGTTCCCGATGAACGATCCCAAGTTTGTCGTGCTGGTGTCGCTCGACGAGCCCAAGGGCATCGCCGAGACCGGCGGCTATGCCACCGCCGGCATGGTGGCGGCGCCGAGCGTCAAGGTCATCGTCGAGAACATCGTGTCGCTCTACGGCATCCTGCCGAGCGACCAGAAGGAGGGACTGTCGCCGATCGAGATCGCCTCGATGCCGATACCGTCGGCTTCGCTGCCGCAGCCGCCCACGCCGGTCGGTCTCCGCCATCGCGGCTCACAGGAACAGCGCAAAGCCCTGCCCGTGCGGCCCGGCCCGAACCAGACGGCGGCCGCCCCCGCAGCGGGAGCGGGTCGCGTTGCTGCTGAGTGAGCTCATGCGCGGCACTTCCGCGGTCGACGACGCCCGCGCGCCGAGCATGTTGCACCATCCTGAGACTGTCGATCTTGCTGGTCTGACGCTCGATTCGCGCAAGGTGAAGCCAGGGTTCCTGTTTGCCGCCCTGGCCGGCTCGCGGCAGGACGGAATTGTCTTCATCGCCGATGCCGTGCGCCGTGGGGCGGCGGCGATTCTCGCCTCGACCGATGCGGCGCTGCCGCCAATCGATCCCGCCATCGCCGTCGTGCGCGACGCCAATCCGCGGCGTCGGATCGCCTTGATGGCGGCTGCTTTCGCGGGGCTGCAGCCGGCCACCATCGCGGCCGTCACCGGCACCAACGGCAAATCCTCGACTGCACATTTCGTGCGCCAGATCTGGACGGCGCTGGGCTTCGCCGCGGCGAGCGTCGGCACGCTCGGCATCGTGTCGCCGGGATTTGCCCGCGAGGCAGGACTGACGACGCCCGATCCGGTGCAGCTGCACGAGGATCTCGCCACCCTGGCGCGCGAAGGCGTCGATCATTTGGCCATCGAGGCGTCGAGCCACGGTCTCGATCAGCATCGTCTCGATGGCCTCCGTCTGTCGGCGGCTGCTTTCACCAACCTGACGCACGAGCATCTCGACTACCATGCGTCGATGGACGCCTACTTCGCGGCCAAGGCGCGGCTGTTCGACGAGCTGCTGCCGGGCGGAGGGACAGCAATCGTCAATGCCGACAGCGATCGTGCCGGAGCGATCGGCGAGATCTGCCGCCGTCGCGGCGTGCGCTGCTGGAGCTATGGCGCGCAGGGCCGCGAGTTGCGCCTGCTCGGCGACGTGCCGGTGGCTACGGGCCAGCATCTGACCGTCGAGGTATTGGGCCGGCAGCACGAGATCGAGCTGCCCCTTGTCGGCAGCTTCCAGGCGTCGAATGCGCTCGCGGCCCTCGGGTTGGTGATCGCAACCGGCGGTGATGCGCAGCGCGCCGTGGCCGCACTGGCGCAGCTGAGCGGAGCGCCGGGCCGCCTTCAGCTGGTCGCGCGTCATCGCTCGGGCGCGGCGGTGTATGTCGACTATGCCCACAAGCCCGAAGCGCTCGCCACCGTGCTCGCCACGATGCGGCCCT
This sequence comes from Reyranella sp., assembly GCF_044224635.1. GTDB lineage: Bacteria > Pseudomonadota > Alphaproteobacteria > Reyranellales > Reyranellaceae > Reyranella. The sequence continues at coordinate 30,988 of NZ_JBGAKA010000031.1, read as the reverse complement.
TTGCCAAGGGGAGGCTCGTCGTCGTGTTCGGCTGCGGCGGAGACCGGGACCGGGCCAAGCGGCCCGTCATGGGCGAGATCGCGACGCGTTTGGCCGACCTTACCTTCGTCACCGACGACAATCCGCGCAGCGAGATGCCGGCAGCGATCCGGGCCGAGATCGTGCGCGGCATTCCTGCCGCCCGGCGCAACTGGATCGAGGTGCACGACGGCCGCCATGTCGCCATCGAGCAGGCCATGGCGGCGCTGGGCTCACCCGACGATCTGCTGCTGATCGCCGGCAAGGGTCATGAGACCGGGCAGACCATCGCCGGCATCACTCATCCGTTCGACGATGCCGAAGTCGCCCGCGAGTTCGCGGAGGCGGTCGCGTGAGCGCGCTGTGGACCTCCGACGAGGTCGTTCGCGCACTATCGCCGCTGGCGATGACGGCGCCGTTCGAGGCGAACGGCGTTACGTTCGACAGCCGCGCCGTGGCGCCGGGCGATCTCTTCTTCGCTCTCCCCGGCGAGGCCGCCGACGGCCACGCCTTCGTGGGCGAAGCCCTGAAGCGCGGGGCGGCCGCCGCCGTGGTGTCGCGCGATGTCGCCGGCGTCGCGGGCAATCTCGTTCGCGTGCCGGACACCATGAAGGCGCTGGTCGATCTCGCGCGCGCCGGTCGGCGGCGCAGCAGCGCGCGCATCGCCAGCGTCACCGGCTCGGTCGGCAAGACCAGCACCAAGGATGCGCTGCGCGCGCTCCTGTCGGCGCAGGCGCCGACCTCGGCCAGCGCGGCGAGCTTCAACAATCATGTCGGCGTGCCGATCAGCCTCGCCCGTCTGCCGCGCGAGGCGCGCTATGGCGTGTTCGAGATCGGCATGAATCACGCCGGCGAGATCGAGCCTCTCGCCCGCCAGGTGGAGGCCCATGTCGGGGTGATCACCACAGTGGGTCCGGTCCACGTTGGCCATCTCGGGTCGGAAGAGGCGGTGGTCGACGAGAAGGCCTGCCTGTTCGCCGGCATGGCGCCGGGTGCCGTGGCGGTGCTCAATCGCGACATTCGCCACTATGAACGGTTGGCCGACCATGCGCGCCGCTTCGGCGTTTCGCGCATCGTTCGCTTCGGGCGCAGCGAGGTGGCCGAAGCGCGGCTTGTTTCGTGCACGCTGCAAGATTCGGGAAGCGATGTTGTCGCGTTGATTCACGGCCGCCGTATCGAGTATCGCCTCGGTGCCGCGGGCGAACACTGGGTGCTGAACAGCCTGGCTGCGCTGGCGGTCGTCGAGGCGCTCGGCGCCGACGTCGATGCGGCGGCGGCAACGCTTGGCTCGGTCGGTGCGTCACCGGGCCGTGGCGCGCGGCGCAGGCTCAAGTTGGGCGGCGGCACGATCGAGCTGCTCGACGAGAGCTACAACGCCAACCCGATGTCGGTGCGGGCGATGCTGGCGGTGCTGGCGCGGACCGAGCCTGTCGGGAAGGGGCGGCGCCTGCTGGCAATGGGCGACATGCGCGAGCTCGGCGAAGCGGCGGACGCGTACCACGGCGGCCTGGCCGACGCGGTGGCCGCGAGCGGGGCCGCGAAGGTGTTCCTCTGCGGCCCGCACATGGCGGCGCTGTGGCGACGGCTGGCGCCCGAGCAGCGTGGCGTGCATCGGCCGGATTCGCAGGCGCTCGCCGGCGACGTCGCGGCGTCGTTGCGGGAAGGGGATGTCATCGCGGTGAAGGGGTCGCTGGGATCGAAGATGAAGGTCGTCGTGGATGCCATCGTGGCAGCCAGTGGCGGAGAGGCGGGACGCCAGAATGTTCTATAATCTCCTCTATCCGCTGGCCGACGTATTCGGGCCGCTGAACCTCTTCCGCTACCTGACCTTTCGCTCGATCGCGGCGTTCCTGACCGCGCTGGTGCTGAGCTTCGTGATCGGCGGCGGACTGATCCGCTGGTTGCGCAACAGGCAGGGAAAAGGTCAGCCAATCCGCGACGACGGACCGGCGAGCCATCTGGTGACCAAGAAGGGCACGCCGACCATGGGCGGGTTGTTGATTCTGATCACGCTCACCACGGCGACGCTGCTGTGGGCGGATCTCACCAATCGCTATGTCTGGATCGTCCTCGGCGTCACCCTGTCGTTCGGCGCCGTCGGCTTCTGGGACGACTTCCTCAAGGTCACCAAGCGCAATCCCAAGGGCGTTCCGGGCAAGATCAAGCTCGCGTTCTCGATCGCCGCCGCCGCCTGGGCGGCCTGGCTGATCGCGCAGTCGTCGCCGGCCTCGTTGCGCTACATGTTGGCTGTGCCGTTCTTCAAGGACGTGTTGGTGCCGCTGACCATCGTCGGCTTTGTGGCCTTCGCCGTGATTGTGATGGTGGGCGCTTCCAATGCCGTCAATCTGACCGACGGGCTCGACGGCCTGGCGATCGGCCCGGTGATCATGGCGTCGGCGGTGTTCGGCCTGATCGCCTACGTGGTGGGCAACACCATCCTCACCAACTATCTCTATCTCCATCACGTTCCGCGCACCGGCGAGCTTGCGGTGTTGCTGGCGGGGCTGATCGGCGCTGGCCTCGGCTTCCTCTGGTTCAACGCACCGCCTGCCATGGTCTTCATGGGCGATACCGGCTCGCTGGCATTGGGCGGCGCGCTGGGGGCGGTCGCTGTTGTCACCAAGCACGAGATCGTGCTCGCCATCGTCGGCGGCCTGTTCGTGCTCGAGACGGTATCCGTGATCGTCCAGGTCATGTCGTACAAGCTGACCGGCAAGCGCGTCTTTCGCATGGCACCGCTGCACCATCATTTCGAGCAGAAAGGCTGGGCCGAGCCGACCATCGTCTTCCGCTTCTGGATCATCGCCGCCATCCTGGCGATGGCCGGCCTCGCCACCTTGAAGCTTCGGTGATCGCATGATCGATCTCGCCGCGCTCACAGGGTCGTCGTTCGTCGTGCTGGGGCTGGCGCGCTCCGGCCTGGCGACCGTGCGCGCCCTGCAGGCGGCCGGCATCGACTGCATCGCCTGGGACGACAATCCCGCATCGCGTGCCGCGGCGGAGAAGGCCGGCATGCCGGTGGCCGATCCTGCAACGATCGACTGGTCGGATCGGACGGCGCTGATCATGAGCCCGGGCATTCCCAACCGTCTTCCCAAGCCGCATCCGGTGGCGAATGCCGCGCGCGCCGCCGGCAGGCCTATCCTCTGCGACATCGAGCTCCTCGCCCGTGCCCAGCCGCAGGCGCGCTTCGTCGCCATCACCGGCACCAACGGCAAGTCGACCACGACGGCGCTGATCGGCCACATCCTCGACCAGGCCGGCCTTCGCTGCGAGGTCGGCGGCAATATCGGCCGCGGCGCGCTCGATCTCGCGCCGCTCGGGCCGGGCGGCATCTACGTGCTGGAGATGTCGTCCTACCAGCTCGAGCTGCTGCAGACCTTCCGCGCCAATGCCGCCGTGTGGCTCAACATCACGCCGGACCATATCGACCGCCACGGCGACCTCGCCGGCTACGTCGTCGCCAAGGAGCACATCTTCGATCGCCAGCAGCCCGGCGACTGCACCGTGATCGGTATCGACGATGAGCCTTCGCGCGCGGTCTACCGCCGGTTGGCGGCGCGTCCGGGCATTGCGACGATTGCCGTCAGTCTGGCTAGTGCGGCCGACGGCGTGTCGTTCAGCGCCGGCCGCTTGGTCGATGCCGCCGGCGAGACCGTCGACTTCTCCGACGTTCCGACCCTGCCGGGCGATCACAACGCGCAGAACGCGGCCTGTGCCTGGGCGGTCTGCCGTTGGCTGAAGGTGCCGAGCGAAAAGATCGTCGCGGGGCTCAGGAGCTATCCGGGTTTGCCGCATCGGCAGGAGCAGGTCGCCGAGGTCGGCGCCGTCATCTACGTCAACGACAGCAAGGCCACCAATGCCGACGCCACCGCGCGGGCCCTGTCGTCCTATCGCGACATCTACTGGATCCTGGGCGGCCAGGCGAAGGAAGGCGGCGTGGCGCCGCTCGCCGGCTACTTCGATCGCATCCGGCATGCCTTTTTGATCGGCGAGGCGACCGAGCTGTTCGCCGGCCAGCTCGAGGGCCGGCTCGCCTACAGCCGCTGCGGCGATCTGCAGTCGGCGCTCGAGGCGGCTCATGCGCAGGCGCAACGCGACCTGGCGGCGCGCGGCGGCAGGCGCGGCGTCGTGCTGCTCTCGCCGGCCTGCGCGTCGTGGGATCAATGGAAGAGCTATGAGCATCGCGGTGACGCGTTCCGCGCCATGGCTCGGGCTTTGCCGGGGGCGCGGCAGTTGGGGAGGGCGGCGTGATTCAGGTACCCCGCGACGATCGCAGCGTCATCGGGCAATGGTGGTGGACGGTCGATCGGTGGTCGCTCGGCGGCATCTTGGCGATCATGGCGTTCGGCGTGCTGCTGACGCTTGCCGCCTCGCCGCCGGCCGCCGAGCGCATCGGCGCCGACACTTTCGTTTTCGCCCGGCGCCAGTTCCTGTTCCTGCCGCTGGCCCTGGTGCTGATGCTGGCGATCTCGCTCGCGTCGCCGCGGCACATTCGTCGCCTGGCGCTGATGGTGTTCTGCGGCAGCATCGTGCTGCTCGCCGCGACCTTCGTGATCGGTGTCGAGATCAAGGGCGCCCGGCGCTGGATCGCCGTGCCCGGCCTGTCCAGCGTCCAGCCCTCCGAGTTTGTCAAGCCCAGCCTGGCGGTCATCTCGGCCTGGCTGCTGGCGCAGAGCCGCGCCGAGCGCCGGGCGCCCGGCTATATCCTGTCGACCCTGCTGGTCGGCGGCGTGCTGGCCCTGCTGGTCATGCAGCCCGATCTCGGCATGAGCGTCGTCGTCGCCATGGTGTGGGCGGTCCAGCTGTTCGTCGTCGGCCTGCCGGTGTGGATCGCGGCGGTCGGCGCGATCGGCGGGGCCTCGTCGCTGGTCGGTGCCTACTTCGTCTTCAGCCATGTGCGCAGTCGTTTCGACCGCTTCCTCGATCCCACGTCGGGTGACAACTACCAGGTCAACACCTCCCTCGAAGCCTTCATGAACGGCTCCCTGTTCGGCCGTGGCCCGGGCGAGGGCACGGTGAAGGCGCAGCTTCCCGACGCGCACACCGACTTCATCATGGCAGTGGCCGGCGAGGAGTTCGGCCTGATCGTCTGCCTGATGATCCTCGCCCTGTTCGCCTTCGTGACCCTGCGGTCGCTGTCTCGGGCGTCGAAGGAGACCAGCCTGTTCATCACCCTGGCGGCGACCGGCCTTGCCGTGCAGTTCGGCCTGCAGGCCGCCATCAACATGGCCTCGACCATCCAGCTCATTCCCGCCAAGGGCATGACGCTGCCCTTCATCTCCTATGGCGGCTCGTCCGCGCTGGCGATGGCGATCTGCATCGGCATGATGCTGTCGCTGACGCGCGAGCATGCCGGCCTGAGAGAGGCGGTGTGATGGCGGAACCGCGCCCTGTCGTCCTGGCGACCGGCGGCACCGGCGGCCACGTGTTCCCCGCCGAGGCGCTGGCGGGCGAGCTCGAGGCGCGCGGCGTGCCGTTCGCGCTGGTGACCGATTCGCGCGGCCGACAGTGGCAAGGTGCGCTGGCGCGCCGGCCGATCCACTACGTCCATTCGGCGAGCCCGACCGGCTCTCCGGTCCGTCGCGCGCTGGCGCTGTTGTCGCTGGCGCGCGGGCTGGTCGACGCCTGGCGGGCGCTCGGGCGCATCCATCCTTCGGCTGTCGTCGGCTTCGGCGGCTATGCCTCGGTGCCGACCATGATCGCCGCCCGCCTGCGGCGGCTGCCCGCCGTGCTGCACGAGCAGAACGCCGTGCTGGGCAAGGCCAACCGCCTGGTGCAGGGCGGTGCGGCGCGGGTCGCCACGTCGTTCAGCCCGACGCGCCATATCGGCGAAGGCGATCGGCGAGCGCGCCTGGTCGGCAATCCGGTGCGCGAGCCGGTGCGCGCGCTGCGCGGATCGCCCTATCGTCCGCCCGGCGACGGCCGCGTCGTCGACCTGGTGGTGTTCGGCGGCAGTCAGGGCGCGGCCTCGTTCGCCAAGGTCGTGCCCGAGGCGCTGCTGGCCTTGCCGGCAGCCCTTCGCCCGCGGCTGCGCGTGGTCCAGCAATGCCGGCCCGAGGATCTCGCCACTGTGCGCGAGCGCTACGCCACGGCCGGCATGGTGGTCGATCTGGCGCCGTTCTTCGCCGACCTGCCGCAGCGCATCGCCGCGGCGCACCTGGTGATCGGCCGCGCCGGCGCCTCGACCGTGGCGGAGCTGGCGACGATCGGCCGTCCGGCGATCCTCGTGCCCTATCCCTATGCCGCCGACGACCACCAGACGGCGAATGCCCGGGCCTTCGCAGCGAGCGGCGCCTGCATCGTGATCGCCCACGCCGACTTCACAGCAGAAGCCCTGGCCGATCACCTCTCGGCGTTGTTCGACCATCCGCAGCGCCTCGCCGACATGGCGGCCGCCGCTCACGCCGCCGGCCGGCCGGACGCCGCGGCGCGCCTGGCCGACGTCGTCGGCGATCTGATCTCCTCTCCCGCTCTCTCACCGACAGGAGTCGCCGCATGAGGGCGATGCCGCTCGACATCGGACTGATCCATCTCGTCGGCATCGGTGGCATCGGCATGTCCGGTATCGCCGAGGTGCTGCACAATCTCGGCTACAAGGTGCAAGGCAGCGACATCGCCGAGGGCGCCAACACGCGCCGCCTGAACGGGCTCGGCATCAAGGTGGCGATCGGCCATCGCGCCGACAATATCGGCAACGCCCAGGTCGTGGTCGTGTCGAGCGCGGTCAAGAAGGACAATCCCGAGGTGCTGGCCGCGCGTGCCCGCCTGGTGCCGGTGGTGCGTCGCGCCGAAATGCTGGGCGAGCTGATGCGGCTCAAATGGTCGATCGCCGTCGGCGGCACGCACGGCAAGACCACCACGACGTCGATGGTGGCGGCGATGCTCGATGCCGGAGGGCTCGATCCGACGGTGATCAATGGCGGCATCATCAATGCCTACGGCACCAATGCACGGCTGGGCGACGGCGACTGGATGGTGGTCGAATCGGACGAATCGGACGGCTCGTTCCTGCGCTTGCCGGCAACCATCGCCGTCGTGACCAACGTCGATCCCGAGCATCTCGATCACTACGGCACGTTCGATGCATTGCGCGAAGCCTTCGTGCGCTTTGTCGAGAACATCCCCTTCTACGGCTTTGCCGTGCTGTGCTCGGACCATCCCGAGGTTCAGGCGCTGATCCCGCGCGTCGCCGATCGGCGCATCATCAGCTATGGCATTGGCGCCAACGCCGACATTCGCGCCATCAACCTGCGGCTCGACCGCGGCGGGGCTGATTTCGACGTCATGGTCGAGACCCGCGCCACCAACGAATCGCGCGTCATCCCCGGCATGCGTTTGCCGATGTTCGGCCAGCACAACGTGCAGAATGCCCTGGCCGCGATCGCGGTGGCACACGAGATGGGGCTGCCCGACGAGACCATCCGCCGCGCCCTTGGCTCGTTCGCCGGGGTCAAGCGGCGCTTCACCAAGACGGGAGAGGCGCACGGCATCACGGTGATCGACGATTACGGCCATCATCCGGTCGAGATTGCCGCCGTGCTGCGCGCGGCCCGCCAGGCCTATGGCGGGTCGGGTCGCGTGATCGCCGTCATGCAGCCGCACCGCTACACCAGGCTTGCGTCGCTGAAGAACGAGTTCGCGACCTGCTTCGCCGATGCCGACGCGGTGCTGATCGCCGACGTCTATGCGGCGGGCGAGGCGCCAATCGAAGGCGTGACCCGCGACATGCTGGTGAACCTGGTGCGCCAGGCCGGTCATCGCGAGGTGGCGCCGCTCGGCGCGCCGGGCGACCTGCCGGGCCTGGTCTGGCAGATGGCCCGGCCGGGCGACGTCGTGGTTTGCCTGGGCGCCGGCAACATCACGGCGTGGGCGCATGCGCTCCCCGGACAGATCCAGCAGATCGCCGCCGATCACGCCGGACTGCGCAGTGTCGCCAACGACCACGGGTCGGCGGCATGATGGCGCTCACCGCGAACCGTCCTCACCTCATCGACCGGGTGCCCAGGCCGCGCGGCCGGCTGACGGCTGATGCGCCGCTGGGGCCGCAGACCTGGTTCCAGGCCGGCGGGCCGGCCGAGGTCCTGTTCCGGCCGGTTGATCGCGACGATCTCGCGGCTTTCCTGAGGGCGCTGGACCGGGATATCCCGGTGACCGTGCTCGGCGTCGGCTCGAATCTCCTGGTGCGCGACGGTGGCGTGAAGGGGATCGTGATTCGGCTGCTGCGGGAATTCACACGCATTTCCGTCGAGGGCAGCGAGGTGGTGGCGGGCGCTGGCGCGCTCGATCTCAATGTCGCGCTGACGGCGCGGGACCATGCGCTGACCGGCCTCGAGTTCCTGAGCGGCATTCCGGGAACGATCGGGGGTGCCGTAGCGATGAACGCGGGCGCCTATGGCGGAGAGTTCGCGTCGGTGCTGCGCTCGGCCGAGGCCGTCGATCGCAGCGGCGACATCCATCGCACGACTGCCGCCGAGTTGGGCATGAGCTATCGCCACAGCAGCGCGCCGGCCGACTGGATCTTCACCTCGGCGCGCCTCGGCGCCACGCCAGGCGATCAGCTGGCGATCGCGCGGCGCATCGCCGAGATCGACAGCGCGCGCCTCGACTCGCAGCCGCGCAGCCGCACCGGCGGCTCGACCTTCGTCAATCCGCCCGGTCGAAAGGCCTGGGAGCTGATCGACCAGGCGGGTTGCCGCGGGCTGCGGATCGGCCAGGCGCAGGTCTCGGAGAAGCACTGCAACTTCCTGATCAATCTCGGCGCTGCCGGCGCCGCCGATCTCGAGGCCCTCGGCGAGGAAGTGCGCCGGCGCGTCCTCGACCACAGCGGAGTCCAGCTCGAATGGGAGATCCGGCGCATCGGCGTGCCGCTCTCCGTCGCGACAGGAGCCCAAGCATGAAACCAACGGTCGCGGTCCTGATGGGCGGCTGGTCGCCTGAGCGCGAGGTCTCTTTGGTGAGCGGCAAGGCCTGCGCCGAGGGCCTGCGCGAGGGCGGCTACGCCGTGCTCGAGTATGACGTGAAACGCGATCTGCGGGCGCTGATCGATTTCCTGAGGCCAGCCAGCGGCGGCGGGCCGGAGGTCGTGTTCAATGCCCTGCACGGTCGCTACGGCGAGGATGGCTGCATCCAGGGAGTCCTCGAGGTGCTGGCCGTGCCCTACACCCATTCCGGCGTGCTCGCCTCGGCGATCGCCATGGACAAGCCGATGGCGCGCCATGTCTTTCGCTCGCTCGGCCTGCGCATCGCCGAGGGGATCGTGGTCGAGCGGCGCTCGCTCGCCTTCGGCGATCCGATGCCGCGGCCCTACGTCGTGAAGCCGATCGACCAGGGCTCGAGTGTGGGCGTCTTCATCATGCGCGAGGGCGACAACCTTGCCGCCGTGGAAATGGCAGAAGCTGCCTTCGGCGAGAAGGTGCTGGTCGAAAAATTCGTGCCCGGCCGCGAGCTCACCGTAGCCGTGATGGGTGACCGGGCGGTTGCCGTGACCGAGCTGCGTCCGCGCACGCGCTTCTACGACTACGAGGCCAAGTACACCGACGGCGTCACCGAGCATCTCGTGCCGGCGCCAATTCCCAGCGAGGTTTACGAGCTGGCGCGCGAATGGGCGTTGACCGCCCACCAGGCGCTGGGCTGCAGCGGGCTCAGCCGTACCGACCTGCGCTGGGACGATTCGCTGCCCGACACGTCGGGTCTGGTCGTGCTCGAGATCAACACACAGCCTGGCATGACGCCGCTGTCGCTGGCGCCCGAGCAGGCGAAATGGGCCGGCATCTCGTGGCCCGAGCTGATGACCTGGATGGTCGACAATGCGAGGCATCCGCAGTGAATGCGCCGGCCAAGGACACACCGACCCGGCGGCGCGATTACGATCGTCGCAAGAAGCGCAGCGTGCTGCGCAAGTCGGGCCGGCCGCTGTGGCGTCAGCCGATGATGCTGGGCGTCGTCGTGCTGTTGCTCGGCTGCGGCGGCGGCGCCGGCTGGTGGGCGTGGCATGAAGGCTGGCTGATCGAGGCGCGCAATCGCCTGGACTCCGTGACGCGCGGCGTCATTGGCGCCATCACGCCGTTCCGGCTGACCGACGTCACGGTCGAGGGCAGGGACTACGTCGAACGCAGCGCCATCCTGGCCGCCCTCGACGTCAAGCCGGGCGATTCGCTGCTGGGTGTCGACCTGCAGGCGTCGCGCCAGCGGCTCGAGGCGATCGACTGGGTGGCGAGCGCCACGGTCGAGCGGCGGCTGCCCGACACGCTCTATGTCACCCTGAAAGAGCGCCGCGCCGTGGCGATCTGGCAGAGCGGCACGGAATACACGTTGATCGACCGCGACGGACGCACAGTGCGGGCGAGCCGTATGCCGCCCGGCGCCGAGGCCCTGCTGCTGCTGTCGGGCGCCGGCGCGCCCGAGCATGTCGGCGAGCTGCTGCTGTTGCTTGCCTACGAACCGGTGGTGGCGCGCCAGCTGCGCGCGGCGGTGTGGGTCGGCCAGCGCCGCTGGAACCTCATTCTCAACAATGGCGTCGAGATCTGGCTGCCCGAGGAGGACGCGGTCGCGGCGCTGAAGCAGCTCGCCAAGCTCGACGGCCAGCACAGATTGCTGTCGCGCGAGTTCGGCGTGGTCGATCTCAGGCTTCCCGACAAGCTCTATCTCCGGAAGGGTGTCGTTGGCGGCCAGCCTTTGCAGGGGCCGGTGTAACGGCGGTGGCGTCCGGCGTGTACGTGTAGCGAGGGGGATGAAACGTGGCGAAGACCAGAAACGGCGTGGTTGCCGCACTCGATATCGGAACCAGCAAGGTCGTGTGCTTCGTGGCGCGTGTCGACGGCCAGGGATTGCGCGTGGTCGGCATCGGCCACCAGCCTGCGCAGGGTATGCGCTCCGGCAACATCGTCGACATGGAAGCGGCCACGCGCGCCATCTCCTCGGCCGTGTCGACGGCCGAGGAGATGTGCGGGGAGCATGTGCGCGAGGTCATCGTGGGCGTCAGCGGCGGATCGGCGGCGTCGCACAATCAGAGCCTCGAGGTGGCGATCGGCCATCACGAGATCGGCGAGCGCGACGTACGCCGCGTGCAGCAGCACATCCATCTGCCGGCCGAGACCGCCGACCGCGACATCATCCATTCGGAGGCGATCGGCTACTCGGTCGACGGCACGCCGGTGCGCGACGCCCGCGGCATGTTCGGCGAGCGGCTGGGCGTCGACGTCCATCTCGTCACGGCGGCGAGCGGGTCGATGCGCAACCTGCAGGTCTGCGTGCGGCGCGCCCATCTCGAGATCGCCGAGCGCGTCGTCGCCGCCCATGCCTCGGGCCTGAGCTCGCTGGTGTCGGACGAGCGCGACCTCGGCGTGACGCTGATCGACATGGGCGGCGGCACGACATCGATCGCGGTGTTCTACGAAGGCCATCTCGTGCACGTCGACAGCATCCCGGTCGGCGGCGATCACGTCACGCGCGATATCGCGCGCGGGTTATCCACACCGCTCGCCCATGCCGAGCGCATGAAGACGCAGATCGGCCGTTCCGTCGCCAAGCCCAACGACGAGTACGACATCATCGACGTGCCGCTGATCGGCGAGGAGGATCGCACACGGCCGAACCACATTCCGCGCTCGATCCTGGTCGGCATCATCCGGCCGCGCATCGAGGAGACGTTCGAGCTCGTGCGCAGCCGACTCGAGGCAAGTGGTGTGGATAAGCTGGCCGGCGGCCGCACCGTGATCGTCGGCGGCGCGTGCCAGCTCGATGGCGTGCCCGATGTGGCGGCCGCCATCCTCAACAAGAAGATCCGCATCGGCGCGCCGCTGCGCCTCGCCGGGCTGGCGGATTCCACTGGCGGGCCAGCATTTTCCGCGGCTGCAGGCCTGCTCGCCTTCGCCTTGAACCATCACGCGATCACGCAGTCGCAGCCCGCGGTGGCGGAAGTGCCGTCGAGTCGAATCGGTCGCATTGGAAGTTGGATTAGGGAAAACTTTTAGGGCAATATGGCAATATGTGGTGTGGAGATGGGCAGTCCCCACATGCTGTTGATAAGAATGAATTAACCCGGTCAATGGTGAAGGGCTTATCCAAAAACAGTCCACACCATCGCTCCGAGCAGATTACCCCCTCGTTTGCGTGGAGAGAGCCAAATGACGATCAACCTCAGCCTCCCCCAGAAGGAGTCGGAGATTAAGCCGCGTATCACCGTCATCGGAGTCGGTGGCGCGGGTGGAAACGCCGTCAACAACATGATCAGCGCCGCGCTCGAAGGCGTCGAGTTCATCGTCGCCAACACCGATGCGCAGGCGCTCGGCCAGTCGCTGGCCGACCGCCGGGTTCAGCTCGGCATCACGATCACCCAGGGCCTTGGCGCGGGCGCCCGTCCGGAAGTCGGTCGGCAGGCCGCCGAGGAGGCGCTGCCGGAGATTCTCCATCTGCTCGATGGCGCGAACATGGTGTTCGTCACCGCCGGCATGGGCGGCGGCACCGGTACCGGGGCCGCGCCGGTCATCGCCGCGGCAGCGCGCGAGCAGGGCATCCTCACCATCGGCGTCGTCACCAAGCCGTTCCACTTCGAAGGCCGCCGCCGCATGCAGGCCGCCGAGCAGGGCATCACCGAGCTCGAGAAGGTGGTCGACACGTTGATCGTCATCCCCAACCAGAACCTGTTCAAGATCGCCAACGAGAAGACGACCTTCGCCGACGCCTTCAAGATGGCCGACGACGTGCTGCACATGGGCGTGCGCGGCGTCACCGACCTGATGGTCATGCCCGGGCTCATCAACCTCGACTTCGCCGACATCCGCACGGTGATGGGCGAGATGGGCAAGGCGATGATGGGCACCGGCGAGGCCGAGGGTCCGGACCGCAGCCGCGTCGCGGCCGAGAGCGCGATCTCCAACCCGCTGCTGGAAGACCATTCGATGAAGGGCGCGCAGGGCGTGCTGATCAACATCACCGGCGGTCTCGACATGACCCTGCACGAGGTCGACGAGGCGGCCAACCGTATCCGCGAGGAAGTCGACGCCGACGCCAACATCATTTTCGGCTCGACCTTCGACGCCAGCATGCAGGGCCGCATGCGCGTCTCCGTCGTCGCCACCGGCATCGCCGCCATGGCGGCCCAGCAGCCGGCACCGAACTATCTGTCGCTCGACATGAACCGACCGCTGCAGACCGGTCAGCCGGCGCTGATGAGCCGCGCGGCAGCACCCGTTGGCCGGGTTGCGATGCCGGCTGCGGCAGCCGCACCGGTCGCGCCGCCGATTGCCGTCGCTCCCGCGCCGCTGCCGCCCGCATCGCCGCCGCCGCCGACGGTCGCACCGCCGATCGCCGCCGAGAGTCCGCCGAGGCCGGTGGCGGCCCCCGCTCCGCCCGTCGAGTTCCCCGAGCTGGCGTCGGCCGCCACGCCGGAATTGGAGGTTCCCGTGGCGCCGCCGGTCGCCGTCGCGCCGCCGCCGGCCGCGGTCGCTCCGCCGGCGGCCGCCGCCGTCGCCGTCGCACAACGGCCGTTGGTCGATGAAAACGATTGGCGGGTCAATCGGCCCGCCGCCAAGGCACCGGTGCGTGCCGAAGCACCGGCCCGTCCAGTCGCCGCTCGGCCGGCGGTCGAAAGCCGTTCGCCCAACCTGTTCCAGCGCATCACGGGAGCCTTCGCCTCGGCCAAGCCCGTGGCGCCCCCGCCGGCCGGCGTCAGCGCACCGGTCGCCGCCGAACCGCCTGCGGTACGCAGCGCGCCCGAGAATGTCGTTCCGGTCGCCCAGAAGCCTGCCGGCCGTCCGGCGCCGGTGCAGACCTCGATCAGCCTCGATGTCACCGAGCGGGCCAAGCCGGCGCGTGACGACGACGACCTGCAGATTCCGGCGTTCCTGCGCCGTCAGGCCAATTGACGCAGGCCTGACGATCTGGACTCGTGCACACTTCACGCATTGTTCGAGGGGCCTCGCGGCCCCTCTTTTTTTCACCTCGACATGATATAACGCCACGCCACGAAATTTGCGGTCAGGACATGTCGAAAGCGGTCTCACGAACGGCTCGGAACGCACTCGCCGGAATGGCGCTGTGTTTGTTGTACGGGCTCGCCGGATGCGGCTCGTCGGACGATGACGTCAACTATGTCGAGCGGCCGGTCGAGGTGCTCTACAACAACGCCCTCGACGAGCTGGGAGCCCAGGAATACAAGGCGGCGGCCAAGGGGTTCGAGGAAGTCGACCGCCAGCATCCCTATTCGGTGTGGGCGACCAAGGCGCAGATCATGGCGGCCTTCGCCTACTACCAGTCGAACAAGTATGACGAGGCGATCATTGCGCTCGACCGGTTCATTCAGCTGCATCCCGGTCATCGCGACATTCCCTACGCCTATTACCTGAAAGCGTTGTGCTATTATGAACAGATCTCCGACGTCGGCCGCGATCAGCGCATGACACAGCAGGCGCTCGACGCACTGGCCGAGGTCGTGAAGCGCTTCCCTGAATCGCCCTACGCCCGCGACTCGCGACTCAAGGTCGAGCTGGCGATCGACCATCTCGCCGGCAAGGAGATGGCGGTCGGCCGCTTCTATCAGCAGAACAAGCAGTATGTCGGCGCCATCAACCGATATCGCGTGGTGATCGAGCGCTACCAGACGACGACGCACGTGCCGGAGGCGCTGCATCGCCTGGTCGAGAGCTACCTGTCGCTCGGCGTCAAGAGCGAGGCCCAGGAGGCGGCTGCCGTGCTGGGCTACAATTTCCCCGGCAGCGAATGGTATCAGGACAGCTATTACCTGATGACCGGCGAGGGCACTCCGGCGCCGAGCGACGAGAAGTCCGGCTGGTTCTTCGGCCTGTTCTGACCGGGCCGGCATGCTGGTCTCGCTTTCGATCCGCGACTTCGTGCTGATCGAGAAGCTCGACCTCGACCTCGCTCGCGCGGGTGGTGGCGGCCTCGGGGCCCTGACCGGGGAGACAGGCGCCGGCAAGTCCATCCTGATCGATGCGCTCGGCCTGGCGCTCGGCGCCCGCGCCGAGTCGGGGGCGGTGCGGCGCGGTGCGGCGCAAGCATCGGTCGCGGCGTCGTTCGACCTGCCCGCCGGCCATCCTGCCCGCCAAGTGCTGATCGACCAGGCCCTCGATGTCGATGACATGCTCACCTTGCGCCGGCTGGTCGGGGCCGATGGGCGCGGGCGCGCATTCGTCAACGACCAGCCGGCCTCGGTGGCGCTGCTGCGCCGGCTGGGCGACACGCTGGTCGAGATTCAGGGCCAGATGGAACAGCACGGTCTGCTCGACGTGGCAACCCATCGTGCCTCGCTCGATGCCTTCGCCGGCCTCGAAGGCCCGGCCGAGGTCGCGCGTGCTGCGTGGCAGGCGTGGCGGGCCGCCGAGCAGGCGTCGACCGATGCCGCAGCGGCGGCAGAAACGGCCCGGCGTGACGAGGAATTTCTTCGCCACGCCGTGAAGGAGCTCGCCGAGCTGTCGCCGCGCGGCGACGACGAAGAGAAGCTCACCCAGGAACGGCAGGTGCTGCGCGCCGGCAGCGCGCTTGGCGAGACGCTCGCCCAGGCGTTGTCGGAACTCGAGCACGGCCGCGGCGCCGTCGCCGCATTGCGCGCCGCCCATCGGCTGATCGAGCGCCAGGCCGACAAGGCGGCAGGCCGCCTCGACGCGGCGCTGTCGGCGCTCGATCGGGCGCTCAGCGAGGCAACGGAAGCACAGGCTCAGCTCGAGGCTGCACGCGAGGCCCTCGATGTCGATCCGGCGCACCTGGAAAAGATCGAGGAGCGCCTGTTCGCGCTGCGCGCCGCCGCACGCAAGCACGGCGTGCCGGTGTCTGACCTCGCGGCATTGGCCGGAAGGTTCGCCAGCCAGCTCGCCGCGCTCGACGACGGCGAGGCCCTCCTGAAACGACTTGCCGCCGAAGCCGGCGCTGCGCGCGCCGCCTATGTCGACGCAGCGGCGACCCTTGCGGCGGCCCGCCGCAAGGGTGCCGCCAGGCTCGACAAGGCGGTGGCTGCCGAACTCGCGCCGCTCAGGCTCGAGAAGGCGAAGTTCGTGACCGCTGTCTCGACCCTGCCCGAGGCCGAATGGTCCGAGCACGGCACGGAGCGCATCCAGTTCATGGTGGCAACCAATCCCGGCACGCCACCGGCGCCGATCGCGCGCGTCGCCTCGGGCGGCGAGCTGTCGCGTTTCCTGCTGGCGCTCAAGGTTTGTCTGGCGCGCGTCGGCGATGCGGCGACGATCGTGTTCGACGAGGTCGATTCGGGAATAGGTGGTGCTACCGCCGCAGCGGTCGGCGAGCGGCTGCGGCGGCTGGCGAAGGACGTGCAGGTCCTGGTGGTCACCCATTCGCCGCAAGTCGCCGCCTTGGCCGATCGCCAATGGCTGATCCGCAAGACGACCACCCGAAATGCCGCCAGCACCGATGTTCTGGCGCTCGATGCTGTGGGCCGGCGCGAGGAGATCGCGCGCATGCTGTCGGGCGCCGAGGTTACGGCCGAGGCGCGCGCCGCGGCCGACCGGTTGCTGGCCGCGGCAGGTTAGGAGGAACGGATGTCGCGAGCCGCCAAGGTCGTCGCGTCGGTCGCGGTCGGCGATCTCACCGAACGTCAGGCGCGCGCCGAGCATAAGCGTCTGGCAGCGGAGATCGAGCATCACGACAAGCTCTATCACGTGCAGGACGCGCCGGAGATCTCGGACGCGGACTATGATCGATTGCGGCAGCGGTTGAATGCCATCGAAGCGAGGTTCCCTCAGCTCGTAGACAGCTTCAGCCCAAGTCAGCGAGTAGCACCGCCTCCCAGTGCGGCGTTCACCGAAGTCCGGCACCTTCGTCCTATGCTGTCGTTGCAGAACGTCTTTACGGACGATGAGCTGCAGGCATTTCTTGATCGTGTGCGGCGTGGACTTGAGCAGGAGACCGATCTGGCGCCCGATGCCGAGATCGCCTTCGCCTGCGAGCCCAAGATCGACGGCCTGTCGATCAGCCTGCGCTACGAGGATGGCGAATTCGTCGTCGGCGCGACGCGCGGCGACGGCACGACCGGCGAGGACGTCACGGCCAACCTGCGCACCGTCAGGGACATCCCGCACCGCCTGCATGGCAAGGCGCCGCGTGCGTTCGACGTGCGGGGTGAGATCTACATGGAGCGCAAGGCGTTCCAGCAGATGAACGAGCGCCAGGAGGCGGCCGGCGAGAAGACCTTCGCCAACCCGCGCAACGCCGCGGCAGGGTCGCTGCGCCAGCTCGACGCCGGGATCACAGCGAGCCGGCCGTTGCGTTTCTTCGCCTATGCCTGGGGCGAGGCCGAGCCGCGGTCGTGGAAGACGCACAGCGAGTATCTCGCCTTGCTGAGGGCATGGGGCTTCAAGGTCAATCCGCTGTCGCGGCTCTGCTATACCGCCGACGAGGTGCGCGATTTCTATCGCACGATTGCCGTCGAGCGGCCGTCGCTGCCCTACGACATCGACGGCGTCGTCTACAAGGTCGATCGCATCGACTGGCAGGAGCGGCTGGGCTTCGTCAGCCGTGCGCCGCGCTGGGCGATCGCCCACAAATTCCCGGCCGAGCAGGCGCGCACCCGGCTGAACGGCATCCTGATCCAGGTCGGGCGGACTGGGGCGTTGACGCCGGTTGCCGACCTCGAACCAGTCAATGTCGGCGGAGTCATGGTGGCGCGTGCCACCCTGCACAATGCCGACGAGATCGAGCGGCTCGACGTCCGAGCCGGCGACATGGTGATCGTGCAGCGCGCCGGCGACGTCATCCCGCAGGTGCTGGGCTTCGTGCCGGAGGAGCGCCCCAAGAGGACGCACAAGTTCCATTTCCCGACCCATTGCCCGTGTCCGCTGCGCACCGAGGTGCGCAGCGAGGAGGGCGGCGTCGTGCGCCGTTGCACGGGAGGGCTCGAGTGCCCGTTCCAGCAGGTCGAGCGGCTGCGCCACTTCGTGTCGCGCAACTGCTTCGACATCGAGGGGCTGGGCGGCACGCATATCGAGAATTTCTGGCGCGACGGCCTGCTGAAGATTCCCGGCGACATCTTTCGCCTGCCCGAGCGTATGGCCGACATCCGCAAGCGCGAGGGCTGGGGCGATCTGTCGGTGCGAAACCTGGTCGCCGCCATCGAGGCTCGGCGCACCATCACTCTCGACCGGTTCATCAATGCCATCGGCATTCCGTTGATCGGCGAGGCAACGGCCAAGATCCTGGCGCAGGAATACGGCGCCGCCGAGAGCTGGCTGTCCGAGATGCTGCAGGCGGCAGCCGAGCGCACCAAGGCGCCGGACGCTGTGAAAAAGGAGAAGGCGGTCGCCGAGGTCGGGCCGAGCTACGGCCGGCTGTGCAATGTCGAGCAGATCGGCGTCACCACGGCTGACGCGATGTGCGCCTTCTTCAGCGAAGGCCACACGGTCGAGATCATCCGCGATCTGCTGCGGCAGCTCACGGTGCAGCCAGTCGAGCGGCGCTCCGTCGCCGCCGACGCCAAGCTCCGCGACAAGATCGTGGTGTTCACCGGCGAGCTGTCGTCAATGACCCGGGATGCCGCCAAGGCGCGTGCCGAGGAGCTCGGTGCCAAGGTTACCGATTCGGTGTCGAAGAAAACCAGCCTGGTGGTTGTGGGCGGGAATGCCGGCTCCAAGGCCCGCAAGGCGGCCGAGCTCGGCATTCAGACCATGACCGAGGCCGAGTGGCTGGCGTTCTCGGCGGGGTGAAGCCTCTATTCGTGTCCCCGCGTAATCGGGGGAGGTGCCCGATGGGGGTTAAATTTGGTCGAGGCCCAACAAAGTCTTCATCCTGAGGAGGCCGCGTCGGGGGGCGTGGCTTTCCCCTACGCCCCCTGCGGGGGCACCTGCCTGCCGATTACGCGAGGGATGAAAAAGAGATGCGTCCACTCCCTGGCCGCCGCAAAAAGAAACGGCCGGGCTAAGCCCGGCCGTTCCCGAAGATCAGTGCTGCGGATCGTCTTACTGGATGACGATCTCGACGCGGCGGTTCTGCGGCTCGCGCACGCCGTCGCCGGTCTGGACGAGCAGGCCCTCCTCGCCACGGCCGATGACCGTGATCACGTTGGCCGGCACGCCGTTACGCACCAAGGCGTCCTTGACCGCGTTCGCGCGACGCAGTGACAGCGCCATGTTGTAGGCTGCCGGGCCCGACGTGTCGGTGTGGCCGGTTGCCGTGATCCGGGCATTGCCCTTGGCCTTGAAAGCGGCAGCCGCCTGGCCGATCGTGGCCAGGGCCTGCTGCGACAGGTTCGAGCGGTCCCAATCGAAGAACACCATGAACGACGGCGGGGCGACTGCAGGCGGCGGCGGCGGCGGCGGCGGAGCCGATGCACCGAACTTGACCTGGACGGTCGCCATCAAGCTGATGTTGTTGTTGCTCCAGGCGCTGCCGAGGTAATACGGATTGGTCGTGCCGTAGTAGCGGCCGTCAATGTTGAGCCGGAAGCCGGGCGCGAACTCGTAGCCGACGCCGAGGATGCCCTGGAAGGCGAAGACCGTGCTGTGAAGCTGATAGTAGGCGTCGACGAAGGCGACGCCGGCGCCGGCGCCGACATAGGGGATGAACGACCCGAAGCTGCGGAAATCATACAGCACGTTGGCCATCACCGAGACTTGGCTGATCTGATTGTTGATCGCCGCCCCGGGGCGGAAATAGGTCGAGCTGGTGTTCTGGCGGAAGAGGCCTTCGACCTCGACACGGGGGCCGACGAAATCGTAGCCGATGGTGCCGCCCGCACCCCAGCCGGTATACGGCGACACGTACCGTTCGCGGATCTGGGTCCCGAACATCCAGTTCAAGCCACCCTCGATGCCGAGGTAGATTCCGGGCTGTGCCGGGGCACCTTGGGCTTGAGCGACGGCCGGCATGCCTGCTGCTGCCAACACCGCCGTCACTAGCAACTTCCTCATTCTTGATCTCCCTCGTCGCAGATATTTTCGCGGGTCGTATAACTGTCGACCGGTATGATTGGGTTAGCGGTGGAATAGTACGCGGCCACGCCGGGAGTCGCCACAATTTGGAGCTTCCGCAGACGCATTGCCGCCCTAGTGTGATTTTGAGGTAACAGGTACCTCAAGAGCGCGTCTATATTTACATTAATAGTGCAGATTCATTGCCAAAATCAGCAAGATTCAAGGCCTTCCAGTACCACATTGCGAGCGGGGAGCAGCAGTATGGCGCCAAGAATGGGCGGCCCGAACCCTGCGGTGCCCTCGGTTGATGCTTACGCCGACTCCCTGGGAACCAGGCAGAACGTCTGCCGTCAGCACTTCGCTGGCTGCCTTGCTCGTCTGTCGGCCGCTGATGGCTTCCGCGCGGGCAGGATGGTAGAGCATGCGCCGTTTCTGCTTGCGGTCGCATGCACTTGCGGCGGCGCACAGGTGCAGTCTCTCGCTGGAGTTCGATCGAATGGATTTGGCCCGTTTTCCGCGTCGCCGCTACACGCATGCCCCCACGCCGATCGAGCTTCTCCCACACTTCACCAAGGCCCTGGCGGCGCTCTGCCCGGGTGGCGCCGGTCCCGAGATCTGGATCAAGCGCGATGACCTCCTCGGCCTGTTTCCTGGTGGCAACAAGACCCGCAAGCTCGAGTTCCTGGCTGCCGACGCCCTGGCACAGGGTGCCGATACGCTGATCACCTGCGGTGCCCCGCAGTCCAATCATTGCCGCATCACGCTCTCCGCCGCGATCAAGGAAGGGCTGAAATGCCGTTTCGTGATCGAGGAGCGCGTTGCCGGCAGCTATCGCAAGGAGGCTGGCGGCAACAATTTCATGTTCGAGTTGATGGGCGTGGAAGCCATCACCGTCGTGCCTGGAGGCTCGGACATGGGCGCGGCCATGTCGAAGGTCGCGCAGGAAATCGCCTCGCTCGGTCGCAAAGGCTACGTCATCCCGGGGGGCGGCTCGAACGCGATTGGAGGCTTGGGCTATGTCGCGTGCGTGCAGGAAATGCAGCAGCAATGGCTGGACATGGGGTTGGCGCTCGATGCGGTCGTGGTCGGCTCGGGCAGCTCGGGCACTCACGGCGGCATGGTGGCGGGCTTCTTCGGCAACAGCATCAAGATTCCGCTGATCGGCATTGGCGTCAGCCGTGATCCCGCCGACCAGGAGCCTCTGGTCTACAAGGAGGCGCAGGCGGTGGCCGACCTGCTCGGCATCGGCAAGGTGCCGCGCGATGCGGTGAAAAGCGTCGGCGGCTACTGGCAACCGAAATACTCCGTGCCCAACGTAGGAATGGTGGAAGCCGTCCAGATGCTGGCGCGCACCGAAGGCATCCTGCTCGATCCGGTCTATACTGGAAAGATCATGGCGGGACTGATCGGCCTCGCACGCCAGGGCCATTTCAAGCCCAACGCCAAGGTGCTCTTCATGCACACCGGCGGCCTGCCGTCGCTGCATGTCTACGAGGACGTCGTGCTCGGCCGAACGGTCTTGGCGGACTAGATCCCGCGCTAAATCGCCCGCGTTGCCTCGGCGAGCCAGGTGCGTGTGGCGTCGTCGACCTGCAGCGCCACGGTTTCGCGCACGCGTCGGTGATAGTCGTTAAGCCATCGCCGTTCGACGTCGGTCAACAGGCCAGGCTCGATGCAGGCCAAGTCGATCGGCGCCAGGGTCAGGGTTTCGAACTCGAGATAGCGGCGGTCGGCGCCGTCGATCTCCGCCTCGCGCACCGCGACCAGGTTCTCGATGCGTATGCCGTAGGCGCCGGCCTTGTAGTAGCCGGGTTCGTTGCTGACGATCATGCCGGGCTGCAGGGCGACATTGTTCGCGACCTTCGAGATGCGATGCGGCCCCTCATGCACCGACAGATAGGCGCCGACGCCGTGGCCGGTGCCGTGATCATAGTCGAGCCCGACCTGCCACAGCGCATAGCGCGCCAGCGCATCGAGCTGAGAACCGGTCGTGCCGGCCGGAAAGCGCGCCATCGCGAGCGCGATGTGGCCCTTGAGGACGCGCGTGAAGCGATCACGCATCTCCGCGGTCGGCGTGCCGATGGCCAGCGTGCGCGTGATGTCGGTCGTGCCGTCGCGATACTGGCCACCCGAATCGACCAGGTAGAGACTGCCCGTCTCGAGCCGGCGCTCGCTCGCCGGCGTGGCGTGATAATGCACGACGGCGCCGTTGGGGCCGGCGCCCGAGATCGTGTCGAAGCTCAGGTCGCGCAAGGCGCCAGTCTCCTGGCGCAGCGCCTGCAGGCGGTCCGAGACCTCGATCTCGCTGAGCGTGCCGCCGAGCGATTCGTGCGTCAGCCAGCCCAGGAAACGGCTGACGGCGGCGCCGTCGCGGCGATGGGCGGCGCGGATGCCAGCCAGCTCGATTTCGTTCTTGCAGGCCTTGGGCAACGCCACCGGATCGGCGTCGCGCACAATCTCGACGCCGGCCGCCTGCAGCCGGGTCGCCGCCCACATCGGCGCGGTCGCGCTCTCGAGCAGCACGCGCTTGCCGGCCTTGCCCAGCATGCCGAGCGCGGCGGCGAGGTCGTCCGGCGGGGCCAGGGTAACGCCGTTGCCGAGCCACGCGATGGTTCGGGCCGGTACCTTGCGGCGATCCATGTAGAGGTCGACATGGCCGTCGCCATGCAGCAGGGCGAAGCCCAGCGCGAACGGCGTGCGCGGCACGTCGCCGCCGCGCACGTTCAGCAGCCAGGCGATCGAATCGGGCGCGGTGAGCAGGGCGACGTCGGCACCCTTGCCCTTGACGATGGCGGCGATGCGGTTGCGCTTGGCGGCGCTGCTTTCGCCAGCGAACTCGTCGGGATGGGGCAGCACCGGGGCGAGGGGCGCCGCCGGCCGATCGGTCCAGACAGCGTCGAGCGGATTGGAATCGACGGGCACGAACTTACCGCCGGCGCGCCGGCAGGCGCGGGCGAAGCGTTCGTGGCCATCGAGGGTCTGCAACCATGGATCGAAGCCGAGCTTGCTGCCCTTGGGCAGGTTCTCGGCGATCCAGGTCTCGGGCGACTGCTCGGGGATCTGGTGGGGCACGAAGGCTGCCGTATCGACCTGGCTGCGCACCGCCAGGGTGTAGCGGCCGTCGACGAAGATGGCCGCGCGATCGGCCAGCACGATGGCGAGGCCGGCCGAGCCGCGAAAGCCGGTGAGCCAAGCCAGGCGCTGCGCCCGGCGCGGCACGTATTCGCCCTGATGCTCATCGGCGCGCGGGATGACGAAGCCGTCGAGGCCGCGGCACTGCAACTCGGCGCGCAAGGCCGCCAGCCGGGTGATCGGGGCGGGCGATTCGTCGAGGCCGGAGGCGGCCTTGCCGAGCTCGGCCCGCCACGTCGTAAGCGCCCGGGTGAGGGCAGCGTCTGCCGCCGGATCGACCAACTCGACCCATTCGGGACCGGACAGGCTCTCCGGGGCGGCGGCAATTCCTTGCATCAGAGAAGAAAGAGCCTCGGGATCGGTCGGCCGGCCGCGTTGGCTGAGCAGGCGAAGGGCGTCGTCGGGGGCGGAACTCATGTCGCGAAACCCTACGCGCGGCCTCGAAGGGAGGCAAACTGGGCAACGATTGTTCTTTCGCGATTGCGAAATGCCAAAATATTAGTCGTCATGCGTTCCATGCATATCGGCATTCGAAACCGCTCACTTATTCATGTAACTCAAGGGCCTATATTTGCTTCGTGCAGCGCAGCATCATCTTGCCGCGATGCACAATCAAAGGAGTAGCACCATGATGACCCAGCCGATTCGGACCGTGAACAATCTGAGCAGCGAAACTTCGCCGGCGAGGGGAAACGACATTGCCAAGTTCAGCCTGACCTACGAAGAGCGTCGCCTGCTCGATCTGCGTGCCCGGTATGCGCGCGCCGAGGTTCTGGCGAATGCATTCGGAGATATGATCCTGTGGCTTCGCCGGGTGTTTGGCCGGCTCACTGCCGGGATCAAGGAGAACCACAAGCTTCGAGCCGCCGAGACCCAACTTTTTCGCATGACTGATCGCGAACTCTCGGACCTTGGCCTTTGCCGGGCCGACATCGCCTTTGCGGTCCGCGAGACCCAGGGCTTCAGGCCGCAGTTCGACGTCGCCGACCCGGTGACGTCGGTAAACGAGAATTGGCGTCGCGCAGCATAATTCCGCGTAGCGTAGCGTAAGCGTAGGGGCCGGCGAAAGCCGGCCCTTTTTCTTTGCCGGTTCATGCTCCTCCCCAGCTTCGCTGGGCAGGAAGATCGATCTACGCGTCGAACATGATGACCGAGCGCAGGACCTTGCCCGACTTCATGTTGGCGAAGCCCTCATTGATCTCCGACAGCTTGATGCGGGCGGAGATCCAGTCGTCGAGCTGCAGGCGGCCCTTCATGTAGTGCTCGATCAGCCGGGGCATGTCGACGCGAAACCGGTTGGAGCCCATCGACGAGCCCTGGATCTTCTTCTCGCCGCGCAGGAACTCGATACCGTGCAGCTCGATCTTGGTGCCAAACGGGATCATGCCGATGATCGTTGCCACGCCGCCCGGACCGAGCATCTGGAACGCCTGCTCGGCGGTGATCTTGGCGCCGACCGCCTCGATCGCGTGATGCACCTGGCCCTTGGTCAGTTCCTTGACCTGGGCCACCGGGTCGCCGTTGCGCACGTCGACGATGTCGGTGGCGCCGAGCTTGGTGGCGAGCTGCAGCTTGGTCGGGTTGGTATCGACGGCGATGACGCGGCCGGCGCCGGCGATCGCCGCGCCGTTGATCGCGGCCATGCCGATGCCGCCGCAGCCCAGCACGACGACGGTCTCGCCGGGCGCCACCTTGGCGGTGTTGAAGATGGCACCGGTGCCGGTGACGACGCCGCAGCCGATCAGCGCCGCACGGTCGAGCGGCATGTCCTCGCGAATCTTCACGATCGCATTCTCGTGCACCAGCATCTGCTCGGCGAACGACGACATGTTGAGGAACTGGTGGATCGGCCCGGTCTTGTTCCAGGTCATGCGGGTGGACACGCCGGGCAGCAGCTTGACGTCGGTGTTGGTGCAGATCGCCGGCCGCCCCGACGTGCATTGCTCGCAGGTGCCGCAGAACACCGACAGGCAGGTGACGACGTGGTCGCCCTTCTTCACGTAGGTGACGTCGGAGCCGACCTCCTCGACGATGCCGGCCGATTCGTGGCCCAGCACCGCCGGCAGGGGATGCGGGAACAGCCCCTCCATGAAGTGCAGGTCGGAGTGGCAGAGGCCGGCGCACGCCGTGCGGATCAGCACCTCGCGCGAGCCCGGCTTGCGCACGCCCACGTCTTCAATCACCAGCGGCTTGTTGGCTTCGTGCAGGACGGCGGCTTTCATGGATGCGTTCCTCTCCCGGCGATGGACGGCGCGAGGCCGTCGAAGGCGAAGGGTAGGGGAGGCGATAGCGGGGCGGCAAGATGCGCGGCGGAAACGGCTGCGCCACGTCTCGCCGGGCAGAAGGACGAACGACGGCGAGCGCATATGGGCGCGTCTTTCACTCTCCTCCCCAGCTTCGCTGGGGAGGTGCCCCGTCATACGGGGCGGAGGGGTCATGAGTCTCAGTCCCGCTGCTCATGACCCCTCCGTCGGCGATTACGCCGACACCTCCCCAACAGAGTTGGGGAGGAAAATGAGAGAGCGCTATCGGGCCTCGCCCCGCTGCAAGAGCAAGGTGCGCCACCAGGCGCCGTGCGATTCCAGGTCGATGCGACGTTCGAAGGCGAACCCGCGGCGGCCGTAGACGGCGAGCAGATGGCCGGCCTGCTCGACCAGCAGGCCGCTCAGCAGCACCCGGCCGCCCGGCCGGACGGCTGAGGCAAACGATTCCGAGAGCTCGGTGAGGGGGCCGGCCAGGATGTTGGCCACGATCAGATCGTAGCGGGCGCGGCCCGCGAGGCCGGCGGCGCCGAGCCCGACGGAATGAACGAAATGGCAGAGCCCGCCGACGCCGTTCAGCGTCGCGTTCTCCTTCGCCACCTCGACCGCCTGCGCATCGTTGTCGCCGCCCAGCACCG
Source organism: Reyranella sp. (assembly GCF_044224635.1). Taxonomy (GTDB): domain Bacteria; phylum Pseudomonadota; class Alphaproteobacteria; order Reyranellales; family Reyranellaceae; genus Reyranella. Next base: position 5,062 of record NZ_JBGAKA010000031.1, on the reverse strand, counting down.
GGCGCTGCCACAGCTTGGCCATGGCGATCGCGAGAATGCCGCTGCCGCAGCCGACGTCGACCACGTTCGCCGTGGTTGCCGGGTCGAGCGTGGCCAGCAGTTCCAGGCATCCGCGCGTCGTGGCGTGCGTGCCGGTGCCGAAAGCCAGCCCGGCATCGATGCGCAGCGGAAGCGAGCCGGGCGGCGGCGGTTCGCTCGCATGCGAGGGATGGACCCAGAAAGGCCCGACCGCGAAGGGCTGGAACGATCGCTGGTTCTCCGCCACCCAGTCCCGGTCGGGCAGGGCCTGCCATTGCCAGGTCGGTTCCTCAAGTCCGAGGGCCTGCGCCGCGTCCTCGATCGCGGCGGCGATCTTGGCATAGGGCTCCTCGCCGACGATCTCGATCATCCATGGTCCGTCGCGCGACATCTCACGGCTGCAGACGACGAAGCCTGCCTCGACCAGCCGTTCCTCGAGCGCATCCTCCCAGGCGGCGCGCAGATGCGCCGGGGACACGAAGCTTGCCTGGCCGATGCTCATGGATTGGCGTTCCTGACTCAGGTGGCGAGAAAAAGCGCCCGTTCGATGGGCAGGTCGACACCGACGAGCTTACCGATATCGTGCAGGTCCTGACCCGACTGGAACGGCACGTCGACCAGGATCTCGGTGTCGCCGACACGCACGCCGTAGCGCACGGTGGCGCCGAGGAATTCGCGCTGCGTGACCGGGCCGCGGAAGATGCCGGCATCCGCCAGGACGGCATGCTGCGGCCGGAACACCAGCTTGGCCCCGGCCGGCAGGTGCAGGCCAGGCGGCAAGCGCAGCCGCGGGCCGCCGACGACCTCGAAGACATCGCCCGATCTCGCGCCGTCCAGCACGTTGGCCGAGCCGAGAAAGCCCGCGACGAACAGGTTGTCGGGTCGCTCGTAGAGCTCCATCGGCGTGCCGACCTGGCGGATCGTGCCGGCTTCCATGACGGCGATGCGGTCGCAGATCGTGTTGGCCTCTTCCTGATCGTGGGTGACGAAGATCGTGGTGAGCCCCAGCCGCTGCTGCAGGGCGCGCAGCTCGCGCCGCACGCCGACCCGCATCCTGGCATCGAGGTTGGACAGCGGCTCGTCGAGCAGCAGGACCTTGGGCTCGATGGCGATGGTGCGGGCCACGGCGACGCGCTGCTGCTGGCCGCCCGACAATTGCGCCGGACGGCGATCGGCATAGTCCGCGAGGCCGACCAGCGCCAGCGCCTCGGCAACCTTGCGGTCGATCTCGCGGCGCGGCAGGCGGCGTTCCTCCAGTCCGAAGGCGACATTCCTGGCGACCGTCATGTGCGGCCACAGGGCGTAGCTCTGGAACACCATGCCGACATCGCGCTTCCACGGCGGCAAGGCGGCGACGTCCTGGCCGTCGAGCCGGACCTGTCCGGTCTCGGCCTGGGCGAAGCCCGCGATCAGCCGCAGGAGCGTGGTCTTGCCGCAACCGGAGGGACCAAGGAAAGCGAACAGCTCGCCGGGGCGGATCGACAGATCGATGTTCTTCAGGACTCGCGTCGCGCCGTAGGACAGGTTGACGCCGCTGATGTCGATCGCGACTGCCCGGGAGGTTGCGACGTTCACAGGTCAAGCCCGCGCGCCCGTTGCGAGCGCCCGACGGCGAGCTGCGACAAGCCCATGCAGAGCGCGACGATGAGCACGGCGATGACGCCCAGCGCCGCGCCGGCGCCGCGGCCGGCAGGAGTCTGCATCAGCACGTAAATGCCGTAGGCGAGCGGTGCATCGGAATTGCTCTGCACCAGCATCAGCACCGCGGACAGCTCGACCGCTGCAGTGGCAAAGCTGGTGACGAAACCGGCGAGCAGGCCGCCCGTCATCAGCGGCACGATGATCCGTCGGGCGGTGCGCGCCTTGGTGGCGCCGAGATTCTCCGCTGCCTCCTCGAGCGACACCGAGATCTGCTGCAGGGCGGCGTAGGCGGCGCGCAGCGCGTAGGGCAGGCGGCGGATGGCGATGGCCAGCACGATCACGATCCACAAGGTGGCGAGCGGCACGCCGCCCGGCAGGGTGACGCCATAGAAGGCGCGCAGATAGCCGATGCCCAGCACGACGCCAGGAACCGCCAGGGCGGCACCTGCCGTCCAGTCGAGCAGCTGACGGCCGGGCAGGCGGCTGCGCAGCACGAGGTAGGCGATGGCACCGCCGATCGCCACGTCGAGCGCCGCGGCGAGTCCCGCGTAGAGCAGCGTGTTCTCGATGTAGGCCGAGCTGTCGCCCAGGACGCGCGCGTAGTGGGCCAGCGTGTAGCCGTCGGGCAATGGGCTGAACGACCACACCGTGGCGAACGACAGCAGCACCAGGCCGACATGCGGCGCCAGCACCAGGGCCAGCACGCCGAGCACCATGGCATAGGCCAGCAGCAATCGGCCGCCGGTCAGCCGGCGCCGCGCCAGGCCGCCGCCGCCGCGCTGGGTCGTGGCGTAGTCCTTGCCCTTCAGCGCCTGCGCCGACGCCCACATGGTGAGCACTGCGATGGCGATCAGGACCACCGAGATGACGTAGCCCATCGGATCGTCGATGCCGATCGAGGTGATGCGCAGATAGGCCTGCGGCGCCAGCATCTCCTTGACGTTGAGCAGCAGCGGGCTGGCCACGTCGTCGAATACCTTGACGAATACCAGGCTGGCGCCGGCGACGTAGCCGGGCAACGCGAGCGGGAAGGCGATGCGGCGGAACAGGCGAAAGCCGTGCGAGCCGAGATTCTGCGCCGCCTCCTCCATGGCGCGGTCGATGTTGCGCAGCGCTGCCGAGAGATTGACCAGGATGAATGGGAAGTAGTGAATGGCCTGCAGGAAGACGACGCCGTTCAGGCCCTCCATGAGGCCGATCCTGATATCGAACCATTCGTCGAGCAGCAGGTTCACCGAGCCGTTGCGGCCAAACAGGAGCTGCATGGCGACGGCGCCGACGAACGGCGGCATGATCAGCGGCAGGAAGCCCAGCGTCTGCACAAGTGCAGCGCCGCGGAACTCGAAGCGCGTCGTCAGATAGGCGAGCGGCAGGGCGAGCAGCGACGCACCCACGACGGACATCGCCGAGACGTAGACCGAGTTCCAGAACGAGCGCACGAACAGGTCGGTGCGGACAAAGTCCAGGAAGTTGACCAGGGTGAGCGCACTGGAGCCCTTCTCGGTGAAGGCGACGTAGACCACCGTCGCCACCGGCACGACCAGGAAGGCCAGGAGGAAAAGGGCGATCGCCAGCGCCAGCGCGATCTGGCCTGGTGAGCGCACCCCGGCGAGGCGCACCGCATTGGCACTCTGCAAGAACACCGTCATCCCGACCGGAGCCGGGCGGAGCGAGGCGTAGTGGAGGGACCTTCCTTGTTGCGGCGTCGACAAGGGAGGTCCCTCGACTGTGTCGCCCTTCGGGCGACTTCGCTCGGGATGACGGAGCAAAATGGCATCTGCAAATGGCGAGGTAGGAGCCGGCGGACGGTACGTGGTCCAGCGCCATCAGCGGACAAGCTTCAACGCCGCGTCCGCCTTGGCCTTGGCCTGTGCGTATTTCTCCTTGGCGAAGGCCGACCATTGCTGCTCGAGCTCGGCTTGGCGGGCCGTTTTCTGCTTGCCGCCGCTGAACGCGGCGCGCGTCTCGGGCGAGGCCGCCTGCTCGGCCGTGATCGGCATGGCGGCGATCAGGTCGCGCGCTTCCTTGGCCAGGGCGCGCGCCTGCGCATTGTCCTTGCGGGCGAGCCCGGCCTCGACCTCGTGCAGCGTCTTGGTTGCGGCCTTGAGCGGCTCGAGCTGGAACGTGATCAACTGGTCGAACAGCACATCCACGGTTTCGGTGCGCTTCTCCGACAGCTCGGCATCGAAGGTGAGCAGGCCCTGCAGGGCTTTGTCCTTGAAGGGATTGGGATAGTCAGGCGGCGCCTTGTCGTAGGTCGCGGGCCGCACCGGCAGGCGGCGGATGGCGGGTTCCAGCAGGGTCTCCTGCCCGGCGGGCGACAGCAGGAACTCGACGAAGGCCTCGGCACCGGCCTTGTTGGGTGCATTGGCGACAATGCCGATATTGGCCGGCACCAGCGTGGTCACCGTGGGATAGACGAACTTCACCGGGAAGCCGCTGCCCTGCGACGAGAACGCGAAGAAGTCGATGACGATGCCGTAGCCGACCTGGCCGGAGTTCACCGCCTCGGGCACGCCGAACGAGCGGTCGGTGACCTGGTGCAGGTTGCCGCCGATCTCCTTCAGGGTGCGCCAGCCTTTGTCCCAGCCTTCGCCCTGCAGGATGGTCTCCACCGTGAGATGGGTGGTGCCGGAGCGCGACGGCGCCGAGATCGAGACGTGGTCGTAATAGGGCGCCCGGGCGAGGTCCTGCCAGTCCTTGGGCGTCGGCAGCTTCTTGGCCTTCACGTAGCGTTCGTTCCACATGATGCCGTAGCCCGACGCGGCAAAGCCGACATAGAAGCCGTCCTTGTCGTTCACTGGATAGGAGCCGACCTTCTCGGCGATGCCCGTCGCCTTGGGCTTGTAGGGCGCAAGCAGCTTCCTGGCCTTCAGCACTTCGAACGCATCGGGTGCCGATGCCCAGAATAGATCGACCTGGTTATTGCCCTTGGTCTCCTCGAGGTATTTCACGCCGGCGACCGTGTTGCGGTTCTGCACTTCCAGGGTCGCGCCGGGGGTCGCCTTCTCGAACGCCTTCTTGATCGGATCGGTCACGTCCTTCGAGAACGACGTGACGACCGTGATCTTGCCGGTCTGGGCGATGGCGGCCGTGGCCGCGAAGGTGAGAGCGAGCGTGAAGACGATGATACGAAGCATGGTGGGTACTACCGGTAGTCGGTGAAGCAAGGAAAGGAGCGAGCCTTTCCACTCTCCTCCCCAGCTTCGCTGGGGAGGTGCCCCGTCATACGGGGCGGAGGGGTCATGAGCTTCAGTCCCGCTGCTCATGACCCCTTGTGTGCGGGAAATTTGCCATGATGTGCGAACGGGCGGCTGTTGACGCAGCCGCCCGTCGTCGACCCTGAGCCCGTAGACCCCAAAGGCATATCCTGTGACGGAGCGAGGGACAGGGCCGATGTCTT
>NZ_JBGAKA010000001.1:0-399331 GCF_044224635.1 Reyranella sp. | reverse complement strand
ATGGACCTGCCCCCCGGCCACGGCCGTCTGTGGCTCCCAGGCATGGGGACGCGCAGTGTTCCCTACTTTGCCCCCAACTACTGGAAGCGCAGGCAGGGGGCGGAGTGGGCCGCGCGCGTCAAGAAGAACCCGTTTCGGACAGGTTGAGAGGTAACCATGCGCGGCTTCTTCAGCGCCATCCTTGAAGGGTACAAGGAACAACGTGTCAGGTCGGGACCTTCGCGGCCCTTCTTTGAGTGGACGTCACGCCCCGTCAGTGCGCCTGGCGCGACCGAGCAGGTTACCGAAACGTCTGAAGCGCCGGTCGAGCCGGACATAGATGCAGGCAGGGATTTCGCCCGCGAAGCCGAGCTCGAGGGAGAGCTACGCCAATGTGCGCAGGAGCTAGCCGAACTCGCCGAGTATGCCGAGCAAATGCGTGACCGCATCGCCGAACTTGAAAGCCTGCCGCCGGAAAGCGAGACCTTTGCCGCGGTGCTGCGACTTCGCGGCGTCGAGAAGTGGTTACGGGCCAAATTTCATCCAGACAAGCATCCCGATGCTGATGAGGAAGCCCGGCAAGCCTACACGGAGGCGACACAGCATATCAACGCCGCCTATTCAGCCCTCAAGCGGCAGGATCGTCAGCCGACCGACGACGACTAGCGTGCCGTCATCCTTCCCAGTCCCTGCCTTCGAGAGGCACACCCGCCATGTCGACAAACAACCGCAACTTCGGACCGCTGAACGAAACGCACCAGAAGGTACAGGCACTCCTCGACGGAAGGGACAAGGCGGATCGCCAGCACGAAAATGGTCCTGAGGGGCTAGACCGATCGGCAACCAATCGTCCAACGCGCGACATCGGATCTCTGCACGCCACGCATCAGAAGGTCCATGAGCTCCTCGCCTCGCGTAGTCCCCAAGAACGGCAAATTGGGCGAGCTCACGACAACGACAGGGATGGTCCGAGCCGTCCAACGGATCAACCATTGCAGCGTCCGCGGCCACCGGGCGTCGGCGGCATGGAGGCAAATCAGACCTACGCGGCTGACTTGATAAAGTTTAATGCCGCGCTACGGCGCCAGGGTAACGGAGGCGGCGAGCGGGAGAGGGAGGATGCTTTCTACAAGCGGCATCCGGACCTCGTTCGCGATGGCGATGGCGCAAAGAGGCAAGAACCTGAACAAACCCTCCAGCGCCATGGCCCAAGCCGCTAGGTGCTATCGCCCTTTGGTCTGCCGGAACTATCAACCGGCTCCTGCTTGAATGGTGCCAGCAACCGCAGGGTCGCCACGTTCACGACGCTCAGAACGACCGCCATGTCATATAACTCATAGGCGGCGGCCGCGCCGATCACGCCCACATTCCAGACGCTGGCTGCCGTCGCCGTTCCGTATGCGGCCCGCTTGCCCTTAAGAATAGCCCCGCCGCCGATGAAGCCAATCCCGGCAATCAGCCCCTCCAGCACGCGTGCCTGGGCCTCAAGGCTCTCCTTCATGACCTTTAGTGCGACAAGCATCAACCCGCAGCTCGCCAGGGCGACCAGCGGGAAGGTGCGAATGCCGGCGCTTCTCTCCGCCCGCTCCTGAATAGGCGAGAAGGTAAGCAACCCCGAGCTTGATCAGATGGTCAAAGAATTCGGGCGACGTCAACGATTGCAGGCCGGACATAAATACGCATCTCCGTTTTAAAGCTGCGTGATCGATATGGGGCGATGCGTTGCAAGTGCACGATAGGGGCGATCAGGTGCGAGAGGCACGTCGATACCTATCGTATGTCATTGTCCGCGGGACGCATCCGAATGTGATGAGGAGCAGGATCGCCAAGATCGACGAGTAAACGCTCTTCTCTCATTATTGAACGAAACTACCACGCTCCGTCATTTGACCGACACGCAGTCGAACTCGACATCATTCGCCGACACGTAGCGCTTATGACGGTGCGGCGACAAACGACGAAACTGCGCTGATTTACCCAGCGCGTCGCAATACTTGTCGGCAAATGGACGCGCGTGAGCTTCATCGCCGGCATCGAGTATGGTAACGGAATCTCCGTCGCCCTCTATTTTATGAGCGTCTTGCCCCGGCGCGCAGGCCCCGAGCCATAAGGCAAATGCGAAAGTCAGCCAAAGGCGCCGTGGAAGCTTCTTCATGAATTCGCTCCTCGCCGTCACTTGCAAGCCAATGCCCGCAAGATTCCAAGCACTACGCTCAGCGCATATGCAATATGAGCGCAGATTCCCATGTCGAGCAACGAACATGACAGGGGACTGCGTCGGTGGTTGGTTACACCGTGACGCGTGATGGCCAAGCTGACCATGCGCGCGGTGAAGGGAACATGAGCGCATCTACGCACGAGCCGTGCTCCAAGAGCTGCGTCTAGCTGGAGGAGGAAAATGACTGACGACGAGATCGCTTTTCGCGCGGCGCTCAACATCCTGCGCGACACCATCGAGAGCGGTCGCATGCCTTCCGGCCTGACGCTCACGTCCGAAGCCAAGGCGCTTCATGAGAAGGCTGCCGACCATTTCGAGAAGCTGGTGCATGTACAGGCTGATGACGCCGCAGACGAGATCACTGTGCGAATGTCGAAGGATCAAGCACTCGCGCTGGTGCGCCTCATCGATCGCCGCGGCGATCGATGGGACGAGACCGAAGCCGCCGGGGCTCTTTGGCGTGCGCTGGAAGCCGCGGGCTATGAGCCGTCTTAAGTCCCCATCCGACTCGTCACGATTACGGTCTGCTGCAGCAAGGATGCGACGGAACAACGCAGTTGAGGCAAGTAATCTTATGAGACTTACTGAGTAGTGTGAAACAACTAACAGAGAGATGTGGGTAACCACCTTGCGTAGACTGACTGTGAGGGACACTAAATGTGGTAAGTGGTTGTTGCAAATGCGCCACAGGTGATAGGAGAATCGCGGCTCGTCGCGTCGCTGTGTTGACCCGAATGACGCTTAGGTTTTCTTATGAACGCGCCAGCGATCAACGAGAGAGGGAGAATGATTCGCTTGGTGGACCGAATCTCTAAGTCTCTGATTTATAAACAAAATATGTCCTGAATTTTGCAATTGCGCGCCTCAAGCTTTTGTGAGGTGACGGTACGAAAGACGGTACTTTTTCCCTTGCCTCCGCAGCGTTCCGGAAGTTACCGTCAAACCAGATAAAAGAAAGTTGCTTAAAGAAACTTAGTGATGAGCAGAACGCTCTATCCAACTTGCCTCCTCTTCGAGACCCGCATTTTCGGTGGCGTCAAGCGGAGGCGTGCTTGCTTACGATTACTACCCTCAAGCGGCTGAGGCCGCGGGACAGGGATTACAAGGTTTCGGATCGCGACAGCATGTACGCGGTCGTGAAGCCGACTGGCGCAATAATCTTTCGCTACGACTACCGTCTCAATGGGAGGCGGGAGACCCTCACCATCGGACGCTATGGGCCTCACGGCACCAGCCTGGCCGAGGCTCGAGAGAAGTGTCTGGACGCTCGCCGCGCCGTCGCGGATGGGCAGTCACCGGCACAAGAGAAGCAGCGCAAGAAACGACGTCTGAAAGAAGCCAAAAGTTTCGGAGACTTTGGTGGGCAGTGGATCACAAAGGCTCCAATGGCAGAAAGCACCCGCACAATGCGTCGCATCATATATGAGCGCGACATCGCCTCCTTGTGGAAAAACCGTTTACTAACAGAGATTTCCGCCGACGACTTACGATCTCTCTGCATCAAGGTTCGCGATCGTGGTGCTCCGGCGACGGCTATTCATATCCGAGACATCGTCAAACAGATCTTCGGCTTCGCAATCCTGCATGGTGAAAAGGTGTCTAATCCCGCTGATGAGGTTGGTAAGGCGTCGATCGCGACGTTCGTCCCGAAAGATCGGGCATTGTCGCCTGCCGAGATCCGTATCCTGCTCCAACAGTTGGAAATGGTATCCACGTTGCCGACGATCCGACTGAGTTTTCACTTCATCTTGCTCACCATGGTGAGAAAAGGCGAACTCCAAGATGCAGTCTGGGACGAAGTCGACTTCGACAATGCGGTTTGGACGATCCCCAAAGAGCGCATGAAAGGTTCTCGAGCACACAACGTCTACCTGGCGCGGCAATCCCTGAGGATCCTGAGGACGCTGAAAGAGCACGCAGGTCAGTCCCGGTATCTGTTGCCATCGCCTTTCAAGTCAGATGCTCCGATGTCCCGGGCAACGTTCAACCGGGTCACAGCCGCAGTTGCTGCCAGAGCCAAGAAGGAGGGGCTACCGCTCGAGCCGTTCACCGTGCACGATCTGCGGCGCACCGGGTCCACCATGCTCAACGAGCTCGGCTTCAACCGGGACTGGATCGAGAAGTGTCTCGCCCACGAGGAAAGCCGCTCCTCGCGCGGCGTCTACAACAAGGCCGAATATGAGGAGCAGCGTCGCCATATGCTTCAAGAATGGGCGGATATGATCGACGCCTGGGCTCAAGGGCAGAAGCGGAAGGCCACGCTCTATCCGCCATCCGAGCTCCCGCCCAAGACAAATGCTGACAACGGGCTAGAGAGCCAGACCAGCTCATTCTGAAGCAGGGAACCGCCCGGAAGTCGGACCAAGCCTCTCCCATTACTCCGGGAGCGCCTAGGTCCGCTTCCATGCAAGGTGAGGCCACCGCCGTCCACCTGGCGCACTCCTCCCCCAGAGGCCGGGCCTCCAAGCCCCTCCCTCTCGCCCGGGACCAGGGGCCACTAGGTTTTTCCAGTCAGGCTCCCTCGGGCGGAGCTAACTGGAAAAATGTTCACCCCCGGAGTGACTGAGCGAAAACGTCACACCTCCCAAACACCCTTCCTGCGTCTGTGCAGGGCATTTGCAATCGTGTGTTGCATATGAAGTGCAGCAACAGAACAGTCACAAAAGCGCGTGGGAACGCTGTTTTCTCGATTCCAAGTGACGGTACGAATGACGGTATCCTGCAAATCCCGGAATCCAGAAAAGCAACTTAAACCTGAGTATTTCTGCCCTCGTTGATGATCGAGGGAGAATGATGAAGAAGCTTTTACTTGGTTCGACCGCCTTGGTCGTCGGGGGAGCAATGACCGTTCCGGCCATGGCTGCTGAACCGATCAAGATGGGAATCGGGGGGTACTACACCTTCTACGCGATGGCCGGTGGCATCGACTCCACCTACGCCTTCAATGGGGGCGTAACAGCCTACAAAGGCTTTGCGTTTACGCAGGAAGGCGAAATTCACTTCCTCGGTCAGACAAAGCTCGACAACGGCACGACGGTGGGGCTGACAGTCGAGCTTGAAGCATGGAATCCGACTGCTGTGATAGGTTACACCTACATCGACGAAGCTTTTTTGTATGCCTTCGGCGACTGGGGACGTGTCGAGTTGGGTGCACGCGACGCGGCGACCTATCGAATGTACTACGGCACGCCGTCTGCGCTGATCGGTTGGGGCGCCATTCAGCACAACCACAACTGGGCGAACCAAGCTGTATTGCTAAACAACAAGGCTTATAGCCGGACGATGGCCACGACCATCACTCCCACTTGGCAGGACTTGAACCGAATCAACTACTTCACGCCGCGCTTTCAGGGATTGCAGATCGGCATTGGCTACGCACCGAAGCTCAACGGCTTTGGCTCACAGTTCAATGCTGCGGGCATTGGTACTGGCCCAGGCAATGTCAATGGTCTTTGTGGTGTCACTGCTCCGCAGAACATCAACAATTGCCCGACCGCCGACTATGCTTGGCAAGATCTCATCGACATCGGTGCCAACTACCTGAACAAGTTCGGTGATCTCACGGTCGCACTGTACGGCGCCTTTGCCTATGCCTCGTTCGTCCCCGGCTACATGCCGTTCACACCAGCTGCAAACATGGTGACGGGTGCCAACCTGTCGTCTTGGAAGCAATGGGTGGTCGGCGCGCAGTTCGGCTACGCTGGATTCACCGTCGGCGGCGCAATCGGTTGGGACAACAACGGCCTCGGCGCCAACTACTTCACCGGGGTCGACAACGACACCCGCTTCTACACCGCCGGTGTCATGTACGAGACCGGGCCGTGGCAGATGTCGTTCATGTGGGCGGGCTTCTACAACACCAACGGCAACGGGTCGGCTAGCGCAGCCGCGATCGCGCCGGGTACCAACGCCATCACGACTAACATCGCATCGGCGACTGGCATTCCGGGCGTCAACAGCACGGCGTTCAACGGTAACCCGGCGACCTCGCTGCTGTTTGGATCGGAAACCATCAATAAGTGGGAAGTCGGCGTCAACTATGCGCTCGGACCCGGAGTAAAGATGGTCGGCGGTGCAATGCTCTATCAGGCATCGGGCCCGACCAATCTCGTCAGTGGCAACTCGTGGGTCATCCTGCTCGGCATGGACCTGCGCTTCTAGGCTCAACTTTGACAAATCAATGGAAGAGCGGGCGCAAACCCGCTCTTCCTCCCTTCCTGGGCTACGTGCCTGACGGACTGTCATTGAATGACTACGCCCTCGACTGATTATGTTCGACGCGTCATCACAAATCGTCACTCGGTGCAGAGCCTGCGCAAGCTGGGTAGGCAGGCTCTCACCGACGATCTGCGATCCGACACCATCATCGCGCCGAGCTTCATGATCGCGCCCGTCCTCCCTCGCTCGGGCTCACAGTGGCTGCCCGCCAACGATGTCGGTCCGATCGCCGACACGCGTGAATGTAACGATCCCTCAGGTGTTCCAATCACCATGCTGTCAACCGCAGATCTCGACGCGGCCGGCTCCCCCAGCCTTGCCGCGACCCGATGCACGTTCCACGGGTGCAGCAATGCCCTCACGGTAGTGGATTGCACCTATTGTCTGCGTAGATTGCGTTCACGGGCGGCCCTCAAGCGCTGGCTTGAGACCTGTGGTGCGGCATCAATTTCCTGTCGCAGGCGCGTGACGCGCTCGGCAACTTCAGCCAGCAAGCGTTCAAGCATCGCCAATCGACGAATGCTTGAACTCGTACCCGATACGCGGATGCGGATACAATCCTCACTCAGCGAGGCTAAGCTCACCAGCCCTTCTGACCAGAGTGCGGCCACGCCCTGCGTCAAAAGACGATCAACCGCTACCGCCGACCGCCAGCGAAAATCCGACAGATGATCGGACGAAAGCGGAGCCCCACCACGCAGCCATCGGAAGCCGTGATGCACTTCGGACAAGTGCTCGAGCTGTCGAGCACTGCCAACGCCTTCAATGCAGGCATAGAGCCAGAGCGCCAGAAGCATGCGCGCGCCAGGCGGCGGTTGGCCCGGACCGGCGATCTCCGGCGCCGTCGGTTCATACAACTCCGCCAAGTCTACGTACTGCACATAGGACCAGACGGCGCGGGCCGGATGATCCGCACCGATCGAGGTGCTGACCTCGACATGCTCGAACACGATAGCTTCCCTCGAGTCTGTCGAGTGTGCGGACACTCGCTCCGACCAGACTGGTACTTCCTTCCGCGCCACATCCTCACGCGATCCATTTACTTGTTCCATCGTCGCGACTCCTCGCTCATCGATCTGAAATCATCTGCCTTTGACAAGCGCTCGGTAGCGCTTCTCACTTTTCTCACCGTCAACTACTTTGGAGTTCCTCGCGCCTACTTTGCGCCAGCAATCTCTACGCACGTCGCTGCTGGCCCGTGCTCAATAGAAACACGGGACGAACACTTCGCTTTGGGTAGCGCTTCCCGACCCTCCGCGCTGTCGGACGGACGCCGTAAGCGTATTACTTCAACGCGCTGCCTGAGCATGCGGCTTTGCAAGTGCGCTACGAAAGCCGAGAAAAAGACCCGCAATCACGCTTTGGGTGGTGGTCCAGCGATCTTAGGCTTGAAGGACGTGAGGCGCACGGCCAGAAGCGGCAAGACATGCGCGCGGACTTCAAAGAGAGCCTGGTCCGCGGGAACGACGATCGCAATACATACGTGACATCTCTCGACCACAGGACGATCGGCTGAAGGCGGAGCGGGGTCCTCCGTCGCATACACCGCCGACGGCGACTTGAAGGGTATCGACGCTTCACTGCGCGCGCTAGGATGAAACGCCGTAACAAACGCCAGCGCTAGCAACCAAAGCGCCGCCAGCCACCTCTTGAGGATAACTCGAACCGGCGGAGGGCGGAAATAAAACACCATTAAAGGATGCTGCCAGAAAAAGATCTTCGTCAATAGATATCTTGAGAATATTGTGCCGCCCGCAAAGTTGGAATATTCACCGGCAAGCAATGAAAGTTATCTCGCCACAAGTAAGTTTGTTTCCCTTTCACTTTAGAGCACAAGAGTGCCCCAGCTCTGCTCTCCACCGAAACTTCTTCCGGCTCGACGCAGAGGACAACTCATGCTCGTTCGAGCGGTGGCAACTGTGAGTGCGGCCACCGCGTGTTTCGTCGCTTCGTCCGGAGTGAACCCGGCATCGGAACACTCCGGATCAGGTTGTCCTGACAAAAGCGCTAGCGCCCTCTCAGGACGGGAGCGAGCCTAATGCTGAGCTGTACCCCGATGCATGTGCACCCTGTTGCGGGCACCGGCCTCGATATATCGGCCTTCGAGGTCTGCTCCCTCTCGGTCCAGGACGACATCGGCGTTTGCAGGGGTGCGCAGCGTTATCTTTGACGCGGTGATCTCGCAACGCGTCGCCCAACCTGTGCGCGCCAGTTCATTGGGCACAGCCCACTGACAGCCGACCCGCCGGTCAGGGAGTTTCGTAACGATCAAAACGCGATCCTCAGTGACGAGGCGCGTAAAGTTCGCATCATCCAGGTATCGATATCCCGTCCAACGTCCAAGCGCCCAGTCACCAACCGTACCCTGATACGCCGAGTTTGCGGGCGCAGAAGCAGGCGTTTGCGCGAAAGTAGGGCTCGCGACGGCAGAGGCCAATGCGATCATCATGAGAGTCTTCTTCATAGTTGCGATTCCTTGAAAGTTGCCTGCAGAATCTCTTTGCTGTGCGGCAACGCGTTATCTCTACTTACTTCGAGTTCACTGGGGTGGATGGCGCAGAAGCGAAAGTCAGACGCCTATGCGCCAACCGCATGGATGTTTGGTTCGCAACGTTCAGCTTGTTCAAGCTATCGCTGCGAAGAACTGAGGCTGACCGACAGCGCGACTGTGAGTGGCGCCTGTGACGACCGATGAGTATTGCCTCCCGCAGCTGGTGCGCACAGGCATCAGCAGTTGCGCAAGGGCATGCAGACCCGCTGGCAACCAGGCGAAGCATGGTCATCTCCGCTCTCATTGTTCGACAGCCGCGTCAGGTGGACGCGGCAAACGCGAGGAACAAATGATCAGAGTTTAGGCGGCGGGCCTGTCGTTTTAAGCTGAGCCGATATCAGGCGAGTTATGTGCGCGAGTGGTACTTGCCCATGCTCTGGATCGCTGCCTTCGGAAAGCGAAGCCGCGATCGCCGTGCACACATGACATTGCTCGACGACCAGTCGATCAGAGGCTGGCGCTGTATCATCGCTCGCAGCCGATACCGCGACTTGACTAGCAATGATCCGCGCTGCTCCGCTGGGGCCGCACATGTGCACGGCCGTGACCAACGCAACAGCGAGCGAACACAGGACCGCAATGATCCGCATCGACCGGGATTTAGTCCATCGGACATTCGTGCGCAGCACGAACCCAACATGGTGACGATCCATATGTCTCGTCAATGACGACACGGAAAAAGTTTCGCGAAGGCCGTACGATCTTTTCATAGCGGCGATACCCGGCATTCGTTTGCTACTGCTTCTTGAAACGCAGCAATCGGAGCGCATTGGCTGTCACGAGAACTGTCGCGCCCGTATCAGCCAGGATCGCCATCCAAAGTGGTGTCTCGCCAAACAGCGTCGTGACGAGGAACACACCCTTTAACCCGAGCGCCAGCGTTACGTTCTGCCAGATGTTGGCCAGCGTCGCCCGCGACAGGGTGATCAGCTCGGCCACACCGGTTACGCGTTCTTTGAGAAGTGCCGCATCTGCCGTTTCAAGCGCCACATCGGTTCCGCCACCCATGGCAATTCCAACCGAGGCAGCCGCGAGCGCGGGTGCGTCGTTTATCCCGTCGCCCACCATCGCGATTGGTCCGGATGACTTGTATTCCGCGATCGCCTTGAGCTTGTCGTCGGGCAGCAGGTCCGCACGCGCTTTAAGGCCGAGCGCACCGGCTATCGCTGCAGCGGTGCGGGCGTTGTCGCCCGTCAACATGACCGTCTCAACGCCAAGGGCACGCAGTCGGTCGAGACCTTCGCGAGCGTCGTCGCGCGGTTCGTCGCGCAGCGCAATGAGGCCGAGCAGACGCTTCGCCTCCAGGACGGCGACGACGGTTTTTCCCTGGCGTTCCATCGCCTCGATGTGCCTTTTGGCTTCACTATCGAGCTCGACCTGTTCGGCTGCATACCGCGGAGAACCCACCGAGACGAAACCGGATGGCAGCCGAGCCGTGACGGCCTTGCCCCGGGTTGCGGCACTTCCTCCGACCGTGCGGGGAATTTCAATGGCACGCGCTGCGGCCGCCGCGAGGATGCCCACACCGAGCGGATGACTGGAACCACGCTCAACCGCAGCAGCCTTGGCAACGAGTTCGTCGGCCGAGCCACCGAAGGGGACGACATCCGTCACCTGCGGCTTGCCCCGCGTCAAAGTGCCGGTCTTGTCGAACGCGACAGTCTTCACCTTGCCTAACACTTCAAGCGCGGCGCCGCCTTTGACCAGTAGTCCGCGCCGTGCACCGCTCGCCAAGCCCGATGCTACAGCTGCAGGGGTCGAGATCACCAACGCGCAAGGACAAGCGACCAGAAGAACGGCAAGGCCCCGATAGACCCAGGTCGACCAGTCGGCATTCCAGAGAAGGGGCGGTCCGATCACCACAACCAAAGCCAGTACGATCGCTGCCGGGGTGTACCAGCGACTAAAGCCATCAATGAAACGCGCTATAGGGGCTTTCTGTGCTTGCGCTTCCTCGACCGCTCGAATGATGCGCGAAATCGTATTGTCGGCGACGGCCCGGCTGATGATCACCTTCAGCTCGCCGTCGGCATTGATGCTGCCAGCGAACACGGGCGAACCAGGCTGCTTTGGAACGGGCACGGACTCCCCGGTTACCGGCGCCTCGTTTACGTCGGACTGCCCCTCGCGTACCTCCCCGTCAGAAGGCACGCGGTCACCGGGCCGCACCATGACGAGATCGCCAGGCACCAGATCTTCTACGGGCACAGTCTCGATGGTTGATCCGTTCATCCGCTTCGCAGTACGGGGGACGAGTTCCATAAGCGCTTCGATGCCTGCTCGAGCGCGGCTGGCGGCGATTCCTTCCAGGAGTTCGCCGGTCGCAAAGAGAAAGACAACGACGGCAGCTTCGGGCGCCGCACCGATGATGATCGCGCCAACGGCAGCAATGCTCATCAGCGTTTCTATGCTGAATGGCGTACCCATGGTGGCACCGGCATAGGCCCGACGCACAATGGGTATGAGGCCAAGCAAGGCCGCTGCAGTGTAGAGCCAGGTCGACCAAGCAGGCGCGAGCTGCGAGATGAGAAAACTCGCAGCCAACAAAACGCCCGTGCCAATCACCAAGCGCCCGCGCGCTTGGCGCCACCATGCCGGAGCTGCGGACATGGGCGATCGACGCGTGCCACCGGCACCAGCCGTGTCCGCGGTCGCTACAAATCCCAGCGCTTGAATGCGCTCTTCAATTGCAGTGCGGGTGGTCTGACCTTCGTCGACCTGTAGCGACATGGATGCCTGACCGAAACTGACCGAGATGTCGCTTACGCCAGGCAAGCGATGCAGGGCATTCTCGATTTTGGACGCGCAGGATGCGCAATCCATGCCCTCTATCCGATACTTCAGCGCATTACGTGATGTCATGGCGTGCATCACCCTCGAAGGGATATGTCCCCAAGCCGCAGCTCAAGCCGTAGGCGCTACCGCCGCGAGGGCAATAGTCGCCAATCTCGATGAATGATTTGATCGTGCTTGGATGCTGCATTGCGGAATCCTCGTCAGTTGCGACGAGCGTCCGCTTGCGTTTGCAGCCTCAACTCGCCTTCAACCCCACTTTCAGCGCCAAAGAGCTTCGCTCTCGGCGCGAGTTAGGCGAATGACGGTGGTCCGCGGGGCTCGTAGGGCGCTGCCAATCCAGTGCGAATGATCGGCGGCGCATGAGACGGAGGAGGCGGAGCTGCCAAAGGTCCATTGGGCAGACTGTAGGGTGGTTCAGCCACAGCGTCTGACGTCGAGAGCAATGTTGCTCTCGCCTTGTCATAGACACTGTTGTCGCAGAGGCGACATTGCACATGCTTGCCGTCTAAGGGAGCGCTCGACAGCACAATCCCGCGCGAGCCAGCGGGTGAAACAACCGCGCTTTCGGGGTCCGATATCGATGCAACGCCACCCGGCACAAGCCCAATGAGGCCCGACACGACGATCATGATGAGCGTCAATGCAGGAAGGAGCCGGCGAAATACTCCAATGCGATCGGTGGTGATCACGCGATTAATCATTGAGCTGTGGCATAGCCATAAAGCCGTGCCGGTGCGGCCTTGGCAACAAAATTTTCATTGCACTATGTGTTCGCACCAAGGCCGCAACCGATTGCTCTAACTGTAATGCTATTACGTTGTTGAAAGATCGTCTTCAGGAACTCATTGCCGATTGGTCGCGCGAACTCCAGCGTCAACGCCCTGTCCTCAAGCATTTAGTGCACCTGGGTGACCCAGAATGCGAGGCTTCGCCGCGCATGTTTGGCGCGCATTTCCGGAGTCCAATGGCTTTCGACATAAGCCAAAGCCGCCGCGATCTCCTCGTCCGTCAGTTCTCGGGCGAACGCCGGCATTTGTGTGTTGTAGCCAGCAGGATAGGCGCTCGCTCCCCGCTTGGTGATTGCGAACAGAAGGCGATCGGAGAGCCGCCAGGCGCGCCCTGAAGCATTGAGAGGAGGGGCCGGCAAGTGCCCTTCGGGTAGACGTGTTTGCCAGTTCTGCTGACCTTCAAGCGAAGCGCCGTGGCAGCTGACGCAGGCTTTGGCGTAAACCTGCTGACCGAACTGAACCTGTGCCACATCATTCGAATCTATTCTGGGATGAGCCATCCGGCCTAAGGCGAAATGGAAAAGCAGCCCTGCGGTGGCGAGCAGCCCGATGCCGATAAGCCAGGCGATGGCTCTCGATCGCGCGGACTTGCGTTGTCGAATTGATGATTTGCGACGTGAACGCGCTCGCGGGGCCATGCGGCTCTCTTGGTAACGAGTCGGTTGATCGACGCCGACTTAGCAGCGGCTGGCCGTCGAAACAACGCGCCGATCATCATCAGGGATCAAGATAGCCGCAAAGGTCGAGTAAGCGCGCGCATTCGTCTCTATTGCGATTTCTTGCCACACGCCGAGCTCGAGTCCACACTAGGGTCAAGATGTTTGCCTGGAGGTTCGTGGTGAAGACAGTGTTATGCGCCGGATTACTGCTGTTGCTGGGCGGCTGTGGCACGGTCGTTTCTATGGGCGCCCAGACCTCTGACGGTGAACAGTTCGTTGGGTCATTGACCGGCCAGGGGCGTGACTACGGCCCCATCGACATGCGCAACAGCAGCGGCGTCGAATGCAGCGGGATCTGGCATATGGACCCTCAAGGTACCGGCTCAGTGTCTCTCAATTGCTCTGATGGGCGCACAGGTACGGCCGAGCTCACCGCCGATGACGCAGCCGGTACGATGAAGGGGCTGTTGGGGGACAAGCCTTTCTCCGGGACCTTCCAGCGATCGCCTTTGTGAGAGCTCCCGTTGGGTAAAATTGTCGCGAAGTCGCCATCGTGATAGTGTAACGTGCTCTTCGTAGACCACATGTGGGCGGCGAGAGCATCGCGCTGACTGATAGGGTTGTTCAGTTGAGACTAGTGCAAATTCTGGGGGGCAGGCGCATCGTGCAGTTCTTCTGCGCGCTCGCGATTGCCATGACCAGTGTCATGCACTTGGACGTGAACTTCGCGTCGGTATCCGGCAATCTCGCATTCTCAGCGACGCAAGACGACGGCCAGACGGCGAACGAGCAACTCGGTCTTGAGAGCTGCAATTTCTGCTCCGGAACCGCGGCCTTTCAGAACGTCGTGACATCGGCGGACTGGGAACCCGTTCGTCAGGCAGTACCGTCCGGTCCGGCGCGTCGTCTCGCTACCGTTAGCCTACCGCCAACCGCACCACCCCCCAGGTCCTGATCTAAGCCCGCTTCTTGTCGATCGGCGAACCCGCCGATCGGCCGTCTATGGCTTTAGATCGGAATCTAGTCATGAAATTCGGCACCTTGGGTGCGTTCTGTGCGGCCATCGTGTTGGCGCAGGCAGGTCCAGCTTTCTCGCAGCAGGGGCAGGCGAACGCCACGCTGACCTTGCCCAGAGCCTTGCAGCAAGCCGTCAACGCCAATCCGCGCATTACGGTCGCCGAACGCAACATCGGCATGGCTGATGGTCGACGCCAGCAGGCCAAAGCAATGCCCAACCCGACGATCGGCTTCGAAGTCGATAACTTCTCGCCGGGGCCCAGCGACAATGTCAGCGCCGCTGAAACAACGCTCATGCTCAGCCAGCTCATCGAACTGGGCGGCAAACGCGATGCGCGGGTCTCCGCCGCACTCGGCGATTTTGATGCGGCCCGCTGGGAGCGCGAATCCGCCAAACTTGAGGTCCTATCGCAGACGACGTTGGCATTCGTGGACGCAGTCTCGGTGCAGCGACGGATCATTCTGCTCGACCGCCAGGCCGGAGCCCTCGAGCGGCTGGTGCCCTTGATGCAGCGCCGGGTCGAGGCCGGTGCATCGTCACCCTCCGAAGTGTCACGCGTTCAGGCCGCAGTGGGATTGACCCGGCTCGAGCGCGAACGCGCCCGTCTCGCCCTTGCTGTCGCAAAGCGCGAGCTTGCGGCGCTTATGGGCCGGGACGCACCGGACTTCACCACTGTGTCCGGTGACCTGGGGCGTCTCGTGCGTCCAGCACCCTTGGAGACCTTGCTCAAGGCGATCGACGACAATCCGCAGCTCATGCGGTGGACCGCAATCCGCGCCCAGCGCGATGGCGATCTCTTGGTGGCGCGCCTCAAACCCATTCCCGATGTCACCGCCAGCATCGGTTGGCGCTACTACCAGGAGAATGGCGAGAGTGCGATCCGCCTCGGCGTATCGATGCCAATCCCCGTGTTCGATCGCAATCGGGGCGGCATCCGCGAGGCACAGGAGAACTCGCAGAAAGTCCATTCGGAACGCGCAGTAAACCGGCTGGCACTCGTGGCCGTCGTCGCCAAGGCCTACGACACCGCGACCAGCCAGCTCCAGCAACTCGACCTTCTACGGAAGACGATCCTGCCCGCAGCGCGATCGGCACTTGCAACGATCGAAGCGGGATATGGGCAAGGGCGTTTCACGCTCCTTGAGATCCTCGATGCCTACCGGACGGTCGCCGACGCCGAACTCCTGGAACATGACGCACTAACGAGCTTCCACACGGCGGTCGCCACGATCGAGGGCCTTATCGCAACGCCATTCACGCCCGCGAGGACGCGATGAAGAAGCTGTTCAAGTTCATCGGCTACGCCATGGTCGCCATTGTTTGCGCCGCGGCCGTTGGCGCCTCCGCCTACTACGTGTTCGATCCAAAGTTTGCCAACAGCGCGAACAAAGCAGCGAACAAGGGCGAAGGGCACGGCGAGAAGGCGGGAGCTGACGATCACGACGACGGCGTCAAGCTTACCGACGCGCAGGTGGCCGCCGCTGGTATCGAACTCCTCACCGCAGGACCGCGTGAACTGCGCGACATCCTGCGGCTTAACGGCGTTATCCAGCCTAACCAGGAAGCACTCGTGAAGGTGACGCCGCGCTTTCCCGGTGTCATCCGCAGCATGCGCAAGCGCCTCGGCGACAAGGTCAAGAAGGACGAGGTTCTCGCCACCATCGAAAGCAATCAGAGCCTCACGACCTACGAGCTGAAAGCGCCGATCGAAGGCACGGTGATCGATCGCGATGGCACTTTGGGAGAGTTCGCCTCGGAGGCCAAGCCTATCTTCACGATCGCCGACCTATCGACGATGTGGATTGATTTTGCCGTGTATCGCCGCGACTTCGGCCGCGTGCGGCTCGGCGATGGCGTATCCATCGACATCGACGATGGCGGCCCGCCGATCGATGCCAAGATCGATTACCTGTCGCCGATCGGAGCCAGCGACACACAGTCGGCCATAGCGCGCGCTGTCGTACGCAACGATGGGCGGTTACGTCCCGGCCTGTTCGTAATCGGGCGCGTCGTTCTCTCGGCGCGGCCCGTTGATGTGGCCGTCCGGACAAGTGCTCTGCAAACGCTCGAAGGCAAGACTGTGGTGTTCGTCCGCGACGGCGAAAAGTTCGCTCCACGCGAAGTCGAACTCGGCGGGCGGGATGCGGATTGGGTCGAGGTCATGTTCGGCCTCGTCGCCGGCGATGTCTACGCCGCCAAGAACAGCTTCGTTGTCAAAGCGGAAATCGGCAAGAGCGGCGCCGCCCACGAGCACTGACCCATGATCAACCGCATTCTTAGCTTTTCGATCGAAAACCGCTGGCTGGTGATCCTGGCGTCGATCGCCGTTGCCGCGCTTGGCGCCTGGAACTTCACGCGTCTGCCGATCGACGCTGTGCCGGACATCACCAACGTGCAAGTCCAGGTCAACACGGTGGCGCCGGGCTACTCGCCGCTCGAGATCGAACAACGCATCACATTTCCCCTTGAGACCGCGATGGGGGGACTGCCCAAGCTTGAGTACACGCGCTCCCTGTCCCGCTACGGTCTCAGCCAGGTAACGGTGGTCTTCAAGGACGGCACCGACATCTATTTTGCCCGCCAGCTCGTCAACGAACGCATCCAACAGGCCAAGGAAAAGCTGCCGCCTGGCATCGAAACCTCGATGGGGCCTGTCTCCACCGGTCTCGGCGAAATCTACATGTACGCCG
Source organism: Reyranella sp. (assembly GCF_044224635.1). Classification (GTDB taxonomy): domain Bacteria; phylum Pseudomonadota; class Alphaproteobacteria; order Reyranellales; family Reyranellaceae; genus Reyranella. Next base: position 382,414 of record NZ_JBGAKA010000001.1, on the reverse strand, counting down.
TCGAGGCCAAGCCCGACGCCAGGAAGCCGAATGGCGAGCCCTACACGGCAACCGATCTACGGACGATCCAGGACTGGATCATCAAGCCACAGCTGCGCAATGTCCCGGGCATCGTCGAGGTTAATACGATCGGCGGCTACGAGAAGCAGTTTCATGTGCTGCCGGATCCCGCGCGGCTCATGTCCTACAAGCTCACCTTCCGCGACCTCATGGCCGCGTTGACGACGCACAATGCCAATGTCGGGGCGGGCTACATCGAGCGCAACGGTGAGCAGTACCTCGTACGAACGCCAGGTCAGGTAAACAACGTCGAGGAGATCCGCGACATCGTTGTCGGCACCCGCGGCGGCCTGCCCATTCGCATCAGCGACGTGGCCGAAGTCAAGGAAGGCACCGACCTCCGAACGGGTGCAGCCACCCTCGACGGCAAGGAAACCGTGATCGGCACCACCATGCTGCTCATCGGCGACAACAGCCGAACTGCCGCCCAACGCGTCTCCGCCAAGCTCTCCGAGATCGCGAAATCCCTACCGGACGGCGTTGTTGCCCGCGCGATCTACGATCGCACCCGTCTTGTCGAAGCGACGATCTGGACGGTCGAGAAGAACTTGCTCGAAGGCGCGCTCCTGGTCGTTGTGGTCCTGTTCCTGATCCTCGGAAATTTCCGCGCAGCCTTCGTGACCGCCTGCGTCATTCCGCTTGCCATGCTGTTCACCATCACCGGGATGGTGGAAAACCGCATCAGCGCCAATCTCATGAGCCTTGGTGCCATCGATTTCGGCATCATCATCGATGGCGCCGTAATCGTTGTGGAAAACTGCCTGCGGGTGCTGGCCGAAGAACAACACAAACGTGGACGGTTACTCACACGCTCCGAACGTTTTGCTACAATCCTCGGTGCATCCCAGGAAGTTATCAAACCAAGCCTCTTCGGAACGCTGATCATCGGCGTCGTCTACCTTCCCATCCTTACCCTCACCGGCGTGGAGGGGAAGATGTTCACGCCGATGGCGCTGACGGTGCTCCTGGCACTCACGGGTGCCGCAATTCTCTCCATGACGGCAGTTCCGGCAGCAGTCGCTCTTCTGGTTACCGGCCGTGTCGCGGAGAAGGAAAACCTGCTCATGCGAGGTGCCCAACGTCTTTATGCGCCGACGTTGGAGTTCGCGATCCACATGCGCTACGTGATGGTCGGCCTCGCGATCCTCATGGTAGCCGTTACCGGGGTTGCGGCATCGCGCATGGGAGGGGAGTTCATCCCCTCGCTGGATGAAGGCGATATCGCGATGCACGCGTTGCGCATTCCCGGCACCAGCCTGACCCAATCCGTGCAGATGCAGGAAGCCCTTGAGAAGGCCATCAAGGAGTTTCCCGAGGTCAAGGAGATTGCCGCCAAAATCGGAACCGCTGAAGTTGCGACCGATCCCATGCCGCCCAACGTGGCCGACAACTTCATCATGCTGAAGCCCCGGAGTGAATGGCCGGATCCCAAACGCCCCAAGGCCGATCTTGTCGCCGCGATGCAAAAGCGCGTGGCCGAGATCCCCGGCAACAACTACGAGTTCACGCAACCGATCCAGATGCGCTTCAACGAACTGATCTCCGGCGTGCGCAGCGACTTGGGCGTCAAGATCTTCGGTGATGATCTCGACACGCTGTTGTCGATTGCCAACAAGGTGCAGTCGGTCGTGCAGAGCGTACCGGGGGCGGCCGACGTGCGAACCGAACAGGTGAGCGGGCTGCCGATGCTAACAGTCAAGCCCAACCGCGCGGCACTGGCACGCTACGGCATCAGCCTCGCCGAAATGCAGGCGGTGGTAGAGATTGCCGTGGGCGGCAAGGAAGCCGGCCTCGTCTTCGAAGGCGATCGCCGGTTCGACATCGTGATGCGCTTGCCCGAGCACTTGCGGGTCGACGTGGACGCATTGTCCTCGCTACCGATCCCCATTCCGCAACCTGTCGCGGGGACAAGCGAGAACTCCCGCAAGTCTATCGTGCAGACTGGCATCGGGACAGCGGCGCCCTACGTGCCGTTGTCGGCCGTGGCCGAAATCGAAGTCGCTCCGGGGCCGAACCAGATCAGCCGCGAGAACGGCAAGCGCCGCGTGGTCGTGACCGCAAACGTGCGCGACCGGGACCTTGGATCTTTCGTGGCCGAGGTACAGCGCGAGGTCGCAGCCAAGGTCAAGCTTCCGGCGGGTTACTGGATCGGGTGGGGCGGCCAGTTCGAACAGCTCGTAGCCGCGTCGGAGCGCCTCGCCATCGTGGTGCCTGTCGCTCTGTTGCTGATCTTCGTGTTGCTCTGCATGAGTCTCGGGTCAGTCGGCGATGCATTGCTGGTGTTCAGTGGGGTGCCACTCGCGCTTACCGGCGGCGTTGCCGCCTTGGCGTTACGGGATATCCCACTGTCCATCAGCGCCGGCGTCGGCTTCATCGCCTTGTCGGGCGTAGCCGTCCTCAACGGCTTGGTGATTATTTCGTTCATTCAGCGTCTGCGCACAGACGGCATGCCCGTCAGCCAGGCCGTGCGGGAAGGCGCCATGAAACGGCTACGGCCAGTCCTCATGACGGCTTTGGTCGCCTCCCTCGGCTTTGTGCCGATGGCGATCGCAACCGGCGCCGGGGCCGAGGTTCAGCGCCCCCTGGCAACCGTCGTCATTGGCGGCATCGTGTCGTCAACGATCCTCACCCTCGTCGTGCTGCCTGCGCTCTATGTGCTGTTCAACCGAGAAAAGCCTGTTCAACAAGGAGAGAGCTGATGAAGAGAATTCTGGCGGTCATTGCGCTGGTCCTGTGGTCCGGCATAGCCGCCGCCCAACACAGCCACGGCAATGTTAAGGGGCCCAATGGTGGGCCCATGCACGACGTTGCCGGCGTACATGCCGAACTCGTCATGTCGGGCAACGTTCTGACCATCAACCTGTTCGATGAGGCCAATAAGCCTGTCTCCTCGAAAGGCTTCAGCGGTTCGGTGCTGCTCGTATCGGGAAACGCGCGCGAGACCATCCAACTCGCCGTGTCAGGCGACGCCGCACTCAAGGGAGAAGCAAAAGCCCCGATCGCGTCCGGAGCCCAGGTCACGCTGGTCCTCAAGAACGCGGCGGGCAAGTCGGGTCAGGTGAAGTTCTGATCAATGGATCTCTCACTGGAACATTTTCGGCCGAGCGCAGCGCTCGGCCGACAGAGTCAATATTTCCGATGCGACGCATACCGGTGCTCGGACTGACCACGCAAACGTCTTCCCTGAGTGACACTCAGCGGCGTTGGCGTGTTGAGAGGCGATCAGCCTGGCTGAGGCTCATCGTCTTGGCCATCCTCGCTGTCAATCTTGCCTTAGCACCCAATCACGAGAACTTTCTCATCCACGCCAACGTAGTCATCGGGTACGCACTCGTGACGACGTTGGCACTTGCGCTAGCCGCCATGAAGCGAGGACCGCATTGGCTGGCAGCGGCTCTCGTGACGATCGACGCGATCCTTGTGGTCGCTCTCTTTCATGAACATCTGTTCACATCCGCCAGTGGCCTCGACCACAGCCTGACCGCACCTTCGCTTGCAGTTGGCTTCGTGCTGCTTACGCATGTCGCCTTGCGGCTTAACCCGCGCCTCATTCTCTTGTTTGCCACCGTAGTCATTCTGGGATGGCTGGCGCTATTGACAGTTGCGGTCGACGCCCACATCGCCAAGGGAGCCGGTAGCGAACTCGATTGGAAGCTGTTTTGGGTAGAAGCGGGCCTCGCTACCACCTTCGGCTTCGCCGCTTTCGTTTGCTGCCTGGTCACACACGACCACAATGTCCTGTTACGCAACGCCGTCGCGACTGAACGCAGCCGGGCTAACCTGAGCCGATTTTTCTCGCCGAACGTGCTTTCGCAACTGCAACAGACGGGGGAGTCACTCGAGCTCGCCCGTCGCCAGGTCATCGTCATGTTCGTCGACTTGCGCTCCTTCACGCGGTTCGGCGAAGTGGCGTCGCCCGAGGAGGTTGCCGAACTCCTTGCAGAGTACCGTCAGCTCGTGACGTCCGCCGTGTTCGCGCATGGCGGCACAGTCGACAAGTTCATCGGCGACGGCGTGATGGCGGTATTTGGCCAGCCCTGGAGTGGCTCTGACGATGTTGAGCGGGCGCTCACATGCGCCATGTCGCTTGCACGTTCGCTGGAGCAATGGGCTGACGACCGCCAGCGCAACGGCAAGCATGCGCTCCGGGCCGGGATTGGTCTGCATGCAGGGACAGCCGTTGGCGGGATTCTCCGCAGTGGCAGCCATGCGGAGTTCACCTTGTTCGGCGACGTCGTCAATGTCGCTGAACGGCTGGAACGCCTGTGCAAAGAGTTCGATGCCACGCTGGTCACTTCCGACGCCGTAATGGCGCGCTTGCCGTCCGCCCGAAGTCTCGACGGATGGCATTGGAAGGAGGACGTTGCGCTGGAGGGCCGCGCCGGCCGTCTGCGTATAGCCTATCGGCCGCGCCGCCATGCCGATGAAGGTGAAATACCCAGTACATGAGAGCGCCGCCACTTGTCGATCCGCGCAAGTGCACCATTGCCCTTGATGCCGGTGTTCTCACCCGCAAAGGCTGGGTGCGAACCAGACTCGCCGGACGCTTTCGGACGCTAAGGGCGGCAGGCGCCTTTCGGGTCGTCATGGTAGGTGGCGGGAGTGACGAAAAGAAGTTTACTGGGGGCACCGCTGGCGCTCCGCCTGATCTTCAAGAAGTCCTTCTGGAAGTGCTTCATGAACTGTTGCAAGGGCGTCGTCTCGAGGACGATTGTCCGCGTCCGTTCGACCAACTGGACCCGCGAACAAGCTACTTTGTGACCGACGACTATCGGGTTCTGCAAAACCGCAATGTCTTCCTCGAAGAGGAACCGTCGCTCATTGCTGTCACTCTCGAAGAATTCTTCGAGATCTACCAGCGCTGGGTGAACTGGAATTCCTGATCGCTGTTTTCGTCGAGCCGACGGAGAGGCGGTACTCTAGCCTCAAAATGTGCGCCGGATGTCCAAGGGCTGAGGTGGCTGAAGTGGTTGAAGTGGTTGATTTGGTTGTGCCGGTTGAGTGGGTTGTGGCGGTTGAACTGGTGTCGGCGGCTTAGGCGGTTTCGGCTCCTCGCTTGCTCGAGGGAGCGGCGCTTTGCGCTTCTTCACGCGCTCTTCAAAGGCGGCAAGGGCACGATCAACAGGCAATGTTAATGCCAGCCCTTGAAACTCACTTGCCGAACTCGTCTCGCTTAGAGCCGTCCAAAGCGCTCTCCATTGCTGGAATTTTTCGCCTGAGGCCTTATCAACCATATCTCGAAACGCTTTTTGATCCCGAAGTTGAATGTAGCTAACGAGCAGTTTTATGGCTTGATCAGATTCCAGCGCCGTGGGCGAGTCCTTCTGTAGAATCCTGCGGATAGCGGCACGTGCGGGATCATAGACATCCGGGCGGCTATAAGGAACCAGGCCACCTGTTTCAACGTCCCGCAATGCGTTTACGGCCTGAACCTTTAGCGCGGATTCGGTTCGTTGAGCCAATACGAGCACCGAGATAGTATGATTTCGCGGCACCATTGTGAAGCCAGCTGACGGTTGCTGTGGCGCGCCCAAGCGAACCTTGATCACATTGTCGGTTGCTCGTGACACCGTCATTGTCGCGTTCAAGTCAGTGCCCGAGATAGATCTTAACTTGTCCCTAGTTGACGATGCTGACCCGGATATTGCCGTTCCGCCCCCGGTAATAGCCGACAACGCGGTCGCGACCTGAGTCAGAAGCTGCGAACTGCGCGCGGATCGAGTGCCCTCAATACTATCGGTGACAAAGAGCGGCACAACAGTTGGAAGCTTTAGCTCCGCAGAGTCATCGTTTGGAAAAAAGCCTATGCTGACGTACGCGTCGTAAGGCTGGTTTCTAGCAAATGGCTGCAAACTCACGTTGAGACGAACAATGTATGCAAAAAGATTGGAACTGTCTTCGACATGGTCGAGATAGGCTTCGAGCAGCCGGACCTCTTGAAATAGCGCCGTCGCTACATTGTATTGAAGAATAGGCTCGCTTGTCGTTGGCCGCTTCTCAGATTTTTCACTTGTTAGTATAGCATCCTTGACAGTCGCCTCACTCAGACCGGCCTTGGATTGATCGGGCTTTGGTGCTTCGCCAGGCTTTTGCTCCGTTTTCGACTTTCCGCTGGTGCTAAAATTGCCGTTTGTCTCCGTTGTCTCTCGGCTGCCCGTAGTGACAGTGGAGCCAAAACCAACCCCCAACGCAGCAGTGAACGCCTGAAGTGCCCGCTCCTCGTAGTAAGCCGTCGGCGGTAGGACTTTTTGCAGCGCGTTCTCAGCAGTTAGATCAAACTTAGGCTTAAGCGTAGTTCTGACCTCGTCGAAGGGAATGGTAGCCACGAGCGATAGGTGATAACTTCCGGCGTCTGCCAAAGAGCTCGCGCGCCTCGGCTCATACAGGGAGTCTCCGCAGGCAGTAGAGAGGACCACAAGTGTGAAGGATGCCAGACAGTACATGGCATTCGACTTGAGCCACATGGATCCCCACCCCATTCCATGGTCGTACTCGACATCCTACCACTACTTTCAGGGGAAGCCGAGTTCAATTTGACTAGCGCCTGTGGGTTGTATGCGGTCATGTTCACTGGTGGGTTGATCCTCCCTGGCGCGCTTCGCGCTTTCAGGACCCGTCTCCTGGCAACCTAAGGGAAGAGCATTGCGGCCAGAACTCACGTAGAAGAATGATCAGGTAGGGCGGGCAGCGGGTGGAGGCGGGCATTGCAGCGACAGCAGCTGAATGACACGGTCACTTTCTGGAGCCTGCAAAACTCTAAAACCGAGTCGAATTGATGGTTGACAGCAGCAAGATGGAATAGGCATTTGTTCCAGCGCTACGCCAATTAAAGAAGGAGTCTTGACTCATGCCTAGGCGCGCTTCTTTGACGCTGCTCGAAGCGAAGATCCGGGAACTCCAGGCGAAAGCTGAGGCGCTCAAGAATGTTGAGAAGCCCGGGGTGAAGCAACTCAAGGACGTTATCAAGCGGTACAAACTGTCCACCGCAGACATTGCGGAGGCTCTGGGCAGTCACAGCGCTGGACGCGGCAGCGCAATGAGGGGTGTCAAGGTGAAGCCAAAGTACCGGAACCCTGCCGATCGCACCGAGACATGGACGGGCAGGGGCTTACGCCCGAGATGGCTCGTCGCGGCGATGAAGGGCGGGAAGAAGCTCGAGGATTTTGCGATCTAGCACCACGCCGCGCTAGAAGAGAAAGGCTCGGTATGAGTGTCGCGAACTTCCTGACGGCCCGCTTCAAGGGAACGTGGACCGAAGAATATCATCTTGGGCTCTGGGAGCAGTACTCACGGTCAGGGCTGGCTGATCCGCATTTCGAGAAAGAGATCACCAGCAATGACGACCGGAGAATGTGGCAGCGCATTTGGGAAATGATCGTCTTTCGGCTTTTGGTCGAAAGCGGCCATGCTCCTACATCTGCCGCAAGGGGGCCCGACTTCTGCTTCTCGATAGGTGATCGCAGAGTCTTTATCGAGTGTACGGCACCCGAACCAACAGGCTTGCCTCCTGAGTGGCTCGAGCCGGTCGACTGGTCGACAATCAAGACCGAAGTGTCGTCAGTCCCCTTCGCAGAGATCCTGTTGCGCTGGACTGCAGCAATTAAAGAGAAATATGATAAGCTCGAAGGCCCGGTGGACAGGCAAACGGGACGTCGACGTCGCTCGCATGGCTACCGAGGCCAAGGAATTGTCCGCGACAATGATTGCTATGTCATCGCCATTGATGGCCGCATGCTGTGCGAAGTCGAAACATCACCGAGGGAAACTCTCGATTTCCGTTTGCCGTAGAAGCAGTCCTTCCTATAGGGCCTGTCGGCTTTCCAATTACGAGTGAGGGGAAGATCGACGGACGGGGCAAGCATACGCTCCGCTTTTCTATAGAAAAGCGGAATAAATCCGACGTACCAACCGACAGTTTCTTGAATCCAGACTATGCGGGGGTGAGCGCAGTAATTGGATGTACATCTGAATGGGCCTGGCGTCCAGGCTTCAAAGTCGCCATCGCGCACAATCCGCTAGCGCGGGCAGCCCTTCCGTTGAAGATCTTCGGTGCGAAAGGCGACGACTATGCCGCAATACCTACTGCACCCGATGAGTACGAACTTGCTTTGCAAGGGTAACAACATCGCGAGCACTACGCCCTCTTCTTTGCCCTAGAGGCCTCTCGAGGTCGCCCGCCGGTGGTTCCGGTGAGGGCTGTCTTCGCTTTGTTCCGCAAATATGTCGATGGGCGTGGCGCTGCACTGTGGACAGTGCCACATGTTGTCGGCCATCTGCGCGCCGCTGAATGCGCCATCGCAGTGAAGGCAATGCCACTCATTCGAAATCGCTTTTGACAGCGGGTGCTGCGCCCGACCCTCCTGGTCCGGCTTCGTCGAGCGGCGAGGCCAGTCTACCGCGATGCGAGCCCGAAGTCGGTCTGCAGCTTCGTGGCAGATCGTGAGTGCTTTAGCCTTGAATTCAGAGTCCAGGATTGGATTGTTGTCGCTGTGGTCGTAGATCTCAATCACGGGACTGTCGGAAGGGGCATGCTCCAGCAATATGCACCATCCGTTTCCTGCCATGAGCACCTCGAAATCTATCTCCAGCGAGTAAGGATGCCCGTCAATGGTGCCATGTTCCTTGACGCCAAGCCCAATGCCCAGGAGAGGAATGCCCATCACGTCGGCGTCGGGCTGGGCTTTTGAATGCACGAATTCGTTGAGCACCGCCGGATCCGGACGCCAGCCTTTCGCCCATGCGGCGGTCAAAGCATTCCAATGCGCGTGCCGCAATTGGCGTGCGATCACATCGAGCGCCGTGTGATGGGCAATCCGGTTCCTCCGCGCCAGGCGTTTGGCAATGGTCTTCAGAATTTGCAGGTCGTTGTGGTGCGTCATGGCCCAGTCCTTCGATGCACAGACCGATCGTGTGCCCACTGCCAATCAAGTCCGCCCAAAGCAGGGCAGCATGAAAGTTGTTCCGAAAGAGCACCGCATGGCTTCGCGTGGTGGGCACACCGGCCTGTGCTTGGAGGCCAAGGTCGAGAGTAGTAGAACCGTTGGCGAGGTCAAGCCGGCTTCTTTTGCACACGAGACCAGCCTGCCATCGGGCTATGCCGTCTGGCGACGGAGGCGGCGGCCGGTTCGGAGATGGGTCACCAAACTCCTGATGGCTCACTCAGGCGCGTCTGGCTGCGCCGGGCCGGGCCGAAGGGCCGGCGGCCCCAGTGAGGTAATACTCCGGGTGGGAAGCGGCGGATCTGTTCTGCGGAGGGGCTTTTGGACGCTGCTCCCGCGGCACGGTTCGTTGCTCATGAGGGGAAACGCGCCTCACCCACGTCCCGGGGACGTCATTGTGATCTTGCTTGGATCGATGAGCAGCTTGAGGTTGGAGGCGGCAGCCTGGTCTAGTCCGTACTCTTCAAGGTCGGCGACTTTCGGCCGAACATCCAGAGCTTCAAAGTGCGTTGACCTGTACGCCCACACCGGATCAGCGGATTTCTCGAACAGGACTTTCGCGCTGAAGGTGATACTGGTGTCAGCAAACGCTGCGTTGTTGTAATACAGCCCCTCCAGAGGAAGCGATGTCCCTTCGATATCGAGGAAGGGGAACTCAAAGCGGGCTTCCGACTTGGGATTCAGAAGGATGTCCACGGTCATCCGTGCTTCATTTGCCTCCCAAAACGCATCGAACTTGAATCTCGCGTTGGAGCGCAGGCCGGCATTTGTGAGAAGGCGCAGCCACCCATCCGCAAAGGCTGAGAAAAGTGGCAGTTCATCGAGGTACGGTCCCGTGATGGGTTGATCCACAGGGAAGGTAATCGAGCGAATTCGGTCGTTTCCAGCGATTGTCAGGCTTGCGCGCCCTGCGGTCATGAGCGTGAGCGCGCGAAGCAGCTCCGCCCACTCCTCCAAAGTACGTTCCATGTCATCGATGGCGTCGACGCATTCGAATTTAAGCGCCGGTGGGGTCAAGCGCATGATGAAGTCCGAAGAGCGGACGAGAAGCTCTGTTTGATACGGCGCGGCCATCGGTGGTCCGATGAACATTTGAGCGTCAAACCGCGCCGCCCGCCCGAAGCTCGGTCCGCGAATTGTGATCTCGCAGGGGCCTATAGTAGGCGGCGTTAGACGCAACTCTTCAATGTCGTCGAACAGCGTCCCTTGATAGGGCAGGCGTATACCGAACCGGTTGTCGAACACACGAAGGCGCTCCGGTTTCAACGGCGCGAGGCCGAGCAGCAGGTTGCTGAAGTGCTCCGGACCCTCGATCTTGAGAAGCATTTCGGCCTCAAACTGGCCGTTCTCATAACCAAGTTCAGCAAGCTGCCGCTGTTTCTCGATCGTGTAGGCGTTTGGATTGTTTCCGCAGGCCGTGATCAGCGCCGCTAGCAGACCGGCGGCAGTCGGTTCAAAGCGCTGCCCGACTTTCTCATAGTCGTAGCTGATATCGGTGTGGTTGATGTCGTGAGCGCTGCGAGCCTCGGCCAGTCTCAACCGCTTGAGCACACGAGCCAGCTCCTTCCCAATGAGATGGACGAGATAAGCTGATTGAAGTTCGCCGTCTCCCCGCAGCCGAAACACGACGATGAGGGCCGCGTGGGGATCCTTGGCCAACCGGTCTATGGCGGACAGGCTGAGACGGATGCGATTGCCGGTGCGGCCGAGCGTCGACTTCAACTGTACCCGGGCGGCATTGATGGGGCGCTGGTCGAGAGGTAGCGACGGCCGGCCGCTCAATTCCATCGGGAATTCGACGATAAAATCCCAGCCCATGACGTCGGTGGCGCTCTTGTTGCAGTAGAGACCCGCGCGCTCACAGAGCGCTTCGAACTCTCGCTCGCCGATGCGACCAATGCGATCGGGGTCTAGCTCGTTTTCCATTCAGCTCTCTCGCTCTGAACCTCGATCCTCGAACGTGTGGCAGGATATGCGCGGCGTCGTGGACCCGATGAATCGCCGATAGATGCGCTCCGTGGCGGGGCCTCGACGTCGATCGTGCTGGAGGCGAGGAGGTGCTCGACTTCTGGCCCGGTCAGACCGAGTATCGTGCTGTCAAATGCGCCGGCGACCGCCTCCAATTGATCATGGGAGGAGAATGCCATCGCTTTTACTGCCCGTTCGCAAGGCGGCGCAAAAACGTCCTGGCCGTCACTAGGACGACGTGAAGCCGGAAAGTGCAGTGGTCTTCGTCCGAAAGGCCCGGGTGAGATCCTTCGGTGTGCAGCATTTTGAAGAGACCGTTGATGTAGTTCTTTCCGTCCGAGGTCCACTCGTTGCGGGCGGTCGCGAGAAAGCCGATCTCGCCAAGTAGCGCGCGCCGGTTCTCCGAGGTGGAACGTGTCGCCATTTCCGTGGGCCGCAGATTGCGCGCGATGTCGTTGAACAGGCTCTCGATGAACGTTCGAAGCTGGCCGTTGGAGGCGGCCCACTCGCCGCGCGTGTGCGCTTCGATTGCTTGGTCGAGGTGTCCTAGCGGCGTGACAAAGCCGAGCTTCTCGAGGAGCTGATGCACCTCGTCATCGGTCTCCGGAAGCTGAATCTCGCCAGGAAGAGCCGCGCGGATCGAAGGGTTGCGGCCCTGACTGTCCCAGCCCACAACGTATCCGTCGCGCGCAAGTCCGCGCACGAATGCCGTTTGGAGGGGCTGCGCGGAATCCTGCTGAGCCAGTTGGACGGCTTCCCGGATCGCGGCTTCGCCCAAGGTCATGCTGCCGTCGACAGTGTTGAGGACCGTCTCGGTACGTTTGAGGACGATGCGCCCGAGGAGATCGCATTTTTTTGCGACGCTGAGACCCGTGCTCGAAGGAAGCTCGTCCTCGAGCCCAAGCCGCAATACCACCTGATTGAATTTGGCCTGGCTATGCAGTTCAAGCAGCTCGACTGCAGCAATGAGGGTCGGCCGCGTGAATGGCGCGAATCGCATGGGAAGCCTACTCGAAGCGTAACCGCAAGGGGTTGCAGGCCCCAATAAAGCCGGCAGCAGACCACTCCGACAAGCCCTTCAGTTCGACATTTACGCCCCGGGGGCCATAGCCTTCCATTCAGCCTGTCGACTAGTCGCAATTTGGGCGCGTCGGCTTCACCGACCGGGCTCTATTCGGCCCGTTGTTGGGTTGCGGGCCTCACGAAGCCGCCCCTCGGTAGATAAGGGGAGGGGCGTCTTCGCCATTCGGTGACGATCCCTCGCGCTTAAGGTGCCGGCCTTCGGCCGAACTCTGTCTTTGTCTTGAGGGGCCTGCGGCCCCCGTTGCGTCAAGGCCAGGCCCTGCGGGCGGAAAGCGGCGGCCGTGTACTCGCTGCGCTCCGGCCCGCACCAATTCCGCCGCTTTCCGGCCTGTGACGCATCACCCCCGCTCATTGCCGCGTGGCTAGTCGGTTGCATGCGCAACCTTTTGGCTACGGAGGCTCCGATGAAGGCCGATGTCCACACCCGGATCACAGACACCATCGTTGCTCAGCTGGAGGCAGGCGTCAGGCCGTGGCTCAAGCCGTGGAATGCCGAACATGCTGCCGGGCGCATCAGCAGGCCCTTGCGGGCCAACCGCGTTCCCTATCGGGGGATCAACATCCTCTCTCTTTGGATCGAAGCCGACGCGAAGGGTTACAGCGCCCCCATCTGGATCACTTACCGTCAAGCGCTCGAGCTGAACGGACAGGTTCGCAAGGGTGAACGCGGTTCACCCGTCGTCTATGCCGCGACCGCAACCAAGAATGACGAGGCCGCGGGCGAGGAGACGGAGCGCTCTTTCGCCTTCCTCAAAGGCTACACAGTGTTCAATGTCGAGCAGGTCGACGGCTTACCGGCACATTTCTACACCCCGGCAACCAAGCCACTCGACCCAGTGCAACGCATCGAACGGGCAGAAGTGTTCTTCGCTGCGATCGGAGCGGACATCCGGCATGGCGGTAACCGCGCCTACTACAACGTGTCGCAAGACTTCGTTCAGCTGCCGCCCTTTGAGACCTTCCGCGACGCCGAAAGCTACTATGCAACCCTCGCTCACGAAGCGACCCATTGGACCCGCCATGAAACCCGCCTCAATCGAGACTTCGGGCGCAAGCGCTGGGGTGACGAGGGCTACGCCATGGAAGAGCTTGTGGCAGAACTCGGCGCCGCCTTTCTCTCCTCCGATCTCGGCCTCACACCGGAGGTGATGCCGGACCACGCCGCCTACATCGCGTCGTGGATCAAGGTTCTCAAGCACGACAAGCGCGCCGTCTTTACCGCGTCCGCCTATGCCCAGCGCGCCGCCGACCATCTCACAAGCCTGCAAACCAAGATCGCAGAGGCCGCGTGACCCGCCGGACCGAAGATGGGCCGGGCCAGCTCGCCTTCGATGCGTTGCTGGCCGACACGGAAACGGCCAACCGGGCGCGGACGGAGCGGGTCGCCCATGCGCACCTGCCGGGGACCATGGAGGCGGCAGTTCCTTACTACCGCCGCCTCATCGAAACGCATCACGCCGCGATGCTCAAGGGCGACGCTGGCGAAGTTGCTCGCCTGCGTCGGGAGGCGCTCGCTCTCGCCTTCAAGCTCAATGGCTTTGAAGCCGGCATCCTCGCTCACGAGGATGCGCCGGGCTATGTGCTCGCCCGCCTCACGCGAGCGGAGGAGGGGACGGTGCCGCTGTGGGGACAGTCGGGATCCTTTGAGATCCGCTGGAAGGCTATGCGCGTTCGCATCGAGATGGAGGGGCTGTTCGGCATTGGGGCTGCTCACACGTCATGGCTTGGCTTCGCGGCGCATGCCGTGGAGACGACCAAGCCCTTTCTCAGCGACACCGGCTATCGCAGTTTCCTCGGGGCAGGAGGAGAGTTTGTTGCGAACCACACACCGGACAGCTTCGCGACGGCAGTTATCGAGACCTACGTCGCGAAGGAACTGAAGGGCCGTCTACGCCGGATCGTGCCGCTTTGCGAAAGGTCTGGAGCGCCAGTCACGTCAAAGCGGCAAGCCAGGGCGAAGAAAGGTCGAGCCGCCGGGTGAGGCTCGGCGTAAAGATTCTACGCCGGGTCGATGGCGCTAAGGTTGACGCGAAGGCTATGGGGTGGCCTTCCCAGCCTCCCCACTATGACATCCGCGAGCCGTTGCTGTGCATCGGCTCCCGTTGACAAAATGCCCACCAGCACAAAATTGCGCTGTCGAGCATTCGGTTCACCCCAATTGGCTTCCCAATTCTTGTTGCTGATTGCGTATGCGGGAGGGTGAAGGTTGGCACTGTGCAACGCCAATGCGAGGTCGCTCGCTCTTCGCGCAGTTTTCGGGAGCGACTCAGAATATTCGTATCCCCAAATATCCTTGCTCCCGAGCAGGTGAGTTTCCGAAGTCGTCATTCGTAGTCGCTCTGCTCTCAGCTCGTCGCGGAGAACAGCGTCGACTTGGTTGCGGACTTCGGGATAATCAGCGAAATGGGTACGCGCAAAGGCGTCCCTGTCGAGCAGACTGGCAGCACCGAGCAGCTCTCGATACTGATCGCGATCGCGCACGTAGCGATCTTTTAGCAGAGCGCCGAACTCCAAAGCGGAGCTCATGAACAATTCGTCGACTAACGTCGTATCTGCATGGGTCTTTAAAAAACTAGACATGAGAAAGAGCCAGCCCGCTATTTGTTGCTTTTGCTTAAAACCACAATAGCAGACGTAAATACTTTCAAGAAGTATGCATATGTTAACCATCTAACGGCGCAGAGTGGATATGCGTGGATGATAGCTACCGTTAATAGTTTCAAATGTATTCTGTTTGATGAAAGTAATAACAGGTTGTAATATCGTTGCATGGATGATGTGTTCGCCAGATTAGCAAAGCTTGAGCAGAAAGTTGCTGCTCTTGAAGCGCGCGCCGACGATTTTTTTGAGGCTTTGAAGCTAGAGACTGAAAGCACTACGGAGAATTTGAGGCGCCACTCCGAAGAGCTTGTTGAACTACATGGATACATTATACCCACCGTCCGCAGAGTCTTTCCAAAGATCGAAGACGGCTATGATGAGATCGAGGAAGTGTTGAATCGATTACGACGCGAGCCCCCGCCGAGATTCAGAACGTAGACCGCCAGAGCCGCGCATCAGTTACTCCCTGCCCGGCTTCGTTTTCAACTGTTGCATGGGCATGGTTCAGGTACGCATAACAAACTCGGAGTGCACAATATATCCGCCATGAAAAAACACGACCTTGAGCTGAAAACCCGGCAGATGCAGTTGGAGCGCCTTAGGCAGCTTCAAAGTTCCGTCGACCGGGCGATGGCTACAGTCGGTGCAAGGCGCGCTCGCGAGCTGACAAATGTGATTGAAGACTTAGTGGCACCGTGTCTTGTGCTAATCGTTGATGCAGCGGCCTCGAAGTTGCATAACATCCAAGAAGACCCGGGTAGCGATGCTCTCGAAGTCGATCTCGATTTTCGTCAAAACCCTTACGAGAAATTTCGGAGAGCTATTAAAGAAGTGACTTTGGCGGAGTGCTTGCCCCGTGCGTGTCTTGAGAAGAGATGGTACGACTATCTGCTTTTCAAGTATCTGGCAGACGTTGTGGCGAGCTATCGTGGCATTTTGGTCGACATCAGTTATCAAGAAGGCGTCGGCTCGACCGTTGTCAAGCTTGACGTTCGTAGAACCGCAATCGACGATCGCATGAAACGACTGGGCGTCCGCTTTTACACCTGCCGTACACGCCATGCCCTTGAAGCCAAGGATCTCGCGGTGTTGGGAGTTCCGAAGTACGTCGACCGCGATCGATCGAGAGCCGTCGATAGTTCGGAAGGCAGCGCCCGCAGCTTTTACGAAGAAACGTATCGGAAGCTCATAGCGCGACGGCTTGTCCCTCTACAGACGCTACGCGAGTACGATCCAGCTCTGGTGAAGGCACTCTACAAGTCATGTGAAAAGGCGGGCGCACCGCCTCGGCACTGGCTTCCTGAAAGCCGCTCTGAGTTAGCTGCGTATAACCTGAACGGCATCGGGCAGACTGTGCGCTCCGCCGTCCAGGCTTTCGTCACCAAGAAATGGCGAGCGGGGCACTCCAATCCAACCTGAGGCCAGGCCAACGCGGGGAAGCACCACTTTCGATTAGCTTGCTGTTCCCAAACTGACTTGCAGGTGCCTGTGAAGCTGAATACTGAGGTACGACGCCCAGCTAGAATGGGGTGTTTTTAGGTCGCTTGTATTGCTGATACCTTTGCCGAGTGACCTTGACATCCGAAGTATCAAAAGAAACCCCAGTGATAAAGTGTATCGCTACTTCCGCCACGTCTACTTCTAGTGTGTCATCGCGATTGTCGTCAGTGGGGCTATGCAATAGGCCGCGACCAAAAAGTGGGATGGGGAAGTCATCGTCCAGTTTTTCGTCAGGAGCAGGCAGTTCTTCATACACCGTATAGTCGGGAGCAATGCCCTCATCCGAGTATTCGTACAGCGATGACCAGAGCTTGGTGTTGGGTGGAAAATCAATCGGCTTTACCTTGGCGGCCTTTTGAAACAAAACGACATTTAACGCATTGCTTTTAGTCTGGACCGACGGAAAGAGAATTCCATCGATGGCGGGCGCGGGGCGCGACGCGAGAAAATCCGCGACGGCTTGTGTCGCAAGATACGCGAATGCCTCGTCTGATGGGAGGACTGGCCGTGTCATGATCTGGCTTAGCGACCTGAGAAAGGTCACACGTTCAAACCTCGGCGCAAAGGCTGGATCAAATACACTTCCGGTTACTTTGACTGAGCCTAGCGCCGTGAGGTCGAGAAGCTGCAGGGGCCGTATCACCCGAAATCGCGCCGTCACGACTGTGGCTCCGACAGGAGGCCGAACTTCGGCAAGTGCCGTCTTGACGTCTCCAGAACCGTAGAAAACCGAGATGCCGCGTGCGTTCATTCGGCCGTCCTTCGCTAGATGGCTAGGAGGTGGACCGATTTCTCGGTCCGGCCTTTCGATCGCAGCCTTCTGCGCGTCTTCCCCTTCGATGACGCGGGCACGAAAGAATGCGTCGAGCTTGGTGCCGGGGCCTGCATCGATAATAAGCGGCTCGTTGGCGGCCGTTTTCATCAGCTCAATGCCATCGAAAACGTCACGTAATCGCGTCTCGCACGTCTGGCTGAAGAACCGTGCTTCTGTCTTCAGGGTCCTCTCGAACTCTCGCCACCGTTGATGCCAGTCGGCGCCGTCATTGGAGTGCTCGGCGTAGAACAGTTCCGAGCTGAATTCGCTCTCTTCCCCTATATAGTCTCCGGGAGCAGGTTCGTTCTCGTACTCTAGAACCTGCTGAATGTCCTTGGCTGCATCTTCTGGAATGTCGGCTGCGTTCTGAATGGCGTAGATGACGGGATCGCCGTCATCATCGGACGCGCGGGCGTAGTTCTGTTCGAACGCTTGCGCCACCCGCTCGCAGAGTGCGCCGACCCTGAAGGTCTTTCCGCTTTTCGCGCAGTAGTCGCAAATCGCTTCCTGTCCGTGTGTTTGAACGTCGCTCTTGAGGAAGGCTTCCCCGATGCAGTCAGAGCACAAGCAACGGTCTTTGAGGTCCTCGCAATCTTCGTAGTCCATGGGCTTACCCTGCCACCGTCCCCGAACTAGACCAAGCCTCCGGTGTCAAGACGGGAGCCAATACCGTTTGCGTGGGTATACGGTACCGCGCCGAACGTGAGTTCCAAGCGTCTCCTGCCCAATTTCTCACTGCAGGGGCGTGGCGAGGCCATTGTCGCGTCGCCGAGACTAAGTAGAATTAGGAGCGCCGCTAGCGAGGACCTTTATGTACCTATTGGTTACGTGCGTTGTTTGAAGAACTTATCGTGCGATGCTTGCCTTGCATACAAAGATGTGGACCGCGAGGGCTTAGGTGAGCTAATGAGAAAGCGCGTCTGCGTTATTTTGGGTCAGACTTACACAGTTTCTTACACACTAAACTCACTTGGCCGGAAAAGTGTAGGAAAATCAGATGGTTACGATAGCCATCGCCTGACTCAAAATCATGTTCCACTTCGTGGAGTGTCCGTTCGATTCGGACCGGGGGCACCATCATAGCGTCCATGTTGACCATACGGTTCAGCCAGGCCGCTCCTTCAGCCTAACGCGCCTGGCTCAGCACGTGGGTTGTGACGATGCGCTATGGCGCACTATGAGGGATACTCGCGAGGCCCTGTTGAGCCGGGCAATCTCCATGGGCCAGCCACATTCCGCGAGGAACCTCGATTCACGGCCGGCGCGCAGCCCATCAACCGAGTGCCGGTATGTCCGAAATTGCCTGCTAATCGGACACTACGCGAACATCGCAAAAGCGACACGATTGACCCTGAGCGGACATGCTGGCTGCTTTCCGCAATGCCATCGACACGGCATTCGACTGCATGATCGATTGCAGTCGCTTCCAGCGCGGACAGAGTTTTCGGAAAGGACAGCGAGATGATCGACCGCGAATAAAGAAGGCGGCCCTCGCAGGAGGACCGCCCTCTGTCATCCGCTCGTGCCGGATCAGGTTACAGGTAGCGCGACGGCAACACGATCCTGTCGTCCGTCAGGACCTGCTCCAGAACCGTGATGCCCGCGTCGTAGTTTCCGGCATCGCACTGGGCGATTGCCTGCGGCGCCGGACCCTGTGCGCCCGTCCGGGACAACGAACGCCACTTCCTGGCAAGCGCGGCGCAATAGTCCTTGTCGCTCATGACCGGCCGCCCAATGACCGTGATGTGAACACTGCGGTTAAGCCGCTCGGGGACCTGGTCGGCGGTGGGGACCGGCAGGCTTTCCTCACCCAGGCTGCCCGACCGGATCGCCGACTCCGGCACGCCGGCGCCCATCAGCGCGGCCTTCACGGCCGCCGTGCGCGCCATGGAAAGCCGCAGGTTCATCCCCTGATCGCCTACGCGATCGGCATGGCCTTTCACAAGCACGTTGGTGCCGCCCTGCTTGAAGGTTGCGGCGGCCTGGTCGATCTTCGCCTGCCCATCAGGCAATATGTCCGATTGACCGGTGTTGAAGTACACGACGAACAACTGCCTCACTGACGTAACAGGTGCCGAGCTGGCCATCTGCGGCTGCTGTTGGCATGCCGCCAGCAGCAGCGCGGCTGCCGATGCGATCAGGAACTTCTTCAACATATGTTTTTCCCCCTAGTGTTGGCCCGAATACCCTTAACATCATGACTGCTCTCTGACAACGAGAGGTAACGGTGCCGGTCGACCCGCCGACCGGCTACACTGACACGTCGGGCCAGGAGCCCTACAGGGCGCTGTCGCTGCGTCGAGCAGCCTGCGCTTATGCGCGGCCCATCTCGGATACGAAATCAGGCTCGCGTTGGAAACGTAAAACTACGCCTTGCTTGAGCCCCTCCGTTGCGCGGGTTGTTGTTGGGCGCCCCCGATGATTTGGGCGCAGCTAGCCTATCTGCGCCGGCCACGGCGGGCGCGATAGCGCTCATCAGTGGGCACGTGTTGCACTTGGTAGTCCGCCTGGTTTTGGAAAAAGTGCCGGGTCGCTTGCCTTGCCCTTTATCATGCGCCTCGGAACTTTTCGAAGCGAGGAGGAACAGGGATTACCAATAGACGGCTAGCCTTGATAATCTCATGGGGGAGCTAACCGCCAACAGAGGCCTGCTTTGTTCGCTGCGCTGCCCGGCGCAGCGCCTGGGTGTTCCCCCATCCCCCCCCGAGTTCAGAAGACAAGTTCAATCTGAGCAGCACACTCACTGCACCCTGCCAATATCCCTTCGACCTGCCCCCGTCCAGATCAGTGACGGTGACGGTGGAGGCGGAAGCCAGGCACGATGACCGGACGCGTGTTCGGAAAGATGACGGGAGGCGGCGATCCGGGATAGGACGTTGGCCGCGGATAGGTCGTCGAAGACGGCGGCATACCGGATGTCGTCGCCCCGGGGACGGCGCTGGCCACGACCGACGCGGCGGTCGTGGGCCCGTTGGCGGCGCCTTCGAGTGCCCAGCCGTCGAACGTGCTCTCGCTCATGCCCGAGATGCCCAGGACCGGCAATTCCTAGAATTTCTCGCGCGGAACTACTGCGCTGGTCCGCTCACGAGGAACATCGATGCCGCCTCGAAGCAGGATAATCCGCCCCTAGCGGCCACTGACGGCGCGCAATTTTGCCGGGGGAACGACGCCCATTGGCAGGCCACACGGCTGGGCGGATCTCGGCGTCCGCGCTCCTTTATGCTCTGACGTGCCGGACATCCGCATTTGGCCCTTCTGCGACATGGCAAGGGACGCGAACGAAGGCCGTTATTGGTCCGGTAGCGGACATCTTTGCGCTGCCTGGCACCCAATGAGGTCAGCCATGCGAACCTCCCCCAGACCCGCATCATAACGCTTCATGACGTCCATGTCGGAACACACGCAATAGGAGAGTATGCCATATTTTTTCCACCAGTTTATCCGAGCCCCAAGCGAGCCCCGAAAGGTTAACCTCTTGAAATCATTGGGCACGCGCCAGTCTCAAAATCAGGTTTCCTCACGGAAGTGTTGGTTCGAGTCCGACCGGGGGCACCAGCGATACAATCCTGCCATCCGATGTCTGGCGGTGGTCGCGCCTTGTTCGAGCAAGGGGACGCGCGCATCCGCCGCTTCGTGATTGGCAATCGCCCGCCGCTGCCGGGTTAGATAGCACCCGCCGCCACCGTATCCACGGTCAGGCGACGGCGAGCTCTTCCAGAACCTCCTGTGACGTCGCAACCCGGCCGAGCAGGCGGGCGAAGTTGCGGCAGGTCGCGTCGTGCAGCTCGGCGGCGGCGGCACCGCATCCGTCCTCGACGATCACGCATTGGAAGCCGCGGTCGGCCGCGTCGCGCGCCGTGCCTTCGACGCAGGAGTTGGTCGAGACGCCGGTGAAGCAGAGCTGGCTGCGTCCCATCGCCTGGACGAGCCGCTCGAAGCCGGAGGAATGGAAGGCGCTCATGGTCGTCTTGTTCACCACGGCCTCGCCCGGCAATGGCTTCAGATCGTCCAGGATGCGATGCTCCCTGGCGCCCTCGGTGTTGCCGATCGCCTCAGCGAAGCGGCGCATGCCCGGCAGCATGTCGGTGAAGTCCGGCAGCTCCGAGCCGACCGTGAGATAGATCACCGGCAGCTTCTCGCGCCTGAAGGCGGCAAGCAGGCGCTGGATCGTCGGCGTCACCACCTGCTCGATGCGGTCGAAGCGGTAGGTGCCCCGGTCCTCGAGGCCCTTGGCCTTCAGCAGCGCCCCCAGGCCGTCGCGCCGCGAGGCGCTGGCATACTGCATGTCGACCACCACCAGCGCGACCTTGCTGCGGTCCAGCGCGAAGGGCGGATTGAAGAGGCTCGCATAGTCGCGGGCGGCTGCGTCGGACATCGGCTGGTCGGGCATGGGGCTAATGTTCGGTGAAAGGGGGCGTTCGGTGAGAGGGGCGTCCGGTGAAAGGGGAGGCTTCCGGCGGAGGGGAGATCAGGGCGTGAAGAGGTCCATGGCGAAGGGCGCACACGGATCCTCGGTCTTGACCAGGTGATGGATGGTGAATTCGTAGACCGGACCGACGGGGATATCCGACGGCGAGAATGGAAAGGCGAGGTTGCCGGCAATGCCCTTGCGGCCAGGATAGGTGACGTGCAGCGCCGCCGACCGGGTCAGCGCGAGGACCGCGGCCGAGGTCTCGGGATCGTCGGCGATGACCTCGAACACCAGGCCGAGCTCGAACGGCTGCTCGGCGCGCGCGGCCTCGATCGGGCCCATGACGCCGTTGCGCCCGTAGCTGTGGATGGTCAGGCGGTAGCCGTCGGGCGGGTAGCGCTCCGCCACCCGGTTGCGGATGTTGGCCACGTAGTCGTCGAAGCGCGAGATCAGGATGGGATCGCGGACGCCGGCGATGGCGATGGTGCGGTAGCCGATGCATTCCACGCCCTCGAGCTTGATGGTGTAGTCGGGCGCCTCGATGTAGCGCGTGCCGGAGATGCGCACCACGCGCTCGCTCTCCTGCTCGAAGCGGGTGGCGTGCAGGTCGATGGCGCCACCGGGGAATTCCATGTGGTAGGGGTTGGCGCGCTCGTAGAGCGAGTGCGCGGCGACCGACGCCACGGTGCATACCTTGTCCGGGTTGGGCGGCTCGACCGTGAACGAATCCCGGTGCAGGGTGGCCAGCAGCCCGTCGGAGCCGTGCCGCGGATAGGCGGCGGCGCCGCCGCATTCCAGCAGCTTGCCCATGTGCACGGTGAGCCCGCGGTCGAAGCCGCGCAGCAGGGCGTGCGCGCCGGTCATCACCGGATCGAAGGTGCGGCCGGCGATGACGACCTCGGCGCCGGCCTCGATGGCCCGCATGAAAGGCTCGTAGCCCATCTGGCCGACGATTCGCGTCGCCCGCTCGAGATGGCCCGGCGTCAGCGCCTCGTCGTGGTCGAGCGGCGAGATGGCGCCGTCGGCCAGCCGCCGGCGCAGCCAGTCGCGGGAGATCTCGGCGCTGATGCGCGCCGTCCGGAAGCTGTAGCCGCGCTCGCGGCAGATCTCGCGGTAGATCTCGATCAGCCAGTCGAGATGGGCGTCGCCGCCTGCGCCGCCGGCGCTGCCGATCAGGACGGGGATGCGATGCGCGTGCGCGGCATCGAGGATCATCTCCAGGTCCTTGCGCACCGAGCGGCGGTTGGTGAAGGAAACGCCGGCGCCGAGATAGTGCGGGCCGGGGTCGATCGATCCGGCATCGACGGCGAGAACGTCGGGCCGGCGGTCCATGCCGAGGCGCATCGAGCGCTCGGGAATGCCGTAGCCCAGCATTCCCTGCGGGGCGAAGACGGTGAGGCTGTCGGGGGCCATTACCATGCGATCCGGTGTTGCATGAGGGGAACGTGCTGCTGCGCGCCGTAGACGTCGCTGTCGCCTGGCGCACCGGCGATGATGCGCCGCCGCAGCGCGATCTTGACGGCGAAGGCCGGCGCGAAATGGATGACGTCGAGCACGTCGGCCAGCGGGATGCCGTAGATGGCGGCGACGGCCTCGCGATCGAGGCCGGCTTGCCCGACGAAACGCTCGTAGTCGGCGGCCGTCGCGAACACGATGTCGAGCGCCAGCTTGTAAGGGCCGGCGTTCTTGCTGGTCACGAAGGCGGCGACGTCGCCGACCGTGACGGTGTTGGCGAAGGGACCGGAAGGCTGGCGGGGGGACTGTTCAGGCAAGCTTGTATTTCCAGGCGACACGGGCGGCGAAGGCGCGGAAGCTCGAATCGGCGAGGAAGCCGATGACGCCGAGCAGGAAGATGGCGACATAGGCGAGCTCTGTCGACAGGCTGATTCGGCTGTTGATGATCAGGAAGCCGAGCCCCTCGTTGGCCGCCAGCATTTCCGCGACCACCAGGGTCTGCAGCGAGTTGGCCATGCCGATCTGCATGCCGTTCAGGATGTGGGGCAGGGCGGTTGGGATGATGACCAGGCGGAAGACCTGCCAGCGCGTCGCGCCGAGGCAGCGCGCGGCGCGCAGCTGGTTCTGCCGGATGCCGACGACGCCGGCGAAGGTGTTGATCATCACCATGAAGGTCGTGGTGTAGGCGATCAGGACGTACTTGCCGTTCTCGCCGATGCCGAACCAGATCAGCACCGGCGTCAGCCAGGCGATCGGCGGGATGAAGCGGAAGAACTGCAGCGGCGGCTCGAGCAGCCACTGCGAGGCCTTGAACGAGCCAAGCAGCAGGCCGAGCGTCGCGCCCAGCAGGCTGCCGATGGCGAACCCCACCAGCACGCGCTGGCCGCTCATCAGCAGGTCGTAGCCCAGCTTGCCGGTCGAGGCGTAGGAGATCAGCTCGGCGGCGATCTGGGTCGGCGCCGGCAGCACGGCCGGCACCAGGAACAGCCGGGCGCCGGCCTCCCACAGGATCAGGAACACGACGATGCAGGAGGCGCCGCGATAGAATGATTTCCGGGTCGCGCTCATGTCCCTCACTGGAAGCTGAAGCGCCGCAGCAGGGTGCGGCTGACGAGGACAAAGAGCCGATCGGCCATCAGGCCGACGATGCCGAGCGTCAGCATGCCGACGAAGATCGAATCGGTCTCCATCCACTGCCGCGAGTTGTAGATCAGGTAGCCCAACCCCGCCTCGGCGGCGATCATCTCGGCGGCGACGACGGTCATGAAGGCATTCATCAGCGCCATGCGCATGCCGGTCAGCACGTAGGTGAGGGCGCCAGGCAGGGTCACCAGGAAAAAGATCTGCCGGTCGGTGGCGCCGAGGCAGCGGGCGGCGCGGATCTTGTTCCGGGCGACCGCGCCGACGCCGATCATCGAGCTCAGCAGCACCACGAACATGGTGGAGTAGATGATCAGCGAGATCTTGCTGGCCTCGCCCAGGCCGAACCAGACCATGGCGGTGGCGATCCATGCCGTGGGCGCGATGAAGCGGAAGAAATTGACCAGCGGACGGAAGAGATCGGCGATCAGGCGCGACGACCCCATCGCCAGACCGGCCAGGGCGCCGACCAGGCTGCCGATGGCGAAGCCGATCAGGATGCGCTGAAGGCTGGCCAGGATGTCAGCCTGCAGGCGGCCTTCCTCGATCAGCTCGACGGCGCGTGCCGCCGTCTTGGCCGGTCCGGGAAACAGCACCGGCGAATCGAAACGGACGCTGAACAGCTCCCACGCCAGCCCGATCGCCGCGGCGGCAACGGCATAGCGCAGCACGAGGGAGGCCGTGCCGCCCAGCCGCTTCAGGACCGCCGCCTTCGTCCGCGCCGCGCCGCCGCCATCGGTGGAACGGGCCGTCGTGGCCAGGACGTCGGAGCTGGAGCTCATTGGCTCGCCTGCTCGCGCCGCAGCACGCGGGTCACCTCCTCGGAAAGGATCGCGTGGATGCGGTCGTAGAGCTCGCCGAATGCCGGATCGCCGCGACGGCGCGGTCGCGGCAACGCGATCTCTATCTCCTCCTTCAGGGCCGATCCGGGGCCGGAGCGCATGATGCCGACACGGTCGGCCAGGATGATCGCCTCGCCGATATCGTGGGTGATGAACAGCACCGTGCTCGCGGTGCGCTGCTGGATGGTCGTAAGCTCGTCCTGCAGGATGGCGCGCGTCTGGGCGTCGAGCGCGGCAAAAGGCTCGTCCATCAGAAGGATCGGGCTCTCGCAGACCAGCGCCCGGGCGATCTGGATGCGCTGCTTCATGCCGCCCGAGAGCTGCGAGGGGAACTTATGGCCCTGCTTGCCCAGCCCGACGAAATCGAGCTGCTGCTGCGCCCTCCGGCGCCGTTCGGCCGCCGGCACGCCGGCGAGCTTCAGGCCGAACTCGACGTTCTCCTGCGCCGTCAGCCAGCCGTACAGCGAATCGTCGCCCTGGAAGATCACGACCCGGTCGACTCCGGGCGCGGTGACCGGGCGGCCACCGACCGTGAGCGATCCGCCGCTCGCATGCTCGAAGCCGGCGAGCAGGTTGAGCGCGGTGGTCTTGCCGCAGCCCGACGGCCCCAGCAGGACGTAGAACTCGCCCCGCTCGATGGTCAGGTCGAGGCCCTTCAGGATCCAGTTGGGCACCCCGAGGCCGGCATCGTAGCGGAAGTCGACCTGGCTGAAGTCGATGTAGGAGCCGGCCACGCGCACCTACCTAGAAGTCGGTGCGGGACGGCGCGTACTTGCGCGCGATGTCGGGGTAGTAGGCCTCGGTCACGAACTTGTCGAGATTGTCGATCTTGAGGTAGCCGCGATTGATCGCCCAGGTCAGCATCACCTTGTAGCGGTCGTAGTATTCGCGCTTGGTGTCGAACACGCAGTCGACCCCGGCGACCTGCTGGGCGAAGTCGGCCTTGTTCAGGCGGAACTTCTTGGCGCACATGTCGATCGCCTCGTCCTTGTTGGCGAGCGTCCAGTCGGTGGCGTCGGCCAGCGAGTTGTAGACGGCCCCGGCCAGCTCCGGATTCTGCTTCGCCCAGTCCTCGCGGAAGGCGGTGAACAGCCACTGATTGTAGAGGTTGTCGTCGCTGGCCCAAGCGTAGACCTTGGCGCCCTTGATGATCTGCGGCAGCTTGGAAAGCCACGGCTCCCAGCCGAAGAAGCCGTTGAGATCGCCGCGCTGGATGGCGGGAATCCATTCCGCCGGCTGCACGGTGATGATCTTCACCTCGTCCGGCCCCGTGCCCTCGCGCAGATTGTGCTTCTCGAGGAAGCGCGACAGCAGGTAGTCGGCGCCCGTGGTCCGGATGACGGCGAAGGTCTTGCCCTTGAAGTCTGCCGGCTTCTCGATGCCCGGGCCGACGCCGATGCCCTGGTCGCGGCGTGCCACCAAGCTGCGCGCGACCGACACGATGCTGCCGCCGCTGAGGCGAGGGCGGGACATGTTGACCTCGCTGCCGACGCAGATGTGGCCGTTGTTGGCGACGACCGCCTCGACGCCGCCGAGCCCGCTCTCGAAGATCTTGTACTCGGCGTTGATTCCGTGCTTGGCGGCGATGCCCTTGTCGACCCACGGCACGAACGCCAGGAACGGCGCGCTGAGGCCGATGCCGAACAGCACCTTGGAGGCGTTGCCCTTCACCGCCGGCGCCGACTGGCCGAACGCCCGGCCGGCCGCCAACGAGGCGGCCAGGCCGCCTGCTCCGGCGATGGCCTGACGGCGGCCGATTGTCGAGATCTTATGCTTCTTGCTCATGTGACACCCCACTCGTGTGACCAAACTCGGCGCATAGCTGTTCAGGGCATATAGCCGCCGCCGTTGGCGTGCAGCACCTGACCGGTGATGAAGCGGGCCTTGGACGACGCCAGGAAGACGATGGCGTCGGCGATCTCCTCGGGCGTGCCGAGGCGGCCGAGCGGCAGGGCGCGGCCCAGCGCATGCAGCTCCTCGTCGCTGTGCTCGTAGCGCGGCTGGGCCGTGTCGGTGAGGCCGGGCGCGACCGCGTTGACGCGGATGCCGTGTGCCGCAAGCTCGAGCGCCATCGCCCGCGTCATCGACACGACCCCGCCCTTGCTGGCGCTGTAATGCACGCCGAGCTTGGCGCCGCGCAACGCGCCGGAGGAGAGGTTGACGATGGCGCCGCCGTGGCCTTCGGCCACCATCTGCCGGGCCGCGGCCTGGGCGCACAGAAAGCCGCCCTTGAGGTTGATGTCGATCAGGTAGTCCCAGTCGGCATCGGTCATGTCGAGGAACTTCACGCGCGGGAAGACGCCGGCATTGTTGACCAGGATGTCGATGCGGCCCAGGCCGGCAACGCACTCCGCGACCATGCGGGCCGCATCGTCGCGGCGGGCGACGTCGCCCTGCACGATCAGCGCGCGGCGTCCCTCCTTGCGGCAGAGCTCGGCGCCGGACCCGGCGCCTGCCTTGTCGTCGAGATAGTTGAGGGCGATGTCGGCGCCTTCGCGAGCCAGCGCGACGGCGGTGGCCCGGCCGATGCCCTGTTGTGCGCCCGTCACGAGGGCGACGCTTCCCCGCAGATCCATGTCCGCGACTCCAAGTACCAGCAGCCAGATCACTTGCCGTCGACGGCTACGTTAACGTGCCGGCAAAATCGACCGCAACAACTTTATACGGACAATTTCGATCTTTGTCCGGACAAATCGTTTGACCCTCGCGGCATCGCCATGGCAATTCTCGAGCCACGTGCTGCCGATGGGGGATGATGACCCGAACGTTCGTCCCGATCTATGCCCGCATCCTGGACACGCTCCGGCAGCGTATCGCCGAGGGCGTCTACCGTGTCGGGGAAAGCCTGCCGACCGAGGCGGAGCTGGTGCTGGAATTCAATGTCAGCCGGCAGACGGTTCGGTCTGCGTTGCAGAACCTGGTCGCCGGGGGCATCGTGGAGCGCACGGCCGGGCGCGGCACGTTCCTCAAGCGCGGCGGCAGCGGCGGCGGCGAATGGAACATCGGCGGCATCGAGGACATCATCGATATCGGCTTTTCCGGTTCCTATGCCGTGAAGTCCGTGCAGACGGTGACGGCGGCGCGCAATGCCCGCATCGCCGGCGTCCTGGGCGTGCCGCCGGGCGGCCGCATGCTGAACGTGCGCGCGACGCGGTCGACCCGGGAAGGACCGTTCGCCTACTCCAGCCTGTATTTTCCCGAGGAGATCGGCGAGCGCCTGCCGCGCCATCTGTTCGACCAGCGGTCGCTGGTTCTGCTGGTCGAGGAGTATTGCGGCATTCCCGCCTTCCGCAGCCGCCAAGTTGCGTCGGCGACCCTGGCGGACCGCAGCGTGGCGAAGGTGCTGGACGTCGCGATCGGCGAGCCGCTGCTGGTGCTGGAGCGGACGCATTTCGCGCGCGATGGCCGGCCGTTCCAGTTCGTGCGCGTGCTCTATCGCACCGATCGCTACCAGCAGGTGGTCTATTTCTCGCGGCGCGACGAGGGGCCGTACCGCACGCCCCAGCAGCGCGCCGCGCAGATGGAAGAGGTCGCGGAGCCGATGGCCCAGCGCCGCGCCGCCAACAGCAGAGGAACGAGCTGACATGGAAAGAAGCAATGGCGCCCGCCTTAGGCAGCGGATCGCGCGCGGCGACCTGCTGCTGATGCCATCGTGCCCCGACCCGTTCGCGGCCCGCATCGCCGAGGAAACGGGCTTCGAGGCGGTGGCGCTCGGCGGTTACGCCATGGGCGCGGGCACGACGATCACCGAGCCGCTGCTCACCATGAGCGAGGTGGTGGAGCTGGCGCGGCGCATCACCCAGGCGGTCGACGTGCCGCTGATCGTCGACGGTGGCGCGGGCTTCGGCGACCCCATGCATTCGATGCGGACGGTGCGCGAGCTCGAGCATGTCGGCGTCGCGGCCGTCCACATCGAGGATCAGGTCTTTCCCAAGCGGGCCCATTATCATCGGGAATATCGCGAGCACGTGATCCCTGCAGACGAGATGGCGACCAAGATCGCCTACGCCGTCAAAGCGCGACGCGATCCGAATTTCGTCGTGATCGCCCGGACGGATGCCATGCAGACCGACGGCTATGCCGAGGGCGTGCGGCGCGCCAACCTCTTCGCCGCGGCCGGCGCCGACATGGTCATGATCTTTCCCAAGACCCTGGAAGAGGCGGCAAACGCGCCGCGCGACTGCAAGGCGCCGCTGATCTACGTCAACAGCACCGGCAACCGCACGGGACGGCCGATCCTGACCGCGCAGCAGCTCGCCGAGTTCGGCTACGCGGCCTGCATGGATGCGATCAGCGTGGTCATCGCCCAATACATGGCCGTGCGCGACGTCATGCTCCGCTTCCGCCAGTCCGGTCTCGCCGGGATCGACGAGACGGCGGCGCGCGAGTCGCGGATCGGCATCGAGCGCCTGATCGGCCTCGAAACCTACTATCGTATCGAGGAAGAGACCGTGGAGCGGGCGCGCGCCTGACTGTAGCGCGCGCCTGGACCGCAACGAAGGAGTGCGACGATGGGTCGGATGGAGGGAAAGACGGCGCTGGTCGTGGGCGCCGGCGGCGGCATAGGCCGCGCGAGCGCGCGGCTGCTGGCCAAGGAGGGAGCGAACGTCGTCGTTGCCGATCTCGACGGCGCGGCAGCCGCTGCGACAGCCCTCTCGATCACGCAGGCCGGCGGGCGCGCAACCTCGCTGGGGATCGACGTGACCGTATCGGCGGCGGCGGAAACCCTGGTGAAGGCGCCGCTCGCTGCCTTCGGTGCGCTCGACGCCTTCGTCTACAGCGCCGGAACCACGGCGACGGCCAGCATCCTCGATCACAGCCGCGCCGACTGGGACCGTGTGCTCGGTGTCAACCTGACGGCGCCCTTCGTGATCGGACAGGCCGTCAGCCGCCGCATGGTCGAAGCCAAGAATGGCGGGGCCATCGTTTTTGTCACCTCCCAGCTCGCCCACGCGGCGGTGCGCAACAAGGCAGCCTATCTCGCCTCCAAGGGCGGCCTGCGATCGCTCACCATGGGCATGGCGCTCGACCTCGCGCCGCACGGCATCCGTGTCAACGCGGTCGCGCCGGGGCCGGTGCTGACAGGCTTCACCGAGCAACGCTTTGCCGATCCGGCGATGCGGCAATGGACGGTCGACCGCATCCCGGCCGGTCGGCTCGGTGCGCCGGAGGATCTCGCCGGCGCCGTTGTCTATCTGGCCAGCGACGAAGCGCGCTGGACCATGGGCACGACGATCGTCGTCGATGGCGGTTATCTGGCAGAATGATCGGGGTTGGGATTGCGCGCTGCGCGATCTCGATCGATTTGCACGAAGGGGAAGGGACGATGGGCCATACACGCGATCTGGTCGGCTATGGCGGCGAGCCGCCGCATGCCCGATGGCCCGGCGATGCACGGCTGGCCGTCAACTTCGTCCTGAACTACGAGGAAGGGTCGGAGTACTCGGTGGCCAACGGTGATTCCTTCAGCGAAACGACGCTGACCGAGGCCGGCCCGCCGCGCGGCATCAAGACCCGCGACCTTGGCGCGGAATCGCTGTTCGAGTATGGCGCGCGCGCCGGCTTCTGGCGCATCCATCGCGCCTTCACCGAACGCAGCCTGTCTCTCACTCTCTATGGCTGCGCCATGGCGATCGAGGCGAATCCGCCTGCCGCCGCGGCGATCCGCAAGACCGACTGGGACATCGCGGGCCACGGATGGCGCTGGATGAACCATTTCGACCTCGAGCAGCAAGAGGAGAGGGCGCTGATCGCCAGGACGGTGGCGTCGTTCCAGAAGTCGGTCGGCCGCCGACCCTACGGCTGGTATTGCCGCTACGCGCCCAGCGTCAACACGCGTCGATTGCTCGCCGAGGAAGGCGGCTTCCTCTACGATTCTGATTCCTATGCCGACGACCTTCCGTTCTGGATGAAGGTCGCCGGGCGGCCGCACCTCGTGGTGCCGTACAGCATGGCCACCAACGACCAGATGTTCTATCGCGGCAACGTGGCCAAGGCCGACGACTGGCTGCAGATGATTCGCGACGCCATCGACGTGCTTTATCGCGAAGGCGCCTCACGCCCCAAGATGATGTCGATCGGACTGCATGCGCGCATCATCGGCAACCCGATACGTTTCGTCGCCCTGGAACGCTTGCTCGACCACGTCCTCTCGCTGCGGGGAGTCTGGATTGCCCGGCGTCAGGATATCGCCCGTCACTGGATCGAGACGCATCCTGCCTTGCCTTGAGGCAGCAGCCCTTCCCGGCGAGCTGCACCAGCGCGCTGCTGGGGCGCCGCGCGCCATTGCCATAGGCGCGGCGCGGACCTAAAACCCTCCCGCATCAAGAGTTGGGGCGACGCCCAACGCCAACCGGCCGATCCGGGCAAGGTGGCACTCCGCAGGAGGATGTGGCCCAAGTCGGCAATCGAGCGGACCAGGCTGCGAGCGTCGACCCAGAGGAAGGACGACGCAAAGTGCCCATCAAGATCCCCGACACATTGCCCGCTCGCCGCGTGCTGGAAGCGGAAGGCGTTGCGGTGATGCGGGAAAGGGATGCGATCCGCCAGGACATCCGGCCGCTCAGGATCGGGCTGCTCAATCTCATGCCGGACAAGATCAGCACCGAGACGCAGCTTGCCCGGTTGCTCGCGGCGACACCCCTGCAGATCGAGCTGACGCTTGTGCGGATCACCGATCATGTCGCTCGAAACACCTCCGCCGACCACATGGCGACCTTCTATCGGCCGTGGAGCGACGTCGCCACCAACCGCTACGACGGCTTCATCATCACCGGCGCCCCGGTCGAGCGGCTGGCGTTCGAGCAGGTCAGCTACTGGCGCGAGTTCCGCTCGATCCTCGACTGGACGCAGACAAACGTCCATCGCTGCCTGGCGCTCTGCTGGGCGGCCCAGGCTGCCCTCTACCATTTCCACGGCACGCCCAAGCACGAGCTGCAACGCAAGGCGTTCGGCGTGTTCGCGCATCGCAATCTCGTGCCCGAGTCGCCCTACCTGCGGGGTTTCGCCGACGTGTTCGACGTTCCCGTCTCACGCTGGACCGAGAACGTCAGGGCCGATGTCCAGGCGACCGCCGGGCTCACGATCCTTGCGGAGAGCTCCGAAAGCGGCCTCTGCCTCATCGACGATCCGCGTCGCCGCATGCTGCACATGTTCAACCATCTCGAATACGATACGAAGACGCTTGCCAGGGAGTACGAGCGCGACGGCGCCAGCCAACTGCCGCTGAACTATTTCCCGTCCGACGATCCGGCGCTGCGTCCCCGCAACCGCTGGCGCAGCCACGGTCATTTGCTGTTCGGCAACTGGATCAACGAGATCTACCAGACCACGCCCTTCGACGTGGACACGATTGGTGCCGTGACGGCTGTCGACGCTGCCGCTGAGTGACGCCAACGCCCCGCCGATCCTGATCGTCGAGGACGAGCCCTACATCGCGCTCGATCTCGCGATGGCCGTGGAGGACGCCGCGGGCCGGGTTGTCGGGCCCGTGGGAAGCGCGACGGAGGCCCTTGCGTTGCTCGCCCGCGGTGAGGTCGCCGGCGCAATCCTGGATGTGAATCTCAGGGATGGCGACGTGGTCCCAGTGCTCGACGTCCTGCTGGAACGCGGCATTCCGCTCGCCATCCAGACGGGCGCGGGCTTGCCTTCCGACTTTCGCCAGCGTTACCCGGCACTGACTGTCCATACCAAGCCAACAAGTCCGGCCTCGCTGATCGAGGAGATTGCCGCGTTGATCGGCGGCCAATGACGAGGCGGCAGCGGTGGTGGAGGCATTCCTCGGGACGTGGCTTTGACTTGCCCTCGGGGGCGATCGCTCATCGCCCGCCATTGCGCGGGCCAAAGCCGGCCCGTCGCAAGGCGTCGGCCATCGCGCTGCCCGGGGAACCGGCCTTGCCGGGCTGCACGCTGGCCTGGTCGCGCCGGGAAGCGCCGCCGCCTTCGGCGCGGGCGGACCGCGCTGGCGGGCTGCCAGCCTGGTCGTCGAGCCGCAAGGTCAGGCTGATGCGCTTGCGGGGCTTGTCCACGTCGAGGACCTTCACGCGCACGATATCGCCCGGCTTCACCACGGCGCGCGGGTCCTTCACGAAACTCCTCGACATCGCCGACACATGCACCAGCCCGTCCTGGTGAACGCCGACATCGACGAAAGCTCCGAATGCGGCGACGTTGGTGACGACACCTTCGAGCACCATGCCCGGCGCGAGATCGTTGAGCGTCTCGATGCCCGCCTTGAACTCCGCCGTCTTGAAGGCCGGACGCGGGTCGCGGCCCGGCTTCTCCAGCTCGTGCAGGATGTCGGTGACGGTAGGCAGGCCGAACCTGTCGTCGACGAACGCGCTCGGTGAGAGCGCCCGCAAGACGGGAGCGTTGCCGATCAGGGCGCCGATCTTGCTCTTGGTCGCCGCCATGATCCGGCGCACCACCGGATAGGCTTCCGGGTGCACGCCCGAGGCGTCGAGCGGATCGTCGCCGGCGGTGATCCGCAGGAAGCCCGCGCACTGCTCGAACGCCTTGGGACCGAGCCTGGGCACGTCCTTCAGCGCCTTGCGGGTCCGGAATGCGCCGTGCGTATCGCGATGGGATACGATGCTCTGCGCCAGCGCCGGGCCGATGCCCGATACGCGCGCCAGCAGCGGCGCCGACGCCGTGTTCAGGTCCACGCCCACGCCGTTGACGCAGTCCTCGACCACGGCATCGAGCGATCGCGACAGCTTGAACTCGCTGAGATCGTGCTGGTATTGGCCGACGCCGATCGACTTCGGATCGATCTTCACCAGCTCGGCGAGCGGATCCTGCAGTCGGCGCCCGATGGACACCGCGCCGCGCAACGTCACGTCGAGGCCGGGGAGTTCCTCCGACGCATAGGCCGAAGCCGAATAGACCGACGCACCGGCTTCCGACACCACGACCTTGTGCAGCTTGAGCTCCGCCAGCCCCTTCAGCAACTCGATCGCGAGCTTGTCGGTCTCGCGCGAGGCCGTGCCGTTGCCGATCGCGATCAGCTCGACCTTATGCTCGCGTACGAGCCTCGCCAGGGTGGCGAGTGCCTCGTCCCAGCGCCGCTGCGGCTCGTGCGGATAGATCGTGCTGGTCGCCAACACCTTGCCGGTGGCGTCGACCACCGCGACCTTCACGCCGGTCCGAAAGCCAGGATCGAGCCCGAGCGTCGGCCGCGCGCCGGCGGGAGCGGCGAGCAGCAGGTCGCGCAGGTTGGAGGCGAACACCCGCACCGCTTCTTCCTCGGCCGCCGTCCACAGGCGCGTTCGGAGATCGACCGACAGCATGATGATGATCTTGGTGCGCCATGCCCAGCGAACCGTCTCGGTGAGCCATTTGTCGCCCGGCCGTCCCTGGTCGGAGATGCCGTAGGCCCGCATGATGCGCAGCTCGTAGGCGCTGACGACTGCCTGCGTCGCGGGGAGACGCGTCGCGGGATCGTCCGGTTCGATCGTCAGGCCGAGGATATCGTCCCGCTCGCCGCGGAACAGCGCCAGCACCCGGTGCGATGGCATCTTGGCGAGGGCTTCCGAGAAGTCGAAATAGTCGCTGAATTTGGCGCCCGCCTCGTTCCTGCCCTCGCGGACCTTGGAAACGAGCCGCCCGTTCGTCCAGAATTCCTCGCGCAAGGCGCCGATCAGGTCGGCATTCTCGGCGAAGCGTTCGGTCAGGATGGCGCGCGCGCCCTCGAGAGCCGCCGCCACGTCGGCAACATTCCCGTCAGCCGAGACGTAAGGCTCGGCGCTGACAGCGGGTGCTGCGTGGGGCTCTCTCAACAGCAGGTCCGCGAGCGGCTCCAGGCCCGCCTCCTTGGCGATCTCGGCCTTCGTGCGGCGTTTGGGCTTGTAGGGGAGATAGATGTCCTCGAGGCGACCTTTGCTGTCTGCAGCCATGATCGCCGCCTCGAGTGCGGCATCGAGCTTTCCCTGTTCGCGGACAGACGCGACGATGACCTTGCGCCGCGCCTCGAGCTCACGCAGATACCTCAGCCGCTCTTCGAGCGTGCGAAGTTGCGCATCATCCAACGATCCCGTGGCTTCCTTGCGGTAACGCGCGATAAAGGGGACCGTCGCTCCGCCGTCGAGCAGGTCGACAGCGGCCTGGACCTGCTGTTCCTTGACCCCGAGTTCTTCGGCGATGCGCGCCCGGATGGAAGCCGCCAAGAAACACCTCCTCAATCGGATGTGAGAGATATCATCATCGGGCCGCGGGTATGGACGACGCGCCTGTGGTTCTTCAAGCGGTTTGTCAGCTTCCGCCGAGAGGTCCGATCCACGGCAACGATTTCCAGGCCAACGCCGGCAAGGCCCGTGCGGACTGGTGCGGGTATTGGGAGGGCACGGCGGCTCGAGATTTGCGGATACGGCGTCTCGCCTCCTTGCATCTACCTCCCGAGAGGTCACCAAAACGATCCAGATGCCTGCCCGCACGCTCGACAGCGCGGGCGGCGGGTTGCCATCTCCGAGCCGCCATTAAGCCCCAGTTGCGACGCAGTCCAAGGGAGTATTGCAGCGTATGCGCGCTGGGGCGTAAGGATGCCGCGCCCACTTGTTCCGGGGCGGCGGGGATCTACATGACCCGCAAGGCCGCGGCCAGGAATTGCCTGCAAGGAGAGATCAGTGTCGTCGTTCGCCTATCGTCGAAGCGTGCTGCGTTTGGCCACCGGCGTAGCCGCCATCGCTCTTGCTGGCCCTGGATTGGCCGTCGTGACAGCCGGGCAGGCCGTGGCCGAGCAGGAACCCGCCGCCCAACTCGTCCAGAGGGCCGCGGACCAGGTGATCGTGGCCGCCAGAGCCAACGTCGGCGCGGCGCGCGAGGCCGGCATCAGGCGCGTGCTCGAGGCCCACTTCGACCTCGCATACATGGGTCGCCAGACGCTCGGCAATTATTGGAACCAGACCACTCCCGAGCAGCGGGAGCGCTTCCTCAAGGCCAACGCGGCCGCCGAGGCGCGCGCCTATGCGGAGCGTTTCGGTCAATACCGCGGCCAGACAGTGACGGTAGGCCGCGTCAACGCCCGCGGAAACGGCGTGTCCATTGTCGACAGCACGCTCAACCAGACCGACGGCGCTCCGGTCGCGCTCCAGTGGGAGGTGCGCAATGATGGTCAAGGCCCGCGCATCGTCGACGTGAAATCCGAGGGCGTCAGCATGATGATGACGAAGAGGGGCGATTTCGTTTCCTACATTCGCAACCACGGCGGCCAGGTCGAACCGCTGATCACCGAGCTGGAAGTTCGCGCCAAGCGATGAGCTGCGGGGCGGCGGCACGCAACGAAGAATCGGATTCGTGGTCTTTCGGACCGCGAGCGTTCCACTCGCTCGAATTCATGATCGAGTGGGACGCTCGCGGTCGGAAAGAGAATGATTGCTCCGAGAAAATACCGATCTAAGCCGTCGCCACGACACTCCGGGTCGATGGTTGCGCCGGTTGCGCCAGCAGGGCCGGACGGAACAGCAAGGTGACGAGCAGCTCCCAGGCCAGCGAGATCATCAGCAGCCGGCCCATGCTGGCGGTGCCGGGATGGCTCGACAGCCAAAGCGCGCCGAAGGCCGTCGCCGTCGTCATGGCGCTGAAGACCACGGCCCGCATCAGGCTCGACTGAAGCATGGCCGTCTCGCCGGCGCGCCAGGCGAGCACGAAGTAGATGTTGAAGGCGACGCCGACGCCGAACAGCAATGGCAAGGCGATGATGTTGGTGAAGTTCAGCGGCAGGTCGAGCGCCGCACACGTGCCGAACGTCAGGAGGCCGCTCAGCATGACGGGCGTCATGGTGAGCACGACGTCGCGCGTGCGACGCAGGACGGCAGCCAGCAGCATCACAATGGCCAGAAAGGAGTAAGCCCCCGCCTGCAGGAACGCATCGACGATGCTCTCGCCCGAGGCCGCGGTGGAGATCGGCCAGCCGGTCGCCTCCGGCGCCACGGA
Source organism: Reyranella sp. (assembly GCF_044224635.1). GTDB lineage: Bacteria > Pseudomonadota > Alphaproteobacteria > Reyranellales > Reyranellaceae > Reyranella. Next base: position 345,673 of record NZ_JBGAKA010000001.1, on the reverse strand, counting down.
CTGAACTGCCTGTGCGAACCGGCGAAGAGAGGCGTTGTCGTGGTCGTCCTTCGGCAGGACCAGCAGCCGGGCGCGCGCATCCAGGGCCGCCCAGTCGGCGATGAGCTCGCGCGGCAGGTTCTCAAGGGAGATCGGGCGAGCCTTCAGCTGGTCTCGCACCTGGTCGAGCATGATCTTGAGCGGCGTCACCACGGCGGCCGCGGCAGCGGCACGAACCTGCGGCGTGGCAGCCTTGAGGCGGTCGAGCACGTCGGCCAGACGACGGGCCGAGGCGGCGGCGGCCGCGTCCGGGCTGTGCGTCGCGGCTTGCCGCAACGCGGTTGCTGTTGCCCCCAGTCTCTGCTGCAGCTCGGCGTCGGTTGCCGGCTGGGCGGGCTCCACGTCGAGAACGGGCCCGACCACGTCCACGGCATCGCCGATCAGCACCAGCTTTTCCTTCTGATGCTCGGGCAGGAAGGTGTTGAGGCTGACGACGCCGGACACTTCCGGCAGTTCAGCCAGGCGGCGCGTCATCGGCACCGCGTCGGCAAGCGACGGCACGAGAACATTGATGGCGTCGAGGCTCCAGTCGGGATCATGCCGCAGGTCCTGCAGCGTCGTCATCGACTCGACCTTGGGACTCTTGAGATTGAGCGGATTGAAGTCGAAATGCAGCAGCGGCAGCAGGGTACAGGCCACGATCGCGGCAAGGAATGCTCCGCGAAGCACGGCGCGGCGATGGCGATGCACGAAAGCGTCGACCGGAGCCAGCATGGTGAAGCCGACTTCCTCCATCCCGGCTTGCGGCGCGCGCAGCAGGATCAGGATGGCCGGCAGCAGGATGATGGTCAGCGCGAAGGCGACGATCATGCCGAGGCCGGCAATGGTCCCCAGCTCCGCCACGCCCAAGTAGCTGGTCGGCAGGAAGGCGAAGAAACCCACGCCGATGGCTGCGGCCGACAGGGCCAGCGCCTTGCCGATGGCCGCGCCGGTCATCACCAGCGCCGCCTCGAGGGTCGGCCGGACCAGCCGCTCGGCAAGACAGCGCACGCTGAACTGGATGCTGAAATCGACACCGAGGCCGACGAACAGCGGGATGAAGGCGACGGAGATCAGGTTGAAGCGCCCGACCGCCAGCAGGCCGATGGCGGCCGTCATGATCAAGCCGATCAGCGTGGTCGCGAGGATCGCAATCGTGATGCGGGTGGAGCGGACGGCCAGCCACAGGATGCCCAGAAGCGCTGCTGCCATGGCAGCCGTGATCAGGCCCGCATCGTCGGCGAGCGAGCCGAACTCCTCGTCCGCCAGCGGCACCTGGCCGGTGAGCCGCACGGTCACGCCATGGGCGGGATCGAGGCCGAGCGATCGCGCTGTCGCGCGAATCGCGTCACTCGCCCGCTGGCCCGGCCGCAACTGGCTGTAATCCATCTCCGGCTGGACGAGAACGAGCCGTCGCTTGTCGCGCGGAGCGGTCGCTTTGTCGGTAACGAGCGTCCGCCAGGAAAAGTAGGCAGGCTCTCCGGCCGCCGCCGTCTCGAAGGTCGCCGACAGCGGCGTGAGCTGGGGTTCTATGTCCTGCAGCTTCGCGTCGCCATCCTGGATGCCCTTCAGGACGACGCCGAGCATCTTCATCACCCCGACCAGGCTGGGGTCGGCGGCCAGCGCCGACAGGAGCGGCTGCACCTTGATGAGGGCGTCCGTCGCCGACCTGACGTCATCGATGGACAATAGCAGCAGGCCGTTGCGCTCGAAGAACCGGCCGCCGTCCGGCTGGCGCACATTGTGAAAGAGATCAGGTTGCTGGCGCAGCGCCGAGGCGAGCCGCCTGGCTCCGTCATCGGCAAGCTCCGGCGTCACGCCGTCGACCACGACCATGGTCAGGTTCTGCAGCTGAGGGAATGCCTTGTCGAATTCGATCCCGCGTTTGCGCCAATCCAGCTTGGGGGAGATCAACTGACTGGTCTCGGCGGTCATGGCGAAATTTCCGGCCATGTAGACGAGAGCCGCCGCCGTCAGCGCGAGCGCAGAAAGCAGCACAAGAACGGAATGCCGGATGCTGACCGCGACAATGCGTCCGATCAGCGACGTGCCAGTGGACAAAAAGCGCCTCGAGGATTGATGCGTGAATTGGCAGGAAACCAATAGGTGCGCTTGCCGATTTTGCAACCCCATGCGTTTGGCGGGGGTGGCTGTAATGGACAAAGCGGGGATCGTGGCCTTGAATGGACGAAGGGGGCTTGCTTGGCATGAAAATCGGATCGCAGGAGCATCGCGATGCTTTCTGCTCGCGCTTCGAGCAGACCTATATCGACTACGACCCAGAGACGCTGCCGTGGCCTGTCCTTGACGGCGCGGCCTTGCACCGCCTGCGGCAGGTGCCGTTCTGGGAGGAAGTCTACTACTCCGAGCGTCGTGCCGGGGCGATCGTCGCAGCCTTCACCGAGACCATCACCGATCCAGTCCTGAAATCGGCGCTGGCGCTGCAGGGCGAGGAGGAGACGCGGCATGCCAACCTGATCCGCGTGATGCGGGATAGGTACGGCCTCGATGCCCCGGAGCGGCCGATCGGGGACCTCGGCGAGAACATCGAAACCAGCTTCAAGGATTTCGGCTTCGGCGAATGTCTCGACTCGTTCGTGGGTTTCGGCCTGTTCAAGATCGCCTGGCAATCGGATTTCCTTCCCCGGGAGATCATGCAGATCTTCTCGACGCTCATGTACGAGGAAACCCGCCACATCGTCTTCTTCATCAACTGGATGGCCTACACGGAAGTCCGCAAGGGTTGGCTTGCACGAGCGGTGTCGCCTCTGGTGAGCGGACGCTACTACCTGCGGGCGGTGCGCCGCCTGGCGAGGATGGCACGTCGCGGCCAGGAGGCGAACGACGGCAAGACCTTGTCTGCCCTGCAGGTCAGCATGTTCCTCGATGGCTTCAATTTCCGGCGCTTCCTCGAAGACTGCTACAGCGAGAACAACCGGCGCATGGGCGTCTTCGACCAGGAATTGCTGCGCCCCAGCTTCCTGCCGCAACTGACGGACGTCGCCCTCAAGGCGCTGCGCCTGTGGAGCAGGCAGGCAGCGCTGGAAACCAGGCCGGGCCCATTGCCACCGCTGTACGGTGCTTATCCGGGCCGTGCGGCCGTGCGGCGGTCGGACGAAGTCTCTTAGTCTTCCGGGCCGCACGCGTTTCACGCGCTGGATGCCTGAGGACGCACCACACTGCTGCGGGGCTGCCTAGGGCGCCTCGCTCGGCGGCAGCGAAAGGCGGTAGAAAGACGCGGCATTCTTCCAGAAGAAGCCGTCCCGATCCGACTGCGAATGACCTGCGAGCATGCGGTCGAGGGAACGGACGAGGGTGTCGTAGTCGATCCTCAAGCCAGCGACTGGAAAGTTGGTGGCGAAGATGCAGCGCTCGATGCCGAAGATCGCGATCGCTTCGAGGACGACACGACGGTTCGACTCATAGTCCCAGGCGGCATCCTTCAGGCCGAACTCGGAGACCTTGACGTGGACGTTGGGTTGGTGCGCCACCGCCTGCATGCCCCGCCGCCAGGCGGCGAGGCCATCCTCGCTGCGGTCCCAGGGAAAGCCGGTATGGTTGAGAACGATCGGCGTGCGCGGGAATTGGCGCGCAACGTCGGCCGCCTCGGCGAGGTGCCAGTACGGCACGCGAAGGTCCCAGGACAGCCGGTATTTCTCGAGCAGGGCGAACCCGCGCAGCCACTTGTCGTCCTGCATCGTGCCGGGCGCTCCCGGAGTCATGGCATCGGGGCGAAGGGACGTGACCGGCTTCGACCGGATTCCCCGCATCAGGGGAAACTGTGCCTGGGCCGCGATGATTTCTTCCGCATTCTCGGTGTGGAACCACGCATGGCCGACGATGGCGCCGGGGAAGCCATGGCGTCGGTTGATCTCGGTCAGCCACCGGGTTTCGGCGACTTGTCGGGTGCGATCCATCTCGGCTTCGCAATGCACCGTCGTCAGCACGTTGTGGGCGCGCGAGTCGCGCAGATAATCCTCCGGCAGGTAGTTGCGCCGGATCGCATCGTATGCACCCAGAAAAAAGTGCGGCTCCGGCGCGTCGCTGAGAAAGGGATAGCGGTTCGCCTTCAGGTCCCAGAGATGGTGGTGCGCGTCGATGAGGGTGACGGCTCCGGGCGCCTCGTTCCAGCCGCCGCTGATCGTTTTCATCATCGCTATCTCCGCGTCCCCGCTGCGAGGCCAAGCAGCCTACTGTGCCTCGGCCCTTCGACCATTGAAGGCTCGCCCGGAATGCTGATGATGTCGAGCGCGGGCCGCTTCCCATCGGTCGAGGAGATCACCCGGTTGAGGGCTCGGCGTGCTGCAGCAATAGCCTCGCGGGCAGCGCGCCATGCTCCGTGTCGCTCATGCTCTTTAGACCGCGGGCGTCCGGTCCGCGGTCTAAAGAGCATGACCCGCGCTCGCTCAGACCGAGGAGGCATGTCGCCCGCTCATGATCGAATCACGCAGGCTTGGCACCCGCCACGCCGTCCTCGACGACGAAGGTCGCCAGGCGGCCGACTGCCCCGTCCTTCTGCTTCTCGTCGGCCAGCGCTTCGAAGCCGATCGTGCACAGCGCCGGCGTAAGATCGGCCGTCGCATAGCCGCGCTTGTCGCCGCGAGCGTATCTGAGATGCGGATTGGCCTTGAGCGCGCCCTGGATGCTGGCCGCACTTGGTCCCTGTGAGGTGATCGACGTGCCGACGAATTCGCTGGCGATGACGGGCTCGCGGGCCTGACCGAAGTCGCGCTTGAGGTCGGCGACGAAGAAGGCATGGCGATCGCCACCGATGACCACGGGGTTGGCGGGCTTGTGCGCGGCGATCGAGTCGAGCAGGCGTCGGCGCGCATTGGGATAGCCGTCCCAGCCGTCCATCCAGAACCGCTGCCCGTCCTCCGTGTGGCGCGCGAGCTCGGCCATCAGCGTCTGCTGGGCGACGATGGTCCAGCGGGCCCGCGTCGAGCCGAGCTGGCGATCGAGCCACGCTTCCTGCTGCTGGCCGAGCATGGTCCGCGCCTCGAACGTACGCTCCGGACAATCGGGCACGGTGGTCGGGCGACCGCCGGCGACGCAGGCCGGCGCCGAGCGATACTGGCGATCGTCGAGCAGCATCAGTTCGAGCAGGTCGCCGAAGCGATAGCGCTCGTAGATCGTGGCGAAAGGGCCGCGCGGGCGGGCGGAGGCCGGCAGAGGCTGGTGTTCGTAGTAGGCCTGGTAGGCGGCCGCCCGGATCTTCATGAACTGGGCCGGATCGCGCGTCGTGTAGGAGCGATCGTCGGCGTAGTCGTCGGCGACCTCGTGGTCGTCCCAGATCGTCAGCCATGGGAAGGCGGCGTGGGCCGCCTGCAGGTCCGGATCCAGCTTGTAGAGCGCGTAACGGTCGCGGAACTCGGACAAGCTCGTCGGGATGCCGACCTCGTGGTGACGCACCAGCCGCGACCCCCACGACTTCTCGTAGATGTAGTCGCCGAGATGCACGACGAGATCGAGGTCGCGCGCCGCCATGTCGCGATAGGCGGCGAAGTAGCCCTGCTCGTACTGCTGGCAGGAAGCAAAGGCGAAGCGGAACCGGGCGGGCGAGCTACCCGCCGCCGGCGCCGTCATCGTACGGCCGATCGGGCTCAGGGCCGAGCCCGCGCGGAAGCGATACCAGTAGGGCCGGCCGGGCCGCAGACCCTTGGCCTCGACGTGTACGGCGTGGCCCAGGGCGGGGACGGCCTGCTCGGTGCCCTGCGCGGCCAGGCGCGTGAACCTGTCGTCTTCCGCGATCTGCCAGTCGACGGCGACCGGCTGGTCCGGCATGCCACCGCCTTCCAGCGGACGCGGTGCGAGGCGGGTCCACAGCACGATACTGGTCTCGCGTGGACTGCCGGACGCGACCCCCAGCGTGAAGGGATCGGTGCTGAAAGCAAGCGGAGCCCCGCGCGCGATGCCGATCGGACAGGCGACTGTGCTGGCGGCCAGGGCTCCGCCGAGCAGGCGGCGACGCGGGATCCGGAGATTCATGTCGCCGTCACCCGCAGGTGGCCGTGGAACAACGATCGTTTGCGGTCGAGCTGCTCGGCCAGTCGCGCATCGACCGGAATGACGGCCACCGAAGCTTGGTTCGCTGCTGGCGCGATCAACGGTCCGCCGATGGCGGCACGCGCCAGACGCGCCGCACCGATCGCAGGGCCGGAGCGCTGATCGGCGACGAGATGAAGCGGCCGGCCGATCGTGGCCGCGATCAGGCGCGTCCACAACGCGCTTCGAGCGCCGCCACCGGTCAGGAAGACACGATCGATCCTGGCGCCAGCGCCGGTGAGCGCGGCGTGACCATCGGCCATGGCCATTGCCACGCCTTCCAGAACGGCTTGCACAAGATGAAGTGGCCCCGTCATGTGAGTCAGGCGCGAGAATGTGCCGGTCAGCAGGGGGTTGTCGTGTGGCGTGCGCTCGCCGGCAAGATAAGGCGTGAAGACCGGCGTGGTGTCTGGCGACAGTTCCCGTGCATCGAGTTCGGCGATCAGCCCGCCAATGTCGCGGCCGAGCAAGCCGGCGATCCAGGCGAGCGCGCTGCCGGCACTCAAGACGACAGCATGCTGGCAGAAGAGACCGGGCACGGCGTGACGATGGGTATGCATGCCGCCTCTATGCGCTGGAACGAACCGGTTGTTGGCGACGAAGTACACGCCCGACGTTCCCAGGCTGATGTAGGCCGTGCCGGGCTGCACGGCGCCCACGCCGACGCCTGCACACATATTGTCGCCGCCGCCGCCCGCCACCGGCGTTCCTGCCGGCATGCGCCACCGGCGCGCCAGCGGGCTGCGCAGCGTGCCCGAGACGGTGGTGCTGTCGACGAGGCGTGGCAGCCGCGTCCGGTCGATGCCGCAGGCTGCCAGGATGCCGTCATGCCAGTCGCCCCGCACCGTCTCCATCAGGAGAGTCGCCGAGGCGTCGGCACGGTCGCTGACGGCATCGCCCGTCAGGCGCAGGCGCACGTAGTCCTTGGTCAGCAGGATGCGGCGCGCACGTGCCAGGGCGTCGGGCTCATGCCGCCCCAGCCACAGGAGCTTTGGCGCCGAAAAGCCGGGCATGGCGCGGCAGCCGACGATGTCGGCGAAAGCCTCGAAGCGGGCGTGCAGGTCGGTGCATTCGGCCGCCGCGCGACCGTCATTCCACAACAGGGCGGGCCGGATGGCCGTGTCGGTCGCATCGAGCAGGGTGACGCCGAGCATCTGTCCCGACAGGCCGATGCTGCGGACCGCTTCCATCGCTGCCGGCGCCTTGGCCGCGAGGGCGTCGAGGCTGTCGACGACCGCCTGCCACCAATCCTCTGGCACCTGCTCGCACCACAAGGGACGGGGCAGGGAGAGGACAAGCGGGACCGACGCGGCGGCTATAGGCCGGTCGTCGTCGTTCATGACGACGGCCTTGACGCTCGACGTGCCGATGTCGATGCCGAGATACACTGCCGGTACCGTTCAACCCGTGCCGCGCAGGATGCCGAGCACGGCGCGGGCGGCCGCTTCGTCGACCACCAGGACCGAGCACAGCCTGGCGCGCAACACGCCGGCGAGGATCGCCGTCTTGTTCAGGCCGCCCGAGGCGACAATGACCGTGGCGATGTCGCGCAGCATGTCGACGGGTGCGGCGATGACGCGCCGGTTCAGCGCATGCTTCACGGGCTTGCCCCACGGATCGAGAAAGGTGCCCATGATGTCGCCGACGGCGCCGGCCGCGCGCAGCGATTCGACGGTCACGTCGCGCGGCAGGCCGTAGCGGATCAGCAGTGAGCGCCGGCTGAGATCGCCGACGCTCAGCAGGGCAACGTCGTTGGTGGCCAGCCTCTGGAAGGTCTCCTGGAACACGTCCTGGTCGAGGATGGTGTCGCGCGAACGCGGGCTGCCGGCGTAGATCGGCGCTGCCAGGTAGTTGCACTGTCCCTTGAAGCGACGCGCGAACTCGCTGGCGATCTCGAAGGTGTTGAGCTCGAGCCCGTGCGTGAGGCCACCCATCATCGAATTGATGCTGAGCTCGGAGAAGTCGCCGGCGCGCAGATGGCGGATCGTCTCGCGCAAGGTGGTGCCCCAGCCGATGCCGAGGCCGCGCACGCGCGTCTCGTCGAGATGGCGCCCCAGATACTCGGCGGTGGCGCGGCCGAGCGCGACCGCGATCTGGTCCTGATCGGTCGGGGTGGGCACGACCACGGCATCCCTGAGCCCGGTCTCCTGCATCAGCCGCCGCTCCAGCTCGACGCAATCGGCCAGTCGGGCATTGACCTGGATATTGACCAGGCCGCTCGCTCGCGCTTCGCCCAGCAGGCGGTTGGCGCGCAGGCGGGTGATGCCGAGCTTGCCGGCGATATCGGCCTGGGTGAGCCCTTCCATGAAATAGAGCCAAGCCACGCGCACGCGGAGCTGCTCGTCATCGTCCGACATCCGTTGCCTGCCTCCCGCGAGCACCCGCTCCTCCGGCCGCCGACTGTCATACTCCATAAACAGATGTATCATAGCATATACAAATGTTAGACAAGTTGATATTCATGGGCCCGGTCAAAGCGGATTGGACATGAACGGACAGCTGGCGGCGGCGCTTCGAATGGCATCGACCACGCGCGATGTGCGGATCGCGGCGGGCTGCCTTGGCGCAGTGCCCGGCGTATTGCAGCAGGCGGCGCCGGCGAACCGCTATCTCGTAATCGCCGATGATCGGACCTGGAAAGTGGCAGGCGGACGCACGGCCTCGCTGCTGGCCGCGGACGGTCTCGCCGCCGCGGATCCGATCGTGCTGACCGGTCAGCCGCGCGTGAAGGCAAGCGCGCAGACAGCGCGGGAGCTGGCAACGGTGATCAAGTCCAGCGCTGTCCTGCCCGTGGCCGTCGGCGCTGGAGTCATCAACGACCTGGTCAAGTACGCCGCCGAGCTTGCCGGCACGCCCTATGTCTGCGTGCCGACCGCCGCGTCGATGGACGGCTATGCGGCCTCCGGTGCGGCGCTGCGCGAGGACGGTTTCAAGCGCACCTTCGCCTGTGCGGCGCCGGTCGCCGTGGTGGCCGATCTCGATGTGATCGCGACGGCACCGAAGCCGATGGCCGGCTGGGGGTACGGTGATCTCGCCGGCAAGCTGGTGGCCGGCGCCGACTGGATGCTTGCCGATGCCCTCGGCGTCGAGGCGGTCAATCCCGGTCCGTTCGCCATGGTGCAGGACAATCTTGCCGCCTGGCTGGGCGAGCCGGCCGGGGTGCGGCGGGGTGAGCCCGCCGCGCTCGACGGGCTGATGCGCGGCTTGATCATGGCCGGGCTGGCCATGCAGGCCCACGGCAATTCCCGGCCGGCCAGCGGCAGCGATCATCAGTTCGCTCACCTGTGGGAAATGGAGGAGGTCGCCGTCGGCGGCGAACCGGTCTCGCACGGTGCTTGCGTCGGCATCGGCTGCCTGTCGATGCTGGCGGCCTACGAATGGCTGCTGCGCCAGGACGTCGCGTCGATCGTGCCTGCCGAGCTCGCCGACCGAACGCCGTCCGCGGTGACGCTGCGGGCCGATGTGGCGGCGTCGTTCCCGCTGCCTTTCATGGCCGTCAACGCCGAGATCGAGGCGGCGGCCAAGGCTGCCGGCCCGCGCGTTGTCGAGGCGCGCCTGCGACGTCTGCAGGAAAGCTGGCCGCGCGTCGCCGGCTGGCTTCGCGAGCGCCTGCCGGCGGCCGAGACGGTGCGGCGCTGGCTGGAGGCGGCCGGCGCGCCGTCGAGCGCGGCGACCATCGGCATCGCCGACGCCAAGCATGCCCGGGATTACAGGCGCGCGCGGTTGATCCGGCGCCGCTTCACCGGCCTCGACGTGCTGCACGAGCTGGGTTGGCTGGACGCGATGGTGCGCGATCTGTTCGCCGCGGATGGTTTCTGGAGGAAGTCCCGGGCCGTTGCCTAGGGATGCAAATCACGAAGGGAGGCCACATGGACAAGACGAAACGGGCGTTTGTCGGCCGGTTGCTCGCGGCGGGGTTGTTGGCGGGGCTCGCGGCGCCGACGTCCGCTCAGCAGCGGACCGAGATCCAGTTCTGGCACGCCATGGGCGGCGTGCTGGGCGAGCGTGTGGAGGAGATCGTCAAGCGCTACAACGCCTCGCAAACCAGGTACACCGTCGTGGCCACCAACAAGGGCAACTACGACGAGGTCATCAACGGCACCATTGCCGCCTATCGCGCCAAGAAGGCGCCGCACATCGTGCAGATCTACGAGCGCGGATTCATGACGATGCTGCTGTCCGACGCCATCGTGCCGGTGCAGGATCTGATGACGGAGAAGAAGAAGCAGATCGACTGGGCGGACTTCATCAAGCCGGTCGCCAGCTACTATCAGTACAAGGGCAAGCTGATGAGCATGCCATTCAACTCCTCGGCGCCGATCCTGTGGTACAATAAAGAGTATTTCGAGAAGGCGGGCTTCACCGCGCCCGGGCCGACTTGGCAGGAGCTGGACAAGCAGCTCTACGCGATCAAGAGCAAGGGCATCGCCGAGTGCGGCTCCTCGCTCGCCGGCGACTTCTTCTGGAGCCTGATCGAGAACTACAGCACCGTGAACGACCAGCCGTTCGGCACCAAGGCCAACGGCTACGATGGCCTCGACACCGTGTTCGTCTACAACAAGACCAAGGTGGTCGAGCAGGCGAAGCGCCTGAAGAAATGGATCGACGACGGGATCATGCAGATCGCCGGCCAAGGCCTTTCACCCGAGCAGCTTTACACGTCGGGCAAATGCGCGACCTTCTTCGCCTCGACGGCGGCGCACGGCAGCGTCGAGCGCGACGCCAAGATCAAGTGGAGCGCCACCTATCTGCCCTGGGAGGAGGGGACGACGCCGCGCAACAGCAGCATCGGCGGTGCGACCCTCTGGGTGATGAAGGGTCAGAAGGCCGAGGATTACGACGGCGTGGCCGATTTCCTTGCCTTCGTCGCCAGCCCCGACCTGCAGGTGTGGTGGAGCAAGGTGACGGGCTACGTGCCGATCACCAACAAGGCCTACGAGACGGCCAAGAAGGAGGGCTATTACACGGCCAATCCGACCCGCGAGATCGCGATCCTCCAGCTCAACCGCGGCACGCCGACGGCCAATTCGCAGGGCTTCCATTTCGGCAACTACACGCAGTCGACCTTCGCGCTGCGCCAGGAGCTGGAATCGGTGTGGGCAAACAAGAAGACGCCGCAGGAGGCGCTCGACGACGCGGTGCGCCGCGGCAACGAGATCCTGCGGCAGTTCGAGAAGCTGCATGCAGGCAAGTACTAGCGCTGCGGCGGAGGCCCTGCCGGCGGCGATCCCTCGGGTCGCCCGCCGGCAACGGACGGCGTCGGCCGGCGGGACGGCGGGGCTGAAGCGCGCCCATTATCGCGACTCGCGCCTGCCATTGCTGCTGCTTTTGCCGCAGCTCCTGGTGCTGCTGCTGTTCTTCTTCATTCCGGCGGCCCGGGCGCTGGTCCAGGCGTTCGTCATCACCGACCCGTTCGGCACCAGCGTCCAGTTCGTCTGGTTCGACAATTTCCGCGCCCTGCTCGCCAGCCCCGAGTATCGCTCGTCGGTCTGGGTCACCGTGTGGTTCACATTGGCCCAGAACGCGCTCACCTTGTCGGTGGCGGGCGTGCTGGCCTTCGCCACCGACCGGGTGATCCGCGGTCGCGGGCTCTATCGCAGCATCGTGCTGCTGCCCTACGCCATCGCGCCGGTGATCGCGGGCATCCTGTGGGCGTTCCTGTTCAATGCCCATGTTGGGCCCCTGACCCATGTGCTAAAGGCGCTCGGCCTCGCCTGGGATCCGACGCGCAACGGCTTCGACGCCTTCGTCCTCGTCACCATCGCCGCTGCCTGGAAGCACATCTGCTACGACTACATCTTCCTGGTGGCGGCGCTGCTCGCCGTGCCGGCGTCGCTTCTGGAGGCGGCCGCCGTCGACGGCGCCGGGCCCGGCCTGCGCTTCTTCAGGATCGCGCTGCCGATGATCGGGCCGACTGTGTTCTTCCTGCTGGTGATGAACTTCGTCTACGGCTTCTTCGAGACCTTCGCCATCATCGACGCAGTGACCAAGGGCGGCCCCGGGGGCGCCACCATGATTCTGGTCTACAAAGTCTACCAGGACGGCTTCGTGCATATCGACCTCGGCTCCTCGGCCGCCCAGTCGGTGCTTCTGATGATCTTCGCCGTCATCCTCACCATGCTTCAGTTCCGCTACGTCGAGCGGAACGTGAACTACGACGTCTGACATGGTCGAGCGCACACGCCGGCTCGACATCGCCTGCCACGGGCTCTTGATCCTGGGCGGTCTGCTGGTTTGCCTGCCGATCTACTTTGCCTTCGTCGTCGGCTCGCACACAACAAGCGACGTGCTGAGCGTGCCGCCGCCGTGGCTGCCCGGCGGGCGGTTTCTCGAGAATGCGCAGATGGCCTGGCAGAAGGGCAATCTCGGCCGGCTGCTGCTCAATTCGCTGATCGTGGCCGCGGGCATCGCGGTCGGCAAGATCGCCGTGTCGCTGCTCTCGGCCTTCGCCATCTCCTACTTCCGCTTTCGCTACCGCATGACGGCGTTCTGGCTGATTTTCGTCTCGCTGATGCTGCCGGTCGAGGTGCGCATCCTGCCGACCTACGAGGCAGTGACCAACGTCGCTCTTCCGTTGCAATGGGCGATCGACTGGCTCGATGTCGGCAGCTGGATCGGTTGGCTGACCGGCCGGCGGATGGAGGTCGCGTTGGAATGGAACATGATGAACAGCTACGGCGGGCTGATCCTGCCCCTGATCGCCTCGGCCACCGCCACCTTCCTGTTCCGTCAGTTCTTCCTCACCGTGCCCGAGGAGCTGTGCGAGGCGGCGCGCATCGACGGTGCCTCGCCGATGCATTTCTTCCGCCATGTGCTGCTGCCGCTGTCGCTGTCGAACATGGTGGCGCTGTCGATCATCCTCTTTCTTTATGGCTGGAACCAGTATCTGTGGCCGCTGCTCTTCACCACCGAGAAGGACATGGCAACCGCGGTGATCGGCCTCAAGAACCTGATCCCGCAGTCGGATGCGGAGCCGGCGTGGAATGTCGCCATGAACGCTGCGCTGCTGGTTATGCTGCCGCCCGCGCTCGTCGTGGTCGCGTTGCAGCGCTGGTTGGTCAAGGGCTTGGTCGACAGCGGCAAGTAGAAGGCTGGAGCCATGGTCCTGATCATTGGACATCGCGGCGCGCGCAACCTCTGGCCGGAGAACAGCCTGCACGGCTTTGCCCGCACACGCGACCTCGGCGTCGATGGCGTCGAATTCGACGTCCACCTGGCGCGCGACGGCGAGATGGTGGTGATTCACGATCCGTCGCTCGAACGCACGACGGCAGGCGCGGGTGCCGTGGCGAACAGGACAGCGCGCGAGCTTGCCGCGACGCCGCTGCACGAGGGTGGTGGCGCCGGTGTTCCCGGCCTCGAGGCCGTCCTCGACATCTTTGCCGGCACGTCGATCGAGCTGCACATCGAGATCAAGACCGATGCCCTGGGGCGACCTTATGACGGCCTGGAGAAGCGTCTTCTCGACCTGATCGACGGGCGCCAGCTGCAGGAGCGGGCGATCCTGACCTGCTTCGTGCCCGACATTCTCGAAACCGTGCGCCGGCTGTCGCCCCGCCAGCGCGTCCTCGCGTCGCTCGACCGGCGCTCGGCGGAAATGTTGGGCGGTCTGCCGGCGGCGCTGGACCGGTTTGCGGCGCTCGGCCACTGCCTGGTGGCCGTGGAAAAGGGCCTGCTGATGGACAGCTACGCGCTCTGCCTGCAACGGCTGGGTGGAGCCAGCCTCGGCGCCTGGGTTACCAACGAGGCCGACGACATCGCGACATGGCTCGCCCGGCCGATCCGCCAGATCACGACGGACCGGCCGGACATCGCCCTTGCCCGGCGTAGGGGTGCGCATCCGGTCGCCTGAGACGCGCATTGCCGACGCGGTTCGGCCTGATGGCGAAGCGGCTACTGCATCTTCATGACACCGGCGTTGAGGAGCTCGGTGAAGGCCGCCGTGTCCTCGTCGATGATGTCAGCGGTCCGCTTGGCGTCGAAGCCGGTCATCTGGTAGCCGATCGCCTTGGATCGTGCCCGCGCCGTATCGGTTGCCAAGTACTCGGTTCTGGATGCGGTGCCGACGCACGGCGCCGCCGGCGCGGGCGAGAGAGTTCCTGTGCCGATCACATCGGCCCCGACGGCGTATCGATACCGGCCAGCTTCTCGACGTAGCCGGCAGCAGCCGGCAACATGGAAAATGGGAGGGAGGAAAGCATGCGAAGACTTGGATTGATGGTTGCTCTTGGCGCGCTCATCGCCGCGGCGGCGGCAAACGTCGCGTTGGCGCAAGGTGGGTGGCCGACAAAGCCGATAACGATGATCGTGCCCTACCTCGCCGGCGGCGGCGCCGATCCCGCGGCGCGCCTGTTGGCCGAGGGGATGAGCAAGCGCCTTGGCCGGCCGATCGTCGTCGATTTCAAGGCCGGTGCGAACGGCACCATCGGGACCCAGATGGTCGCCAACGCGGCTCCGGATGGTTACACGATCCTGTTCACGCCGCCGGCGCCGATCGTGAACAGCAAATATCTCATCCCCAATCTTCCCTACAATCCGGAGAAGGACCTGGTGCCGATCATCGAGGTGACGACCTCGCCGATGGCCATCATGGCGAATGCGGATTTCGGCCCGAAGACTCTGAAGGAACTCATCGACTACGCGAAGGCCAACCCCGACAAGGTCCTGGCCGGGACGCCCGGCCAGGGTGGGTCGGGGCATCTGATGTGCGCCATGGTCGAGGTGAGAGAGGGCGTCAAGTTCAACATGATCCCCTATCGTGGCACCGGCGGGCTGCTGCCGGACATGCTGGGCGGCCGGCTCAACATCTCCTTCGACCTTCCGGCGGCGTACGTCTCCCATGTCAACTCGGGGAAGGTCCGCATCATCGCGGTGATGGGCGACAAGCGTATCCCGTCGTTTCCGGATGCACCGACCTCCGTGGAGAGTGGCTATCCGCAATTGCAGCTGAGCGTCTGGTACGCGCTGTTTGCGCCCAAGGGCGTGCCGCAGGACATCGTGATGAAGCTGAACGCCGCGGCGAACGAGGCGCTGAAGGAGCCGGAGATCAAGGCCAAGATCGAGCAGCTGGGCTATCAGACGGCCGGCGGCACGCCCGAGCAGATGGCGGAGAACATCAGGAAGGAGATGTCGGTCGTGGGCGAGATCGTTCGCCTGGGCAACGTCAAGATGGAGTGACGGGAAGCTGGCGGCGCGCCACTCCAGTGGCGCGCCCCCAGCCACGAGCGACTGTGTCGACCCCGTAGATCAGTCCTGCCGTCCCTCGAAGATCGCAACGCCCTTGGTAGGCAGCATGTCGACCAGGAACTTGTAGCGCTCCGGGTGGTAGCGCGGGATGAAGTAGTGGATCGGCAGACCGTCCGAGGCAAAGACGATACGGCGCGCTTCCATCATGGGCTGGCCGGCCGGGTATCCGAGGTACTTCTCGCTCGGCCCATCTGAAATGACGGCAATAAGCTCCTGCTCGGCGCGCGCGACGCGGCGGCTAGGCGACCCTGACAAAGACCTTGCCTTCTGTGCCGAGGGTTCGTCGGCCTCGACTTCGTCCGCATCCGTCAGGGTGAATGGCTGGTTCTGGTGGAGCGCGATATAGCGCTGATGCCGGACGAGGGCGCCTTCGATGACCTGCAAGGCCTTCGCTCCCTCGGCGTTGGCGCTCTCGGTCGTGCTCGCGATCTTCTTGACGCGGAAGATCGAGCCGTGACCGAAGAAGCCGCTGAGGCGAAACACCCGTCTGTTCGTGCCGCGATTCGTGACGACGGTGCCGATGCCCGCCGCGGGCTGATGAGCATTTGTGCGGTCAGCTCGGAGATTGCGCGCCGAACAGTGATTCGGCCTACACCGTGTTCCTTGGTCATGGCAAGCGTGGTTGGAGCGCGCTTGGCCTGGTCGTCTGCTGAGGCGCTGACAACCCGGATCGACAAAGTCGGACGAAGCAGCAATTCTGTGCTTCATGTTCCGTTGAACGCGAACGGACGAAGTGCCGGGCAGGACGGGCACCTTGTCGCGCGAGGGATTTGGCTTTGGCGAAGGAGCGGTGAGGGTTGTCATGCTGAGGGACCAATACGACCTTGCCTTGACGACCGCCTCGGCGGCCGCCCGGGATGCCTACGTCAAGGCTTCCGGCCTGGCGCTGACTTTCTATCCCGGCGCGGCCGAGGCTTACGACCAGGCCGTCGTCGTCGATCCAGGCTTTGCCCTGGCTCACGCCGGCAAGGCGCAGCTCCTGATGAGACAGGGGGACGTCGCAGCAGCGCGAGCGGCCCTGGCGACGGCCAAGGACCTGACTTCGGATGCGTCGGAGCGCGAGGCCAGCCATATCGGCTTCTTCGATCTTGTGTTCGCGGGCCGGATCGACGCCGCGATCGCGGCCTTGCATGCCCATCTTGCAGCGTGGCCGCGCGACGCCCTGGTGGTTGCCAGCGCCGCCAATCCGAACGGTCTGATCGGCAGCTCCGGTCGCATCGGCCAGAAGCGCCAGATCGCGGCTTTGATGGACAGCCTGGCGCCGCACTACGGTGACGACTTCTGGTTCACATCCTATCACGCCATGTCCTTGTCCGAGGATGGCCAGCTTGCGGCGGCGCGGACAAAGATCGAGCGATCCGTAGCAGTCAATCCGAACAACGCCCACGGCGCCCATGGCTTCGCGCACATCTGCTACGAGAGCGGTGAGCCCGAGACGGCACGCGCGTACCTTTCCTCGTGGCTCGCCACCTATCCGCGTGACGGTTTCTTCCATGGCCATTTGACCTGGCACCTCACGCTTTGCGAGCTGCAGGTCGGCAACTGGCCTGAAGCGTTGCGGCGCTATCACGATGCTATCGCTCTCGATCGGCATAGCGGCGGACCTCAACAGCGCGTTTCTGATGGAGCAGCGTTCTTGTGGCGGTCGGAGCTCGCCGGCCATCCGCGAGACGCCGCCGCCTGGCGTGCGCTGCACGAATATGGGAACAGTGCGCTCCCGCGGCCGGGCGCCGGCCTTGCCGACCTGCACGTCATCCTGGTGCAGGCGGTGATGGGCGATGACGCCGCGCTCGACATCCGCGCCCGACAGATGGAGACACTGGCGCGCGAGGGGCGTTACCCGTCCGGCGCCTATTTGCCTGCGCTGTCGCGCGGCATCGTGGCGTTCGAACGTGGAGACTTTCCCGCGGCGATCGAGGCGCTGGCGCCGCTCGCCGGGGAAAGCGAGCGTATCGGCGGCAGCCGCGCGCAACATGACCTGATCGGGTTTACCCTGCTGAAGGCCTGTCTCAACGCCGGTCGGCTCGACGAGGCCCGGCGCCTGCTGGGCGCACGACGCCCCGGCGCCTCGGGCGTTCCGGTCAAGGGCGTGGAGGCGTTGAATTGAAGGGTGATCTGGCGCCAGAACGCCGCCGTGGTTTCTGATTAGCCCATAGGAACCTTCGGCATTTGGGCTGCACCAGCGTTCCTTGGTTGCAGGCAGGCCGGCGCGAGCGGATCCGCCACCAAATCGGCGACTGAACACTTCTTTTCCATGCGGATTCTTGCGCGACCGCCGGCTTTCTGCTTCTAATGCAATGCCACTGAGCGAAATTTCATCGCTCAGCCTGTAGCTTACGCTTCTTTCCAAAAAGGCCTGAAGGCCACGCATCGCGGCAACGCGAGCACCAATAACGACCTGTCGAGAAGGCAGCTTGGAGGAGGAACGTTCATGGCTAGGAGCACTATCACGCGTCGTCGTTTCGCGGCCGGCACGGCCGCTCTGTCGTCGGCCCTGGTGGCCGCACCGTTCGTGCGCGGCGCCCATGCCGCTGGCAAAATGTCGATCGGCCTCTGGGACCATTGGGTGCCGGGCGCCAACAAGGCCGCCGAGGCGGCCGCCAGGGCTTGGGCCGACAAGGAGAAGGTCGACCTGCAGATCGATTTCATCACCTCGCAGGGCAACAAGCTGATCCTGACGGCGGCCGCCGAAGCGCAGGCACGATCGGGTCACGACATTCTGGTCGTCGGGAGCTGGGATTGCGCGCGATACGCCGATCAGCTCGCGCCGGTCGACGACATCATGGCGCCGCTGATCAAGCAGAACGGGAAGGCCAGCGACATCACGCAGTACCTCGGCAAGATCGACGGCAGGTGGCTTGGCGTGCCGGCAACGCCGGGCGCTCAGTTCAAGGGACCGACGTCGCGCATCGACCTCCTGAAGCAGCACGCCGGCATCGACATCCAGGCCATGTATCCGGTCGGCGCGCCACCCAAGGCCGACGCCTGGACGCTCGATGCCTTCCTCAAGGCTGCCGCCGACTGCCACAAGGCGGGCTACCCGTTCGGGATCGGGCTTGGCACGACGGCCGATTCGGTCGACACCTGCGGCGCCATCTTTCAGAGCTTCGGTGCGGAACTGGTGGACGCCAAGGGCGAGATCACGGTGAAGAGCGACAACGTCAAGAAGGCGCTCGAGTACTGGAAGCAGCTCGTCCCCTATCTGCCGCCGGATGCGCCGTCGTGGGACGACGCCAGCAACAACAAGATGTTCGTCGCGGGCAAGACCGCGCTGATCATGAACCCGCCCAGCGCCTGGGCGGTGGCGCGGCGTGACAGGCCTGAAATCGCCGAGCAGACGTGGCATCACGGCATGGCCGCTGGCTCTGCCGGACGTTACGGGCCGTTCACGACGCCGTTCTGGGGAATCTGGAACTTCGGCAAGAACCAGAGCGCCGCGAAGAGCCTGCTCGCCGCCCTGTCGCAGGCCGACGCGATCGAAGCGATGGTGAAGGCCAGCGCCGGCTACGACATTCCGCCGTTTGCCAACCTGACGACTCTGAAAGTGTGGGAAGAGGAGGGACCGCCCAAGGGCACGCTCTATCATTACGCGAACCCGTTCAACCACCAGATCCTGTCCATCGCCGCCGCCCCTGCGCCGCACCGGATCGCCGTGCAAATCTACCGGCAGGGGCTTCAGACCCAGATGGTGGTACGCTACGCAATCAAGGGCGAGTCGATGGACAAGGTCCTGGCCTTTGCGGTCAACGAGATCGAGGGTTACATGCGGGTCTGAGCCCGTGGGCGCGGGAGCGTCCTGCCCCTAAGCGCCAACGTCGGTCGAAGACCCATCAAAAACCTCATCCTGAGCAAGCTCTCCTCCTCGCCGAAGGGCGAAGGTTACTTCGCCCGAATCGAGACGCCGCGCTCCGCGCGGTTCCTCAGGGGGAGGAGGGAACGTTCTGCTGATTGGTTCAACGTGCCGTGACGCGCAAGGCTTTGACGCGCCTGGATGCCGAAAGAAGCGCCGTTCGCGCGCGAGGCGCCCATCGATTTCAGCAACGCCACCGATCGATCAAGTTAGCGGTCGTGGTGGCTTCGACTTGGTGGGAGAAACGCTGCCGGTAGAGCTGCAGCAGCGCGTCGTGGGTGCTGTCCTGCGTGCTGCACAGCGCATCTGTGGGCAGGACGATCCGAAATCCGTGATCGATCGCCGCCATCACCGTGGCGAGGACGCAAACGTCCGTTTCTCCTCCCGTGACAACCAGCGTATCGATACCTCTGCGTTTGAGGGCGGCGGCGAACCCCGGGCGGCTGAAAGCCGAATTCACCCCTTTGTCCAAGACCTTGGCCGGCGGCACAAGGCGAGACAGAGGAGGCACGAGCTCGAGCAGAGCCTCATCGAGCCGTTCGAGCGTCATCTCAGGCCAGGCCGCATAGTAGTCGCGCCAGGCGCCCATCGCCTCTTCGGGCCGCCGCGGAGGGGTGAAGCGCGTAAAGATCGTCTGTCGGGCATATCGCCCGGCGATTTCCACGATCGTGGGGAGGACCGCGGCGAGCCATGGCACGTGCCAAGGCGTGCCCTCCGCGAACAGGCGCTGCATGTCGATGCAGAGATGACACGTCGCCGTGCCCAGCGAGAACGGTTGGGAAGGGATGCCCATGACCTCTTGCCAACGCGAGACACGTGCGAGGGGTTCACGCCTCCCGAGCGCTCGTTGCAAGGAGCAGCTCGCGCAGTACGGCGTCCGCAGGAACGCCATCGCACCACGCGATGCCGCCGGATGCGTATTGGTCTGAAACCGGACGGCAACCGGTCCGCCTCCAGAATGTTCCTACCATTGTTCATGGATGACCTACGTCGGCCCTTCGCCGCACGCCGGGCCGGCGCTATTTCGCTCCAGAACCGACGCCTAGGCGTTTGTCTCCGAGGATGCTGGCCGCACCCCTGCAGGGCCGGCTCCCTTCGAGGCAAGCGCCTAGACGTTCGGTGATCCTACCGTGCCATGCCCGTGGCGCCGTCGGGAACGTCGTAGAAGGCGAGCGTCATCGCAACGCTGGTGTAGTGCCCCATCAGCGTGATGACGTCGGTGATTCCGACGTGGTCGAGCGCCTTGACCGCCCGCTCATGGAGCCCGCGCGAAACCCACCGTCCGGTGGACAGCACCATCGCCATTTCATAGACGACCTGCTCGCGTACATCGTCGAAGGTGGTCGGCAGGCCGCCCAGGATCGCCTCGACCTTGGCGGCCGGCAGCCCGACCTGCTTGGCCAGCCGTTCGTGTGCCGCGGTCGGGTAGGCCGACCGCCAGTGGCTGGTGATGACACAGACGGCAATTTCGCGCTCTCGCTCGCTGAGCGAGTAATTGCCGGGCTGAAAATGCGCGCCGAACGGACCGGCGACTTTCGCGAGCTTCGGGTTGTGCACCCAGATCTTGGTCGGACCGGGCAGGCGACCGCGCGCCTCGATCATCGAATTGTAGCCCGCCTGCTGCTCCGCAGACATCTTGTCGTAGGGGATTTCGGCGTACCGGCCGAAGGTCGGTGTCTCGGACATCTGCCCTCTTCCTTTCGTGTCGTGACTCCACGCAGGCATCGGGCGATGGGCCGGCGACCCTGTCAACCCGGTGATCTTTGGAGGGCAGGATGTCGCCGGCCTGCCGCACGGCCCGGGAGAAGCGCGTGATGGAGTAGGTTGGCGATGATGACGCCCGGCAGCAGGGCGACGGCGGAGGGTGTGCGGCTGCGCTCTCACGCGAAGCTGAAGCCCATCGTGCGGCCGCGATAGTAGAGGCCCGCGTCCTGCACGATCAGCGCCAAGGCGATGTCACGGTCCTCGACCGTGCCATCGGACCTGGGCGCGTTGCGATGATCGTGGGCCGCGCCGGCCGGCGTCAGCAGGGTGACGTGCTCCGTCCACGGAAAGGACCGTCCGCCGATCGTCGAGGCGCAGTGCGCCTCGCGCAGGGCGAGCACCAGAGCCGCGGCATTGTGCCGGTGCGGACGCTGCGCCTCACCGGGGCGCACGGCGTTCAGGGTGAGCGTCATCGCCGGCAGGCAGGTGCCGAGGCGCTCGGTGCGGACGCTCGCCATGAACAGGGCTCGGCCCGGCGTGTCGGGCGCCATCGGCCTGTCGTAGAGCGCGCGCAGCTCGCGGGCGATGGCGTCGTGCCGATAGTGCGTCGTCTCGACGGGCGTGTGCTCGGCTGCTTCGGGGCGGACGCCCAGGAAGGCGAGCGCCGGTTCGTCGGTTACCAGCCACAGCACGGCGTCGTCGTCGGCCTGCCAGGTCGAGGCGACACCGCCGGGCAGGGCAAGCATGTCGCCAGCCTGCCAGGAAAGCATTTCGCCGGCGCGCACGAGCGTGCCGCTGCCGCGCAGGACGGCCCAGATCTCGCCGCTGGCAGCGAGGGTGCATGTGAGCGTCTCGCCACGGCGGATGCGGGCATAGCGTGCCAGCATGAAGGGCGTGGTCGCTGGCCGGCCGGTGCCTAGCATGGACGAAAGATCGAGGGCGATGAAGCCGGTCGGCGTTTGCGCGGCAAACGCGCGGGCGGCTTCGGAGACGAAGGCCTGCGGCTCGAGCGCCGGCCGTGCGATGTTGAAGCCCTGCTCGACCGGCACGTAGCGGGCGCGTTCGGCGTGGATCGACATGGTGGTTCCTCCCGTCACAGCGCCATGAAGCCGCCGTCTGTGTTGAGCACATGGCCGACGACGAAGGAGGCGGCATCCGAGGCCAGCCATACCACCGCTTCGGCGACCTCCTCGGGCCGGCCCATGCGGCGCAGCGGCAGGCCGGCGGCGACGGCCGACATGTCCATGATCTTGGAGGCCAGCATCATGTCGGTTACGACGCGGCCCGGCGCCACCGCGTTGATGCGCACGCCCTTCTCCGCGTACTCCATGGCGGCCGAGCGGGTGAGCGAGATCACCGCGGCTTTCGACGCCGAGTAGAGCGCCAGACCGGGATTGGGATTGCGCAGGCCACTCACTGAGGCGTTGACGACGATCGCACCGCCGCCATGCGCCGTCATGTGCCGGACTTGGTGCTGCAGGCAGAGATAGACCGAGCGGACATTGGTGTCGAAGACGCGGTCGTAGAGCGCGGCATCCTGCTCGGCCAGCGGCGCGCGCGGCTCCTGGTAACCGGCGTTGTTGAAGGCGACGTCGAGCCGGCCGTGCTCGGCGATGACAAGGCGATGCAGCTCGGCGAGGTCGTCGGGCCGGGTGACGTCGGTGGCGATGAAGCGGCCGCACCCGCCGCTCTCGGCGAGGGCCGCGACGGCCTTGCCGCCTTCGCTCTGCCGGCGGCCGGCGATCACGACCTCGGCGCCGCGGCGGGCGAAGGCAAGGGCGGCGGCGCGTCCGATGCCGGTCGCGCCGCCGGTCACCAGGACGACCTTGCCGGCGAAGTCACGCATCGGCGTCGCTCTCTATGCGGGCGCGCTCGACGATGGCGCGCCGATCGAGGCCGCCGGGCAGGCAGCCGAAGGCGACACCTCCGTCGCCCGCCAGGCGGGTGGCGCAGAAGGCGTCCGCGACCGCCGAAGGCGAGTGCTGCACGACCAGGCTCGCCTGCAGGCAGAGCGCCAGGCGCTCGGCGAGGCGCCGCGCCCGCGCCTCGTGCTCTCCCGGGGCGGCGAGCTCGGTCTCGAGCCGCCTGATCATGTCATCGAGCTTGCGGTCGCCGCCGCGGGCGCGACGCACCTCGTCGAGAAAGGCCCCGGCGGTCTCAGGCGTGCGCGCAAGGGCGCGCACGACGTCGAGGGCGATGATGTTGCCGCTGCCCTCCCAGATGCCGTTGAGCGGCGCCTCGCGGTACAGTCGCGCCATCGGCCCGTCCTCGATGAAGCCATTGCCGCCGTGGCATTCCAGGGCTTCGTGCACGACGCCGACCACGCGCTTGCAGTTCCAGTACTTGGCAACCGGCGTGCCGAGACGCACCAGCAAGGCCGCCGCTGCATCTCCCGCGGCTTCACCGTCGACAGCGCACGCCAACCGGAAGGCGAGCAAGGTTGCGGCCTCGACCTCGAGGGCGAGGTCGGCAACCACGTTCTCCATCAGCGGCTGATCGAGCAGCCGGCGCTGGAAGGCGCGGCGTGTCGTCACGTGATGAATTGCTTCTGACACGGCGCGCCGCATCAGCCCGGCCGACCCGATGGCGAAGTCGAGTCGCGTCAGGTGCGTCATGGCGAGCGCCGCCTTGATGCCCTGGCCTTCCTCGCCGACCAGCCAGGCAAGTGCGCCGCGATACTCGATCTCGCCCGAGGCGTTCGAGCGGTTGCCGCACTTGTCCTTGAGGCGCTGGATCAGCAGGCGGTTGCGCGTGCCGTCGGGCAGCCAGCCCGGCAGCAGGAAGCAGGAGAGGCCACGGTCGGTGCGGGCCAACGTGACGAAGACGTCGCTGTGCGGCACCGAGAAGAACCATTTGTGGCCATCGATCAGATAGGCCGCGCCCGGTCCGCGTCGCGCCGAGGCGGGCCGCGCCGTCGTCTGCGTCGCGCGCAGGTCCGATCCCGCCTGCTTCTCGGTGAGAGTCATGCCCACCGTGCCGCCGGTCTTGCGCTGCATCGGCGCTGCTGCCGGATCGTAGCGCTGCGAGAGGATGAACGGCTCCCAGACCGCGGCGAGGTCGGGCTGCAGGCGCAGCGCCGGCACTGCCGAGTAGGTCATGCCGAGCGGGCAGCAGATGCCGCTCTCGCCTTGGTTCCATAGATAGGAGAGCACGCCGCGCGCGATGTGCGCGCCGGGCTGGCGGGCGGTCCAGGCGAGGGCGTGTGTGCCGTGGCCGACTGCCAGCGTCATCAGCTCGTGCCATGCGGGATGGAAGACGATCTCGTCGAGGCGATGACCGAAGCGATCGTGGCTGCGCAGCTCTGGCGTGTATCGGTTGGCGTTGCGCGCCAGCTCGGCGACGCGCTCGCTTGCCACCACCGCACCGGCTTCGGCGAGCAGCTTGCGCGCCCAGCCGAGCTTCTCCCGTGCCGTGATCTCGCCCAGCAGGCGGTCGCCGGTGAAGGCGTTGTGCCTGGCGAAGGGCGTCGCCTGGTTCGTCACCTCGTGCGTGGCATAGCCGTCGGCCGGCAGTGGCGGCAGGCGGTCGAACGGATCGGTTGCCGTTGTGGACGTCGTCATGTCTTGACCTTCGCGGCGCGCAGGCAGAACTGGGTGATCTGGTCGATGAGATGGCGGTCGGCGCGCGCGCCGGTGCCCTTGGACGGCGCCAGCGGTCCGACCAGCGCCTCCATGAACGCGCCGACGATGCAGGCCGCGGCGACGGCGGGATCGAGCCGCGGGAAGGCGCCGCGCATGATGCCGTGGCGCAGGACGCGCTCGAAGCAGCGCGCCAGCTGGGCGCGATAATCGAGACGCACCGTCTCGACCTCCGGATCGACCGGCTCGGCGATCATCGCGTAGGCCAGTCGACGCCCGCGCAGGGCGCGGCCGGCAAAGGTGCGGATCGCCGCCTCGAGCCGTTCCGCCGGCGAGCCGTCGGCTTCGGCAACCGACTGGACGATCCCGACCTCGCGTGCCGAGACGCTGGCCACGATCTCGGCGCAGAGCTCTGCCTTCGACGACCAGTGGCGATAGACCGTGCCCGTCGCGACGCCGGCCGTGGTCGCGACGGCGTCGACCTGGGCAGCCTGCCAGCCACCGTCGGCGACGAGCGCGCGCGCCGCCGCCAGGATGCGCGCCCGCTTGTCGGCTAGACGCCGCGTCGCGCTTTCGGTCTGCCGATAGACCACGTCCGCTCCGTCAAGAATTGAACCGGAGTTCATTCCCAAGAAATGAACAATAGTTCAGGGTTTGAGTCAAGCCAGGCGATCGGACGCACTTCATTCTGCTCTCGTCACTGGCGTCTTCAGCCGTTGAAACGGCGCTCCGTTTCATCCAGCCTGCGCCGACACGGACTTCGTCGAGGGCAGGGTGGCGGAACGTTACGACGCAGTGATCATCGGCGGCGGGCACAATGGCCTGACCTGTGGCGCCTATCTCGCCCGCGCCGGCCTCAGGGCTCTCGTGCTCGAACGTCGCGACGTGATCGGTGGCGCGGCGGTGACGGAGGAAGTCGTCCCGGGCTTCAAGTTTTCCGTCTTCAGCTACCTCATGAGCCTGCTGCATCCCAGGGTCATCGCCGATCTCGAGTTGCGCAAGCACGGCTTCGAGGTGCTGCCGGCTTCGGACATGTTCTCGTCGTTGCCGGGCGGCGATCACCTCGTCTTCAGCGACTCAATGGCGAAGACGCAAGCGAGCTTCGCGCGCTTCTCCGAAAAGGACGCGGCGATCTATCCCGAATTCGACCGTTACCTGATGGAAGCGGCGCAGATTGTCCGCAAACTCCTGCTCGAGACGCCGCCCGATCCGAGCTGCCGCGACTGGCGCGCCTTCAGGCAGACGGCGCAGCTCCTGTGGCAGTACCGCAGGATCGGCGGCAAGCTTTTCCGCCTCATCGATCTCGTGACGATGAGCGCCGATGACTACCTCTCGGAATGGTTCGCGAGCACGCATGTCAAGGCAGCGCTCGCTTATTACTCCGGCATCGGTACTTTCGCCGGGCCGCGCTCCCCTGGCTCCGCCTACGTCATTATGCACCATGTCATGGGCGAGCATGCCGGCGCTGGCGGTTGGGGCTTCGTTCGCGGCGGCATGGGTACGATCACCCAGGCGATCGCCGCATACGGCCGCGGCAAGGGGCTGGAGATCCGCACCAACGCCGCCGTCGCGTCGATCGATACGGCGGGCGGGCGGGCGACCGGGGTCACGCTGGAAGACGGCACGAGGATCGACGCCGGAATTGTGGCGAGCAATGTCAGCGCCAAGCTGACTTTCCTGAAATTCCTTCCCGAGAGCGTGCTGCCTGCCGAGCTCGTGCGCGACGTCAGGACCTATCGGACCTTCTCGACCGCCTTCAAGGTCAACATCGCCTGCGAGAGGCTGCCGCAATACCGCGCCTTCGATGCTGCGGTATGCGGTTTTCCCTATCCGACCTACACCCATATCGGGCCGACGATCGAGTATCTCGAGCGCGCCTATGACGACGCCAAATGGGGCGACTGGTCTCGCGATCCGTTCATCACGCCGGTGGCGCCGAGCTTCGTCGACGACACCATCGCGCCGTCCGGCAAGCATGTCGTCCATCTGTTCGGCGGCCACGCGCCGTATACGCTGAAGGAGGGTGGTTGGGAGACGCGCAAGCCCGATTTCGTCAAGAACGTGCTGCGGGTGATGGACGAGCACGCGCCCGGCTTTTCCGACGGCATCATCGGCATGCAGGTGCTGACGCCTCCGGATATCGAGGCGAAGATCGGCTCGCCGCACGGCCACATCTTCCATGGCGAGCTCAACATCGATCAGCTGTTCTTCGCCCGGCCGGCGCCGCATTGGGCGGACTATCGCAGCCCGCTGAAAGGTCTCTATCAGTGCGGATCGTCTGCCCATCCCGGCGGCGGGGTAGGCGGCGTTCCGGGCCACAATGCTGCGCGCGAGATCCTGAAGGATCTCGGCAAGTGACCGCGGCAGCTAATCGCTATGCTTCCAGGCCGACGCCGAGTTCACCGATCGCTACGCATCGGTCGGCGGCACCGTTCCGATTGCTGGCCGCCTCTAGCCGCCGACCGCACGCATCACGGCGACCCACTTGTCGAGCACCGGCAGGATCGTGTCGGCCGTCTCCGACGGCAGGCTGGCGGAGACGCGGCTGACGCCGGCGTCGCGATAGCGCTTCACCAGATCGGCATCGGGCTGCTGGCCGCCGATCGAAATGTCCATCTTGTCGGGATCCCGGTCGGCCTCGGCGCACATCTGGCGAAACTTGGGAATAAGCTCGATCAGCGGCGTCGGACTCTTGTCCGTGATCTGCGGCATCCAGCCGTCGCCGTAGCGCACGGCGCGGCGTGCCGAATAGGGGAAGGCGCCGCCGACCAGGATCGGCGGATGCGGCTTCTGCACCGGCTTTGGCCACGTCATCATCGGGTCGAACTTGACGAACTCGCCGTGATACTCGGCCTTCGATTTCGTCCAGATCGCCTTCATCGCCTCGATGTTCTCGCGCGCCCGCTTGTGGCGGGTAGCGTAGGCGGTGCCGTGATTCTCCATCTCGTCCTGATTCCAGCCGTTGCCGACGCCGAACACGAAACGCCCGCCCGAGACCTGGTCGAGCGAGGCGACCAGCTTGGCGGTCTGGATGGGATCGCGCTGTGCCACCAGGCAGACGCCGGTCCCGACCTTGAGCGTCTTCGTCGCCATCGCCGCGGCGGTCAGGGTCACGAACGGGTCCATGACGTCGTAGTAGCGCTTGGGCAGATCGCCGCCGAGGATGAAGCCCGTCTTGCGTGACACCGGAATGTGCGAATGCTCGGGCGCCCAGACGATGTCGAAGCCGCGCTGCTCCAGCGCGACGGCGAGCTCGGCCGGTCCCATCGAATAGTCGGTGAAGAACATCGACGCGCCGAATTTCATTGGGCGATCCTCCCCTCGAAATGTGCGGGATGGAGCGTGAACGGCCAACGCCGGCCGCGCAACGCCGTTCCTGCCCCTCCCAGCTTCGCGGGGGGGGCCATGAGAGAGCGTAGCGAGAGACCTTTGCCTTGTCCTAACATGGCGCCATGGACACCAACCGCCTGAAGACCTTCGTCGATACGTTCTGGGACGATGCGATCGTGCCGTCCCTCGTCGAGTACATCCGCATCCCCAACAAGTCGCCGGCCTACGATCCGCAATGGGTCGAGCACGGCTACATGGAAGACGCCGTCACGCTGATGGAGACGTGGGCCCGGCGCGAGCTCGCGGCGTTTTCCGGCGCCACCCTGGAGGTCGTCCGCCTGCCCGGACGCACCCCGCTGATCTTCTTCGACGTGCCGGGCGACAGTGGTGATACCGTGCTGCTCTACGGCCATCTCGACAAGCAGCCCGAGATGAAGGGTTGGGCGGAGGGGCTGGGGCCGTGGATTCCGGTCATCAAGGACGACAAGCTCTATGGCCGCGGCGGCGCCGACGACGGCTATGCGATGTATGGCTGCTTCGCCGCCCTCCACGCCTTGCGCGAGCAGAACGTGCCGCGCGCCCGCTGCGTCATCATGATCGAGGCGTGCGAGGAATCGGGCAGCTACGACCTGCCGTACTATGTCGACCATCTGATCGGTCGCATCGGCAGCCCGTCGCTGGTCGTCTGCCTCGACTCCGGCTGCGGCGATTACGAGCGGCTGTGGCTCACCACGTCGTTGCGCGGCATTGCGGGCGGGACGCTCACCGTGCGCGTGCTGACCGAGGGCGTGCACTCGGGCAGCGCGTCCGGCATCGTCCCGTCGTCGTTTCGCCTGCTGCGCGGGTTGCTGTCGAGAATCGAAGACGAGGCGACGGGCGCGATCAAGCTCGACGAGCTCTACGTCCAGATCCCGCCGCAGCGCATCGAGCAGGCCAAGGCGGCGGCCGAGATCCTGGGCGACGCGGTCTATGCGAGCTACCCCTTCGCCGGCGCGACGCGGCCGATGGCGAGTGATCGCGGCGAGCTGGTGCTGAATCGCACCTGGCGGCCGCAACTCGCCGTGGTGGCGATGGACGGCTATCCGGTTCCGGGCGATGCCGGCAACGTGCTGCTGCCCTATTCGACGGCCAAGCTGAGTATCCGCACTCCGCCGACCCTCGACGGCCACGGTGCCGAGCAGGCAATCAAGCGGGCGCTCGAGGCCGACCCGCCCTACGGTGCGGAAGTGGCCTTCCGCGCCGAGGGTGGGTCGAGCGGTTGGCACGCGCCGCCGCTGGCGCCATGGCTTGCCAAGGCCGTGGGCCAGGCCTCGCAGGACGCCTTCGGCAAGACCGCAGCCTATATGGGCGAAGGCGGCTCGATCCCCTTCATGGGCATGCTGGGCGAGAAGTTTCCGGACACCCAGTTCGTCATCACCGGCGTGCTCGGGCCCCATTCCAATGCGCACGGTCCCAACGAGTTCCTGCACATCCCGACCGGCAAGCGCGTGACGATGGCGGTGGCCCACATGATCGCCGCGCACCACGAGCGTCCGAAGTAATTGCAACCCGCTCGAGACCCAATGAACAGCATCAAAGATAGCGCACTGAGCGTCGCCGACCGGCAAGACCTCGCCGTTATCGCCGGCACGATGGTGCCGGCGGACGCCACGCTCGGCATACCCGGCGCCGACGATCCCGCCATCCTGGCCGATATGGAGAAATCGATCGGGCGCGACCTGCCGCTGATCCGCGAGGCCCTGGCCGCAATCGCGCGCAAGGCGGACGGCGCGTTCACCGGCCTGGACCAGGATCGGCGCGAGGCGCTGGTCAACGACTGGTACAAGAGCGGCGGCGCGGCCGCCGTGATGCTGGGTCGCCTGGTGCTCGGCGCCTACTACCGCGACGATCGCGTTCTGGTGGCGCTGGGACTGGAAGCGCGGCCACCCTTCCCGAAAGGCTACATCCTGGAGCAGGGCGACTGGTCGCTGCTCGACCCGGTGCGCGGGCGTGCCCCGTTGTGGCGCGATGATCGCGCCGAGCTGTCAGGGGAGCGCTGAGATGGCGGAACAGGAGCGGGTCGATGTCCTGATCATCGGCTCGGGCGCCTCGGGCGCCGCGGCGGCGTGGAGCCTCGCCGAAACGAAGATGCGCATCCTCTGCCTCGAGCAGGGCGACTGGATGAAGTCGACCGACTTCCCGACCAACGGGCGCGACTGGGAGGCGCGGCGCTACGGCGATTTCGACATCAGCCCGAACCGGCGCGGCCGCGACACCGACTATCCGATCAACGACGACAATTCGTTGATGAAGATCGCCAATTTCAACGGCGTCGGTGGCGGCACGATCATCTACACGGCGCACTGGCCGCGCATGCACCCTTCGGACTTTCGCACAAAGTCGCTCGACGGCGTGGCCGACGACTGGCCGATCGATTACTGGACGCTCGAGCGATTCTACGAGGAGAACGATCGCATGATGGGCGTCTCCGGCTTGGCCGGCGATCCCGGCGTGCCGCCGCGCCATCCACCGATGCCGCCGATCCCGCTCGGCAAGACCGGCATGCGCTACGCCCGGGCGATGAACCGCCTGGGCTGGCACTGGTGGCCGTCCGACACCACGATCGCCACCACGACCTACGAAGGCCGCGCGCCTTGCATCAATCTCGGCCACTGCACGCCGGGTTGCGCACAGGGCGCCAAGGCGAGTACCGACATCACATATTGGCCACTGGCGCTGCGCGCCGGCGTCGAGCTGCGCACGCGCTGCCGGGTGCGCGAGATCACTGTCGGCCCGGATGGCATGGCGTCGGGTGCGATCTACTACGACGCTCAGGGTAAGGAATGCTTCCAGCCGGCCGAGGTCGTCATCGTGGCCTGCAACGGTGTCGGCACGCCGCGCCTGCTGCTCAACTCGGCGTCGGGACGATTTCCCAACGGGCTCGCCAACTCCTCCGGACTGGTCGGCAAGAACCTGATGCTGCACCCTTGGCCGATCGTCTCGGGCTATGTCGATGACGAGCGGCTCGACGGCGGACGTGGTCCCATCACCTGTATGTGGAGCAAGCAGTTCTATGAGACCGATCCGGCGCGCGATTTCGTGCGCGGCTACACGCTGCAGTTCGGCCGCAACGCCGGTCCGGCCAATCTGGCGATGGTTGCCGCCGGGGTGGGTCATCTGCCGTGGGGCCACGATCACCATCGCATCTACCGCGAGCTGCTTGACCGGCGGCTCAATATCGGCGTCGCCTGCGAAGACCTGCCCGAGGAGCACAACCGGGTCACCCTCGATCCCGTGCTCAAGGACAGCAACGGCATCCCTGCGCCGCGCATCGACTACACGATCAGCGAGAACACTGAGCGCATGATGGAGCACGGCATCGCCCGCGCCGAGGAGATCCTGACCGAGGCCGGCGCCAGCCGGCTCTATTGCTCGCGCACTGCGCTGAACTACCCCGGTCATCTCCTGGGCACGGCCCGCATGGGGACCGATCCCGAGCGCTCGGTCGTCAATGACTGGGGCCGCAGCCACGACGTAAAGAACTTGTTCATCGTCGACGGCAGCATCTGGGTGACCTCGGGAGGGGTGAATCCGACCTCCACCATCCAGGCCCTGGCGCTCTACGTCGCCGACCAGATAAAGCAGCGTCTGGCGACGCTGTTCGACTGACTCCTCTCTCCTCCCCAGCTTCGCTGGGGAGGTGCCCCCGTAATCGGGGGCGGAAGGGTCATGGGCCGCAGTCTCGCTGCTCATGACCCCTCCGTCGCCTCAAGACGGCGACACCTCCCCAGCGAAGCTGGGGAGGAGAATGAGAGAGCGTCCATATGCGAATGCCCTGCCCGATGACGGGGGCGGCACATGAAGGATGCGCTCGCCGCGAGCAGCTTTGCTCGCGAAGAGAATGAAGAGAGCGTCACAGGCCGCTTTGTGGATATGATCGAGGCCATCGAGAAGGAGGAAAGCTCGCATGGCCGAGAAAGTCGGGAAGAACACCAAGGGCAAGCCGGTGGCGGTGGTGATCGGCGCCACGTCGAAATGGCAGTCGGACGGTCGCAACACCAGGCTGGTGCATGGCAAGGCCGTCGACGACAGCGACCTGCCGGTGGGCGTGCGCTGGGGCGTGGGCGGCGCCATCGCCCAGAAGTTCGCCCGCGAGGGATTTTTCGTCGTCCTGACGACGCGCGCCGCCGCCAATGCTGCCGGCCTCGAGAAGGCGATCCACGACCAGGGCGGCGACGGCATGATCGTCGAGCTCGACGTCTCTCGCCAGGAATCCATCTCTGCGGCCTTCGCCACGGTTCGCAACCAGGCCGGAGAGCCCCAGGTCGTGGTCTATAACGCGGGCTATCTCGAGGGTCGCGACCTGCCGCCGGAGAAAGAGCTGCTCGAGCACATCCCCGTGGAAATGTTCGATACCGCCCATCACATCGCAAGCCGCGGCCCGTTCCTGGTGGCCAAGGAAGTTCTGCCCGCCATGCGCAAGCGCGGTGAGGGCTCGTTCCTGTTCTCCAACAACGCAAGCTCGCTGCGCGGCCGCAAGCGCATGACCGGCCAGTCGCTTTACTATCCGCGGGTGATGATGCGCACGCTGGCGCAGGTGCTCACCGAGGAATATTCCGAGCACGGCATCCACGTCGCGAATGTGGTGATCGACGGCACCATCGACTCGCCCGGCACCCGCGCCCTGCCGCGGGTCCGCCAGAACCCCGACCTGGTGATCAATCCGGAGAAGATCGCCGACGCTTTCTACTACCTGCACACCCAGGATCGCTCGTGCTGGACGCACGAGCTTCAGCTGACGCCGTTTCCGAGCAAGCCGAGCTACTGACGACGCGGCAGCGATACGGAGTGAGGGCAGGGCGTCCTAGGTTGCGACGGCCTGCTTGCTGTCGTGCGCCGCGTGGGCATGCCGGCGCTCCGACGGCAGCGATACCAGCCGCC
Organism: Reyranella sp.; assembly: GCF_044224635.1. Classification (GTDB taxonomy): domain Bacteria; phylum Pseudomonadota; class Alphaproteobacteria; order Reyranellales; family Reyranellaceae; genus Reyranella. The sequence continues at coordinate 312,982 of NZ_JBGAKA010000001.1, read as the reverse complement.
GCAGCAGCCAGATGGCGAACCGCCGCCACAGCGGCGCGTCGAAGTGCCGGGCGAACTCCCGATTGACCTCTATGGGGCGCCAGTAGGAGGTTCGCCACTCGCTGTAAGCCGCGTGGAATTTCCGCGTCTGCTCGGGCGTGGCCCGCAGGAGGGAGCAGTCGCACACCGCGTCGATCCGCACCTCCTCCTCGTTGATGAACCGGAAATGATGCCGGCTCGGCCGGTGGTGCAGCGTATCGTTGGAGAACTCGAACTCTTCCGGGCGGGAACGGATGGCGGTGATCGCCGGAGCCAGATCCAGGTAGGGCATCGGAACGCTCCTCTGATGATTCCGATAAAAGCCGTGGCCCTGGCTTTGGTTGCAGGTCGATGAAGATTCGGCTGTCCGTTCGGTCCCGCCTCACTGCGGCTCAATGCCGGCGTCCTTGAGGGCCACCTTCCAGACAGCGAGCTGATCCTTCATGTAGGCGGCGAGCGCCTCCGGCGTCGACGATTTCGGTATGAATCCGTGACGCTGCATCTGCTCCTTGACCGATGGCTTGGCGAGCGCGGCGGCCATCGCCTTGTTCATGGTGGCGACGACCTCCGGCGGCAGTCCGGCCGGCCCGACCAAGGCGAACCACGGACCGATCGGGAATTTTGCCTGGCCTGCTTCGATGATCGAGGGCACCTCGGGCAGCAGGGGGCTGCGTTCGTCGAACGCCGTCGACAGCGCCCTGAGCTTGCCCGCCTTGATGTGCGCCAGCGACGATGTCGAGGTGCTGTTCATCAACGGCACCCGGCCCGACAGCAGGTCAGCCATCGCATCGGGCTCCGACTTGTAGCGGATCGCTTCGAGCTTGATGCGGTTGTTGGCGGCCAGCATAGCCATCGAGACGAAGGCATAGGTGTTACCCGTGGCGTAGTCGACCGGCTTGGGGCTGGCCTTGGCATAGGCAATCAGCTCGCCGAGCGTGTTCACCGGCAGCGAGGGGTGGACGACGATGAAAAACGTGTTGTCGCCCAGGTAGGTGACCGGCGTAAAGTCGGCCATCACGTCGTAAGGCGGATCCTTCTGCAGGTTCGGGACGACGGCCAACGGGCTATTGGTGCCGAACAGGAACGTATAGCCGTCAGGCGGCGCGCGTTTGACCTCGCCCGCGGAGAGCGCGCCGTCGGCTCCCGGCTTGGGCACCACGATGACGGGCTGGCCGAGCGTCTGCTCGAGCTCCTGGCCGGCGATGCGCGCCAGTGCGTCGGTCGCCGATCCCGCGCCGAACGGGATGACGAAGCGGATCGGTTTGGACGGATAGGGCTGCGCCTCGGCGGCGACGCACGGCACCAGCAGCACCGCGGCAAGGACCGCGGCGATCTTCTTCAGCATGAATTTTCCTCCCGAAGCCTTCTCGCTTTGCGCGAGCGTACTCCGGCGGATGAGGCCCTGAACAGTCCGGTCGTCGCCCCGGAGAGCGCCACCCCCTATGTCATCCTGAGCGCAGCGAAGGATCTCATCGCCAGGAGCCCCAAAGCGCGCTGGCGGCCGATGGCGATGAGGTCCTTCGCTGCGCTCAGGACGACAAGAAAAGAGCAGCTGTCGCGCCTTCCGTGGCCATCCTATTCTGTCCCGACATACGGGATGGGGATGTGATGAAGAGCAAGCGCGGCAGCGGACGCCGCTCGGACGACTCCGTCAAGTCGCTGGCCAAGATGGTGTCGATCCTCGATGCCTTCTCGACCTCGCGCCGGTCGATGTCGCTGGCGGAAATCTCGGCCGCGACCGGCTTGCCGCGCAGCACAGCCCACCGGTTGGCGGCGTCTCTGCGTGATGCCGGGCTGCTCGACCAGGAGGGACATCGCGATCGCTATCGGCTCGGCATCAAGCTGTTCGAGTACGGCAACACGGCCCTCGCCAATCTCGATCTGCATCGCGAGGCACGTCCGTTCGTCGATGCCTTGAGTCGAATCAGCGGCCACCTGGTCAACCTCGCTGTGTTCGATGGCCGCGAAGCGGTCGTCGTCCACCGTGTCCTGGCCGAAGGCGGAACGCCGCTCACCTTGATCGAGGCGGCACCCATCCATTGCACGAGCACCGGCAAGGCAATCCTCGCCTTCCAGCCGGTCGCGAAGATCGACGCCATCATCGCCGACGGGCTGAAGCGATTCACTGACACGACGATCACCGACGGAAGAAAGCTCAAGACCGAGCTCAAGCTCATCCGTGCCCGCGGTTATGCCGTAGACGAGGGCGAGCACCAGCCCGGTATCCGCTGCGTCGGCGCGCCGATCCGCGATCGTGCGGGCCGTGTCATCGCCGGGATGAGCGTCAGCGGGCCAGCGCGCCAGTTGAAAAAAGACCAGGTCGGCGAGCTCGCCAAGATCCTCGTCCATCACAGCGAGCTGGTGACGGCGAAGCTGTAAACAGGCTCATGGCCGGGAGCGCGCCACTCATAAATCCTCATCCTGAGGAGGCCGCGCAGCGGACGTCTCGAAGGATGGGCCACGCACGAGATCGCTGGGAATCGGTGTCGCCGCACCCATTCTGTTGCCGACCCTTCGAGATGCGGCCCTCTGGGCCGCTCCTCAGGGTGAGGTCTCTTTGTAGCTAGTTTGCGCCTATGAGGGTGTCACTCCCGTGGCGCTCATGGGACATGTGATCAACGAGAAGAGCGCCACAGGAATGGTGCGGTCCCCGCCATGACTCCATCGTCCTATGGGCGATATTCATGCTGTCCCGTATTACAGGATTCGATTCTGTTTGACGGGATGAAAGCGGCGCGCGATGAGTCCTGTGCGCGACTCGCGAGAAATTTCGTAAAGCGACCTTGGGGGAGGGCGGCATGCGCATGCGGCGTCGACAGTTCACCGGCTCGTTGCTTGCGGCGCCCATCGCGGCGGGTGGCAGTTCCATCGCCTCGGCACAGGATGATGCTGCGCTCGAGTACTACCGCCAGGCCAAGATCGACTGGCGCCAGGCCGCCGGTCAGTCGCTGACCATCGGGCTCAACAAGCACCCGTTCACCGAATCGCTGCTGCCGCTGATCCCCGAGTTCCGCAAGCTGACCGGCATCAATGTCGAGTACCTGATCCTGCCCGAGGCGGAATACTTCACCAAGCTGGTGGCCGACCTGTCGCAGCAGCGCGGCGAGTTCTCCGTCATCATGACCGGCCCGGTGCGCAACTGGCAGTACGTGACGCCGGGCTGGATCCTGCCGCTCGACGACTTCCTCAAGAATACCAAGCTGACCGATCCGGCCTGGTACAAGCTCGACGATTTCTATCCGGCGCTGCTCGCCGCCAACCGCTGGAACGGCAAGACCGGCGGCGGCGTCGGCGAGGGGCCGCTCTACTCGATCCCGGTGCTCGAGGAGAGCTACATCCTGGCCTACCGCAAGGACATCTTTGACCAGTACAACATCAAGGTCCCGACGACCCTGGAAGAGATGGCCGAGGCGGCGCGGCTGGTGAAGAAGAATGCCGGCATTCCCGGCCTCGTCGCCCGCGGCACGCCGAGCGTGGCCAGCATGGGCACCGGCTTCATGAGCGGGCTCAAGGCCTACACGGACGGCCAATGGAGCGAGTTCGACGACAAGCTCAACGCCAATTTCCACGACCCGCGCTCGGTCAAGTACACTGAGGCCTGGATCGCCATGGTGCGCGAGAGCGGACCGCCGAACTGGGCCAACATGCAGTGGTACGACGCGATGGAGGCCTTCACCGCCGGGCAGGCCGGCATGATCGCCGACGCCGATTTCTTCGCCGCCAACTACGAGGATCCCAAGAAGTCGAAGGTCGCCGGCAAGGTCGGCTACGCGCTGCTGCCGTCCGGGCCGGGCGGCAAACCCTATGCCGGCCTGTGGACCTGGGCGCTCGGCGTCAACAAGGCGACCCGGAACAAGGATGCGGCCTGGCTGTTCATCGAATGGGCGACGGCGCCGCGCACCCTGCTCAACGCCACGGTCAACTTCCGCAACTACAATCCGGCGCGGGCGTCGGTCATGAACGACCCGCGTGTCCAGGAGATCATGGGCGCGTGGGGTGGCGGCAGCTATCTGAAGGTGGTGGCTAAGAACCTCGAATCGGCGCGCGTCGCCTGGACGCCGCAGTCCGAGCGCACGCGCACCGGCGACATCTGGGCGCGCTCCCTGCACGAGATCTATTTCCAGCGCATGTCGGCGGCCGATGCGCTCAAGAAGGCGAGCGCCGAGGTCGACAAGGTGCTCAAGGAAGCCGGCATCAAGTAGCGGCACCCGCCCGTGACGACACCGCGCCAGCGCCGCCATTGGCGGCGCGAGAGGTTCCTGCCGTACCTGCTGCTGGCGCCGGCGCTGGTCCTGCTGGTCGGGATGATCTACCCGTTCGGCCTGGGCCTGTATTACAGCTTCACCAGCTACTGGCTGCAGTATCCCAATCGCTTCCGCTTCGTCTGGCTCGACAACTACGTCGACCTGATGGGCGAGCCGCTGTTCGTGCGCGCCCTCGAGTTCACGCTCGGCTTCACCCTGGTGGCTGTCGTGATCCAGGTCGGTCTGGGGCTGGCGGTGGCGCTGTTCCTGCATGGCCGCGTTCCCGGACGCAGCGCGCTGCGCGCCCTGCTGCTGCTGCCGCTCATGCTGCCGCCGGTGATCACCGCGTTGATGTGGAAGATCATGATGGCGTCGACCAACGCCGGCATCCTGAACTACATGCTGTCGTTCATCGGCGTCGATCCGGTCAACTGGTTCGGCTCGACGCAAGGTGCCGTCGTCTCGGTCCTGATCATCGATACCTGGGGCAACCTGCCGTTCGTCGCCCTGATCCTGCTGGGCGGGCTGCAGGCCCTGCCGACCGAGCCCTACGAGGCAGCTCGGGTCGACGGCGCCGGGGCCGTCGCCATGCTGCGTTACGTCACCCTGCCGCTGTTGAGTCCGTTCATCGTGCTCACCGTCCTGTTCCGGACGATGGATTCGCTGCGCATCTTCGACGTGATCTACGCCACCACGCAGGGCGGGCCGAACGACGCCACCACCAACCTGCAGATCATGGCCTATCAGTATTCCTTTCAGTGGTACCAGATGGGCAAGGGCATGGCGCAGGCGATCGTGCTGCTGCTGCTGGTCGTTCTGGTGAGCTATCTGTTGATGCGGCTGTGGAACCGCGCCGCCGAGAGCACCACCTGATGGCAGCGCACGCGGCATCGTGGCAACGGTCGGTCCAGCAGGTCGCCATCTGGGGAGCGGCGGCGCTGTTGCTGTTGTGGACGGTCTTTCCCTTCGTCTGGATCCTGCTGACCTCGCTGAAGAACCCGGGTGACATCATCTCGGTGCCGCCCAAATTCCTGTTCGAGCCGACATTCGACAACTATTCGGCGCTGGTGATCGGCGAGCAGGGCGGCCAGTACTCCTCGACGCGCCCGGACTTCCCGCGCTTCTTCCTGAACAGCATGATCATTTCCGTCGGCGCGGTGGCCCTGTCGGTCCTGACCGGCATCCCCGCAGCCTACGCGCTGGCGCGCTTCAGCTTTCCGCTCAAGGACGGCTTTGCCTTCGTCCTGATGAGCTTCCGTTTCGTGCCCTTCATCGCCTTCGTCATCCCGCTCTATCTGCTCTATCAGCGCGTCGGGCTGTACAACACGCACGTCGGGCTGATCCTCGCCTACCAACTGATCACGCTGCCTTTCACCATCTGGATGTTGCGCAGCTTCTTCATGGAGATCCCGGCGGAGATCCAGGAGGCGGCCAAGATCGACGGCTGCTCCTGGTTCGGTGTGCTCAGCCGGGTGATCCTGCCGCTCAGCATGCCGGGCATCGCGGTCACGCTGATCCTGGGCTTCATGTTCTGCTGGAACGCCTTCAACTATCCGCTGATGCTGGCCGGCCGGCAGACCTTTCCGGTGACGGTGGGCGCCATCCAGTTCATCTCCTACGAGCAGGTGCTGTGGGGCCAGATGGCGGCCGCAACCATCGTCGCCGCGCTGCCGCAGCTGGTGCTGAGCCTGATGGTGCAGAAGTACATCGTGCGTGGCCTCACCATGGGTGCCGTCAAATAGGCGGGCCTGCGAGGCATCAAGATCATTGCCGGGAGCGCGCCACTCCATGGCGCTCATATCATGTTCTTCTGGACCGCGAGCGTCCCGCTCGCTCATGATGATGAGTGGGCCAGATGACCATGAGCGCCACGGAGTGGCGCGCTCCCGGCAATGAGTGTCAAGCTTCGAGTTTCACGAACCGCTTCTTCGCATCCTCGCGCAGCACGGCCTTCCTGATCTTGCCCGACTCGGTCATCGGGAAGGCCTCGACGAAGACGACGTGCCGCGGCAGCTTGAAGCTCGCGATCTTGCCGCGGCAATGGCCCAGCACCTCGTCGGCTTCGAGCGTCAGGCCCTGGCGGCGTTCGACATAGGCGACGGCGACCTCGCCCAGGCGCTCGTCGGGCAGGCCAACCACGGCGACCTGCTGGACGGCGGGATGCTCCAGCAGCAGGCCCTCGGTTTCCATCGGATCGACGTTCTCGCCGCCGACCTTGAGCATGTCCTTGTAGCGGCCGAGGAAGCGGAGATGGCCGTCCGGCAGCCACATCGCCGCATCGCCAGTGCGGAACCAGCCATCCTCGGTGAAGCAGGCGGCGGTCTCGACGGGCTTCTTGTAGTATTCCTTCATCACCGCCCAGCCACGCACCTGCAATTCGCCGGCCACGCCCGGCGCGAGAAGTGCGCCGGTGGCGTCGTCGACGATGCGCAGCTCGTAGCCGATCCCCGGCCAGCCCGAGGCCTCGCTGCGATGCACCTCGTCGTCGTCGAGCGAGGACAGCGACACACCGAGCCAGATCTCGGTCATGCCGTAGCCGGAAACGTTCCTGATCGGCGCCAGCGCCTTCATGCCGCGGCGCACCACGGGCGTGGCGCTCAGCATGCCGGCGGCGAAGATGCCGGTGCGCAGGCTGGAGACGTTGCGCGGGCGCGCCTCCTGCGCCTCGCTCAGACCCTTCACGTGCGCCTCGAAGCCGTGGATGATGGTGGCGCGTTCTTTATCGATCAGGTCGAGGCTCTCCTCGGGATCGAAGCCGCGGGTCACGATCTGCCGCGCCCCGGTGATCATCGACATCCAGGCCGCCTCCGACAGGGCGAGCGCATGGAACAGCGGCAGGTAGTTGAGGATCGTGTCGTTGTACGTAATCGCCATCCGGTGAGCGCGCTCCTCGACGTTGCGGATCAGCTCGTGGTTGCGCACCACGCCCTTGGGGAAGCCGGTCGTGCCCGAGGTGTACATGATGAAGGCAGTCGCGGTCGGATCGACCGCACGGGCCCGCGCCGCCAGATGATCGGCGGAAACTCGGCCCGCGGGCTCGGCAAGCGCCTGCCAATCCAGGGTTCCCGGTTGCGGCGCCTCGCCGAGCAGGATCACCGAGCGCAGCAGCGGAAAGCGGGAATCCTGCACGGCGTGGCCCGAGGCGGGCAGGGTGATCGCCTCGCGCACCATGCCGGCATAATCCACGGGGCCGGAATGATCATGCGTGATCAGAAACCGGCTGTCGGATTGGCCCAGCACGTAGGACAGGTCGCGCGGGCGGAACCGCGTGTTGATCGGCACCAACACGGCGCCGATCTTCTGCACTGCGAACGAGATGAACATCCAATCGTCGCAGTTATTGAGCCACAGGGCGACGTGCTCGCCATGCCCGACCCCGGCGGCGATCAGGCGCCGGGCCGCATCGTCGATGCGTACCGCAATCTGGCCAAACGTGTAGCGGTTGGTGCCGAACACCAGCCCCTCGCGATCGGGCAGGCGGGCGGCGATGTCGTCCGCAAGATCGCCGAAGCGGCGCTGCCGGTCAGCCCTCATGGCGCTCATTCCTCCATTCATTTTCCTTGTCCGAAGTGTGTCGCCAGGCGCGCCGGAAGGCCACTGGCAAGTTAGAATGGCGCCATGAGCGAAACCGCGATCGAAGGAACTAGAACATGAGCAGTACATCCGACTACGTGCCGCCGAAGGTTTGGGTCAACAAGCCGAGCGGCGGCCGCTTCGCCAACATCAACCGCCCGATCGCCGGGCCGACTCACGACAAGGAGCTGCCGGTCGGCAAGCATCCCTTTCAGCTCTATTCGTTGGGCACGCCGAACGGCCAGAAGGTCACCATCATGCTCGAAGAGCTGCTGGCGCGTGGCCACAAGGGCGCCGAGTATGACGCCTGGCTGATCAAGATCGGCGAGGGCGAGCAGTTCGGCAGCGGCTTCGTCGCCGTCAACCCCAACTCCAAGATTCCGGCGCTGGTCGACCGCAGCGGCGCCAAGCCGATCCGCGTCTTCGAATCGGGCGCGATGCTGCTGCACCTCGCCGAGAAGTTCGGTGAGTTCCTGCCCAAGGATGCGGCCGGGCGCGCCGAGTGCCTGTCATGGCTGTTCTGGCAGATGGGCAGCGCACCCTACCTGGGCGGCGGCTTCGGCCATTTCTATGCCTACGCGCCGTCCAAGATCGAGTACGCGATCGACCGCTTCGCCATGGAGAGCAAGCGGCAGCTCGATGTGCTCGAGCGCCGTCTCGGTGAGACGCCGTACCTCGCCGGTGACGACTACACCATCGCCGATATCGCCGTGTGGCCGTGGTACGGTGGCTTGGCGAAAGGGCTGCTCTACGGCGCGGGCGAGTTCCTGGCGGTCCACGAATACAAGAACGTCAACCGCTGGGCCGATGCCATCGGCGCGCGTCCAGCCGTCAAGCGCGGTCGCATCGTCAATCGCCTGCAGGGTGATCCGGCGATGCAGCTGCGCGAACGCCACGACGCCAGCGACTTCGAGCTCAGGACCGAAGACAAGCTGGCCGCGGCCGCGAACTAGCCGCCGGCGAAACATCGCCACAGTGGCGCCCCCGTGCCGAAGCATGGAGGCGTCGATGAACTGACTTGGGGCAGGTTTTCATGCATCGCCGATCCTTGATCAGCACCGCTCTGGCGGCCGGGCTGTTGCCCACGGCGGGCCGGGCACAGACGTTTCCATCGAAGCAGCTCCGCCTGGTCGTCGGCTTCGCGGCCGGCGGCGGCGGTGATATCGTGGCGCGCGTCCTGGCGCAGGAGCTGACCAAGAGCGACGGGCTGTCGGTGCTGGTCGACAACAAGCCGGGCGCCGGCGGCAACGTCGCGACCCGCGAGGCCTTGCGTGGGCCGGCCGACGGCCACACCGTCCTGCTCGCCAATGTCGGCATGCTGGCGGTCAATCCCTACGCCATGAAGGATGTCGGTTACGATCCCCAAGCCGATATCGCGCCGGTGTGCATGGCGGTCGATTTCTCCAACGTGCTGGTCGTGCATCCCAGCGTGCCCGCCAGGACGCTGGCCGAGTACCTGGCGCTGGCCAAGCGGCCCGAAGGAATGGACTACGGCACCTCCGGCATCGGCGGCGCCGGCCATCTTGCCGGCGAGCTCCTGAAGGCGCGCAGCGGCGCCAAGCTCAATCACATCCCGTTCCGCGGCGGCGGACCGGCGATGAATGACCTGGTGGCGGGCCACGTGCCGTCGCTGATCGCCAGCGCCCCCACCGCGACCGCCTTCATGCGAGACGGCCGCATCCGCGCGCTTGCCGTCACCGGCGCCAAGCGCTCGCCGTTCGACCCCGACATCCCGACCATTGCCGAGCAGGGCTTTCCCGGTTACGCCGCGACCAACTGGTACACCATCGTCGTGTCGTCGAAGACGCCGCCCGAGCTGGTTGCTGCCCTTGGTACGATCATGAACAAAGCGCTCGCCGCCGCCGAGGTGCGTGCAGCCTACGCTCAGCAGGGCATGGAAACGTTGGGCGGAACGGCAGAAGAAGCAAAGGCGCATATCGCGCGCGAGACTGAGATCTGGAAGAAGGTCATCGCCGACGCTGGCATCAGGCTGGAATGACACCCCCTGTTGCGGAACTTCCGGCGCCGCCGGCCATTGATGCGGCGGAACGATGCTCACGCTCGACCGCCACATTGCCGTTGCGACTCTCCTGGTGCTGCTTGCCGGCGCCGGAATTTCGATGTGCCAGAGTTCAGCGCGCGCCCAATCGGGCGAGCATGGCGACGGGCACGCAAGCAATCACGACTGGTATCAGTATCTCAAGACGCCGCAGGGTTACTCGTGCTGCAAGGGGGACGTGACGGGCGGCGATTGCCGGCCGGTGCAGGCCCGGCCGCGCGATGACGGCCAGTGGGAGGCCTATTTCGGCGGTCAATGGCAATCCGTGCCGAGCGAGCGGATCCTGCCCGACCGGCTCAACCGCGTGCCGCTGCACGCCCACATCTGCGAGCAGGACGGCTACGTCAGGTGCTTCCTGCGCGGTGGCGGCGGAACCTGAAGCTGGCAGCGCGCCACTCCGATGGCGCTCATGTGATCTGTGATCGAGAAGAAGAGCGCCATCGGAGTGGCGCGTTCCCAGCCATGAGCTTCCTTGGTGCAGCGCCGTCCCGTCGCAAACCGTCCTGATTTCGCAGGCCGGCCTGTGAAGGGCACGGCGACGACTTTGTCACAGCGGCGGTCTAGAAGGGGACTGCTGACTGGAGTGCATCCCATGATCTCGCCCCTGCCGTCCTGGCGCTCGCTGCTGTTCGTCCCGGTGACCTCTGAGCGCTTTGTCGCCAAGGCCCACACGCGCGGCGCCGACGCCATCATCCTCGACCTCGAGGATTCGATCCTGCCGACGCACAAGGCCATCGCGCGCACTGCGCTGGCCGCCACCGTGCCGCGCGTCGCCCAGGCCGGCGCCGACGTCGTGGTGCGCATCAACCGGCCGCTGGATCTCGCCGTCGCCGATATCGCCGCCGCCGTCATGCCCGGCGTCGCCGCCCTGATGCTGCCCAAGGTGATGGGCCCCGAGCATGTCCGGCTGCTGGCCGAGCTGGTGAGTGATCGCGAGGCGGCGCTCGGCATGACGATCGGCCATACGCGCTTCCTCGCCCTGATCGAGTCCCCGGCGGCGCTGCCGCACCTCTATGCTATCGCCGCCGAGCCGCGCATGGCCGGAATGTCGGTGGGCGGTGAGGACATGGCGACCGAGCTCGGCGCCATACCGTCGGCCGACAGCATGTATGTCTTCGCCATGCAGGGTCTCGCGGCGGCGCGGACGGCCGGCATCCTGCCGATGGGCTCGATGGGCCAGCTCGCCAACATCGACGACCTCGACTCCTACCGGGCCGGGCTGCGGCGCGGCCGGGCGCTGGGCTTCACCACGGCTTCCTGCATTCATCCCGCGCACGTGCCGATCATCAACGAGGAGTATGGCGCGTCGGACTCCGAGCTCGACCGGGCGCGCCGGCTGATCGCCGCCTTCGATGCCGCGGCGGCCGACGGCGCCGGTGCGGTAGCCTTCGAGGGCAGCATGATCGACCTGCCGGTCGTCATCCGCGCGCAACGTCTGCTCGAGCGCGCCGCCGCATGGGCGCGCGCTGCCGGCTGACGGAATGGAGCGGTCGCACGACGTCGTCATCATCGGCGGTGGCATTGCCGGAGCGGCTCTGGCCGCCGTGCTGGCGCGCGATCTCACGCCGGTCGACCGTGTCCGCGGCGAGTACGCACCGCCGTGGGGCGTCGCCGAGCTCAAGCGGTTGGCGCTGCTCGACCGTCTGCTGCAAGCGCATGCGCCGACTGCGCATCGCGGCGAGACTCGTTTCGACCCTTCGCGCCGAATTCGGCGCAACGGCACGTCGACGCCGTCAGTCGCTGGCGCAGCGGATTGCCGTCGACAAGATGCTGTCACCTGGACTGGCGACGCTCCTGGGACCGGAGATGCTCCCTGCCGAGGCCTTCGAACAGCGCACGATTGATGCCCTTCTGGCTCCCTGACGGCGCCCGGGCCTTGTTCGTCAGCGTCCTCTGGACAGGCTCAAGGTCGCACCGGCGCCGGCCACGATGACCAGCAGGATGCCGAGGTATTGCTGCAGGTCGAGCGCTTCGCCAAGAACGATGTAGGCCATGATCGCGCCGACCGCCGGGACCGCGCTGGCGAGCAAGCCGTAGACCCGTGACGGAAGCTGGCGCATGGCATGGATCTGCAGGAAGAACGGAATGGCGCTGCACAGGATTGCGATCACCAGTCCGGCCATCAGCCATTCCTGGCGGAACAGCTTGGCGCCGGTGGTCGCGAGGCCGAACGGCACCACGAAGATAAAGGCGATCGCCAGCCCGGCTGCCGCGATGCTGCCGCCGCCCAAGGTCGAAACCCGTTTTCCGTAGACGATGTAGCTCGCCCAGCACGCCGCCGAGCCGAAGGCGAACGCGATGCCGAGCGGGTCGACGGCAGCGACGTCGCCAAACCCCCTGAACAGGAGCAGGACCAGGCCGGCGATCGCGCACGCCACCCATGCCAGGTCGGCGGGCCGCCGCGAGTTGAAGACGACGACGGCGAGCGGTCCCGTCACCTCGATCGCCATCCCGATGCCGATCGGAATGCGGGCATAGGCCTGGTAGGCGATGCTGTTCATCAGCCCGAGCGCGACGCCGTAGGCGACGACATTGCCGATCTGGTTTCGCTTGACGCGAAGCCGCCAGGCCTGGGTCACAATGCCGAGCAGGATCGCGCTGAAGCCGACACGGAGCGCGATCACGCCCTCCGGCCCGATGGCCGCAAACAGCGACTTCGACCACGCCGCGCCCCAGGCGTTCGAGAACTGCGTCGCGACGACGGCCAAGGCTGCGAGAGCCGCGTAGTTTCTGGTTTGTTGGGCTTCAGGCATTCCCGCTCTGAAACCGGCCCGACTGTCGAGTCACGGTCACCTTTATCGCGCGAAACGGCGCTGAAGTCGATGCGATCGCGGCGTTGTCTTGGCTGCGCGGGCGGGCGATCGTTCGGTTGGGATCATTGAGCGAGAGGGCGAACCGTGAGCACATCGGAACAGACGCAACAGGGAGCAACGGGCGGGGCCGCGCAGGATCTCCTGATCGAGGATCACGGACACGTCCGCCTGCTGACGCTCAATCGGCCGCAGCGCGCCAACGCTTTGACGCCGGGGCTGATGGCGGCGATCGGCGAAGCGTTCGTCGAGGCCGGGGCCGATCCCGAGGTGCGGGCGATCGTGGTGACCGGCGCGGGCGATCGAGCGTTCTGCGGCGGCTTCGACCTGAAGGCGCGGCACGAAGCGGACCAGGCCGGCAAGCCGTTCGTCTATCTCATGTCGACCCGGGAGCGCTTCGTCTTCGAGGTGATCTACGAAACCTACAAGCCGGTGATCGCCGCGATCAACGGCGCGGCGGTCGCCGGCGGCTTCGAGCTGGCGCTCGCCTGCGACCTGCGGATCGGCGAGGAGCATGCGGTGTTCGGCCTGCCGGAAGCCAAGCGCGGGATGGGTGCCCATTTCGCCACCGTCATGCTGCCGCGGACCATTCCGCGGGCACACGCGCTCGATCTGCTGTTCCGCTCCGAGTACATCGATGCCGTGAAAGCCGAGCGCATCGGCTTCCTCAACAAGGTGGTGGCCAAGGGCAAGGCGCTGGACGAGGCGATGGCGTGGGCCACGCAGATCGCCGGCAATGCTCCGGTCACGGTACGACGGATGAAGGAGACGGCCTCCAAGGCGTCGGGCCTGCCGGCGTCGGCCGCCTTGCGGCTGAACGAAGGGACCAACCCCTACCTGTCGGAGGACCGCGTCGAGGGCATCGCCGCGTTCATCGAGAAGCGCCCGCCGCGCTGGAAGGGGCGATGATCCCTGGGCGCTGACTTAACTTGACTTACAAACGGACCTCACCCTGAGGAGCGGCCCGGAGGGCCGCGTCTCGAAGGGTCGACGACAGAGTTGGTGTGGCGACACGGATTTTCCAACGATTTCGTTGAGGCCCATCCTTCGAGACGGCCGCTGAGTTTATCCCGAGGAACTCGAGGGGCGGCCTCCTCAGGATGAGGATCTTGTGAGCCTTCGACGAGAGTTGGCGCCTATGGGAGCTGATCCCCGTCGGGCTGCGCGCGGGTATTATCCTCTTGCCGATTCCTGCTGCAGGGCCCGCCATCGCCGTTCGATCTCCCTGACTGCCTTCTTCATGGCACGCAGGTACCGCCTCGCGGCGACCTCGGGCGTCATCGCCGACGTGAAGAAGACAAGGTTGAGGCTCGCGAGGACCGGCCCGATGCCCTGAACCGGCAGGGCGATCGCGCTGATGCCGTGTTCGGCCTCGCCCACCGACGAGGCATAGCCATCCTTCCTGGTTTGCAGAACGAAGTGGCGGATGACTTTCTGATTGCGCGCCAGCGTCGCGTCCTCGGGCACCAGGGACGCCGTGATGTCGAGCATCTCGCGCCGGAGCGTCGGCGACGCGGCCGTGAGAATGGCGCGGCCGAGAGCGCTTCTCACCAGCGAGCGGCGTCGGCCGATCATCGATCGATGAACGGAGAACGGGCTGAACGAGTGCGTGCTTTCGTGGATCATGAGCGAGCCGAGCTCGAACAGGGCGAAATCGCTCGGCCACGATGCTTCCTTCAGCAGGGCGAACATGGGTGGCAGGGCAGCCTGGCTCGACAGGTCACTGAGCGATACGCCTTCGCTCAGCGTGCGCACCTGGTTGGTCAGAGCGAACAGGGCGCTCTTGGCGTCGAACGAGACGTATCCCTCGTCCTGCAACGTCTGCAGCAGGCGATAGCACGTTGTCCGATTGAGACCGGTGCTTGCGGCGAGCTGCTGGGCGCCGGCCGGCCCGGTCACATTGAGTTGCCGGATCAGGTCCAGCCCGCGCGACAGCGACCTGACGGAACGATGCATCTTTCACCCATGTTCGCCTCGCGAACATTTCAGATTCGGGCATGGAAGCCAAACGGTTCTCGCTTCAACCTTCGCAATGTGCGTGATGAAAGCTCATTGCCAGGAGCGCGCCACTCCGTGGCGCTCATGCTCTTCGTCGGGGCCGTGGGCGTCTCTCCAGCTTGTAACTCATGAGCGGGCGAGACGACCGCGATCCTCATGAGCGCCACGGAGTGGCGCGCTCCCGGCGCTTTTCATAGGGGAGGAAAGATGGCCATCAAGACCGGACAGGAATACGTCGCCTCGCTGCGCGACGGCCGCACGCTCCATATCGACGGCAAGGTCGTGTCCGATGTCACCGACTATCTGCCGTTGCGCGGCGTCATCGACACGATCGCGGCGTTGCACGACGACCAGCACGATCCGGCGCTCGGCGACATCCTGACATACCGCTCGCCTTCGACCGGCGACCTGGTCAGCAAGACCTATCTCGAAGCGCGCACCGCGGAGGAGTTCCGCGCGCTCGCCGCCTGCTTCCATCTGCGGGCGCAGCGCACCTTCGGCCTGATGGGCCGCCTGACCGACTTCATGTCGGGCTTCCTGGTCGATCTGTCGGCCGGCCTGCGCGCCCTGGGCAAGAACGAGGCGGCCGCGCGCGCCCAGGGCATGGTCGAGCTTTGCCGCGAGGGCGACCTTCAGGTGACGCACGCCCTGATCGATCCGCAGTCCGATCGATCGACGCTCGATGCGCCGTCGCAGGCGGTGCGGGTGGTGGAACGGACAGCCGAGGGCACCGTGGTCAGCGGCTGCCGCATGCTGGCGACGCTCGCGCCGGTCGCCAACGAGTGCTACGTCGGCCCCTACTACCCGCGCAAGGCGGGCGAGGAGAATTTTGCCCTCGCGTTCGTCATTCCCATGAATGCGCCGGGCCTCTCCATCCTGGCGCGCGAGAGCTTTCATCACGGCCAGTTGCGCTTCGACCGTCCGCTCAGCAGTCGCTTCGACGAGGGCGACGCAATCCTGATGTTCGACCGCGTGCTGGTGCCGCACGACCGCATGATCGTCGACGGCGACCTCGCGGCATACAACGGCATGATCAACGCGCGACCGGGTTACACCGGCATCCAGGCCTGCACGCGCTCGACCATGAAATTGCGCTTCCTCGCCGGCATGGCGACGACCATCGCGCGCGCCAATGGCCGCGACAAGACCCCGCGCTTCCAGGCCGCCATCGGCGAGCTGATCGCCCTGATCAGTGTCGCCGAGGGTATCCGCCTGGGCGCCATGGCGGAAAGCCAGCGCCGCGTCGAGGCCTACGCTGCGGGCAAGCTGGTGGTCGAGGGCGACGGGCTGGGCGAGGCGGCGGCTGTCGGCAGCGCGAGCGGCGGGGCGATCAACTTCTTCTTCCCCTATGCCAACACCAAGGCGGCCGACGTGCTGCGCCTCGCCGCCGGGTCGGGCGTGCTGGCGATGACGGCGGGCGACTACGCCCATCCCGACGTCGGCCCGCTGATGGACCAATGGCTGATCGGGCCGAACATCGAGGCCAGGAAGCGGCTCGAGCTGATGAAGCTCGCCTGGGACATGACCGGCACCGAGTTCGGCTCGCGCGCCGGCCTTTATGAACGCCTCTACTCAGGCGACCCCGAAGCCAACGCACAACGCTGGTTCAGAAGCCCGGTCACCAGGGAATGCGAGGGGCTGGTGCAGCGATTGCTGGAGGGGTGACGCTATTCTCCTCTCCAGCTTCGCTGGGGAGGTGTCGCCGTCACACGGCGACGGAGAGGTCATGGCCGGGAGCGCGCCACTCCGTGGCGCTCATATTCTTCCGCGCGAGAGGAGGAATGAGCGCCACGGAGTGGCGCGCTCCCGGCACATGACGCATGGCTTCTCCTCAGGACGCTCGTGAGGAGAAGGAAGAACGTCGCCACCTAAGCGCGCGCCCGCAGCAACCGCCCTGGCAGGGCGCCGGTCGGCTCGCCGTGACGGTAGACCGCCTGGCCCGAGACGATGGTGGCGTCGAAGCCGTCGGTGCGCTGGACCAGGCGTTTGCCGCCGGCCGGCAGGTCGTAGACGATCTCAGGCCGGCGCAGGCGCATGTTGTCGTAGTCGAGCACGTTGATGTCGGCCTTCAGGCCGACCTTCAGCTGGCCGCGATCGTTGAGGCCCATGGCGACAGCGTTGTCGGCGGTCAGCCGCTTGATGCCCCAGGAGATCGGGAACAGCGAGCCGCGCCGGCGATCGCGCGTCCAATGGGTCAAGGTGTAGCTGGTCGCCGTCGCATCGCACATGATGCCGACATGGGCACCGCCGTCGCCCAGCCCGAGCAAGGAATTGGGCGCGGCGATCATTTCGCCCACCGCATCGAGATTGCCGCCGGCGTAGTTGGTGACCGGCAGATAGAGAATGCTCTTGCCGTCGCCCGCGATCAGCAGGTCGTAGGCTACTTCCTCGGGCGAGCGGCCCTGGCGCGCCGCATGGGCGGCGATGCTGCTGTCGGCCTCGGGCTCGTAGTCCGGCGGATCGCTGAGCGGGAACATGCGATCCCAGCGTTCGACGCGCCGCGCGCGCCGGCTGCCCTCGAAAGCTTCGGCCAGGATGCGGGCACGCAATTCGGGTTGGCGAAGCCGGGCGAGGCGTTCGGCAAACGGGAGATGGGCGATGGCCTTGTAGCTGGGCCGGCCCATGAACGGATTCTGCGACAGCTCCAGCCCGAGCAGGATGCTGGTCGGGCGCGAGCGGACCTGGGCGATGATGCGCAGGCCCTCGGCATTCGCCTCGTCGATATGCGACATCAGCGTACGCCAGCCATCGGGCTGCGCATCCGACTGCAGCAGGGAGATGGTGACGGGCCGGCGGGATTCGCGGGCCAGGCGGCGGAACAGATGGATCTCGCGGTCCTGGTCCTCGAAGTCGGAGACGATCTGCATCCAGCCGATTCCGGTATCGCGCATGGCATGGGCAATCGTCCTCAGCTCGGCCTCCTCGGCGCGCAGGGTCGGGATGTGCCTGCCGTCGGCCGCGCGATGATTGAGCGTGCGCGAGGTCGAGAAGCCGAACGCGCCGGCGCGCAGGCCCTCGGCCACCAGCTCGGCCATGCGGTGCCGGTCCTCCGCCGTCGCCGGCTCGCGATCGGCGCCGCGCTCGCCCATGACATAGACGCGGAGCGCCGCATGCGGCACCTGGGTGGCGATGTCGGTATCGTAGGGGCGCACGGCGATCGCATCGAGGTAATCGGGAAAGCTGTGCCAGTTCCAGGGCAGGCCTTCGGTCAGCACCACCTCGGGAATGTCCTCGACGCCCTCCATCAGGTTGACCAGAAGGTCGTGCTGGTCGGCGTGGCAGGGCGCGAAGCCGACGCCGCAATTGCCCAGCAGAACCGTGGTCACGCCGTTCCAGCTCGAGGGCGACAGGCGGTTGGTCCAGGTGACCTGCGCGTCGTAGTGCGTGTGCACGTCGATGAAACCCGGCGTGACCAGCTTGCCGCGCGCGTCGATCTCCTCGAGCCCCTTGGCGATGTTGCCGTCGATCGCCGCGATCCGGCCGTCGGTGATGGCGAGATCGGCCTCGTACGGGTCGCTGCCCGAGCCGTCGACGATCGTGCCGTTGCGAATCACCAGGCTGGGACGGGACATGCGGCTGCTCCGGGGGGCTCGATGTCGCCTATCGTACCGAGCAGAGTCGGCGGGGCAAGCCGTGTTGGTCGCATCATGCGCTCACGTGTCCTGCGCCGGATGCATGAAGGACCACGCCGTTGGCAACATTCCACCAGCTTGCTCGCGCCGACTGTGGGGGAGCCTGATCAGCGTCCGATCTTCTTGAGCTCATTCCGCAGGCGCATCCAGATCTGGGCCATGATCACGCCGGGGATCGATCGGCTGTCGCGGCGGACGACGTGGATGAGCGGGCGATCCCCCGTCGCCAGCAGGGCGCTCCGTGCATCCTCGTTCTGCTGGAACTTGGCGCGACAGGCCTTCTCCATCAGTTGCCAATGGTCCCAGGCGCCGACGGCGATGTCCTGGCCGTTGTAGCTGATCGTCTTTTCGTACTTCTGGCGCAGGCCTTCCGATCGGGCGCGCGGACCTTCATGTGCGGCCAGACGCTGCCGCTCCGTTTCGCTCGGGAATTTCAATCCCTGCCAGAATGATTCGATTGAAAGGTAGCGCCGACCGTCGAGCTCGAACGGCGTGGTCGCCAGATTGCTGATGATCCTGGCCAGCGGGTCGGTGCTCGTGCTGACGACGTTGAGGGGCTCGCGGCATGCCTCCAGGCGCGGCCCGAGATCGTGCAGCTCCACGGAAGACACATCGGGCTGGTCTGCACGCACGGCGAGCACATGGTCGGCGTGAGCCGCCTTCCATCGTACGAGCTCGGACGAATCCTCGTTCGACTGCGGGATCAGGACGATCAGCCCTTCTTTCAGCACGACTTTCATCTTCGTTTCATCCTGAAAACAACCTGCCTGGCGCAGTGGCCACGCGGGTAGTCGGCTAGCCATCAATCCCGACGAAATTCGGGCGGTGAATGCAACTCCCGCCACCATGATGACCTTTATTGATCACGGGAACGGTTGCCACCGCGGGCTAGAAGATGGCGAGGCGAAACAACCTTATTGCGAGGGCACAACACGTGGACACACGGATCGCGATGCCAGAGCGAGTCCAGATGCGGCGCACGGCGGGTTGGCGGAAACCGGCCGGAACGATCTACTGCGGTCGACCGAGCTTGTTCGGCAATCCATTTCCGGTGAGCATTCACGGGCGGGAGAAAGCGGTCGAGCTGCACCGGCGTTGGCTCGAGGGCAGCATGTCCCTCGACGAGATGACGGCGTTGAGCGCCGCAGATCACTTGCCGGACGCGATTTCCCTCGTCGATCTGCGCGGAATGGTGCTGCACAGGCTGCAAGAGCTGCGCGGCCATGACCTTGCTTGCTGGTGCCGCCTCGATCAGCCCTGCCATACCGAAGTGCTGCTCGAGCTCGCGAATAGCTAGGCACCCTTCTTGCGATCGTGCGGCACGCGTGGCCTGGTCATTCGTTCTCTCGCTCTGGTCGTTGGCTGCGCAAACCTGAGGCGAAGGATGCCGTCGCCTCAATCACTTGGTTCGAATTGCTGCCCGGCAAACCTCGATCTTCTCAGTCCAGGCGGCGGGGTTTAGACTGTTCGAGATTGCAATTTGAATTCTCGCAAGGAAGGCGCCGCGACCGATGAGCAGGGACAATTGGGGGTGGCGCGGCCGCATCGGCCTGTTCATCGTGGGTGGCGAGGTGGTGCCCGAGGCGGAATGGTGGGCTATGGCGCCGCCCGACGTCTCGATCCATGCCGCGCGCGTGACGGCGCGGGCACCATGGGCGGCTTGGCGGGCCGACAGGTCGGGCGTCGATCTCGAGGACGACGTCGTGCGCGGTTGCCGGCAGTTCGCCACCATGCGCCTGTCGGCGGTGGTTGTCGGCCACAGTTCGAGCAGCCTGATCGGCGGCAGGGGCTGGGACGAGGCCGCCGTCGCCGGACTGCGGGACAAGCTTGGGCCTCGGGGCGCTGTGACCACCAATGGCCTCGATACACAGGCGGCACTCTGCGCCAGCGACGTCAAGCGGCCGTTCCTCGTCCTGCCGCCTTGGTTCAACGACGAGCTGGTCGCCGCCGGCGTGCGGTACTATGCCGACCACGGCTTCGAGCCCACAGGCCATCTCCGTTACGACCCGGGCCGCAAATGGCGCGATCTTCCGCCGGCCGATCTTACGCGCGAAGGCATGCACCTCGAGCAGGAGCTCGAGCCGCTTTTCGCGCAGATCAAGCAAGCCTGCCCCACTGAGGCCGACGGCGTGCTGATCGCCGGCACTGGTTTTCGCTGCGTCGGCATCCTCGAGGCGCTCGAGCAGGACCTCAAGCGGCCGGCGATCTCGGCCAACCAGGCGAGCCTGTGGCACGCCATGCGATCCGCGTCGATCGAAGCAAGGGTGTCGGGCTATGGAAGCCTGCTTCGCTCGTGACGATTGGCGCGCGCGCTTGAAAGGCTCGATGCACCTGCCTATCGTTCGCCGCGTCGCCAGATGCGCGAAGGAAGGCCCGATGACAGGCAGGCTTGCACGACACGCGGCTTTGCGGGTTGCCGCTGCAGCCGGTATGTCCACGGCGCTCGTCGCATCGTCGCTGGCGCAGGACGTGCCCAATCTCGTCGGCATCTGGAAGGGCCCGGCCCTCGCTGTCCATATTGGTGCGATACCTTACAGGTCGGCGGATCGTCCTGAGCCGGCCCCTCCAACTGACCTGAAGCCGGACAGCAGCGTCGTGAACCGCGTCGCCTGGAAGCGGGTCAATTGACGGCCGGCGGCCGCGTCGAGATCGGTGTCGATATCGGCGGCACGTTCACCGATGTCGTGTGCCGCGAAGTCGGCGGCGCGTTGCATGTCATCAAGGTGCCGACGACCCGCGGCGACCCAAGCGCCGCCGTCCTGCAGGCGATCGGCGAGCTCGCCCGACGCTGGGGTGTCCAGCCATCCGAGGTCGGGCGCTTCGCGCACGGCACTACCGTGGCGACCAATGCCGTGCTGGAGCGCAAGGGCGCGCGGATTGGCCTGCTCACCACGGCCGGTTTTCGCGACGTGCTGGAGATCGGCCGCCAGTTGCGCAGCGAAGTCTATCGCATCGTGCTCGAGCCCGAGGCGCCGGCCTTCCTGGCGCCGCGCCGCTATCGCAAGGAGGTTCCCGAGCGCATCGACGCGTCGGGCGCGGTCCTGATGCCGATCGACGAGGCGGCGGTGCTCTCGGCGGCCGACGAGCTGGTCCAGGCCGGCGTCGAAGCGATCGCCATCGCCTTCCTGTTCTCGTTCCGCAATCCGGTGCATGAGCAACGCGCCGCGGGGTTGATTCGCGCCCGTCATCCCGGCCTCATGCTGTCGCTCTCGCACGAGGTCGATCCGGCCTTCCGCGAGTACGAGCGCACCGTGGTCACCGCCTTCGATGCGTATCTGAAGCCGCGCGTCGATCGCTATTTGGCGCGCCTCGAGGAAGGTCTGACGCAAGCCGGTATCGCGGCGCCGTTGCAGGTGATGCAGTCGCGTGGCGGTCTCGCCACCGCCGCGGTGGCGCGCCTGCGGCCCGTGCGGCTGTTCCTGTCCGGTCCGGCGGCTGGCGTGATCGGCGGCCAGATTGCCGGGGCCTCGGCCGCCTCGGACGATCTCATCACCATCGACGTCGGCGGCACCTCGGCCGACATTGCGCTGATCAGCCGGCGCAAGCCGATGCTGAAGTCGGAAGGCGTGATCGCGGGGCATGCCGTGCGTGTCGCCATGGTCGACGTGACGACGCTCGGCGCGGGCGGCGGCAGCATCGCCCATCTCGATGCGTCTGGGGGGCTGCGCGTCGGGCCGCAATCGGCCGGCTCGGAGCCCGGTCCGGCCTGCTACGGCCGTGGCGGGAAGGAGGCGACGGTGACGGACGCCTCGGTCGTGCTGGGCTATCTCGATCCGGGCTTCTTTGCCGGCGGCCGGCTCGGCCTGGAGCCGCACAAGGCCGCGGCGGCGATCGATACCAAGATCGCCAAGCCGCTCGGTATGACCACGGCGCAGGCGGCTCTCGGCATTCATCGCGTGCTGAACGCTCAAATGGCGGAAGGCATCCGCCTGGTCTCGGTACGCCAGGGCATCGACCCGCGGCGCTACGCCCTGGTGCCGCTGGGCGGCGCCGGCGGCCTGCACGCGACGGCGCTGGCGCGTGAGCTCGGCATCAGCCGTATCGTCGTGCCGCGCTTGCCCGGCGTGCTGTCGGCGGCAGGCCTGCTCGCTGCGCCGACCGAGCACGAGGTGACCGCCGAGTTCGCCACGCCGCTCGCCGATCTCGACCGCGCCGCCTTGCGCGAGAAGCTGCACGCGATCGACGCGCGAGCCGCCTCATTGATGGCGGCCGAGAAGGTCGGCACTGCCGACGTTGCCATCAGCTATTTCGCCGACGTCTGCTACATCGGCCAGTCCTACAACCTCGAAATCCCATTCGACGCCGACGACCCCGATCCGGCGACGTGCCTCTACCGCGACTTCCTCGAGGCGCACGACCGCATCTACGGCCACAGTGTCGAGATCCCGGCCAAGATCGTCGGCGTCCGTACCGTGCATCGCGCCGGCGGCAGCGACACCTTGGCCGAGATGCGCTTCGCACCTTCGGGCGGGCCGGCGATCATCGGCCGGCGTGACATCCTGGTGGCGGGCGAATCGCGGTTCGTCGGCGCCGCCGTCTATGATCGCGACGCGCTGGCGGAGGGGTTCGCCTTTGCCGGACCGGCCATCGTCCAGCAGGCCGACACGACCACGCTGGTCGAGCCGGGGTGGTCGTGCGTTGTCGATGCGCCCGGTAACCTGATCCTCACGCGCCTGGAGGCGGCAAGGTCATGAGCAAGGACGGCGAACGATCGGGCCTCGATCCGATCACGGTCGAAGTGGTGCGCCACAAGCTCGAAGGTATTGCCAACGAGATGCAGCAGACCCTGCTGCGCTCCTCCTTCTCGCCGATCGTGAAGGAGGGGCTCGACGCATCGTCCTGCCTGTTCACCATTCGGGGCGAGACGCTCGCCCAGGCAACGGCAGTACCGATCCACCTCGCCACCTTGATCCCGATCATCGCCAAGATGCTGGAAGTCTTTCCCCTGGCGAGCATGAAGCCGGGCGACGTCTATTGCATGAACGACCCCTATCTCGGCGGCACCCATCTGCCCGACGTCGCCCTGGTGCAGCCGGTGTTCTTCAACGACCGGCCGGTGGCGATCTCCGCTACCATGACGCATCACCAGGACATGGGCGGCATGTCGGCCGGCTCGATCCCGACCAATGCGACCGAGATCTTCCAGGAAGGCCTGCGCCTGCCGCCCCTGAAATTCCGCGACGCCGGAAAGTACAACGAGACCCTAGTCGCCATCATCCGCCAGAACGTGCGCATCCCCGACGCCGTGATGGGCGATCTAAACGCCCAGCTCGCCGCCTGCAACGTGGGTGCCCGTCGCATGGCCGAGCTTGCCGGGCAGCTCGGCGAAAACCATGCGCTCGCGATCTTCGATGAATTGCTCGATCGCTCGGAGGTGCTGACGCGCGCGGCGCTCAGGACCATTCCCGCCGGGACCTATCGCTATGTCGATCACAACGACAATGACGGCATCGATCTCGATCGCGGGATCCGCTTCGAGGTCGCGGTCACCGTGAAGGACGGCACCTTCCATTGCGACTTCAGCGGCTCCTCGCTGCAGGTCCGCGGACCGTTCAATTGCGTGCCCTCGGGATCGCTTGCCGCGGCCTGCTATGCCGTGCGGGCCGTCACCGATCCGACGATCCCGACCAATGCCGGCTGCTTCCGCCCCATCACGCTCGAGCTGCCCAAGGGCAGCATCGTCAATCCGTCCGAGCCGGCGCCGGTCAATGCCCGGACGGCCACCATCAAGCGCATCACCGGCTGCATCCTCGGTGCCCTCAAGGAGGTGCTGCCCGAGCGCGTGCCGGCCGACAGCTCGGGCGAGCTGGTGGTCCTGGCGTTCGGCGGCCGGCATGCTGGCGGCGCGCCGTTCGTCACCGGGGAATTGATCGCTGGCGGCAGCGGCGCGGGCGTGCGGTCCGACGGCGTCGACGTCATCGAGACCGACGTCACCAACTGCATGAACCTGCCGGTCGAGGCGATGGAGATGGAGGCGCCGGTCCGCGTCCATCGCGTGGCGCTGCGCCAGGATTCCGGCGGCGCCGGCCGCCAGCGCGGCGGTCTCGGCGTGGTCAAGGAATATGAGATACTCGACGGCGAGGTTTCCTTCACCTATCGCGGCGAGCGGCATTTCCATGCACCGCGGGGTGCACAGGGCGGCGGCGACGGCGCCAAGGCGGATGCCGTCATCCGGCGGGCCGATGGCACGGAAGAGGTCATCCCCTCGAAGGGGATGACCCGCTTGCAGCGCGGCGATCGTATCGTGATCGAGACGGCTGGTGGCGGCGGTAATGGCGCGCCGGCGGCGCGCGATGCCGATGCACTCGCACTCGACCTCGCCAACGGCAAGGTGAGTGCGGCCAGGGCCGCGGCCGACTACGGCCGCGGGTGATGTCGACGCGCTGGGGTTGAAACGGTATTTGATAGAGACTTCATGGTCCTCCGGACGGCGAGCGTCTCGCGCGCCTCGCGCGCTCATGATTCCATGAGCGCGCGAGACGCTCGCCGTCCGGAAGAGGATGACTGAGGGTCCAACGACGAGTCGATATCCATGGGCAAGCGTCACTTCCATCTCGCCTGGTTTCTGTCGCAGGGCTACGGGCCAAAGACTTGGCGGTCGGATTGGCCGGGCAGCGACGTGTCGCGCTGGATGATGCCCGACTTGTTCGTCGACCTGGCACGCGCCATGGACCGGGCCTGCTTCGATTACGTCATCATCGAGGATTCGTCGAATGTGCCCTACACCTACAAGGGCACGCACGACACGTATCTCAAGTATGCCGCCAGCACGCCCAAGCTCGATCCGGCGGTGCTCGTGCCCTACCTCGCTCAGGCGACGACGCATCTCGGCCTGGTGCCGACCCTGTCGGTCAGCGAGTACCCGCCGTACCTGATGGCGCGGCTGGTCAACACGCTCGATCACGTGACCGAGGGCCGGATCGGCTGGAATTGCGTCACCGGCAGCAACGACGGCGCGGCGCAGAATTACGGCCACGAGAAGCACCGGCCGCATGACGAGCGCTACGACGTCGCCGACGAGTTCGCCGACCTGGTGACCAGGCTATGGGAGGCGTGGGAGCCCGATGCCGTCGTGCTCGATCGTGAGAACCAGATCTTCGCCGACGGCAGCAAGGTCCATGCGGTCAACCACGAGGGCAAGTACTTCAAGTGCCGCGGCCCGATCAACGCGCCCCGCTCGCCGCAGGGCCGCGTGCCGATCTGCCAGGCCGGCGGCTCGCCACGCGGCAAGAAATTCGCGGCGCGCTGGGCCGACACGATCATCACCGAGGGCGGCGGCAGCGTCGAGACCATGAAGGCCTACCGCGAGGAGATCCGGGGCCAGGCGGCCGCGTTCGGCCGCAACCCCGACGACATCAAGGTGCTGTTCCTCGCCCATCCGATCATCGATACCACCATGGAGGCGGCGCGCGAGCGGCAGCGCCTCGAGGAGGCGCAGGCACTCGAGCACATCGACATGCAGCTCTCGAGCATGTCGCGTCTGACCGGTATCGACTTCGCCAGGTTCGATCTCGATCAGCCGCTGCCGCTCGAGCTCACGACCAACGGTCACCAGTCGGCGCTGGCCAAGTGGATCGGCAAGACGCCGCGCACGCTGGTCCGCAGCTACGCGCGCAAGGATGGCATCGACTTCACCGGCACGAGCGATCATGTCGCCGGCCTGATGCAGGAGCTCATGGAGGAAGTCGGCGGCGACGGCTTCCTGATCTTCAACAGCTACTTCGACCGCCGTTACATCATGGAAGTGTGCGAAGGCCTGGTGCCCGAGCTGCAGTGCCGCGGCGTCACCCGCAAGGCCTACGCCCACAAGCACCTGCGCGATAATTTGCTGGAGTTCTGACCGTAGTGAAGTCGAAAGGTCTCTCGCTGCGCTCGGGATGACATCGTCGTTGGGGCAACATCCCCGGTGTCATCCCGAGCGTCGCGAGAGACCTTTCTTCTGCATGCGATCTGCCGCAGCGATGACGCGATCAGTGGATCGGCAGCAGGAATAACCCCGGCGCCAGCGTGATTACGCGCTGATGGCAGACGGCGGTGCCGGTCGCTGCAGCCGGTCTGCTGTCGGCCAGCGAGCCGGTGATGGCGAGAATGACGGCAAGCGCCAATCCGTAGACGGCAACGATCAGCCATTCGGCTCGCTCGACACGCAGGGTAAGGCGCGACAGCGTGGAGGGGCGCGGCACGCCAGTATCAGCCAGGAATGCCATGCCGTTTGTCACGCAAGAAGAATGCCAGCTCCTCCGACGGGCGGCTGGTTGCCGATCATCCGGGCGCCATGGATAGTGGCGCGCGAGGAGGGCCCATGATCCGGCTCCACGCTGACCGGGCGCGGCATCACGACAGGTGAAGGAGGAGGAACCATGCAGGGCGTAGTGTTCACCGGCGATCGGACCGTCGAGATCATGTCGTTTGCGGACCCGACGCCGGGCCCGGGCGAGGTCGTGCTGGAGATGAAGGCCTCCGGCATGTGCGGCTCCGACCTGCACCAGTATCGCCGGCCCAAGGGAGGCGCCCGGCCGGCCTCGGGCGTGCCGGCGAGTGCCGAGCCGGTGATCGCCGGCCACGAGCCATGCGGTGTCGTGGTCGCGGTCGGTCCGGGCGTGTCGGTGGCCGAGGCGCGGGTCGGTGATCGCATGATGGTGCACCACTACCAGGGCTGCGCGCAGTGCAGCCATTGTCGCTCGGGTTGGCAGCAGCTGTGTCAAGAGGTGCCGATCAAGGTCTACGGCAACAACGCCCACGGCGGTCATGCCAAGTACCTGAAGGTGCCGGCCAACACGATGGTGCGCCTGCACGACGCGCTGAGCTTCAGCGCCGGTGCGGCGATCTCCTGCGGCTCGGGCACCGCCTATGGCGCGCTCCGGCGCATGAACCTGTCGGGCCGCGACACGCTCGCGATCTTCGGACAGGGGCCGGTTGGGCTTGCCGCCACCCAGTTCGCCAAGGCGATGGGCGCGCGCGTCATCGCGCTCGACGTCAACCCGCAGCGTCTCGCGCGCGCCCGCGAGTTCGGCGCCGACGACGCGGTCAATCCGGGCTCTAACGACCCGGTGCAGGCGATCAAGGACCTGACCCATGGCAAGTTTGCCGACCTGACGCTCGACACCTCGAGCAGCAAGGAGGCGCGTCTCGCCGCCATCCGCAGCACCAAGGTGTGGGGAACCATGTGCTTCGTCGGCGAAGGCGGCGAGGTGACGATCGATGTCAGCCCGCAACTGCTGCGGCGCCAGCTGACCTTGATCGCGTCATGGACCTTCTCGACCGTCATCCAGGCCGACTGCGCCGAGTTCTGCGTCGAGCGCAAGGTCGATGTCGATCGGCTGTTCACGCATCGCTGGTCGCTCGACCAGGCCGAACAGGCCTACACGCTGTTCGACAAGCAGGCGGACGGCAAGGGCGTGTTCCTGATGTGAGAGAGTTGTCCTGCTCATGTTCTCATTCTCCTCCCCAGCGGAGCTGGGGAGGAGAATGAGAAAGTGCCCTTGCCAACGCCCTGTCCGCCAAGCGAGAGGAGCGTGACCTCGATTGATGCCCCGGAGACCAGCCATGGCGACACAGACGCACGACCGCTATCGCATCTTCGGCGGGCCGGGGTCGCCGTACTCGCACAAGATGCGGGCGGTGATGCGCTACCGGCGCATTCCGCACGACTGGGTGATCGTGCTCGGCGGTTTCGACGGCACGGCGCAGACCGAGAAGCTGCGGCCGCTGGGCAAGCCGATGTTTCCGATCGTGCAGTTCCCGGACGGCACGTCGTGGTGTGATTCGACGCCGATCATCCATGAACTCGAGACGCGCTATCCCGGCGAACGTTCCGTCATCCCGCCCACGCCGGCCCGCCGCTTCCTTGCGCGCCTGATCGAAGATTTCGCCGATGAGTGGCTTCCCATCCCGCTGCTGGCCTTCCGCTGGACCTCGGACGAGGACGTCGATTTCTGCGCCCGCCGCCAGATGCAGGGCTGGCTCGGCGCCATCTCCGAGGCGGACCTGTCGGCCGGCATCGAGCGCTTTGTGGCGCGCCAACGCCGGCTGCGCATGATCCTGGGCGCCGCCAACCCGGCGGCGATGCCGATGTTCGTCAGCCAATACGAGACGCTGCTGGACATCCTCGAGACCGGCCTGTCCCGGAGCCTGTTCCTGTTCGGCGAGCGGCCGTCGATCGCCGATTTCGGCCTCCATGGCATGTTCTCGCAGTTCGTCATCGACCCGACGCCGTCCAGGATCCTTCGCGAACGCGCCGTCAGGTTGTTCCAGTGGACCCAGTACAGCGACGACCTGTCGGGCCATGACGGCGACTGGTCCGCTGCGCCGGCGAGCAGTGAGACGGTGCGCGGCCTGGTCAAGCTGGCGGGCAGGACCCTGCTGCCGCTGATGCTCGCCGTCAGCCAGGCCGTCGCCCGCGGCGAGCAGATGACGAGCTACGAGATCGACGGCGTCCGCCTGACCGGCATCGCCCGCTCCGATGTGGCCAGGTGCTGGCTGTGGCTTAAGCAGATGTTCGCCGACCTGCCCGAGGCCGATCGCCAGGGCCTGCGCGGCCTGCTGGAGGAGGCCGGCTTCTGGGAGGCGCTGGCGTTCGCCCCCGGCGAGGCCGAGTGCGTGCCGACGTTCGCCATGAGCTGAGGCGCGATCATGAAGAACCTGCGGCTGGCCGAGTACAAGGCGTCGTAGATGCGGAACGGGCCCTAGCCCGCCTTTCCAAGGTTCTTTTTGCACGCTTCTTGCTAGCTTGACCAAATACTTACTAACCGGTAAGTAATAACGATGAAGCGAGCCGCCAAGCAGCGT
This sequence comes from Reyranella sp., assembly GCF_044224635.1. Classification (GTDB taxonomy): domain Bacteria; phylum Pseudomonadota; class Alphaproteobacteria; order Reyranellales; family Reyranellaceae; genus Reyranella. The sequence goes on along the minus strand of NZ_JBGAKA010000001.1, from coordinate 283,860 downwards.
CGCGCGCCTGCCGAACGGCCAGGAGAGATCCTGAGCGCCGCGTTGGCGCTGTTCGTGGAGAAGGGATTTGCCGCCACCCGGCTCGACGACGTCGCCGAGCGGGCGGGGCTCAGCAAAGCTGCGATCTATCTCTACTTCGACGACAAGACCGCCCTGCTGCAGGGCGTCATCCGGCAGACCGTCAGCGCCAACATCGGCACGGTCGAAACCCTGGCGAAGGCCCATCGCGGGCCGGTGGCGGCCTTGATCCCCGCCATCCTCGACTTCATGGCCAGCCGCGTCGAGGAGACGCCGATGGCCTCGATCGCCAAGCTGGTGATCGCCGAGTCGCGCGCCTTTCCCGAGATCGGCCGCTTCTACCTGAAGGAGGTGATCGGCCGCGGCGTTCCCCTGTTCGAAGGCCTGATCGCGCGTGGCGTGGCCAGCGGCGAGTTCCGCCGGGTCGACCCAGGACTCACGGTCCGGTCGCTGGTTGCGCCGATGCTGCTCGGAATGGTGTGGAAGACCGTGTTCGAGCCGATCGGCGGCGAGAAGCTCGACGTGCGCGGCCTCGCGCGCCATCACGCCGACCTGATGCTGCATGCCTTGCGGCCGGCGCCGGAGGGGCCGTCATGAAACGTCCACCCGTCCGGGCGATCGTCGCGATGATGGTCGTGCTGCTGGCCGGCACGGCCTACGTGACGCGCGATCAGTGGGAGCCGCTGCTCGGCCTGTCGCCCGATGACAATCGATACCTGGGCTACGTCGAAGGCGAAACGAGCCTGATCGCCCCGCCGAGCGCCGGTCGCCTGATCGAACGGCCGGTCAATCGCGGCGACCGGGTGAAGAAGGGCGATCGGCTGTTCGTCATCGACCCGGTCGTCGCCAAGGCCGAGGTGGCACGCAGCGAGGCCGCCCTCGCCGAAGCCAAGGCGCGCTACGAGAATCTGCTGACTGGCAAGCGGCAAGAGGAGCTCGACGTGATTCGCAGCCAGCAGCGCGAGACCGAGGCGGCGCTGGTCATGGCCGAGACCGAGCTCAAGCGCCAATCCGACCTGGTGGCGCGCGGCTATGGCACACGCCAGGCCTACGAGCAGTCGGAATCGCAGGCGCGCCAGTTGCGCTCGCGACTGGCCTCGCTTGCGGCGCAGGAAAGAGTCGCCAATCTCGCCGCCCGTCCGGACGAGATCGATGCGGCCAGGGCGTTGGTGGTGCAGGGCGAGGCCAACCTCGACCAGGCACGAAAGAAGCTCGAGGATCTGATGCCGGTCGCGCCGGAGGATGCGCTGGTCGAGAACACTTTTTTCAATGTCGGTGAATGGGTGCCGGCCGGCACGGCCGTCCTGTCGTTGCTGCCGCCGCAACGGGTCAAGCTGCGCTTCTTCGTGCCGGAGGAGGACATCGCCAAGGCGAAGCCTGGCGACACGGTGAGCTTCGCCTGCGATACCTGCCCGCCCGGCCTCACGGCCAGCATCATCTACATCTCGCCGCGCGCCGAGTTCACCCCGCCGGTGATCTACTCGCAAAGTGCGCGCACCAAGCTCGTGTTCCTGGTCGAGGCGCGGCCCGATGCGCCGACGACGGCGCTGCCGCCCGGCCTGCCGGTGAGCGTTGCGCCGCTGGCCAAGTGAGGGAGCCATGCCGCTCGCCATCGATGTCCACGACCTGGTCAAGCGCTTCGGACCGCGCACCGTGGTCGATCGGGTCAACCTGCAGATCGAGCAGGGCCGCATCTGCGGCTTCCTCGGCCCCAACGGCTCGGGCAAGACGACGACGCTGCGCATGATCTGCGGCCTGCTGACGCCCGACGGCGGCGGCGGCACCTGCCTCGGCCACGACCTCGTGCGCGAGCGCGACGCCATCAAGCGCCAGGCCGGCTACATGACCCAGCGATTCGGCCTCTACGAGGATCTCACCATCCGCGAGAACCTCGAGTTCGTCGGCCGCGTCTACGGCCTCGACCGGCTCGGCGAGCGCGTCGACCGATCGCTCGAGCAGCTCGGCCTGGCGACCCGCCAGCGCCAACTCGCCGGCTCGCTGTCCGGCGGCTGGAAGCAGCGGCTTGCGCTTGCCGCCTGCGTGCTGCACGAGCCCAAGCTCCTGTTGCTCGACGAGCCCACCGCCGGCGTCGATCCCAAGGCGCGGCGTGCCTTCTGGGACGAGATCCATGCCTATGCCGCACAGGGCATCACGGTGCTCGTGTCGACGCACTACATGGACGAGGCCGAGCGCTGTCACGAGATCGCCTACATCGCCTACGGCCAGCTGATGGCGCGCGGCACCGCCGAGGACGTGATCGCCGCGTCCGGCCTCAGCTCGCTCATCGCCACCGGTCCAGGCGCCGACCGCTTGGCGCACGAACTGCGCGACGTGCCGGGCGTGACGGCCGCCGCCGCCTTCGGCACCACGTTGCACGTCTCCGGACCCGAGCGCGACGCGCTGCTCGCCGCCATCGCGTCTTTCCGTTCTAGGGATCTCGTCTGGACCGAAGCCAAACCCACTCTCGAGGATGTCTTCATTCACCTGATGGGCCAGGCGACTGACAATGCGGTGACGTCGTGACGAGCGGGTTCGCTTCTTCTCCCCGGCTTCGCTGCGGAGGTGTCATGCGCCGGGAGCGCGCCGCTCCGTGGCGCATCTTCACGTGTGCAAGCGAAGAAGGCGCCACAGGAGTGACGCGCTCGCGGCTTCATGACCCCTCCGTCGCCATAAGACGGCGACACCTCCCCGGCGAAGCTGGGGAGGAAGGAGAAAAGCCATGACCGGCACCTTCTGGCGGCGTCTCATCGCCATCATCGTCAAGGAGGTGCAGCAGCTGCGGCGCGACCGGCTGACCTTCGCCATGATGTTCGGCGTGCCGATCATGCAGCTGCTGCTGTTCGGCTACGCCATCGACACCGATCCGCATCATCTGCCGACTGCCATCATAGCGGCCGACGACAGCGCGGTCACGCGCACGGTGGTCGCGGCATTGCAGAGCACAGGCTACATGACCGTCACCCGCCGGCCGGCCTCGCAGGCCGAGGCGAGCCAGCTCCTCCAGGCCGGCGAGGTGCAGTTCGTCGTCACCATTCCGTCCGACTTCACGCGCCGCCTGGTGCGCGGCGAGCGCGCGCAGATCCTGATCGACGCTGATGCGACCGATCCCCTGGCCGCGGCCAATCCGCTGGCAGCGGTGCAGCCGGCCCTCGATCAGGCGCTCGCCCGCGACCTGGTCGGCCCCCTGGCCGGCCTGCGGAGCAAGCCGGGCGGCGTCGAGCTCGTCATCCAGCGGCGCTACAACCCGGAGGGCAAGGCGCGGCTCAACATCGTGCCCGGCCTGCTGGCGGTCATCCTGACCATGACCATGGTGATGATGACGGCGCTTGCCGTGACCCGCGAACGCGAACGCGGCACGATGGAGAACCTGCTCGCCACGCCGGTCCGGCCGATCGAGGTCATGATCGGCAAGATCCTGCCCTATGTCGCCATCGGCTCGGTCCAGGTGATCGTCATCTTGGCGGTTTCTCGCATGCTTTTCGATGTTGCGATCGAAGGCGATCCGGGCCTGCTTGGTCTCGGCACGGCCCTGTTCATCACCGTGAACCTTGCGATCGGCTTCACCATCTCGACGGTGAGCCAGAACCAGCTGCAGGCGATGCAGGCGTCGGTCTTCGTGCTGCTGCCTTCGATCCTGCTGTCGGGTTTCATGTTTCCTTTCCGCGGCATGCCGCAATGGGCGCAGTGGCTGGGCGAGGCGTTGCCGGCGACGCATTTCATGCGCATCGTGCGCGGCGTCATGCTGAAGGGCGCCGGCGCTTCCGACGTTGCCGTCGAGCTCGCCGCTCTGGTGCTGATGCTGTTCATCGTTTCGGCGCTTGCGATCAGTCGCTACCGTGTCACGTTGGACTAGCTTGGCACAGCGCTTGCACGGTAACCGACAGCAGCGGCCAAGGCTGGAGGAGCCTGCGGTGCAGGACAAGGTGTCGTTCGTCAACGCGGAACCCTACGCCTTCGAGCTTGTGCCGGCGCGCTGCGCGCTCGTGATCATCGACATGCAGCGCGACTTTCTCGAGCCGGGCGGCTTTGGCGAGATGCTGGGCAACGACGTGTCGCAGCTGCGTCGTACGATCGAGCCCAACCGTCGCCTGCTGGCTGCCTGGCGGGCCGCCGGCCTAATGGTGATCCACACGCGCGAAGGCCATCGGCCCGACCTGACCGATCTGCCGCCATCCAAGAAGCTGCGCGGGCGCGGCGAGACGACGATCGGCGACAGTGGCCCGATGGGGCGCATCCTGGTGCGCGGCGAGGCGGGTCACGACATCATCCCCGAGCTCCATCCGGAACAGGGCGAACCGGTGATCGACAAGCCAGGCAAGGGCGCCTTTTACGCCACCGACATCCAGTCGATCCTGCAGAACCGCGGCATCAGCCAGCTCGTCGTGACCGGCGTCACGACCGAGGTCTGCGTCAACACCACGGTGCGCGAAGCCAACGACCGCGGTTACGACTGCCTGGTCGCCGAGGATTGCGTCGGCTCGTACTTTCCCGAATTCCAGGAAATGGGGCTCAAGATGATCAAGGCCCAGGGCGGCATCTTCGGCTGGGTGACGAGCTCGGCCAAGATCATCGCGGCTATCGGCGAGAGCTGACAGCGCGGCGTGACGGCGACGACGCGGCTGTCAGGCCTTGGCGCCCCAATAGCGGTAGAGCGCGTTCGCATTGCCGTTGAACAGGTTGCGGTCGCAGTGGCCTACTCCGGCGACCGCGCGCGGCACGGTGCCGTAGGCGGCGTCGGCGTCGGTCTCGTCGGCGACATACTGCCAGAGGCGCCAGCCCTTGTTTGCCCAGGCGTACGGCACTTCGGGCTCCTCGCGATAGTCGGCGACCCAGAGATCGCAGCGCGCAAGGAGGGATTGCGGGCCGATCGGCGGATTCAGCCGCAGGCCGGCGCGGCCGTACTTGTCTCCGTTTGCCCAGCGGGGATGGGTGTAGACCAGCGGCATCCGCCCGGTCGCCTGGAAGACCGTCTGGACGAACGCCTCGGCGTGGCTGACCGTCATCGAGTTGCGCGGGTTGCGTTCGTTGGGCTCGACATCGAGCGCCAGCAAGGTGGCTGGCCCAGGCTGGGCCGCCGACAGGAAGGCTCTGGCCTGCTCGACCCCGGAATACTGCCGGGTGCCGAAATGATAGCCGCCCCACAAGAGGCCGGCCGCCTCGGCCTGACGCTTGCGCGTGGCGTACGAGGGATCGAACCAGTCGCCGCCCTCGCTCACCTTGTGGAGGACGGCGAGAATCCCGCTGCGACGCACCGCGTTGAAGTCCGTGACCGACACGTTGTGGCTTATATCGATCACCGCATCGAGGCCGGGCACGCCAGGATGCGAAGCTGACGTCTCGACCTTGGGGACAGGCCCACGCGAGGCACTGCCGCACGCCGCGAGGCCGGGCGCAGTCAAGGCGAGCATGCCGCCTATCGCGCCTCTGCGGGTGATCATCGAACCGGCTGTCCCACAGCAACGAAGTCGAATGCGGTCATGGCACCAATCAAGAACTAGGATAGGCAGGAAGACTATACACACCAGCGGTGGGAATGTTGGAAAAAGTGCAGAAGGATTGCATTTGGCATGAGCCGGCTGGCCAGGGTTGACTGGCGGGATTGGAAACGCGGATTGGCCAGGAGGACGTTGGCATGGCCGAGAGCAGGGGACGGACCGCGCTGATCACCGGCGCGACCGACGGAGTCGGGCGCGTCGTGGCGCGCGCACTGGGCACGGATGGCTGGCGCGTGCTGGTGCATGGCCGTGATCGCGCAAGGGGCGAGGCCCTTGTGCGCGAGATCGAGCAGGGCGGGGCTACCTTTCTTGCCGCTGACCTCGCATCGTTGGCCGAGGTCCGACGCCTCGCCGAGGCGGTCCGGGCGACGACCGATCGCCTCGACCTGCTGATCAACAATGCCGGGATCGGCAGCGCCGGCAATGCCCCCGGTCGCAAGACCAGCGCCGAGGGCCACGAACTGCGCTTCGCTGTGAACTACCTGGCAGGCTTCCTGCTCACCCATCTGCTGCTGCCGCTGCTCAAGGCGAGTACGCCGGCCCGCATCGTCAATGTCTCCTCCGCCGGCCAGCAGGCGATCGACTTCTCCGATGTCATGCTGACGCGGCAGTATAGCGGCGTCGCAGCCTACTGCCAGAGCAAGCTCGCGCAGATCCTGTTCACCGTCGACCTCGCCGCGGAGCTCGAGGGGTCGGGAGTGATCGTGAACGCCCTCCATCCCTCGACCTACATGAACACGACCATGGTTCGTCAGGCCGGCGTGTCGCCGATGAGCCGGGTCGAGGACGGCGCCGAAGCGATCCTCCAACTCGCCACATCGCCCGCGCTGGCGGGCCGCAGCGGGCTCTACTTCAATGTGTTGCGCGAGGCACGCGCCAACGGCCAGGCCTACGACGCCGAGGCGCGGCGCAAGTTGCGCGCGCTCAGCCTGGATCTGACCGGGCTGACGTCCTGATGGTGATCGTCACCGAGTTCCCCCGCCCCGTACGTGTCATCGAGCACACGCTGATCCCGTTGCGCGATGGCACGAAGCTCGCCGCCCGCATCTGGCTTCCCGAGGATGCCGAGCTGCATCCGGTCCCGGCGATCCTGGAGTATCTGCCCTATCGCAAGCGCGATGGAACCTATGAGCGTGATTCGCTCACCCATCCGTACCTGGCCGGTCACGGCTATGCCGGCGTGCGGGTCGATATCCGCGGCAGCGGCGACTCGGATGGGCTGCTGACCGACGAGTACGCCCCGCAGGAACAGGATGATGCGCTGGAGATCATTGCCTGGCTGGCTGGGCAGCCGTGGTGCAGCGGCGCGGTCGGCATGATGGGAATCTCATGGGGCGGCTTCAACGGCCTGCAGGTCGCGGCGCGCCGGCCGCCGGCGCTGAAGGCGATCGTGACGATCTGCTCGACCGACGATCGCTACGCCGACGACGTGCACTACATGGGTGGGGCCAAGCTGACGGCTGGCTTCGGCTGGGCCTCGTTCTTCTTCGGGGCGATGTGCCTGCCGCCCGATCCGGCACTTGTCGGCGCCCGCTGGCGGGAGATGTGGTTGCAGCGCCTCGAGAACGTGCCGCTTTTCCTCGAGCCGTGGACCCGCCATCAGCGCCGCGATTCGTATTGGCGCCACGGCTCGGTGTGCGAGGATTTCCAGGCGATCCAGTGTCCGGTCTATGCGGTTGGCGGCTGGACCGACGGCTATACCAATGCCATCACGCGCCTTTTGAAGAATCTCTCGGTGCCGCGCAAGGGGCTGATCGGGCCATGGGCGCATGCCTACCCCCATTTCGCCATGCCCGGCCCGCAGATCGGCTTCCTGCAGGAGATGCTGCGCTGGTGGGATCATTGGCTGAAGGGCATCGACACCGGCGTCATGGCCGAGCCCATGCTGCGCGCCTGGATGACCGACAGCGTCAAGCCGGCAACCTATCACGAGACACTCCCCGGCCGCTGGGTAGGAGAGTCGATCTGGCCACCGGTGAATCGCAAGCCCTTGCGGCTGCATCTCTGCGACGATGGTCTCCTCCGGTCCGAGCGCGCACCGCTGACTTCACGCGATATCTGCTCGTCGCAAACGGTCGGCAAGCATGCCGGAAACTGGTGTCCGTTCGGCCGCGCCGCCGACCAGGCGGATGACCAGCGCGAGGACGATTCGCGCTCGCTGGTCTTCGAGACCGAGCCGCTCGCCGAGATATTCGAGATCCTGGGCGCGCCCGTGGTCACGCTCGAGCTCATGGCCGACCGGCCGGTCGCCAACCTCGTGGTTCGGCTATGCGATGTCCTTCCCTCGGGCGAATCACTGCGGGTGAGCTTCGGCATCCTCAACCTCACGCACCGCGACGGGCACGAGTCGCCTGCGCCGCTGGTGCCGGGCGAACGTTACCGCGTGCGCGTCCAGCTCAACGACGCCGGCGCAACGTTTCCGGCCGGCCACAGGATCCGGCTTGCGCTGTCGACGGCCTACTGGCCGATGATCTGGCCCAGCCCGGAGGCGTCGACAGTGACCGTGTTGGCGGGCGCGCTCGACCTGCCGCAGCGCCCGGCCGAGGGCGTGGACGCATCCCTGTCGTCGCTGCCGGAGCCGGAGACCGCAACGCCCGAGCGGCCGACCGCCGTCGGCCCGGGCGTCGTGCGGATCGAGCGGGTCGGTCTCGAGCTGGGAACCGAAGGCCGATTCAAGTTCGACATCTCGGACGACGATCCGCTGAGCGCCGTCGCCGAGATGCAGCGGTCCCAGACGCTCGCCCGCGACGACTGGCAGGTCCGCGTCGAAACCTCCATGCGGCTTTCGTGCACGCGGGAGGCATTCCTGCTTCAGGCCTCCCTGCGCGCCCTCGAAGGGCCGGACGAGGTCTGCCGCCGATCGTGGGACTGCACCATCCCGCGCGATCATTCTTGACTCAGTTCAGATCATCTCCGAGGCGCGCGATTCGCCGATCCCGGCGGCCAGGTCGCGCATCAGCTCCAGCTCGCGGCCGATGCCGCCCAGGCCGTGCCGGCGGTGATGCGATTCGCGATACTCGTACGTGATCGCCGCGAGGTTGTGAAACCGCGGGGCCCACGTGTTGGCCCACTGCCAGGCTTCGTCCAGCATCGGACGAGACAGTGAATCGGCAGGGAGCTCGAACGTGCGATCGGCGCCGGCGAGATGGATCTCGACGACGAGATCGGGGTCGAGCTCGGCAAGATATTCATCGGCGGAAACGCCGAGATTGCGTGTGCTGGCATGGAGGTTGTGCAGATCGAGCAGCATCCCGCAGCCGGTCTGGCGATGGAGCCGGTTGAAGAACTCCGGTTCGCTCATGTCCTGGTCGAGCGCGGTGGGCAGCATCGTGCTGTTCTCCAGGAGAATCCGTGTGCCCAGCGCCTCCCCGAGACGCCGCACCTTGCCTCCGACCAGCTCCAGCAAGTCGTCGTCGAGCACAACCGGCAGCGCGATGCCCGCATGGGTCTCCGGCGCGCTTCGGTCCGACTTCAGGAGCACCTCGAGATGCTCGCTGTACCAGCGATATCTCAACGTTCGATGCGAGGCCAGGACTTCATCGAGCAGCCGTTCGTCGAGCGGCGTCTCGCTGGACAGTGACAAGCCTATGCCATGGCCGACAAGGGGACGGCCTTGTGCGTAGCGGCGCAATTCCTCGACCGCGGACAAGGAACGGCGGAACCGATGACGCGCATTGACGCCGAAATCGTGCCACAGGCGATCCGGGACGACCTCGATGAAGTCGACACGCTCGCCGATGGCGTCGAGCACGATGGGAACGGTGGGATTGTAAAGCAATCCCACCAGCGGCCGACGGGACATCGTCGCGGCCGCGACGATCTATCTTCTGAACACCTCGCCGGGCCGTACCGCGAAGGCGCGCGTGGTCTTGACGGCAGAAGCTTGAGCGACAGACATAGCCCTTACTCCTTGCAAGAGAGCACAGCAGTTCAGAGTGACGGATAGTGGATCGGGAAGTGGATCCCGATGGCCGTCGTACGAACGCTTCGTACGTTGGCTGACTCCTATAAGAGCCCTGGCGCTCGCTGTTCAATCTGCGCCTGCGCATAGCTTGGATTCACAAAGGACACGATCTCGCCTTTGTTGCATTCGCAAATGCAATACGCGCTTTCAGCGTGGACGGAGCCCGGCCAGGCGGTCGATCTCCCGCCAGAAGCTCGCGATCGTGTCATCGACGATCTGCTGGACCGACTTGATCTCGTGCACCAATCCTGCACTTTCGCCGGCGGCGCCCGAGGTGTTGTCGACATCACCTTGGAGGTAAAGCATGTCGAGCGTGGCGTTGCGTGGCAGGCGCTCGCGCTTGCCTTCACTGACCTCGACCGAATAGGGCGTGCGCAAGCCGCGCGAGCGGGCGCGCGGCGGATTGTCGGTCATGATCGTGCCGGTGATCGGCGCGGAGACGATGGCGTTCTTGTAGTTGAGGTGGACGGGGCTCTCGAACGAAGCGACGAAGCGCGTTCCCATGGTGACACCCTCGGCGCCGAGCGCGAACGCCGCTGCCATGCCACGCCCATCGACGATACCTCCGGCGGCGACGATCGGCACGTCGACCTTCTCGCGTACGGCTTGCAGCAGGGCGAAGGTGTGGACTTCCTCGGGATTGCGGATGCCGGCGCTTTCGGCGCCCTCGACGATCAACCCGTCGACGCCAGCATCGACTGCCTTGACGGCGCCGCGCAGCGTCGCCGTCGCGTGATAGACCGTGACGCCGGCATCCTTGAGAAGACGGGTGTAGCGCGTCGGATCACCCGCTGATGTGGTGGCGAAGTGGATGCCCTGGCCGAGCAGCCAGTCGATGATGGCCTTCTCCTCCTTGGGATCCATTTGCAGGTAGCGGATCGGCAGGTTGACGCCGAACGGCTGGTTGGTAGCGGCGCGAATGGCGGCGAATTCGCGCCTGGTGACGGCGAGGTCGCGGATCGAGTTCTCCAGCAGGCCCATCGCGCCGGCTTGCGACACGGCGGTCACCAGCGGTGCCCGGGCGATCCAGGTCATCGGCGACTGGAAGATCGGATAGCGCGAGCGTGTGTGCGCCGTGACGCGATTGCCGTCGAACATGCTTTCCCTTCGATCGTGACGCCGTCGTACCACAGCGAAGCGCTTCATTCTCCTCCCCAGCGAAGCTGGGGAGGAGGATCAAGCCGTTTGCAGGGCGAACGGCGCCGCCATCAAGCCCATGACCTGACAGCAGGCTGTATCCATCATAGGCTCCGTTCGGAATGCACGAAGGGGAGACGCCATGGCGATGCCGGCCGAGACCGATACCACGAGCCCGAAATACCTGCGCGACAAGTACGCCATCGTCGGCGTCGGCGAGACGACTTACACGCGCGGCTCGGGCATCACGACGCGCGCGCTCGGGACCTGGGCGGTGCGCAACGCCATTGAGGATGCCGGGCTGAAGCCGTCCGACATCGACGGCATGCTGTCCTACCAGTCGGGCGATTCGACCTTCTCGACGTTCATTGCCGGTGACCTCGGTATCCGGCCGAATTTCTACATGGACGTTTTTGGTGGCGGCTCGTCGACCGAGGCGCTGATCGGCATGGCGATCGGCCTGATGGAAGCCGGCATGTGCAAGGCGGTGGCGATCTTCCGCGCCATGAACGGCTTCTCCCAGGTGCGCATCGGCGGCACCGGCGCGCGCTCGGCGGCGCCGGTCTCCGGTGACGCCCTGCACGGCCGCGCCTATGGCTGGCAGAGCGCCGGGCAGATGTTCAGCCCGACCTTCATGCGCCACATGTACGACTACGGCACGCGGCCCGAGCAGGTGGCCGCCGTCAAGGCGATCCACAGCGAGCACGCCTCGAACAATCCCAAGGCGTTCTACAAGAAGCGCTTCACCGTCGACGAAGTCGTATCGAGCCGCATCATCTGCAAGCCGCTGCACCTGCTCGATTGCTGCGTCGAGACCGACAATGGCACGGCAATCGTGGTGACCAGTGCGGAGCGGGCGCGCGACTGCCGTCATCCCCGGGTGCTGATCCGCGGCGTCGTCGGCCGTTGCAACAAGCCGCGCACCGACATGCACTACCAGCACGGCCCGATCTCGACCGTCGCCGGCCATTATGCGCGCAACATCCTGTGGCCGAACTCGGGCGTCGGGCCGGAGGATATCGACGTCACTGGCTCGTACGATGCTTTCACCTTCACCACCATGCTGCAGCTCGAGGATTACGGCTTCTGCAAGAAGGGCGAGGGCGGCGCCTATGTGAGCGACGGCACGATCCGGCTGGGTGGCCGGCGGCCCAACAACACGAGCGGCGGTCATCTCTGCGAGGGCTACACGCACGGCCAGAACATGGTGATCGAGAACGTGCGCCAGCTGCGCCACGACGCCGACGATTCGTGCCCCATTGGGCCCGACGGCAAGCGCCAGCACACCTACGACTATCGCGAGGGCGGCTGCCGCCAGGTCAAGAAATGCGAGCTGACGGCCAATCTGGGCTGGGCCAACCCGGGAACCGGGTCGGCCATGGTCATGCGGAACGACTGAGCGAGCAGAAAGGGAGAACGACCATGGCGATCCAGGCCACCTATCTCGGCATGCCGCTCGACATCAATGACCTCGACGTCGAGAACCTTGCCTATTTCAAGCACTGCGCGGCGCACGATTTCCATTTGCAGAGATGCAGCGCCTGCGGGCTGCTGCGCTATCCGCCGACCACCGCCTGCCCATGGTGCGCCAGCCCGAAGTCGCAATGGATGTCGGTCGAAGGGCGCGGCACGGTGCATTCCTATACGGAGGTGCATCACGCCATCCAGCCGGCCTTCCGTCAGCACACGCCCTACCTGATCCTGCTGGTCGACCTCGACGCGCAGAAGGGCAAGCCCACCGAGCATGAGGCGCTGCGCGTCGTCGGCAACCTGGTGACTCCGGACGGCAGGCTGGCGCCACCCGACCAGGTGCGCAAGATCGGCATCGGCTCGCGCGTGCGCATGGTTTATGCCGACGTCACCGAGGGCTTGGCCCTGCCGCACTGGACGATCGACGAGGCGGTGCCCCAGCCCGACAAGCCGTGGCGCTATCCGCAGGAGTGAGGAGGACCCCCTCCCCAGCGTCTTCGCTGGGGAGGAAAATCCTAATCAAACAAATGGCAGGCCACGAATCTGCCTTCCACCGCCCTGAGCCGCGGCGCCTCCTGGGCGCAGCGGGCGGTGGCGTGCGGGCAGCGGGGATGGAAGTGGCAGCCGCTCGGCGGCGCCAGCGGGCTCGGCACCTCGCCCTGCAGCACCGGCTCGTCGCGCCGCTCGTCGGGATGGCTCGGCAGGGCAGCGGCGAACAGGGCCTTGGTGTAGGGGTGCTTCGGTTCGAGGGCGAGCGCGCGGGCCTCGCCGCTTTCGACGATCTTGCCGAGATACATCACCACGATCTCGTGGCTCATGTGGGCCACCGCCGCGAGGTCGTGGGCGATGAACAGGTAGGAAAGGCCGAGCCGCGTCTGCAGGTTGCGCAACAGGTTGAGGATCTGCGCGCGGATCGAGACGTCGAGCGCCGACACCGGCTCGTCGAGCACGACCAGTTGCGGCGACAGCACGAGCGATCGGGCGATGGCGATGCGCTGGCGCTGGCCGCCCGAGAACTCGTGCGGGAAGAGATCGGCCGAACGCTCCGGCAGGCCCACCAGGTCGAGCAGCTCGAGCACGCGCTGGCGGACCTCGACGGCTTCCGTCTTCTCGTTGGTGACCAGTGGCTCGGCGATAATGGCGCTGATCCGCATGCGCGGATTGAGCGAGGCATACGGATCCTGGAACACCGCCTGGACGGATTTGCGGTAACGCCGCTGGCCCGGCGTGTCGAGCGTCGCGAGGTCGTGGCCTTCGAACTGGATCGAGCCGCCGCTCGGCGCCTCGAGTCCGAGCACCAGCTTGGCGGTCGTGGTCTTGCCGCAGCCCGATTCGCCGACCACGCCCAGGGTGTGGCCAGGCGCGATCGCGAAGGAGATCTCGTCGACCGCGCGGACCACGCCGCGGCTGCCGCCGAACAGGCCGCGACGGGCCTGGAAATGCTTGCTGAGGCCCTTGGCTTCCATCACGGCGGTCATGACGCGGCACTCCGGGAAAGCGGGATCGTCTGCTCCATCGAGGCCTGCGCCCCCGGCACGGCCAGCCAGCAGCGGGCGCTGCGGCCGGGCTCGACGGTGAAGTCGGGCGGCGCCTCGACCTGGCAGCGCGCGAAGGCGGCCGGGCAGCGCGCGGCGAAGGAGCAGCCGGCCGGCAGGTTGGCGAGATCGGGCGGCTGGCCGTCGATCGCGGTAAGCTGCTCGCGCGCTTCGGTCATGCGCGGGATCGAGCCCAGCAGCGCCCTGGTATAGGGGTGCAACGGGTGCGAGAACACGCGCGACACCGGCCCCTGCTCGACCACCCGGCCGGCGTACATGACCGCGAGCTGGTCGCACATCTTGGCGACGATGCCGAGATTGTGGGTGATGAAGATCAACGCCAGCCCGTGCGCGCGCTGCAACTCGCGCAGGAGGTCGAGATACTGTGCCTGGATGGTGAGGTCGAGGCTGGTCGTCGGCTCGTCGGCGATCAGGAGGCGCGGCTCGCACGACATGCCGATGGCGCCGACGATGCGCTGGCGCATGCCGCCCGACATCTCGTGCGGGAACTGCGCGACGCGGGTCTGCGGCGAGGCGATGCGCACCGACTTGATCAGCTCGATGGCGCGCCGCCAGGCGCTGGAGCGGCTGGCGCCCTCGTGCACGCGCAGGGGCTCGCCGACCTGGTCGCCGATGCTGAACAGCGGATTGAGCGAGGCCATCGGGTCCTGCAGGATCATGGCGATGCGCTTGCCGCGCACGTGCCGCATCTCGGCTTCCGACTTGTCGGTGAGGTTCTCGCCGTCGAACATCATGCGCCCGCCGACGATGCGGGCGGCCTGCGGCAGCAGACGCAGGATGGTGAGCGCGAGCGTGCTCTTGCCCGAGCCCGATTCGCCGACAATGCCCAGCGTCTCGCCGGCATCGAGACTGAGGGTGACCTCGTCGACAGCACGCACCACACGCGTACCCTGCTGTGAAACGTAGTGTGCGGACAGGTTTTCCAGCGACAGGAGCTTGTTGGCCATGTCGCGGCTCACAGCTGGCGCAATTGGGGATCGAGCTTCACGCGCAGCCAGTCGCCCAACAGGTTGGCCGACAGGACCATCAGCATGATGCAGATGCCGGGGAATACGGTCAGCCACCAGTAGCCGACCATCAAGCCCTTCTTGCCGTCGGCCATCATTAGGCCCCAGGCCGGCTTGGGCGGCGGCACGCCGACGCCGAGGAACGACAGCGAAGCCTCGGTGACGATCACCACGCCCAGCATCAGGGTCGCCAGCACGATGGCCGAGTTGATCACGTTGGGCATGATGTGGCGCCACATGATGAGCGGCTTCGAGGCGCCGGCGACGACGGCGAGACGGACGAACTCGCGCTGTTTCAGCGACAGCACCTCGCCGCGCACGACGCGGGCGTAGCGCGTCCAGTAGACGCCGCCCAGGATGACGATGATGTTGAGCTCGCTCGGGCCGACGATGGCGGCGAGGAAGATCGCGAAGGTGAGCGCCGGCAGGGCGAGCCAGGCATCGACGATGCGCATGACCACTTGGTCGACCCAGCCGCCGAGATAGCCCGACAGGATGCCGAGCAGGGTGCCGATGCCGCCGGCGACCAGCACGGCCGTGATTCCGACGACCATCGACACGCGGGCGCCGAAGATCAGGCGCGACAGCACGTCCCGGCCGACATGGTCGGTGCCGAGCAGGTGCGCCATGCTGCCGCCCGCCTCCCAGGCGGGCGGCCGGAAGCGACGGGCGAGGCTGCCGACCTGCGGGTCGTAGGGTGCCAGGAAGTCGGCGAAGATCGCGACAAAGGCGATGAACAGCAGGATCAGCACCGGGATCAAAGGAAAACCCTCGAGGCGCCACAGCTTGAAAGTGCGAGCGGGTGCGGTCGCAGCAGCGGCGGCGAGGGGAGGCGTGGTGACGGTCATGGTCGTCAGCTCTCCAGGCGAATGCGAGGATCGATGATGGCGTAGAGGATGTCGACCAGCAGGTTGACCACGATGATCATGCTGCCGCCGATCACCACGACGCATTGGACGACGGGGAAGTCGCGGAAGGTGATGCCTTCGTAGAGCAGGCGACCGATGCCCGGCCAGGCGAACACGGTCTCGACCACGACGGCGACGTTGATCATCACCACGAGGTTGATGCCGGCCAGCGTGATCACCGGAATGAGCGCGTTCTTGAGCGCGTGCTTGCCGATCACCAGGGACTCGGGCAGGCCTTTGAGGCGGGCCAGCTTGACGTATTCCGAGCCCAGCACCTCGAGCATCGAGGAGCGCGTCAGCCGCATGTGCGCGGCGGCGAAGTACCAGCCGAGCGTGAAGGCGGGCATCAGCAGGTGCGCAATGCCGCCGGCGCCCGACGACGGCAGCCAGCCGAGATAGACCGAGAAGAACAGGATCAGCACCAGGCCGACCCAGAACTGCGGCAGCGACAGGCCGAGCAGGGCGAAGGTCTTGCCGAAGCTGTCCCAGAAGCCGCCAACCCGGACCGCCGCCAGGATGCCGCTCGGGATGCCGATCGCCAGCGACAGGACCATGGCCACCGCGGCCAGCACCAGCGAGTTGGGCAGGCGCTGGAAGTAGAGTTCCAGCACCGGCGTACGATAGTAGAAGGACTGGCCGAGATCGCCGGTGAGGAAGCTCGTGACGAACAGCCAGTACTGCACCCACAGCGGCTGATCGAGACCGAACTGGTGGCGCATGGCCTCGATGTCCTCGGGCCGGGCGCCCGGTTCGACCAGCAGGGTCATCGGATCGCCGGTCACCCGCACGAACAGGAAGATCGTGAGCGACAGCAGGAACAGCGACAGCAACGAGTAGCCGATGCGGCGGATGATGAACTGTTTCATGCCATAGCCTTGTCCTTTGAGGGGGCGGAGCGTGCCTTCGTTAGGCGCCGTTCTTCAGGCGAACGTCTTCGTAAGGCGCCGAGTACGGGTGTCCGCCGATCAGGCCGAAAGCCGCGTCGTCGACGCGCGGTCCCTGGCCGTTGATGAAAGCGAGCTGCCAGAGCGGCGCGTACACCGTGCGTTCGTGCACCAGCTGCTGCATGCGCTGGAGGACCGCCGCTCGCTTGGTGCGATCGGTCTCCTCCGCCTGCTGGGCGAACAGCTCGTCGATGTCGGGGTAGCTGCCATAGACATAGGCGCCGCCCTTGACGACGAAGGTCTCCATGCGTGTGGCCGCATTGCCGAAGGCGCCGCTGCCGCCTTGGATCAGGTTGCGGTACTTCTTTTCGGAGTATTCCTTGACGAAGGCGGCGCGCTCGACCGGGCGCAGCTTCAGGCGGATGCCGATTTCCGCCAGGCTGTTCAATGCTGCCTCTCCAAGGTTGGCGTAGGAAGCGTCGCAGAAATACTCGCCGGCATCGAAGCCGCCGCGCAAGCCGGCTTCCGCCAGCAGGCGCCGGGCGGCCGCCGGATCGTGCGGAATCTTCGGCGGCTGCCAGTAGTAGTCGTAGTCCTTCGGCACGATGCTGCCGGTCAGCAGCGAATGGCCCAACGTGAGCGCCTGGTTGATGCCGTCGCGGTCGAGCGCCAGCGTCACGGCACGGCGTACCCGCTCGTCGTGCCACGGCGATTTCGGATCCCACTGATCGGCGAAATAGATCCAGAAGGGCGAGTTGATCACCACCGGCTTCAAGGTGAGGCCGGGCGTGCGCAGCAATTCCTCGGCGAGCTCGCCGCGGATCGAGTAGGCGAGGTCGACCTCGCCGCGCTTCAGCGCCGCCAGCCGCGTGGTTTCCTCCGGGATCACCTTCCAGATCAGCCGCTTCACGGTGGGCGTCTTGCGCCAGTAGCCGTCGAACGCCTCCATCACCAGCTCGACGCCGGGGGTGAAGGAGACGAACTTGTAAGGGCCTGCGCCGATCGGCTCTTTCTTGAAACCGTCCTCGCCGACGCTCTCGACGTACTTCTTGGGCACGATCCAGCCCGCGCCGGTGACGCTGGAGTAGTAGCTGAGGAAGTCGGGCCACGGCTTGTGAAGACGGAAGATCACCTGCCGCGGATCGGGTGTTTCCACCGCTGCCACACGCTCCTTGATGAAGCCCGCGGCATTGCCGCGATAGCGCTCGAAGGAGAACTTCACGTCCTCCGCCGTCACCGGGGCGCCGTTGTGGAACCTGGCGCCGGCGCGCAGCACGAAGGTGTGGACCAGCCCGTCGGCCGAGGCGCTGTAGGATTCCGCCAGGCACGGCGCGGTTGGATTGCCGGGCATCGGTTTCACCATGCCGTCATGCAGCGCGTAGAGCAGCATGAAGGGGGTGACGATGCCCGGCGTTTCCGCCGGATCGAACCAGGTAGGCGCGAGCGAGATGTGCGAGGCATAGACGAGCCGGCTGTCCTTGGCGCTGGCGGATTTCGTGCCGGCGGCCAGGACGCCGAGGGCCGTGAGACCGAGCAGCTCTCGGCGGGTCGCCCGTGTGGCGATGGGGCGGGTTACGCGGGAACGATGGTCACTGCGAGAGGAGAGCATGCGGTCACTCCCTGTTGGCGATTGCTGTGCAGGCCGCCGGCGCTGTCGTGTCAGGGCTGCTTGATGGTCACGTCCTCGTAGGGGGCGGAATAGGCATGGCCGCGGATCAGGCCGAGCGCCGATTGGCCGACGCGCTTGCCCTGGCCATTGAGGAAGGCGAGCTGCCAGATCGGTGCGTAGACGCTGCGCTCGTGCAGGAATCGCTGGATGCCATGCAGCTGGGCGGTGCGCTTGGCCATGTCGAGCTCGGCTGCCTGTTGGGCAAACAGGGTTTCGATCTCGGGATAGCTGCCATAGACATAGGCACCACCTTTGACGGCGAAGGCCTCGAGCCGGGTCGCCGCATTGCCGAACGCGCCGGATGAACCCTGGATGATGTTCTTCAGCTTCTTCTCGCCGTAGCCGCTGAAGAAAGCGGCGCGTTCGAGCGGCCGGAGCTTCGCGCGAATCCCGACTTCCTGAAGGTTGTTGATCACCGCCTCAGCGAGGTTGGCGTAGGTGGCGTCGCAGTAGTAATCGCCGGCATCGAAGCCATTGCGCAGGCCGGCGTCCGCCAGGAGCTTCTTGGCTCTGGCCATGTCGTACACCGCGGCTGGCGCCTTCCAGTAGAAGTCGAAGCTGTCGGGGATGATGCTGTTGGTGACCGGCGAATGGCCGAGAGTCAGCGCTTCGGAGATCGATTTGTAGTCGATCGCCAGCCGCGCCGCGTCACGCACGCGCTGGTCGTGCCACGGCGACTTGGGGTCCCACTGGTCGGGGAAGTAGAGCCAGAACGTGCCTTGGATGACGACCGGCTTCAGCGACAGGCCGGGCGAGCGGGTCAGCTCCTCGGCAAGCTCGCCGCGGATCGAGTAGGCGAGATCGACCTCGCCGCGCTTGAGGGCCGCGAGGCGCGTAGCCTCTTCCGGGATCACCTTGAAGACCAGACGCTTCACGGTTGGTTGCTTGCGCCAATATCCGTCGAACGCCTCGAGGACCAGCTCTACGCCGGGCGTGAACGAGACGAAGCGATAGGGGCCGGCGCCGACCGGCGCCTTCTTGAAGCCCTCCTCGCCGACCTGCTGGACGTACTTCTTCGGGACGATCCAGCCGGCGCCGGTGGCCGAGCTGTAGAACGTGAGGAAATCGGGCCACGGCTTCTTCAGCACGAAGCGCACGGTGCGCTCGTCCGGCGTCTCGATCGCCGCCACCTGCTCCTTCATCAGGCCGGCCGAGGTGCCACGGTAGCGCTCGTAGGAGAACTTCACGTCCTCGGCGGTCACCGGCTCGCCGTTGTGGAACTTCGTGCCGGCGCGGACGGTGAATTCGCAGGCCAAGCCATCCGGCGCCATCTTCCACTTTTCGGCCAGGCAGGGGGTGGTGGGGCCGTCCGGCATCGGCTTCACCATGGCGTCGTGCAGGGCGTACATCAGCAGGAAGGGGGTGATCATGCCGGGCGTCTCGGCCGGGTCGAACCAGGTCGGCGCCAGCGAGAAATGCACCGCCCAGGTGAGCTGGCCCTGCGGCGCTCCTGACCACGCGGTCTGCGGCGCAGCCGCCAAGCCCAGGGCGGCGAGGGCGAGCAGCCGGCGGCGTCCGATGGCGTCCGGCGAGCTTCCGAAGGATCGTGCGATAACGTCCTGTACTGTTGTCATTGCCTGCCTCCCATTCACGACGTCGATGAAAGGGCCGTGGGCAATTGCGATCGGCGCGCGACGTCCTCCGTCGGTACCGGCCGATCGACTGCGCTGACCCTCTGCGGAAAGCCTCGACTTCCGTCGCCGCCCGACTGTTGGTGTGGTCCGCCGCTCCGAGAAAGCGGGGATCGCTGCGCCGGGCGGTCGGAGCCTAGGTCTGTGCGCCCGCTCTGCGCGCGGTTTCGGCCGCGGAAAGATCGTGAGTGCCGTGGACTAGAAGACGACGCGTAACGCTGTGCGACTTCATAGCTGCCTCCCTGAAAGGCGATGCCCGCTTGTACACAGGACTGCGATCCTCGCTGGGACCTTGTCGCAGACGTTAAGCATTCCCTACGGACCGAGCAACGAAATTCCGCTAGTCAGGAGGGGCGCCAATTCGGTACAGCGGCTCCCGCGTAAGATAGCACTCAAACTGTCTTCTGGACTGCGAGCGTCTCGCTCGCTCATAGGTCCGGGCGAGCGAGACGCTTGCCGGGAAGAGCATGATCAGAGGTCCCTCGCTGCGCTCGGGATGACATTATCTCTGTCGTGCCGACAAAATGGCTGTCACCCCGAGCGCAGCGAGGGACCTTTCCTCATCACCTGAACACCCGCGGCGTCACCCCTTCGCCAGCTCGCGGGCGATCAGCATTTTCTGGATCTCGCTCGGGCCGTCGTAGATCTGGAAGACCCGCACATCGCGATAGAATTTCTCCACAGGGTAGTCGTTGAGAAAGCCGTAGCCGCCGTGGATCTGGATGGCGGCGGAAGTCACTTCCTCCGCCATCTCCGAGGCGAACAGCTTCGCCATCGACGCTTCCTTGGGTGAACCGCCGCCGGAATCCTTGAGGCGCGCGGCATGGAGGTAGAGCTGACGCGCCGCCTCGATCCTGGTTGACATCTCCGCCAGCTGGAAGGCGATCGCCTGGTGCTCGATCAGTGGCTTGCCGAAGGTGACGCGCACACGGGCGTAGGCGAGCGCCGCATCGAACGCCGCGCGCGCCACGCCGACCGATTGCGCGGCGACGCCGATGCGTCCGCTGTCGAGCGCCGAGAGTGCCACGCGCAGGCCCGCGCCGGGTTCGCCCAGCATGTCGGAGGCCGGAATCCGCAGGCCATCGAGCACGATCTGGCAGGTGTCGCAGGTCCGGTGGCCGAGCTTCTTCTCGAGCCGGGCGACGTGGTAGCCGGCGGAGCCGGTGCGGGCGAGGAAGCAGGAAATGCCGTTCTTGCCGGCTGCCGGATCGGTGACGGCGACGATCATGGCGAGCTTCGCCGACTGTCCCGAGGTGATGAAGTTCTTGGTGCCATTGATCACGTAGTGGTCGCCGCGACGCACGGCACGGGTCTCGAGGCCGGCGGCGTCCGATCCGACCTGCGGCTCGCTCAACAGAAAGGCCGCGAGCTCGCGGCCCGAAGCGGCCGGGCGCAGGTATTTCTCCTTTTGCGTGTCGGTACCGTAGGCCAGGACCGCGGCATTGTAGGGCGAATTGGTCGCCGCCATCATGTTGGCGATTCCGGCGTCGCCGTAGGCGATCTCCTCCATGGCGAGCACGTAGGAGACGAAGTCGGCGCCCGAGCCGCCCCACGCCGCCGGCACGCAGACCCCCATCAGGCCGAGCGCCCCCATGCGCGCCAGCGTGTCGAGCGGAACGTGCTCGCGGCGATCCCAGTCGGCGGCGAAAGGCGTGATCTCGCGGCACGCAAAGTCGCGCGCCATGTCGCGGATGGCGGTCTGTTGCTCGGTCAGCACGCGGTCATTTTCCTCCAAGGCGAAGACACATCTTGCATGTTCCTCGCCCGATGACGCAGGGCATTCGCATATGGGCGCGCTTTTCATTCTCCTCCTCACCGAAGCTGGGGAGGAGCGTGAGAGAGCGCCGATAGGTGAATGTTCTCCCCGATGACGGGGAGGATTTGAAAGCTGTCCGCGCGAGGTGCGCCCTACACCACCTTGTCCTTGTGCAGCCTGGCGATCGCGTCCGGGCCGTAGCCCAGTCCCGCGAGGACCTCGTCGGTATGCTCGCCGAGCAGCGGCGCGCCGGTGATGTGTGGCTTGAAGGATGAGAATTTCACCGGGCTACCGACGGTCAAGTACTTGCCGCGCCTCTCCTGGTCGACCTCGACAATCGAGCCCGAGGCGCGCAGCGCCGGATCGTAGGCGATCTCCTTCATCGACAGCACCGGCGCGCACGGCACCTCGTACTTGCGCAGGATCTCGACCGCCTCGAACTTGGTCTTGTCGGCCAGCCATTTCTCGATCTCGGTGAAGATGTCGAAGATGTGCGGCTGGCGCGCCTTGGCCGTGGCGTAGGCCGGATCCTTGGCCCATTCGGGATGGCCGATCGCCTCGGCGGTGCGCGGCCAGTTCTGCTCCTGGATGGTGAAGTAGATGTAGGCGTTGGGATCGCTCTCCCAGCCCTTGCACTTCAGCACCCAGCCCGGCTGGCCGCCGCCGCCGGCATTGCCGCCGCGCGGCACCGCCTCGCCGAACGGTGTCTTGGGATACTGCGGATACTCCTCGAGATAGCCGACATGCTCGAGCCGTTCCTGGTCGCGCAATTTCACGCGACAGAGATTGAGGACGGCGTCCTGCATCGACACGGCGACCTTCTGGCCCTTGCCCGTCTTCTCGCGATGCAGCAGCGCGGTGAGAATGCCAATCAGCAGATGCATGCCGGTGTTGCTGTCGCCCAGCGCGGCGGCGCTGATGGTCGGCGGGCCGTCCCAGAAGCCGGTCGTCGACGCCGCACCGCCGGCGCATTGCGCGACGTTCTCGTAGACCTTGAGATCGGCGTAGGGCGATTCTTCACTGAAACCCTTGACCGAGCCGAAGACCAGGCGCGGATTGAGCTCCTGGATGCGCTCCCAGGTGAAGCCCATGCGGTCGAGCGCGCCGGGCGCGAAATTCTCGACCAGCACGTCGGCGCCGCGGATCAGCTGCTCGAGGATCTTCTTGCCTTCCGGCGTCTTGGTGTCGAGCTCGAGCGACCTCTTGTTGCTGTTCAGCATCGTGAAGTAGAGCGCGTCGAGGTTGGGCGCGTCCTGCAGCTGGTGGCGGGTGACGTCGCCGACGCCCGGACGCTCGACCTTCAGCACGTCTGCGCCGTACCACGCGAGCATCTGCGTGCAGGCAGGCCCTGCCTGCACGCCCGTGAAGTCGATGACCTTTATCCCTTCGAGCGGCAGTACCATGTCCCCAAATCCCCTAAGTCAAGTTTGGCCAATGCGACCGGCGATTGTTCGCTGGCGTCGACGACAGCGTCAAGCAACCGGCTTGCACATCAGCGACACGGAAAGGCTTGTGTGCCGGTGGCGCGCCAGCGTTTCAGGCAGTCATTGCCTTCGTCGAGGACCAGCGGAACGAAATAGAGCGCCTGTTGCCCGCTGATCAGCTGCTGCTGATTGATCCAGGTTCCCGGTGCTGGCAGCGTCGTCGAATGGCGGATGGCGGGGGCGCCCGGCAGTGCCGTGAGCGTCGGCGTCTCGACGATGGGCTCTGGCCCGTAGATCGCCGCGGCCGTCTGGTCGCCGACGCGGCGCCCGCCGCTCACCAGCCATAGCTGGTTCTGCTTGGCCGAGGCATAGGGAAAGAAGTCGGCTCGGCCGGTCGGCGGATCGGGCACGGCATAGAGGGCTGGCGCAATCTGCACCTTCAGCGCATCGGGCTTGCCCGCCGGCGCGGCCAGAATGTCGGCCCTCAAGGCGCCGTACAGGCCGCCGAGCTCGGGTACCGCGAGCTCGCTTGCCGAGGCGAGACCGACGCGTCCGAGGGGCGTCTCGATGACGGCGGGCGCGTCGCCCGGGGTCGCCCACCCGGCCTCACCGCCGTCGAGATGCATGGTGCGATAGCGGCCGAGGACGGTGCCGGTCGGGCCGGCCATCACGACCGTGTGGTACACGCGTGAGCCGTCGCGTTCCGGGTAGCTGCCGACCAGATAGCCCTTGCCGGCGCGGGCCGCTCTGGCCAATGCCTGTTCGAAGGCGCCGCCCTGGATCTCGGCCGCCTCCTTGATCTTGTCGGCAGGCAGGCCCGATGGCAGAGCCGACAGCGCCGGCAGCACCATCAGCTCGCCTTCGTCAGGCTCGGTCGCCGTCATCAGGGAGGGGCCGTCGGGCCATTGCGCGGCCGCGAAGGCGACAGTGCGCTGTCTCTTGGTGGCATTGCCGTCGACCGGAATGCGATGCAGCGCGAGCAGCGGCGAATAGATCGCGGGACGGCGGCGCGCGAGTGCGGCCGCGCGTGCCGCGTCGGCCTCCGCCGGCACGATCTCGGTGCTGAAAACGCCGTTCAGCCCAGGTGGCAGCACCTCCGGCGGTACGACCGGCGCCTGCACGAGCTTGCGGCCGGACGGCGACCAGATGCTCGAGCCGCCATTGTAGTAGAGCTTGCCGCCGGTGATCGGATTGGTCTCGATGCCGCTGCGTGTCGCACCGATCACCCAGACGCCGTTCTGCGCGCTCATGTACTGGACGTTCGCGACCGTCGAATGATTGCCCGTCGCCTGGGCCGGCGGCGTGCCCGGCATCACGCGGTCCGACACCGAATGCCAGGCGATGATCTGGGCGCCGCGTAGCGCGGCCAGGCGGGCATACTGCCAATAGGTGTCGTCGTAGCAGATCAGCAGGGCGATACGGCCCAGCGGCGTATCGAACACCTCGACGCCGGTGTCGCCTGGCGCGAACACCTTCTGATCCTGCGGGTTGAGGCCGTTCTTGCGATACTTTCCGACGATGCCTTTCGGCCCCATCAGCACCGCCGTGTTGTAGGCAAGCCCGGTACGGGCGTCGCGCTCGGCGATGCCGACGCTCATGTGCATGCCGGTGCGCTCGAGGATCGGCAGCAGGGCCTCCGTCGTCCTGCCCGGGATCGTGTCGAGGAAGGGCGCGATCTGGTCGGGGCCGCTGAACAGGTAGCCGCTGACCGCGGTCTCGGGGAACACGGCGTACTCGACGCCCTGCCGGCTTGCCTCCTCGGCGGCCTGGGCGAGCCGTCGGACGTTGCCGTCGAGGTCACCCCACGCCGGAACGAAATCGACAGCGGCAACCTTGACCTGCGGGCGACCGGACTGGGCAGCGGTATCGTGGAACGGGAGCGTGCACGCCAACACGACGGCTGCGATCTTTGCCAACGCCATCTTGACCACCAGGATCCTTCCTCGCACGAATGCACGCCCCAAACGTACGCCCCGACAGGGCCCAGCGTGCCACAACGATGCGCTGATTGCGACAGAGCGTCGGCGTCGGACCGTTTCGCCTTGCTTGGCCCGTTCACCCGTCGATAGGTTTCAGGGGGAAGATGCGAGGGGAGTGCGGTGAGCGAGCACACACCGGTGGCGAGCGCCAAGCCGGTCGCGGAATGCGATCGGCGCCGGCCCGCCGACTCAGGCCAATCGCACATGCTTTTTCCGTCATCCCGAGCCGAGCCGCCCGAAGGGCGGCGCAGTCGAGGGACCTTATCTTGTCGACGCTTCAAAATGAAAGGTCCCTGCACTTCGCCTCGCTGCGCTCGGCTCGGTCGGGATGACGGTCTTTTCTTCAAATGCGGGTGCCCTCTGCCCGTCGACGGCCTGCCCGCATGAACCGTGCCCCTGAAACATCCCACCCCCTGAACATGTGGTCGGTTGCGGCGATCGGCATTGGCGCCATGGTCGGTGCCGGAATCTTCGCCCTGCTGGGCGAGGCGGCGGTGGCGGCCGGCCGCAGCACCTTCATCGCCTTTCTGCTTGCCGGCGTGGTGGCGCAGCTCAGCGGTTATTCCTACGCCAAGCTCGCCGCCCGCTACCCCGACGCCGGCGGCATCACGGCCTATCTCGACGCGGGCTTCGGCCCCGGGCGCCTGTCGGGCACCGTGTCGGTGATGTTCCTCCTCGTCCTGGCCGGGGCCAACGCGCTGGTGGCCAAGGCGTTCGGCGGTTACGCCGCGGCGTTGCTGTTCGGCACGTCCGCCAGCGTATGGGTCGACATCCTGGCGACGGCGATCATCGTCGTGTTCGTCGCGCTCAACGCCGGCAGCGAGGCGGCCGTCGGCAAGGTCGAGCTGGTGCTGGTCGGCATCAAGCTCGTCATCCTGGTCCTGCTCACGGTAGCGGGCTTCACCGTCATGCTGGGCAAGCCCGTGGTCGAGCATCCCGGTCCCGGCTTCATCGGGCTGATCGACACGGTCGGGCTTACCTTCCTCGCCTATGCCGGTTACGGCATGATGACCAACGCCGCCGCCAGCGTCGCCCGCCCGCAGGTCACCATCCCGCGCGCCATCTTCCTCGCCATCACCACTGTCATGGTGCTCTATGTCGGCCTGGCGATCGTGGTCGTGGGCAGCCTGACGCCCGCCGAGCTCGCGAAGCATGCCGACACGGCGGTCGCCGAGGCGGCCAGGCCCGTTCTCGGCCATGCCGGGTTCGTCATCGTCGCCATCGGCGCCCTGCTGGCGACCGCCTCGGCGATCAACGGCAACTTCTACGGCATGATGCAGATGGCGCCGGCCCTCGCCCGCACCGGACACCTGCCGCGGATGTTCGACGTCCCGGTGTGGGGCACCTGCACGCGCGGCATGATGCTCGCGGTCTTTGCCCTGCTGGTCGTCATGAACATCTTCGATCTCAGTGCGCTCGCCCACATCGTCAGCGCGACCTTCCTGATCGCCTACCTCTCGGTCCATGTCGCGCACTGGCGTGTCCTCGACCAGACCGGCGGCTCGCGGCTGCTGGTGGGCATCGGCATCCTGGCCATGAGCACTGTGTTGGCCCTGTTTCTGTGGTCCACGGCTGTCACGCAACCCTGGTCGTTCGGCGTGATCGTGCTGTTCGTCGCCGGCAGCTGGGTGACGCAGCTGATCCTGATCCGTCCGGCGGCCCGACTGCAGTGACGTCCCGCCGGTTCTGTGGGCTGCTGGCTGCACTGCTCGCCGCGTCAGCGCCGGCTGCGGCGCAGCAGGACGCGGACGAGACGGGCATGAAGCATGTCGGCAAGATCCAAGACCGGCTGCGCGCCGCCAAGCAGCGCGAGGCGGTGGAAGGCGTTCGACAGCATCGCGACGAGGAGAGGCATCATGGCAGGCGCGAAAACTCCCGACGGTCCGTTCTCCGGCGTGCTGGTCATCGATCTTACCCATGTGCTGAACGGGCCGTTCGGCACGGTGATGCTGAGCGATCTCGGCGCGCGGGTGATCAAGGTCGAGGCGCCCGGTCACGGCGACGACACCCGCACCTACGGGCCGTTCCTCGGCGACCTGTCGCTCTATTTCGGCTTCGTCAATCGTGGCAAGGAAAGCATCGTGCTCGATCTCAAGGCCGCGGCCGATCGCGCAGTCTTCCTCAACATGGTGCAGCGGGCCGACGTGCTGGCCGAGAATTTCCGTCCCGGCGTGATGGCGCGGCTGGGATTCTCCTACGAGGAACTGGCGACGCTCAATCCGCGGCTGATCTATGCCTCGTCCTCAGGCTTCGGCCAGACCGGGCCGCTCAAGGCATCGCCCGCCTACGACACCATCATCCAGGCGATGAGCGGCATCATGGACATGACGGGCTTTGCCGACGGACCGCCGACCCGGGTCGGCACCTCGCTGTCGGACCTGCTGGGCGGCCTGTACATGTTCAGCGGCATCGCCAGCGCCCTTTACGCTCGCGAGCGGACCGGCCGGGGCGCGCACGTCGACATCGCCATGTTCGATGCGACGCTCTCCTTCCTGGAGCATGGCCTCATGGAGTACGTGGCGAACGGACGGCCGCTCGGGCGCCTCGGCAATCGCCATCCGTTCCTGGCGCCGTTCGATGTGTTCGCGTGCAGCGATGGCCATGTCGCCATCTGCTGTGGCAATGACCGCCTGTTCGCCCAGCTCTGCCAGGCGCTCGGCCTGGACGCGCTCGCGAGCGATCCGCGCTTCGTCGACGATCCCGGCCGCGCGACCAACAGCGCCGCTCTCAAGCAGGCGATCGAGGCGGCTCTCGGACTGCAGCCGGTCGAGCATTGGCTCGAGGTGATCCATGCCGCCGGTGTGCCGATCGGTCCTCTGTTCAGCGTGGCCCAGGCGGTCGAGCATCCGCAGGCCCGGGCGCGCAACATGCTGATTAAGGCCGGCGGCGTCACCATGCCGGGCAATCCGATCAAGATGAGCGCCTACCCGGATCCGGCCGAGCGGGCCGGGCCGCCGACGCTCGATCAGCACGGCGCCCGTCTGCGCGAGGAGTTCGCCAGGAACGACCCTCCGGACGACGCGCCGCCGACTTGCGTCTAGGACAACGCACCCTCCGCGCTGCCGCGCTGGCTTCGCGTGCCGGGCACTGCCAACCTTCGTTGCCGGTTGAGGCATGAAGAACGCTACGGGAGGACGGCATGAAGGCGCTGACGGCGGCGCAGGTCGAGGCCTATCGCCATGACGGCTTCCTGTTTCCCTTCCCGGCGCTCGACGAGGGCGAGCGGCTCGCCTGCCTGGCCGGGCTCGAGCGCTACGAGCGCTGGCTCGGCACGCCGGTGCCGCGGGCCGAGAACAAGTGGCGCACGCAGCCGCACGCCCTGCTGCCATGGTACGCAGATCTGGTGCGCCATCCCCGCATCCTCGATGTCGTCGAGGACCTGATCGGCCCCGACATCCTGGTGTGGACCGGCACCTTCTTCATCAAGGAAGCGCAGTCGCCGACCTTCGCCGCGTGGCACCAGGACTCGACCTATTTCGGCCTCGAGCCCTACGAGCAGGTCACTGCCTGGGTGGCGCTGACCGACGCCAGCCGCGAGGCCGGCTGCATGGAGGTTTTGTCGGCGCACGGCGTGCTGCGCCAGATGTATCATTCGGCGCTGCGGCTGGAGAACAGCATCAACCGTGCCGGCCAGACCATCACCGAGCCGCTCCACGAGCGCGGCGCCGTCACCATGCAGCTCACCGCCGGCTCGTTCTCGCTGCACCATACGCTCTGCGTGCACCGCTCGGCGCCCAACCGCGCCGCCCACCGTCGCATCGGCTGTGGCATCAACTACATCCCGGCCCATGTCCGGCCGACCGGCCCGGTGCGCATGGCGGCGATGCTGGTGCGCGGCCGCGACCGGTGGGGCCATTTCGATCTCTACGATCCGCCGACCGTCGAGTTCGACACGGCGCGACATGCCGACGTGTTCGAGCGCTATTCCGAGAACTACCGCGCACAGGTCGAGCGCCACGAGCGCCAGTTCGCGCCGGAGAAAGCCTAGATGCTCAAGGGCAAGTGCGCGCTGATCACCGGCTCGACCCAGGGGCTGGGCTACGCCATGGCGGAGCGGCTCGCCGCCGAGGGCTGCAACATCGTGCTGAACGGCTTTGGCGAGCCGGCCGAGATCGGCGCGAAGAGCAAGCGCCTCGAGAGCGAGCACGGCGGGCGTGCAATACATCACGGCGCCGATCTTGCCGATCCCGGGCAGATCGCCGCGCTGGTCGACGCCGCCACGGAGGCGTTCGGCGGCGTCGACATCCTGATCAACAACGCCGTCGTCCGTTTCTTCGCGCCGATCGAAGACTTCAAGCCGGCCGAGTGGGACCGGGCGCTGGCGGTCAATCTCTCGGCAGCGTTCCACACCATCCGCCTTACGCTCGCCGGCATGCGCGCGCGCAATTTCGGCCGCATCATCAACATGGCGTCGATCTACGGGCAGCGCGCCACGGTGAACCGCGTCGACTACGTCACCACCAAGACGGCGCTGATCGGCCTGACGCGCGCCGTCGCTCTCGAGGCGGCGAGCCAGGACATCACCTGCAACGCCATCTGTCCCGGCACCTCGCCCAGCCCGAACATCGAGGAGCGGCTGGCCGCGACGATGGAAGAGCAGGGCCTCAGCCGCGAGCGCGCCGTCGAACGTTTCATGGCCTCGCGCCAGCCGTCGCGGCGCTTCGTGGCGATGGACTCGGTGGCGGCGCTGGCAGCCTTCCTGTGCGGGCCGGGCGGTGCGGATTTGACCGGCGCGGTGATCCCGATCGACGGCGGTTGGAGCGCGAGCTGAGTGTGAATGAGCTGAGGGAGGAACGATAGTGAACACGACTCGACGGCGCGCGGCGCTGCTGCTGACCGTTGCGCCGGCGCTGGCCGGTGCCCGCGCCGGCGCGGCCGACTATCCCACCAAGCCGATCCGCCTGATCGTGCCCTATGCGCCGGGCGGCGGCGCCGATGCCGTGGCGCGTGTCCTGGCGCGCCATGTCGGCGACGCCTTCGGCCAGTCGATCGTGGTCGAAAATCGCGGCGGCGCCGGCTCGATCATCGGCACGGACATGATCGCCAAAGCCGAGCCCGACGGCTACATGCTGCTGCTCGGCCAGTCCGGCCCGATCTCGATCAACCCGGCGGTCTACAAGACCTTGCCCTACGATCCGGCCAAGGATCTCGTGCCGATCACCATGACCAACTCGTATCCCTACGTGCTGGTGGTCAACGGCAAGCTGGGGCCAAAGACGCTGCAGGAGTTCCTGGCGCTGGGCAAGGCCAAGCCTGGTGCCATGAACTACGGCACCACCGGCGTCGGCGCGGCCAACCATCTGGTGAGCGAGCTGTTCTGCCGCGAGGCCGGCCTGAAGATGACTCACATTCCCTATCGCGGCACCGCGCTCGCCGTCGCCGATCTCGTGGCCGGTCAGGTGACCCTGGTGTTCAGCGATCCGGTGAGCGCCCTGCCGCATATCCAGGCCGGCACCTTGCGCGCGCTTGCCGTGACCAGCCCACAGCGTTCGCCGGTGATGTCCCAGGTGCCGACCATGATCGAAACGGGCTATCCCAAGATGGAGGCGGTTGCCTGGCACGGCATCTTCGCCCCGGCCGGCACGCCGCAGCCGGTCATCGGCAAACTCAATAGCGAGATCGTCAAGGCGCTGCAGAAGCCCGACATCAAGGAGCTGCTCAGCAAACAGGCGATGGAGCCGGTCGGCAGCACGCCGCAGCAATTCGCCGCCTTCCTGAAGAAGGACATCGCGACCTGGAAGGAGGTCGCTGCGGCGGCCAACGTCAGCGTGGAGTGAGGCTCTTCTTGGACCACGGGCGTCTCGCCCGCGCATGAATCATGATCATGAGCGGGCGGAGCGCCCGCGGTCCAGAAGAGTCGTGACCCCTTCGTCGCGTATGGCGGGAACCCTTCCCCAGCTTTGCTGGGGAAGGGTCAGGCCTGCTCCAGCTTGCGCTTGATCTCCGTCCAGCGGTCGATAATCGGCATCAGCTTGTCTTCTTTCTCCGCCGGCAGGGTGAAGGTGACGCGGTCGATGCCGATCTGCTGGCAGAAGCGCAGGCCCTCCATCGCCTCGGGCACGCGGAAGATGGTGATGGGCAGCGAGGCGGGGTCGCGCCCGGCTTCGCTCGCCATCTTGCGGAACTTGTCGATCACCACGCCGACGCCTGCCGACTCGAGCCGGTCGGCGCGCGGGATCCAGCCGTCGCCGTAGCGGATGGCGCGCCGCGCCGCGTAGGGGAAGGCGCCGCCGACGATGACCGGCGGATGCGGCTTCTGGAACGGCTTGGGCCACTGCTTCATCTTGTCGAAATTGACGAACTCGCCGTGATACTCCGGCTCGTCCTCGGTCCAGATCGTCTTCATCGCTTCCATGCGCTCGCGCGCGAGCTTGTGGCGGCTCTCGAAGGCCGTGCCGTGGTTCTCGATCTCGTCCTGGTTCCAGCCGTTGCCGACGCCGAACAGGAAGCGGCCCTGGCTCAGCTGGTCGATCGTCGACACGACCTTGGCGGTGACGATCGGGTCGCGCTGCGTCAGCAGCGCAATTCCAGTGCCGACCTTCAGCCTGGACGTCACCGTGGCCGCCGTGTTGAGCGCCAGGAACGGATCCATGATGTCGTAGTAGGGCCGGATCAGGGGCCCGCCCGCCGGATAGGGCGTCTTGCGGGTCGACGGTATGTGGGTGTGCTCGGGCACCCACAGCGATTCGAAGCCGCGCTCCTCCAGCACGCGCGCCAGCGGGGCGGGCTGCATGGAGTCCGTGGTGAAGAACATCACCGCGCCGATTTTCATGACTGACTACCTCTTGGTCTTCGTCCGTTTCGCCGCCTTGCGCGGATTCTTGCGCGCCAGCCGGCCGACCGGCGCCGCGCCCACCAGGACCGCGGCGACGATGGCGAGCCTGGTGCCGCGCATGCTCCACGAATGGTTGGTTCCCCGCTGGACCAGGATATCGCCCCGCTTGAGCAGCGTCTCGCCCTTGTCGAGAACGGCGTGGGTCTCGCCCTCGAGCACGATGATGCCGTCGACGCTCGCGGTCCGAAAGAGGATGATTCACATTGGCTCACAGATCCTTGGGATGCTTGCCGCCGGGGAACAGGTCGTGGCGCGGTGGTGCGAAGATCTCGACGATCTCGCAGTCCTCGCGGTACCAGAACTCGTGCTCGACGCCGCCCGGGATCAGGAATGTCGTGCCGGCCTCCAGCCGCTCGACCGCCCCGTCCCCGATCCGGCAGTCGAGCTGGCCCGACACCAGCCAGGCGATCTGCTCGTGGGGATGGGCGTGGCGCGGCGTGGCGGTACCCTTGCCGCGCTTGCCCCACATCACCGTGAGCTTGTCGCCGATCAGGCGATGCATCAGCCCGCCCGGCACGGCGTGGGCCGGCAGCTCATCGACCTTGTTGAACGTTACCATGCAACTGTCTCCCATCCCGATGCGCTCCCCACGGTGAGCCACTACGGGTTCACGAACTTGGCGAGCGGCTGCCACTTGGCGTAGTCAGCCTCGATGCGGGCACGGAATTGGGCGGGCGTGCTCGCTCGCGCGTCGTTGCCCATGCCCTGCAGCCGTTCCTTCACGTCGGTCCGCGCCACCGCGATCTTGACCGCGTCGGAGAGCTTGTCGGCGATCGGGCCCGGCAGGCCGATCGGCCCAGCGAGGCCCAGCCACGACACCACCTCGTAGCCCGGCACGTCCAGCGCGATCGGCGGCACGTCGGGATTGAGCGGCCAGACTTCCTTCGACGTGACTCCGATCGCGCGGGCCTGGCGGTTGGCGAGCGCGCCGTGATAGCCGGTGAACGTGCCGATCGCCACGTCGAGCCGGCCGGTGAGGACATCGTTGATTTGCTGGCCGGTGTCCTTGTAGGCGATCGCCTCCATCTTCATGTCGGTCAGCGCCTTGAGGTACTCGACCGCGAGATGCAGCGTGTTGCCGACGCCGCTGTGGCCGTAGTTGAGCTTGCCCGGCCGCGCCAGTGCGGCGGCGCGCAGGTCCTTGAAGCTCTGCAGCGGCGAATTGGCGGCAACGAACAGCGCGAACGGGAACAGCGTGATCGTCGAGACGTAGGAGAAATCCTTCAGCGTATTGAACGGCGTCTGCGGATCGGTGGCGCTGATCACGTTGGCGCCGCCGGTGATGAGGTAAAGCGTGTAGCCGTCGGCCGGCTGCGTCATCAGGTACTGCGCGGCGATACGTTCGCCGGCGCCCGGCTTGGGCTCGACGATGACGCTCTGGCCCAGCGTCTCAATCATGCTGGGCGCGATCACGCGGGCGATCGTGTCCGGGTTCGAGGCGGCGCTGTAGCCGTGCACGATGCGAATCGGCTTAGCCGGAAAGGCGGCTTGCGCCGCGGCCAGCCGCGGCAGGGCGACGGACGCACCGGTGCCGGCCAGGAAAGCTCGGCGCCCCCATTTGGTCTGCATTTTTTCCTCCCATCGACCCGGCGGCTCGATCGCCGCGTGCGGGCCATACACTTTGTCTTGACGCGGCGAATTACACCGACTGCCCAAATCGGCGGCAAGGGCTTTGTCATCGGCGATGCCGGCCCGTGGCCACTTTCTTGTGTTGGCGTCGCGAAGCCCACGAAATATTTCCCGCTTGCCGCGTGATCACCGCGAAATGACGGTGCCTCGGAGACACGCAGGAAGTAGCCCGTCCAATTTGTGGTTGCCGGGATGGGGAAGGCTCGCAGGTCCAGTCAGCGATCGGCGCGAACGACCAGCCCGGTGGCGCTGCGGTAGACCGAAAGGTGAGCCTCCTCGAGGCTTGGCAGACCGCCACTGTGAATCGCCTCGGGAAGATCGTTCTCGGCCTCGTTGGGCGAATGTTCGACCCAGAGCAGCACCGGGCAGCGTCCGGGCGTCGCGTGGACGCGACCGTTCTGGCCGATGAACCAGACGTCATAGCCGTGCTCGCGGGCGAGCGAACGGTAGGCGCGCTCGAACACGGGATCCTCGCGGCGTGCGGCCAGCGTCGCGGCAGCCGGCCCCAGCGCCCATCCGCTCGCTGCATAGACTTGCGTCGTCGGGCAGTCCTGGACGATCTCTGCGATCACCTGGGCATTGGCGCGCCATAGCGGCTTGATGCCGGTGTCGGCCAGGTTCGCGCCGGCGGCGACTATTGAGACGAGCGCCAGGAGGGCGACCATCGGCAGGTGACCGGCCAGCCGCGCCGCCGGAGCGGCCATCAGGGCAGAGACCAGCACCGGCACCGCGAAGAGGTAGCGGTCGATCATGATCGGCATGAAGACATGGAGCCCGAGCACGAGCGCGATGCCCGAAACCAGCGTGCTGGAGATCACGACGAGAAACGGTCCGTCTCGCCAAAGGAACGCGCGCGGTTCCCTCCACAGCCCGACGACGACGACGGGGTTGTGCCAGAGCGCTGCACCGATGAGAGCGAGCGGCACGATCAGGGCTTGCGGGAGTGACGTGTCGATCCAGCTGTGGCCCGCGCAGCGCGGCATTGACGACGAGGATTGCCAGTATGACTGTAACCGCCGCGACCGTCATCGCAGAGGCGGAAACCTCCAGCCGGGCAGGATGGTAAAGCGCGCTTGACGGCGCGCGGGCATCGACTTGATCGGTGCTCAGAGGGATCGCGATTCCGCCGGTTCCACCGGTACCGCATCACAACGGTGCGCCATGCCGCCGGTTGCGGCGCCAACCCGCTCAGTCCGCAAACGGACCGCGACCGGCGATGACGATGGGGGGAGTCCGTGAAGCTACACGCGGCCGGATGCCATTCGTCTCGATGCTTCGATGCGCAAGCGGGTCCCCGCGGTGCTCCAGCCGTCCGGCGAACGGTAGCTGTCTGCTTGCCCGCAACCAGCTCTAGCCTGCCGGCGGATGCGGCGGCCCGAGGTAGGGGAACACCGCGAGCACGTCGTCATGCGGCTTGAGCCCGTCGGGCGGGATATCTCCCTTGGACAAGAAGGACAGACGGTGGTTGATGACGTCGTCGGCGAAGACCCGGCCGTTCGGGTACTGCGCGGGCCGTGACGGATCGAAGCTCAGCATGTCTGGCAGGAGGCCGTGGGCGTCGATTGCCGCAATCGCCTCCTCGCGCGTGTAGTTGCCGGTATGACCCATCAGGTGGATGAACATCTCGAGCCAGCGCGTGCGGTCGTTGACCGGCTCGCTGGCATTGTATTCCTCCTTGGTGTCGTCGGTATTGAAGAAGCTGCTGACCGACGGATGGCCGGCACGGTCGACATGGACGAGCTTGCCGTCGCGGCGCACGCTGCAGCGCCCCCAGATGCGTATGGCAGGCTTTCCGCCAAGCGCGGCGGTCGGCATCTCGATGGCCATCGACAGCACGTTGGCCTCGGTATTCGAGTCCTTGCCGGTCCATGGCGACTTGCCGCCGAGGTGCGGCGCCGTGAAGTTCCGCCCTCCGCTGGTGTCGAACAGGTTCTTGATTCCATCATAGTCGAAGAAGAAGGCGTCGCTGCGGCTGCCGGCGAAGATGGTGTAGACGCCGGACCTGACGATATTCGGCATGGCGCCGAGCGACACCTCGGCATCGGCAATGATCTCCGCGCCAGCCGGCTCGACGGAGCGCGCTTCCGCTCCCTTCGCCAGGAAGACGCTCGCGGTCTGCCGGCCGTTCCTCTTCGGGGCGAACACGAAGGTGAAGGCGAGGTCGGTCAGGCAATCGCCGTCGTTGTCGATGTTGAGGCGATAGAGGGCGTCGGGATGGAACTCGTCGGCCGAGGGATTGGCATTGAGGATGATCACCGTCCTCGTCGCGTCCGCCGGCGACTGGAAGGCGTAGAGATCGCAGAGGTCCAGCCTCTGATCACCGAGGGGCGGGCCGAGGCTCAGGCCAGTGAAATGGTTCGACATCCGCATGCTCCCATCGACCGGACGCGGGCAGGCTAGGCGCCCGCGGCGACGTGTTCAAGGCGGCCTCGGCAAGGCGCGAGATGTGCCCACATGGGAGTTGTCCATCGGACCGCTCTTGCGTTCATCGGCATTCGCAAGGACGATGATGGGCGCAGGCAGCCGCGCAGAGACGTGAGATGCGTCGAATAGCAGCGGGCGGGCACGCGCGTGCAGCGTCGGCCAGCGTGTACGGGACAGGGAGATCAACGGTCGGCCGTCGCGTATCATCGACAGGTGCTTGTCGTTGTTGCCCGAGGGAGCAAGTCACATGATCAAGAGATTCCATGCCTTGTATGTCGGTCAGATCGACCTCGACAATGTCGGTCTCGACGGGACGCCGGCCAACGATCGCCGTTACGCCAACCAGCGCCTGAGCGAGGTGTTCGCGACCGCCCGCGACGTCGCGCGGCTCATGGACGAGCTTGGCTACCACGCGCTGTGGACGGCGGAGCACCACTTCCAGCGGGAAGGCTACGAGTGCCTGCCCAATCTGGTGCAGCTCGGCCTGTGGCTCGCCACCCAGACGAAGCGTCTGAAGTTCGGCTGCGGCTTCAACATCCTGCCGATGTGGCATCCGATCCGGCTGGCCGAGGACTATGCGATGGCCGACATCGTGACCGACGGCCGCGTCATCATGGGAGTCGGCCGCGGCTATCACAGCCGTGAGGTCGAGACCTTCGGTGCACCGCTCCTCGATGCCGAGGCCAACCGGGAATATTTCGAGGAGCAGCTCCAGCTGCTGCTGAAGTGCTTCAACGAGGATTCGTTCCACTTCAAGGGCAACTATTTCGAGTGCCCGCCGGCCGTCGATTACCGGGGCTATCGGCTGAAGGACATCACCATGGTGCCGCGGCCCAAGCATCTGCCGGTCGATATCTGGATGCCGATCGCCAGTGGCCGGAGCATCGACATGATGGCGCGCTACGGCCTCAAGGCCATGGTCGACCTGAACGGCGAGAAGATTCTCGACGACTCGGTCCGCGCCTACCAGGAGGCCTGTGCGCGCCATGGTCGGCAGAAGCAGCTCGGCGAGGACATGATCTGGGGCGCGGGCCTCTACCTCGCCGGCAGCCAGGAGGAGGCGATCCGGCGCGTCGAGCCGGCGCATGACGAGCGCTACAAATGGTTCGCGCCCTTCGGTTTCGTGCGCTACGCCGACGAGCAGGGCCGTACCTGGGGCACGCCGGGCGCCCCGGCCAGGATCCCGTCGCTGCGCGATGGCGTGAAGCAGAAGGCCTGGTTCTGCGGCACGCCGGGCGAGGTCATCGACGGCATAAAGTCGATCGAGGCCAAGTACCCGGGGCTCGAGGATTTCATGATCCATTGGGCCGAGGGTTTGTCCTCGGCGGAATTCAAGGACCAGCTGCGCTGGTTCGCCCGCGACGTCATGCCGGCCTTCAGCGGCGAGAGACTTGCCGCGGAGTAGGGGGCGAGCACAGGGACGGCCGGCGACAACTACCGGGACGGCGAGACCAGATGACCGCCTTCTTGTCGTCCTGAGCGGAGCGAAGGACCTCAGCGCCGCATGCCACGAGTGCACTTTGACACTTCTGGCGATGAGATCCTTCGCTGCGCTCAGGATGACAAGAGAGAGGTGGGCTGCCTCAGCCCCTGAGCCCCGCCGTTCGCACCTGGTCAATGCTGCGGCCGTCGGCCGTGATCGCCACGCCGTACTCGCGCTCGGCGGCCGCCGCGCTCACCACGCCGTCGCGGACGTCGCGCAGGACGCGGGCCGGATCGCGGGTGCGCGGGTCGCCGTAGCCGCCGCCGCCCGGCGAGATGGCGTGGTAGGTGCCGGGGCCGTGGCGCTGCACGCCGTATTTCGGCGCCTGGATCTCGGTGCCGTCGGCCAGGGTGAGGATCACCGCGCCGCCCACGCCCGCCTTGCCGCCGGCGGCGCCGTAGCTCGACGGCGCGCCGACGCCCTCGCCGCGGAAGGCGTAGTCGGCCGCCGTGAACATCTCGACCTCGTAGTCGCAGCCGGCGCCGCCGCGGAAGCGGCCGGGGCCAGCGCTGTCGCAGCGCAGCTCCTGCCGGCGGAAGCGCACCGGGTAGAGCTGCTCGTAGGTCTCGAGATTGGGCAGCGTGAGGCCGCCCAGGGTGATCAGGTGACCGATCAGGTGGAAGCCGTCGCGGCCCTCGACGGCGCCGCCGGCCGGCGCGCCGCCCCACTGGTACATCACGTAGCGGCTGCCGTCGTCCCTGAGGCCGGCGGTGACGGAGTGCACTGCTTTCGACCAGCCGGCCGAGGCGCGCTCGGGCAGCGCCTGGCTGAGCGCCTTCCACATCACGTGGACGATCTCGTGTGCCACGAACACGGTGTTCATGGTCATCGGCGCGGGCGGCCGCGCATTGACCAGCGTGCCCTCGGGCAGGCGGATCGCGACGCTGCGGAAAGCGCCCTCGTTGCGCGGCAGGTCGGGCTCGAAGAACGACGACAGCGCCATGAACACCGCCGAGGTCGAGTTGGCGATCGAGCTGTTCTTGAAGCCCTTCACCTGGGGCGAGGTGCCGGCGAAATCGACGACCAGGCTCGAGCCCTTGACCGTGAGCGCGACGACGATGCGGCCGTCGATCGGCTCGAAGCAATCGTTGTCGACCGTCTCCTCGGCGCGCCACACGCCCTCGGCCAGGCGGTCGATGCAGCTCCTGAAGCGGCGATCGGCATGGGCCAGCACGCCTTCGAAGAAATCATCGGCGCGGTCGGCGCCGAGCTCCTCGACCAGCGCGGCGAGCCGCTCGCCGCCGATGCGGGTCGAGCCGATCATGGCGCGCAGGTCGCCATCGAGCGCCTCGGGCAGGCGGGTGTTGAGCATCAGCAGCTGCCACAGGTCGTCGCGCGCGCGGCCGCGCTCGATCAGCTTCAGCACCGGCAGCCGGATGCCTTCGTGGAAGATCTCGGTTGCCGCCGAGTTGTAGGTGCCGGCAGCGCCGCCGCCGATGTCGGCCTGGTGGGCGCGGTTGCAGGCGAAGGCCACCAGGGCGCCGGCGACGAACACCGGCCGCGCGATCACCCAGTCGGGCAGGTGATTGCCGCCGGCCGTGTAGGGATCGTTCAGCAGGAACACGTCCTCCGGCGCAATCGTACCCGCGAAGTCGCGCAGGATGGCGCGCACCGCGAAGCCGCCGCCGCCGGTGTGAATGGGAATGCCGTCGGCCTGGCTGATCAGGGTGCCGCGCGAATCGGCGATGAAGCAGGAGAAATCATGGCTCTGGCTGAAGATCGGCGAGCGCGCGGTGCGCGTCATCACCCAGCCCATCTGGTGCGAGATATGGTCTAGGCGGTTTTGCACCAGGGCGAGCGTCACGGGATCGAGGGGCGTGCTCATGGCTGCCGGGCTCCGACATGGATCAGGAAATCGTCGCGCGCATCGACCTCGAGCGCATCGTCCGGGCCGATGAAGGCGGTGGTGGTGCGCTCCTCGACCAGCAATGGCCCGTCGAGCCGGCAGCCGGGCGCGAGGTCGGCGCCGTCGTAGACCGCCACCTCGCGCCAGCCCCGCGCCGGATCGATCCATACCTTGCGGGTCTCGCGCGGCATGGGCTGCGCGGCCTGCGGCGCGCGCGCCGCCGATGGCGTCCAGTCGAGCAGGCCGCGGCCGACGACGCGCAGCGCGGTGATGTCGATGCGGCCGGGCTGGACGTGGCCGAACAGGCGCTGGTGCTCGGTCTCGAAGGCTTTTCGCGCGAGGACGGGGTCGAAGCCTTGCGCGCCGATCGCCACGCGCACCGGCCATTGCTGGCCCTCGTAGCGCAGGTCCATCTCGCGCTCCAGCGCGGCGCTCTTGCCGCTGAATCCTTCGCGTGCCAGGGCGTCGTGGGCACGCGCCTCGAGCTGGGCGAAGGCGGCGTCGAGGCTGGCGCGGTCGGCCTTGTCGAGATCCGCGAGATAGACTTGCAGGTAGTCCTGCCGCACGTCCGACTGCAGCATGCCCATGGCGCAGAAGGCTCCGGCAGCCCGCGGCAGGAGCGCCCGCGTGGCTCCGAGGGCACGGGCGACGTTGGCGCCGTGCATCGGCCCGGCGCCGCCGGCCGCGACCAGGGTGAAGGTCGCGGGATTGTGGCCGCGTTCGATGCTGAGCCGTTCGACCGCGTGCAGCAGATTCTGCTCGAGCAGGCGGATCACGCCGGCCGCGGCGGCTTCGACAGAAAGGCCGAGCGGCTTGGCGAGCTTGGCCTCGATGGCGCGGCGCGCCAGCCCGCCGTCGAGCGTCACCGCGCCGCCGGCCAGCGGCCCGGAACGCAGGCGACCGAGCACCAGCTGGGCGTCGGTCAC
This sequence comes from Reyranella sp., assembly GCF_044224635.1. Taxonomy (GTDB): domain Bacteria; phylum Pseudomonadota; class Alphaproteobacteria; order Reyranellales; family Reyranellaceae; genus Reyranella. The sequence continues at coordinate 243,819 of NZ_JBGAKA010000001.1, read as the reverse complement.
GGTCGGCTCCTCGCCGCCCAGCCCGTAGGCGGCCGGGCCCGGCCGGGCGCCGGCGCCGCGTGGGCCGACATGCAGCAGGCCGGCGTCGTCGACCCAGGCGATGGCGCCGCCGCCGGCGCCGACCGTATGGATCTCGACCGACGGCGTGGTGAGATGGTAGCCGTCGATGGTGAGAGCATCGGCGACCGGCACGTCGCCTTTCGCCATCACCATGACATCGCAGCTCGTGCCGCCGATCTCCATCGAGATCAGGTTGGCCGGCTCGCCCGGATCGGCGCAGCCCTTGAGCGCCCCGACCCCGGCGGCCGGGCCGGACAACACCAGCATGACCGGGCGGCTGGCGACCTGACCGACCGATACGGCGCCGCCGTTGCTCTGCAGCAGCAGCAGCGAGCGCGGCAGGCCGAGCTGGCGCAGCTGATCGTCGAGCGCGCGGAGGTAGCTCGTCACCTTGGGCGCGATGTAGGCGTTGACCACGGCGGTCGAGCCCCGCTCGTACTCGCCCATTGTCGGCATGACATCGCTCGACAGCGACACCCATTGGCCGGCCCAGCTCCGCGTCAGCCGCTCGCCGCTCGATCTCTCGTGCCCGCCGTCGAGAAAGCTGTTGAACAGGCAGACGGCGACCGACTCGACGCCCTCCTCGGAGAAGATGCGGCCTGCCGCATCGACGTCCTCGAGCACGAGGGGCGCCAGCTCGCTGCCATCGGCGGCGATGCGCCCGCGCACCGGCTGGCGCAGGTAGCGCGGCGCCAGCACCTCGGGGAAGGGGGCGCGATGGTCCCACTGGTTCTCGCGGATGCCGCGGCGGATCTCGAGCGAATCGCGAAACCCCGCGGTCGTCAGCATGCCGACCCTGGCGCCCTTCTTCTCGAGGATGGTGTTGGTCGCCACGGTCGAGCCGTGCACGAACAGCGCGCAGTCGCGCAACAGCGCGGTGAGCGGCAGGTCGAGCTGGCGCGCCGCCAGCCTGAGCACGCCCAGCACGCCTTCGCTGGGATCGGCCGGCACGGACGGCGACTTGAAGATGCGGACGGCGCCTGCGCCATCGCGCAGCACCATGTCGGTGAATGTGCCCCCGACATCGACGCCAATGCGCCAGGGAGCGACCAGGGAAACGGAAGTCATTGCGCCGACCATAGTACGCGGCCCGTCCGCGTTCCAAGCGTGCATGATTTCCCCATGCGGACGGATGATCACGGACTCATGATCGTCACGTCGTCGAAGCCTCGAAGGAAACGCTGACGGTTGCAACTTCTACGACGGGTGCCTCGAAGACCGCCAGCGTGTCGCGCTTCAGTCGCGTTTGACCTTGGTGCGGTCGAGCGCCTGGCGAATGGTCTTCGCCAGCGTGGCGGCGTCGGCATTGGCCCAGAAATGCATGAAGAATAGCCGTGGCTCCTCCTTCAGCATGTGGCTGTGCAGCGCGGTGACCTCGATGCCCTTGCTGACCAGGTCGCGTTGCACCAGCTTGACCTCGTCGGCCAGCAGGACGAAGTCGCCGGTGACGGCGGCCTTGCCGTCGCCGGTCGGCTGGAAGTTGACGACATGCGCCGAGCCGAGGGCCGGCGGCACGACCATGCCCGAGTCCTTCACCTGCTCGCTGCGAGCGATGGTGTACTGGTAGACGCCGCCATTCGCCGCTCCCTTGGCGCCAACGATGGCGTCGAGCGCCTCGACGTCGAGCGCGATTTTCTCGTTGGTTGGCGGGCTGGCAGGCGGCAGGCGGCTGCGCTTCAGGGCGTCATGGAACGTCGAGGCGAGGCGCTGCGGGTCGCCGAACGCGCTGACATGCATGTAGATCGGCGACGGCTCGGCGCGCAGCAGGTGGTTGTGGATCGCGCTGATCTCGATGCCGCCCTCGAGCAGCCGCTTCATCACCGGGCCGATCTCGTCCTGGGCGAGCAAGAGATCGCCCATCACCATGGTGCCGCCGCTCATCGGCATGAAGGCGAGCCAGCCGCCCAACGCCAGCGCGGGCTTGATCGCGACGCCGTCCACCACGACCTTGAGATCTGAGCGCGGCAGCCCGAAGCGGTAGACGCCGTCGGCCGACGGGGCGGGCAGGGGCCGGCCCAGCGAACTCGCGACCTGCGGCCAGTCCGGATCCGCAGCCGAGGCAGCCTGAGGGCTTGCGAGAGCGAAGACGGCGAGCAGGATGGTGATGCGGTGAGCCAGGTGAGTCACGATGGCCTCCTTGATGGTCGATTTGCGGTCAGCCCCTGCTTCAGTACGTATCGAGTCGCTGCGCGGCAACAAGGCGCTCGGCGCGGCACTGGCTGCGATCATCGCCATCAGATGCAAGTCCACGATCGAAGCAGGGATGGGAACCTTCGCGTCGCTCGGGATGACAGTTGGGAGCTGTGCTACCGCGCCCCCAGCAACCCCACCTCGCTCGCCTTGATCTGCAGCGCGAGATACTTCGAGTTGATGCGGCACTGCGCGAGGCTGCCGGCGATGAACCACAGGCCGGGCTGCGGCGTGCGGGTGAACATGTTGCGCAGCTCCTGACCGTCGCCGAAGCCCCAGATCGGCCCGACGCGCCGGGCGATCGCCTCGCCGAACAGCTTGCCGACCAGATGCTCCTGGCCCTTGTAGCCGGTCGCCAGCACCACGAGGTCGGCGGGCAGCATGGTGCCGTCGCGCATCCGCGCGCCCTCGGCCACGAATGTGTCGATGTCGGCGAACTGCCGGAGCGCGATGGCGCTCTCGGCGATCAGGTCGGAGCAGCCGACGTTGAAGTAGTAGCCACCGCCCCGCGTCAGGTACTTGAACTGCCAGCCGGTGCCGTCCTCGCCGTCGTCGAGCTTGAAGCCAACGCGCTGCAGCCCGTCGAGCAGCGTCTTGTCCATCGCCTTGGCTTGCTGCGTGAACCTGATGTGGCTCTGCCTGGCCAGCACGGTCGGGATCGAGGTGGCGATGAGGTCGCAATCCTCGAGCGACGGGCCTTCGTCGTAGAGCGCATAGGGCAGCTGGGCGCTGGGCTCGATGTTGACGACCAGGGTCGGGCTGCGCTGCACCAGCGTTACCTTGGCACCACCCGAGTAAAGGTCCTGGGCGATGTCGTGACCGCTGTTGCCGGTGCCGATGACGAGCGCACGCTTGCCCGCCCACGCCTCGCCGTCCTCGTAGCGGCTCGAGTGCACGACCTTGCCGGCGAAGTCCTTGAGGCCCGGGATATCGGGCAGGTTCGGGATCCCGCTCACTCCGGTCGCGAGCACGATGTGGCGCGGCTGCATCTGTCGGCGCGTGCCGTCGGCGCGGCGCAGGCTGACCGTCCAGCGGCCGTGTCGTTCGTCGTAGCCGCCGCCCTCGAACTCGGTCTCGGTCCAGAAGTTGAGCTCGAGGCTCTCGACATAGGTCTCGAACCAGCCGGCCAGCTTGTCCTTGGGGATGTAGGTCGGCCAGCTCGCCGGGAATGGCATGTAAGGCAGGTGATTGACCTGCACCTGGTTGTGCAGGGTGAGCGCGTGGTAGCGGTTGCGCCAATTGTCGCCGATGCGCCCCTCGCGATCGACGATCAGGGTATCGACCCCGAGCTGGCCCAGGCGGGCGGCGATCGAAAGGCCGGCCTGGCCGCCGCCGACCACGATCACCGCCGGATCGCGATCCTCGTAGCGCGCCGCCTTGCGGCGCAGGTCGAGCCAGTTGGGGCCGCGGAAGTCGCGCGAATGCGCCTTGCCTGACGGGCGGGCGCGGCCTGATTGCTCCTCATAGCCCTTGAGCTCGTCGAGTGCCGTCAGCAGGGCCCATGCCTTGGGCTCGGCGCTGCCGTCGGCCGGCGTGAGGCGCAGCACGCCGCTGCCGCGGCCGAACGCCGTCTCGAAGCGGAAGATCGCCTCGATCGCCCCGATGCCGGAGCGGGTCGCCACGCGCGGCGGCGTGCGCTCGCGGCTCAAGGCGAAGTGGTGTGGCCGACTCTGCCGGGCATCGAAACCCAGGGGGCCGATAAAATGCTCGCGGCCGCTCAGCGTCTTGATGTCCCAGGAGAGCGCCACCACGTCGCGCCAATGGCTGTCGCGATGGAACAACGGTTCGAGCAGGCCCGAATCGCCGCGTGTCAGCGCCTGCTCGAAGCGCAGCAGCCAGCGCTCGGCCAAGGTCGCCTCGGTTTCGATTTCAGCAAGCATGAGACATCTCTTCTCTCCAATGCTTAGCCTTCCCAATGCCGGGCGCGCCTGTCCATGAGGTTCTTGCCGTCTGCGAAACGGCCGCGCCGGCGGAATGTGACGTTATTGCGATAATCGATCTCCAAAAACATCTATCAAAGGTTGCATCCATCCCTGTCCCTTCATAGACTGCGCGTGGGGAGTGGGACGGGGATGATCAGGCTGACGGCCCTGGATGGCCATGAGATCGTAATCGATACCGGGCGGATCGTGCGGATTCGGAGCACCCTGGCAGGGGAGAGCATGGCCGGGAACCGCGGCGCGCAAACCCGCATCGACTGGGCGGAAACGTCCCTGGTGCGCGAACCAATCGACGAGGTCGTCGCGCTGGCGAAGGCCGAGCTGCCGTCGTTGGCTGTCGTCACCGCGCCGGATGGAACCAGGATCTGGTTCGACGCGCTGCGGGTTGTCGGCCCGGTCGCGCTCGCGCCCAAGGACATGGTTGGCGGCGCGCGATCGACCATCGAGCTCGGCGGGCACACCCAGCGGCTGTTTGAGACCGCCGATCGGGTGCGCGCGATCATCCGGGACGCCGGTGGCCAGCCACTGTAGGGTGTGCAGACAGGACGGCAGCCGGTCCTGGCAGCACGGATAGCCATGAGAGTGACGATACGGTGGGTGGCGATACGGTGATCGAGCGATCGTTCGTGCCCATCCGCAACGGTCGCGTCCATGTCGCCGCCTGCGGCAGCGGGCCTCCGGTCCTTCTGCTGCACCAGACGCCGCGCTCCTGGGACGAGTTCCGCGACGTGCTGCCGCTGCTCGGCAGGCGCTACCGCGCCCTTGCCATGGATACGATGGGGTTCGGCGATTCGACGCCCCTGCCGGCCGGCCAGGAGTCGATCGAGGCGTGGGCCGACGCCGCGCACCAGCTGCTGACGGCGCTGGGCCACGATACGGCGATCGTGGTCGGCCATCACACCGGCGCGGCGATCGCCGTCGAGATGGCGGCGTCGCGGCCGGAGCGTGTCGAGGCCTTGGTGCTTTCCGCTTCGCCCTATGTCGATGCGGCGCGCCGTGCGGCGTCGGCCGGGAAGAAGGTGGTCGACGAGGTGACGGCGTCGGCCGATGGCCGCCACCTGATGGAGTTGTGGGCCATGCGCCAGGCCTTCTATCCCGACAATCGCGGCGATCTCCTGGAGCGCTTCGTGATCGATGCGCTGCGCGCCGGTCCGCGCGCTGCCGAGGGCCATCGGGTGGTCGGCCGCTACGTCATGGAGCCGCGCCTCGCTTTGGTGCGCTGCCCGACCCTGGTGATCGCGCCGACCGCGGACCCGCACGCCTATCCGCATGCCGCGCGCGTGGCGGGCGACATCGCCGGCAGCACCCTGGTCGAGATCGAGAATGGCATGGTGCCGCTGCCAGATCACATGCCGGAGCAGTTCGCGGCAGCCGTCGAACGGTTCCTCTCTGGGCTGAAGCAGGCGGCGACGCACACCACGATGCGGTGAAAAAGGCAGTCGCTCATGACCGGGGGCGCGCCACCGGAGCGGCGCGCCTTCTGGTGTGATCAACGATGATCGCGCCGCGCCCCCAGCCCATCTTCATGGGAGCTGTCGCCGTCTTCTGCGACGGAGGGCATCGGCCCAAGTGAATTCGAGTCTTCGCGTTGATGAATGTTGTTTTAGCCCCAAGCAAATCCCGCCTAAGATCGCAACGGGGAGGCGAAACACGTCGTGGCGATACAGCAACGGACACAGGTCGGCATCATCGGCGCGGGGCCGGCGGGGCTGCTGCTGGCGCGCCTGCTCAAGGTGCACGGCATCGACAGCGTCATCCTGGAAGCGCGCTCGCGCGCGTATGTCGAGGCGCGCATTCGCGCCGGCGTGCTCGAGCAGGGTACGGTGTCGTTGATGGAAGAGGCCGGCGTCGCCGACCGACTGCAGCGCGACGGGCTGGTGCACGACGGCGTCGAGATCACTGTCGCCGGCCGGCGCTTTCGCGTCGACTTCCGTGATCTCGTCGGCAAGACCGTCACCGTCTATGGCCAGACCGAGATGACCAAGGACCTGATTGCCGCGCGGCTGGCCGGCGACGGCCCGATCGTCTGGGAGGCGGCCGACGTCGCCGTGCACGATCTCACGTCGGCGCGGCCGAGCATTAGCTATCGTGCCGCCGGCCTCGAGCAGAGGCTTGCCTGCGACTTCATCGCCGGCTGCGACGGCTTCCACGGCGTCAGCCGGTCGGCGCTGCCGGCAGCGATATCCCAGACCTACGAGCGCACCTACCCGTTCGGCTGGCTCGGCATCCTGGCCGACGTGCCGCCGTGCTCGGACGAGCTGATCTATGCCAGTCACGCACGCGGCTTCTCGCTCGCCTCGATGCGCTCGCCGACGCGCAGCCGCTACTATATTCAATGCGCCCTCGACGAGAAGATCGAGGACTGGCCCGACGCCCGCATCTGGGACGAGCTCGAGCTCAGGCTCGGGGCGGATCCGCCGCCTCACATCACGCGCGGGCCGTCGATCGAGAAGAGCGTGGCGCCGCTACGCAGCTTCGTGTCGACGCCGATGCAGCATGGCCGGTTGTTCCTGGCTGGCGATGCGGCCCACATCGTGCCGCCAACCGGTGCCAAGGGCCTCAACCTTGCCGCGTCCGACGTCCACTATCTGTGCCGCGCGCTGATGGCCTTCTACAGGAAAAGCAACGACGATATGCTGATCTCCTACAACGATACCGCGTTGGCGCGCGTGTGGAAAGCCGAACGCTTCTCGTGGTGGATGACCATGCTGCTGCACAAGCTGCACCCCGAGAGGAGTTTCGAGGCGCAGATGCAGCGCGCCGAGCTCGATTACCTGGCCGGCTCGCGCGCCGCCCAGACCGCGCTCGCGGAGAACTACGTCGGGCTGCCGTTCTAGGATCCCTTCCCAGCGAAGCTGGGGAATCCGAGTCAATCCGCCGCGAAAAGGTGAAGCCATCATGTGCGCGGAGATGTTCCGGCCTGTCCAGGCAGTCGCTGCCGGCCAGCGCCGACACTCGCTCCGCCGCTTGCGCCACATCAAGGCCGACTCCGAGTGGGCATCCTAGCGTTGCACAATGGACTATCCGAAGCTGGCCGAGATGGTCGGCGGCCAGATCGTCGTCGAGGATCAGCCGCCACTCATCTTTCATCTGGATGCGCAGCGCGAGGAGGGATTCAGGGCTTTCCTCGATCGGGCTGATCGACGACCAGGAGAAGCGCCTGGCGGCGATGCACAACCGCCTGCCGCCGATCATCGTCATCGCGCTGTATGGCGTCTCCATCATCGGTATCGGCTTCGCTGGCTATGGCAGCGGGGTCGAGGCGAAACGTTCGCGCGTACCCGTGCATCCTATGGGCCTGCTCGTCGCCGCCATGGTGCTCCTGATCCAGGACATCGATCGACCGGGCGCGGGCTTCATCAAGGTAAGTCAGCAGTCCATGGCCAACACCGCGGCGATGCTTGCCGGCTTTCCCGACGAATCGGCGCGCTGAGCGACGCCGTGCCGCGGACCGGCAGGAGGCTGCGCAGCCCACGGGCTGCCGCCATCGCCGGCATCCGGTTCGCTGCCCTGCTGATCGCCGTCCTGCTGCTGTTCCGTTCGTCCGTGCCGAGGGACGCGGGCTCTGTTGATCAGCGCCTGCATCCTGATCGCCAATCTGCACCGCCGGCCCGCGACCTGGCCCGTCGGGGGATCAAAGGAGCTGCTGGCTGAGCGTGTCGACCTGCTCGCGAAGGATGTTGAGGTAAGTGTCGAGAAGGCCGGGATTGGCGGCGCAACGTTCGGCGAGGGCGGGGATGCTGATGGCGCCGACCGCGCTGCCGTCTATACGTCGCAGCGGCACGGCGACGGCGCAGAAGCCCATCGCGACCTCGCGCTCGGTGATGCAATAGCCGTCGGCGCGGCCCTTCAGGATGATCGACCTGAGCTTCGCCTTGTTGGTGACCGCGAACTTGGTGTTGGCCTTGACCTTCGCCGCCTTCAGGCGCCGCTCGAGCTCGTCGTCGGGCAGCAGGCCGAGCAGGACGCGTCCCGCCGCGGTAAGGAAGGCCGGCATGCGCATGCCGGCCGAGGTGGCGAGGCCGAACGGAAAACGCGTCGAGGCATGCGCGATCATCACCATCTCCTGACCGTCCAGCACGCCGACGAAGCAGGCCTCGCCGGTGGCCTTGCTCACCCGCTGGCAGACGGGTTGCAGGACGGTGGCCACGAGGTCGGTGCCGAGATAGGCGGCGGCGAGGTTGAGCACAGCCGGCGTGAGCTGGAACAGCCGGCCATCCGTCTCGGCGTAGCCCAGATCGACCAGCGTATGCAGCACGCGCCGCACGGTAGGCTTGGGCAGGTTTGCGGCGCGCGCCATGTCGCTCAACGTCATCGACGAACGATCGCGGCCGAAAGCGCGGATGATTGCCAGTCCGCGGGCCAGCGCCTCGACATAATAGGAGCCCTGCCCGGAAGCGTGTCGCCTGGCAGCATCCTTCGCGTTCAATCGAGGCATTTGCGGGGTGGCTTATCGCGCCCGCAACCGCGATGCAAGGTTTGCCGCGAGAAGGCGACGGGTGGCCTGGGAGCGGCCCCGGGAGCGGGATGGCCGCGTCGGCCGGCTTGATCGTCGTCGTGCCGGAGAGCCCATGGTGCAGTATGCGAGCCGTCTTCGTTCACGGTGCCTGGGACGACGAAGGCAACGAGAGGCCTTCCCTTTTCCGGGCGTGTAAATCACAAATCTCCGATAGAGGGAGTCCTGCATGATCTTGAAGTGCGCTTGGTCCACGACGGCACTGGTCATTGCCGTTGTCGCCCCGCTGGTCCTGGCAGCCGGTCCGAGCTTCGCCTAGGCGACGGACTTCGGTCGCGGCGAGCCCAGTCTTTCGGTGCGCGGCAAGTACATCGACCAGCGCATCGCCGAATTCATGGAACGCCACGATGCGCCCGGCTTGGCGATGGCGATCGTCCAGGCGCCGTACATCCCGCGCTCGGCCGGCTATGGCCGGGCGAGCCCGGCGCGCGACGAGCTCGCTTCGACACGGACGATGTGGGGTATCGGCCCGATCACCCAGGGCTTCACCGCCGTCGCGATCTTCCAGCTGGAGGAGGCGGGAAAGCTCGACGTCGCCGACACGATCGACAGGCACCTGCCTGATCTCCCGGCGGCGTGGGGCAAGACGACGATCCTCGAGCTGCTGCAGCACGCCTCGGGCATTGCCGACTTCCGCGCGGCGCGCGGCTACGATGCCAACCGGAGTTATCGGCCGGCCGAGCTCTTGGCGCTGGTGGCGGCGACCCCGCCGCTGTTCAAGGCCGGCACCCAGGTCCGCCTGAGCGCCACCAACTTCGTGCTGCTCGGACTGATCGTCGAGCGGACGAGCGGCGTGTCCTATCGCGACTTCGTCACGCGCCAGCAGATCGAGCCGCTCGGGCTGCGCGCCACGATGTTCGTCGAGGATTTTCCGACCAGATCCTTCGCCGACCGGCCGGCGCCTGGCAGTGCCGGCAAGCAGCATACGCGCTTCAAGGCCGAGGTGCCCTTCGTCAACCCCATCGAGCCGGCAACTGGTTACAAGCTGGCCGGCGGGGCGCTCGTCGCCGTCGATCCCAAGCTCTCGGCCAACCTCTTCGCCTTCGGCGGCCTGTGGTCGTCGGCCGAGGACATCAGCGTGTGGGACATCGCCCTGGCGGGTGGCATCCTGGTCAAGAAAGAGGAGAGCCGCGCGCTGATCTACCAGCCGACGAAGCTCGCCAACGGCACGGTCGTGCCGGCGATGGCGGGCTGGGAATTCACGCGCCATCCCGGCTTCATGGAGATCAAGGGATCGGCGCCGGGCTTCAGCGCATACTTGAGTCGATTCACCGCGCCGGCGGACCTCGTCTGCGTGACCCTGGTGGCCAACCGCGAAGGCCTCGACCTGACCGGCCTCGGGCGCGAGATCGCTGAATCCTACAAGGCCGGGTTGGGCGCGGGCGCGACCTCCGACGACGTCGTCACCCGGGAAAGCAAGTTCTCGGTCGACGAGACGGTGGCCCGTCTGGAGGCGCATCTTCGGGCGCTGAACGTTCCCGTGTTCGCCCAGTTCGACCATGCTGAAAATGCCCGCCAGGCTGGCATGCAGTTGCGGCCGACCAGGGTCCTGGTTTTCGGCAATCCCAAGGTCGGCACCAAGCTGATGCAGGAGCATCAGTCGGTCGCGCTCGATCTTCCGCTGCGCCTGTCGGTTTGGGAAGATGAACGCGGTCGCGTGTGGGTGAGCTACCGCGCGCTCGGCCGGTTGGCGGCGGAGGCCGGTATCACAGACAAGGCCACGGTCCTTGCCATGGAAAGCGCGCTCGCGAGCCTCGTCGCGCGCGGCACCAGCGTCTACGACGACTGATCTGATCGTCGTCTCCCCTGCGGGAGCACATTCGAGGGCCATCGTAGCCCGGCGCCGTCGTCGACAGGCAGCTGTTCAAGGTGCTCTGGAATGATTTGCATTGCCCGCGCCGGCGCCGCCATCAATTTCCGGTGTATGCGTTGACTTTGCTGAGAAAGCGGTTCCCAATTCGAGTGGGAAGGCACGTTTACGAAACAGAATTCACGCGTGGGATCGCGACGGCGGGGGTTGTCGCGAGAACGGTGACACCATGAGCGACGCGCTGAGCATCCTGGCTGCGCGCCGGGCCGTGTCAATGAGCTGTCTCGGGATCTCGGGACGGCCTGCGCTCGCCTTTGACGTGGATCAAGCCCGGCGTTGGGCGCCGTGCCAAACAATGAATCCGTTCGAGGGGGTGTGGGATGGCTACGTCGCTGATCAACGGTCTGGGTGGAACTTCAGGATTCGGTGAGAACGCGCTGCCGCGCGCCGACGATTCTCCATCGCTCGAGATCGATTTCACGTCGATCGTTCCGGGCGGCATCGATCTGTTCGGTCAGACCTATACGAGCCTGTTTCTCAACTACAACGGCAGCGTGACCTTCGGGGATGCGCTCGAGGCGTTCAGCCCGACGGCGATCACCGCGGCGACGACCATTCCCATCCTCGCTCCCTTCTGGGGCGATGTCGATACGCGCGGGGGCACCGTGACGGCGACGCCGGGCGGCACATCCACCGGCTCCAATCTCGTCTGGTACGATCTCGATGCCGTCAACCGCGTCTTCACGGCGACATGGGACGACGTCGCCTATTACAGCCAGCATTCGGACAAGCTGAACGCCTTCCAGCTGCGCATCATCGCGGTGGGCACGAACGGCGATTTCGACATCCAGTTCCGCTACGAGGCGATCAACTGGACGACCGGCGACGCGTCGGGCGGTTCCGGAGGGCTGGGCGGCGACGTCGCCGTCGCCGGCTACTCGGCGGGCGACGGCGTGAATTTCTTTCAGTTGGCGCAGAGCGGCAACCAGTCCGGCATGCTCGGTCTGCCGAACGCCAGCAACGTCGCGACGCCCGGCCTCTTCACCTTCAGCGTTCGCAACGGCATCCCGGTCGTTGCCCTGTTCTCGATCTCCGTGGCGAGCGCCGACAAGGCGGAGGGCAACGCTGGCAGCACGGCCTTCACCTTCACGGTGACATTGGCGGGCGACACCTCGACCGCGCGCAGCGTCGCCTATGCGGTCGCTGGTTCGGGAGCCAATCCTGCTGGCGCTGCCGATTTCGCAGGCGGCGCGTTGCCCGCGGGGACGGTTTCCTTTGCCGTCGGCGAGACGTCCAAGACGGTCACGGTGAACGTGCAAGGCGATGCCGCGGTGGAAGCCGACGAGGGATTCACGGTCTCTCTGTCGTCACCGACAGGCGGCGCGACACTGGGCACGAGCACGGCAGCCGGCACGATTCGCAACGACGACTCGGCGGCCGGCGCGCAAGTCAGCATTACCGCGGCGAGCGCAGATCGGGCCGAGGGCAATGTCGGTCCGACGCCCTTCACCTTCACCCTGAGCCGTACGGGCGACATCTCGGGCACTCACGTGGTGAACTGGGCGGTGACGGGCAGCGGCGCGGCGCCGACCAACGGGACTGATTTCGTGGGGGGCGTCCTGCCTTCCGGCTCCGTCACCTTTGCTCCCGGCGAGACGTCGCGGACGCTGACGGTGAACATCCAGGGCGACCTCGTCGTGGAGGCCGACGAGACCTTCACGGTGACGATCTCGGCGCCCGCGCAATCGACCGGCAACCAGACGACCTCGAACACCGGCACGATCCCGTCGACGGGTCAGACCCTGGGGATCAGCCTGACGGCGCCGGATGCCTCGTCGAGCACGAGCGAGGCGGTGAGCGGTCTGGTGAGCCGGTCGGGCGGCAGCGGCACGGGGCAGTACAACATCGCCTTCGTGATCGACCGGTCGGGCAGCACGGCGGACACCTTCGTCGGAAAGCAGGCGATCGCCGACCTGAACGGCGACGGTACGGCCAACACCATCCTGGACGCCGAGATCGCCGGCTTCGAGGCGCTGCTGGCGTCGATCAATGGGCTGGGGCTGGGCAGCGCCAACATCGCGGTGATCTCGTTCGATAGCAGCGCGGCGATGAACATCAGCACCACGGCCAGCGCCGATACCAACCATAATGGCGTGCTCGACGTCGCCGACGCGTTGCGCAGCCTGAAGGCCGGGAACACGACCAACTACGAGGCCGGGCTGCAGCTGGCGGAGGCGTTCTTTCCCGCCACGCTGGCGAGCAACGACGTGTTGTTCTTCCTGTCGGACGGCTTCCCCGATTCGCAGACGGCGTTTGCCGACGAGGTGAATCGGCTACTGGCGGCGAAGACGGACATCCGGGCGTTCGGCGTGGGGTCGGGCGCCTCGCCGACGGCGCTCGACCTGGTGGATGACGGGCTGGCGAACAACAGCGCGACGATCGTGCTCGATCCGAGCCAGCTTTCGTCGGGACTGCTGGGCGGCGGGGTGAAGCTGGCGGAGATCGCGCGGGTCGAGCTTCTTGTGAACGGCGTGGTGGTGCAGACGATCCAGCCCAACCAGCTGGTTCAGACGCCGCTCGGGCTGCAGTACACGGGCACGATGACCGGGCTGTCGGCGTCGGCGGCGGAGCAGATCACGGCGCGGGTCGTGGCGACGGACGCGGCAACGACGACGGTCTCGACCACGCAGACGCTCGAGGTCGCAGGCGTCGCGATTGGCACCTCGACCGCGACCGGCGTCGTGCGCAACGACGATGGGACCACCGAGATCTGCATCGAGACGGCGAGCTCGACGCTGAGGGAGGGTCACGTCGGTGCGACGCCGTTCACCTTCACGGTGACCCGCGAGGGTGACCTGTCGGGCACGCACAGCGTGAAGTGGTCGGTGAGCAGCATCGGTGGGGCGCCGGCCAACGCGGTGGACTTCGTGGGCGGCGTGCTGCCGTCGGGCACAGTGACGTTCGCGCCGGGCGAGTCGGCCAAGACCATCACCGTGAACGTGCAGGGTGACACGGGCGTTGAGCTGGACGAGACGTTCCTGGTGTCGCTGTCGTCGCCGGCGACGGTGGGCGGCGGCAGCGGCAACCAGACGACGTCGAACAGCGGCACGATCGTGTCGACAGGCCAGACGCTGGGGATCAGCCTGACGGCGCCGGATGCCTCGTCGAGCACGAGCGAGGCGGCGAGCGGGCTGGTGAGCCGGTCGGGCGGCAGCGGGACGGGGCAGTACAACATCGCCTTCGTGGTCGACCGCTCGGGCAGCACGGCGAGCACGTTCTCCGGGGCGAAGACGGTTGCCGACCTGAACGGCGACGGCACGGCGAACACGGTGCTGGATGCGGAGATCGCCGGGTTCGAGGCGGTGCTGGCGTCGATCAACAGCCTCGGCTTGGGCAGCGCCACGATCGCGGTGATCTCGTTCGAGAGCGGGGCGGCGACCAACCTGGTGACGACGGCGGGGGCGGACGCCAACAAGAACGGCGTGCTCGACGTGGTCGAGGCGCTGCGCGGGCTGAAGACGGGCGGGTCGACGAACTACGAGGCCGGGCTGCAGCAGGCGGAGGCGTTCTACAAGGGCGCTCCGTCGGGCCAGAACGTGCTGTTCTTCCTGTCGGACGGCCAGCCCGATTCGACGACGGCGTATGCCGACGAGGTGAGCCGGCTGCTGGCGGCGAAGGTGGGCATCCAGGCGTTCGGCGTTGGGTCGGGGGCGTCGGCGGGCCCGCTCGACCTGGTCGACGACGGGCTGGCGAACAACACGGCGACGATCGTGCTCGATCCGAGCCAGCTGACCTCCGGGCTGCTGGGCGGCGGGGTGAAGCTGGCGGAGATCGCGCGGGTCGAGCTGCTGGTGAACGGCGTTGTGGTGCAGACGATCCAGCCCAACCAGCTGGTTCAGACACCGCTCGGGCTGCAGTACACCGGGACGCTGACCGGGCTGTCGGTGTCGTCGTCCGAGCAGATCACGGCACGGGTGATTGCGACCGACGCGGCGGCGACGACGATCGCCACGACGCAGACGCTCGAGGTGCTGTCGGGGTCGACGGTGCAGCTGTGCGACGACCCGACCGCGATCGGCACCATTCTCAACGACGACACCGAGATCTGCATCGAGACGGCGAGCTCGACGCTGAGGGAGGGTCACGTCGGTGCGACGCCGTTCACCTTCACGGTGACCCGCGAGGGCGACCTGTCGGGCACGCACAGCGTGAAGTGGTCGGTGAGCAGCACCGGTGGGGCGCCGGCCAACGCGGTAGACTTCGTGGGCGGCGTGCTGCCGTCGGGGACGGTGACGTTCGCGCCGGGCGAGTCGGCCAAGACGATCACGATCAACGTGCAGGGCGACACCGGGCTGGAGCTGGACGAGACGTTCCTGGTGTCGCTGTCGTCGCCGGCGACGGTGGGCGGCGCAGCGGCAACCAGACGACGTCGAACAGCGGCACGATCGTGTCGACGGGCCAGACGCTGGGGATCAGCCTGACGGCGCCGGACGCTTCGTCGAGCACGAGCGAGACGGTGAGCGGGCTGGTGAGCCGGTCGGGCGGCAGCGGGACGGGGCAGTACAACATCGCGTTCGTGGTCGACCGCTCGGGCAGCACGGCGAGCACGTTCTCCGGGGCGAAGACGGTTGCTGACCTGAACGGCGACGGCGTGGCGAATACGGTGCTGGACGCCGAGATCGCCGGGTTCGAAGCAGTGCTGGCGTCGATCAACAGCCTCGGCTTGGGCAGCGCCACGATCGCGGTGATCTCGTTCGAGAGCGGGGCGGCGACCAACCTGGTGACGACGGCGGGGGCGGACGCCAACAAGAACGGCGTGCTCGACGTGGTCGAGGCGCTGCGCGGGCTGAAGACGGGCGGGTCGACGAACTACGAGGCCGGGCTGCAGCAGGCGGAGGCGTTCTACAAGGGCGCTCCGTCGGGCCAGAACGTGCTGTTCTTCCTGTCGGACGGCCAGCCCGATTCGACGACGGCGTATGCCGACGAGGTGAGCCGGCTGCTGGCGGCGAAGGTGGGCATCCAGGCGTTCGGCGTTGGGTCGGGGGCGTCGGCGGGCCCGCTCGACCTGGTCGACGACGGGCTGGCGAACAACACGGCGACGATCGTGCTCGATCCGAGCCAGCTGACCTCGGGGCTGCTGGGCGGCGGGGTGAAGCTCGCCGAGATCGCGCGGGTCGAGCTGCTGGTGAACGGCGTTGTGGTGCAGACGATCCAGCCCAACCAGCTGGTGCAGACACCGCTCGGGCTGCAGTACACCGGGACCTTGACCGGCCTGTCGGTATCGGCATCCGAGCAGATCACGGCACGGGTGATTGCGACCGACGCGTCGGCGACGACGATCGCCACGACGCAGACGCTCGAGGTGCTGTCAGGGTCGCACGTACAGCTGTGCGCCGATCCGACGGCGATCGGCACGATCCTCAACGACGACACCGAGATCTGCATCGAGACGGCGAATTCGACGCTGAAGGAAGGTCATGTCGGGCCGACGCCGTTCACCTTCACGGTGACCCGCGAGGGTGACCTGTCGGGCACGCACAGCGTGAAGTGGTCGGTGAGCAGCATCGGCGGGGCGCCGGCCAACGCGGTGGACTTCGTGGGCGGCGTGCTGCCGTCGGGGACGGTGACGTTCGCGCCGGGCGAGTCGGCCAAGACCATCACCGTGAACGTGCAGGGCGACACCGGCATGGAGGCGGACGAGACGTTCCTGGTGTCGCTGTCGTCGCCGGCGACGGTGGGCGGCGGCAGCGGCAACCAGACGACGTCGAACAGCGGCACGATCGTGTCGACGGGCCAGACGCTGGGGATCAGCCTGACGGCGCCGGACGCCTCGTCGAGCACGAGCGAGACGGTGAGCGGGCTGGTGAGCCGGTCGGGCGGCAGCGGGACGGGTCAGTACAACATCGCCTTCGTGGTCGACCGCTCGGGCAGCACGGCGGGCACGTTCTCGGGCGCGCAGTCGATCGGCGATCTCAACGGCGACGGCACGGCGAACACCATCCTGGATGCGGAGATTGCCGGCTTCGAGGCCCTGCTGGCGTCGATCAACGGGCTGGGTCTGGGCAGCGCCAACATCGCGGTGATCTCGTTCGAGAGTGGAGCGACGACTCATCTCACCACGACGGTGGCGGCCGATGCCAACAAGAACGGCACGCTTGATGTGGTGGAGACGCTGCGCAGCCTGAAGGCGACTGGCTCGACCAACTACGAGGCGGGTCTGCAGCAGGCGGAGACGTTCTTCGCCGGCACGCCGGCGGGCAACGACGTGGTCTTCTTCCTGTCGGACGGCTTCCCCGATTCGCAGACGGCGTTTACCGACGAGGTGAGTCGTCTGCTGGCGGCGAAGACCGATATCCGGTCGTTCGGGGTGGGATCGGGGGCGTCGCCGACGGCGCTCGACCTGGTGGACGACGGGGTGGCGAACAACTCGGCGACGATCGTGCTCGATCCGAGCCAGCTTTCGTCGGGGCTGCTGGGCGGCGGGGTGAAGCTGGCGGAGATCGCGCGGGTCGAGCTTCTGGTGAACGGCGTTGTGGTGCAGACGATCCAGCCCAACCAGCTGGTTCAGACGCCGCTCGGGCTGCAGTACACCGGGACGCTGACCGGGCTGTCGGTGTCGTCGTCCGAGCAGATCACGGCACGGGTGATCGCGACCGATCCGGCGGCGACGACGATCGCCACGACACAGACGCTGGAGGTGTTGTCGGGATCAGGGGTCGTGCTGTGCGATGACCCGACCGCGGTCGGCACGATCCTCAACGACGATGGCACCGAGATCTGCATCCATCCGGCGAACGCGACGCTGAAGGAAGGGCATGTCGGGCCGACGCCGTTCACCTTCACGGTGGAGCGCGAGGGTGACCTGTCAGGCACGCACAGCGTGAAGTGGTCGGTGAGCAGCATCGGTGGGGCGCCGGCCAATGCGGTGGATTTCGTCGGCGGAGTGCTGCCGTCGGGGACGGTGACGTTCGCGCCGGGCGAGTCGGCCAAGACGATCACGATCAACGTGCAGGGCGACACCGGGCTGGAGCTGGACGAGACGTTCCTGGTGTCGCTGTCGTCGCCGGCGACGGTGGGCGGCGGCAGCGGCAACCAGACGACGTCGAACAGCGGCACGATCGTGTCGACGGGCCAGACGCTGGGGATCAGCCTGACGGCGCCGGACGCCTCGTCGAGCACGAGCGAGGCGGTGAGCGGGCTGGTGAGCCGGTCGGGCGGCAGCGGGACGGGTCAGTACAACATCGCGTTCGTGGTCGACCGCTCGGGCAGCACCGGGAGCACGTTCTCGGGCGCGAAGACGATCGCCGACCTGAACGGCGACGGCGTGGCGAACACGGTGCTGGATGCCGAGATCGCCGGGTTCGAAGCGGTGCTGGCGTCGATCAACAGCCTCGGGCTGGGCAGCGCCACGATCGCGGTGATCTCGTTCGAGAGCGGGGCGGCGACCAACCTGGTGACGACGGCGGGGGCGGACGCCAACAAGAACGGCGTGCTCGACGTGGTCGAGGCGCTGCGCGGGCTGAAGACGGGCGGGTCGACGAACTACGAGGCCGGGCTGCAGCAGGCGGAGGCGTTCTACAAGGGCGCTCCGTCGGGCCAGAACGTGCTGTTCTTCCTGTCGGACGGCCAGCCCGATTCGACGACGGCGTATGCCGACGAGGTGAGCCGGCTGCTGGCGGCGAAGGTGGGCATCCAGGCGTTCGGCGTTGGGTCGGGGGCGTCGGCGGGCCCGCTCGACCTGGTCGACGACGGGCTGGCGAACAACACGGCGACGATCGTGCTCGATCCGAGCCAGCTGACCTCGGGGCTGCTGGGCGGCGGGGTGAAGCTCGCCGAGATCGCGCGGGTCGAGCTGCTGGTGAATGGCGTGGTGGTGCAGACGATCCAGCCCAACCAGCTGGTGCAGACGTCGCTCGGGCTGCAGTACACCGGAACCTTGACCGGCCTGTCGGTATCGGCATCCGAGCAGATCACGGCACGGGTGATTGCGACCGATGCGTCGGCGACGACGATCGCCACGACGCAGACGCTCGAGGTGCTGTCGGGGTCGACGGTGCAGCTGTGCGAAGACCATCCCACGGCAGTGGGCACCATCCTCAACGACGATACGGCGATCCTCACCGCCTACGATGACGCCTACATCGCGACCAAGGATACGACGCTGCACATGGCAGCCTCGAGCGGTGTGCTGTTCAACGACATCGCCGGGCCGCCCGTGACGGCGACCCTGCTGACCAACCCGACGCGCGGCACGGTCGTGCTGTCGGCCAATGGCGGCTTCGACTACACGCCGGCTCCCGATCGTACCGGCATCGACAAGTTCACCTACCGGACGACGGGAGCCAACGGAACGGATGACGCGGAGGCGGTGATCTACGTCACCCCGGTAAACGTCGGCGCCAGCACGACGCTGGCGCTTGTCGCCCTGACCGCGGAACAGCAGATCGCGGCGACCTACACCGCTTTCTTCGGCCGAGGCGCCGACGCCGGCGGCTTCCAGTTCTGGGTCGGCGAGTTCCAGAGAGAGTTGCCGGTACAAGGACCGGCGCCGCTGTTCGCCAACATCGCCAGCTCCTTCGGCATCAGCAACGAGGCAAAGGGGCTCTATCCGTTCCTGGTCAATCCGTTCGGAGCGAGCGACGCACAGATCTCCAGCTTCATCGACAGCGTCTACAACAACCTGTTCAACCGCTCGTCGGACTCCGGCGGGCTGGCCTACTGGACCGGGCAGGTCCGGCAGACGCTGGCATCCGGAAAGTTCGTCGGATCGGTGCTGGTCGATATCATGAGCGGCGCCCAGGACACGGCGGCAGGCAAGGACATGACGACCCTGATGGGCAAGGTCGCTGTAAGCATCGAGTACGTGCAGGAGCAGCAGCGGCTGGGCTCGCTCTGGACACCCGCGGACGACGGGGCAGAAGCGCGGACCCTGCTGCAGGCGGTGACAGCCGATCCGCTGTCGGTCCTGGTCGGCGTCGCCCGCGCGCACGACCTCGTGGTCGCCGACCTGTTGCCCTGACGGCCACTGCCTGATTGCGCGCCGATGCCTCGTGCATTGTCGCGGTCGGCGGCGGTCCCTATGCTCGCGGTAAGCAATGGCAGGGAGAGAAGCCCGATGAAAGCCACCGCCGCGGTCATGCACAAGCCGCACGAGCCGCTGTCAATCGAGAAGATCGATCTCGATACCCCGGCCCGTAATGAGGTGCTGATCCGAACCGCCTTCGCCGGCGTCTGCCACAGCGACCTCCACTACATGGAAGGGCTTTACCCGCGCGCCTGCCCCTGCGTGCTGGGCCACGAATCGTCGGGCGTGGTGCTCGCCGTCGGCTCGGACGTAACCTATGTGAAGCCGGGCGACCATGTCATCACCTGCGTCTCGGTGTTCTGCGGCGAGTGCGAGTACTGCCTGAGCGGCCGCATGTCGCTCTGCGTCAGCCCGGCAACGCAGCGGCCGGCCAAGGGGCCGCAGCGCATGAGCCTGAATGGCGTGCCGATGGCGAGCCAGGGGCCGTTGTCGTCGTTCGCCGACCACCTGCTGGTGCACGAGCACGCCGTGGTGAAGATCCGCCCGGACATGCCGCTCGACCGCGCTGCGCTGATCGGCTGCGCCGTCACCACCGGCGTCGGCGCGGTGTTTCGCACCGCCAAGGTCGAACCGGGCTCGACGGTGGCGGTGATCGGGCTCGGCGGCATCGGCCTGTCGGCCGTCAACGGCGCGGCGATCGCCGGTGCAGGCCGTATCGTCGCCATCGATCGCGTGGCCTCGAAGGCCAATCTGGCGCGCGAGTTCGGTGCTACCGACTTCGTCGACGCCTCGTCGGTCGACCTGGTCAAGGCGATCCGCGAGATGACCGGCGGCGGCGTCGATTATTCGTTCGAATGCGTCGGCCTGAAGCAGACGGTCGAGCAGTCGTTCCGCATCATCAAGCGCGGCGGCACCGCCACCGTCATCGGCATGATGCCGGTCGGCATGCGCTTCGAATTGTCGGGCGCGGAGATCCTGGGCGAGAAACGCATCCAGGGTTGCGCCATGGGCTCCAACCGCTTCCGCACCGACATGCCGCGCTTCGTCGACTTCTACATGCGCGGCCTGCTCAAGCTCGATCTGATGATCTCCGGCCGCGTCCGTCTCGACCAGATCAACGATGCCTATGCCGAGCTCAAGACCGGCGTCATCGCAAGGAATGTCATCGCGTTCTAGCTTTTCCTCCCCAGCTTCGCTGGGGAGGTGTCGCGTCATACGCGACGGAGGGGTCATGAGCCGTGAGCGCGCCACTTAAGGCGGAGTAAGCTCCGCCGACGTGGCGCATTCTTGTCGTCCTGAGCGCAGCGAAGGACCTCATCGCCGCCTGCTACGAGTGCGCGTTGAAACTGCTGGCAATGAGATCCTTCGCTACGCTCAGGATGACATGAGAGATGTGCATCCGAGCGATAAGTTCACAAGCTCTCCGTGGCGGTTCTCGGTTGATCACAGAGCCCACGAGCGCCACTGGAGTGGCGCGGTCCCAACCATGAGACCCATGCCCCCTCCGTCAGGTAAGACGGCGACACCTCCCCAGGCTGCGCTTGGGGAGGAGCATGAAACTTACGCCGCCTTGATGTTGGAGCGCTTGATGCGGTCGAGGTTGGCGCCCTCGATGCGGATCAGCTTGGTGAGCGTGTCGCGCTTGGGCGAGTGCACGACGCCGACGTCGTAAAAATGGGCGTCGCCCGGCTTCATCACGTAGGTCTTTTCCGGCACGACCAGCGAGGGATTGCCGTCCGAGCCCGGCTGCACGATGCGCCAATCGGTCATCTCGGTATCGCCGACCGCCACGCCGTAGATCGCCCAGCTCGAGCCGTGATCGTGCGGCGAGCCGTGCGCCGGCTTCTCATAGACATGGCCGCACACGCAGAAGCCCAGCTCGGGATCCTCGTACAGCACCTTGCGCGGCTTGCACTGGTCGGGGTCGAGGTGCTTGGCGATAAACTCCTTGTCCTGCAGCGCCTTCGAAACCAACCCGCACACCGCCTGCTTGCCGGCGAGGCCGGGGTTGGCGTTCAGCGCCGTACGGATGTCGCTGCTCAGTTGCTCCAGCGTATAGGCCATCTCTGCCTCCAGTCTTCGACACTCGAATATCAGACTCGATCCACCCGACGCCAGATCGGCTCGCGGGCACGCACCGGGTCGAGCAGCGACCAATCACCCTGCTCGACGACGTGACCCTTGGGGAAGGGCGGGCGGGGTTCCTGGCCGAGCGATCGCATCACCCGATCGTCCCGGTAATAGCAGAGCAGAACGACGCGCACGAGGGCGGCAAGCGCGCTGCCGCCCTCGGTCCGCAGAGCGGCAGCCACCTCGGCGCGGCGCGCCGCAGTGAGATCGGCAAAGCTGCTGCCGGACAATGCCGCCAGGCGGCCGAGGGCCGTGCGGACATCGTCGCGGTCGCGGCCGAGGCTCGCCAGGATGTCGGCGAAGATGATGTCATCGTCGGCGCCCGGCACGGCGTATTGGGCGCTGGCGGGGATGATGGCGCCGGCGAGGGCGCGCAGGTCGCCTGATTCGACGGCTGAAAGGTCGGAGTCGGTCATCGGCGCCTCAGTCGAACAGGGTGGCGAGGCGCTGCTTGATGCTGTCGGCGATGTAGAGCGCCAGCGCCTGGATGGTGGAGGTCGGGTTCACGCCGCCCGAGGTGACCCAGATGCTGCCATCGACGATGAACATGTTCTTCACGTCGTGGCAGCGGCCCCAGTGGTTGACCACCGAGCGCTCGGGATCGAGCCCCATGCGGGCGGTGCCCAAGAGATGCCAGCCGCCGTTCAGGATCGGGCATTCGACGGCGATGTCGCGGGCGCCGGCGGCCTCCAGGATTTCGCGCGCCCGGGCGAGGCCGTGTGCGATCATGCGCCGGCTGTTGTCGCCGATCGTGTAGTCGATTCGCGGCGCCGGGATGCCGCTGCTGTCCTTCAGCACCGGATCGAGGGTGACCCTGTTGTGCTCCTCCGGAAGGTCCTCGCAGATCGCCGACAGGCCGACGCGATGGTTGAGCAGGCGGCGATAGACGCGATGATGATCGTCGCCCCACGGCAGGCGGCCGGCGGCGGTGCTGGTGATCGCCTCCAGGATGGCGCCGTAGCCGCGGCTGAACTGGAAGGTGTAGCCGCGCACGAAGTCGCGCTTGGGATCGGTCTCGTAGAACTCCTGGCTCCATAGGCAGAGCGGCGGGCCGTGATTGCCGTCGAGCGGCTCGTCGACATAGCCGTAGCTGTAGGCATAGGGATGGAACATCAGGTTCTTGCCGACCAGGCGGCTCGAGTTGGCGAGGCCGTTGGGAAATTTTCCGGAGACCGAGTTCAGCAGCAGGCGCGGCGTGCCGACGCCGTTGCAGGCGACGATCACGACCTCGGCCGGCTGGAACTGCTCCTGGCCCTGGGCATCGTAGTAGACGACGCCCGACGCCATGCCATCGGGGCCGACGGTGATCTCGCGCACCCGGCAGAGCGTGCGCAGCTCGACACCCGCCCGGAGCGCGAGCGGCCAGTAGGTGATGTCGGTGCTGGCCTTGGCGCCCTGCGCGCAGCCCGGCGTGCAATGGCCGAGATTGATGCAGCGCGCGCGGCCCTCGTAATCGACCGTGGCGATCGAGCTGTCGGACGGCCACCAGTGCCAGCCGAGCTTGTTCATCGCCTTGCCCAGACGCACGCCCGACTTGCCGAGCGGCAGCGGCGGCATCGGCGGCTGCTTGGGCGGGTAGGCCGGATCGCCGGCCAAACCCGAGACACCCGTCATGCGGTCGTTCTCGGCGAAGAACGGCTCCAGCGTGGCGTAATCGACCGGCCAGTCGTCGGCCACGCCGTCGAGCGTGCGCACCTTGAAGTCGGACGGATGCAGGCGCGGATAGTGCGCCGTGTACATGATCGTGCTGCCGCCGACGCCGTTGAAGTTCACCACCTTGATCGGCGAGTTGTCGTCGTTGATCGGATAGTCGGTCGGCCGCGCGCGCCGGTTGGGGTTGGTGGCGAAATCGCCGAACAGTCGCGCTTCCCAGTCGCGGCCGTTGCTAGGATAGTCGGTCGGTTTCACCCAGTCGCCCTGCTCTAGGCAGAGGATGCGCATCTTCGTCTCGGTCAGGCTCCACGCTACCGCCGCGCCTGATGCGCCCGAGCCGATGATCAGGACGTCGACTTTGTCGAGCATGATGATTCTTCTCCCGCTTTCATTTACCTCCCCAGCTTCGCTGGGGAGGTGTCGCGTCTTACGCGACGGAGGGGTCATGAGTCATGGGAGAGGGTTGGGCCTGAGGCTCATGACCCCTCCGTCGCCGAAGGCGGCGACACCTCCCCAGCAAAGCTGGGGAGGAGAATGACGACAATTCATCTCGGCGGCAGCAGCTTCTTCGCCTGCATCTCGGCGAAGGCCTTGGCGAACATCGCCTCGGTGTCCATGACCTCGTGGAAGCCGGCCTGCATCAGCTTGATGGTCGAGACCAGCGCCGGCGGGCCGGGCGCGGTGCGGCCGTAGCCCATCGTGTAATCGGCGTACTCGAACGACAGCCCGACGAAATCGCGCAGGCTGCCGCTCTTCAGGCCGTACTGCGCGCGGACCTCGGCCCAGTCGGCCTCGCGCGGGCGGATCTCGCGGTCGAGCGACAGCGGCACGGCATCGCCCGCCTCGAAGCCCAGGGCGGCGGCGATCGCCGGCCACACGTTGGGCCACACGAACACGTCGCCGTTGGTGACGTTGAAGATCTCGTTGCGCGCCGTCGCCGCCTCGCCCGACCAGGTGATGGCGCGGGCCAGCAGGTCGGTGTCGACCGCCTGCGCCACGCGGCCGCCTCCGCCCGGATAGTCGAGTCGCGCCTTGCCGGCGTGGCGCATCAGGGCGGCATAGACGCCGAGGGCGGGGATCACGTTCATGGCGCTGCCAACCGAATCGCCCACGATCAGCACCGGCCGCAGGATCGACCAGCTCCAGGCCTTGCCCTGCTGCAGCGCACGCAGGTAGCGCTCCTGGTTCCAGTAGAAATTGGGCTGCTCGTGCATCTCCGAGCGGTTCTCGCGCGCCGGCACCTGCAACGGCCGGACGTGCACGCCATAGGCCTTGGTGCCCTGCAGCAGGGTGACGTGCCGGAGCTGCGGCGAGGCCTGCTCGAGCGGCCCCAGAAGGTTGCGCAGCATGCGGTCGTTGGTCTCGATCTGCTCCTCTTCCCGCCAGCCGGCGACCAGGCCGGGCCGCTCGTAGAGCGCGGCATAGACGAGGTGGGTGGTGCCGGCGAGCTCGGGCGCCAGCGCGGCGGCGGCCGCCTGGTCGGCGAGATCGATGGGCAGCCAGCGCGCGCCGAACGTCTCGTCGGGCCGGCGGCGCGACAGGCCCACCACCTCGCAGTCCGGCTGCGAGCCGAAATGCTTCATTGCTGCATAGCCGACCAGACCGGTCGCACCGGCGACGACAACCTTCTTTGGCATGATACTCTTGCTCTTCCCTCCGCCTACTATGACGGAGCAATGTAAGCTTTGCAGTGGCCGATCGCGCTGCCCAATGGCGCTGCCCAATGGCGCTGGACGAGGAGGACCGATGGAATTCGGCATGTTCCACGAGTTTCAGGCGCTGCCTGGCGAAAGCTCGGCGCAGTCCTTTGCCAACTCGTTCGTCCAGGTCGATGCGGCGGAGCGCTGGGGCCTCGATGCGATGTGGCTGGCCGAGCTGCATTTCGCGCCCGAGCGCTCGGTGCTGTCCTCGCCGCTGATCCTGGCGTCGGCCATCGCCACGCGCACCAAGCGGATGAAGATCGGCACGGCCGTGCAGGTGCTGCCGCTCTGCCATCCGCTGCGCCTGGCCGAGGAGGTCGCCACGGTCGACCAGCTGAGCGAGGGCCGGCTGATCTTCGGCGTCGGCCGCAGCGGCTTCGCCCATACCTACCGGACCTACGGCGTGGACTACGCTGAAAGCCGCGAGCGCTTCGCCGAGACCTTGCAGATCGTCAAGCTCGCCTTCACCGAGGAGCGCTTCTCGTGGAACGGCAAGTACTTCAATTACGAGAACGTGCGGCTGGCGCCCAAGCCGTGGCGCGCGCCGTGGCCGGAGATCCGCATCGCCGCGGCGAGCCCCGACACCTATGTCGAGGTCGCGACGCTGGGCCATCCGATCTTCATCGCCGCGCGCACCGGCAACCTGTCCGAGCTGGCGCCGCTGGTGAAGACCTACCGCCGAGCCTGGAAGGAAGCCGGTCATCCGGGTGACGGCGAGGTCTATCTGCGCGTTCCCGTCTATGTCGCGAACACCGAGGAGGCGGCACGCGAGGAGCCGCGCGAGAGCATCATGCATTTGCTGCGCTATATCGGCGATCGCCTCGCAGCCTCGGCGACGGCGAGCGGCGCGCGGGTGATCGAGAACCGCGCCGCGCGCGGCGAGAAGATGCAGTCGATCGACTACGAGGAGGTGCTGCGCGAACGCATGATCGTCGGCACTCCGGCCAGCGTCACCGACCGCCTGACCGAGCTGCGCGACACGCTCGGCCTCGACGGCATCCTGGCCGAGCTCAACCCCGGCAGCCTGATCCCGCACGACCGCGTCATGACGGCGCTTCGCCTGCTCTGCCAGGAGGTCATGCCGAAGTTCAAGTGAGGTCCCGCTGGGGGCGAAGTGATTTTTCTGTCGTTCTGAACGAAGTGAAAACCCCACCCTGAGGAGCCACGCGGAGCGTGGCGTCTCGAAGGGTTGGCAACGGACGTGTTTTGCCGACCCTTCGAGACGCGGCCTGCGGCCGCCCCTCAGGGTGAGGTCTTCTTTGGTGCTTCAACCAAAGAAAATCACGCTTAGTCCACCTTCGCGCCGGACTGCTTGATTACCGGCGCCAGCCGCTTCTCGTCGGCGGCGCGGTAGGCGGCGGTGTCGGCGGGGCTCATCCAGATGCGCGTCGCGCCCTGCTGGTCGAACGCCTTCTTGACGGCGTCGCCCTCGAGCGCCTTCTTCGTCAGGGCCGACAGCTTCTCGACCATCGGCGCGGGCAGCCCGGCCGGCCCGCACACGCCGCCCCACGAGGTGATCTCGAAGCCCGGCAGGTACTCCGCCATGGTCGGGATCTCGGGCACCGCGGGATGGCGTTCGCGCGAGGTCACGGCGAAGCCGCGCACCTTGCCCGAGCGCATCAGGCCGAGCGGGCCGGGGATGTTGTCGAACATCATGTCGACCTGGCCGGCCAGCAGATCCTGGTGGGCCGGCGCGCTGCCGCGATAGGGCACGTGCAGCAGGTTAATCTTGGCGAGCTGCTTGAACAGCTCGCCGCTGATCTGCGGCGAGGTGCCGGCGCCGGACGAGGCGAAGGAGTACTTGCCCGGATTGTCTCGCGCCAGGGCGATGATCTCCGGCACCGTCTTTGCGGGAAAATCGAGCCGGCTCATCAGCAGGTTGGGCACCGACCACAGCATGGCGATGCCGGTGAAGTCCTTCTCCGCGTCGAACGGCAGCTTGGTGTAGAGCGTCGGCGCGATGGCATGGCTGGCGATGCTGTAGAGGCCGATCGTGTAGCCGTCGGGTGCCGACTTGGCGATCGCGTCAGCGCCGACATTGCCGCCCGCGCCGGCCTTGTTCTCGACCACGAACTGCTGGCCGCTGAGCTGCGACAGCTCGTGGCAGACGATGCGCGACAGCGTGTCGGTCGGCCCGCCGGCGGGAAAGATATTGATGTAACGGACCGGTTTGTTGGGCCAATCGTCGACGGCGCGGGCGACGCCCGCCGACAGCATCGGCGCGGCCAGCGCGCCACCGGACAACAGCAATACCCGCCGGCGGGGCAGAATGAACTTGGTCATACTAAGCGTCCTCCACACACCACTTACTTGTTGGGTGCACTCTATACGCAATGAGCCGACGGGCTACTAGGCGCACCGAAACGGCCCTGGTGGGGCGGGAAATCTACGCGGTCCCGAATGGCAGCGACCTTTACTCGACATTGCAGAAAAGTAACTGGCTCAAGGGCGCACTTCTTCTTGTCATCCTGAGCGCAGCGAAGGATCTCATCGCCAGAAGTATCGAAGTCCGCTCGAAGTAGCGGTCATGAGATCCTTCGCTGCGCTCAGGATGACAGAAAGGATGGTGCGAGGCTGGTTTGACGCAGATCGGCAATCGGAGCCGGTCAGAAAGAATAGAGCCACGATTTTCAATGATTTAGGGGATTCAGTTGATCCCTTCTATACGCTCCAGCAACACCGCCGGAAGGTCGATTGCGCCGGCAGCCGCATTGGTTTCCAACTCGGCGATCGTCTCCGGGCCGATCAGGGCGGCGCTAATGCCGGGTTGCGCGACCAGCCAGCCGAGCGCCAGCACGGCTGGCGGATGGCCGGCCTCGGCCGACACGGCTTCCAGCCGTTCGGCGAGCGCCACCTGGGAGGCGGTGAAGCCGCTGCCGCCCCAGCGCCGGCTGCCGGCGATCACGCGCTCCCGGACGGCCGGGCCGGCGAGCAAGCCGCCGGCCAGCGGGCCGAACACCGTGACGCCCATGCCGAAGCGTCGGCAGGCTGGCAGCATCTCCTGCTCGGCCGCACGGTCGGCGAGGCTGTAGGCGATCTGGTTGCAGACCGGCGCGGCGATGCCCAGCCGGTCAGCCTGCCAGAGGGCTTCCGTCATCTGCCAGGCCGGATAGGTCGACAGCGCGCCATAGAGGATCTTGCCCTGGCGCACGAGATCGTCGAAGGCGCGCAGGGTCTGCTCGATCGGCGTCGCCGGATCGGGATGATGGGCGTAGTAGACGTCGACGTGATCGGTGCCAAGGCGGCGCAGGCTGATCTCGACCTGCTCGAACAGGTGGCGGCGCGACAGGCCGCGTGCGTTGGGGCCCTCGCCGACCGGCTCCATCACCTTGGTGCAGAGCACGAATTCACGGCGACGCGACCCGAGCGCGCGCCCGACGATCTCCTCTGCCGAAGCGCGTTCCGCGGCGGGCGGCGCGCCGGCGCGATCGAAGCGCGCCTGGTTGCCGTAGCTGTTGGCCGTGTCGATCAGGTTGATGCCGAGATCGAGGGCGCGGCCGATCAGCCGGTCGGCGTCGGCGGCCAGCGGCGCCACGCCGAAGGTCGCCGTTCCCAGCCCGATGCAGGAGACCTTTACGCCGGTCGTGCCGAGCCCGTGGTAGCGCATCAGCCGGCCCGCAGGTGGAGCGGCATCGAATGCCGGAGCCGCGTGTTGGCGGCCGTCAATCGATGATGCCACCAGGTGTAGAAGGCGCGCTGCCCCGACTCCTGCCTGAGCGGCAGCGGGTAGCGGCGCGCCAGCGCGCCCTTCGATGTCTGGGTGACGGATTGCCAATGCGGCGCGAGATCCTGTGCCAGCAGGCCGCCCGGACCCCAGGCGCGCGTCGTGGCGCGGCGCGCGGCGTCGCGCTGCTCCGCCGTCGCCTCGGCTGGCACCATGCACCAGGTATCGACGTCGGTGCGATCGGGCGCCACCGGATGCCAGACCTGCAGGCTCGACGTCGCGGGGTCGAACGTCATGTTGGGAAACAGCGTGGCTGCCGTACGGCGCGGCAGCTCCGATGCGGCATGGATCCAATCGCCCGAATCGATGGCGCCGCAGAAATGCTCCATCGCAAGCTTCCAGTTGCCGGCGAAGGTCCAGCGCAGACGATGCTCGCCGACCGCGATCATCGGCTCGGGGACCAGTGCAGTCCGCTCGGGCAGCGGCAGGGCGTTCGGATCGAGCGTGGCGAAGACCAGTCCGTGATGCTCTGCGATCTGCGGCACGCGGGCGGGGGCCGCCGGCGGATGGCGCGGACAGCCGATCGTCGTCGCCGATCCACGCTCGCCCGGACTGAGCGACCGCTGGCAGCGCGGGCAGGGATCGACAAAACCCTGCAGCGTGCCCGCACCGTCGCGCCATACCACGATCGGCTCGGCGCCGAGGCGCGCCGCGATCCAATCACCCGGCTGCGCCAGCCAGTTGGCGGGACCCGCAAACAGCCACGACGGCACGAACAGGCGATCGAGCTCCAGCGCATGGATCGCGGGATCGCTGAAGGCGCTGCGGTCGAGCGTGTCCCGATCAGGGTCGAGCCAGGCCGGCATCATAAGATATGGTATCAGAAGAAGTTGCTGAGGTTGGGCGACAGCAGCACGGTTTGCTCGAGGAAGATGTGGCGCCGGGCGATGCGCAGCGTGCCGTCTTCACGGCGCAGCTCGTCGCGGCGCAGCCCGAGCCAGTTGCTTTCGTCCGAATTGAGCCGTGTGCGATGAAGATGGAAATTCGATTCGGCAGTGATGCGCCCGCCGTCGACGCCGACGACGCGGACGTTGGTCACCAGATGTCGGGTGCGCGACGGCGGCTCCTCGGCCCAGGCGTAGCCGGTCTCCAGCCGGCGCACGCGCATCTCCAGCATCTTCTTGTCGTCGTCGAAGAAGGCCATGTCGCCGATCTTCGAGAACTCGCTGTCGAGCTGGGCGGAGATCCTGGTGCGGCGCACCGGCATCCAGTAGTGGATATCCTCGGTGAGGAGGTCGAGCCATTCGCGAAAGCGCCGTGCGTCGAGCAGGGCGGCCTCGTCGTAGTAGAAGGTCTCGACCTCGAGCCGCAGCGCCAGGGTGGAAGCCGTGCCGGACGTGACGGCATCGGGCATCACACGACTCCGCTCGGGATGGCGTGGTGGCGCCTGAGCGCCGGCCAATCGTCGGCCGCCATCCAGTCGGCCCACGCCCGGTAGGTCCACAGCTGGGCGTGCTCGTTGATGTTGGTCTCGATGCTGGGCAGGCCGGGCTGTTGCGCCTCGCTGATCCGGCCACGCCCGAGATTCATCGCGTAGTTCAGCGGATGGCGGCGCGCCACGGCGCTGCGCGTGGCGAGCGTGCTCTGGCTCCAGTTCTCGCCGTCGTCCTGCTCGAGCATGCCGGCCGGACCGAACGTGTGGTTCATGCGCTGCACCGAGGCGCGGCGCTGCTCGGCCGGCATGTTGCGGTCGATCAGGGTGAACCACCAGATCTCGGTGGCAAACGGCCCGCGCGGCAGGCGCAGGCAGAGCTGCACGCCGCTCGAGGCGATCCACAGGTTGGGAAAGATGTTGGGATGACCGCGCGAGGCGACGCCGACCGGGCCCAGCGCCGCCGCAGCCTCCGGCGTGTCGCGCCAGCGCTCGTCGAACAGCGGCACCTTGCTCGTCGTGGCGGCCAGCGCGGCGCGGATCTCGGGCGTCGAGCGCGGACCGCTGATGGCGTGGCCGTACTCGCCCAGCGAGACGATCTGGTCGTCGTCGCTGTAGGGCAGCTTGGGTAGGTAGCCCGAGAGCGGTGCCGAGGCGTGCGAGGTCTGCACATGGTACCAGTCGAACAGATTGTCGACCGCGAGCTTCCAGTTGCAGGCGAGCACGTTCTTCTGAACGCCGTCGACCACCGCGACGTCGCCATGCGCCGCCGCCATAGACAGGCCGACGCGGCCGACCTCGCCGAGATACTCGTCGAGCGCCGGCGCCTCGGGATCCATGGTGGCGAACACGAAGCCCTTGTAGCTCTCGACCTTGGCGGCCGGGATCAGGCCCCATTTATCGCGCTCCAGCGCCTCGTGATAGAAGCTCTTGTAGCCCGGCACGCCGGCCAGCCGGCCTTCGAGGTCGTAGGTCCAGCCGTGATAGGTGCACAGGAAGGATTTGACGCGGCCCGACTCGGCGCGGCACACCGCATTGCCGCGATGGCGGCACGAGTTCAGGAACACGCCGACCTTGCCCTTGCGGTCGCGCACCGCGATGACGCTGTCCTCGCCGATGAAGTTCAGGAAGAAGTCGCCGGCCTCCGGGATCTGCGACTCATGGCACATGAAGTTCCAGCAGCGCGCGAAGATACGCTCCATCTCGACGCGGTAGATCCCGGCATCGGAGAAGATGCGCCGGTCGACCGTGCCGGCGTTTGCATCGACCATCGCGCGGTAGTCGGGCGGGGTTGAGGTCATGGCGATGGCTCTCCGATGCTTGTGAGTAAAAGGTCCCTCGCTAAGACGCTTGCGAAGCAAGCGTCTTAGCGAGGGACCTTTCATCTTCGTTTGCCAGCGGTGCCGTCCAGGCATTGTAGCCGTACACCCAGTCGGGATCGGTGGCGCCCTTGCCCCACTTGTTCTGCCGCGACGTGAGCTGGATCCGAGCCGTGCGTTCCTGGCGCGTCGCCTCGTAGCGGCGCAGTGCGTTGGCGATGCCGGCACGGTCGACGCCGTCGAGGCAACGCGACAGGATGGCGGCATCCTCGATCGCCATCGCCGCGCCCTGCGCCATGTAGGGCGTCATGGGATGGCAGGAATCGCCCAGCAGGGTCACCGTGCCGTCGCCCCACTGCTCCAGCGGATCACGGTCGAGCAGGACGCGCTTGTGCACCGACGGGCAGGCCGCCAGCACGCCACGCACCGTCTGGTGAAAGCCTTCGAACGCTGCGCGCAGGACCTCGACGTCGCCTTCCATCGACCACGACTCGGCGGTGAATTGCGGCTCGGGCTGGCTGGTGACGAAATAGACCTCGCTGCGGTCGGGCTTCACCGGGTACATCACGATGTGGCGGTCCTCGCCCCACCATTTCACGCAGTCGTCGATGACGACGCCGTGCTCGGCGAGAAGCTGCGCCGGGAATGTCGTGCGATAGGCGATGCGCCCGGCGAAATGCGGCTCGACGTTGCCGAACAGGAGGCTGCGGACGACCGAGTTGACGCCGTCGGCGCCGATCACCGCGTCGGCCTCCGCCGTCGCGCCGTTGGCGAAGGCCAGCCGCCCGGTGCCCCCGGCGGCCGCCTCCAGCCCGACCAGCCGGTGATCGAGCCTGAGGCACTCGGCCGGCACCAGGCTCGCCAGCGCGGCATGCAGGTCGCCGCGATGGGCCAGCAGATAGGGCGCGCCGTACTTCTCTTCCGCCGGCTCGCCGAACACCATGTCGAACAGCACCTCGCCGGTGCGCCAGTCGCGGTTGTTCCACGAGCGCGGATAGAAGGTGTCGGCGCGCAGCCGCTGCTCCAGGCCGAGGCCGCGCAGCACATGCATGGCGTTGCAGCCGATCTGGATGCCGGCGCCGAGGCGGGTGAACTGCCTGGCCTGCTCGTAAACCGTGACGCCGAAGCCGACGCGGCGGAGCGCCGCGGCGGCGGCGAGGCCGCCCATGCCGGCGCCGATGATGGCGATGTCGATGTTGTGCAGGGTCATGGCGGAACGATGCCTCATTTCCGCCCGGTTGCGCTACCGGCCGGCCTTCACCCGTTCCGCAATCTGGCCGACCGTGTAATGGGCCGACTGCATGGTGCCTTCCTGCCAGCCGGTGACGAGGCTCATATGCTCGCCATGCCCCGACCGGCTGCAGCATGGCAGGCGCCTGGTTCCACGATTCGAGGAAGGTAAGGGCATTGCCGAGGATGCGCGCCTCGTTGACGCGCGCGATGTCGCCGATCGGGATCGGCTTCTGCAGCGTGCCGCGCTGGGTGCCGGCGCTGGGATAGGTGTCCGGCGAGACGAAGCCGGCGCGCGTGGATCCGACGTAGGTCATGCCGGGAGCGCGCCACTGGTGACCAAGGAAGCATGAGCAAAGATCCCTCGCTGCGTTCGGGATGACATCACCACTGTGGCAACGCCCCGATGTCATCCCGAGCGCAGCGAGGGACCTTTCGACAGCGCCTGATGTCGACGTTTGCTTCCGCCATGCATGGAAGGTCCTCATGCTCTTCCGGACCGCGAGCGTCCCGCTCGCTCAAGCTCATGAGCGAGCGGGACGCTCGTGGTCCGGAAGACTATGGTTCAGTATCCACCCCCACGAACGCCCGCACCTGCGCCACGGCCTCGGCCAAGCCGACGCGCGCCACCGGGACGCCAGGCGGGAAGGCGCCAAGCAGGCGGCTGGGCAGGCGCGAATCGAGCATGACGAAGACGCCGCGGTCGGTGGCGCGGCGGATCAGGCGGCCGTAGGCCTGCTTGAGGCGCAGACGCGCCAGCATGTCGTCGTAGGCGTTGTTGCCGGCGCCGGCCTTCTTCCAGGATTCCTTGCGGGCGCGATGGAGGATGTCGGGGCGCGGCCACGGCACGCGGTCGAACACGATCAGGCGCAGCGAGCGGCCCGGCACGTCGACGCCGTCGCGCACCGCGTCGGTGCCGAGCAGGCAGGAATGCTCCTCGGCGCGGAAGATGTCGACCAGGGTCGCCGCGTCCATGCCGCCGACATGCTGGGCGTAGAGCGGCAGCCCGGCCGCCTCGATCGCCGGGGCGATGCGCTGGTGCACGGCGCGCAACCGGCCGATGGCGGTGAACAGGCCGAGCGCGCCGCCGCCCGCCGCCACGAAGAGCTCGCGGTAGGCCGATGCGATCTGCTCGGCATCGTCACGCCGCACGTCGCGCACGATCAGCACGCGCGTGGAGTCGGGATAGTCGAACGGCGAGGCCATCGCCGCGCGCACGGCGGGCGCCACGAGATGGCGCGTGCCGGTGCGCGCCTCGGCGACGTCCCAGTCGGCCAGCGCCTCCGGCTTCTCGTCGTTGGCGGCGACCGGCACGTCCAGCGCATCGCGCAAGGTCGCCGAGGTGATGACGGCGCCGTGCGCCGGCCGGATCACCGAATTCACGAACGGCTCGGTCGGGTCGAGGTAATGACGAAACATGCCGACATCGATCTCGCGATTCTGGCTCTTCTCGATCGCCAGCCAGTCGACGAACGCCGGATCGGGCTCGCCGTGCAGCCCGCGCAGCATCGCCCGCCACGCCTCGAGCGTGCGTTCGCAGCGGTTGGTGAGCGAGCGCACGACGCCCTCGATGCGGGCGCGTTGCGCCGGATCGAGCTTGTCCGCTTCGCTCTGGAGCTTGTCGTGCAGCACCTGGCGCAGGCGGCGCACCGGCACCAGCATCTGCGACAGCATCTCGGCGAGCTGGTCGGCCGCGTCGAGCAGGCCGGGCGTCAGCGGATGGACGTCGCATTCCTGGCCGAAGCCCTGGTCCTCGCCCGATGAGCGCGCGCGCACCTGCTGGCGCACCAGCGCCAGGAACTCCTCGGCCGGGCCGAGCACGGTGCCGTCGGCCAGCCGGGTCTGCCAGTTGGTGGCCGGCAGCAGCTGCGCCGCCTCGAGCAGCTGGCGCAAGGCGCGATGGGCTTCGTGGTCCTCGCCCAGCAGGTCGGCGATACGCCGCTCGAGCCCGCGCGCGCGGCTGCCGCGCCGCCCCTCGGCGCCCATCAGCCAGCGTCGCAGGTCGGACGCCTCGACACCGCTCAGATGCGCGCCGAAGGCAGAGTCGGCGGCGTCGAACAGGTGATGGCCCTCGTCGAACACGTAGCGCAGCGGGCGAGTCGCGTCGTCGAGACCGCCCATCGCCGCCTGGATCATCACCAGCGCATGGTTGGCGATCACGATGTCGGCCTGGCGGGCGCGCCGGATGGTGCGCTCGACGAAGCATCTGCGGTAGTGCTCGCACGCCGAGTAGATGCATTCGCCGCGCCGGTCGGCGAGGCGGTTGACGCGGCCGCGGCCGATCAGGTCGAGCAGCCAGGCCGGCAGGTCGCCGCCCACGATGTCGCCGTCGCGGCTGGCCAGCGCCCAGCGCGCCAGCAGGCCGAGGCCGACTGCATTCTCCGGCACCAGGCCGGTGCGCATGGCGGCCTCCTGGTAATTCAGCAGGCAGAGGTAGTTCTCGCGGCCCTTGCGCACGACGACGCGGCGGCGCTTCTCGGCGCTGTCGCGGTGCAGGCGGTCGAGCTCGTTGTCGATCTGGCGCTGCAGGTTGCGGGTGTAGGTGGCGATCCACACCGGCGCGCCGTTCTTCTCCGCCCACAGCGAGGCCGGTGCGACATAGCCCAGCGTCTTGCCGACGCCGGTGCCGGCCTCGACCAGCACGACATTGGGCCGCTCCTCTTGCTCGCGCGGGGCAAAGGCCTGGCTCGCCGCCGAGGCATAGTCGCCCTGGCTCGGCCGCGCTTCGGCAAGATGCGCGCCGGCCGCGATCAGCTGGCCCAGGCGCAGGCGCGCTTCGCGCGGCTCGACCGGCAGGCTCCTGGGTGGCGGCGGGGGCGGCGGCTCCTCCCATTGCGGCAGGCTCTTCCAGATGTCGAGGCCGGCGAGCGCACGCAGCTTGTGCGCCGACGCATCGAGGCCGAGCGCCGCCAGCACGTCGCCGGCCCACGGCCAGTTGCCGCGCGCCATGGCGAGCGCCGTCGCCTTCATCTCGGGCGAGGCCAGGGCGGCCATGTCCTCGAGCTCGTCGATCAGGCGGCGCGCGATGTCGGGCAGCGATTCGGCCTCCTCCTCGGATGTCGTCGGCAGCGGCAGATCGAGGATCTCGCAGAGGCCGCGCGGCGTCGGCAGGCAGAAGCGGGCGGGGCGGACGAAGGCGAACAGCTCGAGGAGATCGCGCGCGACCAGCCGCTCGCTGCCGAGCCGCGCCGCTACCGCCGGCGCATGGCAGACCAGCGGTGGCGTCGCCGATGCGCGCAACGCGACATCGGCCGCCGACAGCCGCTCGATCCGGCCGTCGCTGCTCCGCCACAGCGCGCCACGGGCCGTGGCGATCAGGGCCGGTCGGTGCTCCGGGAACGATGCCATTGCGGGCTGGATAGCATGAAATGGCCAGCGAGACAGACGGAGGCTGGCGGTGTCGCCGCCCTTGGGCGCCGGACAGGTCGCGCAGCCGGTCCAGGTCGGCAACCGCGATCTGCCCCTCCATGACCGCCGGCAGCCTCCAGCAGAGCCGGGAAGCAACCATGATCGGTCGTTATCAAATGTGAACGCTACGCGTTCACCCAGGTTAACCAAAACGCAAACTTCGGTCCTGACGATACCGGGCTTGATTCACATCAACCGATGGCCACTGCGCCTCCGCGACTTTAGGGCCCTCGAAGGCGACCAGCGATGGCAACGCCGCGGAGCGCCCGAGACATCGGGTGAAGAGAGGAAGCCATGACCGATTGCGTCGGTGTCTCGGGACGTCTGCTGGCCTTGGCATTGATCTGCGCCGTTTCCGTATCCACCGGACATGCGGCGAATCCGGAACCAGCACCGCAGTGGCTCGCCTACTGTGTGAAGCTTTACAGCCTGTGGAACCGCTATGGACACCATCCGACGTTCCATCACACCGGCCAGCGGGCGCGCGCCGAGCTGGCGCTGCACCGATGCCAGAATGGCGAGTTCGTGGCCAGTGTCGAGACGCTCGACGTGGTCTTGGAGCACAATCTGGTGGCGATTCCACCCGCGCCCGACATCCCGCCCACACCGCAGTTTGCCTTCACGCCGCACTAGCGTCCGTAAGCCAGCCAGCGCCGATCGTAGTGCAGGCGCCAAGAATGCTGTCATCCCCAAGCGCAGCGAGGGATCTTTGAGCAGCAGGAAAGGCTCCTCGCTTGCAGCGCGCTCTCCCACGCCCCTCCCCAGCTTCGCTGCAACTTCGCTGGGGAGGGAGAATGAACAGCGCGCCCATAGGCGAATGCCCTGGATGACAGGGGGCTTTGGCGCGCGCGCCATCTGCCGTTATCGGCGCCGGCGTCCCGCCGGTCATTTCTTCATGAAGCCGCCGAGCCGTTGCTCGATGATCGTCTCGGCTTCGCGCATGATGCGTCCGATCAGCTCCTGGACGGTCGGGACATCGTGGATCAGGCCGGCGACCATGCCGCACGACCAGGCGCCGGCATCCATGTCGCCGTCCTTCATGATGCGCGGGTAGACGCCGCCCACCTCGGCGATGATGTCCTTGAACTCGAGCTTGGGGCCGAGCTCCTTTTCCTTCTGCAGCAGGCGGTCGACGGCGGCGTTCTTCAGGACGCGCTCGGTGTTGCGCAGCGGGCGCATGACCAGGCGCGTGTCGAGCTCGCTGGCGGCGACCAGGGCCTTCTTCACGTTGTCGTGGATCGGCGCTTCCTTGGTCGCCATGAAGCGGGTGCCCATGTTCATGCCGTCGGCGCCGAGCGAAAGCGCGGCGACCAGCGAGCGGCCGTCGGCCATGCCGCCGGAAGCGACGAAGGGGATCCGGAGCTCCTCGGCGGCGCGCGGCAGCAGGATGAAGTTGGGCACGTCGTCCTCGCCGGGATGCCCGCCGCATTCGAAGCCGTCGACGCTCACCGCATCGCAGCCGATCGACTCGGCCTTCAGCGAATGGCGCACCGAGGTGCATTTGTGGATCACCTTGATGCCGGCATCCTTGAGCGCGGGCAGCCATTTCTGTGGATTGTTGCCGGCGGTCTCGACCACCTTTATGCCGCCCTTGACGATGGCGTCGATGTAGCCGGGATAGTCGGGCGGCGTGACCGCGGGCAGGAAGGTGAGGTTCACGCCGAACGGCTTGTTGGTCATCTCGCGGCAGCGCTTGATCTCGTTGGCCAGCGCCTCGGGCGTGCGCTGCGTCAGGCCGGTGATGATGCCGAGGCCACCGGCGTTGGAGACCGCGGCCGCCATCTCGGCGAAGCCGACGAAATGCATGCCGCCCTGGATGATGGGATGCTCGATGCCGAACATTTCGGTGATCTTGGTCTTCATGCCGCTCGCTCGCTTGGGTGTACTGGTTTCGTTGGGGTCGGTGACCGTCACAGACCCTTATCAGGTCGTCAGGCGGCTGCCATCCCATGAATGTGCCGCCGGGAGGTCTGGCTTTCATCGCAGGAGCGCGCCACTTCAGGCGGAGGTCGCTCCACCTGAAGTGGTGGCGCTCCCGCGATGAAATTCACCTTCCCTGGAACTGCGCCGCGCGGCGCTCGACGAAGGAGCGGATGCCTTCCTTGGCGTCCTCGGTGCCCATGACGCTGTTGTGGATGGTCGGGATGGCGGCGATTGCCATCGCCTCGCCGGCTTCAATGTAACGCAGCGCCGCCTCTTTCATGGCGCGCAGCCCGAGCGGTGCGTTGCGGGCGATCTGTTGCGCCAGCGCAATGGCGCGATCGACCTGCTGGCCGGCCGGCACGACCTCCTGCACCAAGCCTAACTGCAGCGCGCGCTCGGCGCTGAACTCGTCGCACAGCATCAGGTGATACATGGCATTGCCCCAGCCGGTGCGGGTGAGGAAGCGGAAATGTGCGCCGCCCAACGGCGCGATGCCGCGCTTGGATTCCATCTGGCAGAACCGCGTGTCGTCCGCGGCGACCACGATGTCGGCCGCCAGCATCATCTCGATGCCGATGGTGAGGCAGAGTCCCTGCACGGCGGCGACCACCGGCTTCAGGGTGCGCCGCTTCAGGGCGAACGGGTCGATATTGCCGGCCGGGCTGTCGCGCGCCTCGCGAGCCGGCCCGAAGAACTTGGGCATGTCGAGGCCGGCCGTCGTGTCATTGCCGGCGAAGCTCAGCACCGCAACCCAGCTTGCCTCGTCGCGGTCGAAGCGGGTGAAGGCGTCCGACAGCTCGGCCATCATGGCGGGCGTGAAGGCATTCTTCTTGGCGACGTTGTCGACGACGATCCTGAAGAGGCGCCCGTCGGTCTCCGTCCGCACGGTGCCGCTCGTTGCCGGTTCAGCCACGGCTCGTCTCCTGTTTGGGTTCGCGGGGAAGGTTGGCGCGCAGCGCCGATTGGTAGGCCGGCCGGGCGACGATGCGTTCGAGGTAGTCCTGGCAGCACGCCGGCACCGGCACCTTGTAGTCGATTGCCCAGACCACGCAGGTCGTGAGCAGCATATCGGCGCTGGTGAAGCTGTTGCCCATCAGATAAGGCCGCCCGTCGCCGAGGGCCGCCTCGACGTGGCGCATCTGGCCCTGGAAATAGAGGCTGGCGCTTTCGAGCGCCGCCGGCGCCTCGCCGTAGATGTGCTTCAGCGCGCCATGGCGGCGCATGATGTAAAGGCTCGTCGCGTCGAGCTCCATGGCGATGAAGAAGCACCATTCGCGCCAGCGGGCGCGCGGCTTGGGCTCCAGTGGCACCAGGCGGTTGGCGTCGCTGCCGTAGGTGTCGGACAGGTAGGCGATGATCGCCGCGCTTTCGCCGATCGTGAAGTCGCCGTCCTGCAACAGCGGGATCTTCTGCCGCGGATTGAGCCGCGTGTACTCGGCCGTCTTGGTCTCGCCGCTGCGCGGCAGGATCGGCCGCAGGTCGTAGTCGAGCGAGAGCTCGTGCAGCGCCCACGCGGCGCGCAGGGTGCGGCTGGTGCTGACGCCCCACAGGACGAGGCGGGTAGGGGTGTCGGTCATGTCACCACTTCTCGATGGCGGGGCGGAGATCGAGCTCATGGGTCCAGGCATCGCGCGGCTGCCGATGCAGGCTCCAGTAGATGTCGGCGATCGACGAGGTCTTGATCAGGGTGTCGGCCGGCAGCGAGTCGACGGCATCGCCCATGCGCGCGCGCATGCGCTTGCGGATCGCCTCGCTGTCAACGCCGCCATCGATCACCAAATGCGCCACGTGGATGTTCTTCGGTCCGAGCTCGCGCGCCATCGATTGCGCCAGCGCGCGCAGGCCGAACTTGGCCGAGGCGAAGGCGGCGAAGCCCGGTCCGCCGCGCAGGCTGGCGGTGGCGCCGGTGAACAGGATCGTGCCCGCGGCCCGCGGCACCATGTAGCGCGCCGCCTCGCGGCCGGTGAGGAAGCCGGCGTAGCAGGCGAGCTCCCAGGCCTTCTGGAACAGGCTCGCCGAGGTGTCGGTGAGCGGCGTGTTGACATTGGAGCCGGCGTTGAACAGGCAGAGCCCGATCGGCCCGACGTCGCGTTCGACCGTCGCAAACAGGTCCTGCACCTGGCCTTCCTGGCGGGCATCGACGCTGAACGCGCGCGCCGTGCCGCCTGTGGCCGCGATCTCGTCGACGACCGCCTGCGACTTGGCGGCATCGCGCCGGGCGATGCAGACCTTCAGGCCGCCGGCGGCCACGCGCCGCGCCACCGCTGCGCCGATGGCGTCGCCGGCCCCGACCAACAGCGCGACCGATCCGCTGGTTGGCATTTGCTCCTTCCCCATTGGCCGTCGCTCCGCGACGACAGCTCATGTCAGTGCTGTTTTGACACCCACGAGTGTTGCGCCGAACAGGACGAGGCGCAAGCCCATTCTGCCTCTCTGGAGACTATGACGGTTTGAAAGTTGCGCACATTTCTTGTCGTCCTGAGCGCAGCGAAGGATCTCATCGCCAGAAGTATCAAAGCACACTCTTGGCAGATGGCGATGAGCTCCTTCGCTGCGCTCAGGACGACAGAAGAGCGGCCGTGCGGCCACTTCCCCAGCGGAGCCGGGGAGGAATAAGACCTACGCCCTTCGCCGCTTCTCCGCCTCGGGCGGGGCCGGCGGCAGGTGCCGGTTGCCAGCGGCGCCGGGGCCGCGATGGACGTGGACTTGGCGTGGGCTCAAGGGCTCGCCGCATTCGGAGCAGGTCATCACCGGGTCGAATGTCTTGCCGCAACCCAAGTGCTGATGCAGCAGCGGCCGGCCTTTCTTGCCCGCCATGTGGACGTCGCCCCAATGCACGATCGACATGACGATGGGATAGAGGTCGAGACCCTTCTGGGTCAGGCGGTATTCGTGGCGCAACGGGCGTTCCTGGTAGGCCACCTTGGTGAGCACGAACTCCTTCACCAGCTTGCGCAGCCGGCTGGCCAGGATCGGCCGGGTGATGCCGAGCCGCGCCTGGAAATCCTCGAAGCGGCGCACCCGCAGGAAGCAGTCGCGCAGGATCAGCAGGGTCCAGCGGTCGCCGATCACCGACACCGTGCGGGCGAGCGAGCAGGCCTCGTCGTCCAGATTGTTCCAGCGCATCCTTCCGTCTCCAGACCTCGGCGGCCAATCTACCTCACGTTCAAAAAGAAAACCATTTCGCCGCCGGCGTGATTAGCTTTGGTCGCAGGCGCATGATTTCTCCGACGGCGAAGCGCGGCATCGGACATTGTCGCCCCATCATCGTGCCGATATACGTTTTGAAACGAAACCGGAGGATCGGAGATGGCGGGACCGTTGTCGGGCGTGCGGGTGATCGACCTGACCAGCGTGGTGTCGGGTCCCTTCGCCACCATGTTCCTGGCCGACCAGGGCGCCGACGTGATCAAGGTCGAGCCGCCCAGCGGCGACATGACCCGGCGCACCCGGCCGCCGATCGACGACGGTGGCCAGTTCTCGCCCATGTTCATCTCGACCAACCGCGGCAAGCGCTCGATCTCGCTCGACCTCAAGCGGCCCGAGGGCGTCGCGGCGCTAAAGAAGCTGATCGCCCGCTCCGACGTGCTGGTGCAGAACTTCCGCCCGCAGGTCATGGAGCGGCTGGGTCTCGGCGAGCCCGCGATGCGTGCCTTGAACCCGCGACTGATCTACGTGTCGATCAGCGGCGTCGGCGACAGCGGCCCCTATGCCGAGAAGCGGGTCTACGACCCGATCATCCAGGGCCTGTCGGGCTTCGCCGACGTGCAGGCCCAGGCCGGCACGCGCCGGCCGCAGATGATCCGCACCATCGTCGCCGACAAGACGACGTCGGTGATGACGGCCCAGGCGATCACGGCAGCGCTCTACGCCCGCGAAAAGACCGGCGTTGGCCAGCACGTCAAGGTGGCCATGCTCGATACCATGCTCGCCTTCCTGTGGCCGGAAGCGATGACGAACTACGTGGTCGTCGGGCGCGAGGCGCCGGCGGGCGATCACAATTCCCGGCCCGACCTGATCTTCCCGACGACCGACGGCTACATCACCGCCGGCACGATCTCCGACTCCGAATGGGCGGGCTTTTGCAAGGCGACCGACCGGTCGGATCTCCTGGACGACGAGCGCTTCGACTCGCAGGGCAAGCGGGCGGCCAATGCCACCCAGCGCGTCACCCTGATGGCCGCGATCCTGGCGACGCGGTCGACGGCGGATTGGCTGAAGCGGCTCGACGACTGCGACGTGCCGTGTGCGCCGGTGCTGCGCCGTGCCGAGGTGCTGACCAACGAGCAGGTCGTGGCGCGCCAGCTGATCGCCGAGTACGACCACCCCGGCGTCGGCCGCGTCCGCCAGCCCAGGCCCGCCGCCCGGTTCAGCGCCACGCTGGCCCGAGAGCCGTCGGCCGCGCCGAAGATCGGCCAGCACAGCCGCGAGATTCTGCGGGAGTTGGGCTATGGCGCCGATGAGATCGACGCGCTGGCCGCCACGAAGGTGGTCAAGGAAGCGAAGGGGTAATTTGCTGGGTCGTCTTCTCCTCCCCAGCTTTGCTGGGGAGGTGTCGCCGTCTTACGGCGACGGAGGGGTCACGAGCCCCAGACCCGTTGCCTATGACCCCTCCGTCCGCGTCGGCATTTTGGCCGCAGAGCGGCCAAAAGCCTGTAGACGCGGACACCTCCCCAGCGAAGCTGGGGAGGCGGGGGGGGGATGGTCCGAGCAGCGCTCACTTCGCCGCCGTGATCGCCTCCTCGACGTCGCGCAGGCGGTCCTTGCCGAAATAGATGTCGTCGCCGACGAAGAAGGTCGGCGAGCCGAAGGTGCCGCGGTCGACGGCGCGCTGGGTCTCGGCGAGCAGGGTGTCCTTGACCTCCGGCGTCTGCACCAGCTCGAACAGGCGGTCGGCCGGCAGGCTGGACTCGAGCAGCGCGGCCTTCAGCACGGCCGGGTCGTCGAGCTTCTTCGGCTCGGCCCACATGTGCCTGTAGACCTCGTCGACGTAGCGCTCGAAGATGCCGAGCTTCTTGGCCGCCACGGCGCCGCGCATGATCATCAGCGTATTGACCGGGAAGAACGGGTTGGGCTTGAAGCGCGTGATGCCGTGCTGGCGGATGAAGCGCTGCGTCTCGAGCTGCTGGTACGCCCCCTTGTTCTTGATGCCGGCGTTGGTCTCGGCCGGCGAGCGGTTGTTGGTCAGCTTGAAGACGCCGCCCAGCAGGATCGGCACGTATTCGAACTTGGTGCCTTGCCGCTTCTCGATCTCGGGGATCACCAGATGGCTGAGATAGGCGTTGGGGCTGCCGAAATCGAACAGGAAATCTACTTTGGGCACGGGATCACCATTTCTCGCCGAAGGGACGGATTTCGAGCTCGAAGGTCCAGGCGTCGCGCGGCTGGTTGTAGAGCGACCAGTAGGATTCGGCCACCGCCTCCGGCCGCATCAGGCGGCCGGCAGCCAGATTGGCGAGCCCCGCTTCGCCTTCGCGCTCCTTGATGCGCTCGCGCACCCACGCCGTGTCGACGCCCGAGTCGATCACGAGATGGGCGACATGGATGTTCTTGGGACCGAGCTCGCGCGCGGCCGCCTGGGCGACGGCGCGCAGGCCGGCCTTGGCGGCGGCGAAGGCGGCATAGCCCACGCCACCGCGCAGGCTCGCCGTGGCGCCGGTGAAGAAGATGTTGCCCTTGCCGTGCGGCAGCATCAGGCGGGCGGCCTCGCGCCCCGCCAGGAATCCCGAGTAGCAGGCCATCTCCCAGACCTTGCGGAACACCCGCTCGGTGGTGTCGAGGATCGGGAAGTTGACGTTGGCGCCGATGTTGAAGATGCAGACCTCGAGCGGCGCGTGCTGGTCGGCTTCCTTGAGGAAGGCGGTGATGTCCTCCTCCTTGCGCGCATCGAGCGAGCGCGCCGAGACCTTGCCGCCCGCCTTCTCGATGTCGCTGACCAGCGGCGCCAGCTTGTCGCCGTTGCGCCGGCCGGCGAACACGGTGAAGCCTTCGGCGGCAAATTTGCGGGCGATCGCCGCGCCGATGAAATTGCCGGCGCCGATGACGGCCGCGGTCGCGTGTCGTTCAGTCATGGCAGCGATAGTCAGTGTTGTTTTAGAACTTGTCAATCGGTGAATCGGCCACGAGGTCATGGCTGGGGGCGCGAACTTTCGTCTCTCCTCCCCAGCTTTGCTGGGGAGGTGTCCGCGCAATCGCGGACGGAGGGGTCATAGGCCACCTCACGTGACTCATGACCCCTCCTGCGGCGCGTTCGCTTCGCGAGCCGTGCCTGACCCGGACTACCGAGACACCTCCCCAGCGTAGCTGGGGAGGTGTGAAAAGAGCGCCACTGCGGGAAGGGCATTCGTTTCACGCAGCGGGCCGCGCTATGATCGCGACCGATGACGGCCCGCTACGCCACCTTGTGCAAGGGATGCTGGCAGCAGATGCACATGCCGGTGCCTCTGAGCGGCGTCTTTGCCGCGCCGCTGCGCGCCTTCGGCATCCGGCGCAGCAAGATGAATCCCAATCTCTGCACGATCTGCGAGACCATGTTCGAGCGCATGATGAAGGCGCGCTCGGTCAAGCTCGACGCGACGATCCTGTTCGCCGACCTGCGGTCCTACACCAAGCTCTCACAGTCGATGTCGTCGGAGGCCATGGTCGATCTGCTCGACGCGTTCTACGACACCTGCGCCGCCGCCATCTGGCGCCACGACGGCCTGCTCAACAAGACGATCGGCGATGCGGTGATGGCGGTGTTCAACTTCCCGATCCGCCAGGCCGACCATGCGCGCCAGGCAATCCTCGCCGCCCGCGAGATGCAGGAGGGGTTCGTCGCC
This sequence comes from Reyranella sp., assembly GCF_044224635.1. Lineage (GTDB taxonomy): Bacteria > Pseudomonadota > Alphaproteobacteria > Reyranellales > Reyranellaceae > Reyranella. The sequence continues at coordinate 198,998 of NZ_JBGAKA010000001.1, read as the reverse complement.
AAGCAGGTCGAGCTCGCGGCCGCCGGCAGCGCTTTCGGGGTCGGCATCGGCATCGACACGGGCAAGCTGAGCTTCGGCGAGTACGGCCGCTCGCATCGCGACCTCACCGCGATCGGTCCTGTCGTGAACACGGCGGCTCGCTCGCAGGGCGCGGCAAAGCCGGGCCAGATCCTGGTCACCCGCGCCGTGTACGAGGCGGCCCAGGCGGAGATCGGTGCCGGCAGGGCCGCCGAGTACGACCTCAAAGGCTTCGACGCGCCGGTGACGCTGTACGAGGCGTGAGCCCTTTTCACTCTCCTCCCCAGCTTCGCTGGGGAGGTGTCCGCGTAATCGCGGACGGAGGGGTCGAAAGCCCCACTGAGGCTCTTGACCCCTCCGTCTCGGATTACCGAGACACCTCCCCAGCGAAGCTGGGGGGAGAATGAAAAAAGCACCACCGCCTCAGCCCCGCAGCCGCCCCCTCACCTCCATGAGCACGCGGCCGGCCCAGTTGGGACCGTTGCCATCCGGGCCGATGCCCCAGAACGGCTCGGTCGGCGAATCCTCGACCAGCAGGGCGTCGCCGGTGTCGCGCAGCAGGGCGCCGAGGTCGGGGTTCTGCTCGAACTTGGCGCGGTCGGCGCGGCGCATGATGTCGAGCTTGACCTCGTGCCAGTCCTGCCGCGGCAGCCGGCCCTGCGCCTTGAACCAGGAATGCCGGGAGATGCGCCGCGGCGCCATCGGCTGCGCCGCCAGGCTCTTGGCCCGGCCGGGATGGATCGCCTCGCGAATCGCGGCGCGATACTCCGGATCGGATGATTTCTGCGCCTGGTAGAAATGCTCGACGGTCGGCCACGTCTCGCCGTCGAGCACGATCGGGCTGGGATGGAAATGCGACAGGAAGCCGAACTGCGCGCGGTTACGGGCGAAGTAGAGGATTCGGTTGTCGGCGGGGATGGGGATCATGCAGGCTGCTGTGCCATTCCTGATGTTTCGCGCCAGGTTGTCAAACCAGGCACGGGCAATGAGCGGCAATCGCCGGCAATGGGCGGACATTGCCGACCGCGCAGGCGGCATGGAAGAGAGGCGCTGCGTGCAAACGTCGAGGTGAATCGTCATGACAAATCAATCCGGAAGCGGGCCGAGCCCGTCAGGCCCCAACGAGCCGCCCAAGCCGGCGCGCGTCGACGTGGTCGAGTTCATCATCGCCGTCGTCGCCGGCGCGGCCTTCACCTACCTCCTGCTGCAGCCTGCGCCGCCGGATCGTCCGACGTGGCAGACGATCGGGTTGTTCGTGATGCTGGCGGTAGCGATCAGCCGCATTATTGCCTTCTTGGGCAGGAGATTTGGGAAATAGTGGGCCTTTCACCGCGCGGGCCGTCGCATTGACGGCGCTGGCCGGCGCTCATAGTTTGTCCGATCCATGTCCCAGATCGATCGTTCCCTCGCCGAGGCCGCGCGCGCGTGGCCATTCGAAGAAGCCCGCAAGCTGATCGCCCGCACCGAAGGCAAAGTGCCGGCGAAAGGCTACGTGCTGTTCGAGACCGGCTACGGACCGTCGGGCCTGCCGCATATCGGCACCTTCGGCGAGGTCGTGCGCACGACCATGGTGCGGCAGGCGTTCCGCCGGCTGTCGGACGTTCCGACGCGGCTGTTCTGCTTCTCCGACGACATGGACGGGCTGCGCAAGGTCCCCGACAACGTGCCGAACAAGGAAATGCTGGCCGCCCATCTCGGCAAGCCGCTGACCTCGGTGCCAGACCCTTTCCATGAAGGGCCGTTCGGCAGCGAGCATCCGAGCTTCGGCGCGGCCAACAATGCACGCCTGCGCGCCTTCCTCGATTCGTTCGGCTTCGAGTACGAGTTCCAGTCGTCGACCGACTGGTACAAGTCGGGCCGTTTCGACCCGATGCTGCTCGCCATGCTGCAGCACTACGACGAGCTGCAGGCCGTCATGCTGCCGACGCTCGGCGAGGAGCGGCGCGCGACCTACTCGATCTTCCTGCCGATCTCGCCCAAGAGCGGGCGCGTGCTGCAGGTGCCGGTGGTCAAGACCGATCCCGACGCCGGCACCATCGTCTATCGCGACGAGGACGGCAGCTTGGTCGAGACGCCGGTGACCGGCGGCAACGTCAAGTTGCAATGGAAGGCCGACTGGGCCGGCCACTGGTATGCGCTCGACACCGACTACGAGATGTACGGCAAGGATCTGATCCCGTCGGCCGAGCTCAGCGCCAGGATCGTGCGCATCCTGGGCAAGCGTCCGCCGGACGGCTTCAATTACGAGCTGTTCCTCGACCAGGAGGGCAAGAAGATCTCCAAGTCGAAGGGCAACGGCCTCTCGGTCGAGGAGTGGCTGCGCTACGGCACGCCCGAGTCGCTCGCCTACTACATGTTCCAGTCGCCGCGCCGCGCCCGCCGGCTCTATTTCGACGTGATCCCGCGCGCCATCGACGATTATCTGGCGAGCGTCGAGAAGATGCCGGCCGAGGAGCCCGCCAAGGCGGCCGACAATCCGGCCTGGCACATCCATGACGGCAAGCCGGTCGACCATCATTCGGGCGGCGTCAGCTTCGGCATGCTGCTGAACCTCGCCGGCGTAGCGCACACCGAGGACAAGAACGTGCTGTGGCAGTACCTGCGCCGCTACGCGCCGGGCGCCACGCCGGAGAATGCGCCCTACCTCGACCGGCTGCTGTCGGGCGCGGTCGCCTACTACGAGGATTTCGTGAAGTCCTCGAAGAAGTTCCGCCTGCCCACGCCGCAGGAACGCGTCGCGCTGCAGGATCTCGCCGACACGCTGCGCAGGATCCCCGACGACGAAAGCGCCGAGTTCATCCAGAACGAGGTCTACGAGGCCGGCAAGCGGCACTTCTCGCGCGAGGAGCTGCGGCAGTGGTTCAAGACGCTCTATGAAGTGCTGCTCGGCAGCGAGCAGGGCCCGCGCATGGGCGCCTTCATCAAGCTCTACGGCCGCGACAACGTCATCCGCCTGATCGAGCGAGCGCTCGCCGGCGAGGATCTCGGCAAGGCGGCATAGGGCGCTCTTTCTCCTCCCCAACGAAGTTGGGGAGGTGCCCCGTCATACGGGGCGGAGGGGTCATGAGTCATCGCCGGGAACGCGCCACTCCGTGGCGCTCATCTCATTCTTCTCCCCAGCTTTGCTGGGGAGGTGTCGGCGTCTTCGCCGACGGAGGGGTCAAGGGCACAGGAGGAGTTGCTCATGACCCCTCCGTCCGCGATTACGCGGACACCTCCCCAGCAAGGCTGGGGAGGAGGGAGTATGAGATGAGCGCCGCGGAGTGGCGCGCTTCCGGCCATGAGTTTCCGCCACGGAGCGCTACCATTTTCACAGCATCGTGGTGCTGGCGGTCTCCCCAGCGAAGCTGGGGAGGAGAATGAATTGAACGCCCTGGACGCCTGCTGCATGAGTCAGCCATGGACCATGACAGCCGGCCGACCCTCTGCGGCGATCACGAGCTCGCCTACCTGGCGAGCCGGACGCCCTTCGAGCAAGGCCGGGGGCTGGTCATGGATGAGTCCTATCGTCTGGCTCACCTGCCCCTGGTGGCGCCCGATCATCCCCGCGTGATCGCCTTTCGCGACGGCAGGCACTACCGCAACGGCCGCCATGAACCGCTCTATTCCGTGGGGATGCCGGTCGCCGATCAGCAGCTTCGACGGTCCGAGGCCTATGTCGCGCTCGAGGCCGAGCTCAAGGCGTCCGTGTTCGCGCCCAAGATCGCCTGGGACATTGTCGAGCGGCGACGCCACAAGCTGCACGCCACGATCTGCGGCTCGCTGTCGGTGGGCGAACCGCCCTCGCTCGACAACACTCGGCGTGATGCCTTGCGCGCCCTCGGCCCGATCGCGGTGGAGTTGCGCGGCCTCTTCTCCGGCAACGTCAATCGTGGCCGGCTGTACCTGCGCGTCTATCCGGAGAAGCGCGATGGGATGAACATGTTCCGTCGCATCCAGCAGGTGATGGAGCGAAGCGAAACCCTGCTCTATGTCGTCGGCGTCTACAATCTGGTCGACGATCTTGACGCGGCCGAGGCGGCCGTCCTCGCGGACCTCATTGCGCGCTGGTGGGATCGGCCCCTTCTGCAGGTTCAGCTCGATGCCCTGTGGCTGCTGGGGGCGACCGACGACCTGGTGCTCGGCTCCAGCACGGTGGAGACGATCCCGCTGGTTTGATGGCCGATTGCCGCGTTGTGCCGCCTCATGCATGCTTTGCCGATGGACCAGGTCGTCATCGACTATCTCAACCCGTCGATCCCCGCCGATGTGCGGCTGATCGACGTGCCGCTGGTGCGCGCGACGCCGGAGTCCCTCGCCGGTTACGGCGAGATCGTGCGCGATCCCAGGGCGCATCGCGTCGAGATCGTGCCGTGGCCGTTGAGCGGCTGGCGCCGGCTCGATGCCGGGACCGGGGTCGAGGGCGGTACGACCGAAGGTATCTTCGCCTGCGAATGGCGCGGCAACCAGCTGCTCGGCCGCAACGAAGCGGTCGGCGGCCATTACGTCATCGGCTTTCGCGAGCCGCCCGAACTCGCGAGACGGGCGGGCGTGGTGCTGGGCGAGGGCCGCGTCCTGCTCTGGCATTGCAACTACCATCCCGACGGCGGCCAGCTTTTCTGGCCACTGGACGGCAAGCCGTTCGTCGTGCCGGCGGCGCTGCCGGGCGACGACCTCCGGCCCGAGGCGTTCGTCGGCTTCTGGTCTGACGGCAGCGCCGGCATCTACATCCATCCCGGCATCTGGCACGAGGGCGTGTTCCCGGTGACGCCGACGGGCCGCTTCTTCGACAAGCAAGGCAAGGTCCATGCCCGGGTGAGCTGCGATCTCGCGCAGGAGCACGGCGTGCTGCTGGCGGTGCCGCTGCCGCACGACTTGTAGACGCGCCGATGAGTGGCATCGGCACCGCGCTGCCGCGGCTCGAGGATGCCCGCCTGCTCACTGGGCAGGGCTGCTACAGCGACGATTTCCGGTTGCCGGACCAGGCCTGGGGCTGCGTCGTGCGCTCGCCGCGCGCCCATGCCCGCATCGTCGGCATCGATGCCGAGGCGGCGAAAGCGATGCCCGGCGTGCTGGTCGTGCTGACCGGCGCCGACCTCCTGGCGGACGGGCTGCAACCCATTCCGCACGCGCCGGTGGCGCAGAGCCCTCCCGACATCAAGCTCGCCAACGTCGACGGCACGCCGCTCGGCATCGTGCGGCCGCAAATCCTCGCCGTCGAGACCGTGCGCTTCGTCGGCGAGCCGGTGGCGTTCGTGGTTGCCGAGTCGCTCGGCGCCGCGCGCGACGCCGCCGAGGCGCTGCACGTCGCCTACGACGAGCTGCCGCCAATCGACGAGACGGCGGTCGATGCCCTGGTGGGCGACATCAGGGGGACCGAAGCGGGGTTCGCGCGGGCGCGCCACACGGTCAGGCTCGACACCGTCATCCCGCGCGTCACCGGCGTGCCGATGGAGCCACGCGCCGCGCTCGGCGAATACGATGGAGCGGCCGGTCGCTACACGCTGCGCGCCGGCGTGGGCGCGATCGTGCGGCCCAAGCGCGAGCTCGCCATCATCCTCGGCATCGAGCCTGAGAAGGTGCGCGTCATCGCCCGCGACATCGGCGGCAATTTCGGCACCCGCAACTATTTCTTCCCCGAGTTCGCCCTGGTGTGCTGGGCGGCGCGCCGGGTCGGGCGGCCGGTGAAATGGATCGGCGATCGGCACGAGGCCTTCCTCAGCGATTATGCCGGGCGCGACTTCCACATCATCTCGGAGCTGGCGCTCGATTCCGACGGCGGCTTCGTCGGCCTGCGCGCCGGCAGCTTCAGCAATCTCGGCGCCTACACGGCCTCGTTCGTGCCGCTGACCAAGGGCACGCAGCTGATGACCAGCCTCTATCGCCTGCCGGCGATGGCGCAGGCGTGCGGGAGGCTCAGCAACACGCAGTCGACCGCGCCCTACCGCAGCGCCGGACGGCCGGAGGTGATGTTCGTGATCGAGCGGCTGATAGACCTGGCGGCGCGCACGCACGGCTTCGACCGCATCGCGCTCCGGCGTCGCAACCTGGTGGCGGCGGCGCCCTACACCAATCCGTTCGGCATCACCTACGACACCGGCGACTATCTCGGCACTTTCGAGGCAGTTCTCGAGCTCGCCGACTGGCATGGGTTCGCGGCGCGCCGGGCCGGCAGCGCGGCGCGTGGCCTCTGCCGCGGCATCGGGCTCGGCGGCTATGTCGAATCGCAGAGCGGGGCGCCGGTCGAGCGCGCCGAGGTCACCGTGCTGGGCGAGGGCGGCGGCATCGTCGAGATCGTGATCGGCACCCTGTCGACCGGGCAGGGCCATGCCACCAGTTTCGCCCAGCTCGCCAGTGAATGGCTCGGCGTGCCGCCCGAGCGCGTCCGCCTGGTGACCGACGACAGCGACCGCGTGAGCGTCGGCAGCGGCTCGCATTCCGGGCGCTCGCTGCGGCACGCCGCGACCACCATCCGCCAGGCCTCGCTCGGCATCGTCGCCAAGGGCCGCAAGCTCGCCGCCGACGTGCTCGAGGCAGCCGAAGCCGACATCGTGTTCGAGGCCGGCCGCTTTGCCATCCAGGGGACCGATCGCGGCATCGGCCTGCTCGAGCTGGCGGCCGAGCGCGGGCCGATCGCCGACCAGGCCGAGGTCGACAGCAAGGTCGGCTCCTATCCCTATGGCTGGCACGTCTGCGAGGTCGAGGTCGACCAGGAGACCGGCGCGGTGCGGATCGTGCGCTACACCGCGATCGACGATGTCGGCCGCGCGGTCAATCCGCTGATCCTGCACGGCCAGACCCATGGCGGCATCGTGCAGGGCGCCGGCCAGGCGCTGATGGAGCGCTGCGTCTACGATCCGCGGGGCCAGCTCCTGTCGGCGACCTTCATGGATTACGCCATGCCGCGCGCCGACGATTTCCCGATGTTCGAGACGGCGCTCTCCGAGGTGCCGTCGACCAACCATCCGCTCGGCTTCCGTGGCGGGGGCGAAGGCGGCATCACCCCGGCGCTGGGCGTCATCATGAACGCCGTGGTCGATGCGCTCGCCGATCTCGGCGTCACCCACATCGACATGCCCGCCACGCCGGAGCGGGTCTGGCAGGCCATTCAGGATGCGGTGCGATCTGCAGCTGCTCCACAGAGACTGTGATTGTATTGAGAGGCAGCACACATCCCTTGTCATCCTGAGCATAGCGAAGGATCTCACCGCCAGAAGTTCCAAAGTACACTCGTGGTAGACGGCGACCAAGTCCTTCGCTGCGCTCAGAACGACAGAAATACGTCATGTATGGGCTCGGCGTGAGAGGACATCTGGGTTGTCTTCGAGGATGTCACTGCCAAGGACTGGTACGTCGGCAGCACGACCGTCGCCAATGACGCTGTAGACAGCGCCTGATTGGGCGGCTCCGCTCGGGATGACGGGATTTTTTGCCATGTGGGAATGCCCTGTGATCGGAGCGGAGAACGATCGAACGAAGGTCTTGCACAATTTAATTCCATGGAATATAGAAACATTCTACGGAATGATACGGAGATCGACCATGGCGATGTCACGCAAGACGTTTTTGCGGGTGCTGAGCGGCGGAGTCGTGGTCGGGGTGGGGGCGGCGAGCGCCGCGCCGCGGCTCGATGCCATGCCGGCCGAGGCGGTCGAGGGATGGCGCGGGCCGGCGGCGGGAGAGCGCGATCCGCGCCGCCGCGCGCTCGCCTGGGCGCTGCTGGCGCCCAACCCGCACAATCTCCAATCCTGGTCGGTCGATCTCGCCGAGCCGGACACGATCCGGCTGTTCGTCGACGGGGCGCGGCTCTTGCCGCAGACCGATCCGCTGTCGCGCCAGATCCTGATCGGGCATGGCTGCTTCCTGGAGATCCTGTCGATGGCCGCCGCCGCCGACGGCTGGCTCGCCGAGACGACGCTGTTCCCGGCCGGCGACTGGCGGCTCGATCGGCCGGTCGCGCTGATCCGCTTCGTCCGATCGGTCGGCCTCACGCCCGAGCCGCTGTTCGACGCGGTGCCGCGCCGCCGGACCGTGAAGCGCGCCTTCGACGATCGCCCGCTCGACCCGGCGCACCAGGAGGCCTTGCGCGCGAGCTTCGAGCCCAGCCTGGCCCGACTGTCGATCGTCGACGATCCCGCGCACGTCGCGCGCCTGCGTGCCGTAGCGGTGTCGGGCAGCGAGCTCGAGATGAACCTGCCGCGCACCCACAAGGAGAGCATCGACGTCGTGCGCATCGGCGCCGGCGCGATCGCCGCGCATCGCGACGGCATCTCGCTCACCGGGCCGGTGGTCTGGGCGCTGCGGCAGGCCGGCCTGATGACGGCGGAAAATGCCATGACGCCCGGCACGGTCGCGTGGAACGGCGGCCGCGACTACGTGCTGGCCGGCTATGCCAGTGCCCGCGCCTTCGGCTGGCTGGCGACGCCGGACAACGCGCGCCCGACCCAGGTCGCCGCCGGCCGAGCCTACGTTCGCCTGCAGCTTGCCGCGACGCGCCTAGGCGTCGCCCTGCAGCCGCACAGCCAGACCCTGCAGGAATATCCCGAGATGGCCGAGCTGCAGGCGATGATGAAGCGCGAGACCGGAACGGCCCAAACTGGCACGACACCTGGCGAGACGCTGCAGATGTTCTTCCGCCTGGGCTATGCTGGCGATCCCGGCCCGTCGCCACGACGGCCGATCGACAGCTTCGTGAGAGCGTGACCGATCCTGAGAAAGATGGGCCAGCCCCGCCGCTTGCCTTCCGCATCGTCAACTGGATCGGCATCCTCGATCAGCTGACATCGACCGAGGCCAACCGCCTGCTGAAGCCGCTCGGCCTCGGCCTGCCGCAGTTCGTGCTGCTCAATCATTTCAGCCATCGGCCCGAGGAGGCGCGCACGGTGACCGACATCGCGCGCGCCCTGCAGCAGCCGCAACCCGGCGTCACCAAGACCGTGCAGAAGCTGGTCGACAAGGGCTGGCTGGGCGAACGCGTCCACGGCCGCGACGGCCGCTCGAAGCTGCTGGTGTTGACGGCCTCGGGCAAGGCCCGGCATCGCGCGGCGATCGCCGTTCTGATGCCGAGCCTGTCGCGCGCCTTCGCCGACTGGTCGGCGCGCGACCAGCAGACCCTGTTCACGCTGCTCGATCGCCTGAAGGTATGGTTCGATCGCGATCGCGATCCGACGGACGATTCTCGGGACCGGCGAGCGAGGTGAAGAGCCGCGCCAGCGCCGCCGCCGTCTCAGCCGCCCGAGCGCCGTCTGATCCTGGGTCAGGATCTCCCCGACCGCGCCTTCGACGGCAGCGAGGGCGACGGCAAGTTGTGCCGGCGCGGGGGCGACCCCGACTGCGGCCGCGAGCTTGGCCTGCAGGGCGGGAACGAAAGCTCGCGCTTCGGCCGGTCGGCGCTGCTGCCGCTGTTCGCGTCGGTCATGCCGCTCACAAGGGACGTCCGGCGGCCCGTGCAATCGACTCGATATAGGACATGACGAGCCGCACCAGCTCGTCCTCGAAGCGGCGGCTCTGCAGGAACGGCTGCTCTTCCATCACCGCGGCGCGAATGGCGCCCAGCAGCGCGCGCGACAGCACGAACACCTGCTCGCGCTCGAGCGCTGGCAATCGCTCGGCATCCTGGCCGATCGCCGTGCCGATGTTGGCGATGAAGTTGTTGATCGGCGCCACCATCTCGATGCCGAGGCCCTGAGCCAGGATCGCTTGCACCACCGCCTTGCGCGCGCGCGAGCGGCCGCGGAAGGCGTGCACCATCGCCCGCACCATGGCGCGCACGCGGCTCTCGGGCGTGGGATCGTCGACGCCGGACAGGGCGCGGCCGACCTCGACCAGGGCGGTGCCCATCTCCTGGCGGGCGAGCGCCATCAACAGCGCGTTCTTGTCGACGAAGTACTGGTAGAGCGTGCCGATGCTGACCCCGGCGCGCTCGGCCACCGCATTGGTGGTGAAGGCGGCGAGCCCGCCGGCCTCCAGAATCTGAGCCGCCGCCTCGAGAATCGTCGTCACGGTTTCCGCTGCGCGCGCCTGGCGTGGGATTCGGCGTTTTATTTCAGGGACTTGGCGCTTGCTTGCCATGGCGATCCTGCAGCCTGGAAGGCGAGTAAGAGAATATGAGCATCACTCATATATTGGCGGGAGCCAACCACCGAAAGGCCTGCCGTGGAAGATCTCGCCATCCTCTACCTGACCCTGCTGCCCCTGGTGCTCGCCGCAGCCGTGATCGAGGGCGTCTGGCTCGCGCGCAAACGGGCCGAGCCCTACGACTGGAAATCGTCGGCCTGCTCGCTGGCCGACCTCGCCGGCCGCCGCATGCTGGGCTTCATCCCCTATGCCCTGGCCGCACCCTGGCTCGACTGGGCCTGGCAGCACCGCCTTTTCACCCAGTCGCTCGACGATGTCTGGTCGGTGCTGCTGCTCTTCCTCGGGCTGGAGTTCTTCTACTACTGGTATCATCGCGCCGGCCATACCGTGCGCTGGTTCTGGTCGGCGCACTCGGTGCACCATTCGCCCAACCAGCTGAACCTGTCGGCCGCCTATCGCCTGGGCTGGTTCGGCCGCTTCACCGGCACGTCGCTGTTCTTCACGCCGCTCGTGTTGCTGGGCTTCACGCCGACCGAGGTGCTGACGGCGTTGTTCCTCAACCTGCTCTACCAGTTCTGGCTGCATGCCGACTGGATCCCCAGGCTGGGTTGGCTCGAATACGTGCTCAACACGCCGTCGAGCCATCGCGTGCATCACGCCCGCAATCCCGAGTATCTCGACGCCAATTTCGGCGGTGTGCTGATCGTGCTCGACCGCCTGTTCGGCACCTACGTCGCGGAGCGCAAGGAAGTCCCGTGCGATTTCGGTCTCGTCGCGCCCGAAGTCTCCTCGCGCAACCCTGTCGCCCTCAACGTCCTGCCATGGGTCGGCCTGGTCAAGGACCTGCGCTCGGCGCGTTCTTTCCGTGAAAGGTGGATGTACTTGTTCGGCCCGCCGGGCTGGCGGCCGGACGGGGCGGGACTCACGAGCGCCGAGCTGCGCCGCCGGGCGGGGATTGGAGCGGCACCCGAGGGGGAGCCGGTGGCGGCGTAGCTCCCTCATCCTCCCTGCGCGAAGCGCGGGGAGGTGCCCCGCAGGGGGCGGAGGGGTCAAGAGCCTCAGTCGAGGCGTCCGTTCATTTCAAGCGGTACTTGTGTTGCCCATGACCCCTCCGCCCCCTATGCGGGGGCACCTTCCCCGTATGACAGGGGAGGAATATAAAAAAGGGGTTCGCGATATTCCCTAATACCGTGGCGCCGTGGCGGCGCCGAGGCCGGCACCGACGGCGCCGCCGACCAGGGCGCCCGGCAGCAGGCCGATCGGGGTCAGGGCACCGATCAGGGCGCCCGAACCGGCGCCGATGCCGCCGCCGGTGACGGCGCGCTGGCCCCAGGTGTCGCCGCAAGCGGTTGCGCCGAACAGGATCAGGGCGAGTGCGAAATACTTGGCCATGGTGAGGGGGTCCCCGTCAGTTGCTTGCCTCTAAGATACGAAGCAAAGGCGTGCGACAATGGTGACCAAGTTGTGACCCGAGGGGTTGCTTCTGCGCTGGCGGAACGGGACACTCGGCCGGCATGAGCAACGACATCGAAATCTGGCTGCTGTTCGCCCCCTTCTGGATCCTCGGGCTCGGCGCCGCCATCGGCGCGATCTGGCATCTCGTTCATTTCAAGATCAACCACGGCCGGGCCCAGGCGGCTGGCCATGCCCATCTGGTGGACGCCAGCCGCCACCATCTGCGGCGCGGCCTGATCGCGGTCGGCGCCTTCGTCGTGCTGGTCCTGATCGGGCTCGGCGTCGCCGCGGCGATGGGCGTCCTGTTCGGCCGTTGATCGCGGACCTGCCGACCGTGCCGAACCGCTTCGAGAACCCGGAAGGCATCACCGTGGAATTTGCTGAATGGACGTAGCGTCCCGGCTGCCGCGGCGGCTGCTGCGCCGCATCGCCTATGTACGGCGAAACCGGTGCAGCGCCCTGTTGACCATACTCTGCCTGATCATCCTGTCGTCCCCCCTGCTCAGCGGTACCCCGCTCGCCGGCGGGTTCGTCGGCCTCGGCACGATGGCCATCCTGCTTCTTGCCGTGTGGGCGCTGCGCGTGCGGCGGGTGATGCTGTGGATTGTCGCCGTGCTGGCGCTGTTCGCGGGCCAGGCGATCGCCATCGACCAGATGGGGGAGCATTGGCTGCGGCCGGTCGTTTTCACCTCGATTGCGATCTTCATGGCGGTCGTCACCGTTGCCCTGCTGCACTATGTGCTCGACTGGCATCCGATCACGGCCGACAAGGTGTTCGGGGCGGTCTCGGCCTATGTGCTGATTGCCTTCACCTTCGCCAGCGTGTTCAGCCTGGTCGAGCTGTTCGACCCGAAGGCGTTTGCCTACACGATCGAGAAAGGACCTACCGGACACCTGCGCTGGTCCGACATGATGTACTTCTCGTTCACCGTTCTCACCTCGACCGGGTTCGGCGAGATTACGCCGGCCACCGGGCTCACGCGCAGCCTGATCGTGCTCGAGCAGGTGCTGGGCGTGATGTATGTCGCCTTCCTGGTCGCGCGCCTGGCCAACCTTTACAACGGCTCCGGCATGGGCAGGAAGTGAAGAGCGGCAGGAGCCCGATCAGATCACGCGCTGGGTGCGCGAATAGGCCATGTAGAGGTCGTGCGCCTGGCGGGCGATCGGGCCGGGCTGCAGGTCGCGGCTCTCGTAGCGGCTGACCGGCTGGACCTTGCCGGCGTTGCCTGTGGTGAAGATCTCGTCGGCGTCGTCAAGCTCCGACGTGGTCACGGTGCGCTCCTCGACGGTGATGCCGGCGTTGCGCAGGAGCTTCACCGTGCGGTAGCGCGTGATGCCGGCCAGGAAGGTGCCGTTGGGTACCGGCGTGGCGACCACGCCGTCGCGGGCGATGAAGATGTTGGAGCTGCAGGTCTCGGCGACGTTGCCCGCCGCATCGAGCACGACGCCGTTCTGGAAGCCGCGCTTCATCATCTCGGCGACGCCGCGCGAGGAGTTGGGATAGAGGCAGCTCGCCTTGGCGGCGGTCGGCGCGCTCTCCGGCGTTGGCCGGCGGATCGAGCGGCACAGGCCGAGCGTCAGCGGCGTGCCGGCGCGCATCGGCGAGTGATAGACGCAGAGCAGGAACTGGGTCGAGTCGGGGTCGACCGAGATCGGACCGGCGCCGCCCTTGCCGGCCCAGAACATCGGGCGGACATAGAGCTCGGCCTTGGGGCCGAAGCGACGGACGGCTTCGTGCATCAGCGCGAGGATCTCCTCCGCGGTCTTGCTGGGCTCGAGGCCGAGGGCGCGCGCCGAGCGCACCACGCGTTCCGCATGGAGGTCGAGATCGGGGCCGCAGCCCTCGAAGGCGCGGCCGCCGTCGAATACGATCGAGCCCAGCCAGAAGGCGTGATCGCGCGGGCCCAGGATCGCCGGGTTGCCCTCGTGCCACGTGCCGTTCCAGTAGGTGAGCGTGTCCATAGTTCCTCTCCGCCACGAAAGCCGGCGGACATAGCAGACGGTGAGCGGCGCGGCCATCCCGACCTCCAGCCTGGCGCCCCTGCTGGCGCTGGGTGCGGCATTCTGTTTCGCCCTGGCGCTGATCGTGACCCAGTACGGGCTGCGCACCGTGCCGTCGTGGCGTTCGCCGCTCTACACGATCGGCGGCTCCACGGTGATGGCCTGGCCGCCGGCGCTGCTCTTCGTCGACTGGCGCGGCTTCGACTGGCGGGCCGGGGCGATCTTCGCCGGCGTCGGCTGCATCTTTCCGGTGGTCGTCTCGATCCTGTCGGTGCGCGCCAACGAGCGGCTGGGGCCGGCCATCGCCGGCGCCGCGGGCAACGTTACGCCGCTGTTCGCCGTGCTGGGCGCGGTGCTGTTTCTCGGCGAACGCATCGGACCGGGGCAGGCGCTCGCCCTGGTGCTGGTGGTGGGCGGCGTGGCGCTGATGGCGCTGCGCGGCGGAACCGGGCGGCGGCAATGGTCGGTCTGGGTGCTCGGTCTGCCGCTCGCCGCCGCCCTGGTGCGCGGCGCGATCCAGCCGGCGATCAAGACCGGCCTTGCCCTGTGGCCCGAGCCGCTGGCTGCGGCGGCGATCGGCTACTCGTTCTCCACCCTGGTGATCGTGTCGCTGGTCGGCCGCCGCTCGCTCAGCGCCGGTCCGCCCGATCGCCGCGGGCTGTTGTGGTTCCTCGCCGTGGGGGCGAGCAACGGCACCGCGACCTTCTTGCTCTACGCCGCGCTCGGCCTCGGCTCGATCACCGTGGTGGCGCCCCTGGTCGCGGTGTTCCCGCTGATTGCCGTGGCGCTTTCCTACCTGCTGCTGCGCGAGGAGCGCCTGCATATCGTCGGCCTGTTCGGCGTGCTGACCAGCGTGGCGGGCGTCATCCTGTTGTTGCTGTTGCAATAGGTAGGGCCGGTGTGTTGCATGACGGCATGTTGAAGCGCGTCGTGAGTCTGCTTCTCGTGCTCGCCGCCGTGCCGGCGGCGGCGCAGCAGAATGTCCGCGTGCCGGTGACCCAGAACGGTCGCACGCTCCAGCTCGCCGCCCAACTCTTCCGTCCGGCCCATGCGGCCGGCGCCGTCCCCGCGGTGGCGATCTTCCATGGCTGTGGCGGGCCGGGGCAAAACACGGCGCGCATGGCAGGGCTGCTGGCATCCTGGGGCTACGCCGCGCTGGTCGTCGACAGCTTTTCCGCCCGCGGCCTCAAGGACGTGTGCGGCCGCAACTGGCCGACGCAGGCCGATGCCGAGGCGCGGGCGCACGACATCGACGCGGCCCTGGCCTGGCTCGGCCAGCAGAGCAACGTCGATCCCAAGCGGCTCGCCTTCATGGGCTATTCCTACGGCGGTGGCGTCGCGCTGCTGCGCGCCCTGTCGGCGCAAGCCGACGACTCCAAATCATCGGCGCGTGCGGACGCGCCTGCTTCGCCGGCGCGCGCCGCCATCCTTGTCTATCCCGATTGCGCGCTGGCCGATGCGCTGGGGCCGCGCCTCGTCGTGCGCCAGCCGACTCTGTTCGCCCTGGCGGCGCTCGACGACTGGACGCCGATATCACAGTGCAAGGCGGTGATGGATCGCATCGCGCAGGGCCGCGACCTGGTCGAGACGCGGACCTACGAGGGTGCGCATCACAGCTTCGACGCGCTCGGCCTGCCGGTGCGCTATCTCGACGGCGTCGGCAACCGCAGCAAGCCGGGCGGCTGCTGCGGCGCGCACTACGGCGCCAACGAGGCAGCCTGGAAGGCCTTCGTCGGCGACGTGAAGGCGTTCCTCGCCAAGGTGTTGGCGCGGCCATGAGCGGCCCGCTCTGGCATTGCCATGTCGCGATGTCTCTCGACGGCATGATCGGCCGCGCCGACGGCTCGTTCGACTGGCTGATGCCGTATCCGTCGCAGGATTTCGACATCGACGCCTTTCATGCCAGCATCGATGCCGTGGTGATGGGCCGCGCGACCTTCGAGATCGAGCGCGCCATGGCGCCGTGGCCGCACGCCGGCAAGCGCGTGTTCGTGGTCACCAGTCCTCTTGTCGATCACACATCCCATGAGCGCCACGGAGTGGCGCGCTCCCGGCACATGAGCTTGAGCGAGCGAGACGCTCGCGGCCCGGAAGAAACGAGTCTCACCCCTTCGCGCGCGGATGGGCGGCGCGGTAGACGGCGGCGAGGCGGGCGGAGTCGACATCGGTGTAGCGTTGCGTCGTCGACAGTGAGGCGTGGCCCAGAAGCTCCTGGATGGTGCGCAGGTCGCCGCCGGCGCCCAGGAGGTGGGTGGCGAAGGAATGGCGCAGCGCGTGCGGCGTCACGCTGTCGGGCAGGCCCAGGCTGTTGCGGATGTCGCGCACGCGCTTCTGCACGATGGCGGGATCGAGCGCGCCGCCACGGGCACCGAGGAAGAACGCATCGCGCGGAGCGAGCGCGGCCATGAACGGGCAGGCGTCGCGATAGGTCCGCAGCGCCTCGAGGGCCTGCGGCAAGAGCGGCACCAGGCGCGTCTTGTTGCCTTTGCCGGTGACGGTGAGCGTGTCGCGGCCGGCGCGCAGCAGCTCCTCGACTGTGGCCTTGGTGAGGCCGAGCGCCTCGCCGATGCGCAGGCCGGCGCCGTAGAGCAGCAGCAGGACGGCGTTGTCGCGCAGATCGATCCAGGCGGCGCGTTCCTGCTCGGGTGCGGAGTCGAGCATCTCCTCCATGTCGCCTTCGGAGAGCGCCTTGGGCACCGAGCGCGGCAGCTTGGGCGTCTGGATCGCGCCGATGCTGGCATTGTGGGCGAATCCACGCTTGTCGAGGAAGCGGAAGAAGGAGCGCACCGAGGAGAACGCGCGCGACGTCGAGGTCCGCGCCATGCCCTCGCGCGCCCGTTCGGCCAGCCAGGCGCGGAACTCGGCCGGTTTCAGCGTTGCGAGCGAATCGAGCGTCGGCGGCGCGCCGAGATAGGTCGTCATGAAGCCCAGGAACGAGGCCACGTCGTGTTCGTAGGCGACCAGGGTATGGCTGGCCAGCCGGCGCTCGCTCTTCAGCCAGTCGCGCCAGGCCTCGCGCGCGGCGTCGAGGCTCATGCGGGGATCACTCCAGAGGGGTAACGCCTACGATTGGTGTCACTCCGGCAGGTCGAGCCAGGCGCGGATGGTGTTCTCCAGCACTTTGGCCAGGAAGAACAGGAGTTCGGTTGCCTGCTCCGGGCCGAAGGCCATGGGGTCGCGCGAGCCGAAGCACATGACGCCGTCGGGCGAGCCGCTCGACACGCGCAGGCGCATCAGCACGTCCGACTTCACGAAGCGGGAGATGTCGCCGAAGAAGGCCTCCTCGCCGACGATCTCGGAGCGCAGCCGCGCCTGCTTGTCGGGGCCGATGGCGGCGTCGATGGCGCCCGGCGCCAGCACGTAGACGCCGCGCACCGGCACGCGTTTGGGTGCGTCGGCATTTGCCTCGATGGCCAGCGTGATGAAATCGACGTCGAGCAGCTCGGGCAGCTCGTGGGTGACGACATGAATCATCTTCTCGAACGTCGTCGCCTGGATGATGCTGATCACCGCCGCCTGGATGCGGCTCTGCACGATCTGGTTCTGCTGCGAGTTGGCGATGATCTCGCTGCGCTCGCTCTTCAGCTTCTCGATTTCGTTGCGCAGGCGCTTCAGGATCGCCTGCTGCATGTCGATGACGCCCGGCCCCTGCACGCGCGGCACCATGCTCATCATCTCGACGAGTTCGGGATGACCCTCGAAGAAGGTCGGATGGGCCTTCAGGTAGGCGACCACATCGTCTGCCGTGATCACCTTGACCTGGCGGCCCGAGCCGTCAGGCGCCGTGACCGTACCGCCACCCGGTTGGCTGTCCATCGGCGCCTCTCCTGTCAGAGAATCGACTGGCCGGTCTTGGCCCAGTCGTCGAGGAAGGCCTTCAGGCCGTTGTCCGTGAGGGCATGCTTGAACAGCTGGCGCAGCACGTTGGGCGGCAGGGTCGCGACGTGCGCGCCGAGCTTGGCGGCCTGGATGACATGCTGCGAATGGCGCACCGAGGCGACCAGCACCTCGGTCCCGAAATGGGGATACTGGCGGTAGATCGTCATGATCTCGCCGATCAGATGCATGCCGTCCTGGCCGATATCATCGAGCCGGCCGACGAACGGCGAGATGAAGGTGGCGCCGGCCTTGGCGGCGAGCAGCGCCTGCGCCGCCGAGAAGCACAGCGTGACGTTCACCATGGTGCCTTCCGAGCTCAGCATCTTGCAGGTCTTGAGGCCGTCCGGCGTTAGCGGCACCTTGACCGCAACATTGCGGGCGAGCTTGGCGAGCTTGCGGCCCTCCTCGAGCATCGTCTTGTGGTCGGTCGCCACGGTCTCGGCGCTGACCGGGCCGGGGACGATGCCGCAGATCTCCTTGATCACGTCAAGCATCGGCCGTCCCGCCTTCATGATCAGGGACGGGTTGGTGGTCACGCCATCGAGCAGTCCGGACGCGGCCAAGTCCTTGATCTCGGCGACATCGGCGGTATCGACGAAGAACTTCATATAAACTGTTCCAATGGCCAGTGGTTCGGGCTCGGCGTCTGCCACAATTTCTAGCGATTCTGCGTCGGAGCCACAAGACGACGCGGTCGCGCCAGCGGTGGTCGGGCCGGTGGAAAACGCCGCGGTGAGAACGCTGCGCGTGCTGCTGCCGTTGCCGCTGGCCGATGCCTACGACTACAGCGTGCCCGAAGGCCAGGCATTCGAGCCGGGCGCGTTCGTGGTCGTACCACTCGGCAAGCGCGAGATTGTCGGCGTTGTGTGGGGCGAAGGCACGGGCGACGTGGCGACGCACAAGCTGCGCGACATCACGGGCCAGCTGCCGGCGCTGCCGATGGCCGAGGCCATGCGGCGCTTCGTCGACTGGGTCGCCGCCTACACCCTGGCGCCGCCCGGTGCCGTGCTGCGCATGGCGATGAGCGTGCCGTCGGCGCTCCTCGCGCCGCGCACCGAGATCGTCTATCGGGTTGCTGCCAATGATCGCGCCGCGTCGGCGGGCGATGACACCGCGCTCAAGATCACCAATGCGCGTCGTCGCGTGCTGGAGCAGCTGAAGGAGGGACCGGCGCTGCCGCTCGCCGAGCTGGCCCAGCTCGCGGGAGTCGGTACGTCGGTGGTCAAGACCATGGCGTCGATCGGCCTGATCGACGGCGTCGAGCGCGTCATGCGTAGGAACTTCCCGCAGCCTGACGGGCGGCGCGAGGGACCGGCCCTGTCGGCCGAGCAGGCGGTCGCCGCGCAAGGGCTGGTCGACAAGGTCCTGGCGCATGGCTTCTCCGCCACGCTGCTTGACGGCGTGCCGGGCGCCGGCAAGACCGAGGTCTATTTCGAGGCGATCGCGGCGGCGCTCGCCGCGGGCCGCCAGGTGCTGGTGCTGCTGCCCGAGATCGCGCTCACCGCGCAATGGCTGAAGCGCTTCGAGGATCGCTTCGGCGCACCGCCGGCGGCCTGGCATTCGGGACTGACCTCGCTCGAACGGCGCGAAACGTGGCGCGCCATTGCCGAGGGCCGTGTCGGAGTCGTGGTCGGCGCGCGCTCGGCGCTGTTCCTGCCGTTCGCCAACCTCGGCCTGATCGTGGTCGACGAGGAGCACGACAGCTCGTTCAAGCAGGAGGACGGCGTCACCTACAATGCGCGCGACATGGCGGTGGTGCGCGCCCGCCTGGTGTCGGCGCCGGTCGTGCTCGCCTCGGCGACGCCGTCGCTCGAAAGCGTGGTCAACGTCTCGTCCGGCCGCTACGGCGCGGTGCATCTGCCGGCACGGCACGGCGGGCGTGACCTCGCGACCTTGCGCGCCGTCGATCTCAGGCGCGAGCAGCCGGCGCGCGGGCGCTGGCTGTCGCCACCGGTCGTCGAGGCGATGAAGCAGACCCTGGCGGCCGGCGAGCAGACTCTTCTGTTCCTCAATCGCCGCGGCTACGCCCCGCTCACCCTGTGCCGCGCCTGCGGCCACGGCATCGAGTGCCCGCAATGCTCGGCCTGGCTGGTCGAGCATCGCTTCCGCCGCTCCCTGATTTGTCATCATTGCGGCTACGCCGAGCCGCCGGAGCAGGCCTGCAAGTATTGCGGCGCGGTCGACCAGCTCGTCGCCTGCGGCCCCGGCGTCGAGCGGCTCGCCGAGGAGGCCATGGCGCTGTTCCCGGAAGCCCGCCTGGAACTCTTCACCTCGGACAGCCTGATGAACCGCGACGAGGCGACGGCTGCTGTCGAGCGCATGATCGCAGGCGAGATCGACATCCTGATCGGCACCCAGATGGCGGCCAAGGGACACCATTTCCCCAACCTCACCCTGGTCGCTGTGGTCGATGCCGATCTCGGCCTGAACGGCGGCGACCTGCGCGCCGCCGAACGCACCTTCCAGCTCCTGTACCAGGTCGCCGGCAGGGCCGGACGCCAGGACCGGCCCGGCCGGGCGCTGGTCCAGACCCACATGCCCGAGCACACGGTGATGCAGGCCCTGGTGTCGGGCGATCGCCAGCGCTTCATCGCCGCCGAGCTGGCCGACCGGCGCGCCGCCGGCATGCCGCCGTTCGGCCGACTGGCGGCGCTGGTCATCTCCGGCCCCGAGCCGGCTGCTGTGGATAATGTCTGTGCGGCGTTGGCGCGGCGGGCGCCGCAGGGCGACGGCATTACGACCCTCGGGCCCGCGACGGCACCGCTGGCGCTGTTGCGCGGCCGCCATCGCCGCCGCTTCCTGCTCAAGACGCGCCGCGATATCGCACTGCAACCGCTCTTGCGCGCCTGGCTGGAGCGGATCGGGCTGCCTGGTTCAGTGCGGCTGCAGATCGACGTCGATCCGTATTCCTTCCTGTGACATAACGCGCTGAAAAACCGCGGTAATATCGAGCTTTCACAATCTTGCGCCAGGGCAGACCGCATGCTAGCAACGCGCGCTTTTCCGGGGTGGGGCGACGGGCCACTCAGCACGTTCTCCTGGGAAAGTCCTGCCGGACCAGTACGTTGCCGGCTGGACAAAACGGCAATGGAGAGGCTTTCACAGTGACTTCCGCCACCTCCGCCACGTCCGTCGTGGCTGGTCGCTATGCCAGTGCGCTGTTCGAGCTGGCGGACAATGCCAGGTCACTCGATCAGGTCGCCCAGGACCTCACCACCTTTCGCACCATGGCCCGGGAAAGCCATGAGCTCGCCCGCCTGCTGGCGAGCCCGGTGATCGGCCGCGACGCCCAAGGCAAGGCCCTGCTCGCCGTGCTCGACGCTGCCGGCATCACCGGCCTGACGCGCAATTTCATCGGCACCGTTGCCGCCAACGGGCGGGCGCGCGACCTGGTCGCCATGGCTTCGGCTTTCCTGGCCGAGCTGGCGAGCCGGCGCGGCGAGACCACCGCCACCGTCACGTCGGCCGTGCCGTTGACGCCTGGCCAGCTCCAGCAGCTCAGCGATTCGCTGCGCGGCGTGCTGGGCGGCGCCAAGGTTTCCATCGATGCGCGGGTCGAGCCCGATATCCTGGGCGGCCTCGTTGTCAAGGTCGGCTCGCGCCTGTTTGATTCGTCCATCCGCAGCAAGCTGCAGCGCTTGCAGCTTGCCATGAAGGGGGTTGCCTAAATGGATATCCGTGCCGCCGAAATCTCGGCCATTCTCAAGCAGCAGATCGCCAATTTCGGCACCGAGGCCGAGGTCGCCGAAGTCGGCCAGGTCTTGTCCGTCGGTGACGGTATCGCCCGCGTCTACGGTCTCGACAGCGTCAAGGCTGGCGAGATGGTCGAGTTCCCCGGCGGCATCAAGGGCATGGCGCTCAACCTCGAGAGCGACAATGTCGGCGTCGTGATCTTCGGCGAGGATCGCACGATCCGTGAAGGCGACACCGTCAAGCGCACCGGCGCCATCGTCGACGTGCCGGTCGGCAAGGGCCTGCTCGGCCGCGTGGTCGACGGTCTCGGCAATCCGATCGACGGCAAGGGCCCGATCCAGAGCACCGAGCGCCGCCTCGTCGAGGTCAAGGCGCCGGGCATCATCCCGCGCAAGTCGGTGAATGAGCCGATGCAGACCGGCCTCAAGGCGATCGACAGCCTGGTGCCGATCGGACGCGGCCAGCGCGAGCTGATCATCGGCGATCGCCAGACCGGCAAGACCGCCGTCGCGATCGACACCTTCCTCAACCAGAAGCCGATCAACAAGGGCACCGACGAGAGCCGCAAGCTCTACTGCGTCTACGTCGCCGTCGGCCAGAAGCGCTCGACGGTCGCCCAGATCGTCAAGACGCTCGAGGACAACGGCGCGATGGAATACTCCATCGTCGTCGCCGCTACCGCCTCCGACCCGGCGCCGATGCAGTTCCTGGCGCCGTACACCGGCTGCGCCATGGGCGAGTTCTTCCGCGACAACGGCATGCATGCCGTGATCGTGTACGACGATCTCTCCAAGCAGGCCGTCGCCTATCGCCAGATGTCGCTGCTGCTGCGCCGCCCGCCGGGCCGCGAAGCCTATCCCGGCGACGTGTTCTATCTCCACTCGCGGTTGCTCGAGCGCGCCGCCAAGCTCAACGAGAAGAACGGCTCGGGCTCGCTGACGGCGCTGCCGGTCATCGAGACCCAGGCCGGCGACGTGTCGGCCTACATCCCGACCAACGTCATCTCGATCACCGACGGCCAGATCTTCCTCGAGACCGAGCTGTTCTACCAGGGCATCCGTCCGGCGATCAACGTCGGCCTGTCGGTCAGCCGCGTCGGCTCGGCCGCGCAGATCAAGGCGATGAAGCAGGTCGCCGGCACCATCAAGCTCGAGCTGGCGCAGTATCGCGAGATGGCGGCGTTCGCGCAGTTCGCCTCCGACCTCGACGCCTCGACCCAGCGCCTGCTGGCGCGCGGCCAGCGCCTCACCGAGCTTCTGAAGCAGGGTCAGTTCAGCCCGATGCCGGTCGAGGAGCAGGTCGCCTCGATCTATGCCGGCACCCGTGGCTTCCTCGATACCCTGCCGGTGTCGAGCGTCGGCGAGTTCGAGCGCCAGTCGCTCGATGCGCTGCGCGCCGAAGGCTCGATGCTGGCGTCGATCCGCGACAAGCGCGAGATCGTCAAGGAGACCGACGACAAGCTGAAAGCGTTCTTCGCCGACTTCGTCAAGAAGTTCGCCTGAGCCTTCGCAGGTCGAGATGCCCAGCCTCAAAACCTTCCGCCTCAGGATCCGAAGCGTCCAGTCGACGCAGAAGATCACCAAGGCCATGAAGATGGTCGCCGCGGCCAAGCTGCGGCGCGCCCAGGAGCAGGCCATGGCGGCGCGGCCCTATGCCGAAGCCATGGACAGCCTGATGGCCTCGCTCGGCGCCAGCTTCAAGGGCGGCACCGGCCCGCGCCTGCTGGCCGGCACCGGGTCCGACAAGGTCCATCTGGTGATCGTCGCCACCGGCGACCGCGGCCTGTGCGGTGCCTTCAACAGCTCGATCGTGCGCGAGGCGCGGCGGGTCATCCGCGCGCTGCTGGCCGAGGGCAAGACGGTCAAGGTGCTGGCGGTCGGCCGCAAGGGCCGCGACCAGCTGCGCCGCGACTTCGCCGGCCACATCGTCGAGACTATCACCGATCTCGGCCGGCCGCGGCTGTCCTATGGCGACGCCCAGAAGGTCGCCAACCGCGTCATGGAGATGTTCGAGGCGGGCGAGTTCGACGTCGCCACGGTGATCTTCAACCGCTTCAAGTCGGCGATGACCCAGATCGTCACCCGCCAGCAGCTCATCCCGCCGCCGGCGCCCGAGGGGGCGGCGAACGCGGCGCCGGCGACCGCCGGCGGCGCGGTCTACGAGTTCGAGCCTGACGAGGGCGAGATCCTGACCGACCTGCTGCCGCGCAACCTCACCGTCCAGATCTTCCGTGTCCTGCTGGAGAATGCGGCGAGCTTCTACGGCTCGCAGATGACGGCGATGGACAATGCGGCGCGCAACGCCGGCGACGTGATCAGGAAGCTGACCTTGCAGATGAACCGCTCGCGCCAGGCGACGATCACCAAGGAACTCATCGAGATCATCTCCGGCGCCGAGGCCCTCTAGGCCGGCCGCCACGCAATCGAAGGAAAGGGATCCGTCATGGCCACCAACAACATCGGCACGATCACCCAGATCACGGGCGCGGTCGTCGACGTGCGCTTCGACGCCGACCTGCCGAACATCCTGAACGCTCTTCACGTCACCAGCGGAGGCCGCAAGCTGGTGCTCGAGGTCGCGCAGCATCTCGGCGAGTCGGAGGTTCGCACCATCGCCATGGACACCACCGACGGCTTGGTGCGCGGCGAGAAGGCGGTCGACACCGGCGGTCCGATCGCCATGCCGGTCGGCCCCGAGACGCTCGGCCGTATTCTCAACGTGATCGGCGAGCCGGTCGACGAGCGCGGGCCGGTCAACAACAAGCAGACCTTGCCGATCCATCGCAATGCCCCGGAATTCGTCGAGCAGTCGACCGAGGCCGAGATCCTGGTGACCGGCATCAAGGTCATCGACCTGCTGGCGCCCTACGCCAAGGGCGGCAAGATCGGCCTGTTCGGCGGCGCCGGCGTCGGCAAGACCGTGACGATCATGGAGCTGATCAACAACGTCGCCAAGGCGCATGGCGGCGTGTCGGTGTTCGCCGGCGTCGGCGAGCGCACCCGCGAAGGCAACGACCTCTATCACGAGATGATCGAAGGCAACGTCATCAAGCTCAACGATGACGGTTCGACCACGGGCTCGAAGGTCGCCCTGGTCTATGGCCAGATGAACGAGCCGCCGGGCGCGCGCGCCCGCGTCGGCCTGTCGGGCCTGACCGTCGCCGAATACTTCCGCGACGCCGAAGGCCAGGACGTGCTGTTCTTCGTCGACAACATCTTCCGCTTCACCCAGGCCGGCTCGGAAGTGTCGGCGCTGCTCGGCCGCATCCCGTCGGCGGTGGGCTATCAGCCGACCCTGTCGACCGACATGGGCGCCCTGCAGGAGCGCATCACCTCGACCAAGAAGGGCTCGATCACCTCGGTGCAGGCGATTTACGTGCCGGCCGACGACCTGACCGACCCGGCGCCTGCCACCTCGTTCGCCCACTTGGACGCCACGACCGTGCTGAGCCGCTCGATCGCCGAGCAGGCGATCTTCCCGGCCGTCGACCCGCTCGACTCGACCTCGCGCATGCTCGACCCGCGCGTCGTCGGCGAGGAGCACTATCAGGTCGCGCGCTCGGTGCAGCGCGTTCTGCAGCAGTACAAGTCGCTGCAGGACATCATCGCCATCCTGGGCATGGACGAGCTCTCGGAGGAGGACAAGCTGGTGGTGGCGCGCGCCCGCAAGATGGCGAAGTTCCTGAGCCAGCCGTTCCACGTCGCCGAGGTGTTCACCGGCACGCCGGGCGTGTTCGTGAAGCTCGAGGACACCATCAAGGCGTTCAAGGGCATCGTCGCCGGCGAGTACGACGAGCTGCCGGAGGCGGCCTTCTACATGGTCGGCACGATCGACGAGGCGGTCGCCAAGGCGAAGAAGCTCGCGGCCGAGGCGGCCTGAGCCGATGGCCAAGCTTACCTTCCGCCTGGTCATGCCGGAGCGCGAGCTGCTCGCGACCGAAGTCGACATGGTCGTCGTGCCGGGCAGCGAGGGCGATTTCGGCGTCCTGCACGGCCACGCGCCCCTGATCTCGACCGTCCGGCCGGGCGTGCTCGAGGTGCTGCAGGGTAACAAGGTCGACAAGCGCTACCTGGTGGCCGGCGGCTTCGCCGAGGTGACGCCGGACCGCTGCACCGTGCTGGCGGACGAGGCCGTGCCCTTCGAAGAGGTGACGGCCGAGCAGCTCGCCGAGCGCGAACGGGCGGCCGAGCGCGAGCTGGTGGATGCCCAGGGCGAACACGAGAAGGCGGCGGCCGAGAAGGCCGTCACCGTCGCCAAGGACCTGCGCCGGGCCCAGGCCTACTACGCGACCCGGTGATCCAAGGGCGTTCGCATATGCCACTTTTGTCCGTCACCCCGAGCGGAGCCGCCCGAAGGGCGGCGCAGTGGAGGGACCTTATCTTGTCGATGCGACGACAAGAGAGGTCCCTCCACTGCGCCTCGCTACGCTCGGCTTCGGTCGGGATGACGGTGTTCTTTGCCATGTGAATGCCCTGTCGGTGATCGGGGCGACCGGCTGAACGGGCCGCTGAAGACCGGGCTGTAAGCCTGCGCCGTTGGCTGATTTTCACGATCCGGCTCAGGTAATTTTTCGAGATGTTCACGGGCTGGCCCATTGCAAGCTGGCCCGGAGCCCGCTTTATTACGCAAAAGCGACAAGTCGCCGAGGGTGCTCGAAGCATGGGCAACTGGACTCTCGAAACGATCTCGTGGGATCGGTTCGACGCGTCGAAAGTCGATCCGGAGATCCTGCGCAACATCAAGGCCGCCGCCTTGGTGGAGCGGAACGGGGGAGACTACGGCATCTATCTCGACCGCGTCTTCGCGGACGATCCGTCATTCATGGCGGCGGTCAAGACCTGGGTGGTCGAGGAGGTGCAGCACGGGATGGCGCTCGGCCGCTGGGCCGAGATGGCCGACCCGACCTGGAACTTCGACAAGGCCTTCGAGCGCTTTCGCGCCGGCTACAAGCTGCCGCTCGACTCGACCGGCTCGGTGCGCGGCAGCCAAGCCGGCGAGATGATGGCGCGCTGCATCGTCGAGACCGGCACCAGCTCCTATTACAGCGCGCTCAAGGATGCGACCGTCGAGCCGGTGCTGAAGCAGATCTGCGCCAAGATCGCGGCCGACGAGTTCCGCCACTACAAGCTGTTCTACGATCATCTGCGGCGCTGCCTCGAGCGCGACCGGTTGAGCCGCTTCGCCCGCCTGCGCATCGGCTGGGGTCGCCTGGCCGAGAGCGAGGACGACGAGCTCGCCTACGCCTACTTCGCCGCCAACGAGCCGGCCGAGGCGGTCTACGACCGCAAGCGCTATGCCCGCGCCTACGCCCGCCGCGCCTATCCGCTCTACCGCGAGAGTCACGTCCAGCGCGCCATGGCAATGGTGCTCAAGGCCATCGGCCTGCAGCCGCAGGGCCGCCTCAACAGCCTGATGACCCGCGCCGGCCTGTGGTTCCTGCGCCGCAGCGCGACCAAGTACGCGGCCCAAGGGGCGTAGTCAGATCTTCCGGACCGTGGGCATCCCGGCTCGCTCATGACTCCAGGCGAGCGGGACGCCCGCGGTCCGGAAGATCTGACAGCCTACTTCGCTTTATGCTCCACCAGGTCGGCGAACTCGGCCAGCACCGCCTCGTAGACGGGCCGCTTGAAAGCAACGATGAGCTGGACGAGCTCGTGCGCGGGTACCCATTTCCAGGCGTCGAACTCGTCGCCGTGGGCTCCGATGTCGATGTCGGAGTCGCGGCCGGTGAAGGCGAGCGCGAACCATTTCTGCGTCTGGCCGCGCCAGCGGCCCTTCCAGTAGCCCGGCGCCACCCTGGACGGCACGTCGTAGCGGATCCAGTCGCGGCTCTCGCGCAGCAGCAGCGCCTTGGTCGTGCCGACTTCCTCGCCGAGCTCGCGGCAGGCCGCTTCGACCGGGGTCTCGCCCTCGTCGATGCCGCCTTGCGGCATCTGCCAGGCCATGTCCGCCGGAGTCCCCGGCCGGTGGCCGACGAACACCCGCCGGTCTGATGCGATCAGCATCAGTCCGACATTGGGCCGATAGAGAGAGGCGGGGGCGGCGGTCATGGGGCGGGTCATTCGCTGGGAGCGCGCCACTCCTGTGGCGCTCATGAAACGGTGATCAACGAGAAGAGCGCCACGGGAGTGGCGCGCTCATATGCGCTACTTCGCCCGAATCGAGACTCGGCCCTCCGGGCCGCTCCTCAGAGTGAGGTCCCTTTGTACGTTAGCGCCGATGAGTGGCGCGCTCCCAGCCAAATGGCCCTGCCCGGCGGAGCCGGGGAGGAGGGCATGAGGGCGGTCAGTTGGCGCGGCTGCTGTAGAGTGAGATGCCGCGGATCAGGTCGGCGGCGCGCAGCAGCTGGTAATCGGCCACGGCCTCCTTCGGCGGCTCGTCCGGATCGCCCGGCTGGGCTGGCGTCGTCTGGCCCGGCGTCGTCTGGCTCGTGGCCGGCTTGTCGCCCGGCTTGCCGGCGTCGGGCTTGCCCGCTTCCGGCGCCTTGTTCGCCTCGGGCTTGGCCTCGTCCTTCTTGTCGGCCGGCTTGTCATTGGGGTTGGTGATCGAGCGGCGCAGATTCTCCTCGCGGAAGCCGCTGCGGGCCTGGATGTTCTCGATCTTGGCCGGCTCGACCTCGATGTCGGGCTTGATGCCTTCCTTCTGGATCGAGCGGCCCGACGGCGTGAAGTAGAGCGCCGTGGTCAGCCGGATGGCGCCGCCACCCGACACCTGCATGATGGTCTGCACCGAGCCTTTGCCGAACGAGCGCGTGCCCAGGACGATGGCGCGGCGATGGTCCTGCAGGGCGCCGGCGACGATCTCCGACGCCGAGGCCGAGCCGCCGTTCATCAGCACCACGATCGGCAGGCCGCCCGCGACGTCGCCCGGCTTGGCGTTCCAGCGCTGCACGTCCTCGCTCTTGCGTGCCTTGACCGAGACGATCTCGCCCTTGTCGAGGAAGGCGTCGGACATCGAGATCGCCTGGTCGAGCAGGCCGCCCGGATTGTTGCGCAGGTCGATGACGAAGCCCTTGAGCTTGTTGCCGGCTTCCTTCTTGAGCTTCTCGACCGCGTCGAGCACGCCCGAGGTGGTCTGCTCGGTGAACGAGGTGACGCGGATGTAGCCGATGTCGCCGCCCTCGAGGCGATAGCGCACCGCCTTGACCTTGATCGTGTCGCGGGTCAGCGAGACGTCGAACGGATCCTTGGCGCCGCGCCGGATGGAGAGCTTGATCGGCGTGCCGACCTTGCCGCGCATGCGCTCGACCGCCTCCTGCAGGGTAAGGCCCTGCACCGGCTCGCCGTCGAGCGCGAAGATCAGGTCGCCCGACTGGATGCCCGCCTTGGAGGCCGGCGTGTCGTCGATCGGCGATACCACCTTGATGACCCCGTTCTCCATCGTGACCTCGATGCCGAGCCCGCCGAACTCGCCCTTGGTCTGGACCTGCATGTCCTTGTAGGTCTTGGGGTTCATGTAGCTCGAGTGCGGGTCGAGCGAGGTCAGCATGCCGTTGATGGCGTTCTCGATCAGCGTCTTCTCGTCGACCGGCTCGACATAGTCGCGGCGCACCCGCTCGAGCACGTCGCCGAACAGGTTGAGCTGCTGGTAAAGCTCGCTCTTGTCGCCGCCCGCCTTGGGGTCGGCCTTGTCCTGCGACCAGGCGGTGATGCCGACCGGCACGGCAAGAAAAGCCATGATCGCGGCGGCGGAGGCGATACGCATACGGGTCATTGTCGAGCCTTCGAGGTGGGATCGCCGGGCCGGCAGGCCGGACGGTCAGGGTTTCCGGATCGTGGGGGCAAGATACAGGGCGGTCTTTGGCACTATCAAGGCGCTGTCAGGGGCTCTTCGGGAACCTTCTCACGATATGGGGAGCCGCCGGGTCCGCTCCCGGCCATGAGGACATCTCCTGGTCATGCCGAGGCTGCGGCGGCTTGTCCTGGTATCGTCGCGAGGATGTGCGGCCGGGCGTGCTCGGACAGCAGCGAATGGCCGGTCATCTCGGCCGGCTGGCGCACGCCCATCAGGGCCAGCATGGTCGGCGCCACGTCGGCAAGCTTGCCGTCGGCCAGCGAGCGGATGTTGGCCGGGGCGTTGAACAGCAGCGCCGGCACCCGGTTCAACGTGTGCTGGGTGTGCTTCTGATGGGTCTTCTCGTCGAACATCAGTTCCGCGTTGCCGTGGTCGGCGGTGACCAGCAGCACGCCGCCCGCCTGCTCGACTGCCGCCATCAACCGGCCCAGGCAGGCATCGACCGCCTCGACCGCCTTGACCGCCGCATCGTAGACGCCGGAGTGGCCGACCTGGTCGGTGTTGGCGTAGTTGACGACGACCAGATCGTAGCGCCCCGCGCCGATCGCCTCGACCAGCCTTCCGGTCACCTCGTCGGCGCTCATCTCGGGCTTCAGGTCATAGGTCTTGACCTTGGGCGAGGGCACCAGGATGCGGTCCTCGCCCTCGAACTGCCGCTCCTCGCCGCCGTTGAAGAAGAAGGTGACGTGCGCGTACTTCTCGGTCTCGGCGATGCGCAGCTGTTTCAGCCCGGCTTTGGCGACGGTCTCGCCGAGGCCCATCTTGATCGCCTCGGGCGGGAACAGCGTCTTCAGGAACGGATTGAGCGCCGCCGAGTATTCGGCCATGCCGACCGCCGTCGCGATCCTGACGACGCGCCCGCGGTTGAACCCGTCGAAGCGCGGATCGAGCAGCGCCGTCAGGATCTCGCGCGCCCGGTCGGAGCGATAGTTGAACATAAGCACGCCGTCGCCGTCCGTCATGCCCTGGTAGCCGGCGATCACGGTGGGCAGCACGAACTCGTCGTCCTGGCCGGCGGCATAGCCCTTCTCGACCGCCGCCTCCGGAGTCGCCGCCGTCTCACCCCTGGCATCGACGATGGCGTCGTAGCCGAGCGTCACCCGTTCCCAGCGCTTGTCTCGGTCCATGGGATAGAAGCGGCCCGCCACGGTGGCGAACTTGATCGGCAATCCCGCCTTCAGCCCGGCCTTGATCTCGGCGAGGCACTCGAGCGCGCTGCGCGGCGGCATGTCGCGGCCGTCGAGGAAGGCGTGGATCCACACCGGCACGGCGGATCCCGCGATCAGGTTGGCGAGCGCCACCAGGTGATCCTGGTGGGCATGCACGCCGCCCGGCGAGGCGAGCCCCATCAGGTGGCAGGCGCCGCCGTCCTTCCTCAGCGTCGCGATCAGCTCGGCCAGCACCGGGCTCCTGGCCAGCGAGCCGTCGGCGATGGCGTTGTCGATGCGCGGCAGGTCGGGCACGGCGACGCGGCCGGCGCCGAGATTCATGTGGCCGACCTCGGAATTGCCCATCTGGCCCTTGGGCAGGCCGACGAAGGTCTCGGAGGCGTCGATCAAGCCCTGCGGGCAGGTCGCGATCAGCCGGTCGTAGTTCGGCGTCTTTGCGTTCAGGATGGCGTTGTACGGACGATCCGGCCGGTGTCCCCAGCCGTCGAGAATGCACAGGACTGCGGGACGGCGGTTGGCCATGAATACCTCAGAAGAGGGTGCAGCGCGGGAGGGCACGCGCCTCAGGATGGCGTACGCTGACGCGGCGGCTGGGCGCGCTCTACCGAGTTGAACTTGTTGGGGCAGTTGAGGTCGCGCGGGTCGGTGTTGGGATTCTGGTCCGGCACCTCGATGGCGCAGAACACGAACTCGCCGCGCGGCTCGCCGTCGATCGAGATGTCGTAGGTGTAGGTGCCCGGCGGGTCGCCGGGGATGATGCACCAGGAGCGCTGCAGCACGCCGTCCTGCACCGTCTCCAGCATGCGGGTGGTGGCGCGCGTCTTGTCGGCGCTGACCTCGGTCTCCGGCCCGGCGATCACCTGCTCGGCCGGCTGCGACGTCGTCAGCACCTCCTTGAGCGAGACCACGCGGTTGGGCCCGCCGAGATACATGCGCCAGCCGAAGCAGGCGCGGTTGAACAGCAACGGGATGGCGTTGGTCTCGTAGTGCCGCTGCTTGCCATCCTCCCCGGTGATCGAGACGTACGGAATGCTGCGCACGGCCTTCGGCTTGTCGGCCTGCGGCTTCTGCGGAGTCGGGTTGGATTGAGCCAAAACAGCCGTCGACACGACCGTCAGGGCGAGGACGGAGCAGGCGGCGAGCAGCCGCCGGACAGGGGCGTACATGGCGCGCAATGTAGCCTCGGATTTTCGTCAGAACAGGGGCAATTTCAGAGATTTCTCCCAATCCGGTCCGGGGGAAAGGGCACTCCGTACTTGCGGGCAATGGCCTTGCGTCGCTCGGCGGGCGCCAGACCTTGGCGATCGAATTCCTTGAAGTCCGCCAGCATTTCATCAGTGAGGTGCAGACCCTCGACTGCGCTGATGCGCGCGAAGCCTTGCAGCCCGATCGTGACGCGGGACTGTGCCGTGGTCTTTGCTCTTACCGGCTTCTTCTTCATGGCATCATCCTATCATGGGCACTGAGGCTACGCCCGATGGTACGGATGCCCGGCGAGCAGCTGCTGGGCGCGGTAGATCTGTTCGGCGAGCATGGCGCGGGCCAGCAGGTGGGGCCAGGTCATGGGGCCGAAGGAGAGGATGAGCGCACACTGCTCGAGCAGCGGCTCGCCGTGGCCGTCGGCGCCGCCGATCAGGAAGGCGATGTCGGCGACCGAGTCGTCGCGCCAGCGTCCCAGGCGCTGGGCGAAAGTCTCGCTGTCGAGCACGCTGCCGCGGCGGTCGAGCGCCACCGTCACGGCGCCGGCGGGGACGGCGCGCAGCAGCAGCTCGCCCTCGCGCGCGATCATCTGCGCTGTAGGTAACTTGCGCTTGTCCTCGAGCTCGCGCAGGCCGAGCGGCCAGCGGATGCGGCCGGCATAGTGCTCGTAGAGATCGCGTTCGGGGCCGCGGCCGGCGCGGCCGATGGCGGCGATCGACAGGCGCACGCCGCAGCAAACCTCAGGCCGGCTTCTTGACCCGCGCCCGGCGCGGGCGGGCCGCGGCGGCCTTGGGCTTGGCGGCGGCCTCGGCCTCGAGCGCCCACATCTTCTCCAGCGCATAGAAGGCGCGCGGCTCGGGGCGGAAGATGTGGACCACCACATCGCCGGCGTCGACCAGCACCCAGTCGCCGGCCTCCTTGCCCTCGACCAGGGCGCGGCCGTGGCCGGCCCGCTTCAGCCGGTCGGCCAGATGCTCGGCGATCGCCACGACCTGGCGGTTCGAGCGGCCCGAGGCGATCACCATGTAGTCGGCGAAGGCCGACTTGCCGGCGAGGTCGATGACGACGACGTCCTCGGCCTTGTCGTCGTCGAGGGAACGGCGCACCAGCGCGAGCAGCGCCGATGTGTCCTTGCTCCGGTCGGGAAGCTGGCGGATCGTGGCGGAGATGGGCTTTCCTTTCGCTTTGGCGCGCCGCGGACGCACGGCGCGGATGGCGGTCGCCGAATGCCTGTCGAGCCGGCTCGGGATGAACACCCAGGCCGGCGGCTCGGCCGATGCAAGCATGCGCGCCCGGCCGGCGTCCATCCGGCAACGCGAGAAAGTCCGCGGCGCTGCTGCCGCAAGCGCGGGATAACTCCAGCCCGGCCGCGCGAAGGCGGCGATCGGTATGGCTTCGAACAATTCGCGCCAGCCGCGCCACGCCACCAGCTGAGGCAGGATGTCGGCCCCCATCAGCCAGACGAAGCGCGCCTGGGGATAGGCGCGGCGCAGCGCCCGCACCGTGTCGATGGTGTAGCGCGTGCCGAGCAGCAGCTCGGGTGCGTCGACGCGGATCCGCGGGTGGCGGCCAGCGAGCTGGCGGGCGCGGGCGACGCGCGACGCCAGCGGTTCCATGCCGTCGCCGGTCTTGAGCGGGTTCTGCGGCGAGACCAGCCACCACACCTCGTCGAGGCCGAGGCGCTTCAGCGCCTCGAGGCTGATGTGGCGATGGCCCTCGTGCGCCGGATTGAACGAGCCGCCGAGCAGCCCGATGCGGCGCGCGGTGTCGCGCGGCACGCCGGGCATGGGGAGGGAGGGCGAGGTCATGAAGTCGAGCGGTGGCCGCGCCACCCGCACAACCTCACCCTGAGGAGCGCCCCCGAAGGCGCGTCTCGAAGGGTGGGGATCAGGCGTGGTGCTCGTGCCCATCCTTCGAGACGCCGCGCCGCGCGTGGCTCCTCGGGATGAGGTTTTCCTTGGGGCGGCGCGCTCCCAGCGATGACGCTCATGGCCGCACGGTGCCTTGCCCGCGCACGATGTTCTTGTAGGTCGTGAGCTCGACCAGGCCCACCGGCCCCCGCGCGTGCATACGGTTGGTCGAGATGCCGATCTCGGCCCCCAGCCCGAACTCGCCGCCGTCGGCGAACTGGGTGCTGGCGTTGTGCATGACGATGGCGCTGTCGACCTGGTCGAGGAAGCGCTGCGCCGTCGCCGCGTTGGCCGTCACGATCGCTTCGGTGTGCTGGCTGCCGTAGCGGGCGATGTGGGCGATCGCGCCGTCGACGCCGTCGACCGTGGCGACGGCGATCACGGGCGCGAGATACTCGGTGCGCCAGTCCTTTTCGCTCGCCGCCACCGCCTTGGCATCGCGCGCCAAAACCTCGGCATCACCGCGCACCTCGCAGCCGAGCTCGTGCAGGCGCTCGAGCACCGGCATCAAATGAGTATCGAGCGCGGCGTGATCGATCAGCAGGGTCTCGGCGGCGCCGCACACGCTGACGCGGCGCATCTTGGCGTTGGCCACCACCTCGCGCGCCATGGCGATGTCGGCGTCGCGATCGACATAGACGTGGCAGATGCCGTCATAGTGGCGCAGCACCGGCACGCGGCTCTCGGCGGTGACGCGGTCGATCAGCGAGCGCCCGCCGCGCGGCACGATCAGGTCGAGCCAGCCCTGCGCCTTCAGCATCTCGCCGACGGCGGCGCGGTCGGTGGTCGGCACCAGCTGCACGCAATCCTGCGGCAGCCCGGCGCTGGCGAGCGCGGCGCGCAAAAGCTCGACGATGGCGCGCGAGGAATGGAAGCTGTCCGAGCCGCCGCGCAGCACCACGACGTTGCCCGACTTGAGGCAGAGCGCGCCGGCGTCGGCGGTGACGTTGGGCCTGGCCTCGTAGATCACGCCGATGATGCCGATCGGCACGCGCACGCGGCTGATGACGAGCCCGTTGGGCCGCGTCCAGCGCTCGATCTCGGCGCCCACCGGGTCGGGCAGGGCTGCGATATCGTCGAGCCCGCGCGCCATCGCCTCGACGCGGTCGGGGTTCAGGAGCAGGCGGTCCTGCAGGGCGGCGGTCATGCCGGCGGCCTGGGCGGCGGCGATGTCCTTTGCGTTGGCGGCAAGGATCGCCGCGGCGTCGCGGCGGATCAGGCCGGCGGCGTCGGCCAGCGCGCGGTTCTTCGCCTCGGTCGAGGCGGTGCGCAAGCCCGCCGCCGCGGCGCGGGCGCGCGCGCCCAGCGCGACGATCAGGGCCGCGGTGTCCTCGGCGGCCAGGGCTTCACCGTTCATCGGGGGCTCCGACTCATTCTCCTCCCCAGCTTCGCTGGGGAGGTGTCCGCGTAATCGCGGACGGAGGGGTCATGGGCATCGCGACTGAGGCTCATGACCCCTCCGTCGCCGCAGACGGCGACGCCTCCCCACGCAAAGCGCGGGGAGGAGCATGACGTGCGCTCATCACTCCACCACCATGTCGTCACGATGGACCATCTCGTCGCGGCCGCGGAAGCCCAGCAGGCGTTCGATCTCGGTGCTCTTGCGGCCGGCGATGCGGCGGGCGTCGTCGGCGGCGTAGGCGACCAGGCCGCGCGCCAGCATGCGGCCGGCGCGGTCCTTGACGTCGACCACGTCGCCACGGCGGAAATCGCCGTCGATCCCGGTCACGCCGGCCGGCAGCAGGCTCTTGCCCGATGACAGGGCGCGCACCGCGCCGTCGTCGACCGTGAGCGTGCCCGACGTCTTGAGCGAGCCCTTGATCCACTTCTTGCGCGCCGACAGGGGCGAGGCCTCGGGGATGAACCAGGTGCAGCGGGCGTCCGCCGTCGCCAGCCGGCCGAGCGCGCCGACCGGCCGGCCGTCGGCGATCGCCATCCGGCAGCCCGCCGCCATGGCGATGCGGCCGGCGATCAGCTTGGTGGCCATGCCGCCGTTCGACAGCTCCGACGCCGCCCCGCCCGCCATCGCCTCGATCGCCGGCGTGATCTCGCGGATCTCGGGGATCAGCACCGCCGCGGGGTCGCTGCGCGGATCGCCGGTGTAAAAGCCGTCGATGTCGCTCAGCAGCACCAAGGTGTCGGCCGAGATCATCTCGGCGACGCGTGCGCCCAGGCGATCGTTGTCGCCGAAGCGGATCTCGTCGGTCGCCACCGTGTCGTTCTCGTTGATCACCGGCACGGCCTTGAGCCCGAGCAGGGTCGCCATGGTCTGGCGAGCGTTTAGGTAGCGCCGCCGCGCCTCCGAATCGTCCAGGGTCAGCAGCACCTGGGCGACCGTGATGCCGTGCCGCGCCAGTGCCGCCTGGTAGGCGTGGGCCAATCGAATTTGCCCCGTCGCCGCTGCCGCCTGGCTCTCCTCCAGCCGCAGCGCCCCAGCCAGCAGCCCGAGGCTCGCCCGCCCCAGCCGGATCGCGCCCGACGACACCAGCACGACCTCGCAGCCGCCCCTCCCGTCGACGCCACGATGCAGGCGGGCGACGTCGTCGGCGAGCGCCGCCAGCCAGTCGTGCCGCACCTCGCCCTTCGCCTCGTCGACCAGGATCGACGAGCCGATCTTGACGACCAGCCGGCGGGCGGATGCGAGGGGAGTCACGCGGCGTCTCCGCGCGCTTTCATTCCCCTCCCTAGCGAAGCTGGGGAGGTGTCGGCGTAATCGCCGACAGGCGCGCGGCTCGCGACAGCGAACGAGCGCGAGGGGTCATGAGCACCAACACTGATGCTCATGACCCCTCCGTCGCCGTATGACGGCGACACCTCCCCACGCCAAGGCGTAGGGAGGAGAACAAGAAGAGCGCCACTCCCGCTCCTCACGCCGCATCCTCGAGCTCGGCGCGCTGGCGGTCGACCAGGCGGCCTAATTCGTGCAGCAGCTCGGGCACGCCGCGGCCCGAGACGCCTGAGATCACCCGCACCGTGCGCCGGCTCGCCTTGGCGAGAGCTGAGCGCTTGGCCTCGATATCGTCGTCGGTCATGGCGTCGGTCTTGTTGAGCGCCAGGATCTCCTTCTTGCGCGCGAGGGTGCCGCCATAGGCCTTGAGCTCGGCCCGTACCGTGCGCCAGGCGCCGACCACGTCGTCCTCGGTGCCGTCGACCAGGTGCAGGAGCGCGCGGCAGCGCTCGACGTGGCCGAGGAAGCGCGTGCCCAGCCCGGCGCCTTCCGACGCGCCCTCGATCAGGCCGGGGATGTCGGCCATCACGAACTCGCGGTCGCCCGCCTTGACCACGCCCAGCCCGGGATGCAGCGTCGTGAACGGATAGTCGGCGATCTTGGGCCGCGCGTTGGAGACGGCGGCGAGGAAGGTCGACTTGCCGGCGTTGGGCAGGCCGACCAGGCCGATATCGGCGATCAGCTTCAGCCGCAGCCAGATCCAGCGCTCCTCGCCCGGCCAGCCCTTGTCGGCGCGGCGCGGCGCGCGGTTGGTCGAGCTCTTGTAGTGCAGGTTGCCGTAGCCGCCGTCGCCGCCCTTGCACAGCACGACGCGCTGGCCGATCTCCGTCAGATCCACCAGCAGGGTCTCGTTGTCCTCGGCGAACACCTGGGTGCCGCGCGGCAGGCGCAGCACGATATCCTGGCCGCTGCCGCCGGTGCGCTGGCCACCCATGCCGTGATGGCCGGTCTCGGCCTTGAAGTGCTGGGCGTAGCGGTAGTCGATCAGCGTGTTCAGCCCGTCGACGCATTCCAGCACGACGTCGCCGCCGCGCCCGCCGTCGCCGCCATCCGGCCCGCCGAACTCGATGAACTTCTCGCGCCGGAACCCGACGCAGCCCGCCCCGCCATTGCCGGACCGGACATAGATCTTGGCCTGGTCGAGGAACTTCATCGAACGTCCTTCTTGCCCTGACCGCTCTGCGCGTTACGAAAAGAATCACCCTGCATTTTTGCGTTCGGTGCGTTCGGTGCGTTCGGAGTCTTTGCAATCAAGGGGTTAGCCGACCGCAAGCGATCGCTCGGCAGGGCGTTTTGCGGTCGGAAGCGCCGTCTTGCGGTCGGGACCGGGTGGAGGCGGGCCCGGTCGGGAGGCCGCCGCCCGGTTCCCGGGACGGCGCCCTTTGCCATCGAGGGCTTGGCGCCGGCACGCGACGCCGGCGCTGCGGCAGCGGCACACGGGCTTGCGTCGGTGGTGGCGATCACGATCCTGTCCCTTCGTTCTGCGCGCAGGTTCACCGCACGCGATATCACGACAATCCCCTGTGCGGCAGGCGGCCCAGCCGACCTGGCTCACGCCTGCAGCCAAAACCCCGTGCAATCGAGTGCACGCCGACTCGAGCCGACGCCCCCGACCTCGGGGCCCAGGCCTCGAGGCCCGCGACCTCTCCGGCCCTTTGCCTGCCGCCCCTCCCGCCGGAGCGGGAAGGACCAATGAAAAAGGGGGAACGGCGAGCCGTTCCCCCTGAAACTCCGTGCGCGCGGGAACGGCTATTCGGCGGCAAGCTTCTCCGGAGCGGGCGCCGCCGGCGGCACCACGCTCACCTCGACCTTGCCGCCCGAGCGGGTGCGGAACGCCACGACGCCGTCCGCCATCGCGAACAGGGTGTGGTCGCGGCCGACCCCGACATTGGTGCCGGCATTCATCTTGGTGCCGCGCTGGCGGACCAGGATGTTGCCGGCCAGGACCTTCTGCCCGCCGAAGCGCTTGACGCCCAGCCGCTGGCCGTCCGAATCGCGGCCGTTGCGCGAGGAGCCGCCCGCTTTCTTGTGTGCCATCGTACCTCTCCAGTCGCTCTTTGCCGTTGCCGATCAGGCGACGATCTGTTCGATCTTGACCACCGTCAGATCCTGGCGATGGCCGTTCTTGCGCCGCGAGTTCTGCCGGCGGCGCTTCTTGAAGACGATCAGGTGCGGCCCGCGCGCCTGCTTGACGATCGAGCCGACGACCTTGGCCCCGGCGACCGTCGGCGCGCCGACCTTGTCGCCGACCATCAGCACGTCGGTGAACTCGACCGAGGCGCCGGCCTCGCCCGCGATCCGCTCGACCGTGAGCGTATCGTTGGCGGCGACCGTGTATTGTTTTCCACCCGTGCGGATTACGGCGATCATGAGGACACCCGATTGAGGCCCCCCGGCTGCGAGCGGACCACCATCCCCTGGGGAATCGGCGGCACCCTGACCCGTCATGCCGGAAGACACGAAAGAACGCGGCGGGCCACATCGACCCGCCGGAAGAGCGCGGAATATACGCAGGAAGTGCTGCGAGTCAACGCCGTCCGCACGCCGCCGGGGCGGTTCGTGCAGCCGGGCTCGCGGGGCGAGGCACCGCCGCAGCCGACGGCGTTTTCGGCCCGGCTGCCGGCCCCCTCCGCGGCTGGAGGCGCCCGAGCCGGTGCCAAGAATCAGGGTGCATTCTTGCGTTCTTTGCGGTCTGATCGTTGTGAATCAAGGGCTTAGCCGGATCCACTTTGCGTCCGCTTGCGGTCGATCTGCGTCCCGAGGGCGGTCTTGCGTCCGTGGCAAGCGAAGCCTCCACCGGAGTTGGCCACCGGCCGACGAACTCCCGGCAGAAGAAGCGGTTCGGGTGCCAACGGCAGCGGGGATGCCCTCCACAAGTCATTGATTCGACGTAGGAAAAACGCACTGAACTATCGGCCCAGCGGGAGGTGGAAGCGGCGGAACAGGGAAAATTATCAGGGATTTGTGCTCGCACCAGATCAGGGAATTTCGCGCCACCGGATCAGGGAACCCGGAGCACCGGATCAGGGACCGCGCAGCACGGGTTCGATGGTCCTCTGACCGGCATGAACGAGCCGTCCGCGCGAGGTCGCGCCGGCCGCGGTGAGTCGGGGCCGCCTCCCGGGGCCGGTGCGTCCGTGTGTCGGCAGCCTTTGGACCCTCGGCGTTGGCGCTGACTCGACCGACAATCGCTGCGGCGGCGGGACGTCGGCTCGCGGCGGCGCCGCTGATCAGGGTCGAGGCTGCTGGTTCTTGCGGCATCTTGCCTGATGCAGCTGTCACGGATCGCGCGCAAGGGCAGGTGAGCCAGCCGTGGTGGCTCTCCTCTGCCGCCATGACCTTGTGCACTTGATTGCACGCGTCTCCCTCCCGGCGGTCACACCGACCGACCCCGACTATGTCCACGGATGGCGGGAAGGCAAGAGGCCCCAGCCGCGTCGTGCGGGTTGCCCTGACAGAAGCGCGCCCCTATAAGGCGGGCCGCGGGAGAGGTGCCGGAGTGGTCGATCGGGACGGTCTCGAAAACCGTTGTGCGTGCAAGCGTACCGTGGGTTCGAATCCCACCCTCTCCGCCAGTGACGCGTCCAGCACCGTCCACCACCAGCCGCACAAATCCAAAAAGCATCGATAGAAAGGGCATTATATTATCCGGGCGCGTCTGCCGTTGTCCGCTAGCGTCCGCCTCAATCCGCTGCTATAACATGGGTAGAGACACGGGTTGAGGAGTTCGGCGGATGGCCCGGACGATCGAGCGATTGAAGCCGCTGACGGTGCAGCGCGAGGGCAAACCCGGCCTCTATCCCGATGGCGGCGGGCTGCACTTGCAAGTGTCCGCGTCGGGCAGCAAGAGCTGGGTATTCCGATACGAGTTGCGCGGCCGGCGGCGCGAGATGGGGCTCGGCTCGATGAACGACGTCTCCCTCGCCGAGGCACGCGCCCTGGCCCGTGCTGCACGCGGCGTCAAGGCGACCGGCGTCGACCCCATCGCCCATCGTGATGCTCAGCGGGCGGCGGCGCGGCTCGAGGAAGCCCGGACGATCACCTTCGCCGCCGCCGCCGCCGACTACATCGCGGCGAACAAGGCCGGCTGGCGCAACGCCAAGCACGCCGACCAGTGGACGGCCACTCTCAAAACCTACGCCTATCCCGTGCTCGGCAAGCTCGCCGTCGGCGACGTCGACACGGGCCTCGTCGTGCGCGTCCTGCAGCCGATCTGGGCAACGAAGCCGGAGACAGCGAGCCGGGTGAGGGGGCGCATCGAGGCCGTGCTCGACTATGCCAAGTCGCAGGGCTACCGGGCCGGCGACAATCCCGCCCGATGGGCCGGCCACCTGAAGCTGCAGCTTCCCGCCCGCGGCAAGGTCCGGCGCGTCGAGCACCATGCCGCACTGCCCTACGCCCAGGTGCCGGCTTTCGTTGCAGCTCTGGGCGAGCAGCCGGGCCTCGCCGCGCTGGCGCTGCGCCTGCTCATTCTGACGGCGGCGCGGACCGGCGAGATCATCAATGCACAGTGGAGCGAGATCGACCACGAGCGCGGGCTCTGGACCATCCCGGCCGGGCGCATGAAAGCCGAGCGCGAGCACCGCGTGCCGCTGTCTCGTGCGGCGCTGGATCTGCTCGACGTCATCGCCGGGCACCGGGCGACACTGGCCGACGGATCGCCGGGGCCGTGGCTGTTCGCCGGCGCGCGCGGCAAGGCGATGTCGAACGGTGGCATGCTCGCCCTGCTCAAGCGCATGAAGCGAACGGACATCACCCCGCACGGCTTCCGCTCGAGCTTTCGCGATTGGGCGGCCGAGAAAACCACCTTTCCGCCGGAGGTGGCCGAGCTCGCGCTCGCGCATACTGTCGGGAGCAAGGTCGAGCTGGCCTATCGTCGGTCGGACCTGTTCGATCGGCGGCGCCAACTCGCCGAAGCATGGTCGAGCTTCTGCATGAAGTCGAATGGCGTCACGCCCATCGCCGACCGCGGGCGGGCGTGATGGCGAAGTCGAAGCCCTCGTTCTTCGTGCCCGGCGAGCTGCGGCCGCTGGAACGCTCGGCACACGACCTGGAATTGTTTCGGCGGGAATGGTCGCCCGAATGGCGACTGAAGGGGTTGAAAGAGTGGGCTGAAGAAATCCTGCGGAAATCAGGGCTCCCGACTGACCTTCGGAAAGCGGCGACACGCAACGGCCGAAAGGGGTTCGTTCTGTCAGACGAGTCGGTCGTGAAGCCTGGAACGGTGGAACACTACGCTGTAGGGGTATTATGGGACGTCGAGCGCGTCGAAGGGTGCATCCGAAATGGCGACGCTGGCATGGCGGCGCTGTTCGCCATGAACGCTGCATCGAAGCAAGCCGCGGCGCTGATGGACAGAGACTTGGCCGAACGATTCTTCGCAGGCGCTGCAAGTCACGCGGGGGCGATCAGAGGCGGGAACGCACGTCGAGATCCAGAGAAGGATGCATCACTCGCCGCCGATCTCGCTGCGGTCGAGGGGGAGCACCCCGGCCAGAGTGATGCCGAATACAGCCGGATGATTGCCAGGCGGCGCGGTGCAGTTGGAACCGCTGCCGTGAATAAGGCTGCGCGCAAGCTCGCGACGCCAATATCACGACTGCGAAAGAAACCTGTTACAACCGGGGCAACGTAACAAGAGCCTCCCTCACATTCCGAACCGTCCAATCCACCTGAACCACATGGACGGTTCCGATGATTACTACCCCCGCCCCGAACGCAGCGACTGAGCCGGACGGGCGCATTTCCTACAGCGTCGAGGACGCGGCCGAGGCTATGGGCGTCGGTCGGTCCTTTCTCTACCTCGCAATCAAGAACGGTGAGTTGGCGAGCCTGAAGCTCGGCAAGCGTCGCCTCCTGATGCGCGACGACATCTTGACATGGCTCTCGACGAAGCGGGCCGTCTGAGATGCGCGCCCGTCTCCCGTTCTACCGCTCGCCGGCCCGCCTGCTGAAGGTGGCGGCGAGCATGTACGCGCCGATCACCATCGGCTCGTCAACGAAGCCAGACCCGCTGATCGCCGGCGCCCAGCCGGCCGAGCGCAAAGACTCCATCCCCGAATCGAAATGAAGGCCCGGAACGGTTTCGCCGACCGCCGGGCCTTCTGAATTCTCGCCCATCCCCTCGCAAGGAATGAACCATGACTACAAAACATGTAGCGCCGAGCGCGAGCGCCGGCAAGAACGAACAGAACGAAGACATCCTGATCGCCGACATCGTGAAGAACGAACGCCGCGGCGAGCGTATCCGCGTCGCAGACCGCACCTTCAAGCGCCACCGTTTCATCGATATCCGGCTGCACGTCGCGAACGCCGCCGGCGAGGTGATCCCGACCGGCAAAGGCATCGCCATCCCGCCGGCCCTGCTGCCCGAGGTGATCGAGGCCTTGACCAAGGCGCTGGCCGGGACGGCGGAGTAGATCGTGGTCGACGCCATCACCCCACAAGAAAATTATCGTGCACGCACGGTAAAGCGCGAGCGGCGATCCAATGCCAGGATCGAGCAGCTCGACCAGCAGATCCTTGAGGTGCTCGAGGCCGACCACCCACAGAGCGTGCGCCACGTCTTCTACCGGATGACCGACCCGAGGTTGGCAGAGTCGGTCGAGAAGTCCGAGCGCGGCTACCGGCACGTACAGGACCGGATCGTCAAGCTGCGGCGGGCCGGGCGCCTGTCATACGGTTGGATCACCGATGCCACCAGGCGCGGCTACCACACCCCGACCTACAGGGACCGGGCCGAGTTCTTGCGCTCGGTGAAGTCGCATTACCGTGCCGACCTCTGGCAGGACGCTGGTTGCTATTGCGAGGTGTGGACCGAGTCGCGATCGATTGCCGGCGTGATCGAGAAGGATTGCTGCGAACTGGCAGTGAGCCTCTATCCCGCTGGCGGTTTCTCTTCGATCACGTTGGCCTACCAGGCCGCGGAGGCCATCAACTGGTACGCCAAGGACGGCCGGGTGGTGGTGATCTACTACATCGGCGACTTCGATCCGGCGGGCGTGCTGATCGACGTGACGCTGGAGCGCGAGCTACGGCAACACCTAGTTTCCGGTGTTGATCTGGTCTTTGAGCGCGTCGGGATTACCGAAGATCAGATTGAAGCGTTCGACCTGCCGAAGAAGCCGAGGAAGGAAACCGATAGGCGCGCGCCCCACGTGCAGGCCACAGTCGAAGCTGAGGCTATGCCGGCCCATCTTCTGCGCGGCATGTTGCGGCAGAGGATCGAGGACCTCCTGCCAGATCGCGCGTTGGCGGTCGCCAAGGTCGAGGAGGAGTCGGCCCAGGCCTACTTCGAGAAGTGGGCAAGCGTCATGCAGGGCAGCGCTACGTCATGACGGCCGCCACCATCGCCCGCACCCTCGGCGGCAGGAAGTCTGGCAATGGCTTCCTGCTGAAGTGCATCGCGCACGACGACAGCTCGCCCTCGCTGTCGATCGCCGACGGCGACGACGGCCGGCTCTTGGTGCGCTGCCACGCCGGCTGCGATGCCCTCGACATCCTCGCCGGGTTTCGCCGCCGCGGCCTGCTCGACGACGATCACCAGCACGACCACCACCGCGATCGACCCGCGCCTCATGCAAGGCCCGCCACGCCGACGGCCTCGGCCGACAAGATCGCCGATATCCTGAGGCTCGCCGGGTCGCTGTCCGGCACGTTGGGCGAGCGCTATCTGCGGACGCGCGGCTGTGCCATGCCGACCAGCAACGCCGTCCGCTACCTTGCGCCGTCGGCCAAGCATCTCTGGCCCACCATCGTCTCGATCGTCTCCGACTTCGTCACCGGCGAGACGATCAGCTTGCATTTTACGATGCTGAACGCCGACGGCGCGGATAAAGCGCCGCTCGACCAACCGCGCCGCCTTCTCGCCGGGCATCGGAAAGCGGGCGGCGTCATACGCCTGGTCGACGATGCCGACGTCACGGCGCACCTGGGCATCGGCGAGGGCATCGAGACCTGCCTCGCTATCACGGCGGCCCTGGGCGCGCAGGCGCCATGGCTACCGGTCTGGTCGGCAATAGACGCCGGCAACCTGGCCGGCCTGCCCGTGCTGCCCGGCATCGAGCGGCTGACCATCTTCGCGGACACCGACCGGACAGGCACCGGCCAGAAGGCGGCGCAAACGCTGGCCGCTCGATGGCACGCCGCCAGGCGCGAGGTGTTCATCGCGCAGCCGCCAGCGCCGCCGGGCGGGAAACGGGACTGGAACGGATGAACAGCACCCCCGATCTCGCTGAGCTCGAGGCCGCAACGTCGCGTTTCGCGCCGCTGGACGGGAAGGTGAACGGCGCCGGCGCCCACGACGGCGGCTTGCCGCTGGTGATGTGGGGCGACATCGACAAGGCCGTGCCGCCCGACAAGCTGGTGCACGGGCTACTCGGCGAGGGCCGCTTCGCTGCTTTCTACGGCGCACCCAAGTCCGGCAAGACCTTCCTTGTTTCGCACCTGTGCATGTGCGTGGCGTTGGGCTGGGATTTCTTCGGCCGCCGAGTGTCGCGCGGCGCAGTGCTCTACGTCGCTGCGGAAGGTGCCGACGGCCTCAAGAACCGGATCCTCGGCGCTCGCATCAAATACGAGATCCCGGCCGACACCGCCGTGCCGTTCGCCGTCGTGCCGGTCGCCATCAACCTGGGGCCCGGCGGCGAGGATGTGGCCAAGGTCGTCGCGGCCGCGGCCGAGCTGCAGCGCCGCACCGGTCATCCGGTCCGCATCATCGTGCTGGACACCTTGGCGCGGGTGATGCCTGGCGCCGATGAGAACTCGGTCGCCGACATGGGCGCCACCCTGGCGCGCGCCGATCGCATCATCAAGGAGACCGGCGCGACCGTCATCCTGGTGCACCACAGTGGCAAGGCAGCCGATGCCGGACCGCGCGGCTCGACCGCACTGCCTGGTGCGCTCGACACCATCGTGAAGGTTGTGAAGTCCGACACCGGCGAGCGCACCGCCACAGTGGAAGCCCAGCGCGATGGCCGCGAAGGCGACGCCTTCAGCTTCCGGCTCGA
The DNA here is from genome assembly GCF_044224635.1 of Reyranella sp. GTDB lineage: Bacteria > Pseudomonadota > Alphaproteobacteria > Reyranellales > Reyranellaceae > Reyranella. The sequence continues at coordinate 154,090 of NZ_JBGAKA010000001.1, read as the reverse complement.
GCCGGTGGTGATCGGTGTGGACGACGACGGCGACGACATCATGACCGCCGTCCTGGTGCCGGTCGACGACAGCGCCACAGCGCCCAAGGCCAAGCGGCGTGACCCCACCGGCAACACCGGCGTGGTGTTCAGGGCACTGCAGCGCGCCATCGCTGACAGCGGCGAGGATGCGCCAGCGAGCGCGCATATCCCGAACGGCGCCAGAGTCGTCAGCCCCGACCGCTGGCGCGAGTACGCCTACAAGATGCTGTCGGAGGCGACGCCCGAGACCCGCCAGAAGGCGTTCAAGCGGGGTCACGATGCCCTGATCAGCACCGGCTTCGTCGGGGTTTGGGGGGCCTATGCCTGGGTCATTTAAGCCGGACATCGCCCGGACAACTGCCGGACAAGACCGGACAGGTCCGGACATTCGCAGCTCCGCCAAGCCGGACAAAACCGGACAACACCCCTTTAGGGGTGTCCGGTTGTCCGGCGGGCTGTCCTTTTGTCCGGCTGTCCGGGGTGGCGATCTCTTCACTTCACGTCGGATTTCATCATGAACGCCGCGTTGCCTTGCCCGCGCCCGCTCGGCGACCGCCTTGAGCATGAGCTTCACGCCGCCGTCGCGCAGTTCCTCCGCCTGGCCCTTCGCCCGCCGACGACCTGGACCACGTTCCCTGCCGGTGGCGGCGGGCTCGAGCGCGGGAGGCAGCTGGCCCGCCTAGGGTTGCGGCCCGGCTGGCCCGACATCCTGGTGCTGCACCCGGCGCCGACCGCGATCGACGGATGCCGGCGCGTCATCCTCGTCGGGCTCGAGCTGAAGACGGAGATCGGCCGGCAGTCGCAGGTCCAGCGCGGGGTTGAGGCCGACTTCACTAGCGCCGGCGCGACGTACGCGCTGTGCCGGTCGATCGATGATGTAGCCGATGCACTCGCTCGGGCTGGCGTGCCGATGCATGCGACGGCGGGGCGCCGGCAATGACCGACCAGCCCTTGCCCTTCTCCCCACCGACCAGGGCCAGGACGTGGCTGGTGACCATGACCGACGGCAAGACGCGCACGGTGTCGGCTACAGCCTGCCGGGTTGAGCACGGCTGCCTGCTGTTCAGCGAGCCCGCTGGCATGACGATGGCGCTGGCCGCCGGTGAATGGCGCCAGGTCGAGCAGGAGCCGGCGCAGTGACCGCGCGCTGCATCGTGCTCGGCGACGCCGACGCCCGGGACAAGGCGCGCGCTGCTATCGGCGTTGCGCAGCGCGGCGCCGTGGTCTTCGTCCCGCGCGCCGTGCTCGCCACCCTCGTGGCCAGTCTGCTCGTGCTGCTGATCGCGGCCGGGGCGACGATCGCCAATTCGAATGAGCTGCGGGCCTCGGCGGGTGACGGGGCGCGTGTGGTGGCCATAGCTGTCCGAAGCCACCTGACCAGGGAGCCGAGCTTCACGGATCGGCCCCTGGTTGCTCTGCCCTGTGGTGGAGCACGCCGCAGCGCTGTGCCTAGGGCTGGCATGCCGGTCGAACTACTCGTGTCGGCCCTGGCGCAGAGGGACCCACGACCCGCGACCGCTTCGCATGGTGCATTGCACCACGATCACGGGTCCCTCTGGTGCGGTGCACCAAGCGGAATATTCGACCCCCGATATCTGAATGTTTCTCAGGTTTTGCGATTCGCGGTTTCGTTTTCCTTTGGAGGAGTTGATGCCCGACTTCGATCCCGAGCAACTTGTCGACGTGAGCGAGCTCGCGACCCTGTGCGAGATCACGCCACAGCGTCTCCGGCAGGTCCTGACCGCGCACAAGGTGCCGAGACCGGAACATGGCCGGGTCCCGCTGCGACCGGCTCTGCGGGCCTATCTCCTGAGTGCCTTTGGCGACGCCCACCGGGTCGAGATGGCGGGGCGTGTGCCCGAGCTCGAGGCGGAGGTACGCCGCCTGAAGAGCGGCAAGGCGAAGGCCTGAGGATCTCGCGATGACCGAGCCGGTCGACATCCGCGCGATGGTTGAGCGCTACCACGTGGCGCAGCGGCGATCGGCGGCCCTGCATGCCGCTGCCCTGCCGGAGATCGAAGCGGCGGAGAATGATGGCGCCGCCCTGGCGCGGATCCTCCGGCGCATCGTCGCCCGCGTCGAAATCGAGCTGGCCGTTTGGGATCTCATGCCCGCGAAAAGCGATCGTCAGGCCGACTGAAGCCACATGTCGATCGACCTCCGCTCCCTCGCCGATCGTCTCCAGGCACGAGCCGACGGCGACGCCGGCCTGCTGGCGCTGGCGCACGGGCTGCGGCAGGCGGTCGACGCCGAGCGGCCAGGCGCCGCAATCGCAAAGGCATTGAGCCTGCCGGCCAATCGCCGCTCGCCTGCACGCATCGCCAGGGCACAAGCCTTCGCCCGCATGGCCGCGTGTCGGCGATATGCCGGCCTGCAGGGGAAGCCGCTGTACGAGAGCATGTTGCGCGACCTGCAGCGCTACGCCGCGTCGGCGTGGCTGGTCGACCGGCGGAAGGCGAGCAATCCGTACCTCGCGCACGACTGGCACGCCGGCGCCTGGGAAGCGCTCACGGTCGACGCAACGGTGCCGGGTCATTGGAAAACTTTGAAGCGCGCCCGTGGACAGATTTCCGTTGTCCACGGCGAGCGCGCACGGTGATGCCCATGATCGACGCCATCCTCCGCCTTCTGAAAACCAGTGAGACCAAGCTCGAGCCGTCGAGCGTCTACCGACAGCGTCTCGCCGAGATCGACGTGCCCGCCGCCGCAGCCGTGGTCGACGCCGCGAAGGCCCGGCGCGATGCCGTGCTGCTGCGCGGGACCGAAGCCGAGGCGGAGCAGGCGGACCGTGAGGTCGCTGCGGCAGCCCGCAACCACGATCGCCTGCAGCTGGCCGCCCGTGAGCTCGAGCGCTTGGCGCTGGAGAGCGCGCGCCGCGAAGCCCAGACCGAGCTCGACGGCACGGCCGCGATGGCGCGCGATGCACAAGCGGACTCGCTGCGCTGTCTCGTGGAGATCGACAGGCATGCCAGCGAGTTGGCGCGCCTGCTCGACCAACTCGACACAAACCGCCGGGTCATCTCGGAGGCCAACGCCGCTCTGGGCGAGGCTGGTCGGCGCGGCGATCGCGTGAGTCATCCTCTCGTGGCCCTTGCCGAACATCTCGATTTGAAGGTGGAAGGTTGGCCGCGGATCGAGACTTGGCAGTTGCAAGGCTATCGCGGCTACCTCGTCGATCCGCGATATCGCTTCGATCGCGCGCGCGAATTGCTGCCGGCCGGCAACAAGGCCGCAAGGAGAGCGGCATGACGAAATCTCGACCGGCGGTCTCCACGTTGGCGCCTTGCGGCGCTGGCGTCGCCGGTCAGATCGGGCCCGCGGCGTTTTCTTTGCCCGCCGCGGACCTGCTTGTGAGGTGGCCCCGCCATCGGTTGCCCGCGCGATCGGTGGCGGGGCGCGACTTTTGAGAGAGAAGGATTTTTCCCATGCACTACAGCTCAGGCCTAGCCGCAGTCGCCCGCGCTGCCCAGGCGGGCCCATGGGCGCCGCCGGCGCCGGCAGCGACCGCCGCCGAGCGCGCCATCGACGAGGCCGCCCGCGCCGACTGGAACGGCCCGGTCGCCAAGGCCGCCGCGGCCGCGCCGGCGCAATCCCGCATGGGCGCGCTGATCGCGCTGGCGAAGGCGCAGGCCTCGCCGATCGCCGCCGAGCCGGTCATGGTCGCACCGCCCGCCACTGCCGCCCCGGTGTCGACCGCCGATATCCTCGCCAGCCGTGCCCTGCCGGTCGAGCAGCGCTGCCAGTTGGCGTGGGGTCGCGACGCCGACCTGCGCGCCGAGTTTCGCGGCGATCTCTCGACCTTCGTTGCCTACCAGCGCGCCTACGAGGCGGGCCGGGTCTACTCGGGCAACGCCGTGACGTGCCACCCCAACCCGCACGCTCGAAAGCGCTGATCCCCGGTGCCCACCTTCCTCGTCACCGAGACCGGCGAGCATCTCGTCACGGAAGCGGGTGCGCACCTGATCGTCGCCCGCGCGCCGGCGCCGCAACCGCCGCAGTCCTTCGGCGGAATGTACCTCGGCAGCGGACGCAGGCCGAGGCGGCGCACCAGGCCGCTGTTCATGGCGGTCGAGATCGTCGGCCAGAGCGACCTTGAGGCCGAGCTCACGGTCGCGCCGGCGGCGCCATCATCGGCCAGCGCGCAGGTTTTCTGCCCCTACGTTGGCCGAATGGTCGACCCCGACGTGGCGCAGCACAACGCAGATTTTATGATTCTGGCACTCTGAGGAGATCGACCATCATGCGAGCCTATCGCGTCAGCCACATGCCCATCACCTTCGGCGTCGGCCAGCAGCTCGGCCTCACGCCCGACCAGGTCGCCGCTCGCGCCGGGCCTCGTGGCGGTGCTCGACACGCAGCCCGACGTCGTCGTGGTCGCGGCCGAGCAGCCGCTGAGCTTCAAGGTCGGCGAGATCGTGCGCATCGCCGGCGACGTCTCGGGCCTCGGGCTGCGCGACTTGCCGGGCGCGCAGCTCGAGCCGGTCTGAGGACCTAGCCCATGCGGTTCGCCGGCCTCGTCGCGCTGCTCATCCTGCTGCTGATGCTGCTGATGCTGCTCATGCTGGCGTCGGCGTCGTTGCCGCCGATCGCGGCCGCGATATTTGGCACCGCCTTCGCGGCGACGTTCTGGGGTGACGTCGTGTCGTTCGCCACTTCGTTCGTCATCTCCGCAACCATCTCGTTCGTCGCGACGATGATGTTTTTCCGCAACCAAGGGGAATGATATGTCCAGTTTCATCATCGCTCTGGCGCCACAGAAATGGCTGCGGCAACTCCTTTGGCCGGAGCTACCGCCGGCCCAGCTTGCCGCGATCGAGAAAGAGCTCGGGCCGTGGCGGCCGATTCTTTGCCCGTACGATTACTTCGTGCGGGGTGAATACCTGATACCACTTCGCGCAATGTGCCCGCTGTTCTTTGTGAGCTTCGTTCAGTTCACGATGTTTTCTCTGCCAGCAGACGTCGCGATGTTGCGAGACGTCGCCCAGAGCGCGATGGGCTGCCAGGAGTGCCTGACATTCGCGGCCGCCAAGCCCTCCCGCGAGCTGACGGTGGTGCGCGCGGAGCCAATAAGCACCGTGCTTATTACCCTGCCGCTTCTCGGCACAGTGGCGATACCGGGTGTGGTGGTCAGTTCATTCTAGGTCCAAGCGCGCCCAGCTGATGGCCGTCGGTCGAGCGTGCGCTTCGGCCAGTCGTCGCGGCTGCCGCTGTTCAATGGGTGGGGCAACTAGATGATTCGGGCGCCCACTCAATGTCGACGCTTGGACCGCTTTGTCCGCCGCTCCTCGGCCAGCCGCGCGCGTTCTTGCTTCTTTCCTAGCTGCTCTTGAGCGCGATTTTCCTTCGCTAACTGGACAAGGAATATCCTTGCTAATGTTCCCTCGTTCAATGATCCAAAAAGCTGGACTGGAAGTTCGCGGAAGTGCTCCTGGGTGCAAAGCCAAGACAGGCGGCTTCCTTTCGATGTGTGAAGCACAGTGGCGGCGCGATCATCGGTGTACCAAGCATCGTATTCGCTATACCGCTCCAGAAGGGGCAATCGAGATCCCCACAGCACAATCGGTTGCAGGTGGAAGGTATATTCGCCGTGACCAGTGGTCTTATCCCCGCTTTGATCTCTTTGTTCGTTGTACGTAAATTCCAGTATTCCTTCCTCGGCTCGAAACAATGTCATCCGCAAATCGTAAGTAGCATGCCGAGTGCCGTCTTCCCGGTAAACCCGCCCGTGCTCGCGATAATTTCGCCCGTCATGAGAGAAAGTAGTGCAAGTGGCCGTCCAGCCTTGCGCATCCTCCATCCAATTGATGTACTTGCCCTCGATATTGTGGCCTTTCAGGATGAGCGTTCTGACCAAAGAACTATTCGTCAGGATGGAATCAACTAAGGCTTGCGACAGATACGTGCAGGCCGCGATGATAAAAACATTTGCTAAACCGAGGAAAAAGTCACTGTCTATGCCGTACTCCTGAACGAAATGGGTGACCTTCTCGACACCCGGGCGCCCTAACAGGTAGTCGGCAAGACGGTGCTCAAGTGCAACAATGCCCAACGCGCCAACCATTAGCAGGCCTTTTATTTTTGTTGCTACTCGGTCAAGCCGCTCCTCCGGTAACGACGATGACGCCATTCAGTCCCCCGCTCCGATTGTCGTAGGTTCGGCCATTTGCCGGTCACCCGGCAGGTGTCGGCTCAGTTCCGAGCCTCACTGCCGGCGGCGTCGGTTGGATTCGCGTCATCTCCGGGCAGCCATTCCGGATCGACGCCTTCCGCACGGCCTCGTGCTGGCCTTTGTAGAGGGCAGTCTGCGGCGCAACGCTCTGCCCCGACATCGAGCCACCGGCAGGCCGAGCAAGATCACGCCGACGGTGTCATTTGTACGCGCGGTGTTCTGTTGCATCGAGGCGGTAGCGAGCGCTTGATCCAGCTTGGTCAATTCCTCGCCGAGCTGGTCGCACGTCCAGCTTCGATAGGGTGTCTCGCTGACGTAGGCCGGCTGAATGCTTTCAGGCGTCGGCGCGCATGCACCGACGAGTGCCGCGGCAATTGCCGCGGCCACAGTTGCAGAAATTCGCATGGTCTCCCCTCCCTCTGGGGGAGCGTCTATCGCAGCGTGCAACTCGTCAAGGGTCGGGGGCCGGCTCTTCAGCCCCAGCTCCTTTACGAAGTTCGGCGACTAGAGCTTCAACGCGGCGATAAGCAGCGACAGCGAGCCGAGGGCGATACCCGAGTAAATCGCCAGCGCCGTCCGCCTCGCCGTCGCGGCGTCCTGATCTCCCAACCAGACCTCCGCAGCATGCCATTGGTGCAGGGGAAGCTGGCGGGACTCGAACTGGCGGCGGACGGTGAGCACGCCGAGACGCTTGAAGGCGCGGAAGTCAGCACCGTAGAAGCCGTCGCGGAAATCGGCCTCGCGTCGCCGATCGATGAAATTCTTGTAGATGCGCTTGATCACTGAGGATCTCCATCGCAGGGAGAAGCAGCGTCTCACGACGCGGGTGCAACAGGTGCTGCACGTGAGCCGAATCTATCACCGGCACCCTGTGGGCAGCCAGCATCTTCCGCCTGCGGCGCGCGCAAGCAAATTTGCCCGCCAGACGCCACCAGGCCGGTCGGACCTCCCGCGGCCCGTCCCGAGGTGAATCGCGTCCTACGGCGAGATGTGGGCCCGCAGCCGGCGGCTACCGCGGAGGGGGAAACGGACAAGCCTGACCGGGTTGAAGGCCGTAGCGAGCGACGAAGCCCGCCGGTGAAGGCCCGAAAGCTTCAATCGTCCAATCGGCTTGCGCGCGATCCCGAACGGCAGCGACAGCCGCTTGAGGATCTGGCGTCGCGGCGATCCACAAGGCGGACACTGGCCGTACCCAGCCCTCGCGTATGGTGACCCGGACGATCGTGCCCTCGCTCTCCGGGTAGGTGCCGCCGTACGGTTCCATGTGACTTTGCGCCTCGCCCTTTTCGAACGCGAGCACCGACAGCGCCGAGAGGTTCAGGGCGCGGCCCCTTGCCACGTAGGCCTTGAGATCGTCTGCCGTGACAAGGACGAGCTCTACGGTGTTGCCAGGCGTGCGCAGCCACTCCGCCTCACGTCGCCCGACCTGCTCGGCATATGCCGCATGCGGCGTCAGCAGCTTCGGCACAACTCTCGCGAACTCGGCGAAGTCACTTTCGGGGATTGCTGCCAAATACTTAATGGCCATGACTGGAGCTCCCTTGCAGCGGGCGAACGCTTTTCTACCGCTCACCCTTGGCGTCCGAACTCCGCAGGAGCAACGACGGCTGCTATCGACATCTTCTCGAATGCTCGGGCTCCCTAGGCCTTTCGAGGCTTCGCGATCCACGGATCTGCGATCCGCACCAACGGCTCCTGCATCCTCAGTTTCGGCCCTGTGGCATGTGGCTTTGGTGGCACCGGCAAGCGCATCGCTTCCTTGCCTGCCTTCGTGATCCTAAAGCCTGGCTCGCCTGAGACCGGATGAGAGGCGTGTTCAATCCAGCCCTTTTCGAGCATTTCGCGGCGGGTCTTCTCGCCAGCGGGGCGCAAGTCGGCGGGATGGTGCCAATCGTCGCTGTCGTCGATGTTCCGGAGCGCGCTACGCTCTCTCGTTGTCGGCGCCATCAAAGCAGTTTCTCTCGGTAGATCTTCACTGAGGGTACGCCTCGCGCCTGTGGACAGTTACCGGCGCGCGTCTCACCGGCTGGGAAGCGGTGGCCGTGGCCGCGGGGGCGCCTCCAGGCCAAATCGCGCTGTAAGGTGTAAGGGCAGATTTTCGGGGTTAGCGAGAGGAGATGCGCGCAAGTAGCGCCCCGACAGCGCCCCCAATCAGCAAGCCACCGGCCATGAACAGGTATCGATCAACGATCGAGCCATTGGCGGCGTACTCGAACACGGCTACGGCACCGACAGCCATGCCGACGAATGCCCCGATGATCGCCCCGCGATGCGTTCTTGGTTGCTCGCTCCATTTCATCGGATCACCGCTTCGCCTTTCCCTTTGCCTGCAGGCCCATCTCGACCAGGCGGCGGATGGCTTCGGCTCGAGGCATCCCGGCGTCGTGCTTTGCGGCCCAAGCGTCGACATCCGCGAGAAGCTCGGGAGGGAACCGCGCGCCCACCATCGGATCTTTGCCGGTTGCAGGGCGTCCGCGCTTTTTTGGGATTTCCTTAATTGACCGAGCCATGCTTTAGGATATCCTAAAATCGAGCCGAACGGGAGTCATCACCTCCCGCCCGGCTCTGACCACCAACCCGAAATGAAAGGATTCCGGGATCATGGCTACTTGTGCCCATACCACACCCCTACGCGCGCCGCCCGAGGCGCCCGCCCAGAGCCCGCACGACCTGAAAGCGCCGTTGCCGGTCATCATGGGCCCGCCCCCGAGCGAGCCCGACGACGTGCGCACGCTGGTCGAGATCGACCACAGGCGCGGCAGCATCGGCGTCCACATCGCCAGCGACATCACCAGGGCGGCCCAGACGACGTCGTCCCTGTGGCTCGCGCCCGACCGGGCTGAGGCGCTGGCGCTCGCCATCCTCGCCGCCGTCGAGGCGTGGCGCGAGCAGCAGCAGGTTGCCGCCTGGACGACGCCCGCCCGGCGGGCCGCTTGCGCGGGAGGTGCCGCATGAGCCGCCATCCGAACACCCCGGCGGCCGAGCCCGCCGGCACCCTGCCGATGCCCGGCACGCCTCGCACCGTGCTCATGGTGGAAGCCAACGCGATGCTGGGCGAGTTCGTGCTGTACTTCGCGGCCGGCCCGCAGGGCAAGCACAGCAACATCAAGGCCGAGGTCTATCTGACCCCGGACGACGCCGAGCGGCTGGCCCGCCAGATCCTCGACGATCTCGCCGACTTTCCGGCCCGCATCGCCGCCGTCAGCGCGGCCCTGGCGGGAGGTGCACGATGAGGCGCCCGCAACGTGCCGGCCAGCCGGCGAAACGTCCCCCGGCTCCCTCTGCCGCGGCGGACGGTTACCAAGACCCCAACACTGGACCGGAGGTGTACGCCTCCGGAGTAGTCGGCGACTGCCTTGCGCCGGCAGTCCGCGATGGCGGCTTCGTCATCTGCGACCGGCGGCAGCAGTGCTCGCCCGGCGACCTCGTCGTCGTCCATCTACGACCTGAGCAGGTGAAGCCCGGTCAACTGGCCGCCGGCATCAAGCGCCTCTGTTTCGGGGTAATGCCTGGAACGAAGTTCCCGATGAAGCTTCATCCGGACTCGGAAGTCGTCCCCGTGGTCATCCTCGAGATGGACAACCCGCGGAAGCAGCTCACGGTTCGCTGCGACTTCATCCAGGCCATGCACAAGGTCGTGGGTGTGATCGACCCGGAGAAGGTCGAGATATCGCCGGGCGGCGGCGGGCTGCGCTTGCCGCCCGAACTCCTGGCCCGGCTTGCAGAAAACGAGCCACCCGCACCGCCAAGGCGCAGGCGGGCCGCGCGAGGCGTGTCATGAAGCGCGCGGCCTTTCTCGTGGGGGCAAACGCCCGTGGCCATGGCCAGCCCACGACACTCACCCTGCCGCCCGGCGTCGATGTGGCCGAGATTAAGGGGGACATAATGCTGCCGACCTACGCGCCGGGAACGCTGGTGCTGGTCGACCGCACGACGCAACGCCTCACCGGCGAGGGACTGTATTTCGTCCACGACGGGCTGGGCGAGGTCTGCCGTCGCGTCAGTCCCGGCAATCGGCGCGGTGTCTGGCGGGTCTATCAGGACAACCAGACCTACTCGACCTACGAGGCGACGCCCGGCGAGATCGCGATTACCGGTCGCATCGTCGGCGTGTTCAAGCAGGTCTGACGCTCAACGTCGCGAACATCGGGGCCCGGCCGGCAACACCAGCGGCCGGGCTTTTCATTGCCCAAGCCGCTACAGTGCCGACGCGCTTTTGCGCTTGGGGGTGCAACCGTCGCCTACGGGGGAATGAAGCTGCTCGAGGTGATTGATGAACGCCGCGCCGAGTGCACGGCGATGAAGGCCAAGCTTTTGCGCGATGCCGAACACGGCAAGCAGGAGGCTGCCCACCAGGAGAAGCTGGTCGCGATGTACAAGGCAGGCCAAGCGCTCCCGGACGGCAAGAAGGGCCGCGATGCTGACCTCGTACTGATCCGGCGGCAGCAATGGATGGACGACCACATCCGAAACGTCGAGGCGGGCTATGCCGAGCTCAAGAGGAAGTGCGGGAGCTGATCGGGCTCGGCCGGGCGACTGGCCGGGCCTTCCTTTAGTGTCCGCCCGTGTGCGCTATCGTGTGCCTATGTCGGATACCGGACACGGGTACAGACATGGGTAAAACGAGAGATGGCCTTCTAAGCGGTTGAATTTACTGGGTGAAATAGATCTTGTCGGCGGACACCCTCTCCGCCACTAAGGACCTCATTTCCCTTCGGCCGCGACGGTACGAAGCAGCCAGGGACGGTGGAGGGTTGCCATGCGCCGAGCAACGACGTTGACGGTCCGGCTGAACGAAGCGCTAAGCGAGTTCGTCGTCGCCAAGGTGGGCGAGGACGGCGCCTACGACAACGCCAGCGAGTACGTTCGGGACTTGATTCGCCGCGACAAGGAGCGCGCGGAACGCGAGCGCTTCGAGATGCTGAGGGCCGAGCTCCAGCATGCCTTCGCGGAACCGGAGCCCTCCTACCAGCCATTGACCGCCAAGGACATCATCGGCCGCAACAACACCTGAGACGAATGGCCGTCGTTCGCTTTCAAACGGCGGCGGCCCATCGCCTCAACGAGATCTATCGCTACACCCGAGATCGATGGGGGAGCGAGCAGGCGGAGCGCGATGTAAGAGGCCTGCTCGAAGCACTCGAGAAGATCGATACTGGCGCAGTCGCGTCGAGGCCGGTGCCCGGGGCTTTTGGTGTCGAAGGATACTTCTTCCGCTATGGTCGACACTTTGTGTTCTGGCGAAGACTCGCGAACGGCGACGTCGGCCTTGGCGGCGGTGGGTGTCGCTGTATCTCTGTGCACAGCTACTAGGCCGCCAGAAGCGTGACAAGCGACGCCGCTCCGATTTTGGCGCCAACGGCAATAGCGTCGAGATCGACCTGATAGTCCGCGTTGTGATTGTTGTACGGAACCAGCTTGCCCTCTTTCTGAGCTTTGGCGAAATGCTCCGGCTTCGCTGTGCCGACCTGGATGTAGTGGTACTGCTTCTTCTCGTTGTCGAGGACGAGGTGATGGAAGTCCTCCGAGCCCATTTGCGGTGGGATAGTCCAGACCTTGTCGTCGCCCAGCATGCGCTTGAGGACCGGGTTGAGCTTCGCTACCATCTGCGGGTCGTTTCTTTGCGGATAGCTCCAACCCTTGCGTAGCGTGGTGGGATACCTGCTTTCCGGCATCGCATAGGCCGCGGCGATCGAGCGGTTGATGCGCTCGATGCCGTCCAGCATGATCCTGCGGTCCGCCTCGTCGTACCAGCGCAGGTTGACCTTCACGAGCGCCGTGCCCGGGATCACGTTGTTGTCAGTGCTGGCCTGGACGGAGCCAACGGTAAGAACCGCTGCCTTCTGCGCGTCGATCCCCCGGCTGATGATAACCTGGTATTCCATGACCGCCGCCGCGGCGCGAGCATGCGCAATGCTCGCCGTGCAGCTGATGATAACCTGGTATTCCATGACCGCCGCCGCTGCCATCAGCACCGGATCCTTGGCCAGATGCGGCATCGAGCCGTGGCCGCCGACCCCATAGAACGTCACGTCGAGCTGATCGGTGCCCGCGTAGTGGTCGCCGGGCTGGCTGATGACCGCGCCGGTCGGAAACGCGGCAGTATGCAGAGCCAAAAGGTAATCCGGTTTCGGAACGCCCTGCGAATAGAGGCCGTCCTGCACCATGGCCCGGGCGCCCTCGATCAGCTCCTCGGCAGGCTGCGCGACCAGCACCAGCGTGCCCTTCCAGGCCGACTGGTTGGCCGCCATCGCCTTGGCGAGCCCGATGAGCCAGGTCGTATGCGCGTCGTGCCCGCAGGCATGCATCACCGGCACTTCTTCCGGACGACCATCTGAAGTCGTGCGCGTGACGCGCTTTTTGCTCGCGTAGGGAAGTCCGGTCGTTTCTTCGACGGCGTTGCAGTCCATGTCAGCACGGAGCATCACGATCGGCCCCGGACCGTTCTCCAGAACGCCGACAACGCCGGTCTTGCCGACTCCGGAGCGCACCTTGAAGCCGTTCGTCTTCAACTCGCGCTCCACGATGCCTGCCGTTCGGGTCTCCATGAACCCCAATTCAGGATTGGCGTGAAATATCCTTGAAGATTTCGATCAGTCGTGGAGCGTCGGCGTCGATGGCAGCATGCAGGGTGCGAATTTGAGGCGAGAGCGCGGCCGCCGCCGGCTGCCCCCGAGCCATCGTGCTCAATACCGCAAGCCCCGGTAGCGCGAACGCGCTGCCAAGTCCAAGCCCGAAATTCCGGCGGGTCGCTCGAATGCCTGAATGGGCTATCAGCGGTTCGGGATTCCCGCAACTGAAACGCATGACCTGTCTCCTTTTCACGAAGTTCTCTGCTTGGGGGACCGACATCTCGGGTTGGACGCGTCAAAAACGCGGGCTTGCATCCGCCTGCAGGCGTCCCGATCGACGTGCTGCTTCCATGGCACCATGGTCCTTCTCGGTTTGCCGAAGGTAAGCGAGCGCGAACCTGGCAACCGCATCGTCCAGCGCCTGACTCCTCCCGGCGTAGCCCGCGATCATCGCAGCATCTCCAGACTTGGCGTGCGCCAGGGCAAGCGCCCAACCGCAGAGATCGCAGTACTCGGTGAAGCCGTCCAAGCTGTCGGCCTGGCCTTCAGCGAATCGCAGGCCACCTTTCATGTCAGCAAGCTGACGGACGTAGAAGAACGCGCCATCGTCCTCTCCCCAGCCCAGGAAGATGTCCGGAGATCCTTGGATGAGCCGCTGTCCCGCCACCACCCGCTGTCCCTGATTGGTGATCGGCAGAACAGTCGGCGAATAGGGCGCCAGCACGGACGCGGTCGCCTGCTTGACCTGCAGGAAGAGAGGGTCGTCGCTGTCCAGCCCTTCGAGATAGATAACCCAGCAAGACGTTCCGACGCTGCCCACTCCCACGACTTTCCGGGCAACGTCGACAATGCGATAACGCGAGATGAGGCGCTTGCGGTCATCGGACAGGGAATCGAAGTAGCCGCGCAACGCACGGTCCAGGGCGACAGCGATCGGCGTGCCATCCTCCCGATGCGTCTCGCGCACAATGACAGGGACGTCTTCGATGATGCGTTGCTGACCATCGACTTCCTCAGTCAGTCGGTCGAGAGCGCGCATGTGGCCCTTGGTACGAGCCTTGTTGAATATCTGCTCGGTCCGCTGCCTCAGCCTGGGCGGACAGGTATCGATGATCCGGCGATCGTCGATGCGGTCATACCACACGTCGAGGAACGGCATGTCCGCGTAGCGGCGCATGCGCTTGCGATAACGGGAGACCGCGGCGTGCACGGCGTCTTCGGCATCGGCGCGCTTTCCGCCCAGGAAGGCCACTGCGACGGCAGCGCTCGCGGCCAACCGTTTCAGGTCCCACTCCCAGGGACCCGGATGCACTTCGTCAAAGTCGTTGATCGCGAACACGAGGTGGCGCTCGGCCGAGGCATGGACGCCGAAATTGGCCACATGCATGTCGCCACACGCGGCGACGATGAGGCCGGTTGCCGGCGTTCCGGCAAGATCGGCGGCCATGACGGAAGCTGAGCCCCGCAGGAAGCCAAAGGGCGACGAGAGCATGCGGGCATTCCGCAGCGGGACGAGCTTTTGCACCCGCGTGCCGTTCTGCTTCTCGAGAATTCCGATCGGATCCATCCGATCCTTGGGCGCGCGCCACGAGGCATGGCTCTCGCGCGGAACCTTCTTGCGCAGTTCCTTGCCCAGCGCGAAGCGCTCGGCGCGCGACGGGCGGTTGCCGATGAATCGTCCAAGCATCGGCTGCTGCTTTAGGTCACCAGCAACGCTGAAGTAATCCTGATCGATATTGCCTTGCAGTTGAATATCCATGAGTCGTCCCAAGTTTGTGCTGACGCAGATCGCCCCCGGTGAGTGGTGCCGGAGGTCCGTCGGTCAGCGCTGGAGATGGACAACCCTCGACAGCCCATTGGAGATGGTGCCGGCAAACTCGTCCATCGTCATCGGCACATGTGTTGCTGCCATCAATGCGCCATTCCTTCCATGCCTCTCCGGATGTTGCGAGGCCAGCGCTTTGATGCGGACATCGACGAAAATTCCCTAGAAGTATATCGGCTGCTCGGACCAGAGCATCCCATCATCGTCGAAGATCGCGATTCGTTCGCCCCGCGGCACGAAATCGCGGCCTTTTGTCATCATACGGTGAACGAGCGAGGGCGACTGCTATTGCCGCGCCTGCCTGAAGGAGATCGCGGCGGTTGGCGTCGCCGATCGTCGGCATGTTCCTGAATGTCGGCCCCTCCAGGTCAGAATTTGATCTGATTCCTAAACCCGAAATAGACGAACTCGTCACCGCAGACGAGATCTCCGGCCAGCCGGTCGCAAGACGCTGAACCGGCGTACGGGACTGACCTGCCTGCGGGTTTTCGGGCCATCGATTGGTGACGAGCCGGAGAGTGCTGGTGGAGGGGACAGGCGGTATTGGCAAGACGCAGCTTGTGCTGCGAGGTCTGCGCCGGATCGCTGATCAGCGTCCGGTGGTCTGGATCACGTGGAGGCTCTCGGGGCCCTGAGGAGTTCGAGAATGCGGTCCGATCGCCGAGACCCGGACGGCGCTTGCCCTCAACCCGATCAACACTTTCGTGATCGGTATGCTCGGCTGCATTCTCGGATTGGGCGGCTATCGCGATGAAGCGCTCGATCGGATACCGTTGCAAGGATTACCCTGTGGAGTACGGCCCCTACGTTGGTCGAATCTGAGTATTGAGGACAGAGGCTAATCTGAAGAGAAGGAGCCCGTTGACGACGAGCACTCCTGCAACGAGCAGGGCTGGAATGAGATCCGGCACGAGCATGGAAATACCGAATGCTATTGCCACACAATTCAGCGCCGACTGAGTGACCGCCATTTTCCTGACACCGGAAGGAACGCCGACCGGTGTCGTTGACGGCGTCCCGCCTGGATGCCGCATCGGGAGGTACCGTTGGATCAGAGATGCCCCTCCGCCAATGACATTCAAGAGCCCGACGAATATCTGGATCACTCCTGTCAGAAGCCCTGGGACGACCGATGAGACGACACCCAGTGCAGCGAACGCGAGCCCGACGACTATCAGAGACCACGAGCGCCTCAATTGTCCCAGCGGCGTGTCACCCAACGACATCATCTGGATGGCCATGACCGTCAGCAACAGACCAAGCTGACCATCCGGAGAGAAGGCTAGCAGGCCAAGATTCACAGGAAAGAGCAGCAAGCCGAGAAGGGTGAGGAGGATTCCCAACAGAATCAGTATGGCCACCGACAGAGGCAGAGAGGCCTCCCGAAAGACGCCAAACCACCTCGCCGGATCGGGGCGTTCGCTTTCTCGCGTGTGCGCTTCGAGCGGATAAGAACGTCCGGTCTTCCAGATGCACCACGACAGATAGGCAAAACCAGCTCCATAGAGGACGAGAAGCACTGCGGTCTGCCTACCTGTCGCAATTGCGGGGAACAGCGTTATCGCGCCCAGGATGGTTGTCAGCGCGTAGACGAAAGCACAGGCCGCCGTCAGCTGTCGCAATATCCCGCCAACTCTCATCCACAGCCTTGCCCTCTGCCGCGAGGTGAGCAGCTGCATCAGAAGGCTGAGACCGCCGCCCAAGAGGATCAGGCCGACCGATATGCGAACGACGCCCTCGACGGAGCCGGGGATGAAGCACGCGGTCATCCCGAGGATCGCTGCGCATGTTCCAATTACGATGAGCAGCCATGAGCGGCGGAGATCGCCGAACGGGCTCTTGCCCAGTGTCACGACCTGAAATGAGACAATGACCAGGAAAAGGCCGTATGTGCTGTCCGGATTGTATGGCAGTGCGCCAGCTTGGATCTTGAATAGAAGAAAGCCAAAAAGGAGCATAAAGATCGCAAGAACGAGCAAGATGACAACTTCCAGGGAGAGATCAGGGTCATCTTTCATCTTGCTGTCACTGACCGTGGCGAATTCGAGAAATCTTTCGCTGCGCTCGGTAGCGAGCGATCAGGTGCCGTGATTGGGCCTCCGACCTTGGGTTTCGAACTGCCGCAATGAAGGCGTCTAAGTCAAAACTGCCCGTAGCGCTGATGGCCTGCGCGGATCGTGGAGCGACCCCATCGTCCGGACAGCAGGTACGAGATGAGGCCGTCGGCTTCGTCGCCGTCGAACTGTGCAAGGTGCGACACGCCCAGAACCCGATTGGAGTTGCTGCTGTAGGAGCTCACGAGCACTACCTTGTTGTCGAAGCGCGCCATATCCGCTTCCCCCCGATTGCCGACAAGCAAATTTGGCAGATCGGACAGCCTGGTCCAACATCTGTTGACGCTGGGTCACAACAGGCGTGCGGAGGTGGTCCTGGCTGTCCCTAACCCGCCATCTGGGGGAGCGATCGTATCCTCTGAGCTACCCGATGCACACGCCGACCGCGCGAACGACGGCAACGACCGCCTGATCGACGCCTGGTCGTGCGACGCTGGGTGCGATTTCGTTGGCCGGTCCCTGAAGTCCCTGTCGTAATGAGAGGGCGCGGCTGCAAGTTGCTCCGGCCGCGGAGCGCGTAGGCCCTTCGTTGTGGCGTCCGTGCGAGTACAGGGCGTTCGCGAGGGAGACAGGCTGTGACAGGATACGTGCCCGGACATGCGTTGACCTACACCCTCGCGCTGCACGGCGTCTCGGGCAGCGTGACGGGCGGCAGCCACCCGGGTGCGCTCGCCGTGACGTCTTACGATTTCGAGGTCACCCAGCCGGCGAGCGCGGTCGGCGGCGGATCGGCGAGCGCGGGTCAGTTCGCCCCGCTCTTCGTGTCGGTGGCGGAGGATACCGGGCTCGCGGCCGCGCTGGCGCTGCTGGCGAGCGGCGCGCCTGTCACCGGCGCGACGCTGACGGCCCGCACGACCGGGCTTGCGCCGTACGATGTCTTCACGCTCGACCTCGAGGATTTGGTCGTCACCCGCGTCCGCGATCTGTCGGGGCCCGGCTATTGGTTGACGCTGGACTACCGCGCGTTCGACCTCACGACCAACGGCCGCACGGACGGTGGCCTGATCACGCCCGAGAGCTTCGGCTGGGATCGCGCCGCCAACGCCCCGACCAACGCCATCGGCGACGGCGCGGAGCCCGTCGTCGCGGCAACCCTGCCGGATCGCTATTTCCTGCTGGTCGACGGCGTCGATGGCGGCTCGAGCGATCCGGCGCACAAGGGCTGGTTCGAGGTCGCCGGCTTCTTCTTCGACGCGTCCGCCCCGTGGTCGGCGACCGCCGCGTCGGGCGGCGCCGGCGGACAGCCGACGTTCGGGCCGCTCGAGGTCAGCCTCTTCCCGTACAGCGGCCTCACCGAGCTGCTGCGCCGGACCTCCGACGGCACGCACCTGAAGGGCGTGCGGCTGCAGGGCGTCACGACGGCAGGGACGGCGGTCTACGACCTCAGGCTCTCTGACGTCGTGGTCCAGGCGACGCACGATTCCAGCTTCCCCGGCGAGTCCCTGACGCTCGACTACCGCACGATCGAGCTCAGCACGCGGGGCGAGGTCGGCGGCGTCGGCGTGGAGACCAGCGCTTTCGCTTTAGACCGTGTCACCAACGCCCCGCCGGTCTCGCCTGCGCCGGCGCTCGCGCCCGGCAACGCGCCGGGCGAGGGCACGACGGGCTTCGTCGAGTACACCTACTTCCTGGCCCTCGATGGCGTCGCGGGCAATTCAACGGACATCAGCCATCCCGGCGCGCTGACGGTGGCGGGCTACGAGTTCAAGGCGACCCAGACGGCGGCGGCGGTCGGCGGCGGATCGGCCGGCGTCTCGAGCTTCGCGCCGCTCGTCGTCACCGTGACCAACGACGCCGCGCTGGCAAGAGTCCTGTCGCTGCTGATCAGCGGACAGACTGTCAGCGGCGCCACCCTGACGGCCCGCATGCCCGGCGCACAGCCCCTCGACGTCTACAAGCTCGACCTCGAGGACGTCACCGTCACCGCGGTGGAGACCTGGGATTTTGGCAACGCGTTCTATCGGGTGACACTCGGCTACAAGGAGTTCGACGTCACCACCACCGCACGGACCGCGACGGGCACACCGGCCACCGAGGGCACGTTCGGCTGGAACACGCTCGCCGCAATCCCCGCAGACGCGATCGGCGACGGCGCGGAGGCGACTGCGCCCGGGTTGCCGCCGTTGACCTATTTCCTCCTGGTCGACGGCATCGACGGCGGCTCGACCGATGTGCGCCACCCGGGCTGGTTCGACGTCAGCGAGTTCTCAATCGACTGGTCGCGCACCGCCGCCGGCGCCATGGACTTCGAGACCTTGTCCGTCAACCTCGCTCAACTGGGCGGCCTGCCCGCCCTGCAGCACATCCTCGCCAGCGGGACGCATCTGCGCGGCGTGCGCCTGGAAGGAATGTCGGCGGGCGCCAATCCGCTGGCTCTGTACGATCTCACCCTGTCCGACGTGATCGTACGTCGCGTCAGCGAAGCCTACAACCGCGACTCCGTCGCGTTCGATTATGCCAGCTTCGAGCTGATCACCCGCGGCCAGAACAACTTTGGGGCCGTCGTGCAGACCGGCGCCATCGGCTTCGACCGGGCGACCGGGACGGCCTTCACGCCCACCGGCCTGCCATCACTCGCGCCCGGCAGCGCACCGGGCGACGGCACGCCACGACCGAGCAGCTTCGCGCGCTCGCATCTGATCGTGAGCGGCGTGTCCGGCGACGTCACCGACGCGGACCATCCCGGCGCCTTGCCGGTGTTCAGCTACAGCTTCGAGGCGACGCAGAGCGGGACGGCCGTGAGCTTCGGCGGCGGCGGCGCAGGCGTTCCCACCTTTGGCCCGCTGACGCTCCAGGTCACCCACGATACCGGCCTGGCGCGCTTTCTGTCGCTGCTGGCGAGCGGCCAGCACGTGCCGGCGGCGAGCCTGATGGTGCCAGCCGAAAACGGCCCGCCGCACGACGCCGTCAGGCTCGACCTCGGCGACGTTTCGGTCCTCGTCGTCGAGGACCTGGTGTTCAGCGGCTACAAGCTCACCCTGGGATATCGGCAGATCGAGGTCACGACCACCGGACTGGCCGGACAGTCGGTGCCGGTGACGACCGGCAGCTTTGGCTGGGATACCCTGGTCGGCACGACCGTGAGCGTGCCCGGCGACGGCGCGGAGCCGGTGGTGGCGGAGACGGTTCCCGGGCGCCTCTTCCTGGTCGTCGACGGCGTCGACGGCGGCTCGACCGACCCGGGCCATGCCGGCTGGTTCACCGTGGTCGGCCAGGAGCTGAAGACATCGCGGGCTGCCGGGACCGGTGCGCCGACGTTCGGAACGCTCAGCGTGACCTTCGACCAGGATACCGGCCTGACCGGTCTGCTGCAGCGGGCGGCGGCGGGAACGCATCTCAAGGGCGTCAGGCTGGAAGGCCTCGCCAACGATATCGCGGTCTATGACCTCACGCTGTCGAACGTGCTGGTGAAGCGGGTCACGGAGGAAAGCGACCGCGCCTATACGGTCGAGCTCGACTATTCGCGCATCGAGCTCATCACTAGTGGGCCGGCGAGCATCGGCGGCACGGTACAGACCAGCGCCTTCGGCTTCGATGTCGCGAGCGGCACGGCGTTCACGCCGACCGGCCTGCCGCCGTTGTCGCCGTTCAGCGTCGTCGCCCACGACGATTCCTATGTCGTCCTGCAAGGCGAGGCGCTGTCGATTGCGGCGACGCTGGGCGTGCTGGCCAACGACGATGTGTCGGCCGGCGCGACGGTCTCGCTGCAGGCGGCGCCGCTCCACGGCACCCTGCAGCTGGCGGCCAACGGCGGCTTCTCCTACACGCCGACGGCGGGCTCCTCCGGCATCGACAGCTTCGCCTACCGGGTCGCGTCGGGCGCGGGACCGACCAGCGACGGCGTGGTGACGGTCCAGGTGGTGCCGGTGATGAGCGGGGATGCGACATCGACGCTCGGGCTCGTTTCGCTGTCCGCCGAGCAGCAGATCGCCTCGACCTATATCGCTTTCTTCGGCCGCGCCGCGGATGCGGGGGGCTTCGGCTTCTGGGTCGGTGAGTTCAACCGCAGCCTGCCGGTCCAGGGGCCGGCGGCGCTGTTCGCGAACATCGCGAGCTCGTTCGGCATCAGCAGCGAGGCCAGGGCACTTTATCCTTTCCTAGCCAACCCGTTCGGGGCCAGCGATGCGCAGATCTCCGCCTTCCTCGACACGGTGTATGACAATCTGTTCAATCGCTCGCCGGATGCAGGTGGCCTCGCCTACTGGACCGGTCAGGTGCGGGCGACACTGGCGGCCGGCCAGTTCGTCGGTTCGGTGCTGGTCAACATCATGAGCGGGGCGCAGGACACCGCCGCCGGCCCGGACATCACGACCCTGATGGGCAAGGTGGCCGTGAGCCTCGCCTACGTGCAGGAGCAGGTGGAGCACGGCACGGTGTGGGCCGGCGCGAGCGACGTGGCGGCGGCCACCAGCCTCCTGCACGGCGTGACCAGCGATCCGTCGAGTGTGCTGATCGGCATCAGGCATGCCGAATTCCTCATTTCGAACCACGCCTGAACACGCGCTCATCTCGGCGAAAAGCCGCGCCGACGCCGATGCCCTGTGCGCCCGCCTGCGCGCCGCCGGCGGCGCCTGCATCGTGCTCAGCGACCCAGCTTACTGGCATCGCACGCAGCACGATCGGACGAGGCCTGAAGGACCTCGACAGGGAAGCGGCGGAATGGCCTCACGGCCTGATCCGTCGAGACTCGGTTGCGCCAGCAAGCCACTGTGTTGTCATCTGCGCGACAAACCATCCTGAGCTTCTCGATCGCGCGGTGTCGACCGCATTGTGATGGAGGGCGACCAGGCCGACGTCGAAGGCAACTGGCTGAAGACCCTCGCGCTCGGGGCCGGCCCTGTGTTCGCGCTGAAAAGTTCGAGGTTCTCATAGGATGAGTTGATTTTCTCAGCCGCAGCCAGCTCCCGGATGGTGCCGTAGGCGCCTGACTTACGCTCCGCCAGGTAGGCGCGGTCAAAGCGGCGGCCTACCCGGGTCGCAAGGGCAGCGGCCGGCAGCTATAGTCGCGGCTATGGCCGCATCGCTGGTCTGCTCAAGCTGTGGCACCCCGAATCCGGCGAACAATCGGTTCTGCGGAAACTGCGGCACGCCAACGGGCGTCGCCGCTCCCGCATTTGGCACGGCTGGTGCAACACCGGAGCGGGAAGGCGGCGAACGTCGCCGCGTCGTGCTGATGTTCTCTGACGTCGCTTCCTCAACCGAGATCGCTGGCCGACTCGACCCTGAGGAATGGCGGGACCTTCTGGCCGAATATCATCACATCGTGGCGGACGCGGTCGCCGCGTTGGGCGGGTTTGTCGCCAAGTATCTCGGCGACGGTGTGATTGCCTACTTCGGCTGGCCGGTAGCCCACGAGAACGACGGCGAGCGGGCCGTCCTGGCCGGCCGCACCATCCTCGACCGGATTGCAGCCCAAAACCACGGCGGCGCTGAAGGTGGCCAAGAATTGCTGGGCGTCCGCATCGGCTTGCACGCCGGCGAGGTGGTAATCAGCCGCTCTGGTGACGTTTACGGCGAGGCACCGAACATCGCCGCACGCGTCCAGAGCGTCGCCGAAATCGACAGTATCGTGATGACCGATACAGTCTTCCGATCTCTGGCCGGCCGCATCGTGACTGAGCCTTTAGGCGAGCACACTCTGAGGGGCATCGAAAGGCCGATCCGGCTTCACCGTCTCGCGCGCCGCGGCAGCCCGATTCGTCAGGTACTGCATGCTCCCCCGGCGACGCGTTTCGTAGGCCGACAACGCGAGCTGGGTACACTTCTGGAGCTCTGGGATCGCGCGCGAAGCGGCAGCGGGCAGTTCGTGGTCGTCACGGGCGAGGCGGGCCTTGGCAAATCCCGGCTGGTCGGGGAATTCCGAGCGCGGACTTCGGGTCAGGGGCATGTCTGGCTCGCGGCGTCGTGTTCGGATCTGTTCAGCAGCACGCCTCTTTATCCAATCGTCCGCCTCCTGGAACGCCTGATCGGAAGCACGGCGGACGTCCAGCCGGACGAGACCAGGCGGCGTCTGGGTCGGATGCTTGCTTCGGCCAAGGTCGAGTTGGCCGACGCTGCGGATGTGATTGCGGACCTGCTTGCGTCAGTGCGCATCGGCGGCGGGCCACTTGCCTCGCAGGCCATCAAACGTCGGAACCTGCAGCTTCGTGCACTCTTGGATTGGGTGATCGCCGGCGCGAGACGCCGACCCGTCGTACTCATCCTTGAGGATCTGCATTGGGCGGATCCGTCGACGCTGGAGCTACTCGAGCTGCTGGCCACACGTGTACAGGATGCGCCGTTGCTTGTGGTCGCCACCGCTCGGTCGGGATTTCGAGTGTCCTGGCAGAAGGGTGCCGCACCGGAGCAAATCGTCCTGGAGCGCCTGGGCCGGGACGAGATTCGTGAGATCGCACAGGGTGCTACGGCGGACGCGCTCCTCGCCGAAGACGTCGTCGAGACGATCGTGAACCGTGCGTCGGGCGTCCCCCTGTTCGCCGAGGAACTCGCGCGCCTGATTGAAGCACGTCCAGGGATAAGCGGCCGAAGCGAGATTCCCGAGACGATCGCGGCATCGCTCAACGCCCGCCTCGATAGACTGGGGCCGGCACGCGAGGTCGCCCAGATCGCCGCTGTGATCGGTGACGATTTTTCACTGCCGCTTCTCGCTGCCGTGGCCGCACGTCCGGTCGGTGACCTCAGCCCGCTGCTCGACCGTCTCGTTGCCGCGGATGTCCTGAGCGTCAAGGAAACCTCGGCTGGGAATGTCATGACGTTCCGTCACTCGCTGATAAGGGACTCTGCTTACGAAACGCTCCTCCGCAGTCGCCGCCGCGACCTGCATGAACGCGCAGCCGACATCATCCTCGAGGCGTTCCAGGCCATGGCGACCGCGCATCCGGAAATCATTGCGCGGCACTATTCCGCTGCGGCGCGGAACGATCGCGCCGTCCCGGCCTGGCAAACCGTGGCGACCGTCGCTGAAGCGCGCGGTGCATACCGCGAAGCGGAGGAGGCGTATCAGCAGGCCCTGTCCAATCTCCTGGCGCAACCGCATACCCGAGACCGCGACTTGCAGCAGGTCAGGCTGCAGAACGACTACGTCTACGTGCTTCACCTGACCCGGGGTTACTCGGCGTCGAGGACTGCCGAAGCCATCGAGCAGGCGAAGCAGCTGGTCGATCGCATTGGCGGCGTCGAGCAATCGATGCCGCAAGTCGCGTCCCAGTGGGCGGCGGCGTCAAGCGCGGGCAAGTACGTTGCGGCGAGCCAGATTGCCGACCAGTTCCTGGCCCTGGCCAGACACCAAGGTAGCGAAGACAGCCTAGCCAACGCGCACATGATCCAGATGACATCGCGCCATCGCCGGGGCGACCTAGTCGGCGCCGAGGAGCATTTTCGCCAAGGCCAGCCGCTGTTTGCGCAAGCGAGCTTCATGCGGCGCCCCGGTGCGGCTGCGCAGGCCTTCGGCAATGCCAGTCTCAACGCTTGGACGCTGGGACATGCTGACGAGGCACGACGTCGGATGGCCCACGCGGTCAAAGTCGCCGCTAGTAACAGCCCCTATGACGTGACGTTTTCGAAGTCGATGGCCGCGGTGCTTGCCGTCCTTCTGCGCGACGACGCCAGAGCCGACGGTCTCGCCCGACAGTCGCTGGAAATGGCAGAAAGCCACCAGTTCCCGCAATTCGCAGCGATCTCTCGCATCGCGCTGGGCCGCGCACAGGCCGGGCTGGGGAGTACGTCGGAAGGAATCGATCACATTAGTCGGGGCCTTGGCGCCATGACCGCGACCGGGTCACGCGTGGCGATGACCCGCTACGTCGCTTGGCTTGCGGAAGCCCACGCGTTGAAGGGTGATCCGACGCAGGCAATGCAGGCCATCGAGCGCGCCCTAACGATCAATCCCGAGGAATTGTTCTTCCAGCCGGAACTGGTGCGCCTGCGCGGCGAGTTCTGGGCGATGATGGACCGGTTTGACCATGCCGAGGCGGATTTCCGAACGGCGATTACGATCGCGTCCAGGATGGATGCGGTTTGTCTTCACCTGCGAGCCGCTGTCAGCCTGCACAGGTTGCTCGTCCGGCGGGGCGGTCAGGGCGCGGCCAGCCTCGTCAGGTCAATTCGCGCTGTCATACGTGAAGGGCATGACACGCAGGATGCGCGGGACGCGTCGGAGATTGTCGGCGCCCCTGCGTAGCTTCGCCGGTCCTAGGCAAGCCGTATTGCCTCACCGCTCACAAGCTCTTCAACAGGTGCGCCTCCACCAGTCTGAGGAGCGGTCGAAATCAGCCAAAATGAGGCGCCTGAGTTGCTGGTCGCGACGACGGCGAATGTATCCTTGTTGACGACCGTGCCATGAAACTTGAAATCGATCGTTACGGTTCCGACTCCATAGGAATTGATCGAATAGGTGCCGACCAGATCGAATCTCCGGCTCCCGAAGGCGCCGTGATCCATTCCATCCATGCCGCCGGTAATAGGGCAGATCGTCGAGACCTGGCCGCCTGTCAGATGGCCCGCGCCGTCCAAGGTAAGGCGGCCGATGCCAATTAGATGGAACGCATTCTTGCCAGGAGCTAACCGGCGTCCAAAGCCCTGGAAGCGAAATGAATACTCGCCCGAAAAATCTGCGACCCGGAATCTATGTCGCTTTGCGCCAACCCTTTGTGCCTTGCGTGCCATTCGTGCCTCCGGGGTTCCTTGCACGCTTGATTAGTAGCATCTATAGTGAAGATTGCAATCTAAAGAGTATCTGACTCAAGAGGAGAGCTCGATGGCAACGCGCAAGAGGGACATGCCAATACCCGATCCGTTGCAGTTTCTTGTGCAACGACCGCTTTGCGAATACCCGGATATGGCGCGGTTCATCGTAAGCCTCGGACTGGATCGTGACAGCCGGGACTTCTTGCTGGCCCGGGTTCATGCCTTCGAGCACGAACTGCTCGCGAGTGGGTTCAGGTTCTATTCCCAAGTCTCGCGCAAGCGGGGGGCTCAAGTATTGGACAAGGCGTTTGAGGTTCTTGCGCTCGAGTACGCCAAGTCAAAGCGACTGAAGCGTAGCGGCTAGGAACTCCCATTGCCATTTCGAAGAGGTGTTCCAGGCTTTCGAAGCGAAAGGCGTCGAGCGCGAGCCCGTGGTGCTCTCCCGGACGCGCCTCGGGTCCGGCCAGCTCAACGTTCGGAAGACCGACCGCGATCCTGGTCCCGGACCGGCGCGAGCGAGCGGACAGCCAGGAACTGGTTGTCAGGGAAGTGCGGTTCGAGCGGTCAGCACCTCGTCGCGCTGCTTGGACAAGCCAGGGCGCCGTCGCGGTCGAGCTTGTGCGCGCCACCGAGGAAGTTGTCCTTGTCGAGATAGCCCAGCACGAGATTGGCATCCGTCACCGTGGGTTCCGTGCCGCCCTGGCCATAGGCGACCGGCCCCGGAGCGGCTCCGGCGCTGCGCGGGCCGACCTGCAACGTGCCGCCAGCCCCGACATGGCCGATCGACCCTTCACGGTCGTGCAGCGACGTCCCTTCTCGCCTCGCTCCAACAGGCCGAGCTCGATCAGGTCGGCGACGTCAACGTCCGGTGAACCTGGGCGGCCGCTTCTCGGCGAAGGCGCGAGCGGCTTCCTTATGATCCTCGGTCTCGCGGAGCTGCATCAGGTTGGCGCTTTCGGTGTCGAGGCATTCGGCGAAGCTGGCATTCATCGCCCGATTGAGATTGTCCTTGATGTGACGGTGGGCGAGGCGCGGGCCTGTCGCCAGGCGTTGGGCGATCTCCATCGCCTTGGCCGCGAGCTCGGCGGCCGGCACGACCCAGTTCACCAGCCCGAGCCGCAGGGCCTCCTTCATGTCGATGCGGTCGCCCAGCAGGTAGAGCTCGCGGGCCTTGGCCGGGCCGACCAGTTGGGTAAGGAGGTACGTGCCGCCGTAGTCGCCCGACAGGCCGATCTTCACGAAGGCCGTGCTCATGATCGCCGTCTCGGCGGCGATGCGCATGTCGCAGGCGAGCGCCATCGACAGGCCGGCACCGGCGGCGGCGCCGGGCAGGGCGGCGATCGTCGGCTTGCCCATCTCGAACAGCCGCAGCGACGTCCGCCGCTGCGACTGGCGCTGCGCTTCCATGCGCCGGAGCTGGTCGATCGGCTGGCCGGCGGCATGGCCGCGCGCCATGTTCTTCACGTCGCCGCCGGCGCAGAAGGCGCCGTCCGCGCCGGTCAGCAGGACGCAGCCGACCTCGCGATCGAGCTCGGCCGCCGCGAGCTCCTCGCCGAGCCGGGCCTGCATCTCCTGGGTCAGGGCATTGCGTTGGGCCGGGCGATTGAAGGTCAGCACCAGGACGCCGCCCTCGCGCCGCACCAGAAGATCGTCGGTGTCCGTCATCGTTTCCTCGTTTCGTTTCGCTCTTGGTCGTCCGGGCTCAGCCGCGGCGCTCGGGGAAAGCGATGCGCTTGGCGGCCATCCCGTCGATCTCCGCCTGGCTGTACCCTGCCTCGGCCAGGATTTCGATCGTATGTTGGCCGAGTCGGGGTGCAAATCGATCGGTCGGCGGCGGCGTCTCCGACCAGGTGCTGGGCTCGCGCATGGTCCGGATCCGGCCCTCGGACGGGTGCTCGCGGAACTGGAAGAAGTCGCGATCCTGGAGGTGCGGGTCCTCCAGCAGCGTCTCCAGCGTATGCGGCACCATGCAGGGGATGTCGGCGTCGTGCAGGAGCTTCAGCCAGTTGGCGGTCGGCCGGGTCTTCAGCTCGTCGGCGATCATGTCGTACAGGGCATCGATGTTCGCGGTGCGGGCCGTGATGTCGGCGAAGCGCGGATCGTCAACGAAGATGTGTCCCTTGCCGACCGCCTGGAAGAAACGCCGCCACTGGCCGTCATTGTAGGGCAGCACCGCCAGGAAGCCATCCTGGGTCGCATAGGGCCGGCGCGAGCGCGACAAGGTGCGGGCATAGCCCGGCGCGCTGGTCGGCGGATCGAAGGTCGCGCCCTGCATGTGCTCGGACAGCACGAACTGCACCATCGTCTCGAACATCGGCACCTCGATCTTCTGGCCGATGCCCGAGCGCGCCTTGGCCAGCAGCCCGGCCAGCAAGGCGTTGGCCGCCGCCGTGCCGACGATGCGGTCGATGGCCGCCATCGGGATGAAGCGCGGCTCCCCGGTCGAGCGCTGCAGCAGCATCGGGATCGCCGAGGCCGCCTGGATCAGGTCGTCGTAGGCCGGCCGCCCGGCATAGCGGCCGCCGCTGCCGTATCCCACCATCCCGAGATAGACGATCGAGGCGTTGGCGGCGCGAACCGCCTCGTAGCCGAGCCCCAGTCGCTCGAGAGCGGCCGGCCGGATATTGGAGACGAAGGCGTCTGCGCCGCCCGCCAGGCGCAGGATCGCCTCCCGCGCCTCGGCCTGCTTGAGATCGAGCACGATCGATCGCTTGCCGCGCGCGTTGTGCTGGAAGCCGCCGCTCATGCCGCGGTTGCGGGCGTTGGCGCCATAGCGGCTGGAATCGCCCTCCGGCGCCTCGACCTTGATCACCTCGGCGCCCAGGTCGGCGACGATGCGGGTGCACCAGGGCCCCATCTGGACGGTGGTGAGGTCGAGGATGCGCAGGCCGCCGAGGGGTCCGGTCATCACGCTTGCACTCCCTTGCATGTCAGACGAGGGCACCGCAGGCGCGCAGCGCCGCGACCTCGGCGGGGCTGAAACCCCAATCGCCGAGCGCATCGTCGGCCTGTTGCCCGGCCGATCCGGCGGAATGCCGGATCTCCGGCCGGGTGCGGCTGAAGCGCGGCGCGGGTGCCGGCTGGACGACACCGTCCAGCTCGAGGAAGGTGCCGCGCGCCTTCATGTGCGGATGCTGCGGCGCCTCGGCCATCGACAGCACCGGCGCGACGCAGACCTCGGCACCCGTCATGATCTCGCACCAGGCCATAGACCAGCTTCGGGTTGAGCCGCAGGCATTCGTCCGGGCCGATCCCCAGGCGCTCCGCGACGCCGGGCCGGAAGCCTTCGATGACGGCGTCGAGCGCGCGATCAGTCGCTCGACCGCGTCGATGGCGCGCCGGTTCTTCAGGTCCATCGCGACGGCGCGGCGGCCCCGATTGAGCAGCTGGTGGCGCGCCTCGAGCCCCTTGACGCCGTCGGCCCGCCGACGGTTGATGCCGTCGGCCCGCCGACGGGCGATGCGCAGCACGTCGGCGCCCATCTCGGAGAGCAGCATGGACGCGAAAGGACCGGGCCCGATCCCCCCGAGCTCGACGATTCGCAGGCCGGCCAGCGGTCCCATCCATATCTCCCCGCCCGTCAGTAGGCCGCGTCGAGCAGCCGAAGCGCGTCGGCGATCTGGGCGTCCCGCGAGCGGACGCCGGCATTGGCGTTGAAGTTCTTCACCGTCTCGGCGGCGAGCTTCGGGAAATCCTCGCGCGGAATGTCGAGCTGACGCACGCGCGTCGGCATGCCGAGCCTCGTGTAGAGCCCGTCGAGCCGGTCAGCCACCGCGAGCGCGGCGTCGCGCGCCGCCATGCCGTCGCGCCAGACTTCGAGCGCCCTCGCCACTTTCTCCGCCGCCGGCGGGTCGACCGTGTCCGACAGCCTGATCCGGGCCGCATGGATGGCCGAGGTCGATTCGCCCTGACCGATCCGCGGATAGCGAATGTGGATTGCCGTCGAGATCGCATAGTTGCCGGCGAAGGTCCGGCCGCGCAGGAGCCTGCTCATCCCGTCGTCCTCGGCGCGGTTGCGCAGGAAGGCGGCGATGCCGAGATCGATCAGCAGGGCAGCATTGTGCGGCTCGTCGGGCAGGCGCCGGCAGGCGCGATAGGCCAGCCGGAACGCCTGGTCGTCGTCGCCCTCGACCAACGGGTTGGAATCGAGCTGGCCCTTCGCGGCAACCGAGCCCGCGAACACCGTCGCCGCCGTCGAGCGGATCAGGTGCGGCGGCGTGGCGAGCAGCGCCTGCTCGTCGAGAAAGATCGAGTGGGGGCGCGTCTTGGGATCGAAATACTCCATGCGATGATCGAGGTCGGGATTCTTGAGCGCCGTTCCCGCCCGATTCATCGCGCTGTTCGGTGTCGTCGGCACGTTGATGATCGGCGGCTTGGCGGCCATCAGGCGCGGGCTGTAGGCTGGCCGGCCTTCCGGATACTGCGTCATGATCTGGAACGGGTCGCCCGGCTCGGCCACGAAGATGGCGACGCCGCGCGCCGCCATGATGACGCTGCCGCCGCCGACCGCGATCAGCAGATCGGCACCTGCCGCGACGGCCGCTTCGGTGCCCGCCCGCACCGAGGCGTAGGTGGCATCGTTCTCGACGGCATCGAACACGCCGGCGTGGAGGTCGCCCAGGGCGGCGGCGATGCGCGCGACGGTATCCGTCCGCCGGGTGATCGAGGGCGAGCAGATGACGAAGGCGCGCTTGGCGCCGGCGCGGCTCACCGCATCCCGGAGATTCTCCTCCAGGACCTCGCGGCCGCAATAGAGGCGCCACGGGAATCCCGCTGCCTTGAATCCGTTCGCGCTCATTGGCTTTCCTCCGTGCTCGGCGATCTTGGGCGGGCTGAGGCATAGGGTCCAGAGGCTGGGCGCCAGGTGGGAGAAGGTCTTCCGGGCGACAGGGAGCCGGACGGAACGGGCGCCCGCGATCGTCGTGCCGGATCGTCGGCCGTGCCCACGCGTGCGGTCCCGCGTCAGCGATCGAGCCAGACGTCCTCGTAGCGCCAGCCGTTGTAGATGCTGTTCACCATGATGGTCATGCCCTTGACGTACGGCTGCTGACAGGCGGCGGCCACCGGATGGGTGATGATCGGGCGGACGACGTCCCCGGCCAGCTTGCGCTCGATCTCGCGCACGATACCGCGCCGCCGCTCGACGTCGCGCTCGCGCGACTGGGCGACGATCAGGGCGGTGAGCGCCGGGCTGCAGTAGCCATTGAAGTTGCGCGGCGCGCCGCAGCCGTAGTTCTCGGCATAGTGCTGGTCGGGGTCGTCGAGCGAGCTGCCCGTGGCATTGACCACCACCGTGTATTTCTTCTGGTAGAGACGATTGAAATAGACGCCGCTCTCGATCGTCTCGAGCTCGCCATCGATGTGGATCTGTCGCAGGTGGTCGATCAGGATCACGGACTGGTCGGTGTAGGAGGCGGTGTTGCGCGTGCTGACCTTGATCTTGAGCCGCTTGTCGGGGCCGTAGCCCGCCTCGCGCATCAGGGCGCGCGCCTTCTCGCGCGCCGCGGCGATGTCGCCGCCGTAGCCCGGCAGGTCGTTCAGGGCGTCGGCACCGACGCCCCAGACGCCGGCCGGCGGCGGCAGCATGGAGCCGCCGATCAGGTCCTTGCCCTCGCTGACGATGTCGGCGACCGCCTTGCGGTCGATGGTGAGCGCGAGGGCGGTGCGCAGGCGGGCGTCATCGAACGGCGCGACGTCGCGATTGATGATCACGTTGTAGGTAACGCCGAGCGGCCGCAGGGTGCACTGCGCCGCCGGCACCTCCTTCACCAGGCTGTTGAGCAGCGGCACGGTCACCTCGGACGGGAAGGTCATGTCGGCACGGCCGGCAGTGAAGGCCAACATGCGCGTTGCGCGGCTGGCGATGATCGAGTGCTCGATGGCGTCGACATAGGGCCGGCCGGGCTTCCAGTAGTCGCGGTTCTTCTCCAGCCGCACGCGCTCGTTGCTCTTCAGCTCGACGAACTTGAACGGACCGGTGCCGATCGGATGGCGGCGCATCTGCGGCGGCGGCACGTGGCAGGGATAGATCGCCGACCAGCCGGCGGCCAGGAACGCGAGCAGCGAGGGCTGCGGCGCCTTGAGGTGGAAGGTGACCTGGAACTCGTTGTCGACGCTCACCCGCTCGACGTTCTCGTACCAGATGCCGCGCGGATTCTGGCGCAGCTTCTGCTCGCCCTTGCCGAGCAGCAAGTCGAAGGTGCAGCCGACATCGGCGGCGGTAAACGGCTTGCCGTCGTGCCAGCGCACGCCGCGGCGCAGCGCGAAGCGCAGCTGCAGGCCGTCGTCGCTGACCGTCCAGCCGGTGGCGAGCTCGGGCCGAATGCTGTCGAAGGTGTTGCGTGCCACCGACTGGTCGTAGATCACCAGGTTGTTGAACACCGCCATCAGCGGCACGACGACCGACGCGGTGATTTCCTCGTGCAGCGACGCGCTGGGTGGGTTGTCTCCGAGCAGGCCGCGCAGGGTGCCGCCCGACTTCTGGGCGTGGGCCGCCGCCGCCAGCAGGATCAGGGGAATCGAGACGATGGCTGCTCGAAGGCGCATCATGATGTTCTCTGCCTATCCGGGATGTCGCGCCAAGCGTGGTGGATCGAGCGGCAGTGAACAACGGCGTCCTCGGGCAGCGTCCTGTCTTGCGAAATGCAGGCCGCGCCATGCGAACCTGTCTCACGGATTCAGCGGGCGTGCCGCGACCGCGCGAGCGACAAGTCCAGCCCTGCCCGATCGAGCATGACCTTCCGGACTTGAGCTCATGCCGCGACGGCCTGGACGGTCGATGCCAGCATCATCCGCGCGGCCTTCTCGCCGATCATGATCGACGGCGCGTTGGTGTTGCCCGAGGTCAGCGTCGGCATGATCGAGGCATCGGCGACGCGCAGCCCCGCCAGGCCGCGGACACGAAGCTGGTCATCGACCACCGCCATCGGGTCGACGCCCATCTTGCAGGTGCCGACCGGATGGTAGGTGGTCTCGGCGTTGTTCCTGACCCAGTCGAGCAGCTCGTCGTCGGCGCTGATGTTCACGCCCGGCGCGATCTCGTCGGTGGCGATGCCCGCCATGGCCGGCGCCGTCATGATGCGCCGGGTGATGCGCATCGCCTCCAGCGTCACCTCGCGGTCGAGCGAGGCGCTCAGGAAGTTGAAGCGGATCGCCGGCGGCGTGTCGGGCCGGCTCGACACGACATGAATGCTGCCGGTGCTCTCCGAGCGCAGGATGTTGGTGATCGCGGTGATGCCGGAGGCCTTGGCCAGCTGGAAGTTCTCGCCCACCAGGAACGGAATCCAGGAAATCGCCGCGTCAGGCGCCTCCAACCCGGCGCGGGTGCGGACATAGGCGCGGATCGGCGCTGCCGGCAGGCCGAGCAGCCCCTTGCGGTTGAGCGCGTAGCGCAGCGCCTGGCCGACGCGGCCGAGGCCGCGCATCTTGTCGTTGTAGGTCATGCCGAGCGCCGGCGGCACCGTCCATTTCATCCGCGGCGAGTAGTGGTCGCGCAGGTTCTCGCCCACGCCTTTGAGCTCGTGGCGCACCGCGATGCCGGCCGCCTTCAGCCGCTCCGGCTGGCCGATGCCGGAGAGCTCGAGCAGCTGCGGCGAGTTGATCGAACCGGCGCTGACGACCACCTCGCGGGTGGCGCGCGCTTCGCGCTGCTGGCCACCCACGGTGTAGCGCACGCCGACGCAGCGCTTGCCGTCGAGCAGCAGGCCTTCGGTCAGCGCGTTGGCGACGATGGTCAGGTTCGGCCGGGCGCGGGCTGGATCGAGGTAGCAGACCGCGGTGCTCATGCGGCGCCCGCCGCGGATGGTCGCCTGGGTCATGCCGATGCCGTCCTGCGTGGCGCCGTTGTAGTCCCTGGTGTAGGCGATGCCGACCTCGGCAGCGGCCTTGATCAGCGCGTCGTAGATCGCGCCGCTCTCGTTGCTCTCGGTCACCTTCAGCGGTCCGTTGCGGCCGCGATACTCCTCGTCGGCATCGCCCTGGAAGCTCTCCATGTCGCGGAAGATCGGCAGCACCTCGCGATAGCTCCAGCCGCGATTGCCGAGCTGCGCCCAGGTGTCGTAGTCCTGCGCCTGGCCGCGCACGAACACCATGCCGTTGATCGATGACGAGCCGCCCAGCAGCTTGCCGCGCGGGACCGCGATGCGGCGCTGGCCGGTCGACGCCTCGGGCTCCGAGGCATAGAGCCAGTTCGCCCCGGGGTTGTTGATCAGCTTGGCGAAGCCGACCGGGATCCACGACCAGGGATGGCTTTCGCGCCCGGCCTCCAGCACCAGCACCTTGTGCCGCGGGTCGGCGCTCAGCCGGTTGGCCAGCACCGAGCCGGCCGAGCCGGCGCCGACGACGATGAAGTCAAAGCTCGGTTGGTCCATTTTTCTTGCCCTTCGCGATCAGGAAGTGCTTGTTGACGCAGTTCTCGAGCCGTCCGTCGCGCAGGAATCGCGCCGCGGTGCGGGCCGCGAAGGCCCGGTTATCGCGCATGCTCTCCGGCGTGTAGAAGGCCGAATGCGGCGTCAGCAGCAGGCGATGGCGGATCCAGCCCTCGTTGTTCTGCCAGGCCGCGATCAGCCGCCGTTGCGGGTTCGCCGGCTCCTCCGGCAGCACGTCGAGCCCGGCCGCCAGCACCGTGCCGTCCTTCATCGCGTCGTGCAGCGCGTCGATGTCCACCACCGGGCCGCGCGCGGTGTTGATGAGGATCATGCCCCGCTTGGCGGCGGCGAACGCCGCGGCGCCGATCAGGCCGCGCGTCTCGGCGGTCAGCGGCGTGTGGATGCTGACGAAGTCGCATTGCCCCATCAGCTCGGCGAGCGTGTCGGCGCGGCGCACGCCGATCGCGAACTGGTAGCCGCTCGGCTGGTAGGGGTCGTGGAACACCACGTCCATGTCGAAGGCCTTGGCGCGGCGCGCCGCCGCGGTGCCGATCCGGCCCATGCCGACGACCCCGAACGTGCACACCGACAGGCGGCGTCCGAACGGATTATGCTGCGGGCGCCAGTTGCCCTTCAGGTCGGCGCGCAGTTCCGAATCGTGATAGGCGACGCTCTTCGCGAGGGTCATCATCATGGCGATCGCGTGGTCGGCGACCTCCCGCGTGCCGTAGTCCGGCACATTGCAGACCGGAATGCCCAGCTTTCCGAAACGCTCGATGTCGACGTCGTCGTAGCCGACGCCGTACTTCACGAAGATGCGGCAGGCTTGCAGCTTGTCGATGTAGGGCGGAGGGCAACCGCCGACCACCGCATCGGCCGTCGCCCATTGCGCGTCGCTGACGTCGTCGAACTTTTCGCGGAACTCCAGCTCGAACCCGGAGCCGACGGCTTCGGTCGCGACCGGCACGAGCCAGGCCGGCAAGTTCGGCCAGAGAATGCGCATCGCCATGACGTCTCCTTCGTTCGATGTCGGGGCCAAGGTGCCATTGCCCCCGCGCCATGACCAGACGCGAGACCGCGGACGGAGGGCATGGCGCGCCGAAACTGTCGACCGGCCTGTGCGTCCGGAAGCTCCAAAAGGGTGATCGTCATGGCTGCCAGGGCAGGCAATTCCGTCTGTGCCGACCGGATGGCCTGGGCCGAGGATAGGGATTACGCCCTGGCCGGGTCCGTCGTATTGTCAGCTCAAGGCAGGTAGCCCGGCCAGATGACAAAGGGCGTACAGATCAATCCCGGGATACTGTCCTGGGCTCGCGAGACCGCCGGGTTGTCCCCCGAAGAGGCGGCGGCGAAGCTCGGCCTGACGAGCACCGGTCGTGCAAGCGCCGTGCAGAAGCTCCTAGAGGCTGAGGGCGGCAAACGCCCGATCAGTCAGGGAATGCTCCAGCGGGCAGCCGCGGCTTACCGCCGTCCGCTGGTTGCCTTCTACTTGCCCGCTCCCCCGGCGCGCGGAGAACGAGGCGAGGATTTCCGTACCGTGGCAGGAGCGCATTCCCCGCGGGACAATGCGATGCTCGATGCGCTTATCCGCGACGTGCGCACGCGTCAGCAACTGCTGCGGGAGGCATTGATCGAGGACGAAGACAACAAGCCCCTCGCGTTCGTCGCCTCTTCCCGGATGAGCGATGGCGTGGAGAACGTAACGGCGTCGATCAGAACGACGCTCGGCGTCTCCGCCGTGGATCAGAAGAAAGCGAGAGATGCCGCAGCACTGTTTACGCTCCTGCGCTCCGCGGCAGAGAAGGCGGGAGTGTTCGTCCTGCTGCTTGGAGATCTCGGGTCGCATCACTCCGACGTGAGCGAGGACGTCTTCCGCGGCTTTGCCCTCGCGGACGACATGGCGCCCTTCGTCGTCATCAACGACAATGACGCGACCGCTGCCCGCTCCTTCACCCTTCTGCACGAGCTGGCGCATATCTGGATCGGTGCCACCGGGGTCAGCGGTCCGCTTCTCGGTCCCCCTCCCAACGCAGTTGAACGCTTCTGCAATGAGGTTGCGGGCGAGTTCCTCCTGCCGCCGGAGGCACTCGAGCCGCTGAAAGCCGCTGGAACCGTGGAGTTGGACTTCCAAGGTGCTCTGTCCCTGACGCAGGATATCGCCCGGAATTGGAACGTTTCCCAAGCGGTGGTCACCTACCGCTTCTGGGAGAACGCCAGAATCAGTGACCAGGTCGCAACGGCGATGTTTCGCGTCTTTGCCGACCGCTGGCGGGGCGAGCGCAATCGCATGCGGCAAACCCGTGATCCGGAGGAGGCTGGTCCTGGCTACTACGTTGTCCGGCGATCCCGGCTCGGCTCCGGGCTTCTCGATACTGTGAGGCGCGCGTTGCGCAGTGACGTGCTTACGCACACGAAGGCGGCCAGGATTCTCGGCGTTGCGCCGACCGCGGTAGATCAGCTCCTGGGCGAACGTCGACGAGCGGCATGACGCTTCACCTCGTCGATGCGAACGTGCTCATCCGGGCGCATGCCGACTACTACCCGATCGATCGGATCAAGCCTTTCTGGGAATGGCTGCTTGCCATGGCGGAGGCAGGTCACATCAAGACACCGCGCGAGATCTATGACGAGATTGCGGGCTCGCCCGATCTTCTGGGTCAATGGCTTCGCCGCCCGGATGTGAAGAAAGCAATCATACTGCCCGAGGCGACCAACGGCACGACCGTAGCCGCAGTGATTTCCAGGGGCTATGCCCCTGACTTGAACGATGTCGAAGTCGAAAAGATCGGCCGCGACCCGTTCCTTGTCGCAGCGGCGTTGGGCGACGTTGGCAGGATAGTGGTGACTCGTGAGGTTTCGAGCCCGAAGAAAGAGCGATCCAACCGCAAGTTGCCCGACGTCTGCATGACGATGGGCGTTCCTTGGATGAACGACTTCGATCTCTGGCGAAAGCTGGACTTCCGTATCGAGTAGGTTGCTCCCAAAGGCGCCTGCATCAATGCGTTCTTGGAACGATCAGATCTTCTATGAACTCGGAAGCCGGCTCGACGCCCGGGGCAAACGGGTTGGTGACGGGGTCCATGGTGGAAGTATAGGGAATTAGCGAATTTATCGGCAGACGATAAATTCGCTAATTTTGCTAGAATTCCGGCCGGCCACCCGGGACGACCGGGTCTTCGATAGCTGGCCGGGAAGCGCGTCAGACCCGGAACACCTTCATCACCTCGTCTCCCAGGTGATTGATGACCTTCACGGCGATGCGGCCGCTCCTGGGCTTCTCGAACGGCCGCGAGGTGTCGCTGTGCAGCGTCGCCCAGCCTTCCGGATCAATCTCGGCCCTGAGCGTCGTCTGGAGCGCGCCATAGGGATCGTTGGCGCCCAGGAAGTAGGCGTGGCGGACGAAGAAGCTCTCCTCGTTGTAGTCGGTGTCGATGAACCAGCAGGCGATGCCGTCGGCGCCGTCGCTCACCACCTCCCCGGTCTGCGGCTTGAAGACGTCGACGCCCTTCACCTTGACGCGCATCCGGCCGTCCTTCTGCGGCAGCAGGTCGATGTCGGGCTCGCCGAACACCACGAACAGGTTGCCCTTGCCGGTGTTCTTGAGGTCCTCCGCCATGTGCAGGTCGGCATTCATGCGCGCCTTGAGCACCGGCAGACGGCCGAGCTTGCTGAACTCCGTGGTGTGCGCCTCGTAGTTGAAGGCGCAGGCGATCAGCACGTCGAAGCCGGCATCGAGGTGAACCAGACCTTCGGTTCTGCCGCCGTGATGCGTCGCTCGCCGCGCGCCACGGCCATGGTGCGGGCCTTCATCTCCTTGTAGCTGGCGATACCGATCTTCAGCGTGGTCATGGGTTGATTCCTCTCTCCGCTGTACCGCATCCACGGCATCCCAGAAGTCGGCAAACAGGGGCACCGCATCCAGGCGATCGTGAGGTCCGGACGGTGCACAGCTGATGGAGATGCGCTGCAAAGTCGAAGACCGAGGGGTCTACGAAAGGATCGGTGCTCGGGCTCGTCCGGGCGCTCGGGATGGTATCAGGTCACGCCGCCTGCAGGGCCTTCTGCACAGCCTTGGGCGCACGGTCGATAACCAGCAGATAGGCGCGGGTCGGACCTTCCGGCTGGCGCAAGCCCTGTTCCCAATGGCGCAGCGTGTTGACGCTGAAGCCGAAGCGGCCGGCGAACTCCTCCTGGGTCATGCCGAGCTTCGACCGGATTGCCTTCACGTCGATGGCCGCGGGGACGTGGACGCGAAACGTCTTGGTGTCGGCTTGGCCCTTGGCATAGGCCACGGCCTCTTCGAGACCCCGCCGGATGCTGTTCGCCACCTTGCTCATCGCTTTCTCCTTTTGAACGCTTCGACCAGCAGGGCGGTGAGGCGCTTGAAGTCGTTGCGTTCCCGTTGGCTCAGGTCGGCCTGTTGGTTCTTGGCATAGGCGGTCAGGGCAAACAGCGGCATGGCGGTGTCATGGTAGAAATAGATCACGCGCGCGCCGCCACGCTTGCCGCGTCCCTCCAGCGCCCAGCGCAGCTTTCGGACGCCACCAGTCCCGGGTACGAGATCGCCTGCCGTCGGATGGTAGGCGAGGTAGTCGACCAACAGCATCCGATCGGCCTCGTCCATCAGCTTGCGAGTGGCAGCCAGGAACTCCGGGGTCTCGACCACGGTGACGGGAGCCGCCCGAACCACATGTTATTGTACTCCAATGGACTAGACTTCGCGACTAAAAAATCTGGTCCATTGCACTAGCTAGTCTGGGTCAGCCCTGAGGCGGCGCGGCCTATAGGCGTTGCAGCGGCCAGAATTGGGCTTGGCCTGTCTTCAGTGAACGGGTCGCCGGTCGCCTGTCGCTGCGAAATGTGCGGCCAAGAGCCCATTGCAGTCGCGCTGGTGAATGGGCATTCATCGGCCGCAGTTGCGTCCTCCGGCGCCAGCCGGACCCACGGGAGGAGTAGTCATCATGCGTCTGCGTCGTAGAACCGTCCTGCGCGGCGGCAGCGCCTTGGCTGCTGCCGTGGCTACGGCTTCAGCTGCGCCCGCCATCGCCCAGTCGAGCAAGTGGCCGGCGCGCGAAATTTCGCTGATCAATCCCAATGCCCCGGGTGCGGCGACCGACCTGACGGCGCGCATCCTGGCGCAGGCGCTCGAGAAGAAGCTGGGGGCCACCGTCATCGTCAAGAACGTCGTCGGCGGCGCGGGGGCACTCGGGCCGACGACGCTCGCGCAGGCGACGCCGGACGGGCACACGTTCGGGCTGGTGGCGATCTCCTCCCACATCGCCGTGCCCAACATGATGAACGTCACCTACGAGCCGTGGAAGGCGTTCGATATCCTGGGCCAGGTGGCGGCGCTGCGCTACGGCGTCGGCGCGCGCGCCGACGGGCCGATCAAGTCGATCGAGGACCTGATCGCCGCCGGCAAGCAGAAGCAGCAGACCTACAGCTCCAACAACGTCACCAACGTCGTGGCGATGTTCCAGCTCGCCAAGCTCACCGGCGCCAAGTTCCGCTGGGTCGTGTTCCCGGGCGGCGTCGAATCGGTGACGGCGGCGATCGGCGGCCACGTCGATGCGGTGATCCAGACCGTCACCGAGATGCGGCCGCAGATCGAGGCCGGCAAGCTGCGCTTCCTCGCCTCGGCGGCCGAGAAGCGCTGGCCCTACTATCCCGACGTCAAGACGCTGCGCGAGCTGGGCTACAACGCCGTCACCAACGGCCCGTTCGGCTATGCCCTCCCCGCCGGCGTCGATCCGGCGATCAAGGAGCGCCTGGAGAAGGCGCTGGCCGAGGTCATGGCCGAGGACGACGTGCGCAAGAAGATCGACGATCTCGGCATCGAGCCGGTGTGGCGCAGCGGCAAGGACTACGGCGCGCTCCTGAAGTCGATCGAGACGGAGCTGGTGCCGATCCTGAAGGAAACCGGCATGGCCAAGAAGCCGGCGTGATGAAGGGGTCTGGCGGGTTGAGGCAGGCGGGTGGGCCGAGGCAGGTAGGCGGGTCGAGGCAGGCGGGCGGGACGAACCGTTGGCGGGGCGTTCGATGAGCCGGTGGAGCGGGCTCGCGCGCCTGGGCGGCGCGCGCCTCGCCACGCTGGGGTTGCTGGCGGCGGCGCTGGTCGGGCTGTGGCAGGCGCTGCGGCTCGAGAGCTGGGGCTTCGACGGGCCGGGCGCCGGGTTCTTCCCGCAGCTGGTGGCTGGGATTTGCGTCGCGCTGGCGGTTCTTGTTTTCGTGGCGCCGGGGCGGGCTGGGGAGACGGAGGAGGGCGATTCCGAAGCGGTGGCGGCGACGGCGGAGACGCGGCGCTGTTTTGCGCT
Source organism: Reyranella sp. (assembly GCF_044224635.1). GTDB lineage: Bacteria > Pseudomonadota > Alphaproteobacteria > Reyranellales > Reyranellaceae > Reyranella. Next base: position 114,024 of record NZ_JBGAKA010000001.1, on the reverse strand, counting down.
CTATGCGCTGGCGCTTGTCGTGCTGGCGGCGGGGGCGGCGTGGGCCGGCTTCGTCGCGACGGCGATCGCGGTGTCGGTCGTCATCGTGCGCTTCGCCGAGCGGCGGTCGTGGGCTGCAGCGCTGGGGTATGGCGTCGGCGCGGCGGTGATCGGGATGGTGTGCTTCGGGTGGCTGTTGCGGGTCGATCTGCCAGAAGGGCCGGTCGAGCGGGCGTTTTATACGTGGGTGCGGTGAGGGTGCTCGTGTCTTCGCTGGGAGCGCGCCACTCCTGTGGCGCTCATCCTCTTCTGGGCCGGGCAACGCATGAGCGCCACGGGAGTGGCGCGCTCCCGGCCTATGACCCCTCCGTCCGCGAAGACGCGGACACCTCCCCAGCGAAGACGCTGGGGAGGAGCTGACCATGGAAGCATTGCTGCAGGGCTTCGCGGTCACGCTGTCGCTCGACAATCTTTTCTACTGCTTCGTCGGCGTGCTGCTGGGCACCGTCGTCGGCATCCTGCCGGGGCTGGGGCCGCTCACCACCATCGCCATCCTGCTGCCGATCACCTTCAAGATGGACGTGACGTCGGCCATCATCATGCTGTCAGGCATCTATTACGGCGTCGCCTATGGCGGCACGGTGACGTCGGTGCTGATGCGCATCCCGGGCGAGGCCTCGTCGGTGGTGACCTGCCTCGACGGCTACGAGATGGCGCGCAAGGGCCGCGCCGGCGCCGCCTTGGGCATCGCCGGCATCGGCTCGTTCTTCGCCGGCACGGTGGGCGTGATCGGCATCTCCTTCCTGTCGCCGCCGCTCGCCGAGCTGGTGCTGAAGTTCGGGCCGGCCGAGTACGCCATGCTGATGCTGGCCGGCCTCACCATGGTCACCTACATGTCGTCGGGCTCGCTGGCGCGGGCGCTGCTGATGGCGGCGTTCGGCCTGCTGCTTGGGACGGTGGGCAGCGACCCGATCAGCATGACGCCCAGGCTCACCTTCGGCATTGTGGCGCTGGGCGACGGCGTCAACCTGGTGCCGCTGGCGATCGGCCTGTTCGGCCTCTCCGAGGTGCTGTTCATGGCGCGCCAGACGGCCGAGGAGATGAAGATCCTGCCGGCGCCGTCGGGCGTGCTGGGCTTCCTGCCGTCGCGCGAAGAGGCGCGGCGCTCGGTCGGGCCGACGCTGCGCGGCACCGCGCTGGGGTTCCTGGTCGGGCTGCTGCCGGGCGGCGGCGCGGTGCTGGCTTCGTTCCTGTCGTACGCCATGGAGCGCAAGCTGTCGCGCCATCCCGAGGAGTTCGGCAAGGGCGCGGTCGAGGGCGTGGCCGGGCCGGAGTCCGCGAACAATGCGGGGACCGCCGGCGCCTTCGTGCCGCTGCTCTGCATGGGCATCCCGGCGAACGCCATCACGGCGCTGCTGCTCGGCGCCTTCATCATCCATGGCGTGACGCCGGGCCCGACCATCCTGGAGCGCCAGCCGCAGGTCTTCTGGGGCGTCGTCGCCAGCATGTATATCGGCAACGTGATGCTGCTGATCCTGAACCTGCCGCTGGTCGGCCTGTTCGTGCGCATCCTGCAGATCCCGCGCGCCTACCTGACGCCGATGATCCTGGTGGTCTGCCTGATCGGCGTCTATTCCTCGAGCAGCAACCCGGTCGACGTGGCGATCGCCGTGCTGTTCGGCTTCGTGGGCTATGGCCTGCGGCGGCACGGCTTCGACCTGGGCATCGTCATCCTGGCCTACGTGCTGGGGCCGATCTTCGAGCGCTCGGTGCGCCAGGCACTGGCGATCTCGGACGGCGATCCGACGATCTTCTTTCACAGCACCCTGTCGACGGGGTTTGCGGTGGTGGCGGTGGTGCTGCTGGTGCTCGGGCTGTGGCCCAAGCGGCGGGCGCGGGCGGGGTGAGGGCGGGACGGCGCGGCCAGCGTGGCTTACTCGAGGGCGGCCAAGGCCGCCTCGGGCGCCTGATGGATGATCTTCAGCAAAGCCTTTGCCGGACCGGCGGGGAGGCGCTTGCCTTGCTCCCGGTTGCGGATCGTATCGATCGGCACGCCGATGCGCTCGGCAAAGGCGGCCTGGCTCAGCCCGGTTTGTCTCCGGACACGGTGAGCATAGGCGGCGGCGCTCCTGCGCGCCTTGAGGTCATCGGCCGCGCTCTGGCGCGCGATGTCTGCCTGCGTCGTGCAACCAGGCCTGCGTGCTGGCGCCGATATTCGAGCGAGCGGCGCAGCGGGTGCTGCCGACCGCGGATGGCGATCCGACGATCTTCCAGCATGGTTTCGGTCGACGGGCTTTGCGGTGATTTTGCCGGTTCCGGGCTGTGGCTATGGACAGCAGGCCACGCTTTCGACGTCAGGAACGATCCCGCCGCTTTGCCAATTCGCGGTGAGCGACAACGACGATCACGGCCAGACTGGCGCCTGCAATCATCAGCAGGGCGATCGGGATGAGAGACAACGTCCTCCTGTTGGCGACCTCGCGCCAGAATATCGCCGCGCTGCCCGGTCCTCCGGAACTGGAAGCCCGCGAGATCGGCCAACGAGGCGCTTGAAGAGCCGACGTGCCCGAGGCGGTGACGCGAGACCATCTCGTCGAAGAAACCCAGCGCCGATATGGCCTGAAAACGTACCCTGGCGGCGCTGGTTCCCGTGCGGGTAAACCCGGACCGTGCGAGGGTGACGACAAGCACGAGTCTCTCTTCCCAAGCGTCGCTTCACCGAAACTGCGGTGCCTCTTGGTCGTGCGCGCCAGCACATCGACTGTCTCCGACAGAAGGCGTGGAGTGACGTCGCGCGGCCGGCACAGCGGCAGTGGTCGGACCACTTTCCTTTCTCAAAGTGGATTGGACTGTTCGCGACTTTCGGCAATGCCATCGCTATCATGCCTGCGAGGAATGGCTGCCGGGGAGAGTTTCCGTGACCAAGAATCCATTCATGTCGTCCGATCTGCGCGGCTGGAAGGGCACCCATCCCTTGATGCCTGCCGAGAAGGCCAGGGAGGCAACGAAGCCGTATGCGGACCTCCTGGACAGCCGCATGCAGAACCGGCTGCTCGAAGCGGCGGAGCACGTCCGCGAGCAGCTCGCCTGGGTGCTCGGACAGCCCGTTCGTCTCCTGGTTGCACCCCCCGGCGCGGAGACGCATGTTCCCGGAGAAGATTTCATCCGCACCCTCGGAGGCGAAAAGAAGTTCCCGGAAACCGAGGTCAAGGTCTGGAAGGAATACAAAGGCGATTGGAGCAAGATCAAGGACATCGCCCGCTGCACACTGGCGATGGAGCACCCGGTGCAACCGGAGGACAGGCCCTACTGGCTGGTGCGGTATTTCTTCGACAGGATCAGGGGCGGCGTGAATGGCTTCGTCGAAAAGGAGGCGAAGAGCGTCGAGCCGAAAGACAATGCGTGCGGCTACTCCGGCTACACCGTTTTCGTGACGGACGGCTCGTTCACCGGAGAGGTCCAGGTCAATTACATGAACATGATGTACGCGAAATCGAAGAAAGAGTTCGTCAATGCCTTTGGCGAGGACAAGGCACGCGAGTTGCGAACCAAATATCCTTTGGTGGAAGGCGGCCTGGGACACGAGCTGTACGAGATATACCGGATAAATCCGGCTGGCGAGAAAGCCATCCAGGCTGCTCGCGCCAGCACGGCATACTACGAGTACTTCCGGTCGAACCCGGCAGATCAGCAAAAGGGAACGATCGCCAATGTCCTCGTGAAGGCGTGCAACCTCAACGCTGCATTTCCGTCCCTCCCGTGGCTCGACAAGTCGATGGACGCGGCCCGCCTGTTCGAAGCGACCAAGAAGATCAAGCCGGGCGATTTCAAGAGCTTGTTCGGGGTCGACAAGTCCGGGGTCTGACCGCAGCGTGATCGCTTCGAAAGGAAGCGCAGCGAGGGATCAAGGTCATGCTCTTGCGGACCGCGAGCGTCTCGCTCGCTCATGAATCTGAGTCGCGATGCGACCCGGGCGGGCGCTCGATCGGGCGTGAAGGCGCGGTCGCGTCACCCGATCCCCGAGTCAGCGAAACGGCGGCGAATAGTGCAGGCCGCCTTTGGTCCACAGGTTGTTGAGGCCGCGATCGATCTTGAGCGGCGAGCCCTGGCCGAGATCGCGCGCGAAGACCTCGCCGTAGTTACCGACCTGCTTGACGATGTTGTAGACCCACCGCTCGTCGACCCCGAGCGCCTCGCCGAGGCCCGGCGTCACGCCGAGGATGCGCCTGATCGCCGGGTCCTCGCTGTTCAGCATCTCGTCGACGTTCGCCGAGGTGATGCCGTATTCCTCGGCGGCGATCATGGCGCGCAGCGTCCAGCGCACGAGGTCGGCGAATTGAGTGTAGCCGTGGCGCACCGCCAGACCTTGCGGCTCCTTGGAGATGATCTCGGGCAGGATGATGTAGTCATCCGGGTGGGGCGCATGGACGGCGCGGGTCGAGTAGAGGCTCGAGCCGTCGTAGGTGAGCACGTCGCAGAGACCGGCGAAGAAGGCCGCGCCGATCTCCTCGACCTTCTCGATGACGACCGGCTTGTAGGTCATCCCGTTGGCCCGGAAGTACTCGGAGAGGTTCGACTCGGTGGTGGTGCCGGGCTGCACGCAGATCGTGGCGCCGTTCAGCTCCTTCGCACTCTTCACGCCGAGCTTCTTGCTCACCATGAAGGCCTGTCCGTCGTAGTAGTTGATGCCGACGAAGTCGAAGCCAAGCGCGGTGTCGCGCGTCAGCGTCCAGATGGTCGCGCGCGCCAGCAGGTCGATGTCCCGCGACAGCAGGGCGACGAAGCGCAGCTGCGCCGTCGTCGGCACGAACTTCACCTTGTCGGCATCGCCGAAGATCGCCGCCGCGACGGCGCGGCACGTGTCGACGTCGAGGCCGCTCCACTTGCCCTGGCTGCTCTGCACCGAGAAGCCCGCGATCCCGAACGAGACCCCGCAGAGCACCATGCCACGCGCCCTGATCACGTCGAGATCCGTGGGTTTGCGGGCCGCATCCTCGTCGCCGGCCGTGGCGGCCGCTGTCGCGCCGGCGGTCCTTTGGCGGGCGTCCTGCTCTGCCTTCTGTCTCGCCTCTTCGTTCCCTCTCTCGATGATGTCGACTGCGCCGCCCTCCGTGCCGCCTTCTTCCCGTGCCCGCCGCGTGACTTCGGCCTTGGCCGCTGCCTCGGTCTCCGCCTTTCGTCGTGCTTCCTCCTCGGCGCTGGGCTTCGCCACTTGCGCGGGCTTCGGATCCACGGCCGCCGCCGGCACCAGCCCAGCCCTCAGGGCCCAATACGCCCCGGCGGGCAGGAGGATGAGCGCCAGCGCGATCGCGGCAAACAGGACGCCGCGGCGTCGCGCGGGCGGCGGCGCTGCCGGGACGCCGGGCGGCGGTGGTACAGGCGTCGGGGCGGATGGAGGCGGGATCGGCGGAACGACAGGCAGTGTGGATGCAGGGACGCCGGTTACCGGCCTCGATGCGGCCTGGGACCGCCTGTGCGGGCCAATGATCGTTGCGTTGCCGTCGTCATCCGCGGCGGCACGGTCATGGGAAGGCTCGGCTGTCGTCAACGCCAGCCGCCAGCTGGCGATCGATTGCGGACGGTCCTCGGGCCGAAGGGCCAGTCCCCAGTCGATGGCCGCCAACAGGCGATGCGTGAAGCCTGCCGGCGCGAGCTCGACCAGCGGCTTGTAGACATCGTTCAGCGCGCGGGTGATCGCGCGCGGCGGCGATTGGCCGGTGATCGCGTGGTAGAGGGTCGCCGACAGGCAGTAGATGTCGGTCCACGGTCCCAGCTTGCCGGCGAAGTCCTCCTGCTCCACGGCGGCATAGCGGGGCGTGAAGATCGCCGTCATGGCCGCCGTCCGGCCGGCCAGGGAAATCCGCGCGGCCCCGAAATCGATCAGGGTCGGATCGTTCGCTGCATCGAGGATGATGTTGGCCGGCTTGATGTCGCGGTGGAGGAAGCCGGCCTTGTGAACCTCCTGCAATCCGTCGAGCAGTCGCCCCAGGATCCGTTCGACGATCGGCCCCGGCAGCTTCCCGTCGCGGTGCAGACGCTCCTCGAGCGTGTCGCCGCGCAGCAGCGCCATCACCATGTACGCCGTGCCATTGGCTTCCATGAAGTCGAAGGCATGAACGACGGCCGGCACATGATCGAGCGTCGCGAGCGTGCGGGCCTCTTCCAGGAAGCGCTCGCGGCCCCAGATGAAGTCCGCCTTCAGGGCCGACGAGCGCGGCGCGACGGTCGTCCCGCCCTTGCGCAGGGCCAGGGCGATCGGCAGGTACTCCTTGATCGCGACCTCGCGCCCCAGTTCCGTGTCGCGGGCAAGATAGGTGATGCCGAACTGACCATGCCCCAGGACGGAGATCAGCTCATAGCGTTGCAATCGTGTGCCGGCAGGGAGGGCTCCCAGGAAGTCGCCGTCATGGCCGTCCCCCTCTACGTCGTGATCAGGCATCGCCGTGCAAGCGTCCTATCGTCGTCACCCACCCCGCATCACCATAGGTTCGACGCCAGGAAAGCTCAACATTTCCGCTCGGATTGCAGCCGCCGTGTCGTTGAACAGCGGGACGGGCGAGGCGATGACCCGCGGCGGGAAGCTTTGCCATCCGGGGGGCCGTTTTGAGCCAGAAGCTCGTTCGACTATCCTCGGCCACATCTCACGGGCGCAAGGAATGGGGCTACTCTCGAAGACACTCCGTTTCAACGCCATGAGACACTCGGGACCACGACCCATGACGAGCCGGGTATTCTACGCCAACGGCGGCAACGATCGCCTGATCGTCTCGACGATCAGGACCCGGCTGGTGTTCTTCCACGAGGCCGGGGTCGCGCTCAGCAGCGAGCGCAAGGTGGCGACGCGGCCGATCTGGTGGAAGCCGGCGACGTGGCGCGGCTTCCGCTGGCGGCGCGGCGCCGACGCCGAGCAGCCGCGCAACCTCAGCTGCCTGTTCAATGGCGGCGTCGATCCGGCGGCGTTCGGCGCGACCGCCGAGACGTCGCCGGGCTATTTCAAGCTGACGTGCGACAGCCTGGCGGTTCGGCGGCACTGCGTCTGGGTGGCGCAAGGCGAGGGCACGCCCGCCGGCGACGCGGCGACGGTCGATCGCCGCGCCGCCGACGTGCGCGACGTCGAGGTGCATTTCGAGTATGGCGGCCAGGCGCATACCGTGCGTCACGGGGCGATGCCGGGCAGGGCGGGCGCCGAGGGGGCGGCCAGCGCGACGTGACGGGCGGGCTCGCGGGCTCGGGCGCCCGCCCGATCGCTCACAACTGGCCGCTATCTCCGCGCGATGCCACACTGGGCGCGAACGCACATGGGGCGCGAACGCACATGGCGCGCGAACGGAGGAAACGATCATGAAGCCCATCGCGGTGCGGCTGCTGGCCAGTATCGGGCTGGCCAGTATCGGGCTGGTCAGCCACGGCGTGGCCAGTCTGGGGTTGGTCTCTCTCGGCTTGGCGCTGATCGCCCCGGCGCAGGCCGAGGTCGCGCGGTTCGAGATCCTGGAGCGCGGGCCGGCCTTCGGCGGCGCAAGCTTCGGCACGGTCGGGGCCTACGAGCGCATCACCGCGCGCGCCGCCCTGGCCGTCGATCCGGCCGACCGGCGCAATGCCGTGATCGCCGACCTCGACCAGGCGCCGCGCAATGCGCAGGGCCGGGTCGAGGCGGTGGCCGACGTCTTCATCCTGCGCCCCGCCGAGTCTTCGCGCGCCAACGGGGCTGTGGTGGTCGAGGCGCCCAATCGCGGCCGCGAGCTGATGCTGCACCTGTTCGCCGAGGCGGTCGCCGCCAAGGGGCCGCCGGCTCTGACGGCGGAGGCGGCCGGCAACGGCTTCCTGTTCCGCGAGGGCTACACCCTGGCATGGGTCGGCTGGCAGGCCGACATTCCCTCGCAGCCCGGGCAGCTCGCCTTGCGCGTGCCGGTGCTGGCGGGCGTCACCGGCCCGGTGCGCGACGAGGTGGTGTTCGATCATCTGAAGAGCCCGGCCACCACGGCGCTGCCCTGGCCGGTGGCCGATGCCAAGAGCCTCAAGGTCACCGTGCGCGCGGGCTGGGAGGCCGCGCGCCAGTCGCCGGCCGGCCTGTCATGGCGCCTGCTCGAGGATGGCAAGCTCGAGATCACGCGGCCAGCCGGCTTCGATGCCGGGGCGATCTACGAGATCACCTATACGGCCAAGGATCCCGGCGTGGTCGGGCTGGGCTTCGCCGCCCTGCGCGACGTCGCGAGCTTCCTGCGCCACGAGGCGGGCGCCGCCAATCCGCTCGCCGGCCAGGTCCGGCGCAGCCACCTGTTCGGCGTGTCGCAAAGCGGGCGCTACGTGCGCGACTACCTCTATCTCGGCTTCAACGAGGACTTGGAGGGGCGGCGCGTGTTCGACGGCATGATGCCGCATGTCGCGGGCGGCCGGCGGCTCTACGGCAACAGCCGCTTCGCCCAGCCCGGCCGCGCGCCACGCTATCCGCGCGACGTCGCCTGGCCGGCCGACGCCTTCCCCTTCACCTATGCCGACACGACCGATCCGGTGAGCGGCGTGCAGGACGGCCTGATGCGGCGCTGCCGCGCGTCAGGCACCTGCCCCAAGGTGATGCAGACCGACACCGAGTACGAATACTGGTCGTCGCGCGCCTCGCTGGTGGTGACTGACCCGGCCGGCCGCGACCTCGTCCTGCCCGACGACGTGCGCGCCTACATGATCGCCGGCACGCCGCACTTCTCGGCGCCGCGCGCCGAGGTGCGCAAGAGCGAGGTCTGCGCCCTGCCGGTCAATCCGCTGCATGCCGGCGCGCCGATGCGCGCGCTCTTGTCGGCGCTCGACGGCTGGGTGCGCGAGGACGCATCTCCGCCGGCCAGCCGCACGCCGAGCCGCACCCACGGCACCCTGGTGGCGCCGGACAAGGCGGTGCCCAACATCCCGGGCCTCGCCTACCAGAGCCTGCACGTGCCGGCGGCCAAGGTCGACACGGGGGGCGTTCCTGGCGGGGTGCCCGGCGGCGACCCGCCGCGCGAGCTCGGCCGCTACACCGTGCTGGTGCCGCTCGCCAATCCCGACGGCATGGCGGTGGCCGGCATCCGCATGCCGGCGGTCGAGGTGCCGCGCGCCACCTACACCGGCTGGAACCCGCGCGCCGAAGGCTTTGGCCCAGGGTCGCTCTGCCCGCTGCTGGGCGGCGTGTGGCCGCTCGCCGCCACCCGCGCCGAGCGCGAGCGCAACGGCGATCCGCGGCCCTCGCTCGAGGAGCGCTATCCGACGCCGGAGGCCTACGCCGCCGCGGTGCGCCAGGCGGCGCTGTGGCTGGTCGAGGAGCGCCTGCTGCTGGCCGCCGACGCCGACGCGATCAGCGAGCGGGCGGCGAAGGATAAGTGATCTCCAAGCTTCGCTTGGGGAGGTGTCGGAGTTTTCGCCCAAGGAGGGGGCCAGCATGAGCACTCCGTCGCCGATCAATGATTGGCCCCCCAGGGGCCGAATCTGAATCCCAGCGAGAAGCTGATTTCGCCGCCGTGCGGGTGCATCTTGCTCCAGCCTCGCGGGCCGAGCTCGCTCAGGAACACGGCGTGGGCCGCCATGCCGGCAAACATGGTGAGCGACCGCTCTCGTCCGCGCCGACCTTCCCAGGATTTGCTCCAGCTGCCTTCGATGCGCAGGCCGCCGTAGACGCCGAACTCGCTGTGCTTGCTGACATAGTCCCACATCAGGCTGGAGACGAAGGACGGCGCGATCGTGAGGCGCCCGGTGGAATTGGCTTCACCGGCCATGTGCTTCCACATCCACTCTTTGATCGGCGTGTCCCAGAAGCGGAGCGACGCGCGCAGCCCCGATCCCGCGGAGCCGAAATAGAGCGACCCGCTGGGGACGACGTACGGCTTCAGCTTCACCACCGACGCCGTGAAGGACTGGGAGACCGCGAATTCGCACGGCCGCTCCTTCAGCAGAGCGGAAACATCGGTGGCGGTCTCGAACTCCACCACCTCGTTGGCGGCCAGCGGTCCGTACACGTGCGGACTTGAACGGGTGAGGGTCTTTTTCTGGCCGCGGTGGCCGGGCGGGACCCTGGGGGCGGGCGGCGGCGCGCCTTCGCGTCCGCCGGTCCGGTCCGGCGCCGGCGCGCGCACGAGGATCGACGAGAGGGCCGGCGGCGGGATCGGCAGCTGCGGCTTGGGCGCCGGCGCGTTCAGCCAGGTCCCCCACGCCAGCTCGAACGGCGGCGGCGCCGACGCCGGCGCTGGCCACGATGGCGGATCGTAAGGCGAGAAGGCCGCCCGCTGGCCGTCCTGCGGTTGGCCGTCGCGCGGTTCGCTGGCCTCACCGCCGGCGCTGTCCGGCGGCGTGCTCGAGAGGACCAGCTCGTATCCGACAAGGGACGGACGTTAGCGCTCGTGCGGCCGGCGTGAGAAGCCACCAACTCTGCACATCTGAACGGCCGTCACGGCCGCGGGAAATCGTCGGTGCGGACCAGGATGTTGAGGCCGCGGGCCGGCATCTGGCAGGAGACGGCGCGAGTCGAGCCGACCGTGTTCTTGGCGAAGACGCGGAACAGGTCGGGCGCGAAATCGACCGGCGCGGCGCCGAAGCCTTCGGCCGAGGCGGGGAGGTAGTGCGCGGTCAGGATCACGCCCTTGATGTCGCGCAGGCGGTATTGCGAGAGCAGCAGATCGGGATGGTAGGGCCCGGTCTCGTGAAGCGGTTCGTTGGCCGTGAAACGCCGTTCCAGCGCCGCACCGTTCGGGAGCTTGGTCGCCAGCGGAATGATCCGAACCGCCACATTGCGCTTCCTCGGCAAAGGGGCGATGCCTCTCAGGATATGGGCGAAGCCGTCCTCGCCGAGGGCGATCACGGCGGTGTTGAGGTTGACGCGCGCCTGGCCGGTCGCCGCGTCGAACTCGGGCAAGGCATCCAGCACGTAGATGTCGCCGCCCGTGTTGTTGGTGAGCGTGTAGGGGAACACCAGCACGTCGCCGTCGCGCGTGGGCTGGCAGCTCAGGGTAACGCCGGGCTCGGCGTCGGTTGCATTGGTCATCGCAAGGGTCTCCTGTCGCGGCGTGGTCGGCCCGGGCGCGCCGAGGACCGCACTAGAAAGTCTGATGATCAGTGCGGCGACGCACACCGCGCTCGTCGCGATACTTGTTTTCATCCTGGATCGTATTGAATTCCTCCTGGTTGTCGAAGCCGTCGGTGCGGGCCGTGTGGTCTTGCGTGCCGTGCGCGCCGTGCTTGGAATGGGTCATTTCGTGGAAAAGGATCGCGTCGCCGGGCACGTCGGGAGCGTTCGTTGGATTGGGCCATTGGTCGGGATTGTATTTGACGGTCGAATCCGTTCCCTTGCCGTTCTCGGAGTTGTCCCAGTTGGCCGGCGACTCCTCGGCGTTCGGCGGGCTGAATGGCGGGTTCGCCGGCTGGATCGTCATCGTCTTGTCAGTGGCCTGGTAGTCGGTGATCAGCGCATTTCCCATCTTGGTGTCGTTGATCTGCGCGAGCTGCGACACCACCGTATCCTGGTATTTTTGATCGCCCCCCACCTTGATGCCCCTGCCGACCTGCAGGGTGCCGTCCTTGTTGGCGGTGACCGTCAATCCGTGATGCGCGTTGGCGGTATGGGTCCGGCGCGCGCCGCCGCCTTTCCAGGGCGGGTGCTTCTCGATGAAATCCTGCGGGTCGCCCGGATCGGCCCGGGCGGCATCCAGCGGGTCGGTCATCGTCAGGCTCACCGTGCTGCCGGGCGAGCCGCCCGAGTTGATGTTCACCATGGCGCCGTTGATGTGCACGCCGGCCGGACTGACCACGACGAAGCTGGCGCCGACCTTCAGGGTGATCTTCTGCGACGCCTCGACCACCACCTCCTGCGCGTTCAGGGTCGCCTTGGTGCCGACGACGGTCTCGTACTTGGCCTGCAGGTCGTGCGCCACGTCGGCCTTCACGGTCAGCTGGAACTTGGAGTCGATGCCCTCGTACTGGTCCTGCATGATGTGCTGGTCGTGCTCGCCGCCGACCGTCACGATCAGCGAGCCGCCCGACTTGCCGGTCTCGGGGTCCTTGCCGCCGATCAGCGAATGCAGGGTCGAATGCACCGTCTCGTAGTAGGTGCCGAACGAGGTGACGTCGGTGCGACCCTGGCTGCGCAGCAGCAGCTGCTCCTTGCCCGCGGTGTCGTCGAACCGCATCATGTGGAACTTGGCCTTGTCGTTGGTGGCGAGCGGCACCGTGCGGGTCTTGATGCCGGAGCGCAGGCGGAACTTCGGCAGGTCGAGCGGATAATTGTGTGCGGCGTTGAAGACGCGGCCGGTGATCAGCGGCCGGTCGGGATCGCCGTCGATGAAATCGACCAGCACCTCCTCGCCGACGCGCGGCAGGAACTGCATGCCCCATTTGGGGCCCGCCCACGGCTGGGCGACGCGGATGAAGCAGGAATTGGTCACCGGCTTTCTCGGGCCGCCCGTGCCGGTGCGGTCCCAGTCGAACTTGACCTTGACCCGGCCGAGCTCGTCGGTCGCGACGTCCTCGTCGGTGGCGCCGAACACGGTCGCCGTCTGCGGCCCCGGAACGCGCGGCTTCTTGGTGATGCTGGGCGAGCGGTATTGCCGGCCGTTGATGATCGGCACGGCGGTGAAGGTGTTGTTGTAGGCCGGCGGCGGCTTCGCCTTCTTGAAGAAGATCCCGATGATCGGGATGTCGGAGAGATGCGGTTTCAGGATCTCAGCCGCCGCGGCGACGGCCACGCCGGCGAAGCCGCCGAAGAAGCTGCCGATGAGGCTGCCCAGCCGGGGCAGCTCGTTGATCGTCTTGTTGACGTCGGGAAGGTTGGCCTTGGCTGACTGTGTCAGCGCTCCGAGACCGGCCTCGCCACCGGCCTCCGCCGCGCTCTTCAGCACCCGCAGCAGGATCTCGGCGGTCGTTTCCTGGGTGAAGCTCGCCTCGGTCGCCGTGAACGACACCGAGGTCAGCAGGTATTCCTTCTCGAGCTCGTTGGGGATGCGTTCCTTGGCGGGCTGCTCGGCGACCGTGATGATCTTGATGCGCGTGCCGGCCGCGAACGGCACGTTGAACGAGCTGCCGGTGAACGTGTCGTAGCGGGTTTCCTCCTCCTCCATCCGGGTCCGCACCAGGCCTTTGACGTAGTTCGCCGTCTGCCCCTGGGTGGTGAGCGTCGCGTAGCCGCCGGGATACACGAACTGCTCGCCCTGCATCGCCGCCTTGACCTCGGGAATGACGGTCTCCCGGTTGTCTTCCGACAGCGCCGGGATGTTGCGGTACTCGCGGTCGCGATAGACCCAGTTCTCCAGCTGCGGATCGAAATTGTGCTTCCAGCCGTCGCCGATCGCGCCGCGGGCATTCTTCGCGCCGCCGATGAACGCCACCGGCGAGGCCGGATTATTCTTGTAGGGCGGGCCGTCGACGATGAACAGCTTGTGGCTCGTGTCGGTCTGCTCGAAGAAATAGTGCAGGCCGTGCTGCTCCATCAGCCGGGAAATGAAGTTGAAATCGGTCTCGTTGTACTGGACGCAGAACTGCAGTGGCGGGTATTTCTCGCTCGACTGGATGGGCATGGAGAAATCCAGCGTGAAACGGTTGCTGAACCTTTCCTGCTGGGCGTCCTTCAGCACGGCGTCGATGATCTGCAGGACATCCTTGTCCTGGAAGATGCGATAGTTCGTGCCCTGGTCGAGCAGGGACAGGGCCGACACCAGGCGCATCGTATAGACGCGGAACTCGCGCCGTGGCGCCAGCAGCTCGCCGCGCGAGAAGGAGGCGATGAAGCCGCTGAAGCCGCGGGTCTCCTTGATCACGTCGGCTTCGCGCCGCCGGATGCGAAAGCCGGCGAACTTGCCGAGCATCTGGGCGGGCTCGATGTCCTTGTCCTTCGACACCAGCGACAGCGTGTAGACGAACGGCCGGGAAATCGCCTCCTGGCCGACGACGCCGGTCACCAGCAGCTTGTCCCGGTCCTCGAGCACCGGCATCTCGAACTGGATCAACGCGTCTTTTTGCGGACTATCGGCCATCAAACATCTCCCCCGCCGCCATCATCGCTCCCGCACGGCCCGACGCATGGGCCGGGGCTCACGGCCAAGATCACGGCCGGGATTCACGGTATGTTGGTCTGCAGCTGTCCCGGCATCACGACCGAGATGATGCCCAGCCAGGTGCAATTGCATTTCGAGACGTTGTCGAGCGCCGGCTGGTTGGCGATCATCACCGTCACCGCGCCCGGCACCCAGGGCGCGGGCGTGACCGGCACGCAGGGCTGCGGCGTGAACACGCCCAGCGCCGCCGAGGTGGCGGCGATGACCTGCGGGTTGGTCGGGGCCGCGCACATGCCGAACGGCATGATGTTGACGTTGGGCTGGTGGTCCATGATGTTGGCGGCCGGCTGGTTGCCGCACTTGACCCGGTTGACCGGCAGCACGGTGAGCGCCGAGGGCGCCGCCCCGAAGCTGCACGCCAGTTGCGCCGTATTCACGACTTGAGTGGGCATCGTGCTGGTCCCCTTTCAGAGTTCGTCACCATGGCAGAGCACGTCATCGTGGGCAGAAATCGCACCGATAGGCCTGGCCGTGGCCGCTGCCTGCCGGCTGGCCCCTGTCTGCCGGCAAGATCGGGATACCTGACGCGACCGGGCACCCGGCTATCATGCATCAGTGGAATGGCCTGTAAACTGCGCCGCGGGGCAGGCTCGTCTCCCGAAAAGGGCAGGCTGCCGAGGGTGCGCTGCCGGGAATGGCGATGGCCGCTTTCGTCCAGCGCGCGGACGATGTCGTGAGCTCTGTCAGGACAGTCCATGGCGTGACACAGTTGGCGCGGCGACGACGGCGTTTATGTGGCGTGATTGCATCCTCACGAGGGTAACTCCCGATGGTTGACGGCATCTTCTCAGGCCTGCGGGTCATCGACTGCGCGAGCTGGATCGCGGGTCCGGCGGCGGCGACGATCCTCTCGGATTTCGGCGCCGAGGTGATCAAGCTCGAGCCGCCCGGCGCCGGCGATCCGTGGCGCGCCGCGGTGCCGGTGCCCGGCAAGGTGACCGACTACTGGTGGCAGCTGACGTCGCGCAACAAGCGCAGCCTGGCGATCGATCTCAAGCCGGTCGAAGGGCTCGCCGTGCTGCACCGCCTGATCGCCCGGGCCGACGTCTTCATCACCAACTTCCCGCTGCCGGTGCGCGAGCGCCTGAAGATCGCCGCCGCCGACCTGCTGGCGGTCAACCCGCGGCTGGTCTACGGCTCGATCTCGGCCTACGGCGAGGCCGGCGAGGAGGCGGCGCGCACCGGCTTCGACGCCACCGCCTACTGGGCGCGCACCGGTCTGATGGACATGGTGCGGACCGGCGCCGAGGCCGAGCCGGTGCGCTCCATGCCGGGCATGGGCGACCATCCGACCGCGACCGCGCTCTACGCCGCCATCGTGACCGCGCTCTACCGGCGCGAGCGCACCGGCAAGGGCGGCGTGGCGCAGACCTCGCTCCTGCAGAACGGCCTGTGGGCCAACGGCTGCTACGTGCAGAACCGCCTGTTCGGCGAGCACGTCGCGCACCGCCCGCCGCGCAAGGAGACGCCGAGCGCGCTCGCCAACCACTATCGCTGCCGCGACGGGCGCTGGTTCCTGATGGCGCTGCACAACGAGGCGCGCCAGCTCGCCGGCTTCCTGAAGGCGATCGAGGCCGAGCACCTGGCAGCCGACCCGCGCTTCGAGACGCCGCTGGCGCGGCGCGCCAACGCCCAGGTGCTGACCGGGATCCTCGAGGCGATCTTCGCCAAGCGCGACCTCGACGACTGGCGGGTCATCCTCGAGCGCGCCGGCGTGACGTTCGGGCCGGTAGCCTCGGTCAACGAGGCGGCCGACGACGCCCAGGCCCGTGCGATCGGCGCGCTGGTCCCGTTCGCCGACGGCGGCGGCTTCACCGTGTCGAGCCCGTTCCATCTCGACGGCGCGACCAAGGTCGCACCGGCGCGCGCCCCGTCGGTCGGGCAACATTCGGAAGCGCTGCTGCGCGAGGCGGGCTACTCGGCCGAGGAGATCGCCAGGCTGAAGGGGCTGGGCGTGCTGCAGCAGTGATCATGTCGTTCTGAGCCAGGCGCTTGCAAAGCAAGCGCCGTAAGCGAAGGACCCCATCGCCGTTGGCAACCGAGAACTCTGTATTTGGCGGCGATGAGATCCGTCGCTCGCTCAGGATGACAGAAGGACGGGCGTGGGCATTCACCGTCGCGGCTCGTTCATCACCTCGTAGGTGCAGACGAAGGCCGCCTTGGCGATGCGATAGGTGTCCTTCGCGCTATCCGGATTCTGCACGATCAGGTCGCCCGGCCGGGCGACCATGGTCTCGCCCCACGGCGCGGTGAAGCGGAAGCTGCCGTCGCCCTCCGTCACCGTGACGAAGCGCATCGGGTTGCCGCGCGGGCGATAGGTCAGCCAGCCCGCGGCATCGGCGGCGCCGACCGGGCCGTCATAGCGCTGGGCAAAGGTCGCGGCGCGCACCAGGATCTCCTCGTTGCCGGTCTCGGGGCAACGGTTGCGCACCACCCAGTCGCCCGACGCGGCCGGCGGGCTCTCGGTCTCCTTGCCTTCGCCCTTGATCATCGTGACCACGATCTCGCCCGGCCGGGCCGGCCGCGCGTCGACCGGTCGGGTCTTGCGGGCGAGGCCGGCGCCGCGCTCGCTTGCGGCCTTGGCGAACCAGTCGACGATGTCGACCAGCGTCTGTGCGCGTGCGGCGGGAGGAGGGGTCATGACGACCAGGGCGAGGGCGAGCGCGGCGAGGACAGGGAGCGAGGCACTGCCGGGCATCCCGGGACTCAGTCGGTCTCGATCGGCAGCGACGGCGTCTTCGCCCATTCGCCCATCGAGGCGTCGTAGAGCGTGATGTCGTCGTGGCCGAGCTGGTGCAGCAGGAACAGGTCGATGGTGGCCGAGATGCCGCCGCCGCAATAGCAGATCGTGCGCTTGTCCTTCGACACGCCCTGCGCCGCGAATTTTTGCGCCGCGGCGGCCAGCGTGGTGAAGGCCTTGGTCGCGGGGTCGACCAGCGTGGCGGCCGGCACGTTGACGCTGCCCGGCACGCGGCCCGGCCGGCCGTAGCGGCTGGGCTCGAGCCCGCGATGGAACTGCGGGCCGAGCGCGTTCACCGTCACGGTGCCGGCACGGCCGATCGCGGCCTTCACCGCCGCGGCATCGACGAACAGTCCGGCACGTGGCTTGGCGACAAAGCTCGCCGTGGGATAGCCGCGCGGCGCGCCGGTCTCGATCGGCCGGCCCTCGGCCTTCCACTTGTCGAAGCCGCCGTCGAGCACGGCCGCTTCGTCGAACCCCAGCGCGCGCAGCATCCACCAGAAGCGCGTCGCCCACATCATCGTGCCGATGCTGTAGAGCACCACGCGCGTGCCTTGCCCGACGCCGTGGCGGCCGAACGCCGCCTCCAGCTGCGCGACCGGCGGCATCATGAAATGGAGATGCGTGCCCGTCGCGGAGAACTCGCCCTGCAGGTCGAGGAAGCCGGCGCCTGGCACGTGGCCGGCCTCGAACGTCGTGCGGCCGGGCACGGCGACGTAAGGCTCGGCCGAGCCGGCCGGCGTCGGCTCGAGATAAGTCGTGCAATCGAACACGCGCAGCGACGGATCGCCGAGCGACGCGGCAAGGGTGGCGGTGTCGATCAGGGCGCGCGGGTCGCGCATGGCGATGTCTCCTCCAGTTTGCGGCAAGGTCACACCGGCGGCGGCGGTTGGCAATTGATCATTCTCGTCTCCAGCGTCTTCGCTGGGGAGGTGTCGCGTCATACGCGACGGGGTCATGAGCAACGGGAGGTGGCCTATGACCCCTCCCGTCCGCGATGACCCTTCGGCTTCGCTCAGGGCAGGCGCGGACACCTTCCCAGCGAAGACGCTGGGGAGGAGAGCCAGAGGAGCGCCGTCAGCGAAGATGAAGTAGGCTCCGCCAACACTTCCAGGAGGAACCCCGACCATGCCCGCATCCGACATCGCCTACACGCCGGTCCTGCCCGAAGGCTGGACGCGCCCGCGTGGCTTCTCGCACGCTGTCGTCGCCACCGGCACCAAGAGCGTGCGCATCGCCGGGCAGATCGGCCGCGAGCCGGGGCAGGCGCACATTCCCGCGGGCACCGACGCCGGCGCGCAATGGCGCGTCGCGCTCGGCAATCTCGTGACGGTACTGAAGGCGGCGGGTGGGGAGCCGACGCATCTGGTAGCGTTGCGCGCCTACGTCACCGACATCGCCGAGTTCAACGCCGCCGGCGCCGCCATTGCCGCGGCGTGGGGCGCGACGCTCGGCCGGCACTTCCCGGCGATGACGCTGGTCCAGGTCTCGGCCCTGATCGATCCCAACGCCAAGGTCGAGATCGAGGGCGACGCGATCCTGCCGTGAGCGCCGCGGCGCAGGGCATGGCGACGTGTGCATGGCATGAGCGAAGCGCATGGCATGAGGAAGAGGCCGCCCGGCTCACCGATCCTCGCCCTGTGCGGCGGCTGCGGCCCGGGCAGTCCCAACGGGTGGCGGGTCGGCGGCTGGGGCTTTCCGGCGCGCGGCCAGCTGAGGCTGCGCGAGCGAGATCTTTTCGCGCGCCGGTAACCAGTTCATCGACATCGCGCTGCCGCAGCAGGACCCCGAGCAGGAGAACGGACGAGCCCCCATTCTTCTACCCGCCGACCTCGCAGACGCTTCCCTAGAGATCGCTGGTCAGGATGAAGAGCAGCGCTCCGCTGCTGTAGCTTTCTGCATTGTCCAGAAGTTGGTCGCAGGCTGTGCGGGCTTCGCCGATTTCATTGCGAAACGCACAATGCGCATAAGCCGCGGTTGTGCCCCGTGGAGTGGTGTAGGTAGCTGGGGGTAAGTAGCCCGCCGCATCGCTGCCGGGCCATCGAGCTCCCGAAGGGCTTCTCCGAAGAGGGCCAAGCTTGCCGCGTGCTGATCGGGAGGGCAGCTGCGAACAAGAGACAGAGCTGCCGCTTCGAAACCAAGGGCATGGAAAGTTTCGACGGCGGCCTCGATGCCCGCATTGCGCCAGGGAGGTCGCGGCGGAGCAGGCCCGTCGCAACCGGGCTTGCTCGCGCCGTCGCGATCCAGAAGCCGATTCATCTTGCGGGTCCGGCGGTCGAGAGCGCGGACGATTGCCCGTACCTTCTTGAGCTAGATTCGCGCCAGATGCATCCGAACCCTGAGGCGCAGCGATCTCGACAGGCTGCGGATGCTGGGCCTCATTGAACCAGCGGGAACCGGGCTGCGTGTGGCGGCGGCCGGTGCCGTGCTCTTCAAGGAGTTGCCGCGCAGCCTGTTCGCCAGCGCGCCGCGACAGCATGAGGGATTTCCGCCGCGCTGACGACTCTTGTCGCCGGTTCGCGGCAGGGCCAGAGCTCGATGTGCCGGCGAGGCGGGAGGCTACGGCTCGGGGTAGCCCCGACGCCGCCAGGCAATCTCCGCGGGCAATCCTTCGCGGACGTCGGCGTGCGCCACGGTGCTTGAAGGCGGCAGGCGTTTTCCGCTGAAGCGGATCGACAGGGCGAGGCCGTCGTCGGTTCTCAGGACCAGGCCATTGCGCCCGAACGCCTCGGCGAGCGCGCCGGCCTCCATGTGGATCTCGCCGGAAGCGGCGATCTCGCCTTGTCGGACGAGGTATCCGTCGAGTTCGTAGTCGGCGCGGCCGAGCGCTTCTCCCTTGCATTCGAGCCGGCCGCTGCCGCGAAGCACGCCGAGATGGCGCATCACAGGCTCGCCGGAAGCGGTTGTGCGACGGCAGCCGCGGCCGGCCGGCCCTCGCCATCCAAGCGCGCGCTATCCCCTGGCGGAATCATCGAACGTCCTTTGTGGGGCCGCGATCCGGTCGACATGGGTATTGGCGGCGGCAGGCGCAATGGCTCGCTTGCCATGGCGGCCGAAACGGACCATAGGACAACGGTCGATAGACGGACTGACGACTTGGTTGCGCCCCTTGTCGGTGGCGGCGCCTACCTCCGACCCTGATCCTGAAACAATTGCGAATTCGACGGCCTGACCCCTTTGGGCGGGTGAGCATGACTATGTAGCGAAAGGGGATTCCCATGACGACGGGAACCGTGAAGTGGTTCAACGCGACCAAGGGCTTCGGCTTCATCCAGCCCGACGACGGGGGCAAGGACGCCTTCGTCCATATCAGCGCCGTCGAGCGCGCCGGCCTCGGCCAGCTGGTCGAAGGCCAGAAGGTCCAGTTCGACCTGGTTTCGGATCGCCGCAGCGGCAAGATGTCGGCCGACAATCTCAAGGCCTTGGACTGACGCCGCGCGTGGCGGTGATCCGGCGCCAGTCGGCGCTTGCCGCGAGCGTTGCGCCAGGGATGCCCTGGCCGGCACACTGAAGAAAGGGAAGCCCCGTGGCGAGAGCCGCGGGGCTTTCTCATTCGGCCGCTCCTGGAATGGCGTCAGATATGCGATCCAGGCCGCGTGCGCCGAGGACATGGCAGCGGGCTTTTCATTCTCCGCCTATGAAAATGCGCTGGGGGCGCGCCACTCCTGTGGCTCGATCATCGTTGAGCGCAGGGAAGACGCGCCCCACGAGTGGCGCGCCCCCAGCCATGACGAACTGGCATTTTCTCGGCATCGTGGTGCGCGCCGAGCGTGCTGGAGGCCCCCCGGCGATGCTGAGGGGGAGAACGACGAGCGGGCGCCCGCCTTGCCCGTCACTTCCTGGCCTGCATCGCGCCGGTCATCGGGATGAAATAGACGCCGAGGTCCTTGCGCGAGGAAACCTTGCCGTCGTCGTCCTTGGTGAAGACGTAGAGGAACTGCTCGCGCTTGAAAGGCTGGCCCATCGGGATGACCATGCGGCCGCCCGGCTTGAGCTGCTCCAGCAGCGGCGGCGGCACGTGCTGGGCGACGCAGGTGACGATCACGATGTCGAAGCCGCCCTCGACCTCGGGCCAGCCGTAGTAGCCGTCGCCGACGCGCGTCTCGATGTTGTCGTAGCCCAGCGGCTTGAAGATCGGCGCCACCGCCTTGCCGAGCGGCTCGACGATCTCGATCGAGTAGGCCCTGTCGACGATGCGCGAGAGGATCGAGACCTGGAAGCCCGAGCCGGTGCCGATCTCGAGCGCCTTCTCGCCCGCCCGGGGCCGGCAGAGCTGCGTCATGTAGGCCTGCCCGCGATAGTCCGACAGCGCCGAGCCGAGGCCGATGCGCCACGGCTTGGACTCCTCCTCGTAGGCGACGGCGGCGAAGTCGGCCTGCTCGTCGTAGTGATAGTGATAGTACTCGCGCGGCACCTCGGTGAAGGCGCGCATGACGCCGGGATCGGCCAGCGTGAAATGGTGCGACAGCACGGTGTGGATGGTGGCCAGCATGCGCGGCTTACGCGCCACGGTCGTTTGCCACTGCTCGGCGGTGATCACCTGGCGCCGGCCGCTGGCCTTCATGGCGGCCGAGAAGGCCTCGAAGGTCCACGGCTCGGGGGCGGCCCAGGCTGGGCCCGCGCCGGCAACCGCCGGCGCCGCCAGCAGCTGCGCCATCATGGCGCGACGATGCAACTTCATTGATCCGTCCCTGCTCGCACACTCCCCACGCGCAAGGTGCCCTATTGCACCGCGCCGGGGAAGGCGAGAGCGGGGCGCATCTCGCCGCGGCCGGGCAGGCTGCACGCCACGACGACATAGAGCGCGAAGGCGAGGCCCAGCAACACGCTGTAGCCGAGCTCGACCATGACGAGATTGGCGAGTGGCGTGGCGATCACCGAACCGGCGCCGTTGATCGCCCATGCCCACGGCATCAGGGTCACCGACCGGCCGTCGAACTGGCTCAAGCCCAGCGCCATCGGCATGCCGAGCGCCAGGGCGAGCGGCGCGATCACCGACAGCAGCACGAGGAAGCGCAGGACGAGCGGCCAGCCCGCCGTCTCGGCGAGCAGGCGGTCGAGCCCGGCGACGGCGAGAACGATCCACGCCAGGGCGATCAGCACGGCAAGGGTCAGCGCGCGTTGCGGCCGCGCCACCTGGCGCTGGGCGAGCCAGCTGCCGGCGCCGGCCGAGACCAGCATCGCGGCAAGCACGAAGCCGAAGGCGAAGGTGCGGTCCTGCAGGTAGTGCGAGGCCTTCTCGATCAGGAAGATCTCGAGCGTCAGGAAGCCCACCCCGAGGCCCGCGAAGTAGCACAGCACGAGGGCGAACTGCCGTCCCCTGACCTCGCGGAAGGTGCCGCGGGCGAACAGCGGCAGCGCCGCCACGGCGAGGCCGAGGGCCAGCGCCTGCACCAGGACGGCGAGATTGACCAGCCAGGCGAGCTCCTCGCGCGGCACCAGCTCGACCCGCTCCAGGATGGTGCCAAGCCGGTCGATCGGCAGGACGCCGGTGAAGAACGGCCGGTCGAGGGTCGGCGGGCGGAGCCGGAAGAAGCCATGGAACGGCGAGCCGAGGCCGGCCAGGGCGGCAGCCGCTTCCTGGCGCAGCGGGTCGGCGTCGTCGGCGATCATCGCCGGGACCGCGCCACTGCCGTGGCGCTCGTTGGATTCAACAGGAAGAGCGCCACGAGAGTGGCGCGGTCCCGGCGCATGAGGGTCGGTCGCCGGCGTGCCGGCTGTCGGGCCAAGGCGGATCGTCCCTTCCACCGGGCTTTCCGTCGGGGCGAAGCTCACCAGGGAGAGACTGTTGTAGACGCGCAAGGCCGAGAGATCGCGGCCAGCGAGATGGACAAGGTCGAACGAGCGCTCATCGCAGAAGCCGGCGATGGCGTCGAGCGTCTCCGGGTCGAAGGGGGCAGGGGAGAGCAGCAGCCGGACGTTGAAGGCCGAGCGGTAGATCGCGACATGGCGGGCCGGCCGAGCGATCCCGGCGCGGCGCAGCGCGGCGTGCGAGGCCACCATGGCCTGCACGGCGTAGACCGGGAACTCGCGGATCGACACGGTGAAGGAGAGCAGGCCGTTCGGCGTCAGCATGCGCGTGAGCGCGGCCAGCGTCTCGGCCGACAGCACGGCGCGGTTGGTGTCGGACTGGGCGAGGAACTCGCGGGTGATGTCGATCACGTCGAACACGCCGTCGCGCTCCAGCCCGGCCAGGGCGAGCGGGCCGGTGTCGAGCACGCGCCGCCCCAGCGCCCCGTTGATCGGTCCGACGGGGCCGAGGCCGGCGATCAGGGCATTGCGCAGCACCGTGTCGGGCTCGATGACCTCGATCGTCGAGGCGCCGGCGCCGCGCGCCTCGTGCAGGCGGAAGCCGCCGGCCGCTCCCAGCAGCAGGGTGCGCGCGCCGGGCCGCAGCCGGTAGGGCAGCGAATCGAGAGTCGCGGTGAAATAGGCGGTGTCGGGCTCGCCCTCGCGCGGCAGCGCGGCGATGCGGTTGCCGTCATGGTACAGGCCGAAGGCGCGCGGCAGCCCCTTCACGCCCAACCGGCCGGCGTTGTTGGACAGGTCGGTCTCGTGCCGCTCGACGAAGCTGTCGACCAGCTCGTAGCGGCCCTTGGGCGAGCGGATCTCGGCCACCACCTGGCTGCCGCGCGTGTTGAGCGGCGCGAAGATGTCCTTGAACTCGTTGACCCGGGCCTGGTTGGCCAGCACGAGGCTCGCCTCGCAGGGCAGGAAGACGAGGAGCGCGATGACGACCCAGCGACGGCGCGCCGGGTGCGCCCAGGCCTCGAGCCCGGCGGCGAGCGCCAGCGCCGGCAGCAGCGCGGCGACGAGATCGAACGGCGGCACCGCGAACATCAGCGCCAGCACGGCCACCGCGCCCAGCCCGGCGCCGGCCAGGTCGGCGGCATAGACGCGGCCGATCTGCCGGGCGTTGACCACGAAGACCAGCGAGACGTACAGGCCGATCAGGAAGAAGAAGGGGAAGAGGGCGGCGTAGTATTGGGCGATGTTGGCGAACTGGCCGCTCCACAGCTGGCGGTTCTGCAGCTCGAGCGGGTTGAACGGCACCAGGGTCGTCCAGTGCCAGCCGATCGTGGCCGCCGCCATCGCCAGCACCGGCAGCAGCACCAGAACGGTCTGGCCGAGCCGCAGCAGCGGCCGCGCCGCCAGGGCCGCCACCGTGCCGCTCGCCGCCAGGCCCAGCATGGCCAGAGAGATCACCCAGTATCCGTACTCCGACCAGCTCGACAGGGCGAAGAACCGGGTCAGTGCGATCTCGTACCCGATCGAGGCGAAACAGGTGAAGAACAGCGGAAGCAGGCGTGCCGTCGGCATCAGGTCGACAGCCTACGACTGTTGGCCTCGGCGAGTCATCGTCTTCCGGACCGCGAGGGTCTCGCTCGCTCATGAATCATGCGCGACGCCCGCGGCCCGGAAGGGATTGAAGGGCCTTCCGGCTTACCCGCGGGAGGTCGGGCGGCGCGGCGGACGCGGCAGCGGAGCCTTCGGCACGGTGGTGCGAGACGGAGGGGCGGCGGTCTTTGCCGACGGCGCGGCCGCCTTCGGCGGCGGCGGGGCCGTGGCGGCCTCCGGCTCCGGCTCCGGTACGACCGTCTCTGCCGATGCTGTCGGAACAGCGGCGATGGCTTCCGCCTCCGGTGCAACCGCCTGCGGCGCGATCGTCGAAACGGCGGTCGCTGTCGCTCGGTCGGGTTCGACGGGAAGGATCGCCTGCTCGACGGCGGAACTTTCTTCTGCGGCGGTGGCGGGTGCGGGAAGGGCTGGCGCCTCGCTGGGAATGGAAGCGGAAACCGGCGGGGCAAACAGTGCCCGGAAGTCGCCGAACGCCTCGATGATGCGCGCGTTCACGATACCGATCGCCGCCATGTTGGCGTCGATCACGATGTCCGACAGCTCACGCAGGCGGGCAACGACGGAGAAGTAGGTGTCGCGGGCAGCGTCGGCCTGCTTCGCGGCTCCTTCCTCGAACGACTGGGCGGCGAGGAAGTCGCTGGTCACCCGGCTGCTGTTTTCGACCGAGGCGGTGAACAGGGAGCCCTGGCGTTGCAGCAACGTCTTCAGGCCATCGAAGACGACCTGGTTGGCGTTGCCCAGAGCGGCCGCGTTCTTGTGCTGGGCCTCGATCAGCGTCGCCAGGGTGAGCGGCGGAAGCCTGAGGTCCATCCAGGGCGTGGCGATGTCCGGGTTGGCGAACGGAAAGCCGGCGGAGGTGGCTTGAAAAGAGCTCATGAGACATCCTTCGTGACGGGGAGCGCGAGCACTCCGGGCAAGGGTGGAATGCCCTGGATCAGGCTCTTGACCCAGATTTGATGCAGTGCAGCAATTCCGTCTGACAATTCATGCTGCGGCGCAAAAAGTCAACGGCCCAGGGTGTGACAATCACGGGACAGGCGGGCCGCCTACGATGCCATCGTCTGCCTGAGCTTGCCCGATCGCGCCAGGATCAGGGCGACGGCGGCGAGCAGCAGCACGGTGAAGGCGATCAGCAGGGTGGCGACGGCGGTGATGGTGGGGTTCACCTCGAGGATCAGCTCGGTGAACATCTTCTTCGGCACCGTCTCGTAGCGGCCAGCGATGAAGGAGGTGACGATCACCTCGTCGAAGCTGCCGATGAAGGCGAAGATCCAGGCGGCGAATACCGACGGGGCGAGGTTGGGCAGCATCACCTTGCGCACCGTGTACCACCACGAGGCGCCGAGGCTCCACGCCACCTGCTCGATGCGCAGGTCGAAGGCGCGGATCGCGACGCCCATCACCATCATGACGACGGGGATGTGCAGGACGGTGTGCGCCAGCAGGAGGCCGGTCATCGAGCCGAGCAGGCCGGTCTTGGCTAGCGCGAGATAGAAGGCGATCGCCGAGATGATGGTCGGCACGATCAGCGGCGCCATGAAGTCGCCCTCGGCCCAGTCGCGGCCGCGGAACGTGCCGCGGCGCAGCCCGTAGGCGGCAAGGCCGCCTAGCAGCAGCGAGCCCAGCGACGACACGACGGCGACGAAGGTCGACGTCCACATCGCCTCCATCCAGCGCGGATCGCCGAAGAAGGTCTCGTACCAGCGCAGCGAGAAGCCGGGCGGCGGGAAGGTCAGCGCCTTGGCCGAGGAGAACGACATCGGGATGACGATCAGCAGCGGCACGGTGAGGAACACCAGGCCGAAGATGCCGGCGGCGGCGAGCAGCCGTCGCGTCCAGGGCGAGCCGCCGATCATGGCGGGACCCCGATCAGCATTCTTCTGTCATCCTGAGCGCAGCGGAGGATCTCATCGCCAGGAGTTGCGAAGGGGGCGGCATTCCTTGTCGAGGGAATCCGCAGCGCTGACCTGTGGTTGGCGGCGATGAGGTCCTTCGCTGCGCTCAGGACGACAGGATTGAGCAAGATCGCGAGATCGGCTGCCCTCATGACGTCGCCTTCCGGTCGAGGCGGCGGTAGGCCGCGAAGATCAGCAGGGTGACGATCAGCAGGATGGTCGAGATCGCCGAGGCCTGCTCCCAGCGCGGGATCTGGTTGATCAGCGTGTCGAGCAGGTTGGAGATCATGGGCACGCGCCCGCCGCCCAGCACTGCCGGCGTGACGTAGAAGCCGAGGCAGAGGATGAAGACCAGCAGTGCGCCCGCCACCAAGGCGGGCAGCGTCAGCGGGAAATAGACCTTCCAGAAGATCGTGCGCGGCGGCGCGCCCAAGGAGGCCGCGGCCTGCAGCAGGCGGTCGTCGATCCTGATCATGGCGGCGAACAGCGGCAGCACCAGGAAGGGCAGCAGCACGTTGGCCATGCCGATGGTGACGCCGAGCTCGTTGTAGAGGAAGGACACCGGCGCGTCGGTGAGTCCGAGCCACATCAGGCCGCGATTGACCAGGCCGCCATTGCCCAGCACGACGATCCAGGCGTAGGTGCGGACCAGGATCGACACCCAGAAGGGCAGCACGACAAGGGCGATGGCGATCATGCGGGCGCGATCGTCCAGCCCGCGCATCCAGTGCGCCAGCGGATAGCCGATCGCCACATTGGCCAGCGTGGCGATCAGCGAGATGCGCATGGTGTTGCCGAGCACGCGCAGATAGACCGGCGCTTCGACCAGCCCCTCGTAATGCTCCAGCGTGAAGCCGCGCCCCTTCTCCCAGAAGGCGAGGCCCAGCATGTAGGCCAGCGGCGCATTGAAGGCGACCAGCATCAGCACCAGCAGCGGCGCGATGAAGCCGAAACCGTTGCCGCGCATTCAGGTCGCGTTCTCCTCCCCAGCTTCGCTGGGGAGGTGTCGGCGTCCTACGCCGACGGAGGGGTCATGAGGTTCACGAATGATGGAGAGCTCATGAATCATGGCTTATGACCCCTCCGCCCCGTATGACGGGGCACCTCCCCAACAAAGTTGGGGAGGAGGAGAAGAGAGCGCGCGCGCTCACAGGTTGAGCTTGAAGGCTTCCCACTTCTTGTTCACCGCCTCGCCGTTGTCGGCCCACCATTCGGCGTTCTCGAAATACTGCACTTCCTTGTTCTGCTTGGAGGTCGGGAACTGCCACAGCTTGTCCTTGGGCAGCAGCGGATCGAGGTTGGGGCTGGGCCCGGTGTAGGAAATCACCTCGGCCGCCTTGGCTTGGTTCTCCGGCAGCGACATTTCGTGGAACAGCTTGTAGCCGGCTGCCTTGTTCTCGGGCGATGAGCCCTTGACGATGCCGAAGAACGACAGGTCGGCCTTGCCGCCGGCGAAGTTCAAGCCGAACGCCGGATCGCCGACGACACGGCCCGACCAGCAGATCGAGTACTGCACCTCGTTGTCCTTCATGAGCTGCGGCGGCTGGGCGCCGGCCTTCCACCACACCGCGACGTCCTTCTTGATCTCGTTCAGCTTCTTGAAGGCGAGATCGACGTCGAGCGGAAACAGCTTGTCGGTCGGCACGCCGGCCGCCTGGAGCGCGAAGGGCAGGCAGTAGTGCGGGAAGTCGGGCAGGCAGCGCTTGCCGGGGAACGCCTTCGAGTCGAAGAACTCGGCAAAGGTCTTCGGCTCCTTGACGCCCTTGCGCCACGCCATGATGGTCGAGAAATACTGATAGCCGAAGCCGTACTCATTCTTGGCTTCGGGGAACATCGGCGCCGGATCGACCGCCGCCCAGTCGATTTTCTCGATCAGGCCGAGCTTCTTGGCCTGCAGCATGATGCCCGAGCCGAGCTCAAACAGCGTCGTGCTGGTCTGGCCGCTCTCGACCAGGGCGCGCAGCTTGCCGAGCGAGCTCGGGCTCTCGCGCACGACCTTTATGCCGGTCTTCTTGAACAGTGGCTCGATGTAGCCCTTCTCGATCGACTCGCCGGACGCTCCGCCCGATTCGATCATGCGGATCTCCTTGGACTGCGCGCGCGCTGCCCCGGAGAGAATGCCGACCGCAGGCAGCGCCGCTGCGGCGCCGACGAAAGTCCGTCTTTTCATGTGTTGCCCCTCCTATGTTACCGGCCAGACATCGGCCGACTCCCACGACACTGAAACCTGCTCCCCCGGGCTATAGGCCGGACCGACGAACGGCGCGGCTGCGACCATCGCCGGCGCGCCGTCGAGCGCCCCTGTCAGCGCCAGGTGATAGCGCACCATCTGCCCAAGATAGATCGCCTCGACAATGCGCGCCGGCTTGCCACCGCCATTGGCGGACAGCCTTATCCGCTCGGGGCGGACCAGCCCCTGGCCGCCGTCGGGCAGGGCGACGAAATTGGCGATGCCCAGGAATTCCGCGACGAAGCGGTTGGCGGGCTTGAGATAGGCCTCGGCCGGCCCAGCCACCTGCTGGGTCTTGCCGTGGTTCAGCACCATGATGCGATCGGAGAGCGACAGCGCCTCTTCCTGGTCGTGCGTCACCAGGAGGGTGGTGATGCCCAAGGTCCGCTGGAGCTGCTTCAGCTCGACCTGCAGCTCCTCGCGCAGCTTGCGGTCGAGGGCGCCCAGCGGCTCGTCGAGCAGCAGGATGTCGGGCTTGAAGACGATGGCGCGAGCCAGCGCCACGCGCTGCTGCTGACCGCCGGAGAGCTGTGAGGGGCGACGGTTCTCGAGCCCATCGAGCCGCACCTGCTTCAGTGCCTCGATGGCGCGGCCGCGCGCCTCGGCGCCGCCGATCTTGCGCACGCCGAGCGGGAACAGCACGTTCTCGAGCACGCTCATGTGCGGGAACAGGGCATAGGACTGGAACACTAGGCCGATGTTGCGCTGCTGCGCCGGCGCCGCGGTGACGTCGCGCCCGCCGATGAAGATGCGGCCGGCGGTCGGTGCGGTGAGGCCGGCGATCAGCGACAGCAGCGTCGTTTTGCCCGAGCCGCTGGGGCCCAGGATGGTGACGAACTCGCCCTGTGCCACCGTGAGGTCGACATTGTCCGCCGCTGCGACCGAGCCGTAGCGCTTGCTCACGCCTTCGAGGCGGATGTCGCTCACAATTGGGCCATGACTTTGTCGGCAGCGGCGAGAGTCTCGTCGATGATCGCGTCGTCGTGCGCGGTCGACAGGAAGAACTTGGCCTGCTGGTTGACGCGAATGCCTTCCTCCTGCAGCAGGCGATGGAAGGCGAGCGCCCGGTCGCGATCGCACGCCACGGCGTCGCGATAGTTCCTGGGCGCCGGACCAGCGGTGAAATGCACCTGGAAGATCGCCGGCGCGCCCTGCACCCGCGCCGGCACCTTGTGCCTGGCGGCCAGCTCGGCCAGGCCCTGCATCAGGCGCGTGCCGCGCCGCTCGAGGTCGCGATAGACGGCGCCGTCGTCGGCTTGCAGCACGTCGAGCGCAGCCAGGGCCGCCGACATGCTCTGGACATTGCCGTTGTAGGTGCCGCCATGCATCACGCCCTTGTCGAGGAGGGTATTCATGACGTCGCGGCGGCCGGCGACCAGCGCCAGCGGGAAGCCGGCGGCGACAGCCTTGGCATAGATCGCGAGATCCGCCGTCACGCCGAAGCGGTGCTGTGCCCCTTTGAGCCCGAGTCGGAAGCCGGTGATCACTTCATCGCAAAGGAATAGCGCGCCGTGCTCGCGGCAAAGATCGCGCGCGCCTTCGAGATAGCCGGGTTCGGGCGGTGCGGCGCCGCCATTCACCATCATCGGTTCCATGAGGACGCCGGCGATCTCGCCCTTGTGGCGCTCCAGCGCCTGGCGCAGCAGGTCGAGATCGTTCCAGCCGCAGACCACCGTGTCGCCGAGCACGCTGGCCGGCATGCCGGGCGAGCCAGCGACCGGCACCGGCGCGTCGGCCGGCCCGGCCTCGTTCAGCGGCGGTCGCGCGCTGATGTAGGCCTGGTCGCTCCAGCCGTGATAATGGCCCTCGAACTTCAGGATCTTGTCGCGTCCGGTGAAGGCACGGGCGAGCCGCATGGCCATCAGCACGGCCTCGGTGCCCGACGTGGCGAAGCGCACGACCTCGGCGCCCGGCAGCAGCCTTACGAGACGCTCGGAGAGCTCGGTCTCGCGCGGGGTTTGGGCCGCGAACACCTGGCCGTCGGCCAGCGAGCGGGCGACCGCGTCGATCACCGGCTGCGGTGCGTGCCCGAGAATCGCCGGTCCGTTGCCCAGCACGTAGTCGATATGCACGTTGCCATCGACGTCGTACAGCCTGGCTCCCTCGCCGCGCACGAAGAACAGCGGCACGGGCGTCGCGGCATAGCGCACGTTGCTGCTGACGCCGCCGGCCAGGCTTTTCTTGGTGCGCTCGTAGAGCGCAATAGACTGGGCGTAGGACCGCATGCTTTTCCTCAACTGCTTCCGGACGCGAGCGCCTGCGTTCTCACTCTCCTCCCCAGCTCCGCTGGGGAGGTGTCGCCGTCTTACGGCGACGGAGGGGTCATGAGCCGAGTGACTCATGACCCCTCCGTCCGCGAAGACGCGGACACCTCCCCAGCGAAGCTGGGGAGGAGGATGAACTCTCTCTGCAAGAACGATGCCTCGCCCGGCGCAGGACGGCAATCCAAATTTGTGATCACAAATTCGCACCGCATCGGCTATGCTGCCGGCCGATGAGCCCGCGAGAGCCCGCCGACACGTTGCTGCGCAGCCTGGTCTACGACCAGCTGCGCGATGGGCTGACGGCCGGCCGATTCACGCCGGGCGAGAAGCTCACCTTCCGCTCCATCGCGGGCTCGCTCGGCGTCAGCATGACGCCGGTGCGCGAGGCGATCCGGCGGATGGTGGCGGAGGGCGCCTTCGAGATGCAGCCCAACCGTTCGGTGCGCGTGCCGCTGCTGACGCGCGATCGCGTGCTCGAGCTGCGCGACCTTCGGATTGCGGTCGAGGGGCTGGGCGCCGAGAAGGCGGCGGGGGTGGCGACGCGCGCCCAAATCGCCCGCCTGCGCCGCATTGCCGAGGAATTGATGGCGGCGCGCCGCCACGGCGATTTCGCGACCGACCGCGCGAAGATCCGCGAGTTCCACTTCCGTGTCGCCGCCATCGCCCGCCAGCCCACCCTGCAGCGCATCGTCGAGGGGCTGTGGCTGCAGACCGGCCCCTATCTCAACCTGCTCTACCCCGACTACGTCGCCTCGCCGCGCGGGCCCGAGCGCCGGCTGCGCCTGATCAAGGCGCTGCAGACGCACGACGCGGCGATGGCGCGGCGCGAGATGGAAGCCGACATCGGCGGCGCGCTCACCTACGTCGCAGGGCTCGCCGATGCCTCGGGCAGGATCGCGCCTGCCGTGCCCGCTCCCGTCAAACGCCGGCGCCGGCCGGCCTCCGCGCCGCTCGTCGGCAGTTTCGCCTTCGCCTGATCAGAAAGGAAAGCGATATGGCTCAGCAGCTCAGCAATCAGCGCATTGCCTGGTTCAACGGCAAG
The DNA here is from genome assembly GCF_044224635.1 of Reyranella sp. Classification (GTDB taxonomy): domain Bacteria; phylum Pseudomonadota; class Alphaproteobacteria; order Reyranellales; family Reyranellaceae; genus Reyranella. The sequence continues at coordinate 82,452 of NZ_JBGAKA010000001.1, read as the reverse complement.
TTCATGCCGGAAGGCCAGGTGATGATCCCGTTCCGCGACCGCAGCTGGAAGTACGGCGACGGCGCCTTCGACATGACGCGCACCTTCGAGGGCAAGCCGTTCCGGCTCAAGGAGCACATCGACCGCTTCTACCGCTCGCTGCGCTACCTGCAGATCGATCCCGGCATCGGGCCGAAGGAGATGGTGGCGCACAGCGAGGAGGTCGTGGCGCGCAACGAGCATCTGCGTCCCGCGGTCGGCGACTGGTGGGTCGGCCAGCGCGTCAGCCGCGGCGTCGATGCGGTGGGCGACGAGGGCTGGGAGCATACCGGCCCCAATGTCGTCATCGAGGTGCTGCCGCTGCCGCTGGCCAAGCGCGCGCCGCTCTACCGCGACGGCGCCGAGGTCATCACCACGACGACGCGGCGCACCGCGCCCTCGATGCTGTCGCCGCGCGCCAAGACGCACAATTACCTCAACATGATCATGGCCGAGAAGCCGGTGAAGGCGATGCGGCCCGACGCCTGGGCGATCCTGCTCGACGAGCACGGCAACCTCGCCGAGGGCCTGGGCAGCAACATCTTCATCGTGCGCGAGGGCGAGCTGTTCACGCCGTCCGAGCGCTATGTGCTGCCGGGCGTCAGCCGCCAGATGACCATCGACATGGCCAAGAAGCTCGGCATTCCGTGCACGAACGGCGACATCGACCTGTTCGATGCCGCCAACGCCGAGGAGATGTTCCTCACCTCGACCAGCCTCTGCATCCTGCCGGTCAAGAGCTTCAACGGCGCACCCGTCGCCGACGGCAAGACGCCGGGGCCGATCACGAAGAAGTTGATAGACGCCTATTCCAAGGACGTCGGCTGCGACTTCGTCGGCCAGTACCTCAAGTTCCTGCAATAAGGTTGATCTCGATCAAGTCGGCGGCGCCGGCAAGCGGGCAGAAGGACAGAGCATCCTTCTGCAGGGGCCGTCCATGCGCAAGCTTCGCGACATCATCCTGGAGCAGCATCCGCTGATCATGAACGAGACGGCGAGCGTCGACGCCGCCTGCCAACAGATGCGCGACAGCCAAGCTGGCTCGGTGCTGGTGACCGGCGAGTCCGGCCGACTGGTCGGCATCTTCACGGGGCGCGATGCGGTATGTCGCGTGCTGGCCGAGGGCCGCGACGCGGCGCGCACGCGCCTCGGCGAGGCGATGACGCCCAACCCGGCGACCCTGTCGCCGGAGCAGACCGCGATCGATGCGCTGCGCCTGATGTGGGACGGCGGCTTTCGCCATGTGCCGCTGGTCGCCAACGGCCGGATCCTGGGGGTCGTGTCGCGCGGCGACTTCAAGGGCTTGGAGCAGGCCCGGCACGACGATGAGCGCGACCTGTGGGAGCATATGCGCTAAGCGTTCTCGCGTCCGGAAGCTGCTGCGCCACAGCGGCCTGATCGCCTCGAATGGCCGACGCCGGCCGTCGCGCACGGCCATGGCGCGCGGGCTCGCGACCTTGCGCAGGGCTTCGAGCACGCGGTTGCTGCGCGTTTTCTGGATGACCGTGATGAAGACGGAAGGGCGGCGCCCGCAGCCGCCCGGGCTTTGCGCCCGGTCGGATCGGCAAGTAAAGACGATGCAGCCCATGCTGCGCGTCAAGAAGCTTGCGATCGATACGAGCCAGGAAACCGTCGCGTTCCTGTCGCGGAATTGTACCGTCTACCGTGCCGAGGAGTTTCTTGCCCTGGCGCGCATCGAGATCACAGGGGGCAAGCGCCGGATCGTCGCCACGCTGAACGTGGTCGACGACCCCGGGATCCTCGGAGCGGACGAGCTCGGTCTTTCGCTGCTCGCGTATCGCCAGCTCGGCCTGCCGGAAGGCGACAGGGTCGAGATCGCGCAGGCCGCGCCGCCGGCGAGCCTCGACCATGTCCGCGCCAAGATCGACGGCGCGGAACTGTCGCCCGAGGCCTATCGTGCCATTGCCGAGGACCTCGCGGCGCATCGCTATTCGAAGATGGAGATTGCCGCCTTCCTGATTGCCTCGGCGCGCTTCACCACGGCGCCCGAGGTGCTGTCGATGACCCGCGCCATGGCGGCGGTCGGCGGCCGGCTCGGCTGGAACGGCAGCATGGTGGTCGACAAGCACTGCATCGGCGGCGTGCCGGGCAACCGCACGTCGATGATCGTGGTGCCGATCGTGGCGGCGCACGGCCTGCTCATTCCCAAGACCTCCTCGCGCGCCATCACGTCGCCTGCCGGCACGGCCGATACGATGGAGGTGCTCGCCCGCGTCGACCTCGGCCCCGACGAGATGCGGGAGGTCGTGGCCAGGGAGAAGGGATGCCTGGTGTGGGGTGGCCATGCCAACCTGTCGCCGGCCGATGACGTGCTGATCGCAGTCGAGCGGCCGCTGTCGATCGATACGCCGGAGCAGATGGTGGCATCGATCCTGTCGAAGAAGCTGGCGGCAGGCTCGACGCATCTCCTGCTCGACCTGCCGATCGGACCGACCGCGAAGCTGCGCGACAGCAGTCGCTTCGTGACCTTGCGCAAGCTGTTCGAATACGTCTCCGACCAGCTCGGCCTGCAGACCGTGGTGGTGGCGACGGACGGAAGCCAGCCGGTCGGGCGTGGCATCGGTCCGTGGTTCGAGGCGCGCGATGTCATGCAGGTGCTGGAACGCGATCCGGCCGCGCCGCGCGATCTTGCCGAGCGCGCCCTCTTTCTCGCCGGTCAGGTGCTCGAGTTCGACCCGGCGCTGCGCGGCGGGCAGGGGATCGTCCGGGCGCGCGCGCTGCTCGAGAGCGGGGCGGCGCTGGACAAGATGCGTGGCATCATGGCGGCCCAGGGGCCGCCGCCGGCCGCCTGCGCGCCCGGGTCGCTGGTGCTGGACGTCGTCTCGCCGAAGGATGGCGTGGTGAGCGCCATCGATTGCCTTCGCCTGGCCCGGGTCGCCCGTCTGGCCGGCGCGCCGATCGACAAGGGTGCCGGGGTCGACCTTTTCAGGAAGATCGGCCAGCCGGTCGAGAAGGGTCAGCCGCTGTACCGCATCCACGCCGCCTTCGAGGCCGATTTTCGCTTTGCCGCCAAGTTTGCCGCCGAGGGCGATGGCTACGCCATCGCGAGCCGCTCATGAACGTGATGCTTCATATACACGGTGCTGCCGGAACGGTGACGGGCTCGTGCCATCGGCTGGTGACACCGGGCGGCAGCCTGCTGATCGATTGCGGCATGTTCCAGGGGCCGAAGTCGCTGAGGGCCCTCAACTACCGGCGATTTCCCTTCGACGCAGCCGAGATCGCCGCGGTGCTGTTGACGCACGCGCACATCGATCATACCGGGCTGCTCCCCAAGCTGGCGCTGGCGGGCTTTCGCGGTCCGGTGTGGACGACGGAGGCGACCCGCGACCTGCTGCGCTGGCTGCTGCCCGACGCGGGCGCCATCCAGGAGAACGATGTCGAGCGGCTGAACCGGCGCAATACCCGGCGTGGCGAGCCGCCGGTCACGCCGATCTACACAAAAGCCGATGCCGAGGCCTCGCTGGCGCTCCTCCAGCCGCGCGCCTATGACGACTGGTTCGAGCCGCTTGCCGGCGTACGCGCGCGCTTCCGCAACGCCGGCCACATCCTGGGAAGCGCCTTCGTCGAGCTCGAGGTCGATGCCGATCCGCGGCCGATCCGCTTCCTCTTCTCGGGGGACCTGGGGCCGAGCGACAAGGCCTTGCAGCCCGATCCGGCCATGCCGCTTGCCTGCGACGTCGCGGTCCTGGAATCGACCTACGGCGACAGCGTCCGCGAGCGTCGCACGGCGGCCGAGCGTCGGGCGCTGCTGGGCCGCGAGCTGACGGCCGGTCTGGCGGCCGGCGGCAACGTGATCGTGCCGGTGTTCGCCGTCGAGCGGACTCAGGAAATTCTCGACGACATCGCGCAGCTGAAGCGCCACGGCGCGCTGCCGTCGGTCGCGGTGTTCCTCGACTCGCCTCTGGCCGGGCGGACCACGGAGGTGTTCCGTCTGCATCGCGAGGCATTGGACAGAGCCGATGACGGCCATGCGTTCTCCGGCGGCGACTTCCGGCTGGTCGAGACGGTCGAGCAGAGCAAGGCGCTGGGGCGCATCCACGGCGGCGCCGTCGTGCTCGCAGGCTCCGGCATGTGCGACGCCGGACGGGTCAAGCACCATCTCAAGGATCATCTGTGGCGCCCCGACTCGACGGTGCTGTTCGTCGGCTACCAGGCGCCGGGAACGCTGGGTGCGCTGATCCGTGACGGCGCGCCGCGGGTGCGCATCCACGGCGAGGAAGTCAGCGTGAAAGCGCGGGTGCGGCGCCTCGACGGCTACTCGGGGCATGCCGATCGCGACGAGCTCGTGGCGTGGATGCAGCCCGTGCTGCACGGGCTCGGCAGCGTGCTGCTGGTGCACGGCGAGCCGGATGCCTTTGCCGGCTTGGCGGACGGCCTGGCCAGGAGCGGCTTGCCGCGAGAAAGAATCGTCGTTCCCGATCTCGATCAATCCTTCGCGTTCGGACACCGTGACGGACGGTGGATGGCGGAGACCAGCGACGCCTCGGCGCCGCGCCTGCCCGCGCAAGAGGCCAAGGCGAGGCGTGACTGGCACAACGAGTACGCCGAGGCTCTGCTCGAGTTGCGGGCGGCCTTGCTGCATCCCGCGGACGACGCGAGCCGACGGCGCCTGCTGGGTGAGGTGCGACGCGTGATCGACGCCCATCGCGGTCGCCAGAGGCAGGCCTGGGGCGAGGCGAAAGAGTCCCCGTCGCCGACAGCGCGCGGGTGAGTGACGCCTGGATCAGCCGCCGACAGGACGGAAGAAGGTCATTCCGGCGATGTAGCCGAGGGAGAAGGATTGTCGACCACTCACTCCGGAATGACGACGTCGACGTCGAACTCGACCAGCATGTCGGCCATCGCCAGACCGGAGATGATCAGGCCGGTGCCGCACGGCGCGATGCCCTTCAGATGGCGCGCGACGGTGTTGTAGACCGGCTCGCGGTGCGCTCGGTCGAGCAGGTAGGTGGTGATCTTGCAGACGTGCTGGAGCGTGCCGCCGGCTTCCTCGACCAGGATCTTCAGGTTCTTCATCGCCTGGTCGGCTTGTGCCGCCACGTCGCCCTTGCCGTGAAACTTGCCGTCGAGGTCGAAGCCGGTCAGGCCGGCGACGAACAGGCTGCGCCCGGTCGCGCGGACCATCAGCGACACGTCGTAATCGATCGTCTGGTTGGGCCAGCGCCCCGACGTGTTGAAGCGGCGAAAACGTTCGTGGGCCATGCTGATCCTCCGTATCCGGTCGGGCATGGCACGACACCGCGCGGTTTGCCAAGGCTTTGCGCGAGGCGACTATGTTCCGGCGAACCCGGCACCAGCCAGGGCCGAGGCCAGCTCGGCCACTTCCGGATCCTCCGGGATCAACACCTGGGCGCGCGCAAGAGCCTGTCGCGCCGCCGCGACGTCTCCTCGGGCCAGGCGCAGCCGGGCGACCCGCTTGAAGGCGTAACCGAACTGCGGCGCGGCGTCGCTTACGGCCTCGAAGTCGGCGAGCGCGCCCGTGGCCTCGCCCGATGCCTCGCGCGCCAAGCCGCGCCACCAGCGGAAGTTCGGTTCGTCGGAGCTCTGCGCCACGCAGCGCTCGGACAGTCGCACGGCTTCTCGTGGAGGATCGTGCCGGTTGAGCAGGGTCTCGAAGGTGGTCGACAGTGCGGCATAGCCGCCGGAGGGCTGGCGCAACAAGGCGAGCGTCTCGTCGTCACCGGAGCCGTCGGCCCTCACCGCAACCTCGATCAGCGGCTGCCACAGGTCGGGGCGGGGGACGCCCCCGCTGCCGAGATCGACCTGAAGGGATTCCCTGCCCTCATCGTCGATGCTGAAGGCGGTGCCGCGCGGCGGCGGTGGCCGTTCGACCGCCTGCAGATAGGTCACGAGATTGCAGCGGGCGATGGCGGTTTCGGCCGCCGACCCTGCACCGCGCAGCGCCGTGACCAAAGCTTGCCATGACGTCTCGGCATGGCGCACGCCGAGCGCCCCGGCTGCCTTCTGCCGGACATCGGGATCGGTTTCGCGGTGCAGGAGCTGCAGCAAGGCCGCGCGCAACCACGCGGCGGAGAATCCACCGGCCGCGCCGGACTCGCCCAGGAGGTCGAGCGCCTCGCCGAACACGCATGCGGCGAGGCTGCGCACCGCGGCGGAGGCATCGTCGGTGCGCGACGCCGCGTGCGTCAGGAGCGCGCGCAGCGGCGCGTCGGGAGCGCGCATCAGCTGGGACAATACCGGCAGGCCATTGTTGCGAACGGCATCGACCGATTCGCCGGCGAGCGCCTGCCACAGCGGCTCGAGAACGACGGGCGCGCTGTAGGCGGCGGCGTGGACGATCGCCTGCCAGCGCGGTGTATCGCGGGGATCTTCCAGGATGGCGGCGATGATGCGCGCCACTTCGGGCATGCGGCCGAGCGGCTGCAGGGCCGCGGGCAGGGCGGCCACTTCCTGCTCGTCGCCCCGCGCCAGCACGGCGTTCGCCCGCGCCTCGACGGTCTCGGCCGCGCCGAAGGCAGAGGCCCAACCGGCGCCGACATAGCGCAAGCCGCGCCAGTCCTTGTCGGAGAGATGCGTCAGGGCTGCGACCGCGCCGAAGCGGCGGCCGGCCTCGACCACGGCCTGCGGAATGCTGGAAGCGCGATTGATCCGGGCCACCATCGGCGCGAGGGCCTTGATCAGGTGCCGGTCGAGCTCGCGCGTCGCGCCGACTGCCAGGCGATCCGTCTCGATGCCGTCGGCGAGTCGCTCGAGCAGCATGCGTTCGCCGTCCATGCCCGTGCGATGGCGCACGAAGCTCGCCGTCACGCGGTGCAGGCGCCAGGTGCGGCGGCCGTCGCTGCCGGTCGCCGATTGCAGCCAGCCGCGCCGCGCCAGCAAGGCGCGCTCGGCCGCGGTGGCGAGCAGGTCGACCAGCGGTTCGCTCAAGGCCCAGGGTTCGAGCCGGGCCAGCGCCGCCAGCGCCTGGTACGCCGACGGCTGCCGTTCGAGCGCGGCGAGAGACGAGCCGAGCGCATCGCCGATGCCGCGCAGCGTGCCGGCCGGCATCACTTCGGCAAGCTGCCCGACCTCCTCGTCCAGCGCTGGCGCAGGCTCGGTCGTGTCGATCGCGGCCCGCAGCGCCGCCGCCGCGAGGCTGCCGTCGGCCAGGCCCGCCTGGAGGATGCCGAGCGCCAGCGGCAGGCCGCCGGCCCATTTGCAGATCGCCGACCAGTCTGCGGCGGGCAGCCAGCGCGGATCGACGTCGGGACGGGTCAGCACGCGCACCGCCTCGTCGGTCGGCAGCGCGTCGACGAAGATGGTCTCGTCGCAGCCATGCACCTGCGGCCGGCGCGACGTCAGCAGCAGGCTGACATGGCCGAGTGGCGGGCACCAATGATCGAGTGGCGCCGGCGGCTGCCCGGCCTGCGGCTCGGGCAGGTTGTCGACGATCCAGAGAATGCGCTGGCCGCTCGCTGCGCGTGCGGCGCTCGACTCCTGCAAGCTGGGCCTTGTCGCAGTATCCGTCGCAGCCGGTGCAAGCAGATGTCCCAGGGCATCGATCTGGCCGCGCCACTGCTCGTCGGGCACGTCCGCGTCGAGCCAGCAGACGACATCGTAATGGCGTGGACCGGCCCGCCGCAGGTATTCGGCGGCGAGCTGGCTCTTGCCCGATCCGGCGCCGCCCTGCAGCAGCAGGCTGCGCCCGCGTCCGCCGGCGCGCCGCGTCTCCAGGCCGCGAAATATCCGCCACAGCGCGTGCTCGCGGCCGATGAAGCCTTCGCTCAGCGAATCGGGGGCCGCTTCCGCCGAGACGCGCTGCGCGGCGCGCCATGGCAGGGGCGGGATCATGCCGTCCGGCCGCAGCGCGCTTTGGGCCGGCACGGCGAGCGTGCGATCGAGCCCTGTTCCGAGCGCGCGCGCGACCATGGCGGCGATCACCTCGGTCTCGTGGGCCTGCGGCCAGGCGCGCCGCGCCAGGGCAGGCGGCAGGTGCAGCAGCAGCGAGTCGAGAGTGCCCTCTGCCGGCAGGGCGATCAGCACCGAGCGCGCCTCGCCGTCGCTGCCGAGCGCGGCCTCGAGCTCGCGCACGCACCACGGTCGGGCGAAGTACAGCGTGTCGGCGAACACGACGACCGCGCGCGCCGCCGCCACCGCGGCGGCGAGCTCGTCCGGGAACTGCGCTCCCGGCGCGATGTCATTGGTGTCGAGGAATACCTGGCCGGGGGCAAACGTGCCGCACAGCGCCTCGTGCAGCGCGAGCGCGTGCGGCCGCGAGGCGGCCCGCGAATAGGAGAGGAAGACGTCGTAGGCCATGGGGCGCCCCGCATGCCACAAAGACCTTGTCATCCCGAGCGCCGCGACCGACCTTGCGGTCGCTCCGACGCCCCCCTGCATTTTCGTTCGAGGCGAGGCGCCGTGCTCGGAATGACAGCGATTGTCGGAGTACCGACTTCGTGAATCGTCACATCCATTTTATCACAGACCCCGAGGTGCATTCAGGGGGGAATGGCGCCGGCCATGGCTGACCAGCTGCAACGCGCATCAGGGCTGCCCGCAATCGGCTTCCGACCGTGAGACCGATGATGAGGGCGGGGACGGTCACGATCATCGTCACGAACTCGATCGGTTTCTCCAGCCTGGCTTTCCTGAGTGCGTCCATGAATCGGGGCATTGACCTCCCTGCGACGGAGAGCGCCGGCCAAAGGTTGTCCCGAGCGGGCCGGCTCGGTCCTCGCCGACCCGTTCGATCCCGCGCTAGCCCTTCACGAAAGCCAGCAGGTCGGGATTGATCACGTCGGCATGGACGGTGAGCATGCCGTGCGAAAATCCCGGATAGACCTTCAAGGTGCCGTTCTTCAGTAGCTTGACGGAGAGGCGCCCAGCGTCGTCGATCGGCACCACCTGGTCGTCGTCACCGTGCAGCACGAGCGTGGGGACGGTGATGGCCTCGAGGTCGGCGGTCTGATCGGTCTCGGAGAACGCCTTGATGCCGTCGTAGTGCGCCTTGGCGCTGCCGATCATGCCCTGCCGCCACCAGTTCTGGATCGCTCCCTGAGAGACCTGCGCCTTCGGCCGGTTGAAGCCGTAAAACGGGCCGGACGCGACATCGAGATAGAATTGCGCACGATTGTCGGCAAGCGCCTTGCGGAAGCCGTCGAACACCTCGATCGGCGTGCCGTCGGGATTGGCAGCCGTCCTGACCATCAGCGGCGGCACCGCGCTCACCAGCACGGCCTTTGCCACGCGGCGCTGTGGCTGGCCGAACCTGGCGACATAGCGTGCGACCTCGCCGCCGCCCGTCGAATGGCCGATGTGGACGGAATTCCTGAGATCGAGGTGCTCGGCGACCGCCGAGGCATCGGCGGCTTAATGGTCCATGTCATGGCCATCGCTCACCTGCGAGGAGCGGCCGTGGCCACGCCGATCGTGGGCAACGACGCGGTAGCCGTGCTGCACGAAGAACAGCATCTGGTTGTCCCAGTCGTCCGACGACAGCGGCCAGCCATGGTGGAACATGATCGGCTGCGCCGTTTTGGGGCCCCAGTCCTTGTAGAAGATCTCGACGCCGTCCTTGGTCGTAACGTAGCTCATGGCAGATATCCTTCTCGCTCAATTGGCGCCGGTCGCTGCCCGGACCGGACAGAGCCTGCGGGCAATATGGGGGCGAGCCGCCTCATGGTCTTTCCCCGTCGAACGCCCGCGACAGGAACCTTTTAACGGGGAGTCGCGTCGATGACGATGCGCCCCGGAACGGCTCGTGCGTCAGAGTGCAGCCTTGTGCGGGATCGGGGAAAAACTCGATGCCGTAGCGCAGCTTCTTGGCCCCGGCAGCCTGCGCAGGCGGGACATGTCCCGACGCGGCGCCGGCACCGCTCCTTCCCGTTCGTGACGTCGCCAGGCGCCGTTGCCCGACGATTTCGGGGGCGAGAATGAGGGCGCGCTCGGTTCGACCTCGACAGCGAAGAGTGGACAAGCCCGGCGTGCCGTGGCGAGCTTGCCGGCATTCGGGTTCGATCTTTTCAGCCGCAGAGGGCCACGCCGCATGACGTACCGGATCAATCTCAATGCCGATATCGGCGAAGGCTTCGGAGCCTACGACATCGGCAACGATGCGGACCTGATGACCGTGATCAAGTCGGCGAGCGTCGCCTGCGGCTTTCACGCCGGCGACGCCAACACCATGCACAGCCTCGCCATGCTGGCGAAGCAGAACGGCGTCAGCCTGGGTGTCCATCCCGGCTTCAATGATCTGTGGGGCTTCGGCCGGCGCAGGATCGACATGGATCCGCATGACCTCGAGCTGATGGTCGCCTACCAGATCGGCGCGCTGCAGGCGATGGCGCGCTATGCCGGCCTGCCGGTGACCCATCTCAAGCCGCATGGCGCGCTGAACAACATGGCGGCGGTGCGCGAGGATTACGCGCTGGCGATCGGCCGGGCGATCCAGACCGTGAACGACCGGATCATCTATGTCGCGCTGGCCGGCTCGGAGATGGAGAAGGCGGCGCGCACGCTCGGGCTGCGGCTGGCGCGCGAAGGCTTCGCCGACCGCCACTACGAGGATGATGGCAACCTCAGTCCGCGCTCTATTCCTGGCACGGTCTTCAAGGATCCGGACAAGGCGCTGAAGCAGTGCCTGAGCATGGTCAAGGATCGTTGCCTGACATCGCGCCTGGGCAAGCGCGTGACCGTGGAGGTCGAGACGATCTGCGTGCACGGCGACGAGCCTACTGCCGTCGACCTGGCACGCTACGTGCGGCAAGGGCTCGAGGCCGCGGATTGCCGCATCGTGCCGCTGCCCGAGATGTTCAACTGATCATTCCTGAAGAGATTTGCGATGACCATCCTGACCCGCTTCTTGTCCGCTCTCGCGCTCCTGCTTGCGGCTGCCGGCGCGGCCCTGGCCGACTATCCCGACCGGCCAATCACCATCACGGTGGGCTTCGCACCGGGCGGGACCAGCGACGTCGCCGCCCGCATCCTGTCGGAGCGTCTGACCAGATCGCTGGGTGTCGCCGTGGTGGTCGACAACAAGCCGGGCGCCGGCGGCTCGATCGCGGCGGCGGCCACTGCCGCGGCAAGCCCCGACGGCTATCGCATCATGCTGTCGGATCCCGGCGCCTTCGCGATCAATCCGATCATGCAGCCGCAGAACGCCAAGTACGATCCCCTGGCCGACTTCACGCCGATCGCGCTGGTCGGCCAGTCGCCGCTGATCCTGGTCGTGCCGGCGAGCAAGCCCTTCATGACCGCGCAGGAGCTCGATACCTACCTGAAGGCCAATGGCAGCCGCGCCAGCTACGCCTCGTCGGGGCCGGCCGGCATCAGCCAGTTCGGCGCCGAGGTCTACCTCAAGCGCGCCGGCGACCTCGCGGCCGTGCATGTGCCCTATCGCGGCGGCGCGCCGATGATGGAGGCGCTGGCCAAGGGCGAAGCCGATTTCGGCGTCGCCGTGCTGGCCTCGGCGGTGCCGCTGATCAGTTCCGGCGCCGTGCGGCCGCTGGCGCTGGCGGCGCCCAGCGCGACGCCGCTGGTGGCCAAGGTGCCGCTGCTCGCCGACCTCGGCATGAAGGACACGACCATGACGTCGTGGGTGATCATGATCGGGCCCAAGGGATTGCCGGCCGAGATCGTCGCGCGCCTGAACGGCGTCATCAACGAGGCGATCGCCGAGCCTGACGTGAAGGAGCGCATGCTCAAGGCCGGCATCGAGGTCTACGCACCGGCGACACCGGCCGAGACCGGCCTCTATCTCAAGCGCGACGTCGAGCGTTTCCGCTCCTTCCAGAGCGAGCTCGGCGATCGGCTGACCAAGTAGGCGCGGTCCGCACCGCGGGCCTGCGCCAAGAGATTTTGCAGCCGTCGCGGAAAGTGCTGCATGATCGCGCGACAGCAAGCAAACGGTGGAGGGAACGGATGTCGATCGTGGTCGTAGGGGGCGCCGGGTTCATCGGGCGCCGCCTGATTCCAATCCTGGAGAAGCAGGGCGCGGACATCGTCTGCATGGACATCAACCCCGCCGCCGCGTCGTTCGGCGAGCGGGTCAAGATGGTGCGCGGCGACGTCACCCAGTTCGACGAGGTGATCGCCGTGGTGTCGGAGGCCAAGCCCGACCGCCTGATCAACCTTTCCTATTACATCGGCAGCGACCTGCCGCCGCGCGTTGCCACCAAGCTCAACGTGCTCGGCATGGACAATTGCTTCGAGGCGGCGCGGCTCTGCGGCGTCAAGCACACGGTCTATGCCAGCTCGCTCGCGGTCAGCGGCCAGCAGAGTCATTTCGGCGAGCGAGCCACGACCGAGGACGACCTGAAGCACGGCGACAACCAGTACGCCGCCAACAAGATCTTCAACGAATGGCAGGCCAAGGACTATCGCGACAAGTACGGCATGATCATCACCGGCGTGCGGCCTGCCAACGTCACGGGGCCAGACAAGGTGAGCGGTTCGGTCGATCACGTGAACTGTATCACGCGGCCCGCGCGAGGCGAGCCGGTGTCGTTTCCCTATCGCGATGCCATGCGGATTCCGGTCCATGTCGACGACATCGCCGAGGTCTTCGCCCGCGTGCTGATGGCCGACAAGCCCAGGCACGCGATCTACAATTCAGGCGGCCACACGATCAGTTTGGGCGATCTCGCCACGATGGTGCGCGAGTTCCTGCCTGACGCGAAGGTCACCTTCGAGAACGAGACCGGCGGCCGCGAGCGCTCCGGCAACTTCCTGATCGACAACAGCCGGCTGGTGCAGGAGTTCGGCGTGCAATACGCGCCATTCCGCCAGCGCGTGCTCCAGATCATCAACGACATCCGCAAGGACGCGGGGCGGCCACCGCTGAAGGGGGCATGATACATCTTCATGTTCCTCCCCATAGTCGGGAGGGTGCCCCGTCATACGGCACGGCATCCGCATATGGGCGCTCTCTCACGCTCCTCCCCGACTCTGTTGGGGAGCTCCCAGCGATGAGGCGCGCGGACGGAACCTACTGGCTGACCCAGAACGTGTCGGGCCGGTAAAGACCGATATATCCGCCGGGATCCCAGGCGAAGTAGCCTTCCTTCGGCACGTTGTGAACCTTGGGACCGACGACCAGCGGCTGGCGAATGCCGTTCACCGTGCCGATCGTGAAAGCGTTGTCGGCGTGAGCGGTCAGTATCTTGTCCCAGGCGTTGCGCCGGCCGGCCTCGTCGGGAGCCACCTCCCATTCGCGGACATAGTCGAGGAGGATTCGTGCTTCCGGCAGATCGCATTCCTCGCCCTGGCGTCCCTTCGACTCGAAGAACAAACCCCAGCGGGGCCACTGCAGGCCGCCCAGCATCGTCGGCGCGAATTCCTTGGGGCTCGTGTTGGCGGTCGGCACCGCGGTGACGACGCCTGCAAATGCCGTCATGACGGCTTCACCGGAGAAGGTGCGCAGGCGGAGGTTTTCGCGCGTCTGCAGCTTGGCGAGCATCTTGATGCCGACCTTTTTCAGCATCTCCCCCATCAGGTGCAGCGCATCGGCATCCTCGGTGTCCTCGCCGGCATGCTCGACCACCAGGGTCGCTGGTCGGCCATCGGACAGCATGCGGATCCCCTGGGCATCGCGCTTGCCGAGGCCGGCCTCGTCGAGCAGCGCGTGGCGAGCTTGGGATCGTACTGGGCCCACTTGGTGGCGTACTCGGGCTTGAACAGCGTGGATCGCTCCATGATCGTGTTGTTCGACGGCTTGCCGACGTCGAGATACACGACCTGATTGAGCTCGTTTCGATCGATCGCCACCGATAGGGCGCGCCGGAACCGGACGTCGCGGAAGAGCTTGCGCCATTCCTCGTCGTTGGTGGTGAGGTTGGGATAGAGGGCAATCTGGGCGCCCGAGCCGGTCTCCCACAGTCTCACCTCGACTCCCGAGGTCTTGGCGCTTTTCTGCAGGAAGGTGTAGTCGCGCATGTTGAGGTAGCGCGGCTGCAGGTCGGCCTCGCCCATTCCGGCCTTGGCTGGCACCAGGTTGGCGGCCGCTATGGTGAACACGATGCGGTCGACGTACGGCAGCTGCTGGCCCTTCGCATCGACGTGGTGAAAATAGGGGTTGCGCTGGAAGATGTAGCGCTGAGCCGATCCGGGCGTGATGTTGACCCACGGGTTCAGGGTCGGCAGGTCGACGTTGCTGTTGCCGTACATCACGTCGAGCCTCTTGAAGATTTGAGTCCAGCTTTGCTGGCCGCTAGCTGTAGACGGTCATCAGGCGCGTATCGCGCGTGTTCGCCATCAGCATGTTGATCTGCCCGCCCGGCTGACCCGGGCCGTCGCCACCGGGAAAACGCGTGATCACCAGAGGATTCTGCGGCAGGCGCTGATCAACCGGCGGCAATGCCCCGGCTTTGACCTGGTCGGCGAGCATCGGTGTCTCGATCATCTTCGGCAGCGGACCGCCCGCCCACGCCGGGCTACTGATCAGCCCCAGGAATGCGGATTGTACGAAGAGACGTCGCTTCATGATCGGCCTGCCCTGTTGTTGGTCGAGTAGGACTCTTGTTATCGCAGTCGATGAAATCGCCCGGCGTCGCCGCGGTCAACATTGCAGCGGTCGCAGGGGCCGCCTCAACTTCTCCATCATTCATGCAGCAGGGTATCTCCTGCGATCGCGAGGGCCCGCGAGGTGACAGGTGGCTCCAGGCGGGTGTTTCCCCGCGCCGGCCTCAGTACACCGACTCGAGAATCGGCATGATCTCCTGCGCGCCGCCGATCGGCCGCGGGTTGCTGAAGGTCCAGTCGTCGAGCATGCAGTTGGTGGCGATGCGCTGGAGGTCGTCGCGCTGGACACCGACGTCGCGCAGGCGACGCGGCAGGCCGAGGCCGCCGATGAAACGGTCGAGCACCTCGGCGGCGGGCTGGCCGGCTGCGCCCAGCGCGATGCTGATCTCGGCCTGGCGATCGCCGTTGACCGCGGCGTTGAAGGCCAGCACCGCCGGCAGCATCACGCACGAGGTGTAGCCATGCGGCACGCCGGCGCTGCCGCCCAGCACGTGGCCGATGGCGTGACTGGCGCCCATGCGGGTGCCGGTGACGATGGCAGTCATCGAGATCCAGGCGCCGATCTGGCAGTCGAGGCGCGCCGCCAGATCGGTCGGATCGCGCTTGACCGCCGGCAGGCCGTGGCCGAGCAGGCGCAGCGCCTGCAGCGCGGTGCTGTCGGTGTAGGCGTTGCCGTCGATCGAGCAGTAGGTCTCGACCGCATGATCGACCGCGCGGACGCCGGTCGACAGCCACAGCCATTCCGGCGTGTGCACGGTGATCGCCGGATCGAAGATCACCGCGAGCGGGATCAGGCCGGGATGGATGTAGGCCTGCTTCAAACGCAGCCGGGGCTCGGTGACGCCGGCGCGGGCGTTGAACTCGCCGCCGCTCAAGGTCGTCGGCACGCAGATCTGGCGCACCTGTGGCGCGCGATACTGCGGGAAGCTGCGCTTGCCGGTGATCTCGTCGACGACGGTGCGAAACGGCTCGAGCCCGTCCGGCTCGCGAACATCATGCTCGAGGCAGATCGTGACCGCCTTGCCGCCGTCGGTCGTCGAGCCGCCGCCGACGCTCAGCAGCAGGTCGCAGCCTGCGTCGCGCGCCTTGTTGGCGCAGGCCACCACCGCATCGCGCGGGCTGTGCGCGGGCATGTCGTCGTGGACGCCGGCGTAGCGCGGTCCCAGCGCCGCAGCGATCCGCCGAACCGCATCGGTCTCCCGGTTGAGCGTCCGTCCGGCGAGGATGAACACGCGCCTGGCCCCGATCCTGTCGGCTGCCTCCACCACGGCCTCGGCGGCCGGACGCCCGAACACGACACGGTCCATTCCCGTGAAGACGATCTCACCTGCGCGCATGACGGCGAGGCTACAGGCTGGCCGCGCGGAGGAAAAGCGCAGCCTGTCAGCGGAAGGGTGCGGCTCACCCCAATGGCAAGTTCGAGGTTGACGATTCGACATGCGGGAACGGCAAGAAGTACAAACTGAGGTTCGACCCGGTCTTCAAGCTTCTGACGAAGAAGCTGGATTGATTCAGGCGCTCCGCAGCCGAACTGAGCACGTCCGGCGACGTGCGCTCGGTGCGCCTCGCGATATCCTGGAGGCTTGGTCGCGGCCCTGCCGGTGCGGTATCGTTGGGTTAGGCTCGCCTATCGTCGGCGGGCCTTCGCCGGGAGCCCTGTCATGAGCCTTGCCACCGCTGTCCAGCCCCTCAGCGCCGTCGATCACGAGCGCGCCATGCGCGACTACGGCCAGCGCGCCGAGGCGCGCGCCTACGCGCTCGGCAATCGCGGACCGATCCGGGTCGGCGGTGACGGCAAGCTTCTGCCGGAAATCCTCGACTCGTACTGGACCAACGGTTTCTACGTGTTCCAGGGCGTGGTGGGGCCGGAGGAGCTGGCCGAGCTGCGCACCGAGATCGATGGCATGATCGCGCGCGCTCCGGTGGCGCCCGACGCGACGATCGACCGTCATGGCCGGCCGACCTCGACCGACGGCATCCTGAAGCCCGCCTACAAATGGGCGAGGCCGCTCAGCGATCCGGTGGGCGGCACCGACAAGAACAACGGCCGCCATCCTGCCGCCATGCTGCAGCCCGCGCCGGGCGCGGGTGCGCCGGCCTGGACCGTCGAGCTGCTCGACGGCAACCTGCATCTCAGCGACGCCTGCCTGCGGCTCTACGGCCATCCCGGATTGCTCACCGTGGCCGCCTCGATTCTCGGTGACGATTTCGTGCCCTATAACGAGGTGACCTTCGTGAAGGAGCCCGGCCTCGGCCCGTCGGTCGCTTGGCACCAGGACGGCACGACGCACTGGAACGCTCCCGACTGGGACCAGGGCGCGCACGGCTTCAATTTCATGACCCAGCTCTATCCCAGCACCGCGGCCAACGGCGTCTGGGTGCTGCCGGGCAGCCACAAGCTCGGCAAGGCCGACATCAAGCGCATGGTGGCGGAGTGCGGCTCGGACCGCATCGATGGTGCCGTGCCGATGCTGTGCGACGCCGGCGACACCATCGTCACCAACCGCCAGCTGGTGCACGGGTCGTTCGCCAACAGCTCGCCCGACCGGCGCATCACGCTCAACGAGGGATTCTTCCCGCGCAGGCGCGTGCTCAACGTGACGACGCGGCGCCTGCACGGCGCGCTCGAGACCTACGACCAGGCCCGTATCGACGCGCGCACCCGCATCATCCAGATCGCCATCGACGCCCGTCGCCAGCGCTTCCCGCACGAGAAGAGCTATTTCTACCGCCCGCTCGCCGGCCGCGAGAACGAAAACCGCTGGAATGAGACGACCCGCGCCAGCGTGCTGAAGAACTACAATCAGCTCGACATGTTCATCTGAGTCTCATGAGTCCTCCCCAGCGAAGCTGGGGAGGTGTCGGCGTCATCGCCGACGGAGGGGTCATGAGCATCGCGACTGTTGCTCATGACCCCTCCGCCCCCGATTACGGGGGCACCTCCCCAACTTCGTTGGGGAGGAATCATGAGGCCTCCTCAGCTCCGCTGGGGGTGTCGGCGTCACCGCGGAGGGGTCATGTTCACTCCGCCCGAATGTTGGCAGCGCGGATCACCTCGCGGTAGCCGCGGCGGTTCTCGTCCATGGTGCGGGCGAGGCCGGCGGCGTCCTGGAAGGCCGGGACCATGCCGTTGTCGAGCAGCTTGCGGCTGACCTGCGGATCGTTCACCGCGGTGCGGATGGCCTCTTCCCAGCGCTGGACGACGGCGGGCGGCAGGCCGCGCGGACCGCACAACCCGAACCAGGCATAGGTCTCGAAGCCCGGCACGACATCGCCGATCATCGGCGCGTCCGGGAAGAATTGCCGGCCGAGCGGATCGCCGAGCGCGATCAGGCGCAGCGTACCCTGGCGGATATGCGGGATCACGTCGCCGAGATTGGTGATCATGAAGTCGGTCTGGCCGCTGGTGATGTCGAGGATCGCCGCCTGCGAGCCACGATAGGGCACGTGCACCATGCTGGTCTTGGTCTTCTGGGAGAGCAGCTCGCCCGAGAGGTGCTGCACCGAGCCGACGCCGGGGCTGGCAAAGGTGAGCGTTCCCGGCTTGGCGCGCGCCGCGTCGATCACGTCCTGCGTGGTGCGCCACGGGCTCTGCTGGCGGACGACCAGGCCAAAGGTGGAGCGCAGCAGCTGACCGACGGCGCTGAGCTCGGTCGCCGGATCGACCGACAGCTTGGTGCCGGGCAGCTCGGTGATGATGGTCATGTTGCCGGTGGTGCAGAACAGCACGCTGTGGCCGTCGGCCGGGCTGCGCGCGATCGCCTCGGCGGCAATCATGCCGTTCGCCCCGGTGCGGTTCTCCACCACGACGCGCTGGCCGAGGACCTTGCTCGCGATATCGGCGAGCAGTCGTGCCGCGAGATCGCCCGAGCCGCCCGGGGCGAAGCCGAAGACCATGCGGATCGGTCGATCGGGGAAGGTTGCCTGCTGCGCCTCGGCCGAGCGCGGCGCCAGCGCGGCCAGCGCAAGCGTGACCAGCGTGACCGCAATCCAGGAGACGCGCGATCGCATGATGTTTCCTCCGTTGCGTTGCTACGTGCGGCGCACGGTAGGAGACGGGTCACGCGCTCATCAAGGTGCTGGAGCTGGGTGAGCGGCTTGCGCCACCGTGCTGCAGAACGACCGCCGTCTCGGGTTTCTCTTGGCGGTCATTCTCCTCCGCAACATCGTTGGGGCGGTGTCGCCGTCTTGCGGCGACGGAGGGGAGCTTTCTGTTTGGCGGATCACTCCGCCAGGGTGCCCGACAGCCGCTCGACCGCCTCGGCGTAGTCGCGCATGAAGTCGTAGACGACGCTGCGCGTCGACTGCTCGGCAGTCATCAGGCCGACGGACTGGCCGACATAGTAGGTTGCCAGCGCCTTGGCGCCCGGGTGGCCGGTTTCGGCGAGGCGGTCGACCCGCGCCAGCGCGCGCTTGGAGAGCAGACCCTGCAGCGGCATGGGCAAGGGAACGGGTGCGCCGTCGGCCTGCCACGCATCGGTCCACGGCGAGCGCAGCTGGCGGGTGTACTTGCCGGTCCGGCTGCGCGAACGCACCGTGTCGCGCGAGTTGGCAGCCAGCATCTTCTGCTTCACCGTGGGCGTCGTCTCGGCCTCCGCCGTCGTCAGCCAGACCGAGCCGGTCCACACGCCTTCCGCGCCCATCGCCATGCAGGCGGCCATCTGCCGGCCCGTCGCGATGCCGCCGGCCGCCAGGACCCGCACGTTGGGATAGGGCCGCATGGCGTCGATGACCTCGGGCACCAGCACCATGGTCGAGACCTCGCCGCAGTGACCGCCGGCCTCGGTGCCGGCCACGACCAGGATGTCGACGCCGGCGCGGGCGTGATGCAACGCATGCTCGCGCGCACCGGTCAGTGCGCCGACCGGAATGCCCTTGGCGCGGGCGCGGGCGAACATGCCGGGCGGCGGCACGCCCAGCGCATTGACGACGAAACCGATCGGATGGGCGAAGGCCACGTCGAGCAGCGCCTCGGCGCCTGCCTCGCGCATGTTCTCGCCGCTCGAGTTGGCGAAGCCTTCGTCCCACAGGCCGGCGGTGTCGATGCCGTGCTTCTCCAGGAGCTGGGCGACATGGCGGCGATGCTCGAGTGGGACACGCGCTTCGAGATCCTCGGCGGTTACGCCGCCTTCCTTCGCCGCCATGTTGTTGGGCACCAGCAGGTCGATGCCGTAGGGTTTGCCGCCGACACGCTCGTCGATCCAGCGCAGATCGATCTCCAGCGATTCCGGCGTGTGGCCGACCGCGCCCAGCACGCCCATGCCGCCGGCGCGCGTCACCTCCGCGACCACGTCGCGGCAGTGGCTGAAGGCGAACAGGGGAAACTCGATTCCGAGATCGCGACAGAGGACTGACTTCACGGTGTTCTCCCCGGTTCAAAGGCTGCGTCCAGCGTGGACGACGCGAACCGCCGCTTCAAGCGCCGCTGCAGGCGCTATTCGCCAAGCAATATCCTGACCGATTGCAAGGCGCCGCGGCCGTCGCCCGCCGCGGCGCGCATCGCGAATTCATGCAGCGCGACCTCGTGGGCATTGAGGAAGGCCAGCTCCGTTCGATCGCTGGGCGGCCCTTCCGCTTCGAGCCGGGCGTAGAGCGTCAGATAGGGTTGAAGCGATTTCGTCATCGATCCGACCGTCGCGGCAAATCCGGCGGCGATGCGCGCCTCGCCGCGCTCGCGGCCGAGACGGCGTTGCGCCTCGTCGGGCGCGGTGTCGAGCCCATGCTTCTTCATCAGAGGGAGGAGCCGCTCGCGCGTCGTCCGCTCGAGGCGTGCCAGCATCTGCCAGATCTCGCGCTCCTCGGCGTTCGTCGCGTGATCCGCCAGGGTCGCGAACCCGGCCTCGCCCCGGACTTCACCCTGGTAGGCGGCAACGAGCTCCTTGAGATAGGTGGCGTGGTCCATGTAAGCCTCCCGAACCGCAAGCCTTGGCGCTGGTCGGCCTATGGGAGGGCAAATCGTGGCCCGGATCAACACGGATGCGCGGGAGATCGAGCCAGGCGCGAGGGCACAGGGTAGGCGCGACAAAGACCCTGCCATCCCGAGTCTGACGCTTGCGAAGCAAGCGTCATTAGCAGGGGACCGTTCTGTTGCCTCAAAGGTTCCTCGCTGTGCTCGGGATGACATCACCTTTGCGGCCACACCACCCCTGTCATCCCGAGCGCAGCGAGGGACCTTTCGTTTCATCCACGCGCGACGAGTCGGGTCCTCGCCTCGCGGACAGGCTGCGCGCCGCTTCCGTGGCAATGGCGAGCTGTCGCTCGGCGCGCGCGACGAGTTGCTCGACCTCGCTCATCTCTGATGTGGGAACCGGCTGATGCGGTCTGGAGGCCGGAGTCCGCGTTTCGGCAATGGCGTTCGCGACCTCCTCGATCTGTTCCTGCAAGGCGCGGCAGCATTGGGCGAGATCACGCCGGGCGCCGTCGCTCTGCCCGCATTGTACGATGGCCGCGGCTATCCCGGACAATCGGCGCGACACCGCGGTCACCAGCATGGCGGCAGCGATCTCGTCGACCGGGCGCCGGCGCGGCTCGTCGAGGGCGCGGCGCAGCGAGGCCTCGGCGTTGTTGCCCGCCAGGCCGGCGCGGCGCCGCGCGGCGTCGGACTGCTGCGGCGTGAGCGCGCCGCTCGCGCTCTGCAGCGCGGCCAGCAGGAAGGCGCCGTTGGCGCGCAGGTCATCGGCGAGCCGCCGGCGCAGGTAGCGACTCTCCCAGCTCGGCCACAGCACGAACGTGGCCAGCATGCCCGCGGCCGCACCCAGGACATTGTCGATCATGCGCACGCCGCCCAACTCCGGCGACAGCACGCCGCCGTGGCTGAACAGCTCGGTGATCAGGATGAACATCGGCGTGATGCAGACGATGTAGAGGGCATAGCTCGCCGATTGCACCGCCATCGCCAGCAGGCTGAGCGGCGCGATGACGACGAGGACCGCGGCGGGGCCCTGCAGCACATAGACAGCGATGGTCGCGATCAGCCCGCCCACCATGGTTCCGGCGACGCGCTGAACCGCCCGCTGCCAGGTCGCGGACGGGTAGGCCTGCATGATGATGATGGCCGTCAGCGTGATCCAGTATCCCATGTCGAGATCCAGGCCCTTGGTCAGCAGGGTCAGGCTGGCGGCGGTCAGGCCGAAGCGCAGGGCATGCCGCATCGACAGCGAATCGAGGCTCAGGTTGTTGCGAAGCTGGCCCAGCCGGTCGAGTCGGGCGTCCTGGACGATCGCGCGGTCCGTCGTGCCGGTGTCCATCGGCCCGGCCATATGCCGCGCCGCCGCTTCGGTCCATGCGATGGCGTGGCTCAGGCTGGCGGCGATGCTGTTTGACGCGTCGAGACCGATCGGCGGGAACGACGGCGCGGGGGCATCGCCGCCTGTGGCCAGCATCGAGGCAAGCCCCCCGAGCCGGGCGACCAGGCCGGCCAGGGCGGCGTGCGGCAGCTCGGCCTCGGCCGCGTCCTCCATCATCTCGCGCAACGCCAGCAGCGCCCGCAGCACCTCCTCGGCGTCGCCCAGAATCAGGGAGAGACGCCGGAGCAGGACGCCGTCGCCGAACCCTTCGCGGCGGGCCGCCACCAGCCGGTCGCGCGCCTGCTCGATCGCGTCGCGCACGGCGCCGCGATGCGGCAGGGATGTCGCTGCCGCCCGCACCATGACCGCGCGCTCGTTCATCATGTCGCGCAGGAACGCCGCCTCGCTCCGAAATACGTCGGCAAGAGCGCTGCACAAGGGCATGTCGGGGCGTTGCCGGACGATGCACACGGCCAATCCCAGGCCCCACAGGCCGCCGCCCAGGGTGACCGCCGCGATCACGGCGGCGGCTTCGAGGGAGGAGGGATGGTCGTCGCCGAGGGCGATGATCACCGAAAGCGCCGACAGGTTGCCGGCGCTGCCCGAGGCGTCGCCCCAGATCCTCGTCAGGATCGCGCCGATGCACCAGACCAGCGCGAAGGCGCCCGACGCCCACAGGTAGGGCCGGAGCAGCACGGCAACGAAGCACCCGACTGCCGTGGCGACGACGAACCCGGCGATCGAAAGGAGGCGATGGCGCAGCGGCCAGGCGGGATCGACCAGGGATACCCAGAAGCCGATCAGCGAGGCCCACGACAGCGTCGGCTCGCCGGCCCACTCGGCGAGGAGCAGCGGCACGCAGCAGGCGAGCGCTGCGCTCAGCCCGCGTCGGAGGTTCCATCGCCCGGGATCGAACGGCATCAGCGTGCGGGCGGGCAGGACGGCCGTCGTCGCGGCCCTTACAGTGCGCTCTGGGAAGGGCGCGCGGCGCAAGACGACTCCGTCCAGAGCGGGGCTGGAATGGGCGCCGAGGGGGAACCGATGAACGGTACGCCGCTTACTGCTTGTCGATCCCCCAGAACACGATCACCGGCGCGTTGATCCAGCCGGTGATGGTCTTGCGCATGGCGGCGACGTTGAAGCCCTCGCCGAGATGGACGTGGGTGACGATCTTGGCCTGGTGCTTCTGGACCTCGACGGCGATCGCCTTGCGTTCGGCAGCGTCGCTCGCCAGCGCGTAGCGCTCGCGCAGCTTCTCCATGGGCTCGTCGCACGGCCAGCCGGCGCGGCTCTTCTCGCAATTGGCCTGGAGGAAGGGCGTCATCAGCGGATCGAACAGGTCGGCCATCGACCAGTAGGTCAGGAAGACGTTCCAGCCGCCCTCCGAGGCCGGCCCCTTCTTGGTGAGCAGGCGGTTGACCAGCGACTGCCAGTCCATCGCCTGCATGTCGACCTTGAAGCCGATGCGCTCGAGGATCGACTTGGCGACCGGCGAGAGATTGGACAGGGCCGGGGTGTCGCTCGCCTGCAGCAGCACGATCGGCGATCCGTCGTAGCCCGACTCCTTCAGGAGCGCCTGCGCCTTGGCGATGTTGCCCTCGATGAGACCCTCGAAGCCTTCCGTCGATTCGAGCGGCGAGCCGCAGGGGAACATCGACTTGCAGACGCGGTAGTAACGCGGGTCGCCCACGATGGCGTGCAGGAAATCCTGCTGGTTCAGGCCTATCATGGCGGCCTGCCGCGCCTTCTCGTTGTTGAACGGCGGATTGAGCCAATTGGGTCGGAAGACGTACTGGTTGCCGGTCGCGGCGCGCACCAGCGTGATGTTGC
The DNA here is from genome assembly GCF_044224635.1 of Reyranella sp. Classification (GTDB taxonomy): domain Bacteria; phylum Pseudomonadota; class Alphaproteobacteria; order Reyranellales; family Reyranellaceae; genus Reyranella. Next base: position 58,837 of record NZ_JBGAKA010000001.1, on the reverse strand, counting down.
GGTCCTTCTCGAGCAGCGGCAGGAGATCGTAGGATGCCTGCTCGATGATATCGATCTCGCCCCTGGTCAGGGCGTTGACGGCGGTCTGCGAGTCGGAGATCCAGACCCACTCGACGCGATCGACCTTGGCGACCTTGCCGCCGGCCAGCCCCGAGGCCGGCTCGGGCCGCGCCTTGTACTTGGGGTTCTTGACGTAGACGATCTTCTCGCCCGGCTTCCATTCGTCCTGCTTCATGATGAACGGGCCGGAGCCGACATACTCGCCGAGCTGCTTGAACGGGTCGGTCTCGGCGACGCGCCGCGGCATCATGAAGGGCGTGACGACGCTGGGCTTGGCGAGCGATTCGACAACCAGGCCGTAGGGCTGCTTCATGGTGATGACGAAGGTCCTGGCGTCGGTCGCCTTGATGTCCTCCAGGAACAGCATCATCTTCTGGCCCATCGGATCGCGCGCTCCCCAGCGGCGGATCGAGGCGACGCAGTCGTCGGCCATCACCGGCTTGCCGTCGTGCCATTCGAGACCCTCGCGCAGGGTGAAGGTCCAGGTCTTGCGATCCTCGCTCGCCGACCAGGTGTCGACCATTTGCGGCTTGATCTGGAACTTCTCGTCGAGGGCGAACAGCGTGTCGTAGATCAGGTAGCCGTGGTTGCGCACGATGTAGGCGCCGCTCCACACCGGGTCGAGGACCTTGATGTCGGAGTGCATGACGACACGCAACGTCTTGGACGATTGCGCGTGAGCCGTCAGCGAACAGGCCGCGATGACGGCCGCGACCAGGATCCGATAGAGCCAGTTCTTCACGATCGATCTCTCCCTTCGCCGGCCTGCCTCTGGAAACGTCACGCCAGGACGAGCAATATTCGCGCCGTCGCGCGCGGGGCCGGCAGAGGGAAGGTTAGGGCGAAGCGAGGCGCAGGCACAATGCTCTGCTACTGGAAAGCGCCGATCTCAACCTCCTCCCCAGCGTCTTCGCCGGGGAGGTGTCGCCGTCTTCGGCGACGGAGGGGTCATAGGCCCCCTCACGTGACTCATGACCCCTCCCTCCGCGAAGACGCGGACACCTCCCCAGCTTCGCTAGGGAGGAAAGCCTGATTCCTCACACCACCGGCACGCGCTTGGCGGCGATCGCGGCCGGCGAGATCACCTCGATGTCCAGGGGGACGCGCCAGCGCTCGGTGAGGCCCACCCTCGGCGCGTCGTTGGTCGTCTTCGCGCCGTCGATGACGAAGCCTTCGAAGCCGTTGCTCATGACCTCGTTGCACTTCTGCACGTAGACCGGAAAGCCGCCGATATAGGGCATGAACACACGCGGACGCCCGGGAATGTTGGCGCCGATATACCACGAGCTGCAGGTCGAGCGCAGCGACACCAGGGAAACCTCGTTCACATGCTCGACCCAGTCGTCCTCGTATCTCTCGACCGGCTCGATGGTCGCGGCGCCGATGTCGCGCAGGTGGCCGATGCAGTCGGCGAGCCAGTCGACATGCTGCTCGATGGCCTGGATCATGCTGGCCAGGACCGACGGGCTGCCCGGTCCAGTGATGGTGAACAGGTTGGGGAAGCCCGATGTCGCCAGGCCGAGATAGGTGCGCGGCCCGGCCTGCCACTTCTCGGCAAGGGTGAGGCCGTCGCGGCCGGTGATCCGGATCCTGTCGAACGAGCCGGTCATTGCCGCGAAGCCGGTGGCGCAGACGATCGCATCCAGCGGATACTCGACGCCGTTCACCGCGATGCCTTGCGGCGTGAAGCGTTCGATCGGCGTCTTCGACACGTCGACCAGCTTTACGTGCGGCAGGTTGTAGGTCTCGAAGTAGCCGGTATCGACGCACAGCCGCTTGCAGCCGAAGACGTTGTCCGGGCAGAGCAGCTCGGCCGTCGCCGGATCCTTGACGATGCCGCGGATCTTGCGCCGCGCGAACTCGGCGATCGTATCGTTGGCGGCCTTGTCGAACAGGAGATCGCCGTAGGCGCCGAGGAACGGCAGGCCGCCGCGCTGCCACGCCTCCTCGTACTGCCGTTCGCGTTCTTCCGGCGTCGCCTCGAGGGCGGAGTTCATGTTGAACGGGAAATAGAAGCCGGTCGGCCGAGCGCGTGCCTTGGCGCGCAGGGCGGGGTAATCGGCCTTGATGGTCGTGCGATATTCCGGCGTCAGGGTCTCATTCCAGGCCGGCACGGTGTAGGTGGCGGTGCGCTGGAACACGGTGAGCGCCGAGGCCTGCTGGGCGATGATTGGAATGGACTGGATCGCCGACGAGCCGGTGCCGATGACGCCGACGCGCAGGCCGGTGAAATCGACCCCGTCGTGCGGCCATTCGCCGGTGTGATAGATCGGCCCCTTGAACGTCTCGAGCCCTTCGAAGGGCGGGCGATTGGTCGCCGACAGGCAGCCGACGGCCATGATGCAGAATTGGGCGGACACCATGTCGCCGCGATCGGTCTCGATGCGCCAGCGTTTGGCGGCTTCGTCGAAAGTGGCGGCGATCACCCGGGTGTCGAAGCGAATGTCGCGGCGGAGATCGAACCGGTCGGCGACATGGTTGGCGTAGGCCAGGATCTCGGGCTGCGGCGCGTATTTCTCGGACCAGTCCCATTGCTGGTCGAGCTCGTCCGAGAACGAGAAGGAGTACTGCATGCTCTCGACGTCGCAGCGCGCGCCCGGATAGCGGTTCCAGTACCAGGTGCCGCCCACGCCGCCGCCCGCCTCGTAGACCCGCACCGAAAAGCCGAGCCCGCGCAGGCGGTGCAGCATGTACATGCCGGCGAATCCGGCGCCGACGACGACTGCATCGAACTGCGCGTCGATCTCCGGCGCATGGTCGTGTGTGGCTCGAGCATCGGCAGTCATCGGTGCATCTCTTGGCGGTTGTCGGAGCGGAACGGAGTCGGCAGATCGACCCGCCGGCGACGTTACAGCAATCTTGCCGAAGACATCACGCAAAACCGATGCCACACGGCGCGCCGAGCCATGCGCGGCGGCTGTCGTTTCGGATCGCGATGTGATTTGCCGCCGGGCGACTCCGCACAGGGGAACGTCAGCATCGCTCTCGCCGTTTGGCCCTGGAGGGAAACGCGCATGGCTGCGACGGCGAAGCTCGGGGGCGGTGGCTTCACGGGCGACGCGCCCGGCGGTCCCAGTCGCTGGTCGACCCAACGGACCTCGCAGTGGACGCCGGTGAGGCCGCGCCTCGTGGCGGAGGTTCGATACGACCATGTTACGGGCCGGCGCTTTCGCCATGGCACGGCATTCCTGCGCTGGCGACCCGACAAGCCGCCGCGCGACTGCACGTTCGACCAGCTTGTGCGCGAGGCGAGCCCCAAGCGTTTGTTGGCCAGGATCGTCGGCAAGCGACGTTCCTGAACGTCCCTCGGGCATTCTGCTATTTCGAGCCGGGCCCGGCGTCCGGTCGGAAAGAGAAGAGGGTGAAGCCGTTGCCCTGCCAACCGCTGCGATGGAACCACGGAGAATCCTGGATGCGTGAGGCAGTGACGTAGAGCGTGCCGTCCGGCGCCTCGGCGAAGGTATCGGGCCAGCGCAAGCGAGGGTCGGCGATGACGGTGCGACGCTTGCCGTCGGGCTCGAGAGCCTTGACGGCATTGTCGGCGAGCGAGCTGAGGTACAGCCTGCCCGACTTGTCCATCCACAGGCCGTCGACCGGCTCGGTCTCCGCCACCTTCTGGACGCGATCTTCGATGCCTTGCGGCGAAGGCGTTCTCAGAACGCCGGTCTCGACCCGGTAGAGCGTCCTGCCGGTCAGCGCCTGCCAGTACAGGAAGGCGCCGTCGGGCGAGAGGGCAATGCCGTCGGCATTGAGGGCCAGTAGCTGGCCGTCGGGTCGGCGCAGCGGTTGGCCATCGGCGGTGACCGTCACCCCGCGATCGGCTTGCGTCGCCGGCGCGCCGCTCAGCGCGCGCCACGACTTGCCGCTGCCGATCTCGAGCACGACCAGTCCACCAGGTTGGCCGGAGTCGGTGAGGTAGGCGTACTTTCCATCCGGCGCGATGCGGATGTCGTTGAGGTAGCTCGTCGGGCCTGCGACGTCGCCCGGGACGAGATAGGCGCGCTTGACCGTGTTCGACACCAGGTCGATCTGCACGATCTTCGGGCCATCCTTCATGGTCTTTTCCGCATTGGGCGCGGCGGGATCGACGACCCAGAGCGAGCCCCGCCCGTCGGCAACCACGCTCTGCACGGCGACGAAGTGCGTCGAGGCGCGCAGCTCGTCCTTCCGGGCGTTGCGCCAGCTGTTCCACTGCTCATCGGGATAGGGCTTGATCGAGCCGTCCCTTTGGACCTCGCCGACCGAGACCGCGACATCCTCGGACCAGCGCGGAAAGCTGACGAAGATGCGTCCGGTCTCGGAGACTGTCACGCCCGTGACCTGCTGCTCGAAGTTCGCCACAGGCTTCAGGCGGTCGTCGGCCTTCATGGCGATGTTGACCGGACTCGAGCGGTCGGCCGGACTTTCCTGTCCAAGGACGGCGGTCGAGGTCGCCACCCACAGGCACGCGAGCGGCAGAAGAAGCGGCCGAAGGGCCGAGAAGCGAGTAGGCAAAGGGCATCTCCATGACAAGGAAAGGCCGTTCAAGGGAGGCGGTTCGTCTCGACTGGTTTGTGAGCGCCAAGCTAGAAATGGTCGAGGCGGGGCGCAGGTTGCAGATCGATCAATCCGACGCACGGCCGCTTGGAACCGGATAGCGACTGTTGCGTTAGTGCCGATGCATCGGCGAGGCGGATTCACAGTTGTGACGTGCCCACCGATAGCGCCGCCTCGGCAAGTCGCTTGACCGGCTGCCAGTCGATCTTGGGATCGAGCAATGCCGACCGAGGAAGACAAAGTGGCCGAGGTCGACCGCCGTCGATAGTCTTGGTGCCATGTCATCCGGCTCATGGCGGAAGCTGAATCGACTCTGGTGCCTGCTGGCGCTCTTCCTGGCGGTCGACGCGAGTAGCGCTTGGCCGCAGGTGATTCAGCAGCCGATAAATCCGCCTCTGGGGTCGAATGCCGTAACGGCAGAGGCCAGCGCGAGACGCGCGCTCGAACGGGCCGGCTATCGCGACATCCGCGGCCTTCGCCCGAACAGCGACGGAACTTGGACGGGCGTGGCGTCCAGGAGGAACGTGGAGCGGACGGTCACGATCGACAGCCACGGCAACATCGTCGAACGCTGACCCAACGTCGACGGCGCTTATTGGATTGTACAGCGTCGTGCGCTGGGACCATGCCACTCCCATGGCGCTCATGGGATCGGTGATCGAGAAGAAGAGCGCCATGGGAGTGGCATGGTCCCGGCGGAAGAGCCTGTTTCTTGCTATTGGCGCGGTCCCAGCGCATGACTTTCGCTCCAGCCACCGGGGCTCACCGCGAGGGCTTGACCGTCCAGCGCGGCGGCAGGAACTGGGTGTTGACGATGAACTTCTCGCTGTTGGCGGTTATCGGAAACCAGCCCGGCAGGGGCGGCAGGTCGTACTCGCTGTGGAAGTAGATCTCGGCGCGCTGCGCCACGCCCGCATCGTTTCTGCTCAATTGCGGGATGCCGGCATGGAACGGGCAGGTGAAGGTGGCCGCTTCCCTCGGCGCGAGCCGGTTGGCGCCGGGTGGCTCGAAGGCGAGATTGCTCGCTGTCACCATCGTGTCGGTCAGCCCGGAGCCGCGCAGGCTCGCGAGCACGCAGCTGATCCGGAGATTGGCCAGGGTGGCGAAGGCGCTGTCGTTCACGACGCGGAAGCGGACATCGAACGGCGAACCTGTCGCGACCTCTACCGGGGGGAAGGTCGGCGCCGGTCGCATAAGCCACAGCCCCACCAGCACGCCGACGAGGGCGGCGGCGAGGATGATGCCGTTGAGGACCTGCCAGATCGGCACGGCGAGGCTGCGCGCGGCCTGGCTCAGCTGCTGATCGTAGGGCAAGGGTGGCGGCAGGGGCCGCGTCTGGCGTCCTCGCGCGGGCTTTCTGGGAGCGGCGGGCAAAGGCTTCGTCGCGGCGGGCGCAGGCTTGGCGGGGGTGCCGGAGGGGGGCTTCGCCGGCCCGCCGGACAAAGGAGGTTTCTTCGGGCCGCCCGACGAGGCCTTCTTGCCGCCCGCGGCTTTCCCGCTTTTCCTGGCCATGGCGATCAGCGCGCTCCGCCGCGGGCCAGGCGTACAAGCAGGACGACGACGACCAGCGCGAGGCAGGACGCCATCGCGGTGAAGGCGATGGTGAAGCTCTGCGTCGCGCGCACGATCAGGCCGAAGATCGCCGGGCCGATGACGATGCCGGCGAACATCACCGCGGTGACGCCGCCGCTGGCTTCGGCGGTCCGGCCCGGCGGTGCGCGGCGGCCGACCTCGGCGTAGACCACGCCGGCCCAACCGATGGTCGAGGCGCCGAGCACGAAGCTCAGGGCATGGATCGCCAGGACGGGTCCGCCGGGGGCGAGCCGGCTTGCCAGCACCATGCCCACCGTCGCGATCACGGCCAAGCCGGCGAGGACGAGCAGCGGCCGGCGGCTCCAGTCGGCGACGGCACCCCAGACGATGCGGCCGGCGACGCCGCCGATCTGCGCCGCCGCCAGCGCCAGGCCCGCGACCGTCAGGTTGAGCCCGACCGCCTCCACCAGGTAGGTGACGTAGAAGGCGGAGATGCAGACCTGGCCGGCGGAGAAGATCGCCGAGGCGATGGCCACCAGGCGCAGCTCTGCATCGCGCCAGATCAGGCCGATGGTTGCCAGCACACCGCGCGCGCCGGCGCCGCGCCGCCTCAACTCGCGGTCGTCGTCGGTGCGCATGCGCCAGAGCTGCAGCAGGCCCACGCCGACGCAGCACAGCAGCGCCGTGCCCAGCAGCGCGCCGCGCCAGCCCAGCAGCAGGGTGAGCGCGGGCAGGGTGGCGCCGGCGATCGCGCCGCCGAGCGGCACGCCGGTCTGCTTGATCGAGAACACCAGGTTCAGCAGGCGCGTCGGGGTCACGCGGACCAGCACGTGCGAGCTGGCGGGCGTCGGCGCGCCCATGCCGCTGCCGAGCACGAAGGCGCACGCCAGCAGGCCGATGGCATGCCCGGTCGCCGCGAGCGCCAGCGCCGTCGCACAGAACAGCAGCGCGACCTGGCAGACGCGCAGCGCACCGTGGCGCGGCACGAGGATGCCGCCGATCAGAGCCGAGGCCATGCCGCAGGCATAGAGCACCATGGTGAACAGGCCGACATCGGCGGCCGCGACCCCGGCATGCGGCGCGATCACCGGCGCCAGCACGGGCACGGAGGCAGCGCTGACCGAGGTCAGCGACTGCATGGCCAGCATGACGCCGAGATGCGGCAGGTAGCCGCCGATCGCGCCGCGGGACGCCGCTGCCTCGGTCATCGCATCACGGCACGTACCAGTAGCGCGTCAGGTGGAAGAAGATCGGCGCGGCGAAGATCACGCTGTCGAGCCGGTCGAGCATGCCGCCATGGCCCTCGATCATGCGGCCCCAATCCTTGACGCCGCGGTCGCGCTTGATCGCCGAGAACACCAAGCCGCCGAAGAAGCCCATCAGGCAGGTCGCCAGCGCCATGGCGCCGGCCTGCGCCGGGGAGAACGGCGTCAGCCACCACAGGCCGGCGCCCAGCGCGGTGGCGCTGGCGACGCCGCCGACCAGGCCCTCCCAGGTCTTGGAGGGCGACAGCGCGGGGGCGACCTTGTGACGGCCGAACAACTTTCCGAACACGTACTGCAACACGTCGGAGCCCTGCACCACGGTGACGAGGAACGCAACCAGCAACAGCTTCCTGCCCTCGAAGCCCGGAATGTCGAGCGTCAGCAATGCCGGGATGTGGCTGACGCAGAACACGCAGATCATCAGGCCCCATTGCAGGGAGGCGATGCGCGACAGGAAGTGGGTGGTGTCGCCGCGCACCACGGCGACGATCGGCAGGATGAGGAAGCCGTAGACCGGGATGAAGATCGAATAGAGCCCGTACCATTCGATCCACACCAGATAGTACTGGACCGGAATGCCGATGAAGAACGCCAGCATCAGCGCCCAGTGATCGCCGCGCCGCGTGTAGGTCAGCGTGATGAACTCGCGCAGGGCGGCGAACGAGGCGAAGGCGAACAGCAGGATGACCCCGGCCTTGCCGACCAGGAAGGCGACGCCGATCAGCGCCACCATCACCCACCAGGCGAAGACGCGCTCGTTGAGGTTCTCGACGGTCGGGCTGGGCTCGCCGCCGGCGCGCCGCTTGAGGATCTGGCCGACCAGGGTCGCGGCGACCAGCACCGCGCCGAGCCCGAGGAACAGCGGAATCGATTCCTGCGGCAGGCTCATCGCTTGCGCTCCCTCATCGGCCGCGCTCATCCGGCTTCAGCGCCAGCAGGGCGTCTCGCACCCGCGCCATGAACGCGGCCTTGTCCTCGTCGGGCTGCAGCAGCAGGGGGACGCCGAAGGTCACGCTGCACAGCAGCGGCACCGGCAGGAACTCGCCCTTGGGCATGACGCGCGCCATGTTGTCGATCCATGCCGGCACGATCTCGATGTCGGGCCGCGCCCGGGCCAGCCGGTAGAGGCCGCTCTTGAGCGGCAGCAGCACCTCGTCCGTGGTGTTGCGGGTGCCCTCGGGAAAGTAGATCAGCGAGGCGCCGGCGCCGGCCGCGTCGATCACCACGGCGAGCGCATCCTGGCCGCCCGCGGCGGCCTTGCGATCGATCAGCACGGCGTTGAACACCTCGCGCCCGATGAAGCCGCGCACGCCGCTGCCGCCCCAGTAGTCGAGCGCCGCCACGGGGCGCGTCTGGCGGCGCAGCGCGTGCGGCAGCACGGTCCAGATCAGCACGAAGTCGCCATGGCTGGTGTGGTTGGCGATGTAGACGCGCTGCCTGGCCTCCGGCAGGCAGCCGCGCCAGTTCGGCAACACGCCGGTCAGCACGCGGGCCAGACCGGCGACGGACATCGCGATGAATCGGGCAGAGAGACGGGCGAGCATGGAGCCTCTCTCTAAGGCCTTCTCCTCCCCAGCGTCATCGCTGGGGAGGAGAACGTGAGACGTGTCCGGCTGCTGTTCATATCCACAACACGAAGACGACGAGCACCACGACCTGCAACCCGAGCGTCGCGGCCTGGAGCTTGAGCAGGCGCAGGGCGCCGCGGATGCGCGCGTCGATGGGCCGGCCCGCCTTGGCCGGCGGCATCAGGCCCAGTCCCCGCATGGCGCGATCGAAGGCTTCGAGATCGGCGCGCCGGGCGGCGATGGCGTCGAACAGGTCGGCATCGAGCGCGACGCGGGCGGCCAGCCAGAACTCGACCGCGCCCAGCACCACGATCACGCACGCGGCAATCAGGAAGGCGACATCGGCGAGGGCTGCCACGCCGACGACCACGGCCACGCCCAGTAGAAGCAGCGAGGCGGTGTGCATCATCGAGCCGCGGCGCAGGATTGCGGCCGCGATGGCAGCCGACCAGGCATCGTCATCGGCTGTCGACCGCTCAGCGTCCAAGGACGGCCTCCATCACCGCCTGCATCTGCTGTGGATTGACGGCGAGCCGCGGCCTCGCCTGCTTCAGCGTCGCGAGCGCCGCGGCAGGATCGGCGGCCCGTCCGCTCCGCACCAGCCAGACCGCGAGTGCTGCGGCACTTCGGCCGTAGCCCAGGGCGCAGCACACCAGCACCGGGCCGCGCCGGCGCGCGCTCTCGATCCGGTCGGCAGCCTGGCGCAACGCCGCCGCCTCGGGAGCCACGAGGTCGAGCATCGGCACGCAGTGCCATTCGCCGTCGAAGGGGCGGCGCGGAAACTCGCAGGTCATGTCGATGACGGTGCCGACGCTGCGGCATTCCGCGGCCTTGGGAAAACGCCCGAGCCAAATGCCATCGGCAATCTCGACCTTGGCCGGATCCTTGCGCGCCCACATCAGCACGTTCAACCCGGCGCCCAGCCGGTACGGCAGAAGAAGCAGGCGGGTCGCCCAGTCGATCCTGCCGTCGGAGCCCTTGGCGAACAGCAGCGGCCCGAAACCCAGATAGGCGACGGCAACGGCTGCCAGCGCGAGGGCCGGCCAGAGCAGCCACAGGAAGGCGCCGCCGAGGAAGAGGGCGGCGGCGGCGAGCAGCGCGGCGGCGACGGCGTAGCGGCCGGCCAGGGTCCGACGTCGCGGATCGGCCGTCGTCCGCCAGGCCACGAGGCGATTGCCGCCCTCCAGAGGCCACATCCAGATGCACAGCAGGCCAAGCAGCAGGCCGGTCGGGATGTCGATGAAATGGTGCTGATAGGTCGTCAGCACCGAGCCGACGACGAGCAGCGACCAGGCCACGAAGGCGACGGCTGCCCAGCGCGGCAGGACCAGGACATAGAGCGCGACCAGCACGGTCGTGATCGCGACATGCAGCGACGGCGCCTGGTTGAACGGCATGTCGAACGTGCCGAGCGCCGCGAAGAAGAAGCCGGGAAGGCCATCGATCTGCGGCTTCGGGAAAGAGGTGCGCAGCGGAAAGGCGATGAAGCAGGCGACGGCAATGACCTGGGCGGTCAGCAGCCGCCTTGCGTGGGCGTCGAGCTCGGCGCGGTTGCGGCAAAGGAACAGCGAGAGACCGAAGAAGACGTTGGTCGTCCAGTAGGGAAAGATCGTCCAGGCGACGAAGGGGATGTTGCGCTCCCAGTCGAACACAACGAAAGGCACGTCGCGGCGCTGGCTCGCCAGCCAGTTCGAGAAGCCGTAGCTCGCATAGAAGAAGATGGCGAGCAGCGCCAGCCAGCCGGCCGCCCGCCGCCACGAGGGACCATCGCCGAAGGTCGGCGACGGCGCCTGGCTCGCGAGATCAGTCATCGCTGCCCTCGGCGTGCCCATCGCGCCCGTCCGCTTCGCGTATCGCCAGCGAGACGGTGAAGATGCCCCATTGGTCGATGCGCTGCTCGAGCTTGCGGAAGCCGGCGTCGGCGACCAGCTGGTCCATCTCGGCCTGCGTGCGTCGCCGCATGACCCAGGCTTGGCCCTGGCGGTGCGAGGTGAGGGCGCGAGCGATCATCTCGAGCTGCGGATGCCAGGGCTGGCCGGTATAGACGAGGTAACCGCCGGGCTCGATCGCCGCCGACAGGCCGCTGAGCGACCGGCGTACCAGCGCATTGTCGGGAAACAGCTCGTAGAGTCCCGAGACGATGCCGAGCGTCGGCTTCGGCTTGATGCTGGCGATGCGCTCGGGATCGAAAGCGTCGGCCTGGACGAAATTGGCGATCGCGGCCAGCCCCTTGTCGGCGATCAGGCGCTGACCGGCCTCGACGTTGATCGGCGAGAAATCGCGCAACAGGATCGACTCGGGCCGCTCGGCCTCGGCCGCCAGGGCTTCGAGGACATAGCGTCCGTGCCCGGCGGCAATGTCGAGCAAGCGGGCCGGCTGGCTGGCTGCGGCGAGGCGCTGCAGCGCCCGGCGGATCAGCTCCTCGACATGGATCTTGCGCTGGCGGATGCCGCGCCAACCGATGGCGTCGAGATAAGCGCGATCGAGGGCGCAGCCAATCGCGCCGGTGCCGCTCGCCTGGTTGCGATAGACATAGTCGAGCGTCGAGCCCGAATCGAAGCCGGTGCGATGGCCGAGCGCGATGCCGTCCGACAGCAGGCCGCCCAGCCGCAGATTGGCACGGTAGCCGGCCCAGAACAGCCCGCGCGCCGACAAGGTCGGCAGGGGCGAGGCGAGCCGGTCGGCCTCGTCCCGTGTATAGCCGGCGCGATGGGCGTCGCGGAGGTCGGGCCGATCGATCGGCGCGGCGAAGCGCTCGAGAATGAACCGCCGTGCCTGGCCGACCGCTTCCTCGCGGCCCGACTCCCCCAGCGTGTCGTGGAAGAAGCGCGGGAAGACGTGACGCTCCTTCACCGGCGTGCCGAGATTGACGAAGAACTCGTGCTGCGGCCGCTGGTTGACCACGAAATCGGCGCCCGAGATCAGCAGCTGGGTCGGGATGGTGATGGCGCGGGCATCGCGCACGACGCGGCGCGCCGCGTCGTGCATCTCGAGCAGGATGTTGACCGAGATGGCGCGCGTGATCAGCGGGTCTGAATCGAACGAGGCGCGGCGGGCGAGGTCGTGCGTCAGCAGATGCGATTTGACGTACGACTGCACGAAGAACTTGCCGCGGTACTTGTGCAGCAGGCCGAGCCCGGGCCGAGCGAACGGGACATAGAGCCTGACCTCGAAGGCCGGCGAGGCCAGCACGAGCGCGCGCACCCGCGGCGCGTAATCGTGCGCCCAGGTTGATACCACCACCGCGCCGACCGACTGGGCGATGACAGCGGTGGTCTCGGGATCGACGCCGTGCTGGGCGCCGAGATGGTCGACGAAGGTCTGGACGTCGCGCACGCTGGTGGCGAAGGACGGCGAGTAGCCGCGCTCGCCCGGAGACTGGCCGTGGCCGCGCGCGTCCCAGGCGTAGAACTCGAAGTCGGGCAGGTCGAGCTCGTCGACCAGGTGGCCGATGCGGCCGCCGTGCTCGTGGCCGCGATGGAACAGCAGGATGGCGCCCCTGGCCACGCCCGATGCCACCGGCCAGCGGCGATAAAACAGCGACTCCCCGTCATGGGTGGAGAAGTGTCGTTCTTCGACCGAGCGCGGCACGGTGCAACCCTTCGAGCTGGGTGTTCCTCAGGATGCCGTTCTGGACGATGGCTCGACGAAAGGAAAGCGCCTCCTCCGGATGGGGCTGGGGAGGGAGTGGATACAGGGGAGGTGCCGGCATCTTTGGTGCATCAAGGCTCGCGCAGCCCGCGGCGCACGCGGTTGACAGATGTCGCGATGAGGAGGATCGCCAGCACCGGCATCAGCCACGATATCCAGGACGGCAAGCTGAGCCCGCAGCCGATCCAGGCCCCCAGAGCGCCGATGACGAAGGCCCGGTCGCTTTTTCCCAGCGGACCGTCGTAGCGCCGCGACGCGCCGACCAGCGGGCCCATCACGCCGGCATATTCGCTGAGCGCTGCCAGGAAGATGACGAGAACCACGGCCCAGGCGGCGAACGGCGGCAGGTAGGCGAAGGGCAGCAGCAGGGCGGCGTCCGAGACGACGTCGCACAATTCGTTGAGATAGCCGCCCAGCCGGCTCTTGTGCCCGAACTCGCGCGCGAGCATGCCGTCGATCGCATTGAGCGCCATACGCAGGAACAGCCACAGCGGCAGAAGAAGGAACAGCGCCGGCGGGCGGTCCGGCAGGCTGAGCAGCCCGCCCACGGCAATCGACAGGACCGCCGCCGCGAGGGTCACCTGGTTGGCCGTGACGCCTGCTCCCGCAAGCCGGGCCGCGATGGGTCGCAGCAGGTTCTGAAAGCGCGGCTTCAAGGCGTAGAGCGTCATCGCCCCATTGAGGCAGGTCGTGCGGCGGGCAGCAACCGACATTGCGAAGGCCGGTGCCTCGGCAACCTTTGGTGCCTTCCGCCATTCACGCACCAGGTTCCGATACGAGGTGGTCGCCATGGCGAAGTGCGAGACCTGCGCCCGGACGACTATGTCGGCCCGCCCGACGCCATGCTCTTGAACGAGGTGCTCCACTGCTGTTTCGACATCACGGCGGGTATCGAAAGTCGCGATGATCGTATCCATTGAACCTCACCAATGGCGCTGAAGGGTCAGATGCTCAACCGAGTCCTCGTCTTCCGGACTGGAGACTACCCTCCGGCTTCACGAAGAGCAGGTGAGAGCCTTCGGCAAGCTCGAGACAGGCGCCCGCGATCCGGAGGAGGCTTCCGGTAAACCAGCCGCAAGCGCTTTGGTTGCGCGCCTGACGAGCCTCGGCCGAGGCCGGCGCTTCGTCGACCGGGGATCCTACGCCGTTCCAATTGCCTACGCCATGTACCCCTCCCAATGAGCGACATCGGAGGGCAGCGCTGCCGGCAACGACCCCTTGCCGATCAAGATGCCGACACCCGCGGGCGATGCGCAGGGAAGGGGAGCGGCTGCGCTTGGCGCCTTCCCTTTCTTCGCTCAACGTCCCAAAAAGGGGGCCATCGACTGGAGGAGGATTCATGACCGCGCTCGCCATCGACACCGGAACCGGCGACTTGCTCGCCTCGCTCGACGAGGGCGTGCTGACCCTGACCCTGAACCGGCCGGAGGCGCGCAATGCCATGTCGCGGGCCATGATCGATGGGCTGGCGAGGCAGCTTGCCGCGGCGGAGGTCGATCCTGAGGTGAAATGCCTGGTGCTGACCGGCGCCGGCAAAGGCTTCTGCGCCGGCGGCGACGTCAAGGGCATGGCGGCACGCGGCGACGGCACGGTGGGCGACAACACCATCGACGGCGCCATTCATCTGCAGCGTATCAACCAGCGCGCCACCGCAGGCAAGCTGTTCAAGATGCCCAAGCCGACCATCGCGGCACTGCCTGGCGCGGCCGCCGGCGCCGGCCTGTCGCTGGCGCTGGCCTGCGACCTGCGCATCATGGCGAGCACGGCGATCATGACCACGGCGTTTGCCCGGGTCGGCTTCTCGGGCGATTACGGCGGCACCTACTTCCTGAGCCAGCTGGTCGGCTCGGCCAAGGCGCGCGAGCTCTACTATCTGTCCGATCGCGTGAGCGCCGACGAGGCGTTGCGGCTCGGCCTCGCCAACTGGGTATGCGCTCCCGATGAGCTTGCCGCCAAGACGCGCGAGATCGCCCGCCGCCTGGCGCACGGACCGACCGTCGCCTATCGCTACATGAAGGAGAACCTGAATCGTGCCATGGCGGGCGAGGTCGACGACTGCCTCGACCTCGAGGCGACCCACCATATCCATTGCGGCCAGACCGAGGATCATCGCGAGGCGACCAAGGCGTTCGTCGACAAGCGCGAGCCGGTCTTCAAGGGACGGTGAGGCCGGCCATGGGTCGACTCGGCGTCGCCGTCTCGGGCGGCCCCAACGCGGCGGAGATCGTCGATCTCGTCGTCCTGGCCGAGCAGCTGGGCTACGAGTCGGCGTGGCTCGCCGAAGGCCATGGCGGCGACCAGTTCGCCCTGCTCGCCGCCTGCGCGGTGCGCACCTCGCGCATCCGCCTCGGTACCAGCATCAGCAGCGTCTTCGTGCGCACCGCGCCGACCATCGCCATGGCGGCGTCCACCGTCGCCGACCTGTCGGGCGGCCGCTTCATCCTGGGCCTCGGCTCGAGTCACAAGGCGCAGGTCGAGCCCGAGCACGGGGTGGTCTATGCCAAGCCGCTGACGCGCACGCGCGAGACCGTGGCGATCGTGCGCGAGCTGGTGCGCAACGGCCGGGTGCAGTTCGACGGCCAGACGATCCGCATCGAGAGCTTCGACCTGTGGTACGCGCCGCGCCAGCGCGACATTCCGGTCTACCTGTCGGCGGTGTTCGCCAAGGGCATCGCGCTCGCCGGCGAGGTGGCCGACGGCATCATCCTGACGCGCTCCACCCTGCAGACCGCTTCGCAAGTGCGCCCCCAGCTCGACGCGGCGGCGCGCGGCGCCGGACGCGATCCCGGCAAGATCGATCTCACGACGCTGTTGCCGACCTCGGTCGGCGAGACGCGCGATGCCGCGCTCGCCGCCTTGCGGCCGGGGCTCGCGTTCTATCTCGGCTTCTTCCCGCGCTACAATCGCATGATGGCCGAGCATGGCTTTCCCGACGAGGCATCGGCAATCGCTGCCGCCTGGAGAAGGGGTGACCGGCAGGCGGCCGAGCGGATCGTGAGCGATGCGATGATCGACGCCACCAGCATCGCCGGCACGCCGGAACAATGTCGGGCGAAGACCGAGGCCTACCGTCAGTCGGGCTTCGACCTGCCGATCATCAGCCCGTTTGCCCGCGGCCCCGACGCCGCCAGCCGCTTCGAGGCGGCGATCCGCGCCTGCGCGCCGCGCCGGCACGCCTGACCATAGGGCCACGCCGATCATCCCTGGCGCCCCAGAGCGCGAGCATTGCACTATCTCGAGAGCATCCGCGACGAAGGCACGCTCGACCAGCCGTTCACGAGCCTGCTGCGGCACCATTGGCTGGAGGAGGCGCAGCATGCCCAACTCGATACCCTGATGGTCGAGACGCTGGCAGACGGGCTGTCCGCCGCCGAAATCGACACGGCGGTCGACGACTTTCTCGAGCTCGACTTCATGCTCGATGGCGCCTTGCGCCAGCAGGCCGCTTTCGATCTCGACACGCTGCAGCGGGCAACCGGTCGGCGGTTCGAACGTCTGGAGGGCGAGCGAATCGTCGCCGCCTTGATGCCGTCACAAGCCTGAGGTACTTCCACATCATGCATTGACCTCTCTCCGCACCTTCTCCCGGCACCGACGCGCCATTCCGGCGCGTCTTGCCGCGGCCTGGAGGTGCCAATGCAGCAGCGTTTTCCCGCCCATCTCGTCTTCCGCCCGTCCGTCGCCGCCCGCAAGGCGGCGGGATCCGACCTCGCCAAGGTCGCGCGTCTTGCGCTTGCAGCGATCCTGAAGAATGGACAGACCCTGGAGATCGCCCATCAGCAGATCGTCTTCGGCAAGAGTCACTTCGCCCTGTCGTCGCGACTGGGCGCTCGCGGCCAGCTGATCCTGGAGCTCGATCTCGGCGATCCGCAGCTCGCCGGCCGTGTGATCCTCGAGGACGATCTGAGGAAGGCTGAACGGGCGAGCGGCGTGATCCGGCCGCCCGCGCCGGGCGGACGGCGCCGATAATGTCGCGGGGCTCGTCAGATCGACTGTGGTGGCTGACGGGCCTCGAGACCACCAAGCCGCGATCGGCTGAGAATCTGAATTGAAAGGTTCCCTCGCTTCCGGCGCTTGCTTCGCAAGCGCCTTACTCGGGATGACAACGGATTTGTCATCCCGAGCGCCGCGAGGGACCTTTCCGTTTGTGAGCCAGCCTGCTCAGAATTTCTGGCGCAAGGTGAGCAGGAAGGTCTGGCGTTGGCCGAACTGCGGCGCGCCGACGCCGACGCCCGCGCCGTCGCGGATCTGGTAGCTGTTGTCGAACAGGTTGAGCGCGTCGAAGCGCAGCTGCGTGCCCTTGCCGAGGCCGATCGGGACGTTCTGGGCGATCGAGGCATTGACCACGGCGTAGTTCGGCAGCGACGTGTCGTTGGGCGTCACCACGGAGGTGCGCAGGCCGCTGCCGAACAGAACGTCGGCGGAAAGGCGGGTCGCCCAGTCCTTGTCGGGGTTGAACGTGTAGGCGGCGCCGGTCGAGAAGGTCCAGCCCTGGGTGTGATCGAGGAAGATGTAGTTGCTGGCGATGTAGCTGAGCTCCTGGCTGCCGAAGTTGAACTGGGCCGAGTTGATGTTCTTGCCCATGGCGCTGCCGTAGGCGCCGTTGAAGTAGAGGTTCCACGGCCCGTCGTCGTAGCTCGCGTTGAACTCCACGCCCTTCACGATGGCGTTTCCGTAGTTGAAGGAAGTCAGCATGATGGGAGCGCCGAACTGGCCCTCGTCGAGCAGATTCTGGGCGATCTTGTAGTAGGCGCTGAGGCCAAGGGTCAGGCCGCGGACCGGCTTGACCGTGACGCCGACATCGAAGAAGTCGGCGCGCTCGGCCCGCACCGGGTCGTTCTGCAGGATCTCGGCCGCCGCCACCGTGTTGGCGAGGATGCCGAGCGAGCTGGCGCTCACCTGGGCGAGCGGCGGCGGCGTGAAATAGCGCGAGTAGCCGGCACGGAAAGCGAAGACGGGCGAGGGCTGCCAGACCAGATTGACGCGCGGGCTGAACTGGTATTCGTCCGTGATGCCGCTCACCGCATCGAAACGCAGGCCGAAATTGAGCGTCACGGTCGGGACGATACGCCATTCGTCCTGGACGTAGACGCTGTAGGTCCAGCCGGTGATGTCGAAGCCGTCGGTGAAGCCGATCGGCTGGTCGGACGGCACTGCTTCGGCGTCCGGGTCATCCGGGTTCGGCACCAGGGGCAGGGTGTTGCCGGCGGTGTAGGCGGTCGAGCGCTCGCGCTGCACGAGGAAGCCGGCGCGCAGCGTGTGGTCCTTGGCCACCCGCCAGCTGCCGTCGCCCTGGACGCCGACCGCGAGGCTCTTGCGGTTGGTCCAGGGCGCCAAGCCATTGTACAGCAGGTCGCCGATCGTGTCGGCCTGGTAGTAGAGCGCGGAGTATCGCGCGAAGGCCGACAGCTGGAAGTCGACCGTGTCGTAGCTCTTCTGTAGCGAAGCGATGGCGAAGTAGCTCTTCTCCCACTGGCGCTGGTCGAGGATGCCGCTGTTCCAGTCGCTGTTGCCGAGCACCGTGAAGTTCGGGACCTGGAACGGCACGTTGGGGATCTGGAAGGCCGCGTTCATGGCGCCGCCGAGGAAGCTCACGCGCGTGTTGTCGTCGACCAGCGCCGAGATCTTGGCGAGGCCCACCCATTGATCGGTGTCGTCATGGATCGGGCTGAACGAGCGCGTCGGATTCTCGACGCCGAGACCGTTGTGCAGGAACTGCCCGGTGACGAAATAGTCGACCTTGCCGGTGCGGCCGCCATAGGAGAAGGCGGGCTGCGCGTAGTTGCGCGAGCCGCCTGTGATCGAGCCGTCGAAGCCGGGATCGGTGCTGCCGGATTTCACGGAGATGTCGACAACGCCCGCCGTGCGCAGGCCATACTGCGCCGGCAGCGCGCCGGTCAGCAGCGACATCTGGTTGACCGAGCGCGTCATCAGGAACTGGCTGAAGCGTGACAGGCCCTCGGGCAGCTGCACGCCGTCGAGCCGGTACTGCAGGTTGCCGTGATCGCCGCGCACGTGGATCTGGCCGAAGCTGTCCTGCACGACGCCGGGCGCGCGCAGCAGCACCTGGTTGAGCGGCGTGTTCTCGCCCAGCGGGACGTTCTCGATGAACGGCTTGGTGAAATCGTAGACCGTGGCGCCGAGGCTCGGCTGGATCGAGCCCCGCGCCTGGTCGAGCCGCTTGGCTGTGACGTCGAGATCGATCGGGGTGTCGTCCGCCGGAGGTGCCTGGCTGAAGGCAGTCGACGACATCAACAGGCTGCCGAGCGTCACTGAGACTGCAATGTGCCGCCGCATGCTTCTCCCCTTGTCCGCAACAGGTTCAGTGTCTAAAATTCGCTTAAGTGTTATATTATAACATCACAAAAAATCAACCGGATCGTCCGATCGCGCCGTCACGCGTGTCGCGCTGGATCGGCATGAGCGCGTTTGCCGGCGCGCTGGCGCTGCATGCGCTGCCGCTTGCCGCCTTGCTGGCGATGGGCACGCCTCCGGCTGCCGCGCTCGAGGAGGCCGCCATCAGCGTGTTCGTCGAACCCGGCGGCACGCCGGTGGCGACGGCGAGCGAGGTCGTGCCGTCTACCCAGTCTGCCGCGGCAGAGACGGCGATGACCAAGGAAGCGCCGACAGAACGATCGCTCGATGAAGCGCTGCCGCCGCCGGAACCGATGGACGCGCAGGCGGTGCCTGACTTCCGTCCTCCTGTGCCACCGCCGTCGGAGCTGCGCGACGCGGTGCCGATGCCCGAACTCCGGGAAGCCGCGGTGCCCGACTTCCGCCCCCCACCCGTGCTGCCAAAGCAGGAGCTGCGCAAGCCAACGCCACCACCACCTCAGCAGCAACCGCAGAAGGCTGAGCCCAAATCAGCGGCGCCGGCGCCGCGTACGGCCAATCCGGCGCCCGCGACCAACCCATCGCCACACAGCGGTTTTGCCGGCGCGGCGCCGCCCGCGGCAGCGTCCCCTCAACCAGGCGGCGCTGCGGTCGTCGCACCCGGCTGGAACGCCTTGCTGGCCGCCTGGCTCGCCGCCAACAAGCGCTATCCCGAGGAGGCGCGGCGGCGCAGCGTCGAAGGCGAGGTCACGGTGCGCTTCTCGGTGGCGGCGGATGGCCGGGTGACCGAGGTCGCGATCGCGGCCGGCAGCGGATCGAGCGCGCTCGACGGTGCGGCGGTCGCAATGCTGCGCGGCGCGCGGGTGCCGCCGCCCGGAACCGACGTGACGCGCACCGTCAGGATCCGCTACCGCCTCGCCGATTGACGGCAGGAGAGGTCACGTCGGGAGCGCGCCACTTAAGGCGGAGTAACCTCCACCGGCGTGGCGCTCATGCTCTTCCGGAACCGCAAGCGTATCGCTCGCTCAGCCTCATGAGCGAGACGCTCGCGGTCCGGAAGAAGATGCCCGCAAGCCATAGGGGCCACTGACTGAGTCAGTGCCCCATGGCGCGGACCATCGACATCGGCGGCGCCGTGGCGAATGATGTCACCTGGGGAGTTCATACAGGACCACGAACTGGGGGAACAAGGGATGTCGCGAGGGATCCTGGCCGGCGTGATCGCCGGCCTGCTGTTGCCGGTGTTCGCCAGCGCGGCCGAACCGTTGGCGCAGGCCAGGCCCGAGGAGGTCGGCCTGTCGGCGGAACGGCTGGCCGGGATCGACCGCTTCGTGACAGGGGAGATCGACGAAGGCGTCCTGCCGGGCGCCGTGGTCGCCATCGCCCGTCGTGGAAAAGTCGTCTACTTCAAGGCGTTCGGCCATCGCGACAAGGAAGCGGGCGTGGCGATGACCACCGACTCGATCTTCAGTGCCGCGTCGATGACCAAGCCGATGACCGCCGTCCTCGCCTTGCAATTCTACGAGCAGGGCCTGCTGCTGATGGACGATCCCCTGTCGCGATTCTTCCCGAAGTTCGCCGACATGAAGGTTGCCGTGCTCAACGAGAGCAAGGACAGGATCGTCGACATGGTGCCGGCAGCGCGGCCGATCCTGATGCGCGACCTGTTCCGGCACACCTCCGGCCTCGCCTATGGCAGCAGCGGCACGACAGCTGTGAACAAGCTTTATCCGATGTCGAGCAACGACTCGGCGCGCACGCTCAGCAGCGCCGAGCTGCTCGACAAGCTGGCCGGCCTGCCGCTTCATCATCAGCCGGGCGCGCAGTGGCACTACAGTTTCGGCCTCGACGTGCTGGGTTTCGCCATCGAGGGACTCGAGAAGAAGTCGCTCGGCCAGGTCATGAACGCGGGCTTGTGGAGCCCGCTCGGGATGACCGACACGGGCTTCATGGTTCCTGCCGACCGGGTGGCGCGCTACGCCCGCCCGCTGCCCAAGGACCGTGCCGGCCGGCCGCTGTCGATTCCTTCGCCGCTTCAGCCGACCAAGTTCGAATGCGGCGGTGGGTGCGCGGTGACCACCGCGGGCGACTATCTGAACTTCGCCCAGATGCTGTTGAACGGCGGCACGCTCGGCCAGACCCGCCTCCTGTCGCGCAAGACAGTCGACTACATGGTGTCCAACCAGCTCGCGCCCGGCACCAACAGCCTGCTTGCGGGGAACTTCACCAATTGGGGGTTCGGGCTTGGCGTCGCGGTGCGCACCACGCCGGGCCTGCCGCGCGGCGCGGGGTCGGTCGGCGAATTCGGCTGGCCGGGCGCTTTCGGCACCTACTGGTGGGCCGATCCGGCCGAGCGACTTGCCGTGGTGTGGATGTCGGCGAGCCCGAACGGCGCAGTCAATGCCCGCCATCGCCAGGCGCTCAAGGCGCTTGTGAACGGCGCGATCATCGACTGAGCCCGGCGCGATCATGGTGGTGGCGTGCCACAAGCACGATCTGCAGGCGGCACGCGCCTTCGGCATGCGCACCGCTTTCGTGCCGCGCCCGCTCGAGTTCGGCCGGGGGGCAAATCCCGACATTGCACCCGAGCCGTGGATTGATCTCTATGCCGAGGATTTCTTGGCGCTGCCACATGCGCTCGGCGCGTAGGGCCGCGTCCTCGCAAGGACAGGCGCTGCCGCAGTCGCCACGATGGCAGCGCGAAGTGGATCGAAGAGCCAATCCCGTATATGCACGCTGGCGATGGATGGTGAAGGCGCAAGGCACCGCGCAACCGCTGGAGAGATCTCATGATGAAGGCGATGCGATCGCCATGGCTGATCGTGCCGGGCATGCTAATGCTGGCGGGATGCCAGGGCGTTCCCGGCGCCGATGGCCGCTATGCCACGCCGGGTCGTGGCGGCTGGGACAGTTTTCGCGCCGAAGCGCCAGCGCCCGGCGGCATGGAGAATTTCCGCGCCGAGGCGCCGCCACCAACCGATGCTCGGCGAGAACCTGGCATGTAGGGGCCCGCTCTCTGGCGGCGAGCTACTTGATGCCGACGACCATCGAATCGGGGCCGACCAGGGGCTCGACGCGGGTCCCGGAAAAGCCGGCCTCCTTCATCCAGCTCATGCAGTCGGCGCCGGTATAGTCGAAGCCTTCGCGCGTCTCGATCAGCATGTTGAGGCTCATCAGCAGGCCGAAGGCGTTGTGGCGACGCTCATCGTCGATGATGGCGTCGTAGACGATCAACGCGCCGCCGCGCGGCAGCGCCCGGTACGCCTTGGCGATCAGCAGGCGCTTGTTGTCGAGGCTCCAGTCGTGCAGCACGTGCCCCATGACGATCGCGTCGGCGTCGGGCAACGGTTCGGAGAAGAAGTCCCCGCTGCGGAAGGAGAGCCGGTCGGACAGCCCTTGGTCGGCCACGAAGGCCTCGAAGTGCGACCGTACCGCTGGCAGATCGAAGCCGACTCCCGTAAGATGGGGATGCACGCGCGCGAGGGTGACGGCGAGCGCGCCTTGGGCCGCGCCGACATCGACAAAGCTCCTGGTGTCGCGCCACGGAAATTTCTCGGCGATCGCCGCGGCCGAGCCGAGGCTGATCCCCGTCATCGCCTTGAGGAACCCGGCCAGCCGCTGTGGATCGCGGTAGAGTTCCTCGAACAGGTCGCGGCCTTGCCTGGCTTCGTTTTGCGGCTCGCCCGTGCGCAAGGCCTCGCTGAGCGAGCCCCAGAATGGATAGAGGCGCGCATTGACCATCTCGAGGAGGCCTCCGACATAGGTGGGCTTGCCGCGATCGAGGAAGAGCTCGGTCGCCGGCGTGTTGGCGTATCTCTCGCCGTTGCGCTGGAGCATGCCGAGGGCGACCAGGGCATCGAGGAAGTCGCGCGCGCCGCGCTCGTGCAGGCCGACGCGCGCTCGCAGCGTAGGCAGATCGAGCGGCCCTTCCGCGAGCTGGGTGAACAGGCCGAGCTCGACCGCACTCAGCAGGGTCTTGGAGCCCCAGAAACCCAGGCCAAGCTGCAAGATCGCATCGGGAGATACGGCCGTCATCATCAACTCCTGTGCCACAGGTTGAAACCTGCTCGCTGCGCTCGAAAAATGGCAGAAGGCCGTCATCTCAAGAGTTTGTGAACATGCCGAGGAGGGACTCGGCTCGAGCATGTATCCGCGCCGTCGCGCGATCAGCGGATACCGATGGCGGAGCCGACCAGCATGGCGACCAGGACGAAGGCGAACAGGTAGAATGTCGTCGGCATCGAACTACCGCCGTGCTTGAAGGGCTTCGCGATGAGGCGCGAGGCCACGACCCCCGCGCTGCCCGTTATGGCGCAGCAGCCTTACAGAATACTTTCGCTCGCGACCGGCATTGCACCCGTTCAGCGTACCGGTGTGGTCGTTCCCGACGCCGCCAGCGCGGCCCGTTCGTCCGGACCGAGGCCGAGCAACTCGGCCAGCACGGCGTCGGTGTGCTGGCCCAGGGTCGGCGCCGGCGTGCGGATTTCGGCGCGCCCGCCGGTATGCAGGCGGATCGGCGAGATCGGCACGCGCGTGCGGCCGCGGCGCGGATGGTCGACGTCGACCCAGAAGCCACGCGCCTCGAGATGCGGGTCCTGCGCCACCTCGCGCACCGTCTTGACGATCGAGCAGGGCACGTGGGCTTCGTTGAGCAACCCCATCACCTCTTCCTTGGTCCGTCCGATCGTCCAGGCCGAGATCATGTCGTCGATCTCGGCCATGCGCTGCGCCCGCTCCGGCATGGTCGCATAGCCGGGCGCCTCGAGCAGATCGGCGCGGCCGAGCAGCCCGCACATCGCCTGCCAATGGCGCTCCGCCGAGGTGAAGATCGCGACATGGCCGTCGGCGCAGGGATAGGTGTTGTAGGGCGCGATGGCGAGTGCGGGATGGCGGTTGCCGGTGCGCTCCGGCACGTTGGCGTCGCCATCCATCATGGCGCCGAGCGCCGAGGCGAGCCCGATCACGGCGGCTTCGTGCATGGCGACCTCGACCCGCTGGCCCTCGCCGGTGCGCTCGCGCTGGACCAGCGCGCCCAGGATGCCGGCGCAGAGATGGATGCCGGCCATGAAATCGCATACCGCGGGCCCGGCCTTGGTCGGCGGGCCGTCCTGCTGGCCAGTGGCGCTCATGATGCCGCTCATCGCCTGGATGGTGACGTCCATGGCGGCGAGGCTGCGGTAGGGCCCGTCGAGGCCGTAGCCCGAGCTGCCGCCATAGACCAGGCGCGGGTTGACCGTGCGCAGCACCTCCCAGCCGATGCCCAGCCGGTCCATGACGCCGACCGCGAAATTCTCGACCACGACGTCGGCCTTGCGCGCGAGATCGAGGAAGATCTGCTTGCCGCGCTCGTGCTTGAGATCGAGGACCACCGACTCCTTGTTGGAGTTCAGCATGACCAGCGGGTAGGGCTCGACGTCGCGCTTGCGGCGACGCACGACGTCGCCTTCCGGCGGCTCGATCTTGAGCACGCGCGCGCCCATGAAGCCCAGCAGCATGCCGCAGTAGGGTCCGTTGTAGATCTGCCCGAGATCGAGCACGAGCATCCCGTCGAGCGGGCGGCGGATGGCCATGATTGTTGTCGCCTGTTCGTCAAACGATGGATCGAAGAGCCGACCTTAGCATGCCGACGGCGTCAGAGAACCGGACGCCTGTCGCGCCACGGCGTGGCCTTCTCGTAGGCGTCGCCGGCGCGCAGCACCGTCGCATCGTCGAACAGCCGACCGACGATCTGCAGGGAGAACGGCAGTTTCGCATCGTTGAAGCCGCTGCAGATCGAGAGTGCTGGATTGCCGCCGACATTGAACGGCGTGGTGAGGGACGGCCTGGTGAACAGGCTGGCCGGCGGCACCGGCGCGAGCTTTCCCGCCGGCTCGCTGGTCGGCAGCATCAGGAGATCGACCGTCGACAGCACCGATTGCAGGCTGCGCGCCAGGTCGGTCCTGAGTCGCATGGCGAGAAGATATTCCTCGGCGCGGACCAGGCCGCCGGCGACGATGCGGTAACGCAGGCTGGCGCCGAACAGCTCCGGCCGTGTCCGCAGGTCCTTGCCGTGGATGGTGAACAGCTCGACCACCGCGATGGTCTTCTTGCAATCGTCGAACTGCTGCAGCGGCGGCAGGGCCACCGGACGCACGCTGGCGCCGAGGCCGCGGAACACGTCGAGCGCCGCCTCGAACGCCGCGCGGGTCGGCGCCGACAACGGCATCTCGTCTTCCAGCCAGCGCGCCGGCACGCCGATCACCAGCCCTTTGACGTCGCCGGTCAGCGCCGCCGAATAGTCGGGGATGGGCACGTCGGCGGAGGCCGGGTCCTCGGCATCGTGGCCGGCGATGGCCTGCAGCAGGATGGCCGCGTCCTCCGCCGTCCAGGCGAGCGGGCCGGCATGATCATGGCTGAAGCAATTCGGGAGGACGCCGCGCCGGCTGACCAGCCCGTAGGTCGGCTTGAGGCCGGCGATGCCGCAGGCCGCCGCCGGCCCGCGGATCGAGCCGCCGGTGTCGCTGCCGAGCGTCGCCGGCGCAAAGCCCGCCGCGACGGCGGCGGCCGAGCCCGACGACGAGCCGGCCGGCGAGCAGGTGCGATCCCACGGATTGCGCGCCGGCGGGAACAGGATGTCCCACGACGGCCCGCCATGCGCGAACTCCCACGTCGCGTTCTTGCCCAGCAGGATGCCGCCAGCCGCCGCGAGCTTCTCCTGGCAGGCCGAATCGCGCGTCGGCACGTTGTCGGCCAGCAGCTTCGACATGGCGGTGGTGCGGATGCCGGCGGTGTCGAAGATGTCCTTCAGGCAGTACGGGATGCCGTGCAGGCGACTGCGCGGGCCGTTCGCCGCAATGGCAGTCTCGGCCTGCTTCGCCTCGGCGCGGGCGCGCTCGGCGGTCAGCGTGACGAAGCTGTCGAGCTGGCTGTCGAGGGTGGTGATGCGATCGAGATACGCCTCGGTGAGCTCGACCGGCGAAAGCTTGCGCTCCGCGATCAGCCGCGACGCCTCGGCGATGGTGAGGAAGGCAAGCTCGCTCACGCTACGTCCTGTTCGGCAGGAAGACGGTGGGCACGAACACGTGCGCCGGCTCGTCGCCGTGCGGCCGGCCGGCAGGCAGGCGTCCGACCATCGCGCGGACATGGCCGTAGGCCTCGATCAGCTCGGCGCGATACGCCTCAGGCAGATCGAGGCCTGCCAGGCGCGCCAGGCGAAGGATGTCGTCGTCGGTGATCGGATCGTTCATGGCTCGAGCTTCTCCCGGTGAGGAAGGCGATTGCAAGGCCGATGCCATTGTCTTCGCTGGGACCGCGCCACGCCAGTGGCGCTCTTTGTTGATCACACCGTCCATGAGCGCCATTGGCGTGGCGCGGTCCCAGCAAAGAGCCATGACCTCTGTGCGCGTCCTTAGCCCCTGCCACCCGCCCGTTGCGTCATCACCAGGGCAACCCCGCCCAGCATCGCTGCCGAGGCGATCAGCAGCCGCGTTGTGAGCGGTTCGCCGAGGAAGGCGACACCGCCCAGTGCGACGATGGCCGGCATCGAGAGTTGCACGGTCGCGGCGTGTGTCGCCGACAGATGCTGCAGCGCCAGGTACCAGACGATGTAGCCCAGGCCCGTGGCGATGGCGCCCGAGGCGATGCCCAGGGCGAGACCGGCCGGGGCGACGTGGACGTCGCCGAGCCAGGCGACATTGACCAGCAGGGCCGGCAGCACGCACCACAGCATGTTGACGGCATTGGCCTCCTCGGCGTCGCCGACGCCGCGCGCGTAGAGCGTGAAGAGTCCAAAGGCTGCGCCCGACATCGCCATCAGCGCTGCGCCCAGCGGATCGGGCGCGGTCGCGCCCGGCAGCAGCAGGTAGAGCACGCCGCCGACCGCGACGGCGAATCCCGTCCACGACAGGAAGGAGAATCTTTCGCCCCCGAGCAGGCCGATGCAGAACATGGTGAGCTGTACGCCGACGATCAGCACCAGCGCGCCCGTTCCCGCGCCGAGCCGCGTGTAGGCGAAGGAGAAAAAGACGAGATAGAGAAATATCGCGGCGACCGACCGCGGATTGACCCGTCCGAGGCGCGGCAGGTGACGGCTCTTCAGCACGACGCCGAGGCTCAGCAGCACCGCCGCCGACACGACGCGCACGCTGGTGAAGGTCGCCGGGTCGATCAGGTCAGGTGCCAGGGCTAGCCGGCAGAGGATCGAGTTCGCCGAGAAGCACAGGATGGCGACGCTGGTCAGGACGAGGGTTCGGGTGGTGTGCCCGCTGGACGCGGTTGCTATGGAATCCTCCTGCGGAGGCGGTTGCCAGCTTCTGGCGTTGCTCGCTGGGGGCGCGCCACTCCAGTGGCGCGTCTTCTCTTTGATCGACAATGATCGCGCCACTGGAGTGGCGCGCCCCAGCAGTCCTGTTCACCCGGCCCTCTGTCCGGCGATGTGATTGGCCAACCGCTCGGCGTCGCCGGCGACGCCGGACAGGAACGACGAGTTCATCTTCGACAGCCACATCAATCCGAGGAAGTAGAGACCGGGCACCTCGGTGATGCCGCCGCGATGGCGGGGCATTCCCTCGGCGTCGAACACCGGCAGGTCGATCCAGCCGAAGTCGCAGGCGTAGCCGGTCGACCAGATCACCGACGAGATGCCGGCGGCATCGAGGTCGAGACGGCGCATCGGCTCGCGCACGTCAGGCGGGTCGGCAAGCCGCGCGCGGGCATCCGCATCCGTCGGCACGTCGAGCGCCTGCCGCGCGACATAGGCGTCGACCAGGTCGAGGAAGGCGGCGTAGGCGGCATCGCCCGCCAACAGGCTGTCGCCGAGGTCGGGCGCGATCTCGAGCACGCCGGCCTGGCTGGCGACTACCCGGCCGAGCAGGGTGATACCCTGCGCGG
The DNA here is from genome assembly GCF_044224635.1 of Reyranella sp. Classification (GTDB taxonomy): domain Bacteria; phylum Pseudomonadota; class Alphaproteobacteria; order Reyranellales; family Reyranellaceae; genus Reyranella. The sequence continues at coordinate 31,023 of NZ_JBGAKA010000001.1, read as the reverse complement.
CAAACTGCCGGAAATCGATCGTATGGCCGCCATAGGCGCCGGTGATCAGGGGCAGCGCCCGGTCCGACCCGCGCTTCTCGACCGGGGTCTGGTCGAGCTTCATCTCGGCCAGCCACCAGATGAGATCGCGTCCGCGATAGCGGCGGGGCATGCGGCGATGATGGCCGACCGACAGGAAGACGCGGCGGCCGGCATGCACCAGCTCCTCGGCGATCTGCGCGCCTGATGCGCCGCCGCCGACCACCAGCACGGCGCCGGCCGGCAGTTGCTCCGGCGCGCGATAGCGGCTGGCATGAACCTGGAACAGGCCGGGCTGGTCCTGCAGCAGGGCCGGCAGGACCGGGCGCTGATAGGGGCCGGTGGCCACGATGACATTGTCGGCGGCGATCGGTCCGGCCGACGTCTCGGCCTGGAAGCGGGCGCCGGATGTCCTGCGCCGCAGATGCGTGACAGCGACGCCGCTGCGCACCGGAGCGGCGATGAAGGCGGCATACGCCGTGAGGAACGCGACGATGTCGGGGCTGGTGGTGAAGCCGTCGGGGTCGGTGTGCTTGAACGGGAAATCGGGCAGCTGGACGGACCAGTTGGGAAACTGGAAGCGCAGGCCGTCCCAGCGTTCGGTCCGCCAGCGCTCGGCGATGCGGGCGCGCTCGAGCACGACATGCGCTCGCCCGCGCCGGCTCAACATGTGGCTCGCCGTCAGCCCGGCTTGGCCACCCCCGACGATCAGCGTCTCGACATGCTCGATCGTCATGGATCCCGGTTGCCCCTGCCTCACGCGCCGGCAATCTTGGCGCGGCGGGCCTTGGTTGCACAAGGCCGCCCGGCATCGCCAGCCGGATTTCACCGGTTGGCGACTTGCGCTAGGCTCGCCGGCCTTCAAACCAGAATGACGAGGAAACGCGCCATGTCGACTGCGATTCTCGAGGCCCCTACCACCCAGTACGATGTCGAGGATGTCGAATATCTGCGCCACGGCGACAAGCCGCTGCTTGCGCGCCTCTTCATCCCGCGCGGCGCCGGCCCGTTTCCCGCGATGGTGGAATGCCATGGCGGCGCCTGGTGCATGAGCGACCGCTTCACCGAGCGGCTGCGCCACGAATACATGGCCTCGCACGGCGTCGTGTCGGTCGCGCTCGATTTCCGTTCGGGCAACGAGGATCCGTATCCCGCCTCGGTGCAGGACATCAACTACGCGGTGCGCTGGACCAAGGCCAATGCCCAGAAGCTCAAGACGCGGCCCGACCTGGTCGGCCTGTCGGGCCAGTCGAGCGGTGGGCATCTCGCGATGCTGGTCGCCATGCGCCCACACGACCCGCGCTATGCCGCGATCAAGCTGCCGGCCGGATCGCCCGAGCACGATGCCAGCGTGCGCTGCGTGATCATGACCTGGCCGGTGATCAATCCGCTGAGCCGCTACCGCCACGCCAAGCGCGCCCAGGCGAGCGCCAACCCGCCGGCCTGGCCGAAATCGATCATCGCCCGCCAGGATTCCTACTGGCAGAGCGAGGCCAATATGGCGGAGGGCAATCCGACGATGGCGCTCGAGCGGGGCGAGAAGGTGCTGACGCCGCCGGCGATCTGGTTCCAGGGCCAGGCCGACACCATGCACGACTACAAGGACGTCGAATCGGACTTCGACGGCAACGAGCCGCAGCGCTTCTGCGCCCGCTATCGCGCCGCTGGCGGCTCGATCGCGCTGGAGTATCTCGAGATGGAACGCCAGGCCGGCGCCTCGCCCGACCTGTCCAAGGCGGGCGACATGTTCGATCGCATGGCGGCGTTCATCGAACGGCACGTGCTGGTGTGATTGGTCCTTCTCCTCCTTCAGGGGGAGGGCCCGCCCTACGGGCCTTCGATGCGCCGCAGCGGTTTCGGCCGCGCAAGCGGGGCGGAGGGATCTTCGCCGGCAGCGCCATTCCAGGGGATTTCGCCGGGTCGTGCGCCGCTGAAAGGTCCCTCACCACTCGGAATGACAGGGGGCGATGTCAACTCGAGCGTAGCGAGCGGCCTTGGCTCATGTTTCTTGTCGGTGGCGCGGTTCCAGCCGTGACGTCTCCCGTTTCAGGACGGAGACGTCCACGGCGCCTTGGTGGTGGGTCGCTCGACGCCGTCGAGCCATCGTTGCGCAGATGTGCGGGTACGAAAAATTCGCAGCGGCCGTTTCGCCGCGGCCAGCGCCCCGAGCACCCGAAGGACCAGGTGGACTTTGTCCTCCGGAAGCACGAGAGCGACCGGCCCTACGGGCTCCTTGTGGAAGGACCTGATGCGGGCGGCAATGCCGAGCAGCTCATAGGTGTCCATGCTCGTGTCGCCGCCCAACCCGTCGAACAGCTTGGGATAAGCCAGCGCGCGTTCGCTGGCCATCGCGTCGAGGTAGGCCTCGAGCTGGGCGCGCGTCACGTCGCCTTCGGCGATTGCAAGAACACGCTTCTTGTCATGGTCGATGGTCCAGCGCAGCGTCATGGGGAGGAATGACCATGCCGTTGACCGAGCTCCGCGAAGGCCAAGTCGATGGCCGTTCCGACAGCTTTCATCGGCCTGAGAAAGGCGGCACGTTCCCCGGGGGTCGGGGCATCGTTGGTGAAGGGGTGCTCGATCGGCACGATGCTCCTACTCTCCCGTTGGAGCCGGGGAGGCGAATGCAGGCACGGCGGTGCAATCGAGGCTGTCGAACCATCGTTGCGCCGGCTTCAGGCTGTGAAAGATTTTCATGGGTCTCTTGGCGGCGGCGAGCACGCCCAGGACCCGTGGCACCAGATGAGGCATCTCAGGCGGCACGACGATGGCGAGAGGCCCGACCGGCGTTCGGTGGGAGTCCCTGATGCGGACGCAGATCGCGAGCACGTCGTCGGTGCCCATGCGGGTCCCGCCCGCCGCGCCGTCGAACAACTTGCAATAGGCCATGGCGTTCTCCCGCTCGATGGCGTCCAGGAAGGCCTCGAACTCGGCCCGGGTCACGTCACCGTCGGCGGTCGCGACGACGCGGTTCAGGTCGTGATCGATTGTCCATTGCAGTGGCATGACGTCTTACCGGTAAAGCGACTCGAGGATGATCAGCCGAAGGCAGTGAAGACTTCGTCGATCGCCGCCATCTGATTGCCGGCCGCCGAGGACGGCACGAGGATCGGCGTGTGGACGCCGGCATCGCGCCAGGCGGCAACGCCCTCGCGAACCCTTGCCGCCGGACCGAACAGCGTGTTGTCTGCCAGCCACTTGTCGGTGAGGTATTTCGGCACGTCGTCGCGGCGGCCTTCGGCGAGCGCCTTCTCGATCGCCTCCATCTCCTCGACGTAGCCCGCCTCCTTCCAATAGTTCCGGTAGTTGGGCAGGAAGGCGTAGTTGGTGAGCGTGCGCCGGTTGACCGCCCGGGCGGCGTCGACGTCATCGTTGATGCAGGTCGGGATCATGTTGCCGATGAAGAAGGCCGGATCGTTGCGCTTGGCCGCCGGCAGCGCGCCCAGCGACTCCCCCATGTGCGAGCGCGCGGCGTTGGCGAACACCACGCCCTGGGCGAGCTCGCCCGACAACGCCACCATGCGCTTGCGTAGCGCCGCGACGATGATCGGCGGCAGCGGGCCGAAGGCGTCCTGGGCGCGGAACTTCTCGATGAAGGCGCGCGTGTCGGCGAGTGGCTTGCCGGGCGTCACGCCCATGCGCACGTGCGAGGGCCCGTGCGCGATGCCGATGCCGAACCGGAAGCGTCCACCCGAAACCTCGTGCATCATCGCCGCGCTCTGCGCGAAATCGATGATGGTGCGCTGGTAGATCGGCGCGATCGCGGTGCCGAAGGTGACCTGGCTGGTGGTCCACGACAGCGCCTCGCACATCGACATGTTGCCGAACGGGCTCGGCACGTAGATGCCGGCGAAGCCGCGCCGCTCGGTCTCCTGGCTGAGCTCGATGGTGCGGCGGCGGCGCCCCGGCACGGCGATCAGACAGAGAGCGGGCAGCGGTTCGGCCATTGCGACGAATCCTTCGGTTTGTTCGGCGGGCATCGTAGCGGCTCGTGGCGCGATGGCCAGTTTTCTTGCATCTACGCTTGGGGTGACTGCAAATTGTTTTTGGTCGCGAGTGACACGAGGAGGGCCACCGAGTGGCGCCCTCATATTCGCCAACGTACAAAGGGATCTCACCCTGAAGAGCGGCCCGCAGGGCCGCGTGTCGGTCGGGCGAAGTAACTTTCGCCTTATGGTCGGCACCTTGGCTGGTTCTGCGACACCGCTTTCCAGCGATCTCGTGTGTGGCCCATCCTTCGAGACGCAGGATGATTTTGTTGGTCGTCGACCAACGTTAGCGCCCTACGAATGGCGCCCTCCCAGCAACGATCTTGCCGTCGCCGCAAGACGGCGACGCCCCTGCTTTGCTTCCGGCCAAGATGCCGCGTTCGATCGGTCCGCCGCGCCGTCCCTCAGGACGTGTATGCCTTGGCGACCTCGCTGTGCGCCCACTTGGCTGCTTCCTCGGCCGGCATGCCTTGGATCGCTTTGGCGTACATGTCGACGATGATGTACTTGGTCACCACCTCGGCGGCCTTGCGGTTGGGTGGCCCGGCGTAGCCGACCAGTCGGCCGACGCGCGGCAGATCATGGAATGGCCGCATGACCGGGTCGGCATCCCATACCTTGTGCTTCTCCCATTCCAGGGTGGCGCCGCAGGTGTAGCCCTGCTGCGAGGTGAACCATTCATCGTACACCGGCCGCGAACGAATCCAGCGCATGAAGTCCTTGGCCGCTTTCTGGTTCTTCGAGTAGCCCATCAGCATGTCGGTGAAGACTCCCGGGCTCGCGTACTGGCCGGCCGGGCCCTTGGGCATGTGGGCGTGCTGGATGTCCTGGAACATCGGCGTGCCCTTCTCGGTCTTGTAGGTGTCGGGCTTGCGCTTGGCCTCGATGTAGATCGACGCGCCGTTCAGGGTGGCGCTGACGGTTTGCGACAGGAAGGCACGGTTGTTGTTGGTGTCGTCCCACGCCAGCCCGCCTTCATCCATGGTTTCCTTCCACAGGGCGGCGGCGAACTTGATCGACTCGACGGTCTCCTTGCTGTTCAGGACGACGGTCTTGCCGTCGGCCTCGACCTCCTTGCCGCCCCACGACCACAGGTAGGGATACCACCAGCCCGGCGCGTCGCCGAAAGTGTGACCGGCGGTCTGGCCGTAAGGCCGGTTCTTGGCCTTGAGCTTCTTGCCGATCGCGCGATAACTGTCCCAGTCGCCCGGGAAGCTCGACGCGCCGGCCTCTTCGAGCCACGACTTGCGCCAGGCGATCAGGCCGCCGCCGGCCGACCACGGCACGCCGATCCACTTGCCGTTGGCCGTGGCGATCTGCTTGGAGACTTCGTAGTAGCCGCCCTGGGCCTTGCCGATCTCTTCCGCGACGTCGCCAACGTCGGCCAGGCTGTCGGCGTAGAGCTGCGTCCAGTTGCCGAAGGCCATGATGATGTCGGCCCCGGCTCCGGACTGGATCCCCGAGGTGATGCGTGATTGCAAGTCGTTGGCGTTGACTGTCTCGAGCTTGAGGTTGATGCCGGTCGCCTTCTTGCAATCCTGCGTGATCTTGCCTTTGAGCAAGGCGTCGGAAGCCGGCACGAAATCCGTCCATCTCAACCAATGAACCGTGGTTTCCTGCGCCAGGGCTGGTGCCCTTCCGCTGGCCAGGATGGCAGCCATGCCGCCGGCATGCGCCGCAACGGCGCCGGTTCCAGAAAGCTTCAGAAGACGACGCCGCGCAATGCGAGCCATGAGATTCCTCCCGTCATGCTTGTCCGCTGATCGATTGTCAGTGCAGGGATTACGCGTTCTCGGTCGCGCGACTGGGGCGAGCCGAGAAGCTGAACGCCACTACGCGTCTCGAACTGGACCACTCAGTCTGGAAGAGGACTACTGCGTCTCGTACTGGACCACTGCCGCGGAGGGCTTCGAGACCGGAACGTCCGGCTGGAAGCGAATGCTCCGAAGTCTACGCTCGCCGGACCATACGCCAATTCCGCCGCACCTGCATCCCGATGCTTGACGGCAGCTGGCGCCAGGCGGGGAACCGCGGCGGATCGGGCGCATTGGCTTTCGACTGATCGGGGAGTCCAGCTTGACGGTTACCGACGAGACCCGCATGAGCCTGCCTGGCGTGCAGGCCATCGTGGGCTTCCAGCTCATCGCCGTCTTCAATCAGAGATTCGAGAGCTTGAGCGAACGGCAGCAGAGCCTTCATCTGCTTGCCTTCCTGCTCGTCACCCTGGCCATGGGCCTGATCATGGCGCCGGCCGCCTATCACCGCCTTGCCGAAAGAGGCAAGGTCACGCGGCGCTTCGTCGACAGCGAAAGGTCCGTCCCGCGCTCGACATGACAATGGTGTCATTCGAAGCACGCGAGAGGACCTTTCAATCCGCTTTCATCCCTCGTGGGGCGCCAGGGGATGGCAAGAAATGGCGCCTATGGGGCTGACGCTTGCACCGGCTGACCCTGCTTCAAGTCGTGTCCGGTGTAGGACCGTGTTTCGGGCGGCGGCAAGGCTTCGCCGGCCTGGAATTTCTCGACCAGCAGCTTCTTGCGGGCCGCGAGTCGCGCGCCCAGCGAATCGACGTCGAGACCTGCTTCCTTGGCTTGGGCGAACAGGCCTTCGGAACGCTTCTCCTCCTCCTTGACGTGGTGCTTGATCAACTCCGACAGGACCTTGACCTTGGCGTCGTAGAATGCCGCGTCGGGCTCGCTCGCCAGCAGCTCGGCGATCAGCACCTTCGCACCATCGTGCTCGACATAGGCTTCGTCGAGGATCTCCTCGTCCTCGATCTTCTCCTTGCAGGCAGGATAGAAGATCTCCTCCTCGATGGTCGCATGCACCATCAGCTCCGTGCAGATCTCGCGGACGAGGGATTCCTTTCGATCCTCGCCTCGCGCGTGCTGGAACTTCTCGAACAGGTCCTCGACCTTGCGGTGATCGGCTTTGAGGAGCGCGATCGCGTCCGATTTGCTTGCGGTTGCCAAGATCCAATCTCCTTTGCGGGCGTGGGCTATCGCGCCAACGGTGCAAAGAGCCGGACGTTGCGAAGCGGGAGGTACGAACACGGCAGGTGGATCGTGCCTGTTCCGACGTCGCCTGGTGCCAGCTCTCGCCGACATTTGCACGCTCGGCCTCGTGCGCTGCGACAAAATCCGACGACGCGTGAAACCCGCAACCGATCGGGCTGTTAGCGAATCGATGCACCTCGCGCGTTCGTGCGGATCGAGGCGCAGCAAGCGTCGAGAGAAAGGAGAGGCCAGCATGGCCAGGTATTCGCGTAGCGCCAGCAGAGAGGTGAAGGGCGCAATGGAGCGGCGCAAGAAGGGAACTCTCAAGCGCGGCAAGGCGGGTCGCGGCGGCAGGGTGACGAGCCGAAAGCAGGCTATTGCCATCGGTCTCTCGGAAGCCCGCAAGAAGGGCAAGAAGGTCCCGAGCCGCAGGTCGCGCAGCAAATAGCCCGCGGACGACGACATCCTCCCGAAGCGCCCTCGGGCGTCGGCGCTCCGGGCGCTTCCGCGCTTCCGACGCCCATTCATCGCAAGCAGAGGAGACAGGATCGTGACCCCTGAGACCACCAAGATAACGTCCGGCAGCCTGATCGCGGCCGAGAGAGTGGAAGGCACCAGCGTCTACAATTTCGCCGGTGAGAAGCTCGGGACTGTCGAGGACATCATGCTCGACAAGGTGAGCGGCAAGGCGATTTATGCCGTGATGTCGTTCGGCGGCTTTCTGGGCATCGGCGAGAAATATCATCCGCTGCCTTGGTCGACACTGAAGTACGACGAGGCCAAGGGCGGCTATGTCGTCAATCTCGACAAGAAAAAGCTCGAGGGCGCTCCGACCTATGGCATGGATGACGATTTCCACTGGACGCCGGACTATGGCCGCCGCGTCGACAAGTACTACGGCGCACCGACCTTCTGGTAAGTCCGGCTGAGCCCGGTCGGCAGCCAGCAAGAAGACAGCCACACGAAGAGAAGGCCCGCCCCTGAAGGGCGGGCCTTTCCCATTCCGGTGGGCCGGACTTAGCGGGCCAAACGGCTTTCCTTCTTGTACTCAGGCATCGTCTTCAGCGAATCCTTGGTCCAGTCCGTTACCAGGACGACGGAATTGCCGTCGCGCTGGAAGTGGATGTCCTCCCATTTCACGGCGACATCCTTGGCGCCGACACCGAGGAAGCCACCGACGGAAACCACGACGGTCTTGATCGCGCCGCTCTTGTCGATGAAGATGTCATTGATCTTGCCGACCGTTTCCTTGGCCTGATTGCGGATCGAGGCGCCGATGATTGCGCTCCCCGACGTGTTGCCATCGGCATTGAAGTCGCCCTTGACCGTCGCCGCCTGATCGCGGGCCGATGCGCGGGTATCCGCTCCTGCTCCCGGCGCCGTACGGTCTGCGGCGGTGCTGCGCGTCGGCTCGGCTGTCCACGGCCCCTTGTCGGTGAAGACCTGGCCGCGCCACGTCTCGTCCCTGTACTTGTAGGGCGGCATGGCAGCGAGCTGGTCCTTGGTCATGTTGACCTTCACGCTCTCGCCATCGTTGGAGATGGTCAGGTCCGACCATTTGAGGCTGACTTCACGCTCTCCGACTCCGAGAAAACCGCCCACGCCGACAATCACGCTGTCGACCTTGCCGGTCGGCCCGATGTGGATCGACTTGATTTCACCGATCGTGTCGTTGTTGGCGTTCTTCACGTTGCGGCCGATCAGCTTGCGCGTGTCCGCCGACGCGGCCGCATCCTGGGGCATGGATGCCGTAGCGGAGGGCGGAGATGCCGCCTGCTGCGGCGGGCTCTGCGCATAGGCAACGGCCGCCCCGCTGCTCAGCAGGGCCACGATCAGGAGTTTCTTGACCATTGAAACCTCTCTTGGTGGGTTATTGTTTTGCGCCAACGAGGTCTCGCTTCATTCGTTGCCGGCAATGACTGCAATCGAGGCGATTTTCTGTCGGATGCTCGGAGGAATGGATCGAGACCGTACGCTTCCTCCTCGGCAATAATAATTCAGCTCTCCTGGTCAAATAGCGGAACTATGTCTTCCGTACGCCGTTCGCCCGCCTGTGGAGATTTGCCCGACAGGCATCCAACCCAAGGGAGATTGACGTGGACGGAATCGTCTATCTGGTCGGATTGGTCGTCATCGTGATGTTCATTCTGTCGTTCCTCGGATTGCGCTGAAGGAGGGACAGATGGCTGTTGCTCGAACGACGGAAGTTGCCCCTGTTGCGGCGGTAGCCGCGCCCCAGGACGTCCGCTATCTCGAATGGGGGCCGGTCATTCTGGGAACCCTGGGGGCGAGCGCCATCTCGATAGTGCTCCTGACATTCGGGACGGCGCTCGGACTCGCCGGCGTCTCTCCCTATCCGTATGCCGGGCTGTCGGCCAAGGCGCTCGGCATCCTGTCGGCGACGTATGCGGCGATTGTGGTCATCGTGAGCTTCGCGCTGGGTGGCTATCTGGCCGGACGGACGCGCAGCGCCTGGGCTGAGACCAATACCGTAGAATCTCATTTCCGCGACGGCGCCCATGGCTTTGGCGTATGGGCGCTGAGCGTGGTCCTCGGCAGCGTGCTCGCCCTGTCGGGAGCGACCGGGGCCATCAAGACCGCCGTCCAGTCGACGGCCACGGTTGCTGCGGCGGGCACTGCCGGTGCCGCTGCAAATCCCACTCTCGGCGCGATGGCCGGCCAACTGTCTACGAGCGCGACGGACTATGCCGCCGACAGGATCTTCGCCCCGGCTGAAGGTGCAGCGCCGCCGGCTGGCGCATCGCGCGGCGAGCTGGTTCCAACGGTGGCGCGTGCGTTCGCCGCCAATCTCAAAAACCCGCAGCTCGATGCGAACGATCGCACGATGCTGGTGCATACGGTCATGCGCCAGACGGGCCTGTCCCAAGCCGATGCGGAAAAGCGGGTCGATGAGGCCTTCGCCTACTTCAAGGCGGCGGAACAGAAGGCTCGCGACGCTGCCGACACCGCGCGCAAGGGTGCGCTGATCGCGGCCTTCGCTGCTGCGGCGATCCTGGCCGTGGCCTGCGCGGCGGCCTGCCTCGCAGCGTCCCTCGGAGGACGACATCGCGACGAGAACACGCTGGTCACCTTCTTCGGATCTCGTCGCTTCTGGTAACGCCGGCGTCAAATCTTCCCGCGGCGAGGCTTATTTTCGAGTCCCGGTCAGAGCCGGCCCAGCTCGAAATCCCTGCAGGAACCGCCGAACGCCGACAGTCCCGTCTCGAGGTGATCAACCCAGTTGCCTCTGGTGCGACCAACGATGCAGCGCCTCGCCAGTTGCCGCGGCGGTAATGCAACGCGGGGTAAATCCCGCACGTTGGCCGACTCACCCACTGTCGGCACGGGCGGGCGGCAGGAGAGCTAGGGGCGCCGATATCAGCTGAGTTTCTACTCGGATGGTGGTCAGGCCACATCATTACAAGGCGTGCTGGTCGATGTCGTGCCTGCGCACATTATTAATTGGTTCGCTGGCGACGGGCCCCGGGGTTGTCGCTTGACGCTCGTCGGGCGGTGTGGCCCGCTGATTTTCGGGTGATCGCTTCCGGTGTGGGGGTGTGCGATGGCGGCGGCAGTGTCGAAGTCGACGCTGCTCTGGTCTGGCGGACAGCCTGGGCTTCTTGTGACACTGGGGCAGTCGCTGCACGTCAATGGCTCGGGATGCGTCGAATCAACAGTCGCGCGGGTTTGGGGAACAGAGATGGCCGTTACTTACAAGGATCTTATCGTATCGCCCAACAATCGCTGGCACGACGGAACGAAGACGGTCACCTATTCGTTCCCGACGAAGGTTCCGAGCTACTTCCCGCTGGTCGACTATGACGGCAAGCTTGGCGACGACGCTGTCCAGATCAACGAGTTCAACACTGGCACCGTAGACGAGATCGTGCCGATCGGGGCGACGATCCTGCTGACCCCCGCCCAGCAAGCAGCTGCCGTTGCCGCGGTGGAGGCCTGGAACGAGGTCGCGAACATCAATGCCGTCAAGATCGGCGAGGGAGGCACAGGCGGACCGGGTGCGCCGGTAACGGGCAATGGCACCCTGGTCGCAGGCCTGGGAGGCACCACGGGATTCGGCGAGACCATGGTCGGGCGCGGCGACGACGGCCCAAATCCGATGGTCAGCATCGATACGGTATTCTCCAACGGTCTCAACTTTTTTGGCACGACCTATCACGACCTGTTCGTCAATATGAACGGCAGCGTCTCGTTCGGCGGTGCCGTCTCCACCTATACGCCAACCACGATCACGTCCGGTGGCACGCCTCTGATCGCTGCGTTCTGGGCCGACATCGACAGCCGCCTCGACACCACCGAGCCGATCAACACGCCGCCACAGGTCGTCTACGACCTGGATACGACAAACCGCGTCCTGACGGTCACTTGGCCCGGCGTCGACTATTTCAGCGTCGCCAACAGCACTCACGTTCCGAAGGCCAACTGGTTCCAGCTTCAGCTCTACGATCGCGGCGGCGGCGGCGCGGGCGTCGGCAACGACTTCGACATCGTATTCCGCTACCAGCAGATCGAATGGACAGCCGGTGACCTGAGCGGCGGCAATAACGGCCTCAACGGCACGGCGGCCCATGCCGGCTGGACCGCCGGCAACGGCAAGAACTTCGAAGAGGTGCCGGCGTCGGGCAACGAAGCGGCCCTGCTCGCCTTGCCGGCAATGCCGGGCAACACTGGCGTCAATGGCCTGTTCGTCTACCAGGTGCGCGCCGGCGCCGTCGTCACCAGCGACATCATCTTCGGCGCCTTCGACGCCTATTCGACCAACGGCAAGAACGGTGTCGGCCTTGCCGGACTGGTCGGCAACAACGGGGAGCCGGTTCTCGCCGGCTATCCCAACGCCAAGGTTCAGTCCGACACCTACGGCCTCATGGCGCAAAGGATCGCGACCGCCGTCATCGGCACTCCAAGCCCTCACGGCGATGTCTTCGTGAATAATTCCAGTACGCCGTTGATGCTGGCTCCGACGCTGGACAACAGCGGCGGAAACACCTTCCTGCACGAATTCGGCCACTCCATTGGCCTTATACATCCAATAGGCGAGGAGACAAACCCGGAGTACAACCAGAAAGCCACGGTGATGGCGAACCGGCTCCATCCATCGCAGGCCGGTCTTGCCCTGGACGCCGCCAAATACCCCATCACACCGATGGTGCTCGACATCCAGGCGGCACAAGAGCTCTACGGCGCCAATCTCGATACCAGGGCCGGCGACGATACCTATTTCGGTCCCCCCGTGTTCGGGACGAACCAGGCCTATCCGTTCGGCGACGGCGAGCGCACGATCCTGACCATCTGGGATGCTGGTGGCACCGACTGGATCAGTGGCGCCAATCAGAGCAGCAGCGTCATCATCGATCTCAACCCGGGAAGCTATTCGACGATCGGCAAGCTGAAGGACAACGTCGGCTTGGCGATGCTATGGACCGACAAGAACACCGGCATCCAGTACGGCTGGATCGAGAATGCGATCGGCGGCAGCGATAGCGACATCCTGGTCGGCAATGATCTCGCCAACATCCTGGACGGCGGCCAGTCGGACGATGCGATGGCCGGCGGCAAGGGTGACGATATCTATATCGTCGATCATGCCGAGGACGCTGCCGTCGAGACGGCCGGCGAAGGCACCGACCTCGTCAAGTCCTCGGTGACCTTCACTCTGGGCAACAACGTCGAGAACTTGACGCTTACCGGTAACGACGACATCAACGGCACCGGCAACGATCTCGACAACATCATCACCGGCAACGGCGCCGCCAACCGCCTGGACGGCAAAGGCGGAAGCGACAAGCTCGACGGCGGCGACGGCGCCGACACGTACGTGATCGACGATCCGGGCGACGAGGTCATCTACATCAACGAGAAGGCTGGACCCGATGTCGACACCGTCGAATCGTCGATCACCTTCGTCCTGCCGGGCTCGAAGCTGCTCGGCGTCGGCTTCATAGAGAACCTGACCTTGGTCGGCACCGCCGATATCGACGGTGGCGGTAACGATTTCGACAACGTCATCACCGGCAACAGCGGCAACAACACGCTCGAGGGCCAACTCGGAAACGACACGTTCTTCGGCGGCGCGGGCGACGACATCTACGGTGTCGATGCGGTGGGTGACCTCGTGGTCGAGAACCCGAACGAAGGCAACGATACTGTCGTCTCGGGGGTCGACTATACGCTGGGCGACAACGTCGAGAACCTGTCGCTCACCGGCAAGGCGATACGCGGCAACGGCAACGCGCTGAACAACGTGATCTTTGGTCAGTACGAGTCGGAGATCGACAACATCCTGAACGGCGGGGCCGGCCTCGACACGATGCGCGGATTCGGCGGCAACGATACATATTTCGTCGACATTCCCGAGGACATCATCATCGAGGATCTGCCGGGTGCCAATGTCGGCGGCGCGATCGTTACCGGGGGCGGCTTCGACACAGTCTTCGCGACAGTGAGCTACAAGCTCAGCGAGGGCCTGGAGGCGCTGGTCCTGGTCGGCTCGAAGGCGCTGGTCGGCATCGGCAACGCGACGGTCAATGTCATCACCGGCAACGAGTTCGCCAACATCCTCGACGGTGGCGCCGACGCCGACGAGATGATCGGCGGCAAGGGCGACGATACTTACGTCGTCGACAATGTCGGCGACAAGGTGACGGAGATCGGCGGCGAAGGAACCGACACGGTCCAGTCGTTCATCGACTATACCCTGGCTGCGGAGCTGGAGAACCTGCAGCTGCTCGGCACCGCCGGCCTGACCGGGATCGGCAACGTCGCCTCGAACATCATCGTCGGCAATGACGGCAACAACCTGCTGTCGGGCCTTGGCGGAGCCGACCAGCTGGCGGGCGGTCTCGGCGACGACGTGCTGAAGGGCGGCGCCGGCGACGATGTGCTCGACGGCGGCGGCGGGACCGACACGGTCGACTATTCCGACCTGTCGGTCTCGGTGACCGTGGACCTGATCGCCGGCAAGGCGACCGGCGAGGGAACCGATTCGCTGATCAGCATCGAATCCGCCATCGGCTCGAAGGCCGGCGACGTGATCGGCCGTTTCACGGGCGACGGCATCCTCGATGGCCGCGGCGGCGACGACACCATTCTCGTCGCCGGCGGGCGTGGCCAGCTGCTGGGCGGCAGCGGCGTCGATACGCTGAGCTTCGCCTCGGCCAAGAGCGCCGTCGAGCTGTCGCTCGAGCTCGGCACGGCGACGGTCAACGGCCAGAATGCCAAGGTGTCCGGGTTCGAAGTGGCGATCGGGACCGATTTCAATGACGTGCTGACCGGTCACGTCGACAACGAGCGCCTCGAAGGCGGCCTGGGCAACGACACGATCGACGGCCGCAGCGGCGCCGATACGCTCGCGGGCGGCGCGGGCAGCGACATGCTGACCGGCGGCACCGGGGACGACCTGTTCGTCTACGGTGGCGAAGGGCTCGACACGATCACGGATTTCGTGGCCGGGCAGGGCACGGTCGATCGCATCCAGGTAACCCAGGTGTTCACCACCGTTGCCCGGGTCCTGGTTTCGGCCAAGCAGGTCGGCGTCGACACCGAGATCGATTTCGGCAGCGGCAACAAGCTGGTGCTGGCCAATGTCGACATGTCGGAGCTCGATGTCGATGATTTCACCCTGCCGGCCGGCAACTTCATCGTCGGGACGGCAAACGGCGACGTGATCGACGGCACGACGAGTCCGGGACTGCAGCCGAAGGCGACGAACGATACAGACGTCATCAGGGGCAACGGCGGCAACGATTCGATCTCGAGCCTGGGCGGCGACGACCTGGTCGAGGGCGGTGACGGCGACGACACGCTCGATGCCGGCAGCGGCGCCGACACGGTGCGCGGCGGCATCGGCGACGACACCATCATTGCCACGGCCGATGGCAGCAACGACAGCTACGACGGTGGTGCCGGCATCGACACGGTGAGCTACGCCGTGACGGGAGCAGGCTTGCTGATCGACCTGGCCGATGGCAAGGCGCGAGGCATCGGGCCTCAGGCCGGCGTCGATACGCTGACCGAGGTCGAGAACGCGGTGGGCGGCACTGGCGACGATGCGATGTACGGTAGTACCGTGGCCAACCGCCTGGAGGGCGGCGCCGGCAACGACACGCTCGACGGCAAGGGCGGGCCGGATATGCTGGTCGGCGGCCCGGGCAGCGACACGGTCGTGTTCTCGGCGGGCTACGGCGCCGATGTCGTGGCCGACTTCGAGGTTGGCATCGACAAGCTGAACCTGTCGCTGGTCGCGTCGCTCACCGACCTGGCGGCGGTGATGGGCAAGGCGAGCCAGGTCGGCAAGGACACGGTCATCGATCTCGGCAACGGCGACACCCTGACCCTTCAGAACGTCGTCAAGACGAGCCTGACGGCGGGGGACGTCGCCTTCGCCTCGACGGCGCCGGCGACGCTGTCGATTGCCCCGCTGGTGGCCAGCAAGAACGAGGGCCAGAGCGGCACCACGCTGCTGACCTTCACGGTGGTACGGTCCGGCGACACGACGGGCACCGCGATGGTCGACTGGTCGGTCGCCGGGGCAGGAGCCGGCAGCGCCGACAAGAACGACTTCCCGGGCAGCGTGCTGCCCCAAGGTACGGTGCAGCTCGCATCGGGCCAGATCAGCCAGGTGATCGAGATCGTCGTGCAAGGCGATACGGCGGACGAGGGCGCGGAGACGTTCACCGTGACCCTGGCGAACGCCGTTGCGGCGACGATCGACGCTGGTCATGCCAGCGCGACGGGCACGATCGGCAATGACGACTCGCTCGCGAGCCTGTCGATCGCGGTGCTCAACGCCGTGCGCGACGAAGGCAACAGCGGGTTGACGCCGTTCACCTTCACAGTGTCGCGGGATGGCCGAGTCGATGTTGCGGTGAGCGCGTTGTGGACGGTATCCGGCAGCGGCGGCAATCCGGCCAATGCAGCCGATTTCTCGGGCACCCTGGCGACGGGCAGCGTGAGCTTCGCGGCAGGCGAGCTCATGAAGGCTGTGACGGTGAACGTGTCGGGCGACACGACGGTCGAGCCGGACGAGACCTTCCAGGTGACGCTGTCCAGCGCGTCGGCGGGCGCGGTGATCGGCACGCCGTCGACGGCGAGCGGCACGATCGTGAACGAGGATCGTTCGGTGGTGTCGATCGCCGCCCTTGCCGCCGCGAAGCCGGAAGGCAACAGCGGCACCACTGCGTACACCTTCACCGTAAGCCTGGGCCAGGCCCCGGTCGTTGCCCAGACGGTGGCCTGGTCGGTGACCGGCTCGGGCGTCAATCAAGCCAATGCGGCGGATTTCGGCGGTACCCTGCCGTCCGGGATCCTGACCTTCGCGGCCGGCGAGGGCACAAAGACCCTGACGGTCAACGCCGCGGCCGACACGATGATCGAGACCGACGAGGGCTTCACGGTGACGCTGGCCAATCCTTCGTCCGGCTTGGTGCTGGGCCTGGCGACGGCGGTCGGCACGATCCAGACCGACGACAGCGTGGTCGCGGCGCACGGTGACGCCTATACCCTGCACCAGGGCAACACGCTGGTCGTGACGGCAGCGACCGGCGTGCTGGCCAACGACCAGGGCGCGACCAGCGCCACGGTGGTCGCGTCGGCGACACATGGCGCGCTGCAGCTCGCTGCCAGCGGCGGCTTCAGCTACACGCCGCTGTTCGGCTTCTCGGGCATCGATGCATTCACCTACCGCGCCGCCGGCGTCGGCGGTGGCGAGAATGCGGAAGCGGTGATCTACGTCGTGCCGGTGCAGGCCGGCGGGACCTCGCCCACGCTCAACCTGCTGGCGCTCAGCGCCGAGGAGCAGATCGCCTCGACCTACGTCACGTTCTTCGGCCGCGCCGCCGATGCCGGAGGCTTCGGGTTCTGGGTCGGCGAGTTCAACCGGCTGCTGCCGGCGCAGGGTGCGGCGGCGCTGTTCTCAAATATCGCGAGCTCTTTCGGCATCAGTGACGAGGCCAGGGCGCTCTATCCTTTCCTGGCCAATCCGTTCGGCGCCAGCGATGCCCAGATCAGCACCTTCCTCGACAGCGTCTACAACAACCTGTTCAACCGCCCGTCCGATGCGGGAGGGCTCAGTTACTGGACCGGCCAGATCAGGGAGACCCTGCAGGCCGGGCAATTCGTGGGCTCGGTGCTGATCAACATCATGAGCGGGGCACAGGACACGGCGGCGGGCAAGGACATCACCACCTTGATGGGCAAGGTGGCGGTGAGTCTCGCCTACGTGCGCGAGCAGCAGGAGCACCACACGAATTGGCTGGGCGCGAGCGACAATGCCGCGGCGACCAACCTGCTCGACCCTGTCGGCTCGGACCCGGCGAGCGTGCTCACCGGCATCAGGAACGCCGAGGCGCTGATCGCCGCGCATCCGTAGCGACGGATTCCGGGCTCGATGCCGCGCCGTTTCTCGTCGGCGTACGGCAGGGCGACGGGCAGCCTGCCCTCGCCTCTCGGACAAGGTGTGGCGACAGGCCTCAGTCGGTCGCCTCAGGTGCCTCAGCGCGTCAGGCGATCGTGACCTTCGTCTCGTCGAAGTTCGTTCCGTCGCCGGCCTGCGCGGTGACCGTTCCCTTGGTCGCACCCGGAGTCAGCACGCCGGTGGCGGCGTCGATGGTGCAGCCCAGATCGGGGGCGTTGATGCTGAATGTCGGCGTCCCGCCGCCCTCGGCATCGACCGTGATGGTCGAGGTCGTGGCAGCGGGCGCGGTGCCGCCCGGCGGCGCCGGCGTGGTTGCCGGGACCGACGCGGGTGTCGCCTTGGCGTTACGGAACACGGTCGGCCCGGCGTAGGCTTCCTCGACCTCGACGTTGATGCCGGTGGCATTGGCGCTGGTAACCGCTTTCAACTTGCCGCTGCGATCCTCGATCGCCCGGCGGTGCGTCGTCGTCGCTACCGTGGCGCCGTACGTCCGGGCAGGAAAGTTCAGGTTGCGCAGGCTCTGGGTCACCGCGATCGCCTGCGGCAGGCGATTGGCCGGCGACTTGTTGGAGGCGTTGGCGACGAACGGCCGCGCGTCGGCCGTGGCATGGTCGAAGCCGACATCGTCGGTCGCGGCCATCTTGCCGGAGGAATCGAGGTCCCAGCCGTCGGTCGCCAGATCGGGGTCGTTGATGGTGATGTTGAATGTCCCGAGCTTTCCCGTGATGGTCAGATTGGTGCCGCTGCCAGCGGCGAACTTCTCGTTGACGTGCGCAAGCTCGAGCGCCGATGCGCTGCTGCCCTTGGGCGGCGCGAACGTATGGATGAAGCCGCCGCCGTAGGAGCCGGCGACGCCGAGCGCGGAGGCCGTGGTGGCGGTGATCTTGCCCGGGATGGCAGCGAAGTTGAAGCCGGCCGAGTGAGTGGTTGTGGTCGTGCCCATGGTCTGCGCCGCCTCGACGGTGGCGCTGCCGCCGGTCTGCTTGCTGTCGATCGCGATCGCTCCGGTCGCGTTGTTGATCTTGGTGCCGGTGGCGAGGATTGCGGTGCCGGCGGCAAGGGCGAGCGTCACACCCGTCGCATTGGCCGGATCGATGGTCGCCGCGAGACCATGGCCGGCGGGCGGCGGCACCGTCACGCGATCGTGGTTCACGCTGACGCCGTTCAAGGCGACCGGTTGCGCCGGTTGCCGGTAGATCGCGGGCGGCACGACGGTGGCCATGGCCGGCATCGCCATCGTCCCTTCCGCCACGGCTGTCGCGTGACGCTCCGCCGTGTCCGCCGGCGCGCTGATGCGCAGCTCGCCGGCCGGCAGCGCCGCGCTCCGCGGCAGGCTTGCCACATGCGCGAGCTCGTGCACCAGCAGACGGCGGCCGGCCGACGACCCTGGATCGAAGCGACCGGCGCCGAACACGATATGTCGGCCGACCGTGTAAGCCTCGGCCGCCACCGCATTCGCCGAGCTCGCAGCTTCCTCGTCAGCGTGCAGCCGCACGTCGCTGAAATCGCAGCCGAGCCGCTTCTCCATCTCGCTGCGCAGGCCGGCGGTCAGGGACCGGCCGGGCCGGCGCAGCACCTCGCGCACGCTCGCCGGCACCGCCGACGGACCGGGTCCGGCGGCGTGGCGGTGCAAGGCGGAGGCGCCGCCGTCGCCATCTTTCGCAATGATCGGGACGTCGGCGAGGCTTACGCCGGGCTTCAGCCCATCATGGGCGATCGTGTGAGCAGGCCGGTTGACCGCACGGCGCTTGCGGTTGAGCTCGGCCGGCCCGGCGCTCTTCCCTGCGTGAGTCTGCATCGCTGCGCTCCGCCCATGTTCGGACATGCACGCTAGCGGACCTGCAGAGGGACACACAATCGCCCCTGATGCATACTGTGCCACCCTTGGCGGGGGAGCAGGGCATTCGAATATGGGCGCTTTCTCCATTCTCTCCCCAACATTGTTGGGGAGGTGTCGCCGTCCTCGGCGACGGAGGGGCCATGAGTCATGATTCCATGACCCCTCTGCCCCGTAAGACGGGGTACCCAGCGAAGCTGGGAGGAGAATGAAAGGGGCGCCCATATGCGATCCGTGGAATGGGCGTAACGGACGAGTTTAAACTCTTCCGGGCCGCGACGTCGAGGGAGATCAGGTAGGCCAGCAGGGTCGCCGGGTAGAGCTGGCCGATGATCGCCTCGACGTTGCACAGGCTGCGGGCGATCGGATTGACCGGGACCACGTCGCCGAAGCCGACGGTGGTCAGGGTGATGAAGCTGAAATAGACGAAGTCGCTCGGCAGCGGCAGCTCGTCGGTTGCCGCCATGCCCCTGAACGAGCCGGGAAGGATGAAATCGACCAGCGTGTAGAGCCCCACGAACAGCAGCCCGATGGCGAGATAGAGCAGCACGGCGCCGATCACTCGATGATACGTGATGCGTCCCGGCGAGATGACGGCGCGGCCGACCACCCAGATGATGACGGCCGCAATCAGCAGCCGGCCCAGACCTTCGAGGAGGATGTCGACGCTGGCCGCGCCGCCGCGCAGATGGAGCATGAGCGCCACGGCGTTGAGGCCGATCGCCAGGACGAGGCAGAGCACCGGCACCACGCTGCGCGACAGGAAGAGAAGGCCGAGCGCCAGCAGGGTGAGCAGGCTGGCGCGGAACGGCCGGACGTTGAGCAGGTGGGCCGCATCGAGCGGCGCCACGATGAACAGGTCGAGCAGCAGGAGCGGCGTCAGGCCTGCCAGAACCCAGTCGCGCCAGTGGTCGGGGGCCTCATTGGCGAGCGTTGTCAGTCTCTTGAAAGGCATGGCAGGCGCGACCTTTCCTGCCCACCCTTGGTCTTGTCAATTGCCCGCCTGCCGGCATTGCCCGATTGACCCGGTCCGCCGGGTCTGTAGGGATGGACCAGGAAAAACGAGGAAGCCCGATGAGACAGAAAGCCGCCACCGTTCCTGCCGCCGCGCGGCCCGACCTCGACGCCGAGCTCAACAACCTCGCCATGTCGAAGGCGGCCCAGCCGCTGTTCGACGCGGTGAAGAAGCACATCGACGAGAACGTGGCCCCGATGGCCGACGAGTTCTATCGCCTGGGCGAGAGCCGCAAGGATCCCTGGAGCTGGGCGCCGGGCCAGCTCGAGCTGCTCGAGGTCGCCAAGAACAAGGCCAAGGCGTCGGGTCTGTGGAACTTCTTCCTGCCCAGCCACAACGAGATCGGGCGCGGCCTCACCAATCTCGACTACGCCTACATCGCCGCCGAGCTCGGCAAGCAGCCGCTCGCCTCCGAGACGCTGAACTGCTCGGCCCCCGACACCGGCAACATGGAGGTGCTGGAGCGCGTCGGCACGCCCGAGCAGAAGGAGAGGTGGCTGAAGCCGCTGCTCAACGGCGAGATCCGCTCGGCCTTCGCCATGACCGAGCCGGGCGTCGCCTCGTCCGACGCCAAGAACATCTCGACGCGCGCCGAGCTGGTCGGCAACGAATGGGTGATCAACGGCGAGAAGTACTACATCTCCGGTGCCGGCGATCCGCGCTGCAAGATCATGATCTGCATGGTCAAGACCAGCCCCGAGGCCTCGCCGCAGTTCCAGCAGTCGCAGATCCTGGTGCCGAAGGACACGCCAGGCGTCCACATCCTGGGCCCGATGCACGTGTTCGGTCACGACCACGCGCCGCGCGGCCACATGCACATCAAGTTCGACAACGTGCGCGTGCCGGCCGAGAACATCCTGCTGGGCGAGGGCCGCGGCTTCGAGATCTCGCAGCTCCGCCTCGGTCCGGGCCGCATCCATCACTGCATGCGCTCGATCGGCCAGGCCGAGAAGGCGCTCGACCTGCTGGTCAAGCGCGGCTCCAAGCGCGTCGCCTTCGGCAAGCCGCTGATCCAGCTCGGCAAGAACCTCGAGACGGTGTCGCGCGCCCGCATCGAGATCGAGGCGATGCGGCTGATGGTGCTGAAGGCCGCCAAGGCGATGGACGTGCTGGGCAACCGCGAGGCGCGCGTGTGGGTCAGCATGGTGAAGGCGATGGTGCCGGAGAAGGTCTGCACCATCATCGACCAGGCGATCCAGATCCACGGCGCCACCGGCATCTCGCAGTGGACGCCGCTCGCCGAGATGTACGTCAACCAGCGCCACCTGCGCTTCGCCGACGGGCCGGACGAGGTCCATCACATGGTGGTCGGCCGCGCCGAGATGAGCCGGCACTGACCATGCGCTACGGTTTCTACCTGCCGACGCGCGGGCCGACGGCGACGCGCGACGGCATCCTGGCGCTCGCCCGCGAGGGCGAGCGGCTGGGCTTCCACTCGGCGATGATCGCCGACCACATCGTCTTCCCGGTCGAGAGCCAGTCCGAGTATCCCTACACCGTCGACAAGAAGCATCCCGGCGGCGGCGACGCCCTCGAGACCTTCTCCATCCTGGGCGTGGTGGCCGGCGCCACCGAGCGCCTGCGGCTCGTGACCTCGGTGCTGGTGCTGCCTTATCGCAACCCGGTGCTGACCGCCAAGATGGTGGCGACGCTCGACGTGCTGTCGGGCGGCCGCGTCACCCTGGGCGTCGGCGTCGGCTGGCTGAAGGAGGAGTTCGAGGCGCTCGACAGCCCCGACTTCGAGCATCGCGGCGCCGTGACCGACGAATGGCTGGCGATCTTCAAGCAGCTGTGGTCGACCTCGCCCGCCACCTTCAAGGGCAAGTTCTACGACTACGTCGACATACGCTGCGAGCCGTTCCCGCTGCAGAAGCCGCATCCGCCGATCTGGGTCGGCGGCCATTCGCGCGCCGCGCTGCGCCGCACTGCCCGTCACGGCGACGGCTGGCATCCGGTCGGCGCCATCGCCGCCTCGCCGCTGCCGCCGCAGGAGATGCGCGCCCATATCGATACGCTGAAGCGGCTGTGCGATGGCGAGCGCCGTGACTTCGGCAAGCTCCTCATCTCCTACAAGGCGCCGCTCTACGATGTCGGCATTCCCGATCGCGACGGCACGCGGCGCAGCTTCTCGGGCAGCCCCGACGACATCGCCGGCGACATCCGTTCTTTCGCCGCGATCGGCGTGCACGAGCTGATCTTCGATTGCCGCGGCGAATCGATCGCCGGCAGCATCGAACGCCTGCAACGCTTCGCCGCCGAGGTGATTCCGAAAGTTTGACTCATTTTCCTCCCCCGTAATCGGGGGAGGAACGATATTGGAGGACTCGCGCATGACATCGGGTATCCCCGCGGAAGACTGGATCGCCCATCACGCCCGCTTCGCGCCGTCGTCGGAGGCGGCGCACGATCTCGCCTCAGGCCGGCGCTTCACCTATGCCGAGATGGACCAGCGCGTGAGCCGCGCCGCGCTGTGGCTGCGCAACGCCTTCAACGTCCAGCCCGGTGACCGCGTCGCCGTGCTCAGCATGAACGACAGCGACGTTTTCGAGCTGCAGTTCGCCTGCCGGCGACTCGGTGCCGTCTTCCTGCCGTTGAACTGGCGGCTCGCGGTGCCGGAGCTCGAGTTCATCTGCAAGGACGCCACACCCGTCGCGCTGGCATATGGCGACGAGTTCACAGATGCGGCGCTGCAGGTGGCGAAGCTCGCATCCGTGCCGCACACCGCCAACCTCGCCAACGGCAAGCCGAGCGCCTACGAGACGGGCCTCGCCAAGGCAAGCGGCACGCTGGCGCCGCCGGCGCTCGACCTCGCCGACACCTGGACGGTGATGTACACTTCCGGCACGACCGGCCGGCCGAAGGGCGCGCGCATCACCTACCAGATGTGCGTCTTCAACAGCGTGCATTGCGCCATGACGGTGGGGCTGACGGCGCGCACCAAGAACCTGGTGTTCCTGCCGACCTTCCACACCGGCGGCCTCAACGTCTACGCCAACCCGACCTTCCACACCGGCGGCTGCAACGTCGTGCTGCGGAGCTTCGATCCCGGCCGCTTCCTCGGCCTGATGACCGACCGCGAGCTCGGCCTCACCGACCTGCTGGGCGTGCCGACCAACTTCCTGATGCTGGCCCAGGAGCCGGGCTTCGCCTCGGCCGATCTGTCGCACATCCGCTCGATGGGCGTGGGCGGCGCGGCCTCGCCGCTGTCGCTGCTCGAGACCTACGGCCGCAAGGGTATCGCCCTGCGCCAGGGCTGGGGCATGACCGAGACCGGCCCGATGGGCCTTTTCCTGTCGGCCGACAAGGCGATGGCGAAGATCGGCTCGTCCGGCCTGCCGCCGCTCTACGTGCGCCTGAAGATCTGCGACCCCGACGGCAATCCGGTGGTGCCGGGCGAGACCGGCGAGCTGATGATCAAGGGGCCGAACGTGACGCCGGGCTACTGGAACCGGCCGGAGGCCAACCGCACCTCGTTCACGGCGGACGGCTGGTTCCACACCGGCGACGCCGCGCGCCAGGACGAGGACGACTACTACTATATCGTCGACCGCTGGAAGGACATGTTCATCTCGGGCGGCGAGAACGTCTACCCGGTCGAGGTCGAGAACGTGATCTACCAGCTCGACGGGGTGCTGGAGAATGCCGTGATCGGCGTGCCGCACGAGAAGTGGGGCGAGGTCGGCCGCGCCTTCGTCGTGCTGAAGCCGGGCGCCAACCTCGACGAGGGGGCCGTGCTCGAGCATTGCGGCACCCAGCTCGCCCGCTTCAAGGTGCCGAAGGAGGTCCGCTTCCTCGACGAGCTGCCGCACAACGCGACGGGCAAGGTGCTGAAGCACCAGCTGCCGCGGAGTTGAGCGTCGAAGAATCCCTCCTATGAAAATAGGGGAGGGCTACCGCCCCTATTTTCACGGCATCGTGGGGCGCGCCGAGCGGGCGTGCTGGTTGTCTCCCCCGCCGTACGCAGGGCATTCGCATATCGGCGCGCTTTTCATTCTCCTCCCCAGCGAAGCTGGGGAGGAGAATGAGAGTGCGAGTGAGCTTTGGACAGAGTCAGCCCTTGAGCTGGCGGGCGATGAACTCCTTGGCCACGTCGCGTGCCTTGTCGGTCTGTGGACCCGGTTCGGCAACCCATTCGTGGACGCTGTTCTCGAACAGGCGATAGTCGCACTCGCCGCCGGCCGCCCGGTAGGTCTTGGCGAAATTCTCCTGCATCTCCGGCAGCACGTTGTCGTCGAGCGCGCCCTGCATGATGAGGAACGGAACCAGGGTGACCTTTTCCTTGCGCTCGAGGATCTCCTGCGGGTTGCCTTCGTGGATCGTCTCCCAGGGCGAGAAGAACACCTTGTTGTTCCTCATCATGCCTTCGTTGTTGCGACGTTCGGCATTCTGGTAGCGCGCAAAGGTGTTGCTGACCGGCGAGCGCATCATCACGAAGGAAACCGTGGCGTCGATGTCCGGCGCCGCGGCAAGCGGGATGGCGCTGTAGCGCGGGTCGCGTGGGCGCATCGCCAGGAGCTGCGCCACATGGCCGCCGCTCGACGAGGCGTAGACGCCGAGCCTGGAGACGTCGCCGTTCCAGGTTGCGGCATTCACCTTGAGCCAGCGCACGGCGTAGTTGGCATCCTGCACGCAAGCCGGATAGGGGGCTTCGGGGGCAACGGTCAGGTCGACGGCCACGACGAGAAGACCGCTCGCCGCCAGCGCGCGATCCATCGGCTCCTCGGCAAGACGGTCCTTCCTGTTCCATGCCCCGCCGTGCAGATCGAGAAGCGCGGGGAAGGGTCCAGGTCCCTTCGGCTGGTAAATCCTGGCTATCAGCATCCGGCCGGCCGCGTTGCGCCGCATCTCGACCTCGCTGACGACGAGATCGAAGCGGCCATTCGGATCGTAGACAGGTGGCCCGGCGGCATGGGAAGCGGCCGGCAGGCCCACTGCGCCCGCGGCAGCCATCCCTTTGAGAACATCGCGCCGAGGTGAATCTCCCCTGTCCATGCAACGCCTCCTCTTGAGCCGAATCGGTCAGGACGACAATAACCCATGCCCGGCGTAAAGGGTGGTCACAATCCCGCTCGTCGGCACGCCATCTGTGGCGGACGGCCGATCCCATGATCCGGACGCTGCCGGCTCCAGAAGACTGGCAAACTTTGCCAACCATGATAAGTTCAGGACCCGCTTGGAGACCTGCATGCCCACGCGCAATGTCAATCTCACGCCCGACCAAGACGCTTTCGTCGAAAGAATGGTCAAGGCCGGCAAGTATCAGAATGCCAGCGAAGCGATTCGCGATGCCCTGCGCGGTCTGCAGCAGCGGTGGAAGGAGGACGAGCTGAAGCTCACCCTTCTGCGGCGGCAGATCAAGGCTGGGGTCGACGCCCTCGATCAGGGCGCATTCACCGAGATCGACGACGCCGACCTCGACTCGAGCTTGGATCGGCTGGCCGAATCGCGGTGAACGGTGGCGCGTTATCGGCTTGCGGCTCCTGCGAAGGCCGACATTCAGTCGATACTGCGTACCAGCGAGACCAGGCACGGCGCCGAGGCCCGGATCCGATATCGCGGCCTCCTTGCCGCGGCGATGCGCCGGGTTGCTCGTGATCCCTTTGGCGCTTCGACGCTGGATCGGAGCGATCTCATGCCCCGGCTTCGCAGCCTTCATATCCAGCACGGCCGCAACGAGAGTCGCGAAGCGCCGGTCGCCGCGCCGGTTCACATCGTCTTCTATCGCGTGGCCCGTCCCGATCTGATCGAGGTGGTACGCGTGCTGCACGAGCGAATGGAGCCGAACCTGCATCTGGTGGTTCGAGGCGAGTGAGCGGTACACCCGTCCGCCCGATCGGCTAACCTGCGGCAACCCAACCAGGCGGAAAACAGGATGACCCAGGACAGCAGCACCTATTGGAAGAAAGCGCGCGTCGAGCTGCGCGCTGCCGGTTTCGAGCCCGACCGCGCGGCCGACGCCAGCGCCATCGTCACCATCGCTTCTGCCTGGACCAATGCCCATCGCTGCAACAACCGCGTGCGCTCGATCGCCGACCTGCTGGTCGAGATCCTGGCCGAGCGCGGCGGGCAGGGGCTGGTCGTGGGCGCGCCGGCGGTGTCCGACGCGCTGACCCAGGGCACGCCCACCGCCGGCTACAGCCTGGTGTCGCGCGACGTCGTCGCCGATTGCTTCGAGATCGGCCATTACGCCCATCATGGCGACGCCATGATCGTCATCTCCGGCTGCGACAAGACCGGCGCCGCCGCACTGATGCCGCTCGCCCGCACCAACGCCTTCGGCCTGGTGCTCTATCCCGGCACCAGCTCGCCCGGCCGCGTCGATTTCGGGCCGTGGGCGGCCAAGGGCACCAACCTCACCATCATGGACTATGCCGAGGGCCGTGCCGCGCACGAGGCCGGCCGCATCTCGACCGAGGAGCTCAGCGCGCTCGAGCGCAACGTCATGCCGGGCAGCGGCACCTGCGGCGCCATGTTCACCGCCAACACCATGAGCACCATCGCCGAGTCGATCGGCATGATGCTGCCGCGCGGCGCCTCGCATCCCGCCGACTACGATGCCAGGAGCGACATCCACGCCGATGTCCGCGCCCAGGCGCACGCCAGCGTCGACGCGCTCTACCGCCTGATGGCGGCCGGCACGCGTCCGCGCGACGTCATGACGATGCGCGCCTTCGAGAACGCCATCACCACCGTCTACGCCATGGGCGGCTCGACCAACATGTACCTGCACCTGCTCGCCATCGCCCGCCAGGCCGAGGTGCCGCTCACCATCGAGCGCATCCAGGCAATCGGCGAGCGCGTGCCGCTGCTCGGCAACCTGCAGCCGCACGGCCCCTATGCGATGACCAGCCTGCACGGCATCGGCGGCGTGCCGGTCGTGATGAAGGAGCTGCTGCGTCACGGCTTCCTGCACGGCGATGCGCCCACCGTCACCGGCAAGACCGTGGCCGAGAACCTCGAAGCGGTGCCGACCCTCGACCAGCTCGGCAAGCAGGACATCGTCCGCCCGGTGAGCAACCCGATTGCACCGCCCAACAATCACATCAGCGTCCTCAAGGGCAACCTGGCGCCCGAGAGCTGCGTGCTGAAGCTCTCCGGCAAGACCCTGGAGAAAGGCGAGTTCCGCGGCACCGCGCGCGTCTTCGACTCGGAAGCCGACACGATGAAGGCGATCCGCGCCGGCGAGATCAAGCCCGGCACCGTGATCGTGGTGCGCAATGTCGGTCCGGTCGGCGGCCCCGGCATGCCCGAGATGGTGATGCTCACCATCCAGCTGCAGGGGCGCGGGCTCGGCGAGGACGTCGCCCTGATCACCGACGGCCGCTTCTCCGGCGTCAGCCACGGCATCCTGATCGGCCACATCTCCCCCGAAGCCGCCCGCGGCGGCCCGATCGCGGCAGTGCATGACGGCGATACGATCGTCATCGATCCGGGCAAGCGGACTCTGACTCTCGAGATCCCGGACGCGGAGATCGCGCGGCGCATGGCGGCGTGGAAGGCGCCCGACGCTGCCGGCCGGATGCGGCTGGGGTCGGTGCACGACAAGTACGTCCGGCTGGTGTCGTCGGCGCATCTTGGATGCGTGCTGTGAAGCCTCGACCGCGCAAACCCGAGAGAGGGCGTGCTATGCGAGGCTGATTTTGTACCTGTCGAGCAGTCGTCCAAGAGTGACAGAATCTGCCATCCAGGCGGTCGACGCGTCGGTGACGATTAGCGCATCGTCGGCGCGCTCGAAGAGGGCGCAGCACAGGGCGCTGTCGTCGTGCCGCGAGCGATACTCGATACCGTCGAATCGCGCGGGGTGCTCGTGGATGGCGCGGCTCCAGGCACGTGGCAGATCGTAGGCGTTTTCAGGGCCGTGCGTGACCTGCGCCGTAGCGCCGAGCGGGACCAGATGATGGCTGTGCAGGGGAACGAGCTGCAGGGCGCGGGCCAGCTCGAGGTGGGCACAGCCGCGAGAGGCGAGGTCGTTGCGATCGAGCAGGGTCGGCACAGGAAAGCGAAGAAACGTTTCGACGAAAGCGCCGGCCTGCGCATGGGCAGCATAGAGGACGCCGTACTCGCCCTCGGGATCGTCGAAGCGATAGCGTCGTGCCTTGCCGAAGTGTCGCGCGTCCTGCGAGAGACGATGAGAGCGAAAGAGGAGGCTGCCCTGCGCGATCTCGATGCTTGGCACATCCCTGTGCGCGAGATCGGGCAGCGGCTCGGCGTGCGCCACGACGAATCAGGACGCACCGTGCTCGCCCAGGGCGGCCGCGGCTTCGATCACGGGCTCGATGTCGGCGAGACGGAGCGCGTCGAGGGGACGTTGGTCCGCCAGTCGCTCGTTCGCGGACAGGAAGAAATGAAGACGCGTCCAGGGACCCGTTGCCTCGAACGCCGCCATGACCCGCTCGAAACCTGGCAGCACGTGGCCCTCGAGGATTTGCCAGCGCGGATAACGCCAATCGTTGCTCCCGCTCGGTACCGCGAGGAGCGCGCCCTTTCGCCGGCGCTTGTCGACGGCCTGTCGCGTGATGCCGAGCAGATCGGCAATCTCCTGGGCGCTCGCTGTCCCGCCCTCGGCGTCGACGAGCGATTTCCGCTGGGCCGTTCCCCGCGCGATCGCGCCGGCCAGAGGATCGCGTGCCTCCGTGGCCAGCACCCTCGCCATCTCACTCGATGCGAGAAAGCTGACCAACGAAGAGACGTCGTCGGGGGCGGCCAGCGCTTCCAGGGCAGCCTGCTCGCTGGCCTTGTCGACGAGCCGAACGATCGCAGCCGTCGCCTTGTCCCGTAGCACATCCCGAGGCGTTCGCTCCCGTCCCTCCTGGCCCAGCTCCTCGTCCAACAGGCGCTGGAGATCGGCATCGGAGATCTCGGGGACGTCCGCCTGTCTCGGAGCCTGCTCGGTCCCGCGCCTCGAGCCACGGGAGTATCTCTTTTCGGGCGACACCAAATCGTCGAACGTCACACCAATGGCAATCGGACCACCCTCCTCGTAACTCGTCCCACGTTTCGGACCGGCGATACGAGCTTGCGCGGCAAGGGCTCTGTCGAGCAGGGCGGAAAGTTGACTGGCGGGAACGCAAGCCCAGACCCTCTGTTCGCTCGAAGCCGGGAACGAGGACCCTCCGAGCTTCAGGAATCGGACACTGAGTCCAGCGGCCTTGCTCTTGGCTGCGAGGACAGAAGTCCTCGAAGAGGGGATGGAGACGTCCGCTTGAGCTTGCTCGGCCATCAGTCGGACCCTCTAGTTGACGAATTACCAATATGGTGACTACTGGTCCAATGTCAACTGAGGCGCATTCCTCAGAGCATTTCAGCCATTTGGTACATGTGTGACGTAGAATGGCGCACTTGGGAGCTTGCGCCTCAAGGCATTCGGTGTCCGGCTCGCTTTCGGAAACGAAGGCTTCAGCCGGTGCCGGTAGACTGCGTGATTGATCGTGTCTCGGATTGGGTGCGGGCGGCAGGGACCGGGCAATGGCTTGGTATCGCACGGAACCAATCCCTGCACTCGGCGGCCGGACCGCCGAATCCCTTGTTGAGGAGGGCATGGCGGACGACGTTCATGACTATCTCGATCGGTTGACCGTGAGCGTCTACGGTGCAAATCGCTCCATTACCGCCTTCGCATGGATGCCTACAGGGTCCGGCGGGCTAGGCCAACTGCTGAGCCATTCGCGATAGCTGATCGCGTGGAAGCCAACTTCGGCATCTTTCACCGCCTCTGCGAAGCGCTGGACCTCAGCGCGGTGCTGTTGGAAAGAGGTAGGAGGAATAGGCTTTGCGGCAAGAGAGGCGGGCTCAGCAAAAATGTAGAGTAGCATCGGCGTTTTTTGCTTCCGTTTGCCATCAGTGACGAGTCCGAAGGCGTGCTTTATCAGCTGCGTCGCGTCGAGAAACTCAAATTTTTCCCTGCCGGCGCGAAGCGCGTCACGCATTACTTCGAAAGGCCCCATCTTCGAGCCCCAAACGTTCCGATTGTAGGCATCGGAAAGGGAAGGCGCCTTGGTGCCGCGAAAGGGCTCGAACCGTTTCGATTCAACTCCGATAAGCTGGTGTTCCGTCTCGATGACGGCGTCGAGCCAAGGGTGTCGGCCCCCGCTCCAGGGAAATCGGGCGCAATACTCGACTTCCACCATCAAGGGAGCGTCGCCCGCCCTCATGCCAGGCAGAGGCGGTAGGGATTCACGCCGTTCAACGAACCAACCGAAGACGTTTACAGCGAGAGCCGCGGAACTCTCCGGGCTCATGAGCTTTCCGCTTTTCACCTCGTTGCCGCCCGCTTTGGCTAGGCGGGCGAGAACGTGGGCTCGAGGTACACCGGGCAGGAGGTCGATCTTCATGGATGCATTGTCAGTCAAAATGAGCGGATCAATATCGGGTGTGGCCATGGCACTCAGACTGTTTTTGTAGCCCCTTTAGGAGGCTAGTTTAGCCAGCTTCGATCAGGAGGCAACATAGGGGTTGTAGAACGATGATGAAATTAGCGTGGTGTCCTAACGGACTGAAGAGTGCCGCCATTGCTTCGTCGGCGGGCCGACACATCTTGGAACGAGGGGGTGCCAATATCGGTCATGGGCACCTTCACTCCGCACCCGGAAGGCGGAACTTCCGGTGCCTCAGCGCCCGCCCCATCAGCTGCTTCAGCTCGGCCGGCTCCAGCACCTCGACATCGGCGCCCCAGGTGTAGAGGTGCCAGCACATCTCCATCAGCCCGCCGGCGCGGAAGCGCACGATCACCGAGCCGTCGG
>NZ_JBGAKA010000085.1:0-20478 GCF_044224635.1 Reyranella sp. | reverse complement strand
TTGTTTTCCATGCCGTCCTTCTCGACCACTTTCAGAACTGCAGACATCAGCTGTCTCCTCGTTCTCCCACGCCCCAGTCAGGAGCGGCAATGCGGAAAAGTCCGCCGGGGGTTGGCGCCAATGTACCTATTTTGTTCCAATTAACAAGGGGACAGTCAACTTGCTGATATAAAATATCTTCTTGATATATGTTCCAGGTATGTTCGCGCTAGCGTCGGCCATCCCCTCGCCGGGCCGGCTTGATGGCCAGCAACTTGTCCACGCTGGCGGGCCGCCGGATGGCCTGCAGACATTGGGCATAGGTCCGCAGGATCCACTGCCGATCGGCGATCGCGCCCGTCGCCCGGCCCGGCGCAAACCGCCGGCCTTCGGAGCGAGCGATCAGCTTCATCAGCTCCAGGGCAACGGATTCGTTGATGACATCGGCCATGATGGTTGCCTCCCGATAGTGTGACTGGCCATCCCTTGCGTCCGGCCGGATTGGCAAGGTCCGTGCCTTCGCTTCGCGCTAGACTTCCACGGCCTCCCTCACCCTGTCTCCGCCCGGATTCCCGACGCATCATGCCAGCAAGCCATGTCGTCAAATGCGCGAAATGCAAGGTGCCGCTCGAAGGGCCAGACGATGCACGCGCCGACAGTCTCATCGCCTGCCCGAGTTGCGGCATGGGTGACACCCGCGAGAACGTCGAGCGCGAAGTTGCCGAGTACATGGCGAGCGGCGTCTCGCAGGCCCTCGACGCCATGGTCGAAGGTTTTGCCCTGGGCCTTGGTCAATCATCCAATCTCGAAGGACCGCGCGCGGAGCGCGTTTTTCGCTTCATCATCGACGAGGAGGCCTGACCAGCCTCCGGCGAAGCCGGCGGTGCGCCAGCGACTCAAAGCACCGACTTGAGCGTGCTCCGGCTGATGTTGGCGCCACAGATCACGATCAGCGAACGACCGGTTGTCCACGCTTCGCCAGCGCCGAGAGCGCCTGCGATCGCAACGCCCCCTGCTCCCTCGAGCAACATGTGGTGGGCATCGATGAAGAGTCGCATCGCCTCGGCGATCGCTTCCTCGGAGACCTCGACCCAATGGTCGACGAAGTCGCGGCAGAGCGCCAACGTGATCGTATCCGCCTCGACACCCCCGGCCGTGCCATCGGACAGGGTCGGCGACGACGGCAGGTCGAGGATTTTGCCGGCCCGGACCGACTGCGCCATGACAGGGGACGCGGCGGGCGAGCAACCGATGATGCGGATGCCCGGCTTCATCGCCTTCAGATAGAGCGCGACGCCGCCAATGAGGCCGCCGCCGCCGACCGACACGAAGACGTTGTCGATGCCTCCGGCCGCCTGCCGCCATGCTTCCAGGCCAAGCGTGCCCTGGCCCGCCACGATCGCCGCGTCGTTGTACGGCGAGACGAACGTAAGGCCTCGTTCCGCCGCCCAGCCGCGGGCATGGCTCTCGGCAACAGCCTCGTCGTCGCCGAAGAACGCCACCTCGGCGCCCAGCCTGCGGACGTTCTCGACCTTGAGCGCCGACGCCTTGCCCGGCATGAAAACGATACCCTTGCGGCCGACGTTGCGCAGCACGTAGGCGACCGCCGCGCCATGATTGCCGGACGAGGCAGCAACGACCGGCGCGTTCCGATCATCGTCGAGACCAAGGATCTTGTTGCTGGCGCCGCGCACCTTGAAGGACCCGGTGTGCTGGAGGTTCTCGAGCTTGAGCAGAACCTCGCCACCGACGCGCGCCGAAAACACCTCCGACCGCTCTACCGGAGTCTCGCGCACCAGCGCGCGGATCCGATGCTCCGCGGCGACAATTTCATCGAGTCCAACGACGGGCATTGCCTCACTTCAGCAAGTGAACCGGCATCCTAGAACGTGATCGTTTTTGGTTGAAGCGCCGGAGACGTGGGCTTTGAACCTCGTTGTCGTCCTGAGCGCAGCGAAGGACCTCATCGCCGCTCGCCATGATGGTGCTCTGCAATTTCTGGCGACGAGATCCTTCGCTTCGCTCAGGATGACAGAAGACACGTCCGACTGGTTCAAAGTAAACCGATCATGCTCTAGCCGTGGGCGGCCAGCGGCTTGCCATCGTGCAGGTAGGGATGAGCGTCGATCAGCACGAAGGCGACGACGCAAGGCGCAGCCGAGCGGTTGACCCAATTGTGGATGGTGCCGCGCTGCACCAGCACGTTGCCGGCGCGCAGGGTGACGACGCGATTATCGTCGAGCTCCATGTCGATCTCGCCCGACAGCACCACGGCATAGTCGATCGAATCGGTGCGATGGTTGCGCGGCGCCACGCCGGGCGCGTACTCGATGACGCGGAACACCGCGCCACCGGCGCGCGTCGTCGCGGTGATCTCCTTGGCGCCATCGGTCGTGGTCGTGTTGTCGACGGGAAACTTTTCCGTCGACCAGATGTTGTGAATGGTGGCCCCCGGGCGATAGGAGACGACGTCGCGCGTCACCTCGTCGATCGCCACCATGGCCTTGCCGTTGCCGTCATGACCCGTCACCACGCGCCGAATGTTCATGTCGCCTTCCTCGGTCCCAGCATGTTCGCGGCCCCGAGCGCCGCGATCGCGGCAGCATCATAGCCGATCTCCGCCAGCACCTGCTCGTTGTGCTGGCCGACCGTCGGCGGATCGGAGACCAGCGGCGGCCGCCAGCCCAGCATCTGGAACGGCAGCAGCGGCAGGCGCGTCCTGACGCCGCCGGGCAGCGTGGTCGGCGCCAGCGAACCGTTGGCCAGCAGGTGCGGATGGTCGAACAGGTCCTGCGGCCGGGCCACCGGGGAGAACGAGATGTCGGCCTCGAGCGCCAGCGCCTCGATCTCGTCCTTGGTATGGCGCTTGAAGATCTCGGCCACCTTGGGCACCAGCCAGGGCCTGGCCTCGATGCGCTGGTTGTTGGTGGCGAGCCGCGGATCGGCCGCCAGCTCGGGCTGGCGGAAGGTCTCGCAGAAGCGCTTCCACTGGCCGTCGCTGGTGATGCCGATGAAGACCTGCAGGCCGTCCGAGGTGGCGAAAATCTCGTAGACCGCCCATGAGCTCACCCGCTCCGGCATCGGCGGCGGCGGCGCGCCGTTCATCGCCGTGATGGCGAGATGCTGGCCCATCAGGAACACCACCGATTCGAACAGCGCGCTCTCGACCAGCCCGCCTTTGCCGGTGCGCTCGCGGGTCTTCAGCGCCAGCACCGTGCCGAAGGCGCCGAACAGGCCGCCCATGATGTCGACCACCGACGTGCCGGCGCGCAGCGGCCGGCCGGACGGGCCGGTCATGTAGGCGAGCCCGCCCATCATCTGCACCACCTCGTCGAGCGCCGGCCGCTTCTCGTAGGGTCCCGGCAGGAAGCCCTTGAGGGCGCAGTAGACCAGGCGCGGGTTGATCTTCTCGAGATGCTGGGGACCCAGCCCGCGCTTGCGCATCGAGCCCGGGGCGAAATTCTCGATCATCACGTCGGCCGACTGCAGCAATTTCACCAGCACTGCACGACCCTCCGGCGCGTCGGCGTCAAACGCCAAGCTCTTCTTGTTGCGGTTGAAGTAGCCGAAAAAGCCCTCGCCGAAGCCCTTGAGCTTGCGGGTACGGTCGCCGTCCACCGGCTCGACCTTGATCACCTCGGCGCCCAGATCGGCCAGGATCATGCCGCACGAGGGGCCGAGGATCGTGTGGGTGAGCTCGACGACGCGGATGCCGGCAAGCGGCGGGGTGAAGGCTTCGGTCATGCCGGCATGCATACCTCAGCCGTCCGGCGCGTCCAGCATCAACAAGCCCATTGCCGTTTCGACGATCAGTGGCATTCTTACGGTCGAAACACGCGTTCTTGTGCCTGAGGCAAGCTCGCCTGTCCCTGAAGCAAGCGCTCTTGTGCCTGAACCAAATGTTCTGGTGCCTGGAGCAAGCGTTATTCGATCGAGCGTACTCTTCGATACACGTACTCGAGAGGGGAAGATCGGTGGCCGCAGCGTTTCTTATCGTTCGCGCACGCCTGACCTACACGTCAGACCGGGAGAAATTCGACGAGTGGTACCGGACCGAGCATTTTCCGGACGCCGTGAAGAGCTTTGCCGCGCGTCGCGGTTGGCGCTGCTGGAGCAGAACCAATCCGTTGGTTCATATCGCACTCTACGAATTCTCGAGCGTCGAAGAGGCGGAAGCCGCCCTCGATTCAGATGCGCTCACGCGCCTCAGCGCCGATTTCGATCGCGCCTGGGGACCACGCCACACCCGCACCCGCGAGATCGTCGAGCTGACCGAGGAGCTGATGCCGAAGTGACTCTTCCACCTCCCCAAGCTACGCTTGGGGAGGAGAGCTTATTGGGCGAACCAGCCCTCGATGTCCTTGACCAGGGGCAGGCCGGCGGACTCGCCCAGGACGCGATGGGCCATGCCGGCCCCGACCAGGAACGCCTCCTGGCGCGGCACCGCATTGGTCTTCAGGAAGTCGCGCACGGCCGGGCCGTCATGGCCCCAGCCGATCGCCTCGACCTTGCCGTCGAAGGCCCGGTTGAGGATGGCGAGGAACTCGGCGCGTTCGGCATCGCTCAGCGCCGGAACGGCGTCGATATCGCCCAGGACCAGCAGGCGGCCGCGGAACCTGGCCACCAGGTCGGCGATCGAGTTGCGCGGCTCGACGATGATCTCGCGGCCCGGGCCGCGGCGCACCCGGGCGGCCAGCGACAGCGGCAGCACGGCGGCGCCGAGATGGGCGCCGCTGTCCATGATCACCGAGGCAAGCTCCTTGTAGGTGATGCCGAGCCGCTCGGCCCGCTTCAGCCGCATCCTGGCGACTTCCGGCTTGGGCGTCTTCCAGGCCTTGGCCGTGGCCCGGCGCCAGACCCAGGCCTCCCACGACATGTCGAAGGTCGGGCCATTATTGTGGCCGATGCCCGGTCTGCGCAGCAGGGCCTCGACATTGGCATGCCGGACCCCTAGACGGTCGAAACGATCACCCATAACGGTATTTTAACCTCGATTTATCGTATGGGTAGGCAAGAGGAGTGCCAAAGTGGACGATTTCCAGGTCGATGTACTCGTGATCGGCGCCGGCAATGCCGCGGCCTGTGCGGCTCTGGCGGCGCACGAGCAAGGGGCCACGGTCGCCATGTTGGAGGCGGCGCCGGAGGCCGAGCGCGGCGGCAACAGCACCTATACGGCGGGCGCCATGCGGGTGGTGTTCCATGGCGTGGACGACCTGGCCCAGCTCTATGACCTGACCGACGACGAAAAGCGCGACGTCGATTTCGGCAGCTATAGCGCCGATCAGTTTCTCGACGACATGGGCCGGGTGACCAACTACCGCTGCGATCCTGAGCTGACCGACATCCTGATCGGCCGCAGCTTCGAGACCCTGAAATGGATGCGCGGCAAGGGCGTGCGCTTCCAGCCGAGCTACGGCCGGCAGGCCTTCAAGGTGAACGGCAAGTACAAATTCTGGGGCGGCTTGGCGGTCGAGGCCTGGGGTGGCGGGCCGGGCCTGGTCGATCTCGAGCACAAGGCGGCGGTCAAGGCCGGCATCCCGATCCACTACGAGACGCCCGCCGTGTCGCTGATCGAGGAGGACGGCGTGGTGCGCGGCGCCATCGCCCGCCACAAGGGCCGCCGCGTGCGCATCGGCGCCAAGGCGGTGGTGCTGGCGTGCGGCGGCTTCGAGAGCAACGCCGAGATGCGCACCCGCTATCTCGGCCCGACCTGGGATCTCGCCAAGGTGCGCGGCACGCGCTTCAACACCGGTGCCGGCATCAACATGGCGCTGGCCATCGGCGCCAAGCCGCACGGCAACTGGTCGGGCGGCCATGCCGTCGGCTGGGACATGAACGCCCCGGAATTCGGCGACCTCGAGGTCGGCGACAACTTCCAGAAGCACTCTTACCCGCTCGGCATCATGGTGAACGCCAACGGCGTGCGATTCGTCGACGAGGGCGCCGACTTCCGCAACTACACCTACGCCAAGTACGGCGCGGTGATCCTCGCCCAGCCGCAGCAATTCGCCTGGCAGATATTCGATTCGAAGGTGCTCGACCGGCTGCGCGACGAGTACCGCATCAAGCGCATGACAAAGGTGCGCGCCGACACGATCGAGGAGCTGGCCGGCAAGCTGGAAGGCGTCGATGCCGCGCAGTTCCTGAAGACGATCAAGGAATGGAACGCCGCGGTGATGACCGAGGTGCCGTTCAATCCGGCGATCAAGGATGGCCGCAGCACGCGCGGGCTCGCGGTGCCGAAGAGCAACTGGGCCCTTACGATCGACGAGCCGCCGTTCGAGGCCTACGCCGTGACCTGCGGCCTCACCTTCACCTTCGGCGGCCTCAAGATCACCACCCAGGGCGAGGTCGAGAGCACCGACGGCAGCGTCATCCCCGGACTGTTTGCCGCCGGCGAGCTGGTCGGCGGCCTGTTCTATCACAACTACCCCGGCGGCACGGGCCTGGTGTCGGGCGCTGTGCTAGGCAAGCTCGCCGGCGACAGCGCCGGACGCTATGTCTCGGGCAAGAACTGACGATGTCGTTGCGTAGGGCCTCCTGCGATCATCAAGCCTGTCATCCCGAGGCCGCAGGCCGAGGGGCGTTTAGGCCACAGGAAAGATCCCCCTCGCTGCGCTCGGGATGACAGGATAATTTTCAGGAGGACTTCATGAACATCATCACCCGTCGCGGCGCTCTCGCCCTCGGCTCGTCCGCTCTCCTCCTGCCCTCCGCCGTGCGCGCGCAGTCCTGGCCGAGCGGCCCGGTTACCTTCGTGGTCGGCTATGCCGCCGGCGGCGGCGCCGACATCAATGCGCGCGAGCTGGCGCACATCGTGTCGCCGATGATCGGCCAGCAGATCGTGGTCGACAACAAGGGCGGCGCGGCAGGGTCGATCGGCCTGCGCGCCGTCGCCAGCGCCAAGCCGGATGGCCAGACTCTATTCTACGCCGTCGGCACCAACGTGATCATCAATCCGTGGGTCCAGAAGGGCATGATCGACACGATCGCCGCCCTGGCGCCGATCTGCCAGACGACCGCCTACCAGTACGTGCTGGCGGTCAATCCGAAGGTCGCGGCCAACACCGCAGCCGAGCTGGTGGCGCTGGCCAAGAAAGAGCCAGACAAACTCACCTATTCGTCGTCCGGCGTCGGCGGCAACAACCACTTGGCCGGCGCCCTGTTCGCCGATGCTGCCGGCATCAAGATCACGCATGTCCCCTACAAGGGAACCGGGCCGGCGCTGGCCGACGTGATCAGCGGCATCATCACCATGAACTTCTCGTCGCTGCCGCCCGCGGTGGGCCAGGTCAAGGCTGGCAATCTCAAGGCGCTGGCCGTCACCGGCGAGAAGCGCATCAAGTCGCTGCCCGACGTGCCGACGCTCAAGGAGCAGGGCATCGACGTCGTGGTCAACGGCTGGCACGGCCTGTTCGCGCCGGCCAAGACCCCCGACGCCATCCTGGACAAGATCTACAAGGACACGACGCAGGCGATGAAAGACCCCAAGTGGGAGCAGGCGCTATCCAAGGACGGTCTTGAGCTGCCACCCGATCGCACGCGCGCCCAGTTCGCAAAATTCGTCGCCGACGAGCACGCCTTCTGGGGCAAGAAGCTCAAGGAGCTGAAAGTCGAGATGGAGTAGCAGCTGCAGCGTCCGGCGGGCTCGCCGGACCGGACGGCGTGCGTCGCTTGAGGCCCGGTCAGCAGCCATCGTGACATCACGCCGCACGAGGCGCGGCGCGATGCTGCAGCGCTGCGGGCGCAGCGATGATGCAAGCTTTCAGGGGCAGCGCGGAGCAACCTCATGCGACCGGAGCAGGCGCGTGCATCGCCGTGGGCAGGCGTCCTTGTGGCGTTCTTCGAGCCCGAGTTGCGCGCCTGGTACGGCGCGCAACCTCTGCGGAAAGTATTTTGGGGCTATGGGGTCGGCGTTAGCGCCTTGGTCGTGTTGCTCTACGCCGCGGCTTTCTATGAGGATCGCCCGCTGGCGCAGCAGGTCATGCTGTTTTGCTTCGCCGCCTATACCATCTGGCTCCTCGTCTCCCTCTGGCGGTGCGCAGCGAACAGCAGCCTGTTCTGGGGGCTGCTCACCCGATGGCTGACCGTCGCGTGGGCAGCAAACACCGCCCTGATCCTCATCGCCCTCCAGGCCGACCTGGTGGTGTGCTACCTGGGACACTGACACATGACCATGTCGACCGGGCACAAACTACGGCTTGCCATGATCGGGCAGCTGCTTCTCGGCGCAGCGGAGAGCTTGTTCCCCGGCTATTTCGCCCTGGTGATGGCGACCGGTGTGGTGTCGATCGCCTGCCGGCTCCTGGGCTATCCGGGGTTGTCGCTCGTGCTCCTTGGTCTCAATTGGATAGCCTATGCAGCCCTTTGGTTCCTGACGGCGCTCCGCCTGCTGTTCTACCGGCGCAGGATGATCGAAGACATGTTCAACCACCAGCGCGCGCCCGGGTTCTTCACCGTGGTCGCCGGAACCTGCGTTCTCGGGACCCAGAGCAGCATTGTCGGGGGTGCCCAGGCGGTTGCCGAGATCCTCTGGTATTTCGGCCTCGGCCTATGGCTGGTCGTCATGTACGCCTTCTTCACCGCAGTCACGGTGCGCGAGAGAAAGCCATCGCTGGCGGCCGGCATAAATGGTGCATGGCTGATCGCCGCGGTGGCGACTCAGTCGATCGTCGTGCTGCGCGGCGCCATCGACAGCCAGGGGGCACCGGCCGTCGAGATCCAGTTCCTGTGCCTCGTGATGTTCATGGTGGGCTGCATGCTCTACCTGGCGATCATCACGCTGATCTTTTATCGCCTCACTTTCGTGCCTCTCGCCACCCGCGACTTCGGACCTCCCTATTGGATCAACATGGGGGCAGTGGCGATCACCACCCTCGCAGGGTCGACGCTCATCCTGGCCGCCAGTCGATGGACGCTGCTGGCCGACTACGTGCCCTTCCTGAAGGGCTTCACCCTGTTCTTCTGGTCCGCCGCGACATGGTGGATTCCCTTTCTGCTGGCGTTGATGGTCTGGCGCTACCTCGTGCGGGGCGACCGGGTCGCCTACGAGCCGACGCTATGGGGCATGGTGTTCCCGCTCGGCATGTATGCGACCGGAACCTTCCAGCTCTCCCGCGCACTCGATCTGCCGTTCCTCACCGCCATCCCGAAGGGGATGGTCGTCGTCGCGATCCTGGCATGGCTGGCCACCTTCATCGGATTTCTGACCCACCTTTCGCGGATCAGCTGGGCCGGCGTGCGATCTGCGGCCAAAGGCGGCTAGCTTTGCTATGGC
Source organism: Reyranella sp. (assembly GCF_044224635.1). GTDB lineage: Bacteria > Pseudomonadota > Alphaproteobacteria > Reyranellales > Reyranellaceae > Reyranella. The sequence continues at coordinate 11,222 of NZ_JBGAKA010000085.1, read as the reverse complement.
TAAATCAGCAGATGCCGTCGCACGGCGTCGGGCGTCTGCAACTCGCTCCGCCCGATCGTGGCGACGATGGTACCCTTGTCGGCGACGTAGCAGCGTTCGCTGACGGCCAGGATCGTGTCGAGGTTCTGCTCGACCAGCAGGATGGTCGTACCGAGCTCGTCGCGGATCGATTTCAGGACGTCGCAGATCATCTGGACGATCGAGGGCTGGATGCCCTCCGAGGGCTCGTCGAGCAGCATCAGGCGCGGGTTGCTCACCATCGCGCGGCCGATGGCAAGCTGCTGCTGCTCGCCGCCGCTCAGCGTCCCGGCCGACTGCCGCCGTCGCTCCTTGAGGATCGGGAAATACTGATAGACCAGGTCGGCGAGATTGCGACCCTCGCCCAGGCTGGCCTTGCCCGGACAGGCCAGCAGGCTCACCCGGATATTCTCCTCGACCGTCATCCGCGGAAAGACCTGGCGGCCCTGCGGGATGTAGCCGATGCCGAGCCGCGCCCGCTCGTCGGGCGGCAGGCGGGTGACGTCGCGGCCACTGAGGACAATCCGCCCCGACGTGGCGCGCAGCAGGCCGATCAGGCAGCGCATGGTCGTGGTCTTGCCGACGCCGTTGCGGCCGATCAGGCTCACGATCTCGCCCCTTGCGATCGACATGTCGATGCCGCGCAACACCGGCGTGCGATCGTAGGCGGCGTGCAGGCCGGCGACCTCGAGGACCGGTTCAGTGTCCATGGCCCTTGCCTAGATAGATCTCCTCGACGCGCGGATCGGCGATGATGGCCTCGGGACTGCCCTGCGCGAAGACGCGGCCGAGATGCAGCACGGTGATGCGCTGCGCGATCTGGCGCACGAAGGTCATGTCGTGCTCGACCACCAGCATCGTCATGCCCTCGCCGTTCAGCCGCGTGATCAGGTCGCCGGTGCGCTCGGTCTCCTGCGGCGACATCCCCGCCGTCGGCTCATCGAGCAGCAGCAGGGTCGGCTGCAGCGCCAGCGCCATGCCGATCTCCAGCCATTGCTGTTGGCCGTGCGCCAGGATGCCGGCCGGCCGGTCGGCGTCGTCTTGGAGCTGCAAGAGCTCGAGCAGGCGCCGCTTCTCGCGCTGCATGGCCGCGCCCGACGCCTTGCGCTGCAGGGAGATCTCGAGATTCTGCGCCACCGGCAGCTCGCGAAACACGCTCGGCACCTGGAGCTTGATGCTCATGCCACGCTCCACCCGCTCATAAGGCTTACGATGGGTGACGTTCTCGCCGCGGAACATCACCTCGCCGCCCGATGGTGCATAGGTGCCGGCGACCAGCTTGAACAGCGTGCTCTTGCCCGCGCCGTTGGGCCCGATCAGGCAATGGATCTCCCCTGCTGCGATCTCGAGGTTCACGTCGGCGACCGCCGACAGGCCGCCGAATTGCTTGTGCAGGGCGCGGGTCTGCAGCAGCGCGGTCATGGCGTGTCTTCCCGGCTCGCGCCACGCGGTTGTCCCAGCCGGACCAGATAGCGACCGATGCCCTGGAAGAAGCCCGCCGGCACCAGCATGACGGTGAGCAGCAGCAGGAAGCCCATCAGGATCAGGGCGTATTGCTGGCTGTAGACGGTGATGGTCTGGAACGCCAGCAGCAGCAGGAAGGTGCCGACCATGGTCGCCGTCAGATCCTGCCGGCCGCTGAACGCCACCCAGATGATCGGCATGGCGGCGGCCGGCAGGCCCATCGACGCCGGCGGGATGAACTGGCCCCACGCCGTGTAGAGCCCGCCACTCAGGCCGGCCAGCGAGCTGCCGATGACGAAGGCCGCGAGCTGGTACTTGCGCACGTCGTAGCCCAGCAGCTCGGTGCGCAGCGGATCCTCACGGATCGCCACCAGGACATTGCCGAAGCGGCTGTTCACCAGCGCGCGCAGGCCGAGATAGATCGCCAGCAGCAGCGCGAGCACGAAGTAGTAGAGCGCCGGTCCTTCGAGGACGATGACCTCGCCACTCCATGGCAGCTCGAGCGGCGGCATGCCGATCATGCCGTTGAAACCGTTGAAGCGCGCCGTGCCGATCGCCCATTCCGGGCCGGCTGTCTGGCCGAAGAACGCGGCCAGCGCCAGGGTCGTGGCGAAGGTGACGATGCCGAAGAACACGCCGCTTACCCGGCCATAGACCAGGAAGTAGCCTAGCAGCAGGGCGAACAGCGCCGCGATGGCGACGCCGCCCAGCAGGCACAGCAGCGTGAGCGCCCCGCTCGCGCCGAGATTGATCGAGATCACGCCGTAGCTGTAGCCCGCGACCCCGAAGAACGCCGTCTGGCCGAACGAGAACATGCCGGCGTAGCCCCACATCAGGGAGAGGCCCAGCGCCATCAGGGTGAAGATCAGCAGGTAGGCGACATTGCCCACGTCGTACGGGTCGGCGACGGCCGGATAGCCGACGGCAAGCAGCAGCACCGCGGCGAAGCAGAGCCAGAAGGCGCGGCCGTTGCCCATGGTCTGCGGGCCGTTGACCCGCTGCAGGAATGCCGGCATCGCGCTAGCGCTCCCGGCGCGACAGCCAGCCCGACATGCCTTCGGGCAGGATCCGGATGACGATAATGACGGTGATCAGGAGGCCGATCTGGCCGGCGATCTGGCCGTACCAGGCGTTGAGCGCCGTGCGCACGACGCCGAGCAGGATGCCGGCCGGCGCCGTGCCCATCAGAACATTGGCGCCGCCCACCACCACGGTGACGAAGGATTCGATGATGAAGGTGACGCCCATGGTCGGGATCAGGGTCATGGTCGGCGCGTAGAGCGCGCCGCACAGGCCGGCCAGCGCCGCGCCGAGCCCGAAGCTGATGGCGTACATGCGCTCGGTCCGCACGCCCAGCGCCTGGGCCATCGCCGCATTCTGCATGGTCGCGCGCGCCATCACGCCGTAGCCGGTGCGCATGAAGATCAGGTAAAGGCCGGCCAGCACACCGAGCGCCGCCCCGAACAGGACCAGGCGGTAGGCTGAGAAGGTGTAGTCACCCACCTTGAAGCTGCCGAGCGGCGTGCCGATGCCCTGCCAGCTCGAGCCCAGCACGATCAGCATGCCCTGGGTGACCATCAGGCTGATACCCCAGGTCGCGAGGATCGAATCGAGCGGCCGATGATAGAGATGGCGGATGATGGTGCGCTCCAGCGCGATGCCGACGATGCCTGCCGACAGCGCGCCGAGCGCCTGCGCGACCGGCAGCGGCACGCCGTGCTGCACGGCGATCACGGTGACGTAGATGCCGCAGGTGATGAACTCGCCGTGCGCCATGTTGATGATGCCCATCATCCCGAAAATGATGGCCAGCCCCGCCGCCGCGAGGATCAGGAAGGCGAAGACGTCGGCGAACTGGAACGCGATCGAGAAGGCTTCAGCGAACATGGGGTATTAATTCTGCGACTCCGTCATCTTCGTTCCTCCTCCTCAGCGTCTTCGCTGGGGAGGTGCCCCGTCATACGGGGCGGAGGGGTCATGGGCCGCGAGCCCGCCATGCCCGTGGCGCTCATAGGCTGTATGATCAAAGAGAAGAGCGCCACGGGAGTGGCGCGCTCCCAGCAATGAGGCTCATGACCCCTCCGTCGCCGTTTGACGGCCACACCTCCCCAGCGAAGCTGGGGAGGGAAATGAGATCGGCGCACAATGACTTACTTCTTCGGCAGGTTGGTCGGCGTGTACTGGGTCTTCGGGTCGTTCTTGGTGAGGTCGCAGCCGATCTCGCCCAGCCAGTAGGGCTTGATCAGGCCGAAATCCTTGATCACGCGCACCGAGTGGTCGGCGTTGACGCCGATCAGGCGCATGTGGTGCGAGGTGTGCTGGCTCTTCGGATCGATGCAGATCTTGCCTTCCGGTGCGTCGATGCAGGCCTCGCCGGTGGCGATCACCTTGCGCAGATCAGCCTTCTTGGTCGACTTCGCCTTCTCGACCAGCGTCTTGTACATGTAGAGCGCGGTGTAGGCGTTGTAGCCCATGTCGTTGATGTAGGCCTCGTTGGGGAACTTGGCGCGCCAGCGCTTCTTGAAGTCGTTGGCGGCCGGCGTGTCGATCTCCTCGAACCAGTTGGCCGTGGCATGCATCTTGGCCAGCGCCGGCGGCGGGAAGCGCTTGTGCTCGAAGCCCAGCATGACCTTGATCGAGCTGCCCATCGGGTAGGCCAGCTTGGCGGCCGCGGCCTGCTCGAAGAACGAATCCTGCGAGGCGCCGACATTGAGCGCCATGATCCAGTCGGGATTGGCCTTCTGGATGTTCTGGATGGTCTGGCCGAACTGCGAGACGCCAAGCGGGATGAACTCCTCGCCGATCACCTGGCCGTTCTGCTTCTTCATCAGGTCACGCGTCCACTCGGCCGAGAGCTGGCCGAAATTGTAGTCGGCGGCGATGGTGTAGACCCGCTTGCCGAAGGTCTCGACCATCCACGGGATCAGGGTCGAGAATTGCTGCTCGGGCACCGCGCCGATGCTGATCGTGCTGGCGTCGCACACGCCGCCTTCGTACTGGTTGGTGTAGAAGTACGGCACGTCGGTGCGATTGACGATCGGGCGGATGGCCTCGCGCGAGGCGCTGGTGATGCCGCCGATCAGCACGTCCACCTTGTCGCGCTGCAGCAGGCGGCGGGCGAACTCCTGGTAGCGCGCATTGTCCATCTGCGGGTCGAGATGGATCAGCTCGATCTTGCGGCCCATGATGCCGCCGGCATTGTTGATCTCCTCGGCCGCCAGCAGCGAGCCGTTGAGCTTGGGCTTGCCCATCAGGGCGATATCGCCGGACACGTCCTCGAGCAGGCCGACCTTGATCGGCGGCTGCTGCGCCGCGCCCTGGGTCGCCGCGAGGACAACGGCCAGCGATGCCGCGGCGGCCATGCCGCGTAGACTCGTCCTTCGTCCTGATGATGTCATGTTCCCCTCCTTCATCTCTTGGGCAGTGGTGATCGATCCGATCGCTAGGGCTGATCGGGCAGGTACTTCTTCAGGACGGCGGCGCCGACCGTGTATTTCGGATCCACGAAGTTGCCGAGCCGGACCTTGCCGCACTGGCTCAGCATCATGTAGGCGTCGAGCTGGTCGAAGCCGTAGTCGGCGGCCATCCAGCGGATCAGCTCGCGGTAGGCGATGCGTGCCGCGTCTTCCAGCGGCCGCGTGCTGCCGATCGCCATGATGAAATCCTCGGCCTCGAGGCGCGGCCATTCGATGGTCCAGCCCTTGATGAGGTCGACGCGGAGCGTCGTCGTGCTGGCATGCTCCACTGCCACCCCGCAGACCTCGCCATCGCCCTGGCAGGCATGGGCGTCGCCGATGAACAGCCGCGCACCCGGCACACGCACCGGCAGGTAGGTCACCGTTCCCGGTCCCATGTCCGGCAGGTCCATGTTGCCGCCGTGGTTGTCGGGCGTGAGCGTGCTGATCGAATCGATCTCGGGCGAGCAGCTCAAGGTGCCGATATGCGGCTTGTAGGGCAGCTTGACCTTGTCGCTCCAATGCACGGTGTTCTCGTCGACCAGGATCTTGCGCACGATCTCGGGCAGCGGCTGGTTCAGGGTCGCGGTGTAGTAGGTGCCCGTCAGGGCGCCGAACTCGGGGATCAGGGCGCACGTGCCGCGCGGCTGCTCGCCCCTCGGCGCCATGTCCTCGATATGAACGGCCAGCGCATCGCCGGGCTCCGCGCCGTCGATCATGATCGGGCCGTTCTGCGGGTTGGCGAACGGCATGCGGATCTTCTCGCTGGGCTTGTCGGCCTCGGTCTTGATGCGCCCGCTGAAGGCATCGCGCGTATCGACGACGACGCGATCGCCCGGCGCGATGGTCAGCACGGGCTTCGAGTACGGCCCTATCGTGAAATGGAACTCGCCCTGCTGCTCTTCGGTGAGGGTATGCGTCCTGCCCGTCTTGCCGGCGACGCTGCCGCGCCGGTTCATGATCGAGCGCGAGACCCAGCTGTTGTAGCCCATGGTTCTTCCCTGTGTTTCAGACCGGTGGCCGGCGCTTGTGCCAGTCCGTCGCCAGTTGGTAGGCATGCCCCGCTCGCAGCAAGAGGTCTTCCTCGAGCGGGCGCGAGACGAGCTGGAAGGCGATCGGTAGGCCTTTGGCGGTGAATCCGCCCGGCAGCGTGATGGTCGGGCTGCCAGTCACGTCGAACGGCGCCGTGAAGCGCAGCAGCGTCTCGATCGCTTTCGGATCGTCGCCCAGGGTCGCCATCGTGGCGGTCGTCGGCGATGCCGCGTACTGGGCCGGGATCACCAGCAGGTCGACATCCTGGAAGAAGGCGTTCACCTGGCCTCGGAACGCCGCACGCTCGATCAGGATTTTGGTCAGGTCGAGACCGGAGAGGCCGCGCCCCAGCTCGATGACGCCGCGCAGGCCCGAACCGTACTGATCGGCATGCTTGGGGAAGGTCGCTTCGTGGGCGACGGCGGTCTCGACGGCGCAGAGCGGCAGCCACTCCTTCACCACCTTGTCCGGTGACGGAAACCTCGCTTCGCGGATGTCCGCGCCGAGATCGGCCAGCACGGCGAGCGCGTCGTCGACGACCTTGACCATGTCCTTGTCGACGCCGGTCGTGTTGAACGCCCGATCGACGCCAATTCTGATGCCGCGAATGCCGCGCGGCAGCGCCGCGAGATAGTTCGGCACCGGATCCTGGACGGCGGTTGGATCATTGGGGTCGGCGCCGGCAATCACGCTCAGCACCGCCGCCGCGTCGGCGGCACTGCGCGTCATCGGTCCGATGTGATCGAGCGATTCGGCCAGCGCGAAAACGCCGTAGCGGCTCACCCTGCCCCAGGTCGGCTTGAGGCCGGTGACGCCGTTGGCCGCTGAGGGGAAGCGGATCGAACCGCCGGTATCCGATCCCAGTGACGCAAAGCACAGGCCGGCGGCGGTCGCGACACCCGATCCGCTCGACGAAGCGCCCGACCAGTGATCCTTGTGCCACGGATTCAAGGGTGGCGGGATCGACGGATGGTGATCGGCGAAGGCGCCCTCGGTGAGCTGCAGCTTGCCCAGCAGGACGGCGCCGGCCTCGGCAAAGCGCTCCACGACCGTCGAATCATGGTCGGGCTTGAACGATTTGTGGATCGCCATGCCGGCAGCGGTCGGAATGCCCTTGGTGTAGCAGAGGTCCTTCACCGCGATCGGCACACCGTGCAGCGGGCCGCGATACGCGCCGCGCCTGATCTCGGCCTCGGCCTCGCGAGCCTGCTTCAGGGCGAGGTCGGCGGTGACGGTGGCGTAGCTCTTCAACCCGCCGTCGAGCTTCTCGATCCGCTGCAGCATCGCCTCGGTCAAGGCGACCGGCGACAGCGCCCCGACCTCGAGGCGGCGCGCAACCTCGACCAGCTCGAGATAGTGAAGGTCGTTGGAGCTCATGTCTTCCTCGCTTCGAATGCGGACGCCGCCTGGATCAGGCGGCTTTCCTCGAAATGGCGCCCGACCAGCATCAGGCCGACCGGCAGCCCGTCCTTCATGCCGCAGGGAATCGTGAAGGCCGGATGGCCACTCACATCGAAAGGACAGGTATTGGCCTGCATGTTGAGCGCGCGATCGACATAGACCTCGCGGGCGCAGTCGGGCTCGGGAATCGGCGTGGCGGTGAAGGGAATCGTCGGCATCGCCAGCATGTCGACGTCCTTCAGGGCGCGATCATAGGCGTCGCGCAGCAGCACCCGGAGATTCTGCGCCTTCGAATGGTAGCGATTGTGGTAATGGCGATGGAGGTACTCGCCCAGCAGCAGCACCAGCTTCACCGTTTCCGAGGCATCGTTGATGCGCGAAGCCATTCCGCGCGCAAACGCCTCCTGCATCGACAGCGGATAGTAGGCGGCGACGTTGTTGCCGACGCCGTAGCCCTTCAGCATCATCTCCGCTGCGCCTTCGAGGATGACGCCGCTCCAGATGTGCGGGCCGTCATAGTGGATCTCGATCGACACGTCAGAGATCGTGGCGCCGGCGCCAGCCAGCTGCTCGATGGCGGCGCGGGCGATGCGGTCGACCTCGGGATCGCTCTCGGGATGGCCGAAGCCCTGCTTCAGGATGCCGATGCGCAGGCCTCTGGCCCCCTTGCCCACCGAGGCGAGATAATCGTCCGTGCGGGCGAGCTGGGTGCGCGGATCGAGGCCGTCGTGACCTGCGATCACGGTCAGCAAGCGGGCCACGTCCTCGGTCGAGGCGCACATCGGGCCACAGTGATCGACCGAATAGGAGATCGGCATCGAGCCGGTCGTCGGCACCAGGCCCCAGGTCGGCTTCAGCCCATAGATGCCGCACCAGCTCGAGGGCGTGCGGATCGAGCCGCCCTGGTCACCGCCCAGCGCCATCGGCACGGCGCCGGCCGCAACCAGCGCGGCGCTGCCGCCGGACGAGCCGCCGGCGCTATGCCGTGTGTTGTGCGGATTGAGGATCGGCCCGGTGGCGCAGGTGTGGCTGGCGCCGGAGAAGCACAAATCCTCGCAGGCTGCCTTGCCGGCGATCGTGCCGCCCGCGTCGAGGATGCGGGTCACCACCGTCGCATCGATCTCGGGGACATAGCCTTCGAGGAGCTGCGAGCCGTTCATCATGGGCACGCCGGCGACGCAGATATTGTCCTTGATCGCCACCGCCTTGCCGGCCAGCAGGCCCGAGGCGGCGCCCCTGATGTCGGTCTTCCAGTACCAGGCGTTGTGAGGGTTCTCCTCGGCCGAGGGCCGGTAGCCGGGCGAGCGCGGGTACTTGACCGGCAGCTTGGGCTCGACCAGGGCATCGAGGCGGGCATACGACGCGATCGGGCCGCGCATCAGGTCGCGGAAGGAAACCAGGTCGTCGTCGCTCAGCGCCAGGCCGAACGAGCGCGAGATCTCGCCAAGCTGCCCGGTGGTCGGAAGCCGCACCGCCATCGTCCCTCTTCCCTCCTGACGCCAAAACAAAAAAGGCCCGACGGCTCCGTGAGGAGCCTTCAGGCCTTGTTGCCGATCAGGGCTTGCCCAGCCCCGCATGTCTGCTGTCCCGGGCGAAGTCGCCGCCCGCACCAACCGCCTCGCACAATGATGGACGCCGTTGTCCTGCGCGCGTGCGGCTTTTCTCGCTACGCCGTCGATACTCAGGCCCGCTGCATCGCGAGTCAACACGGTTTGCCCCGCGAGCGATGCGCCTTGACGCACTCTGCCCTGCGCTGCCACGGTCCGATGCTTGCTTCAGGAGATCGATGGCAAAGCGTCGGCGCGAGACCATTCCTCTCGGCGTGCTCTATTCGCTGACCGGCCCGTACGGCCTGGTCGGGCGAGAGATGCTGAACGGCCTCACGCTCGCCGTCGACCAGATCAACGCCAGCAGCGAGTTCGATTTCCAGTTCGCGCCGCTCGTCTTCGACCCAGGTGGCGACCTGCAGAACTACCAGGAGCATTGCGAGTCGCTGATCCGCGACAAGGGCGTGCGCCACATCGTCGGCTGCTACACCTCGGCATCGCGCAAGCAGGTGCTGCCGCTGATCGAGCGCTACGACCGCCTGCTGTGGCATTCGGCGCGCTACGAGGGCTTCGAGAACAGCGACAACGTCATCTATGTCGGGGCGGCGCCCAACCAGCACATCGTGCCGCTGGCGCGCCACATGATCGAGACGTTGGGCAACAGCGTCTACTGCGTCGGGGCGAACTACCTGTGGACCTGGGAGACCCATCGGGTCCTGCAAGAGATCGTGACGGCCGCCGGCGGCCAGATCATCGCCAAGCGCCTCGTGGCGCTGTGGGATATCGAGATCGACCACATCGTGCGCGAGATCGTCGAGCGGCGGCCGCCCATCATCTTCAACACCCTGGTCGGCGAAGCGAGCTATCGCTTCTATCGCAGCCTGCATCGCGCGCTGTCGGGCGAGCCGTCGCGCCCGCCCGTCCTGAGCTGCAGCCTGTGCGAACCCGAGCTCAGGCTGATCGGGCCACGCGCCTCGGTCGGCCACATCACCTCGTCGGTCTACTTCGCGAGCATCGACACGCCGGAGAATCGCAGCTTCGTGCGGCGTTACCGCGAGATGTTCGGCAGCGGCAACCTGCCGTCGGTCGACGCCGAGGCGTCGTATCTCTGCGGCCTGCTGCTGGCGCGCGCGATACGGCGGGCCGGCTCGACCGACGTGCACAGCGTGCGAACGGCGGTGTGGCGCGACGAGCTGCAGGCCCCGCAAGGCATGGTGAAGGTCGACCCCGAGAACAATCACTGTTACCTGACACCGCGGCTGGCGCGTTCGCGGGCCGGCTTCAGCTTCGAGATCCTCGATGCGGCGGCCGCTCCGGTGAAGCCCGATCCCTACCTGACCTGGCTCGACCTCGACGATCTGGCGCAGCGCGCCCAAGGCCAGCCTGCCCGCCGGACCGAACCGGGTCGCGACCTCCGGGTCGTGAAATGAGCCGCCGCCAGTCGAGGTCGTTCCGCGGGCTTCACGCCCTGATCGCCCATCCGCCGGGACGCGACCGCACGGTGCTGCACAACCAGCTCGAGTTCCTCGGTCTCAAGGTCACAGTCCAGGACCAGGCATCGGACACGCCTCCACAGTCGGTCGACATCCTGTTCTTCGACGCCGACGCGCTGCAGGCAACCGACCAGGACGACTCCCACGGCCCGTTCGAGCTGCCCGCTGTTGCCCTGATCGGCTCGGAGACGCCGAGCCGGCTGCAGGCCATGCTGGCGCGCCAGCCTTCGGCCTGGCTGATGAAGCCGATCCGCTCGACCGGCATCTACGCCTCACTGGCGATCGCGACGCATCAGTTCACGACCTTGCAGGCGATGCGGCGCAAGCTCGTCGCCGCCGACGAGCGCCTGCGGTCGCGCCGTCTGCTGTTGTCGGCGACCCTGCAGATCATGAAGCAGGCGCAGGTCGACGACGCCGAAGCCTTCCGCATGCTGCGCGGCCTGGCGATGTCCCGCCGCGAGACGATCGAGGCCGTGAGCGCGCGGATCCTGGCAGGCGAGCTGCCGTTGATCCGGATGGCGGGGTAGCCTCGCTGGGAGCGCGACGAATATTCATGCGCTGGGAGCGCGCCACTCCCGTGGCGCTCATCTCATTCTCCCTCCTCCCCAGCCTTGCTGGGGAGGTGTCCGCGTAATCGCGGACGGAGGGGTCATGAGAACAACGACTGACGCTCATGACCCCTCCGCCCCGTATGACGGGGCACCTCCCCAGCGAAGCCTAACTTGAGCACAGATGTTGCGCTGCGAGATGGTAACCATCAGCGATAGCGTAGAAGCGTTCGAGTCCGTCGCGCATAGTGATGGGGCCATTTG
>NZ_JBGAKA010000030.1:0-105688 GCF_044224635.1 Reyranella sp. | reverse complement strand
TCATCGCTCGACTCGGCGGATGGACCGGATACCAAAGTGACAAATCAAATGGCCCCATCACTATGCGCGACGGACTCGAGCGCTTCTACGCTATCGCTGATGGTTACCATCTCGCAGCGCAACATCTGTGCTCAAGCTAGCCCGTAAGACGGGGGAGGCGGGCTGATAGGCGGTTCAACATCCCCGCCAGTCCTTCGGGCAAAAGGACCATCGTGCCCATCAGCAGCACGGCGTAGAGCAGGCCGGACAGGCCCTTGCCGAGGCCGGCGGTGAAGTCGGGCAGGAATTGCAGGATCAGCCCGCCCAGCACGGCGCCGCCCGGCGAATGCATGCCGCCGATGACCAGCCCGAACAGCATCTGGATCGACAGCCCGAAGGTGTAGGCGGTCGGGCCGACGAAGCCGAACTGGTAGGCCGACAGGCAGCCGGCGAGGGCGATGTAGGCACCGGCGATGCCCGAAGCGGCGGCCCGCGCCTGCACCACCCGGATGCCCTGGGCGGCGGCGGCCAGGTCGTTGTCACGGGTCGCCAGCAAGGCGCGACCGGAGCGGCTGTCGATGAGATTGTAGGCGAGCCAGAGACCAGACCCCAGCAGGCCGAGAGTCATCAAGAAGCGCCAGCGGTCGTCGCTCAGGAAGTCAACCGGCGGAGTCGGGAAGTCGAGATAGAGGCCGCCGACGCCGCCCGTGATTCCCTCGATCAGTCGCCAGCGCAGCAATTGAGGGAAGGCGATGGCGAAGGCGTAGGTCACCAGCGCCTGCGTCCACAGGCTGTGGCTGCCGGCGATGCGGCCGAGGCCGTAGCCCGCCGCGAAGCCCGTCACCAGCGCAGCGGGAAGCCCGACATAGATCGAGAGCGCGGTCTGATTGACGAGGATCGCGGCGGAGTAACCGCCGATCCCGAAGAGGGCGGCCTGGGCGAAGGAGAACTGGCCACTGATGCCACACAGGATCACGAGGCCAATGAGGGCGATCGCCCAGATCGCCGCCTGGGTGAAGCGGAAGACGATGAAGTCCGGTAAGCAGAACGAGAGCGCGGCCGCCGTCACGAAAGCCATGGTCCACACGGTCCGCATGGCGTTACGATAAACCGTAACGGCCGGAAAAGGGAGGGAAGCGATGCGGTTGCGTCAATGCGTGTTCGTCACCAAGGAGCTCGAGAGCTCACGCGAGGAGTTGTGCGACATCCTCGGCATCGAGGTCGCCTTCCGCGATCCCGGCGTCGCCAAGTGGGGTCTGGTCAACGTCGTCTGCCCGACCGGACATGATTTTCTCGAGATCGTCACGCCGTTTCAGGAAGGCACGTCGGCCGGCCGCTATATCGATCGGCGCAAGGGTGACGGCGGCTACATGGTGATCCTCCAGGTTGCCGACGCGGCCGCCGAACGCAAGCGCGTGACCGATCTCGGCATCCGTGCCGTGGCGCAGAAAGACCTGCCCGAATACCAGTACACCCACTTCCATCCCTCCGACACGGCGGGCGTCCTGCTGTCGCTCGACACGACTTTCGCGCCCAAGGGAGTCGACCCGGCGCTGTGGTGGCCGCCGGCGGAGAAGGACTGGTTGAAGCACGCCCGCTCCGACGTCACCAACGGGCTGGCCGGCGTCGAGATCCAGCATCCCGATCCGGCAGCGGCCGCCGCCAGCTGGTCGAAGATTCTCGGCCGTCCGCTCCACGGCAATCGGATCGCTCTCGACGGCGGCGAGATCCGCTTCGTCGCGGCGGCCGACGGGCGCGGGCAGGGCGTGTCGGCCTACGACGTCAAGGCCACCGACAAGGCCAAGGTCCTCGCCGCTGCCGAGAAGCGCGGCAAGAAGCGCGGGCCCGCGCAGGTCGAGGTCTGCGGCTGTCGCATCAACCTGGTGTGAGGCGGGGATGATCAGGATCGTCGGCAGCTATCTGTCGCCCTATGTGCGCAAGGTCCTGGCGTGCCTCGAGGCCAAGGGCCTCGGCTATGAGGTCGACCCGATCGTGCCGTTCTTCGGCGACGATCGTTTCTCCAAGCTGAGCCCGCTGCGTCGCATCCCGGTGCTGATCGACGGCGACCTCGTGCTCTCCGACTCGTCGGTGATCTGCCAGTACATCGAGGACAAGCAGCCCGAGCCGTCGCTGTTTCCGGCCGACATCCGCGATCGCGCCCGGGCGCGCTGGCTGGAGGAGTTCGCCGATACCCGCATGGGCGACGTCTTCATCTGGCGCCTGTTCAACCAGATCGCCATCCGGCCCTCGGTGTGGGGCGAGAAGGGCGATCGCGAGCTGGTCGACCGCACCGTGAAGGAGGACGTGCCGGCGGTGCTCGACTATCTCGAGAGCGAGGCACCGGCCGACGGCTTCCGCTTCGGGCCGACCTTGTCGATCGGTGACATCGCACCGGCGTGCTTCCTCCGCAATGCCGCCTGGGCAAGGGTCCAGATCGATGCGGCACGCTGGCCGCGCGCCGCCGCCTGGATGGGGCGCACGCTTGCTTCGCCGCCGTTCAAGACGCTGGCGAAGATCGAGGATGCCATCCTGCGCACGCCGATCCAGGAGCAGCGCAACGCCCTCATGGTCCTGGGCGCGCCGATTGCCAACGACACCTTCGCGACCGCCTCGCCACGCCGCGGCATCATGCCGATATGAGACCGTGCGGCGGATTTTTTCCTTCGCCTATGGCAACGCCATCGGCGGCCTGATCGCTGGCATCGTTGGCGGCACCTTCCTCGACCTGAAGGCGGTGTTGGCATCGGCCCGCTGGTCGCGGACGTCTGCCTGGTGCCTCCGACGATCGGTGTGCTGGTGCGCTGGTTGGTGGTGCGGGGGAGAACGGCGCTCTCGCCTTGGCGAAGGATCGGAGGGCGTTCGCGGCCGCGACACAGACGACACAATTTGTCCCGGCCGCAACACCGCCGGGATACGAAGGAGCGATACGAGAATCGTCGTTCGATGATCCATTCTCGGGTAATCGATAGTTCCTCGACCGTTCTCGACATCCTGACTGGGAGGCGACCGTGAAGAGCAGCATCATCGTTCTCGTGGCAGTGATGTCGATCGTCGGGGTGGCAGTCGCCAGCCTTTCCAAGCGGCCATTCGATGGCGGCAAGCCGCACATGCCGCCGATCGGCACGGCGGCTCACCCCGCGGCCGACCGCTCATCGGAGCCGCGCCCGAACGCCGTTGCCAAGTCGGCGCCCGCGGAGTTGCCAAAAGCTTCGGTTGAGCCCCAGCAGGCGCCGGTGCCTCTGCTCCTGAAGCCTCGCCAGGCGGCGAATCCGCCGGCCACCGAGACGTCAGGGGCGCCTGCCAGGGACGAACCCGGTACCACGGAGTCGTCCCTTGCTCCCGACCAGGCCGGTGAAAACGCGGCGCGGGCCGCCGTCGAGGCCGACGGGTACAAGGGTGTACGCATCGTGAGCAGGGGCGACGGCGTGTGGCGTGCCAAGGCATTCCGCGGCAAGACCGAGGTCCTGCTGATCGTCGATTCGAACGGCTCCGTCACGACCGCCGACTAGACCACGGTCCGCGGATGGTGGCCTTGGCTCCGCGTCAGGCAGCAATCGCCTTGGCGAGGCGGCCGCGGATCATCTCCTCGGCTTCGCGGACGATGCGTTCGACCAGCTCCTTGCAGGACGGGATGTCCTTGATCAGGCCCATCACCGTGCCGGCCGACCAGATGCCGTGCTCCATGTCGCCGGTCTCGTAGACGACGCGGCCCTTGGCGCCGGCGACGATCGGGCCGATCTCCTGGATGGTTTTGCCTTCGTGCTCCATCGCGATCGCCTTCTTGGCGACCGAGTTGCCGTAGACGCGGCTGGTGTTGCGCATGGTGCGCAGGATGAGCGACGTCGATCGCTCGTCGCTCTCGACCAGCGCTTTCTTCACGTTGTCGTGGATCGGCGCTTCCTTGGTCGCCATGAAGCGGGTGCCCATGTTGATGCCCTCGCAGCCCAACGCCAGCGCTGCGACCAGGCCGCGCGCATCGCCGAAACCGCCCGACGCGATCATCGGAATGCTGATGACATTGGCGGCCGCCGGCAGCAGCACGAGGTTGGGCACGTCGTCCTCGCCGGGATGGCCGGCGCATTCGAAGCCGTCCATCGAGATCGCATCGACGCCGACCTTCTCGGCGGTGATGCCGTGGCGCACCGAGGTGCATTTGTGGATGACCTTGATGCCGGCTTCCTTGAGCTTGGGCAGGAACGGCTTGGGGTTGTTGCCTGCCGTCTCGACGATCTTCACGCCCGAATCGATGATCGCGTCGATGTACTCGCCGTAGGGCCGCGGCACCAGCGTGGGCAGGATGGTGAGGTTGACCCCGAACGGCTGGTCGGTCATGTCGCGGCAGCGCTGGACCTCCTTGCGCAGATCTTCCGGGGTCGGCTGGGTGAGACCGGTCAGGAAGCCGAGCGCACCGGCATTGGCCACCGCCGATGTCAGCTCGGCACGGCCAACCCATTGCATGCCTCCCTGCACGATCGGGTGCTTGATGCCGAACATTTCGGTGAAGCGCGTCTTGATCATCTGCTGGATTTCCCTCGGGGATCTTTGGTCTGGGCCAGCATTAGCGAACCTCGTCCGGGCGCACTAGCCCCGGAATGGTCTTCCGTGATGCGGATCAGGCCTTGTCGATCCCGGCTAGGACGTCGGCGCGAGTCGGCGCTCGCTTGTGCAGGAAGTCGGACAGCGCCGCGACCACATCGACATGGTCGATCTCGGGATAAAGCCTCAGGTCTGCCCGACCTCCGGCGCGCCGCCAGGCTGCGGCCAGGCGCTCGCTGTTGCCGGACCTCACCGTGAAATCGGCTGTGCCATGAATGAGCAGCAGGGGCGGCAGCGGCGCCGTCGCGAAGGTGATCGGCTGCGTCTCCGTGCGGTTGGCGCCGCCGAAGATCTGCTGCAGCCGGCGCGACGCCAGCGGCAGGAAGTCATAGGGACCGGACAGGCCGATGGCGCCCGGCAGCTTCAGCCGGTCGACTCCGGCCGTCGCGAGCCAGGGTGTATTGGCGGCCAGCATCACGGCGATGTAGGCGCCGGCCGAGTGGCCCATCAGGAAGAGTCGGTCCGTGCCGACGCGGTCGGCCGCCCAGGCGGTTGCCCGCGCGCCGTCGTCGAGGAAGGCGGGAAACGTCACCTCGGGATAGAGACGGTAGTCGGCGATGATCGTGGTGACTCCGCGCGCGGCGAGCGCCTGGCCGACGAACAGGTAGTCGCTCTTGCTGCCCGAGTCCCAGGCGCCGCCGTAGAAGAACATCACGCTGCGTCCGTCGTCGCGCGCCCGGTCGGGCCGGTAGAGATCGAGCTTGTGGCGGGTCCGGGGCCCGTAGGCGATGTCGCGCTCGAGCGAAAATCCTTCGCGCGGCACGGTGGCATTCAGCATCGCGGCGGGCGAGCAGCCGCCCAGCAGGGTCCCGAGCAGGCTGGCGAGGAGCCCGCGCCGGGCCAAGCTCATGCGTTGGCGATGTCGCGCACCAGATCGGCCAGGGCCAGCGAGGAGGTGAGGCCGGGCGATTCGATGCCGAACAGGTTGACGAGGCCGGGCACGCCATGATCAGCCGGTCCCTGCACGACGAAATCCTGCGCTGGCGCGCCCTGTGGCACGATCTTGGGGCGGATGCCGGCATAGCCCGGCTGAATGGCGCCGTCCCGAAGGGCCGGCCAGTAGCGGCGTACCGCGGCATAGAACTTGTCGGCGCGGTGCGGGTCGACGTTGTAGTCGATTCCATCGATCCATTCGACGTCGGGGCCAAACTTGGCCTGGCCGCCGAGATCGACGGTGATGTGCACGCCGAGGCCGCCCGGCACGGGAACCGGGTAGATCAGGTGGGTGAAGGGCGAGCGTCCGGTCAAGGTGAAGTAGTTTCCTTTGGCATAGTACGCAGTAGGAACTCGATCGGATGGCATGCCTGTGATCTTTTGTGCGAGCGCCGGCGCGTGCAGGCCGCCCGAGTTGACGACGGTGCGGCAGCGAAGGGTCATCGGCTCGATGCCGCCGACCTCGATCTCGATACCGCCGTCGGCCACGCGGCCGCGCTCGAGCGGACTGTTGAAGGCGAACGTCGCGCCGTGCTCTTCGGCGTCGCCCTGCAACGCCAGCATGTAGGAATGACTGTCGACGATGCCGGTAGCAGGCGACAGCAGCGCTGCCGTGCAAAAGAGGTTGGGCTCCATCGCCATCGCGTCGGCCGCGCTCAGGAGGCGCATGCCCTCGACGCCGTTGGCCTCGGCGCGGCCCTTGATCTCGGTGAGCCTGTTGCCTTCGGCGTCGTTGGTCGCCACGATCAGCTTGCCGCAATTGCGATGCGGCACGCCATGCTCGGCGCAATAGGCGTAAAGGCGTCGCCGGCCGGCGACGCAGGTCTTCGCCATCAGGCTGCCCTTGGGATAGTAGATGCCGGCGTGGATGACCTCGGAATTGCGCGAGCTCGTCTCGGTACCGATGGCTTCCGCGGCTTCCACGACGATGACCTCGCGACCAGAAAGGGCAAGTGCACGAGCAACGGCAAGGCCGACAACGCCTGCGCCGATCACAACGCAGTCGACGGTTTCGAACGGGGACGAAGTCATGGACACATGCTAGTAGACCGCCGTGAACAAGGCAGCATTCATTGTCCTCCCCAACGGAGTTGGGGAGGTGTCCGCGTCTTCGCGGACGGAGGGGTCATGAGCATCAGTGGTGGTGCCCATGACCCCTCCGTCGCCGTAAGACGGCGACACCTCCCCAACGGAGTTGGGGAGGAGCGTGGTTTCGAGGTTGCACCATGAAAGGCGCGCTGGTCACCGGAGCCGGGTTGCGGATCGGTCGCGCCCTGGCGATGGCCTTGGCGGCGGACGGCTACTTCGTCTTCGTCCACCACCGCGAATCGGCCGAGGGTGCGCGCGAGACCGTGGATGAGATTGTCGCGGCGAAGGGCAAGGCCAGGGCGGTGCGGGCCAACCTCGAATCGGCCCGCCAGGCCGAGGCCCTGATCGACAAGTGCCGGGCGCCGGGCGTCACGCTCACCTGCCTGGTGAACAACGCCTCGCTGTTCAAGCTCGACCGCGCGCCGACGGCGACGGCGGAGAATTTCGATCGGCATATGGCGATCAACCTGAGGGCGCCGATGCTCTTGTCGCAGGCGCTGGCGCGGCAGCTGCCAGCGGGCGAGACCGGGCTGATCGTCAACCTGCTCGACCAGAAGCTGTTCAATCTCAACCCCGACTTCCTGACCTACACGCTGTCCAAGATCGGCCTGCAGGGGTTGACCAAGCTGCTCGCACAGGCCTTCGCGCCTCGCCTGCGCGTGGCCGGCATCGCGCCGGGCCTGACCCTGCGAAGCGGAAGCCAGACCGACGCCCGCTTCGCCGAGCAGCATATGCAGAACCCGTTGCAGGTCGGCGTCACGACCGATGACCTGGTGCGCGCCTTGCGCTTCATTGTGGCGACGCCCACCTTAACCGGCGACACCCTGATCATTGACGGCGGCGAGCACCTCACCGGCCGGCCGCGCGACATCGCCTTCGACAAGAAAAAGAAGAGCTGACATGGATCGCCGCATCTTCATCCGCGACTTCCTCCTGCAAGTCTCGATCGGCATCCATGATTTCGAGAAGGAGGGGCCGCAGACCGTGATCGTCAACGCGGACCTGATGCTTGCCCCGGAGGACAAGGCGCACAACGATCGCATCGCCAACGTCCTGAACTACGACATCGTTCATGACGGAATCATTGCCTTGGCCAGGAGCCGGCATTTCAACCTCCAGGAATCGCTGGTCGACGCCATTCTCGATCTCTGCCTCGCCCAGCCGGGCGTCGTCGAAGCGCGCGTGTCGACCGAGAAGCCCGATGTCTACGGCGATTGTCGCGTCGGCTACGAGGCGGTGCGCCGGCGCGCGGCCGGCTGAGGGATCAACGCGTGGCCGTTCCGTCGCTCGGCGCGCTCCGGCACGCCACCCTGATGGGACGGGAGCCAAGCTGGCTGCAGCTTGCCGGCGGTATTGTCGTGATGGCGGCGGTCGCCAGCCTGCAGCTGCGCCAGATCGGCCGATGATGCGCGAGCATCGCCATCTGCTCGGGGCGTTCGCTGCCATGATCTTCGTCGGCGCGAGCTGGGGCGCCAACGTGCCGGTCTCCAAGGTCATGCTGGCCCATTTCGACCTGATCCCGATGTCGGCGATCCGGACTGCGGTGGCCACGGTGGGGCTGGCTGTCCTGCTTCTGCTGGTCGAGGGCGTGCGCGCGCTGCGCATCGACGTGGGCGTGCAGCGCTTTGCCGTGCTTGGCCTGCTGATGGCGTCGTTCTTCTTCATCTACACGCTGGGACTTCTGTTCACCAATCCGATCACCGCCGCTGCCGTGCAGGTCGCCGGGCCGCTGGTCGCCGCAGCGACCGTCCGGATCGCGACCGGGCTGCGCTTCGATCCGGGCTTCCCGGTGGCGCTGGCGCTGACCCTGGCGGGTGGCGGCATTCTCGCCTCGTCGAGCCTGGTGGCCGGCGGGCCGGTGAGCTTCGGCGGCGGCGAGATCTTCCTGCTGGCGTCGAACATCCTGTGGACGCTGTACAGTCTCAAGGCGCAGGCTTGGTTTGACCGGGCGAGCCAGTTGCATCGCGCCTACGTCGCGTCATTGTCGGCGCTCGGCTGGGCAACTGCCTTGAGTGCCGTGCTGATCGTGCTCGGCTGGTCGCGCTCGCCGTTCAATGAGGGCGATCCCTGGGTGTGGACACAGCTTGTGACGGTGGCCCTGCTGGCGAGTGGCCTCGGCGGCTATTTCTGGAACATCGGCGCGAGCCGGCTGGGCGTCGCCATCGCCTCGCTATGGGTCAACCTCGTGCCGTTTTTCGCCGTCCTGTGGGCCATGGCCTATGGTTTCATGCCCAATGCCTATCAGATCGTCGGAGGTCTCGTGGCGCTGAGCGGCGTGGTCTACATGCAATGGCGCAAGCTGCAGGCGAGCAAAGCATGATTGGAGCGACGAGGCGTGATCGGAGTGAGATGTCGGTGACCAATGAGTCCCTTTTCGCGGTTCGCAACTGCCGCTGGGTCGAGGTTCCGGGCGTCGCCGACGCGCGCGGCCAGGTCAATTTCGCCGAGCTCGGCAAGGGCCTGCCGTTCGCGCCCAAGCGCCTGTTCTGGCTGCATCACATCGCGCCCGGCCAGTGGCGCGGCCGCCATGGCCATCGCCAGTCGGAGCTGCTGCTGGTGGCGCTGCACGGCGGCTGCCGGGTCGAGCTCGACGATGGCCGCAAGAAGCAGCAGGTGCAGCTGGACGATCCGACGCGCGCGCTCTATCTCGGCACCTGGGTATGGCACGAGCTGGTAGACTTCGCGCCGCAGAGCGTGGTGCTGGTGATCGCCTCGACGCTCTACGACGAAACCGAGTATCTGCGCGACTACGAAACCTTCCAGCGCGAGGTGGTGACGCGGCCATGATCCCGTTTCTCGACATGAAGTCGGTCTATGCCGAGCTCAAGCCCGAGCTCGACGCCGCATATCTGCGCGTCATGGAGTCGGGCTGGTTCGTGCTCGGCCGCGAGGTCGCAGCATTCGAGGAGGAGTACGCCGCGTTCTGCGGCACGGCCCACTGCGTCGGGCTGGGCAACGGCCTCGAGGCGCTCGAGCTGGTGCTGCGCGCCTGGGACCTCGGCGCCGGCGACGAGGTGATCGTGCCGTCGAACACCTATATCGCGACCTGGCTCGCGGTGACGGCGGTCGGCGCCACGGTAGTGCCGATCGAGCCGACGCCGGCCGGACCCAACATCGACCCCGAGCGTATCGCGGCGGCGATCACATCCCGCACGCGGGCCATCATGCCAGTGCATCTGTACGGCGAGCCGGCCGACATGGACGCGATCATGGCGCTGGCCGACAGGCACGGCCTCAAGGTGGTCGAGGATGTGGCGCAGGCGCAAGGAGCCAGGGTGCGCGGCCGGCGCGCCGGCGCGCTCGGCCATGCCGGCGCGCACAGTTTCTTCCCGACCAAGAACTTCGGCGCGTTCGGCGACGGCGGGGCGGTGACGACCGACGACCCCAAGCTCGCCGAGCGGCTGCGCGTGCTGCGCAACTACGGCAGCCGGGTGAAGTACGTGAATCTCGAGCGCGGCTTCAATTCAAGGCTCGACGAGATGCAGGCGGCTTTCCTGCGCGCCAAGCTGCCGCGGCTCGATGCCTGGAACGAGCGCCGGCGGGTGCTGGCGGCACGCTATGACGACAAGCTTGCCGGCATCGCAGACCTCGGCCTGCCGCGCGCCCCGCAATGGGCCGAGCCGATCTGGCATCTCTATGTCGTGCGGACCGAGCGTCGTGCCGATCTGATCACGGCGCTCGACAAGGCGGGCATCGGCTCGCTCATCCACTATCCGATCCCGCCGCATCTGCAGGAAGCCTACGCCGACCTCGGCTGGCCGGCGGGAACGTTTCCGATCGCCGAGAAGCTTGCGCAGACCGTGCTCAGCCTGCCGATTGGAGCCCACATGTCCAGCGAGGCCGTCGACGCGGTTGCCGCCGTCGTGCGGGCGACTCTGCAGCGCTGAGCTGTTGCTTAGGGGTAGCGGCTCAACTCGGGGCCGGGATGGATGCCCATGTAGTTGCGGTCGTAGTCGTATGACCGATACGTGCTGTAGCTCGCCGTCGGATAGACGTAGGCGACCTGTGCGGGCGCCGTCTGATAGACCACGTAGCTGCTCGGATAGGTTTGGTAGGCATAGGCATAGCGCGGCCGATAGGGATCGGCGCAGCCGGCCACCACCATGCCCAGCAAGGCGACCGCCATCACCAGACTGACCTGTCTCATGATCTCCTCTCTACTCCTGTGCGAGGAGACAACACGCGCCCTGGGCAAACGTTCCTTTGCCTGCAGGAGGTGCACGGCCCTAGATTGCGGCAGGCTCGTCAGGTTGGGGGAAGCGTTCATGAAGATCGGGGCGGTGATGTTCTTCACCACGGAGTCGATGCATCCGGGAGCGCTCGGCCGCGCCCTTGAAGAGCGCGGATTCGAATCCCTGTGGGTGCCCGAGCACACCCATATTCCGTCGTCGCGCAAGTCGACCTATCCGGCGAGCGGCGGACTGGTGCAGGCTTATTTCGAGCTGATGGATCCCTTCCTCGCGCTCAACACGGCGGCGACCGCTACTACCCGCCTCAAGGTCGGCACGGGCATCGCCCTGGTGATCCAGCGCGACCCGATCGTCACCGCCAAGGTCGTGTCGACGCTCGACCAGTTGTCCCAGGGCCGCTTCCTGTTCGGCGTCGGCAATGGCTGGAACCAGGACGAGGTCGAGAATCACGGCACCGTCTTCGCCACCCGCCACAAGCTGGCGCGCGAGCGCATCGAGGCGATGAAGGCGATCTGGACGGACGAGGAGCCCGAGTATCACGGCGAGCTCGTGCGCTTCGACAAGATGAAGCAATGGCCCAAGCCATTCCAGAGGCCACATCCGCCCATCATCGTCGGCGGCGCCTTCCCGCACGCCGCCCGGCGGGCAATCCGCTACGGCGACGGCTGGATCCCGCGCGACGACTGGCTGGAACGCGACGGGCTGGGCGTCATCGATCAGTTCCACCGGATGGCGCGCGATGCCGGCCGCGAGCCGGCGGGCCTGCCGATCAGCCTGTTCCGCGTGCCCGACGACATCGAGCGCCTGCGGCTCTACGAGCGGCTCGGCATCGACCGCATCGTGTTCTCCCTGCCGGCCGCGAAGGAGGACAGGATCCTGCCCATTCTCGACCGCTGGGCTGGGCTCAAGAGGCAGCTCGAGGGGTGACAATCCGCTGGGCGCGCGCGCGACTCCAGCCGCGCGTCCTCTCTTAGCGAAGGAAGAACGCGCCACTGGAATGGCGCGCTCCCAGCCAAGAGTCCCTGAACTCACAAGCTCTTGATCTGGGCCGCAATGCCTTCCGCCATCCGGCGATCCGGACCATTATTCGTCCGGCAAGAACCGGGAGCCTGCACGATGCCTGACCACGCCATTTCCGAGTTCCCCGCCCTGACGCAGCGCGACATCGACCGGCGCGTGTTCGAGCTCTACGACGAGTATTGCCATGGCCGCATCGACCGGCGGACCTTCTTCCAACAGGCTGCCGTCGTGACGGTAGGCGGGCTGGCCATGGCGCAGGCGCTGATGCCGCGCTACGCCAATGCACAGACCGTCTCTTTCACCGATTCGCGGATCAAGGCGCGCTACGTCAACTACCCTTCGCCGGGCGGCACGTCCGGGCAGATGCGCGGATACCTGGTCCAGCCATCCGGCAGCGGTCCGTTCCCGGCAGTGCTGGTGATCCACGAGAACCGCGGACTCAATCCTTACATCGAGGATGTCGCGCGGCGTGCCGCGGTCGAGGGCTTCGTGGCCCTGGCGCCGGACGGACTGTTCCCGGTCGGCGGCTATCCGGGCAACGACGACGACGGCCGTGCCCTGCAGGCGGGCCTCGACCAGGCCAAGTTGCGCACCGACATGGTGAACAGCGCGCGCTTCCTGAAGACCCATGCGCTTTCTACCGGCAAGCTCGGCGCGACCGGCTTCTGCTGGGGCGGTGGCACGACCAATTTCTTGGCGGTGATCCTGGGCACCGACCTGCAGGCGGGCGTGCCGTTCTACGGCGCCGCCGCAGAGACGGCGTCGGTAGCCAAGATCAAGGCGCCCCTCCTGATCCAGTACGCCGAGGACGACGCGCGCATCAATGCCATGTGGCCGGCCTACGAAGCGGCGCTGAAGGCCAGCGAAGCGGCCTACGAGGCGCATTTCTATCCGGGCACCCAGCACGGCTTTCACAACAACTCGACGCCGCGCTACAACGAGGCGGCCGCCAAGCTGGCCTGGGAGCGCACCGTCGCCTTCTTCAAGAAGAACCTGGCCTGACGAGATGACCTGACCCGATGAGCGGCGGCGTCAGAGCTGTCGCCAGTCGGGCCTCAAGGAGCGGTCGTACGCCTGGGCGGTGCTGCCGCCCGGCTTGCCGCTCCCCGGCTTGTAGCCGGGAGTGTACTTCGGATTGGTGTACAGCGCGTCCTCGCCCGCGCAACCGCTCGCCGTGACGGCCAGGGCTGCGATGACGAGCCAGACCAGCCATCGCATTGTTGCCTCCAACGTGCGGTTTCAAACGCTGGCGCGACGGTGAGGTTCCGGCGGTCGGCTATCCGGGCAGACCCAGCCGTTCGCCTCGGTAGGCGCCGCTCATGACCCGTTCCCACCAGCCCCGATGGTCGAGGTACCAGCGCACCGTGTGACGCAGGCCGTCGTCGAACCCGTGCCGTGGTTGCCAGCCCAGCTCGCGGCGGATCTTGCCGGCGTCGATGGCATAGCGCGCGTCATGGCCCGGCCGGTCGGTGACGAAGCGGATCAGCTGGGCATGCGGCCGATTGGGGCTGTCGGGCAGCATCTCGTCGAGCAGGCTGCAGATCGTCTCGACGACATCGATGTTGCGGCGCTCACTGTCGCCGCCGACATTGTAGGTCTCGCCCGGTCGGCCGTTCTGCAGCACCAGGGTCAGCGCCTCGGCGTGATCCTCGACATGCAGCCAGTCGCGGACGTTCTCGCCCTTGCCGTAGACCGGCAGGGTCTCGCCGCGCAGCGCCCGGATGATCACCAGCGGGATCAGCTTCTCGGGGAAGTGGTAGGGGCCATAATTGTTGGAGCAGTTGGTGGCGAGCGTCGGCAGACCGTAGGTGTGATGCCAGGCTCGCACCAGATGGTCCGACGCGGCCTTGGTGGCGGAGTAAGGCGAGCTCGGCTGATAGGGCGTGGTCTCGCTGAACCGGCCGGTCGAGCCCAGCGAGCCGAACACCTCATCGGTCGAGATGTGCTGGAAGCGGAAGCGGCCGCGCGCCGCCTCGTCGAGCGAGCGCCAGTAGGCCAGCGCCGCATCGAGCAAGACCCAGGTGCCGGTGACGTTGGTATCGATGAACGGCGCCGCGCCGTCGATCGAGCGGTCGACATGGCTTTCCGCCGCGAGGTGCAGCACGGCATCAGGTTGAACGCTGCGGAAGATCTCAGCGATCGCCGCGCGGTCGCAGATGTCGAGCTTGTAGTGGGTGTGGCGATTGCTGGTGCGCGCCTCGGCCAGCGATTCGAGGTTGCCGGCGTAGGTGAGCTTGTCGACGTTGGCCACCGTCCAGTCGGTGTCGCGGACGATGTGGCGGATGACAGCCGAGCCGATGAAGCCCGCGCCGCCCGTGACCAGGATTCTCATGGCCGCCCGAGTCGGAGATTCGTGGTGCTGGACCTTCAGTGATGCAGGATCTGGCCGAGGAACAGCTTGGTGCGCTCGTTGCGCGGGTTGGCGAAGAACTCCTCGGGCTCGTTCTGCTCGACGATCTCGCCGCGATCCATGAAGATCACGCGGTCGGCGACAGCGCGCGCGAAGCCCATCTCGTGGGTGACGCACAGCATGGTCATGCCTTCGCGCGCCAGCTCGATCATGACGTCGAGCACCTCCTTCACCATCTCCGGGTCGAGCGCCGAGGTCGGCTCGTCGAACAGCATGATCTTGGGCCGCATGCAGAGCGCCCGCGCGATCGCCACGCGCTGCTGCTGGCCGCCCGACAGCTGGCCGGGATACTTCGCCGCCTGCTCGGGAATGCGCACCCGCTTCAGGAGACCCATGGCGATCTCCTCGGCCTCCTTCTTCGGCATTTTCTTCACCCAGATCGGCGCCAGGGTCAGGTTCTCCAGGATGGTGAGATGCGGGAACAGGTTGAACGACTGGAACACCATGCCGACCTCGCGGCGGATCGCCTCGATGTTCTTGACGTCGTTGGACAGCGCCACGCCGTGCACGATGATGTCGCCCTGCTGGTGCTCCTCGAGCCGGTTGATGCAGCGGATCAGGGTCGACTTGCCCGAGCCCGACGGCCCGCAGATGACGATCCTCTCGCCTTCCTTGACGTCGAGGTTGATGTCCGACAGCACGTGGAACTGGCCGAACCACTTGTTGACGCTCCGAAGCGTGATCACGGACGCAGCGTTCGACAGATTGTGCGCAGCACTGGCAGCCATTGTGCTTGTCTCCCGGCGGCGCCCTAGCGGCGCGTTCCCTTGTTGAGCTCGAACTCGAGATACTTGCTGTAGCGCGACATCGAGAAGCAGAAGATGAAATAGACGAAGGCGGCGAAGAGGTAGACCTCGCCCGGGAAGCCCGCCCAGTTGGGATCGACCAAGGCCTGGTTCGCCGTGTTGAGGAAGTCGAAGATGCCGATGATCAGCACCAGCGAGGTGTCCTTGAAGAAACCGATGAAGGTGTTGATCAGGGGCGGGATCACCACGCGCAGCGCCTGCGGCAGGATGATCAGGGCGGTCTTCTGGACGTAGTTCAGGCCCATCGCATCGGCGGCCTCGAACTGGCCCTTGGGCAGCGACTGCAGGCCGCCGCGAATGATCTCGGCTATATAGGCGCCGGCGAACAGGATGACGGCAACCTGGGCACGCAGGAACTTGTCGATGGTGACGCTGCTCGGCAGGAACAACGGCAGCATGACCGAGGCCATGATCAGCAGGCTGATCAGCGGCACGCCGCGGATCAGCTCGATGAAGCCGACGCACAGGCCCTTGATCAGCGGCAGGTTGGAGCGCCGGCCGAGTGCCAGCAGGACGCCGTAGGGAAAGGCGAAGGCAAGCCCGTAGGTGGCGAGGATGATCGTCACCGGGATGCCGCCCCACAAGCCGGTCTCGACATAGGACAGCGGCGCGATGGCGAGGCTCCACGCCGGCAGCACACCGACGATGCGCAGCGCAAGGCCGACCACGCCGACCACGGCGGCGACGCGATAGGACGTCATCTCGCCGGCCGAGCCGATGCCCTTGCGCAGGCTCATGCCGACGGCGCCGACCACCATGGCGATGAACAGCATGAGGCTGAGCGGAATGTGGATCTGGCCGAACATCAGCAGGAAGGTGATGAACGAGCCGACGCCCCAGATCACGGCCAGCCGCCAGTTCCACATGCGGCGGTCGGCCGACAGGACCAGCATCGCCAGCATGGCGATCACGGCAAAGAGCGGTCGCCAATGCTGCTCGTAGGGGAACGAGCCGAAGAAGATGTAGCGGTACTTCTCGCGGATCAGCGCCCAGCAGGCGCCTTGGCCGCGGCACTCCGCGCCGGTCGCGGCGGTGATGTTGGCCGTGAAGACCGCCCATTCGAGGAACCATGACAGGACCCAGCCGAGGGCGGCGATCAGCACGATCGTGGTGAGGCCGTTCAGCCAGCTCGAGAACAGGTTCTTGCGGATCCAGCCGAAGACGCCGCTGTCGTCCACCGGGGGCGTAAGCTGGCGGCGCTCGCCGACGGGCATGTCGGTCATGGCTCAGCGCTCCCTCAGGGCGATGCGTTTGTTGTACCAGTTCATGAACGCCGAGATCGACAGGCTGACCGACAGATAGGCTGCCATGATCAGCAGCACGTTCTCGATGGCCTGGCCGGTCTGGTTGATCGTGACGTTGATCGAGGCCACGAGGTCGGGATAGCCGATGGCGATGGCCAGCGAGCTGTTCTTGGTGATGTTGAGATACTGGCTGGTCATCGGCGGCACGATGACGCGCAGCGCCTGCGGCAGCAGGACGAGCCGCATGGACTGGCCGCGTGTCAGTCCGATCGCGGCCGCCGCCTCGCTCTGGCCCTTGTGCAGGGCGAGGATGCCGGAGCGCACGATCTCGGCAACGAAGGCCGAGGTGTAGAGCACGAGGCCGACGAGCAGGGCGGTGAACTCCGGCTGGATGACCGTGCCGCCGTCGAAATTGAAGCCCTTGAGCTCGGGCCAGCTCATCTGGTGGGGCGCGCCGCCCAGCAGCCAGACCAGGATCGGCAGGCCGAGCGCCACGCCGAAGCCCGCCAGGATCGACGGGAAGGGCTGGCCGGTCGTCTCCTGGCGCTTCTTGGCCCAGCGGTGCAGCAGCCAGGCGCCGGCAATGCCGATCAGCAGGGCGCCCCCCATCCAGGCATAGACCGGATCGGCCAGCGGGACCGGAAAATAGAGACCGCGATTGGACAGGAAGACGCTGTTCCAGCACAGGGCGATCGCCTGCCGCGGACCGGGAAAGGCCTCGCTGATCAGCTTGTAGAACAGGAACAGCCAGAGCAGCAGCGGCACGTTGCGGAACGCTTCGACGTACCATTCGCAGATCTTGGCGAGCAGCCAGTTGTGGGACAGGCGGCCGACGCCGATCATCGTGCCCAGGAAGGTCGACAGGATGATGCCGAGGATGGCGACCTTTAGCGTGTTGAGCAGGCCGACGAAGATGGCACGGGCATAGGTGCTGGCTGGCGAGTAGGCGATCATCGTGTCGCCGATCTCGAAGCCCGCCTCGCGCTCGAGATAGTGGAAGCCGCTGGCGATCTTCTGGCGCTGCAGGTTCTCCATGGTGTTGGAGACGAGATACCAGGCGAGCAGGCCGACCAGGCCGACGACGACGATCTGGAACACCCACCCGCGGATGACCGGGTCATTCCAAGGCGCCACCCTGGCGCGCGGTGCGGAGCCCGCAGCCTCGACTGCCATTCGCTGTTCCCCCTGCCGGCTGCGGTTCGTCCGCACGCCCCTTGCGGATATTTGCACAAGTCTAGGAGGGAATCGTCCATTTGTAACCACTGGCGATTCCCTCACGACAACTGAGAAAGACGACGTCAGCGAATCGGTGGCGCGTACTGCAGGCCGCCCTTGGTCCACAGGTTGTTCAGCCCGCGATCGATCTTGAGGAGCGAATCCTTGCCGACGTTGCGGTCGAAGCTTTCGCCGTAGTTACCGACCTGCTTGACGATATTGTAGACCCACTTCTCGTCGACCCCGAGCGCCTTGCCCATGCCCGGCGTCACGCCGAGGATGCGCTTGATCGCCGGATTGTCGCTCTTCAGCATCTCGTCGACGGTCTTCGATGAGATGCCGTACTCCTCAGCCTCGATCATGGCATACTGGGTCCAGCGCACGATGTCGGCAAATTGGTTGTCGCCGTGGCGCACGGCCGGAGCCAGCGGCTCCTTGGAGATGATCTCCGGCAGGACGATGAAATCCTCGGCCTTGGCAGGCGGAGGCACGTTGGCGGCCCGGGTCGCATAGAGGCTGGACGCGTCG
Source organism: Reyranella sp. (assembly GCF_044224635.1). Taxonomy (GTDB): domain Bacteria; phylum Pseudomonadota; class Alphaproteobacteria; order Reyranellales; family Reyranellaceae; genus Reyranella. The sequence goes on along the minus strand of NZ_JBGAKA010000030.1, from coordinate 87,678 downwards.
TTGGTATAGACGTCGCAACGGCCGGAGAAGAAGGCCGCGCGGACCTCCTCGACCTTCTCGATGACGACCGGCTTGAAGGTCATCTTGTTGGCGCGAAAGTAGTCGGCGAGGTTGAGCTCCGTGGTGGTGCCGGGCGCGACGCAGACCGTGGCGCCATTCAGCTCCTTGGCGCTCTTCACGCCGAGCTTCTTGTTCACCAGGAAGCCCTGGCCGTCGTAGTAGGTGACGGCCGTGAAATCGAGGCCGAGCGCGGTATCGCGCGTCAGGGTCTCGGTGGTGTTGTTGGACAGCATGTCGACTTCGCCCGACTGCAGGGCGGTGAAACGCTGCTGCGACGACAACGGCACGTACTTCACCTTCTCCGAATCGCCGAAGATGGTGGCCGAGACGGCGCGGCAGACGTCGACGTCGAGCCCGACCCACTTGCCCTGGCTGTCCTGCAGCATGAACCCGGCCGTTCCCTGGCCGATACCGCAGATCAGCGCGCCGCGCGCCTTGATGTTGTCGAGATCCTTGCCGGCCATCGCGCCCGTTGAGCTGAAGATCGCAGCCAGACCGGCCGCCGCTGCCATTGAAGCCTTGTGCATATCATCGCCTCCCGTTCTTTTTCCCCGAGCAAGTGTCTCCTCGCGCGGGCAAGCAAGCAACAGGCCAATTGAGCCTTTCACTTTCCTCCCCAGCTTCGCTGGGGAGGTGCCCCGTCATACGGGGCGGAGGGGTCATGAGCCTCAGTCCCGCTGCTCATGACCCCTCCGTCGCCGAAGACGGCGACACCTCCCCAAGCTACGCTTAGGGAGGAAAATGAGAGATTGCGGGGGGAGGGACGAGCCCTCTACCGGATCGGCGGGGCGTACTGGAGGCCGCCCTTGGTCCACAGGTTGTTGAGGCCGCGCTCGATCTTGAGGGGGGAGCCCATGCCGACATTGCGGTCGAAGCTTTCGCCGTAGTTCCCGACCTGCCTGACGATGTTGTAGACCCACTTCTCGTCGACGCCGAGCGCCTTGCCCATGCCCGGCGTCACGCCGAGGATGCGCTTGATCGCCGGATTGTCGCTCTTCAGCATCTCGTCGACATTCTGGGACGTGATGCCGTACTCCTCGGCCTCGACCATTGCGAACAGCGCCCAGCGCACGATGTCGGCAAACTGATTGTCGCCGTGGCGGACCACCGGACCCAGCGGTTCCTTGGAGATGATCTCGGGCAGGATGACGAAATCGTCGAAGGTGCGCGGCGGCGGCACGTTGGCCGCCCGCGTCGCCGCCAGGCTGGAGGCGTCGGTCGTGTAGACGTCGCAGCGGCCGGAGAAGAAGGCCGAGCGGATCTCGTCGACCTTCTCGATGACGACCGGCTTGAAGGTCATCTTGTTGGCGCGGAAATAGTCCGCGAGGTTGAGCTCGGTGGTGGTGCCGGGGGCGACGCAAACGGTGGCGCCGCCGAGTTCCTTGGCACTCTTCACGCCGAGCTTCTTGGGCACCAGGAAGCTCTGGCCGTCGTAGTAATAGACGCCGGTGAAATCGAGGCCGAGCGCGGTGTCGCGCGTCAGGGTGTAGGTGGCGTTGCCCATCACCATGTCGACCTCGCCCGACTGCACGGCGGTGAAGCGCTGCTGCGAGGTGAGGGGCGAGTACTTGACCTTCTCAGCATCGCCGAAGATGGCGGCGGCGACTGCCCGGCAGACGTCGACCGACAGGCCCTTCCATTTGCCCTGGCTGTCGGCCAGCATGAAGCCCGCAGTGCCGAGGCCGACGCCGCAGATCAGCGATCCTCGGGCGCGGATGGCATCGAGGTCGCGACCGGCCAGGGCTCCGTTGGACGCGAGCGCCGTTGCGGCAAGTGCGAGCGCCGCGAGCATGACCTTTTTCATTGAAGCCTCTCTGTTCATTCTCTCTGCGATCGAGTGTCGACGGTCGCTGATGGTAACGCAACCGGGCATGCGAAAACCGCCGCCCCTTCGGGCGGCGGTCGTCGACAAATTCAATGACAGCGTGGTGTCAGCGGATCGGCGGGGCGTACTGCAGGCCGCCCTTGGTCCACAGATTGTTGAGGCCGCGGTCGATCTTGAGGGCCGAACCCGGGCCGACGTTGCGGTCGAACATCTCGCCGTAGTTACCGACCTGCTTGACGATGTTGTAGACCCACTTCTCGTCGACCCCGAGCGCCTTGCCCATGCCGGGCGTGACGCCGAGGATGCGCTTGATCGCCGGGTTCTCGCTCTTCAGCATCTCGTCGACGTTCTTGGAATCGATGCCGTATTCCTCGGCCTCGAGCTGGGCGAACAGCGCCCAACGCACGATATCGGCAAATTGATTGTCGCCGTGGCGCACCACCGGGCCCAACGGCTCCTTGGAGATGATCTCGGGCAGGATGACGTAGTCGGCCGGGTTGGGCGCGTTGGCGGCGCGGGTCGCGTACAAGCCCGAGGCGTCAGTCGTGAACACGTCGCAGCGGCCAGCGAAGAATGCCGCGCGCACTTCCTCGACCTTCTCGATGACGACCGGCTTGAAGGTCATCTTGTTGGCGCGGAAATAGTCGGCGAGGTTGAGCTCGGTGGTGGTGCCGGGCTGCACGCAGACGGTAGCGCCGTTTAGTTCCTTGGCGCTTTTGACGCCGAGCTTCTTGTTCACCATGAAGCCCTGGCCGTCATAGTAGTTGACGCCGGTGAAGTCGAAGCCGAGCGCCGTGTCGCGGGTCAGCGTGTAGGTGGTCGTGCGGGCCAGCATGTCGACCTCGCCCGACTGCAGGGCGGTGAAGCGCTGCTGCGCCGTGGTCGGCACGTACTTCACCTTTTCCGCGTCGCCGAACAGGGCGGCGGCGACAGCCTTGCAGGTGTCGACGTCGATGCCGGTCCACTTGCCCTGGCTGTCCTGCGCGGCGAAGCCCGCGACACCCGTGGAAACACCGCAGATCAGCGAGCCGCGCGCCTTCACCGTGTCGAGATCCTTGCCTGCATGGGCGGCGCCAGCGGCGCCAACCAGCGTGGCCACCGCCGTGCCGGCGGCCAGGAACTTGTTCAACATTCTTTCTTTCCCTTCGTGTTGCCCCTCAATCCCGGCGCCCATCAGGGGGCCGGGCGATGGCGCACTTCCTAGGCGATCGACCCTGGGCGCGCAACGGGCTCCGGACGACCCAGGGCGTTCGCATATGGGCGCGCCGTTCGTTCTCCTCCCCACCTTCGGTGGGGAGGCCCTTATGATTCCTCCCCAGCTTCGCTGGGGAGGTGCCCCTGTAATCGGGGGCGGAGGGGTCATGAGCAGCGGGACTGTGGCCTCTGACCCCTCCGTCCGCGATTACGCGGACACCTCCCCAACTTCGTTGGGGAGGAACATGATGACCTTCGAGGGCCTGGTTGCAGGCCCGGAGGCGTTCTAGAGGCGATTGACGTTCTGCGAGGAGAAGGGATTGGTCGACCAGGGTTCGGCGCCCTGCAGGCCGCGGAAGCCCCGGTCTCGACCGTCGCCGTTGCCGGCGGCCTTGCGGACTTCCTGCTGCCATTGCCGAAAGGCGACCAGGGATTCGCCGTCGAGCGTGCTATGGCCGCCGCGCTCCGTGACATAGGGCTGTGGATCGATGAATTGGCCGCTGACAATGACCGAGAAATGGAGATGTGGGCCGGTCGAGCGGCCGCTCGAGCCGATATAGCCGATCACGTCGCCCTTGCGCACCGGCGACCCGGGACCCATGCCCGCCGCGAACTGCGACATGTGCGCATACAGAGTTTCGAAATCGTCGGCGTGGCTGATTTTCACGGTGCGGCCGTAGTTGAAGTACCAGCCCTGATGGTTGATGACGCCGTCGGCCGCGGCGTAGATCGGCTCGCCTATCTTGCCTTCGTAGTCGATTCCATTGTGGAAGCCGCCGCCGCTCGAGCGGCCGTAGTAGCGGCGCGTGCCGAAGGGCGACGAGATGCGCGAATCCGGGCGCGGGTCGGCCAGCGCGGTGCCACCCAGGCGACGGCCCTGCTCGTCGAACCAGCCTTCGGGCTGATTGGGCGGCGCGAACCACCAGACGGCCTGCCGGCTCTTTCCGTCACCCAGATAGGCCAGCAGGATGCGCGGTGCGCCGTCGGCTGTGCGCCCCTTGAGAACCTCGATCTTCGAAGCCGCCGGCGCGAATCCCGCCAGGGCGCTGGTCAGGTCCTTCAAGGTCGCCGTGCTGGCGCCGGTCTGCGCCAGGCCGCTCGCCACGCTCGTGCCGCTGACCTTCACCAAGCCTACCGAGCCGACCTGGAGCGAGCGCGCGGCGGCGCCCATCTGGGATGCGGTGCGGGGCAGGCTGGAGATGCGCTCGTCGTCATTCTCCGTGGCGCCAGGGGCGAGCTTGTAGCCGTAGCTGCCGTCGTTGCCGCGGAACAGCTCGACCGCCATCGACTTGGCCGAGAACAGTTGCAGCGAGACGAGGCGCTTGGGCTGGTTGGCGCCCTGTGACTTGAGGACGGCGCGGCCCGAGCTGGTGCCCTTGCTGATATCGAGCTGCCCGACGGCCTTGCTCACCGCTTCGGCGGCGGCCTGAGCGTCGGCCGGGTCGACCTGGAGACCGAGCAGCTGGTCGACGACCGAGCCGTCCTTGCCAACGGCGAAAGGCTGGACATCGTCGGCCGACGCGGCCGCTGGTTTGGCGCCGGGTTTGAGCTGCGCCTTGGTGGGGGCCTTGACCTGCGCCACGGACCCGGGGGTGATTGCTAGTTGCAGTGCAGCAAGAGCGGCGGTTGCTGCCAGTAGATTGCGGGCGGTTCGCCAGCGGAGCGCGCATTGACTACGCGTCGACTTGAACGCCATCAGCCTCTCCCGTTCCATTCAACCAGGTACTTCGTTCCGGAGGCTCGTCGGCGAAATTACCGACCTCCCCTGGTCGGTACCCCACGCCGTCTGCCCTTCTTCGGAGCCACTGTGGCCACGGAATATCCACAAGTCCACAAAAAGTTGCAAAAATGCAACACCCGTGAATTTGCGTTAACGGTTTGTCCCCAAACGGTTTTTTGGGTCGACGCCCGGAACGGCCAGGAATGGTCACGGGATAAAGGACCGATTCCGGTGGCTCCGGCAGGCGCTTGCGTCAGTGCCGCGACACCATCTGGCTGCCGTGGCGAGTGCCGGCGGCCAACCTTTCAGGGCTTGGTTGGTTCTGCCCGCAGGCCATTCGGACTTCGGGGGCCAAGGCCAATATCATGCACTGCACCATGAGTGCCCCCGCTTGAATGCCAGCGCCAGCGGGATTGACGCATTCCATGTGTCGACCCTAGGTGGTTTCGAGGCCTGTGCGGCAGGCCGGCAGGAGGGAACAGGATGGCCGACCCCATCGAACTTCTTATCCAGGGGCACAGCCACGATCTTGGTGGCGGCTTTGTCGTGCGGCGGGTCCTGCCGAACGTGAAGCGCCGGATGGTCGGGCCCTTCGTCTTCCTCGACCATTTCGGGCCGATGGAGGTGCCGCCAGGCGGCGGCATGGAGGTCCGGCCGCACCCGCATGTCGGGCTGGCGACGGTCACTTACCTGTTCGAGGGCGGCATTTTCCATCGCGACAGCCTCGGCTACGCCCAGGCCATTCGGCCGGGCGACGTCAACTGGATGACTGCCGGCAGCGGCATCGCCCATAGCGAACGCACCGAGCCGGAGATGCGCCGCACCGGCTTTCGCATGCACGGCGTCCAAACCTGGGTCGCGCTGCCAAAGGCGCAGGAGGAAACTGCCCCGGCATTCGAGCATGTCGAGGCAGCGCGTCTGCCGTCGTGGCAGGACGGAGAGACGAGTCTGCGGTTGATCGTTGGCAGCTACGCCGGGCGCACGGCCCCGACCACGCACTTCTCGCCGATCTTCTACGTCGGTGCCGAACTGCCGTCGGGCGGCAAGATCGCGGTTTCGCCCGAGCATCCCGAGCGCGCCATCTATCTGGCGGACGGCGAGGCGGCGGTCGGCGACCGCCTGCTCGGTCGGGGCGATCTCGCGGTTCTGCGCGCCGCCCAACCGGCGGAAATCGTTGCCGGCGCCAACGGCGCCAAGGTGATGCTGCTGGGCGGCGCGCCGATGGACGGCCCGCGTCACGTCTGGTGGAACTTCGTGTCGTCGACACGCGAGCGCATTGAGAAGGCCAAGGCCGATTGGCGCGAGGGCCGTTTCGCCAAGGTGCCGGGCGACCCGGAGTTCATCCCGCTGCCGGAGAAGTAGGGGGAGGGCGTTTGCACGCGGGCGCTCTCTCATCCTCCTCCCCAACTCTGGTGGGGGAGTGTCGCCGCCGTCGGTGACGGAAGGGTCATGACTCCATGCCCCTCCGCCCCGTATGACAGGGCACTTCCCCAGCAAGGCTGCGGAGGAGGATGAACGGCGCGCTCCCGGCGGATGAGCTTCAGGCCGCAGCAGGCGGCGTCCAGGTGGTCTCCTCGTCGAGCGGATAGACCGGACGCGGCAGCTTGCTCCAGGTGAAGTTCGCCAGCACCGGCGACGTCAGGCCCGGGCAGTCGACCTCGTAGACCTGCTCGGGCTTGAAGAACTCGTCGAAGCCGCCGCGGAAGTGGCCGCGGCTCTTGACCACGACGACACGGGCGTGGGCGATGTCGAGGCCGAACATCTCGAACTGCCGCGGGTCCATGCACTGGCAGCGATAGCTGATCACCACCACCTGCACCCCGCCGAGATCGAGCAGGGCCGATGGGCCCATGTCGGCCGAGACGTTGCGCAGCACGCCGCGGCGCCCGACATACTTGCCGTCCGACAGCTTGACCACCTTGGCCTCGCAATCGAAGGGCAGGGAAAACTCCTGGTGCTCCCGGGTATTGAACGAGGCGGTGAAGGTGGCGCCTTCCCCGAGCTCATGCGCTTTCGCCGCCAGCGCAGCATCGTTGAACACGCCGAAGATCACGTGCTCGGCGCCGGCCATCTTCAGCGCCCGCAGGAGATAGGTCGTGTTGCCGCGACCGCCGCCGCCCGGATTGTCGGCAACGTCGGCCAGGATGATCGGCTTGCGGCGCCGGTCGCGGCTGACCGCAACCGCGAGCTGCACGGCGTCGGCCAGCGACATCATCCCGCGCTTGAAGCGCTCCTTCATGCTCCAGGCACGCGTGGCGATATCGAGCGCCAGGTCGGCCGCTGCCTTGCGATTGGCGTTGCGCGCGGTCACGACCGCGGTCAGCCCGTTCTTGGGGCTGTCGCTGTAGGCGAAACCTGCCATCACCGAGACGTTGACGATGTCGCCGCCCACCTTGGTCTGGCCGTACCTGATCAGGTCAGCGTAGGGGCCCCTGGCGGTCAGCAGCGCGATTTGCGGCGGCACGAGGGGCAGCTTGACCATCTCGATCGCGGTGCGCGCGCCGGCCAGGCATTCGCGCATATGCTTTGCCGCTTCGACGCCGCGCTCGTAGATGTCGGTATGCGGGTTCTCCAGGTAGCCGACAAAGACGGAAAGATTGTCGATCATCTTGCGCGAGACGTTGGCGTGCAGATCGAACACCGCGATCACCGGAATGTCGGGGCCGACGGCGCGCCGGATCACGTCGAACAGGTCGCCATCGGGGTCATCGGTGCCTTCGGCCAGCGCCGCGCCATGCGCCGAAACGAACACCGCGTCGAACGGCCCGCTGGCGGCGAGTCCCGCCGCGATGTCGCCCAGAAACGTCCGGAAGAAATTCTGCTCAACCGGGCCGCCCGGCTGGGCGAGGGCGACGCGCAAGGGCACCGGGGTCCACGGCCCGGTGCGGTCCATCTCGGTGAAGAAGCCGGGCAGGTCGGGCATGGTGATCGAGGCGCCCGACCGCGCTTCGCTCACGATCTGGTTGCCGCGGATATCGACGTCCTGCTCGAAGTCCGCCGCGGTGGTGACCGGCGAGAACCGGTTGCACTCGATGGCGAAACCCAGGATGGCAATACGCGGATTATCCTTCGACACGACTCTCCTCCTTCAGGCGGCGAAAGTGGGCTCATGAGCAAACAGCCCAGCCTGCCCGCCGGTGTGCACGAACACGACGCCCTCGTCCTTGCCGAAGCGACCCATGCGCACGAGATCGATCAACCCCGCCATGGCCTTGGGCGACGCAGCCGGTATAGGGGAGCGAGACGCTGCATGGGTTCCAGGGCGCGTCGGCATGTGCCCCAGGGGCACGCGCGGAAAACGGCCGAGCCGTAGCAATGTCCGTCTCCTAGCGCTGGCGTGACAGGAATTCGTCGACCACGCTGTTGAACGTAGCGGCCTGCTCGAAATATGGCGAGTGTCCGCAATCGGCCATCATCCGCGTCTCGCCGCAGGGCAGGATTGTCGCGATGGCGCTTGCCAGGAAGGGCGGAAAGACGACGTCATCGCTGCCGGCGATCAGAAGCGTGGGGACGCGGAAGCCTGCGAGGTCGGCAAGCGTGCGCTGGGCCGTGCGGCGCAGCCCGCTCCGCAGCTTCTCCTTGTCGAGCGCGCCGGCCAGCCGATCGATCGACTGGTAGAGAAGGTGCAGTGCCGGCTGACGCTCGGCGGCAGGCGCGCCGACGGCCGGATGGATGCCGCGCGCGGCGGCGGCCGCGCTCCTGGCCGTCGCATCCTGCAGCCAGGCATCGTACCGGGTGCCGCCCGAGGGATCGCAGGCGCGCCGATCGAGCGTCCCCGAGGTCGAGCTCAGGATCAGGGCGGCGACGCGCGAGGGCTGCGCGAGGGCGTATTCGAGCACGCACCAGCCGCCCATCGACTGGCCGACGAGGCGCACGTCGGCAAGCTTCAGATGATCGACCAGCGCCGCGAGGTCGCCGGCATAGTCGGCCGGATCGGGTCCGCCGGGAATGGCATCGGAGGGCGCGAAGCCGCGATGGGCAAAGGTCACGCAGGTGTAGCGCGAGGCGAAATGCCCGACCTGCTGCCACCAGCTCAGATGATTGCCGCCGAGGCCATGGGCGAACACCAGGGCCGGCCCTTGGCCGGTGACCTCGTAGTACAGATCGCCGAATGGCCGGGCGAGGCGCCCGGTCGCTTGCCGCGGCGCGCTGTAGTTGCTCATGAATCTCCTGATCCTGTCACGACGGTGCAGCGTAGAGCCTGTGAGCGAGGGTGGCCAGCGTCGCGGCTTCTGCACGCACTCCGAAAGGGTCATGGTCTTCTGGACCGCGGGCGTCTCGCCCGCTCATGCTCAAGAGCGGCCCACAGTCCAGAAGACCATGAGCTTGAGAATGAGGAGTCACACGAGCGGCTCGGTGTCGAAGGCATCGAACCCTGTGGTGAGGTCGGTGAACTTGTCGCCCAGCTTGGCAACGAGATCTGCGGCGATGGCGTCCGGCGCGCCGGTTTCGAGGCCCGCGATCGGGCGGGGCTGGCCGAACAGGAAGATCTCGCGGCCGCGCACGCCCAGCAGCTGGCCAGTGATCGATTTACCGGCCGCCGAGCACAGTGCCGTCACCAGGGTCGCCACGTGGTGCGCGCCGATCTCGAGCGTGCGCTCCTTGTCGACGCTCCGTGCCCCGCCGGCCGGTTGCATCACATCTGGGACGCGCGTGCGCGCGAACGGCACGACGGCATTCGCCGTGATCTGGGCGCTCGCCAAATCCATTGCCGCTGCGCGGGTGAGGCCGAACAATCCTGCCTTGGCGCTGGCGTCGGCGGCTTGGCCGAGACCGCCCTGGAGGCCGGCCGACGAAACGAGGTTGACGATGCGGCCCCAGTCGTAGCCACCGGTGGCGCCGCGGTCAGCCTGACCCTGAGCACGCATCACCGTCGACGCTGCGGTGATCAGGTAGAAGGCGGCGGAGAGATTGTTGCGGATCACCGCATCCCAGTCGCGCGGATCGGCGTGGAAGACGGTGGCGTGGCGCACGATGGCGGCATTGTTCACCACGATGTCGATGCCGCCGAATTCCCGGACTGCCAGCTCGACGAGTTGCCGGGCCGCACCGGGCGACGCCACGCTGTCGACAGAAGCGATGGCTCTCTTGCCGAGCGCCTTGGCCGCCTGGCGCGCCACCTCGGGATCGCCACCGTCGCCCTCGATCGACGTGCCGTTGTCGGCCACGATCACGCGCGCACCTTCGCCAACCAGCGCCTCGGCAATGGCGCGACCGATGCCGCGTCCGGCGCCGGTGACGATCGCCGCCCGACCTTCCAGGAGACCCGTCACAGCTCCGCTCCCGTCTTCCGGCCCGCTTTGGCCATCTCCGCGGCCGTGTAGAAGGCATCGGCGTGGATATCGCTGCGCCGCATGCCGCGCCGCTCCAGCATGACGCTCGCCGCCTCGACCATGACCGGCGGACCGGCAAGATAGGCCTTGTATCCATCCAGATCAGCGAAATCGGCCGCGACCGCTTCGTGCACCGGGCCGCGGCGATAGCGGGCATCGCCAGTGTCGCTCAGCACCGGCGTATAGCGAAAGTTATCGTGGCCCCTTGCCTGGGCGACGAAGTGATCATGCAGGTAGAGATCCTGCTCGGTGCGGACACCGAAGTAGAGGTGGATGGGCTGCGGCAGCGCCGACTGCAAGGCGTGCTCGACGATCGAGCCGATCGGCGCCATGCCCGAGCCGCCGGCGATGGCGATGATCGGTCCGCGATGACTTTCGCGCAGGTACGAGGTGCCGAATGGACCCTCGACCCGGACGCTGTCGCCGATTCGGAGGTGCTGCGCGACATGAAGGCTGGTGGCGCCGCTCGCCGTGAGGCGTACGTGAAACTCGAGCGTTGGATCGCCAGGCACGTTCGCCATGGAATAGTCGCGCGGTGGACAGCTGGCAAAGGTGACCGACGCGAACTGACCGGCCGAGAAATGGAATGGCCCGCCGGACACGATCTCCAGGCGCACGCGCTTGATGTCGTGCGTGGCATCGAGGAGGTCGCGGACCCGACAGCCTAGTCGGCGCCTCGGGTGAACAATCGCGTCGTCCTGCTCCAGCCAGGCTACCTCGCAGTCGGTCCGAGGCGCGGCGCGGCAGGCGAGAATCAGGCCGTGTGCCTTCTCTTCGTTGGACAAGGCGAAGTCGGAATAGTCCTCCATCGACACCTCGCCGCGGACGAGGCGCGTCTTGCAGGCCCCGCAATTGCCGGACTGGCAACCGAAGGGATAGTCGATACCCGCATCGAGGGCCGTCGCCAGGATGGTGGCGTGCGTCGGCACTTCAAGGCTGCAGCCAGCCTGGGCGATACGAACCTTGAAGCTCATGACGCGGTCAGGGGAGGCTATCCTTGCTCATCGGTGGTGAACTCGCCGAATATATCAAAGATTGGTAGGCTGACGCCAAAGGTTGCGACAGCGACTGAAAAAAGGCTGCCCCGCAAGGTCGGCCTCTTGAGCGCATCGGTAGAGCGGTCGACCTGTCAAGGTACGTCCCTGAGTTCGAGATGCTGCTCGATGCGCTCCACCCGGTGGTGCAATCGGTCCAGGCCGATCTGTTGCTCGGAATCGCGCTCAGCAGCCGATCCATGTTCGGTGCACATGCGTGCCAGCGTAGAGTCGATGCGGCCGAGACGCTGACTATGTTCGCGTTTGAGCCATCAGGCCTTTCGGCGTCCGAAATGCAGGTCCTGATCGGCTCGCTGGACAAGGTGTATCGCGGCGCGCGTTCGCTATAGTCCGCGCGCCATGAATTCGGTCCATCCTGACTTCCAGCACGCGCCCAGGGATCTGTCGCACGATTCCGAGATCCTGCGGGTGATGCGCGACAGCGTGCCCGACGCCGTCCGCACCTTGAACGGTGAACTGCTCGACATCGATTCGGCACGCGGGTATGCGCGGCTGCGTTTCGAGGTCGTGCCGGCCTTCTGTCATTCCCAGGGCACGATCTGCCAAGGCGGGTTTCTTGCCGGCATGGTCGACACGGCGATGGCGAATGCCGCCATTGTCAGGGGCAAGCTCGCCGTCGCCGTACCGACCCTGGAGCTCAAGATCAGCTACTTCGAGGCCATGGGCCCCGGCATCGTCTATGCCGAAGGCCGCGTCATGCGCTGGGGCGGCTCGGTCGGCTTCCTCGACGGTGACCTGAAGGACGAGAAGGGCCGGATGATCGTGCATGCGACGTCGACCATCAAGATCATCCGGCCGAAGGCGAAGGGGTAATCATTCACCTCCCCAGCAAAGCTTGGGAGGAAAATCAGTCAGCCGAACCGGCCGAGCCAGTGTTCGGCGATCTGGCGGCGGGTGGCGAACCAGGCGCCGCCTTTGGTCCGCATGTGCGACACGATGCGGTCGAGGGCGGCGATGCGGCCGGGCCGGCCGATCATGCGCAGATGCAGGCCGATCGACATCATCTTGGGCTGCCGCTCGCCCTCGTGCCACAGCGCGTCGAAGGCATCATTCGTATAGTCGGCGAAATCGCGCGCGGTGACGAAGCGATGGAAGCCCTGATGGTAGTGCATGTCGTTGGTGTCGAAGCTGTAGGGCAGCACCAAGTGCCGCTTGCCTGACACCTCGACGAAGAACGGCAGGTCATCGGAATAGTCGTCGCTGTCGTAGAGGAAGCCGCCTTCTTCCACGAGCAGGCGGCGGGTATTGGGCGACGGCGTCGAGCGGGTGTGCCAGCCCACGGGGCGATGGCCAGCGATCCTGGTCAGGACCTCGACGGTGCGGGCGATGGCGCGGCGCTCGTCGGGTTCGGCCATGTGTGCGTGCTTCTCCCAGCGCCAGCCATGGCAGGAGATCTCGTGGCCGCGCCCGACGGCGTCCTCGATCAGCCAGGGCGAGAGCTCGGCCGCCCTGCCGCAGGTGCTGACCGTGGCCGCTATGCCCAACCGCTCCAGCGAGTCGGCGATCCGCCACCAAGCGGCCTTGGTGCCGTATTCGAAGTGCGATTCCATGCAGCGGTCGGCGACGCCTGAAACCTCGTCGGTGACCTCGTAGACCTTCTCGTTCGTCGGATCGCCCGAGGACAGCGCCATCTCCGCGCCCTCCTCGAAATTGATGACGAACGACACGGCGACCCGTGCGCCACCGCGCCAGTGCGGGTCGGGCGGCGTACGGCCGTAGCCTTTCAGGTCACGAGTCACGATGGCCGATCACGTTGGCGAGGGCGGGAGCGAGGCCTTTCGAGTCCTTGGGGCCGGGCCGGCGGAACGTGCCGGCGGTCGCCTTGCGCGGCGCGAGGCGGACCAGCCCCTCCGCCATCACGGTGGCGGCCTGGATGCCGTCCACGAGCGGAACGGGCACGCGATCGCGGATCTTGTTGGCGAGACCGGCGAGCGGCGCGCCGGCCAGGATGACGACGTCAGCCGCGTCGTTGGTCACGGTGCTGAGCGCCAGGTCGACCAGCACCGATTCCTTCTCCTCCTGGACGTCCTCGATCGACCGGAAGCTTTCGTCCAGAGTGCGGATGGCGGCGCAGCGTCCGGACAGGCCATGCCAGGCGACGATCTCGGCGAACCACGGCTCGAGCGAGCGCGAGAAGCTCACGATGGCGAACGAGCGGCCGAGCGTGCAGGCGACCAGCATCGCCGCCTCGGCCATGCCGACCACGGGAAAGTCGAACAGCTCACGTGCGCCGCCGAGGCCGGGATCGCCGAACGCCGCCACGATCGCCGCATCTATCTCGCCGCGCCGCTCGGCGAGCATCTCGAGCGCTGCGGCGGCCCCGATCGCCGCTTCGGCGCGGGTGGCGATGTAGGGCACGCCGCGCGGCGCGGTCATGGGCAGGAGCTCGGTGCCGGGGCTCGCGACCAGCTTCGCCGAGGCGACCAGCCGGTCGGTGACGCCCGACGAGGTGTTGGGATTGGCGATCAGGATCTTCATGGGGGCTCTGGTTCGGGAATGTAGTGTCGCTTGAAGGAAAGATCCCTCGCTGCGCTCGGGATGACAACATTGCTGTCAGCAAAAGAGTGGTGTCATCCCGAGCGTAGCGAGGGATCTTTGAGCACCGTCGGATCAATGACGATAACAGCACTTTTCAGCACCGCGCTAAAAATCGGCAAGCTTGCGCAGGCCGACGAGGCGGTCGCCGATGATCAACGCGACGATCGCGAGCAGCACCAGGCCGGCCGATATGGCGGCGATGGTGGGATCGGGCCGCTCCTCGACGTACTGCAGCATCTGGATCGGCAGGGTCTTGGTCCAGGCGTCGGTGAAGAAGATCGAGATCGGATAATTGTCCATCGACGCCAGGAAGGCGAACATGCCGGAGGTCAGGAAGGCCGGGGCGAGCGCTGGCACCAGGACGCGCATCAGGGCGGCGGGATAACTGCAGCCCAGCGTGCGCGCAGCATCGATCAGCGAGAAGTCGAACAGCCCCAGCGCGCTCACGACCGTGCGGGCGATGTAGGGTAGGGTGATGATCACGTGGGCGATCAGCAGGCTCGCGTAGACGTCGCGCAGGCCCATCGATTTGAAGCCCTGCAGCATGGCGATGCCGATCACCAGGCCGGGCAGCATGAGCGGCGACACGAGAAAGGTCGAGATCGCCTCGCGGCCGGGGAAGCGGCCGCGCACCAGGGCGATGGCACAGAGCGTGCCCAGGGCCATCGAGATCGCGGTCGAGATCGAGGCGACCTGCAATGATACGGTGAGCGCCGGCAGCAGGCCGCGCGTGTTGGCGAGCCGCTCGTACCAGCGCAGCGACCAGTCGGGTGGCGGCAGGGTGAAGACGGTGGACGAGCCGAACGACACGGCAATGGTGACGACCAGCGGCGTCATCAGGAAGATCACCGTGGCCGCGGCGACGATCCAGACGACATACCGGGTCAGTCGTTCGAGAGCGGTCATGTCCGGCCGCCCAGCCGGCGCCCCAGCCAGGTCGAGACGACGACGATGCTGACGGCGAGCACCAGGAGAACCACCGCGGTCGTCGAGCCGAGCTGCTCGTTGCGCATCAGCAGGAACGATCGGCCGGTCAGGGTCGACAGCGTCTGGAAGCGGTCGCCGATCAGGAGCGAAGGGATGACGAACATCGACACGCTCATCGAGAACACGAAGGCGATGCCGGAGACGACGCCCGGCAGGGTGAGCGGCAAGGTGACGTGGCTGAAGCGGTAGAGCGGCGTGGCGCCCAGGGTCGCGCCGGCCTCGCTCAGCCGCGGGTCGATCAGCTTCACCACCGAATAGACCGGCAGGATCATGAAGGGCAGGAAGATGTTGGCGGCGCCCAGCACCAGGCCTGTCTCGGTGAACAGAAGGCGCTGCGGCTCGTCCCAGATGCCGAGCCCGAGCATGAGCTGGGAGACGACGCCGTCGCGGCGCAAGACGATCTGCCAGGCGAAGGCCTTGACCACCGCACCGATCGACAGCGGCAGGATGATCGACACCAGCATGACGATCTGGACGAAGGCTCCAGCGCGCGCCAGGGCGAAGGCGGCGGGATAGCCGACGATCAGGCAGAACACCGTGACCCAGGCGGCGATGCGCAGCGTGTTGCCGATGACCCGCCAATTGAACGGGTCGCTCATGAAGCCGATGTAGGGTTGCAGCGTGAAGCCGGTCGGGCTGCTGAAGCTCTTCAGCAGCAGCCAGACCAGCGGATAGGCGTAGACGACCGCGAAGTAGATCACTGCCGGGACGGCGAGCAGGGCGACCGGATCGCGCCACGGCGACGGGAGCCGCGATTTCGAGGGGGCCGCGGCAGTCATGCCGGCCTGGCGGGATAGACGAGCGTATCGGCAATCGACCAGCCCAGGCTCATCGGGCTGCCGGGCGATGGAATGCCGCTTTCGAGGTCGGCCGTCTCGGCTATCAGCTGATCGCCTTCGGGCGCCTTGAAGTGGAGCTGGATCTTGGAGCCTTGGAACACCGCATCGAGCAGGGGGACGGTCGTCCGGTTCTCGCCCTCGCCCAGTCTGATACGCTCGGGCCGGACGGCCAGCAGCACGTTGGCGCCGTTGACGAACTGCCCCGGGCCGCGGAGGCGTCCGAGCGCTGTGTCGACCGTCACGATGCCGGCTTCGCTCGCCACCACCTTGCCGGCCAAGCGCGAGGACAGGCCGACGAACTCCAGCACGAACGCCGTCGCCGGCTGGCGATAGATCGACTTGGGATCGGCCAGCTGCTCGATGGCACCGCGATTCATCACGGCGATGCGGTCCGACATGGTGAGCGCTTCGTCCTGGTCGTGGGTCACGAACACGGCGGTCGTGCCCAGCTCGCGCAGCAGGCGGCGCAGCTCGATCTGCATGGTCTCGCGCAGCTTGCGATCGAGCGCGGAGAAGGGCTCGTCGAGCAGCAGCAGCTTGGGCTTCACGGCGAGCGCCCGGGCGACGGCGACGCGCTGCTGCTGGCCGCCCGAGAGGGCGCGAACCGAGCGGTTGGCGAAGTTGGACAGGTGTACCAGGTCGAGGAAGCGACGGACCGCGTCGCCGGTCTCGGCAGCGCTGCGTCGGCGCGCCTTCAGGCCGAAGGCCACGTTCTCGGCCACGCTGAGATGGGGGAACAGCGCATAGTTCTGGAACACCACGCCAACGTCGCGCTTGTGCGGCGGCAGGCGGGTGATGTCCTGCCGGTCGAGCTTCACCGTGCCGCGATCGGCCGACAGCAGGCCGGCGACGATGCGCAGCAGCGTGGTCTTGCCGCAGCCCGACGGACCCAGCAGCGAGACGAACTCACCGGCACCGACGCCGAGATCGACACCGCCCAGCACAGCCGCGGCGCCGAACGACTTTTCGGCGCCGGCGATATCGAGAAAGGACGCAACAGCCACGACGGCGAACTACATCGCCATGTCGCGATCCCAGCGCTTCACCCAGTCAGCACGATCCGCTGCCACGAATTGCCAGTCGACGCCATGGATCGTGACGCCGGTCGGCATGCCGGCCGGTACCGGGGTGTCCTTGTTGGTCGGCAGCGAGAAGGTGACGGCGGAGAGCTTGGCCTGGACCTCGGGGCCGATCATCTCGTTGATGTAGCCGGCGGCCAGCTCCGGCTGCGGGCCGCCCTTCACCAGGGCGACGCCGGACGGCATGGCGAAGATGCCTTCCTTGGGGACGGCAATGTCGACCGGAGCGCCACCCGCCTTGCGCTCCAGCGCGACCTGCGAGATTGCGCTCGAGATCATGAAGCCTTCGCCCTGCTCCAGGAGATTGTAGGCCTGCGGCATCTGCGTGTAAGCGGTCAGCAGGTTGGGCTTGATCGTCACCAGCTTCTTGAAGCCCGCGTCGATGTCCTTCTGCGCCTCGGCCATCGGCTTGCCGGTGGCGAGTTGCGCGGCCATGAACAGGTTGGCGAGACCTTCGGTGTTCTGCAGCGACGGCAGGATGACACGCCCCTTGTACTTGGGGTCGTAGATGTCGGCCCACGAGGTCGGCGCCGTCTTGAGCGCTTTCGGGTTGTAGGCAATGCCGAGCCAGGGCTGCAGGTAATTGCACCACATCCCGTCCATGTGGACGGTGCCGGGCTTCAGCAGCGCGAGGTTCGGGACCTTGGCGGTCGTCAGCTTCTCTAGCAGCCCTTCGGCAACGGCCGGGATCATCACCGGATCGTCCATCATGACGACCGACAGGTACTGCTTGTCCTTGTTCTTCTGCATCTTCTCGAGGTTGACCAGCGAGCGGGTGCCCTCGAACACGACCTTGCAGTTGAACTTCTTCTCGACGACCGGAGCGATCACCGTCTCGACGAAATTCTTGTGGCTGGCGGCGCCGCCGACCACGACCTCCTTGCCCTGGGCGCGCAGCACGCGGGGTGCAGCGAGGGCGGCGGTCGCCGCTCCGACGGCGGCGAGCAGCCTGCGACGATTGACGGTGATGGTGCGCGTCCTGGACATGGCTTTCCCTTTCGTCGCCAAGGGAAGCAAGGACCGTGCCGCGACGTCTTCCTCCTCCCCAGCTTCGCTGGGGAGGGGTATGAATCACGCCCTGCCCTTCAGCTGCGCCACTTCCGCCTCGAGCTCCTTGATCCGTTGCGCCAAGCGATCGACTGCCGGGGCGATCTCAGCCTCCGTGTAGCGCGGCACGATGTGCTGGCGGCAGTTGATGTCCCAGGCTTCGAGGCGGAACACGATCGCCCGCTCCGGGCGGGCCCGGTAGTTCGGATCGACCAGGCGCTCCATCAGCTCGAGGTCGCCTTCGACGACGCGGGCGCGGCCCCACAGCTTGAGCCGCTGCTGGGTGGCGAAGTGCGGGATGAGGATGTGGGCGCGGTCATTTTCCCTGAGGTGGCCGAGCGAGATGTACTGGCGGTTGCCGGCGAAGTCGGCGAAGGCCACGGTGTGGGTGCCGATCGTCTTCAGGAACCCGGGCGGGCCGCCGCGATGCTGCACGTAGGGCCGGCCGTCGGCGCTGGCCGTCGCCAGGAAGAAGGTGTCGATGACCGCCAGGAACTGACGGAGATCGTCGGTGATTTCCGATTTCCACGCACGGTCCTCGAACTGGACACGCGATCCGAGACGCGCCTGCTCCGCCTTGACGGCGGACGAGAACATCGCGTCCTCGGGATTGTCCATGGCGGAACCTCCGTTGTTACTCCAGCTTCTTGCCGAGCTGGCCGGCGACCTCCTGGATGAATTGCCAGGCGACGCGCCCCGAGCGCGCGCCGCGCGTCACCGACCATTCGATGGCCTGCTTGCGCAAGGTCTCCGGCGGGACCTCGAGCCCGTAGTGGCAGGCATAGCCTTCGATCATGGCGAAGAACGTGTCCTGGTCGGCATTGTGGAAACCGAGCCAGAGGCCGAAACGGTCGCTCAGCGACACCTTCTCCTCGACCGCCTCGGACGGGTTGATCGCCGTCGACCGCTCGTTCTCGATCATGTCGCGCGGCATCAGGTGGCGGCGATTGGAAGTCGCATAGAACACGACATTGTCGGGCCGGCCCTCGATGCCGCCTTCCAACACCGCTTTCAGTGACTTGTAAGCGGCATCCTGGCCGTCGAACGACAGGTCGTCGCAGAACACCAGGAAGCGCCGCGTCGAGCTGCGGATCATCGACAGCAGCACGGGCAGGGAGGGGATATCCTCGCGATGGATCTCGACCAGGGCGAGGAGGCCGGGCGGGCCGCCCATCTCGCGATTCACGTGGGCATGCACCGCCTTGACGATCGAGCTCTTGCCGGCGCCGCGCGAGCCCCACAGCAGGGCATTGTTGGCCGGCAGGCCCTTGGCGAAGCGCCTGGTGTTCTCGACCAGCGTCTCCTTCTGGCGATCGACGCCCTTCAGCAGGTCGAGGTTCACCCGGTTGACCTTGGCGACTGCTTCCAGGCGGCGCCCTGAAGCGTGCCAGACATAGGCCTCGGCGGCCGCCAGGTCGGCGCCGGGCGGGGTGGGCGGGGCGAGCCGGTCCAGGGCTTCAACGATGCGTGAAAGAGTGGCCTTAAGGTCTTGATCCATTGGATTGCGTCGTGAAAAAAGGCGCAGACCATATCGTCCCCGCACTTGCGTTGCAAAGCGGGGTGGGGCCGTTATAGTCCGCGCGCTTTTTTTGATGGGGCGTTTTGGCCGCTCAGCAGCCATATATGCCAACGGGGCTGGAAGAATCGGGAGCGGAAAATGTTCATATCCCAGGCATGGGCGCAAGGCGCAGGCGGCGGCGACGGCGGTTTCCTCGTCCAGCTGTTCCCGCTGGTCCTGATCTTTGTCGTCTTCTATTTCCTGCTGATTCGGCCCCAGCAGGCCAAGATGAAGGCCCAGCGGGAGATGCTGGCCGGCGTCAAGCGCGGCGATCGCGTCGTCACCGGCGGCGGCATCATCGGCCTGGTCACCAAGGTGATCTCCGACAACGAGCTGCAGGTCGAGCTGGCCGAGGGCGTGCGGGTCCGCATCGTCAAGCAGACCATCACGGACATCGTGACGCGCGGCGAATCGGTGCGCGGCGCCAAGGACTCCGAGGAAGACGAAAAGCCAATGTTGCCGCCGCCCGCGCCGGCGCCCGAGCGCAAGAGCCTGCTGGGTAGCCTGTTCGGCGGCAAGAAGTAGCCGCAAAGGCCGGATAGTAGACGGAATGCTCAATCTCCCCCGCTGGCAGACCATCGCCGTCATCGTCTTCACGGCACTGGGCGGTCTGTTCGCGTTGCCCAACGTCTTGCCGGCGGCGGTGCTCGATCACCTGCCGGGCTGGTACCAGCAGAGCCGCATCAATCTCGGCCTCGACCTGCGCGGCGGTGCTCACTTCCTGCTCGAGGCCGACCTGCGTTCGGTCCTCAACGAGCGACTCGCCAACCTGTCGGATTCTCTGCGCGCGGAGATGCGCAAGCAGCAGGTCGGCCTCAAGGACGTGACCGTCGAGGCGGGGCGCGCCGTGGTCGTCACCCTGCGCGACGAGGCGCAGCGCGCCAAGGCCCTCGAGGCGATCCGAGCGGTCGATCCGTCACTCGCCGTATCGGGCAGCGGCGACACCATCCGGCTCGCCTATTCCGACCAGGAGCTCTTCAGGAAGAAGAAAGAGGTCATCGACCAGTCGATCGAGATCCTGCGGCGCCGCGTCGACGAGACCGGCACCATCGAGCCCACCATCGTGCGCCAGGGTGATGACCGCATCCTGCTGCAGATGCCGGGCATCAAGGATACGACCGACCTCAAGCGCAAGATCAACCAGACGGCCAAGCTCACCTTCCATCTGGTCAACGAGGACGTGGCGCAGGCCGGCCAGAACATCCCGACCACGCTGCCGCCCACCACCTCCCTGGTGCCGACGCGCGAGGGCATGCAGGAGCTGCGGCGCTCCAATCCCAAGGCATGGGAGGAAATCCAGGCGGCCAACCCGCGGCTTTCGCCCGAGCAGATCTGCCGCCGCTTCCAGCCGCAGTGCCTGCCGGTGCTCAAGCGCGTGGTCGTGGGCGGTGAGGATCTTGACGACGCCAAGGCGACCTTCGAGCAACAGCAGGGTGGCCGGCCCATCATCAGCTTCACCTTCAATACGGCCGGCGGGCGCGCGTTCTGCAACGCCACGCGGCAGAACATCGGCAAGCGGCTGGCGATCCAGCTCGACAACGAGATCATCAGTGCCCCGGTGGTGCAGAGCGCGATCTGCGGCGGCAGCGGCATCATCACCGGCACCTTCACCACGCAGCAGACCCAGGAGCAGGCCTTGCTGCTGCGCTCCGGCGCGCTACCGGCGACGCTCAGCATCATTGAGGAGCGCACGGTGGGCGCCGATCTCGGCGCCGACGCCATCCAGGCGGGCACGACGGCGGCGTTCGTCGGCACCGCCCTGGTCATCCTGCTGATGCTGACCGTCTACGGGCCGATCTTCGGCGGCTTCGCCAGCATCGCCATGCTGGTCAACATGCTGCTCGTGTTCGCCGGCATGTCGATCCTCGGTGCGTCGCTGACCTTGCCCGGCATTGCCGGACTGGTGCTGACCGTCGGCATGTCGGTCGATTCGAACGTGCTGATCTACGAGCGCGTGCGCGAGGAGAAGGCCAACGGCCGGTCGGCCTTCAGCGCCCTGGCGACGGGTTATGAAAGGGCGCTGACGGCGATCATCGATTCCAACCTCACCGCGCTGATCGCCGGCGTGCTGCTGTTCGGCTTCGGTTCGGGTCCGATTCGCGGTTTCGCCACGTCGCTGACGCTCGGCCTGCTCACTCACCTGTTCACGGCCACGATCTTCACCCGCATGCTGCTGGCGACCTGGGTGCGTCTCCGGCGGCCGACCGAACTGCCGATCTGAGGCGCCATCATGCTGTGGAGACCGCACCACCTCATTCAAGCGCGCACCAGCTTCGACTTCCTGGGCAAGCGCCGGCTGGCGCTTGTCGCGTCGACCTTGATCAACGTGCTGTCGCTCGCCGGCGTCTTCATCTTCGGCCTCAATTTCGGCATCGATTTCGAAGGCGGCATCGCCATCCAGGTGCGCGCCAAGCAGGGCACGATCCATCTCGAGGAGCTGCGTTCCACGGTAGGGGCTCTGCATGTCGGTGAAGTCTCGCTGCAGGAGTTCGGCGATGCCAGCACCGCCCTGATCCGCGTTCAGCGGCAGGAGGGCGGCACGCAATGCGTGGCCAACGCCGACAATGTCCTGAAGCGGCGTGCCGGCAACGGCTGGGCGGTCAAGCCGGGCGCTACCGGCACGGGCGACGTCGAGTTCACGGCGCCGAGCGCTCTCGATGCGGTGGGCTGGCGCGATGCGGTGAGCCGCGTCGGGCTGACCGTGCAGGAGCGCCAGCTGCCGCGCGGCTCGGTCAACGTCGCCAAGGTCGAGATGACGCCCGAGCAACGCGCCGAATGGTGCCAACAAGTGGCGATCAAGCTGGTCGAGGACACGATCGGCGACAAGTATGAGCTGCGCGGCACCGAGTCGGTCGGGCCCAAGATCGGCGACGAGCTGATGCGCAACGGCATCCTGGCCATCGTGGCGACGCTTGCCGCCATCGCGATCTATGTCTGGTTCCGGTTCGAATGGCAGTTCGGCGTCGGCGCCCTGGTGGCCCTTCTGCACGACGTGATCTCGACGGTCGGCCTGTTCGTCGTGCTGCGCCTCGATTTCAGCCTGACCGCGCTCGCCGCTCTGCTCACGATCGCCGGCTACTCGATCAACGACACCGTCGTGATCTTCGACCGCGTGCGCGAAAACATGCGCCGCTACAAGAAGATGGGTCTGATCGAGCTGCTGAACTTCAGCATCAACGAGACGCTGGCGCGCACCCTGATGACCTCGGGGACGATGTTCGTGGCCGTGCTGGCGCTGGTTCTGTTCGGCGGGCCGGTGCTCTACAGCTTCTCCATCGCCATGCTGTGGGGCGTCTTCGTTGGCACCTACTCCTCGATCTGGATCGCGTCGGCCACCCTGGTCTATCTCAACCTGCGGCCTGAGCAGCTGCGCCAGGGCGAGGAGAAGGCCGAGAAGGCCAAGGCGTGAGCAGTTCGTCGGCGGGCCCGCCCGACGACAAGACCTTGCCGACGCCCGACCCGGCGCGGGTCCAGTTGATCCGCAGCTACGGTCCCGGGCACTTCCTGATCGGCGAGCGCGACTGGCGGACGCCCGTGCTGGTGACGCCGGCGATGACTGTCGAATGGAGCGTCTCGCGCTCCGAGGAGCTTTCGCTCGCCTCCCTGGCACCGCTTCATCGGATACAGCCGCCAACTGAGCTGCTGGTGCTGGGCTGCGGTCCGCGCGCCATTTTCGTGCCGCCGGCGCTGCGCGCCGAGCTGAAGGGGGCGGGGCTGGCCCTCGAGGTGGTCGACACCGGCTCGGCCTGCCGCATCTACAACGTCCTGCTGGCCGAGGGCAGGCGAGTCGCCGCGGCGCTGGTGCCGCTGTAGATCATTAACTCCTCCCCAGCTTCGCTGGGAAGGTGTCGCCGTCTTACGGCGGCGGAGGGGTCATGGGGTCTTCGCCGGGAGTGCGCCACTCCGTGGCGCTCTTCTTGTCGATCACACATCCGATGAGCGCCACGGAGTGGCGCACTCCCGACCCATGACCCCTCCGTCCGCGAAGACGCCGACACCTCCCCAGCGGAGCTGGGGAGGAGAATGAGAACCCGCTACAGTGCCGCGATGATGCCCCTCGACCTCTATCTCGCGTACGTCCTGGCCTGCGTCGTCCTGATCGTCATCCCGGGACCCAACATCGCCCTGATCGTGGCCAACAGCGTGGCCCATGGCGCCCGCTTCGGCCTGCTCACGGTGGCGGGCACCAGCAGCTCCGTCGTCATCCATCTCGCGCTTACCGTGGCGGGCGCCAGCGTCGTGTTGAACTTTCTCGCCGCCAGCTTCGAATGGCTGCGCTGGATCGGTGTTGCTTATCTGGTGTGGCTCGGCGTCGCCGCCTGGCGCACACCGGCAACCGATCTCAGCCGGGTCGGCGCGCAGGCGCGCTCGGCGCGGGTGATCTTCCTGCGCGGCTTCCTGGTCGGACTCACCAATCCCAAGACGCTGCTGTTCTATGGCGCCTTCCTGCCGCAGTTCATCGTGCCGGGGCCGACCGCGTCCGATCAGCTGCTGCTGCTGGCCGCGACGTTCCTGGCGATCGCGGTCGTGCTCGACGGCGTCTGGGCGCTGCTCGCCGATCGATTGCGCGCGCTGCTGGTCGCTCATGTCCGGCTGCGCAACCGCCTGACCGGCGGGCTGCTGATTGGCGCAGGGGTCGGGCTGGCGCTCGCGCGACGCCCGTGATCGAGAGTGGTCAAGAAAAACGGGGCCCGCATGGGCCCCGTTTGACATCAGGAGGCGCGCGCCGCTCAAACAGTGGCGTTCTGTTGCGCCACCATGCAGTACAGCATGCCGATCGAGAACATCGTATTGAAGCGGCTGGCATAGAGTGCCGGCTTGGCGGCCGCCGCCTTCTGCTCGGCCGTTGCCTCGACCAAGCCGAGAATCTTCTGCTGGTTCGGCCAGATGATGAACCAGACGTTGAACGCCATGATGAGCGCCATCCACATGCCGATGCCGATCATCACCTTGCCCTTCTGCAGGGTCAGGGCTTCCACGAGGTAGAATTGCATCCACGCCAGCAACAGACCGGTGATCACGGTCGCCAAGGCGGCGTAGCGAAAATAGAAGAGGACGCTCGGTGCAATGTACTTCGTGATGGCCGTTCGGCTTTCGACCGGCTGGATGGTCGGCATGGTCGGCACCTGGACGAAGTTCAGGTACCAGAGGAGCCCGATCCACAGCACGCCGCTCATGACATGCAGCCAGCGCATGATGAACGTGGCCCAGTCGTGGTTGATCTTTGTCATGCTCCCGGTGGCGAGACCTACGACGACGACAATCAGGATCAGCAGCACGACGCCGGCGGTAACGGTGCGTCCGGGCGAGGTGAATATTGCACCCATGTTAGCAGCTCCCCCTTTATGTTGTTGAAGGGATTAGTGAATCCCCGATTGCGGAATTGTAATCCCGCAGCGGGCTGCGTTCAACTGTCGCAGTTGGGTGGTTATCCCCGATGATCGACGCCTATCACGCATCGGTTGCAGCGCATCGCTACGTGCTCGAAACGGTGCGCGCCGCCGACCGCGATCGTTTCCTCGCCGCCCTGTTCGCGCCGGAGCCGGCACGCTCGGATCTGCTGGCGTTGCTGGCGTTCGATCACGAGCTGGCGCGCACCCGCACGGTGACGCGGGAACCGATGCTGGCGCGCATCCGACTGCAATGGTGGCGTGAAGCGGTTGCCGAAGCCGCTGCCTCGGGAGCGCCACGAGCTCAGCCCATCGTCGAGTCGCTCAGCGAAACAGTGCGCCGTCATCTCCTGGCTTCCGAGCGGTTCGAGGCTCTGATCGACGCGCGTGAAGAGGAGATCGACGGTCCGCTCGACGTCGTGCGCGCCGGCAACGCGCTGGCCGATCTGGAGCTCACCGTGCTCGGTGTCGACGACGCGGCGACGAGGCAGGCGGCGCGGGCGATCGGTGCGGCCTGGCTGATGGGCGCGGGGCCGGAGCGCGCGGCCCTGCTCGCCGAAGCCCGCGCGTTGCGAAACACGATCGACAAGGCGGCGCTGCCGATCCTGCTTCCGGCCTTGTCGCTCGATGGCGGCATGGCACCTTGGCGCAGGCCTCTCGCCTATTGGTGGGCCGCGAGGAGGGGTCGCTACTGACAGGGCGCGCTCCCTCGCTCTGTTCAGGTAGACAGGCTAAGAGGAAAAGTCGACGAGCAGGCAGAACGAGCAAGGAGGGCGCGTGGCACGGGCAAAGGCCAATGGCATCGAGATCGAGTACGAGACGTTCGGCAATCGGGCGGACCCGGCGATGCTGCTCATCATGGGCCTCGGCGCCCAGCTCACCCTGTGGCCCAGGTCATTCTGCGAAGGTCTGGCCGCCAATGGCTTCTTCGTCGTCCGCTACGACAATCGCGATTGCGGCCTGTCGACCGATTTCGGCGCCTGGGGACCCGCGAACATTCCCGAGGCGCTGCGTGATGCGATGAGCGGCAGGAAGGTCTCGGCGCCCTACCTGATGAGCGACATGGCGGCGGACGGGACCGGGCTGCTCGATACGCTGGGCATCGATCGGGCGCATATCGTCGGCGGCTCGATGGGCGGCATGATCGCCCAGACAATCGCCGGCCTCGCGCCGCAGCGGACGCGGTCGCTCGTCTCGATCTTCTCGACCAGCGGCCGACCCGGCCTGCCGCTCGGCAAACCCGAGGCGCTCGCCATGCTGACGGCGCTGCCGGCCGGGCCGGCGCGCGAGCAGTTGATCGCCCACGGCATGAAGGTGCGCGCGGCGATTGGCAGCCCGGGCTATCCAGCCTCCGAGGAGGCGCTGCGGGCGCTCGTCGCTCTCAACATCGATCGGCGCTGGTATCCCGAAGGGGCGGGACGGCAGTACCTTGCGATCATCGCTTCGGACAACAGGGTCGAGCTCCTGAAGACCGTGCGGGCGCCGACATTGGTGTTGCACGGCGAGGACGATCCGCTGTTGCCGGTCGAGTGCGGCCGCGACGTGGCGCGTCTCGTGCCAGGCGCCCGGATCGACACATATCCGGGCTGGGGTCATGACATGCCGGATGCGCTGGTGCCGACCCTGGTCGAGCGCATCGCGACATTTTGCGAGCAGGCGAAGGCCTGAGCGTCCCGACAAAAAGAAGGCGAGGAAGCGGACATGAAATTCGGCATCTTCTACGAGCATCAACTGCCGCGGCCGTGGGGCCCGAACAGCGAGTACCAGCTCCTGCAGGATTCGTTGACCCAGATCGAGCTCGCCGATGCGCTGGGCTACGATTATGCCTGGGAAGTCGAACATCACTTCCTCGAGGAGTATTCGCACTCCTCGGCGCCCGAGGTGTTTCTCGGCGCGGCCAGCCAGCGCACCAAGCGGATCCGTCTCGGCCACGGTGTCGTCCAGCTCACCACCAACCAGCCGCACCGCGTGGCCGAGCGCATCGCCACCCTGGACCTGTTGTCGGGCGGCCGCGTCGATCTCGGCATGGGCGAGGCGGCCGGGCCGGCCGAGCTGCATCCCTTCAACATCCGCGTGCGCGACAAGCGCGATCGCTGGGAGGAGGCGGTCAAGGCAATCATCCCGATGTTCACGCGCGACAGCTGGGAGTTCCACGGGAAGTATTACGACTTCCCGGCGCGCAACGTGATTCCAAAGCCGTTCCAGAAGCCGCATCCGCCGCTGTGGGTCGCCTGCTCCAATATCCAGACCATCGGCAAGGCCGGCGAATGGGGCATGGGCGCGCTGGGCTTCACCTTTGTCACGCCCGAGGCGGCGCGCGCGTGGGTTCACAGGTACTACAACAACCTCCTGAACAACGGGCAGAAGCTCGCCGAGTATCCCAGCAATCCCAACGTCGCCATGGTGTCGGGCTTCATGTGCGCGCCGACCGACGCGGAGGCCGAAGCCAAGGCAGCCGGCTGGACCTTCTTCATCTTCGCGCTGTCCTACTACGGCCGGAAGGGCGTCGACGCGCCGGGCACCTCCAACCTGTGGGAGGAATACCAGAGCTGGAAGGGCGGACCCGAGGAGCGCAAGGCGCTCGAGTCGGGCCTGATCGGCTCGCCGGAAACCATCCGCCGCAAGCTGCGCCAGTTCCAGCAGAGCCGAGTCGATCAGGTCATCCTGTTGAACCAGGCAGGCAGGACCAGCCACACGGACATCTGCGAATCGCTCGAGCTGTTCGCCCGCGAGGTCATGCCTGAGTTCCATGCCGCCGAGGCCGAGCATGTGGCGTGGAAGCAGAAAGTCCTGGCACGCGAGATCGTGCTCGAGGATCTCGATGTCGGGAAGTACGACATCTACAGCCATCAGAACGAGCACATCGTCCGCCTCACGCCCGAGCAGCTGAAGCAGAAGATGGCCGAGAAGGAAGCCCAGCGGGCGTGATCAGAGTTGGGCAATGTTGGGGGCGCCACTCATGGGCGCCAACTTTACAAGAGCCCTCACCCTGAGGAGCGGCCCGCCGGGCCGCGTCTCGAAGGGTGGGCAGCGCGGCCGACTCTGCAACACTGCCTTTCCACGATTCTCGGTGCGGCCCATCCTTCGAGACGGCCGCCACGCGGCCACCTCAGGATGAGGACTTTGCTTGGAACTCCCGCAAAATCAGCGCCTATGAGACACGCCGCTCCAGTGGCGCGCCCGCTGCATTGCGCGTCTGACGCGTTCCCGCGGTCCGCATGAAGCGCGTGCCCGTCCTGATCGCCGGTGGCGGGCCGGTCGGCATGACGCTGGCCCGCACGCTGGCCTTCTATGGCGTGCGCTGCCTGCTGGTCGAGCGCAATGCCTCGACGACGCGGCATCCCAAGATGGACATCACCAACGGCCGCTCGATGGAGCTGTTCCGCCGGCTGGGCCTGATCGACCAGCTGCGCGCCGCCGGCGTGGCCGAAGCCAACAATTTCGACGTCTCGTGGATCACCTCGCTCGCCCGCGAGACGGGTGGCCGCGAGCTGCACCGCTTCCGCTATCCCAGCGTGATCGAGAAGCGCGCCGAGATCCTCGAGAAGAACGACGGCTCCCAGCCGCGCGAGCCGGCCATGCGGGTGAGCCAGGTCAAGATCGAACCGGTGCTGCGCCAGGCGATCGTCAACGACCCGCTGGTCGAGGCGCGCTGGGGCGTCGCGTTCGAAGATTTCGAGCAGGACGAGTCGGGTGTGACGGCGACGTTGCGCACGATGGAGACCGGCGCCATCGAGACCGTGCGCTGCGACTTCCTCGCCGGTTGCGACGGCGGCTCGAGCACCGTGCGTGACAAGCTCGGCATCGGCCTCGAGGGCAAGGCCGCCGTGGCGCATCGCTACATGATCCATTTCCGCTCCGAGGCGCGCGACCTGCTGCAATCGTTCGGCATCGCCTGGCATTACCAGACCGACAAGGGCACGCTGATCGCCCAGGACGACATCGACACCTGGACCCTGCAGACCCGGCCGCCAGCCGATGTCGATCCGGCAGCCATCGATCCTCATGCCATGCTCGATGCCTGGGCGGGCCGCCGGTTCGCGCGCGATATCCTGGTCGCCAATCCGTGGTTCACGCACCTCCTGCTGGCCGAGCGCTACGGCGGCGGCCGCGTGTTCCTGGCGGGCGACGCCGCGCACCAGTACATCCCGACCGGCGGCTACGGCATGAACACCGGGATCGGCGATGCGGTCGATCTCGGTTGGAAGCTCGCGGCCACGCTCAAAGGTTTCGCGCGGCCCGGTCTGCTGGCGTCCTATGAAAGCGAACGCCGGCTCGTAGGCTTGCGCAATCGCCTTGCCTCGGGGCGTCACACCGACATCAGGATCGAGATCGCCAACCTCTATCGGACCGCGGTCGATCGCGACGCCCTGGCGCGCGGCATCGCCCAACTGGGCAACGCCGAGAACGAGAGCTGGGGCATCGAGTTCGGTTACCGCTACGACGGAGTCGAGGGCGATCCCTTGATCTACCAACCGACGACGGCGCCCGGCGCGCGCTTGCCGAGCGTCTTCCTGCACGACGGCAGCGCGCTCTACGATCGCCTCGGGCCGTGGTTCACCCTGCTGCGTTTCGGTGACGCCGACCCGTCACCGCTGATCGATGCGGCGCCGGCGCCTCTCGAGACCGTGGTCGTCGACGATCCATCGGTCGCGCCGATCTACGAGGCGAAGCTGGTGCTGGTTCGCCCGGATACGCATGTCGCGTGGCGCGGCAACGCCTGCGATGACGGTGCTGCCATCTGGGCGGACGTTCTCGATGGTCGATTGGGATAATTCAGGAAGAGGAGCACATGACCCTGCGCGTCGCCATCATCGGAGGTGGCATCGGCGGCCTGTCGGCGGCCCTTGCCTTGCTGCGCGAAGGCTTCGACGTGCACGTCTACGAGCAGGCGGCGCGGTTTGGCGAGATCGGCGCCGGTATCCAGATCAGCCCAAATGCCTCGCGCCTGCTCTACCGCTGCGGGCTGGCGCAGGCGATGGACCGCTACGCCGTGCGACCGCGCGCGGTGCATCAGAAGCGCTGGGACGATGCGCGCACCCTGCAGCGAGCCGTCCTGGGTCCCGAGGTCGAGGCGCGGTTCGGCGCGCCGTACTTTCATTTCCATCGCGGCGACCTGGCGGCGCTGCTTGCCGGCGCGATGCCGCCGGAGCGAACCCATGCTGGCCATCGCCTGGTCGGCCTGGAGGAACGCAGTGAGCGGGTCGTCGCGTGCTTCGAGAACGGAACCTCGGCCGAGGCGGATCTGCTGATCGGCGCCGACGGCATTCACAGCCGCGTCCGTCACCTGGTGTTCGGTCCCGAAAAGCCGCGCTTCACCGGATGCGTGGCGTGGCGCGGCCTGGTGCCGGCCGAGCGCATCGCTCATCTCGACATCGAGGTGGCGTCACACAACTGGATGGGGCCGGGGGCGCACTGCGTGCATTACTGGGTCTCGGCGGGGCGGTTCATGAACGTGGTCTGCGTCGTCGAGCACGGCACGTGGACCAGCGAGTCGTGGACCGACAAGGGGCGCGTCGAGGACGTGCTGGCGCTGTACGAAGGCTGGCATCCCATGGTGCGCGGCCTGATCTCGGCCTTTCCCGAGACCTTCATCTGGGCCTTGCACGATCGCTTGCCGCTGCCGCGCTGGTCGCAGGGGCGGGTCACCCTGCTGGGTGATGCCTGTCATCCCATGCTGCCCATGATGGCGCAGGGTGCCGCTCAGGCGATCGAGGACGGCGCGGCGTTGGCGGCTTTGTTGAAGGCAATGCCGGACGATGTTCCGGCAGCGCTGCGGCGCTACGAGGAGGTGCGCAAGCCGCGCGCCACGCGGCTGCAGGAGGCGAGTGCTGCTAACCGTTTCCGGTTCCATCTCCCTGATGGACCCGAACAGGAGAAGCGCGACCATGCCATGGCCATTTCGGGTGACCGGTCGTTCGACAACATTGCCTGGCTCTACGAACACGACGCTGCGGAGGTGCGACCATGATCGAAGTCAATGGAATGGCACACGTCATCCTGACGGTGAGCGACTGGGAGAAGTCGCGAAAGTTCTATGCCGAGCTGATGCCCTTCCTCGGCATGAAGAAGGTCTATGACGGCAACAATTTCCTTTATCACGTGGGTGGCCGAACGGCGATCGGCATCCAGCGGGCAGCCGAGGCGTACGAGAAGGAGCGGTTCGTCCAGAACCGCATCGGCCTGCATCACCTCTGCCTTCGGGCGCGCTCGCGCGAGGATGTCGACAAGGTGGCGGAGAAGCTCAAGATCATGGGTGCCATCATCGATCGCGGCCCGATCGAGGGTGCCTGGGCGCCAGGCTACTACTATATCGTGTTCGAGGACCCAGACGGCATCCGTCTCGAGGTCAACTACGTGCCAGGCAAGGGCCTCCTGGCGTTCGAGCAGCCGCTCAGCCCGAGCAGCGATCCCAACTGGGATCAGAATTCGCCGAAGTTCTGACGTTTTGCTTCAGAACTGGCGATAGAGCGGTCTCTTCTTGTGTTGATCGTGCTCTTCCGGACCGCGAGCGTCTCGCTCGCGGTCCGGAAGAGCAGGAGTCCGAGATCACGTCCGTCTGCGCATCAAGTAGATGTCCATGATCCAGCCGTTGGCGCGGCGCGCTTCGCTGCGCCGGCGATGAATCTCGTCGGACACTTCGGACAACGGGCCGGAAACGAGGATCTCGTCGGGCGTGCCGAGATAGGCCCCCCAGTAGATCTCCATGTCCTGGCCGGCGAAGCAGCGATATGTGTCCCCGCCGTCGAGCAGCACCACGACGCTCTCGCTGTCGCTGGGAAAGCCCTCGGCCAGGCGGCGGCCGGTGGTCAGCATGACCGGCTCGGCGATGCGGTTGAGCGGGATGCGATGCCGGGCCGCAAGCGCCTGGACGGCGGTGATGCCGGGGATCACCTCGTAGGCGATGGGGTGTCGGCCGGCGGCGGCGATCGCCTCGATGTTGCGGATCGTGCTGTCGTAGAGCATGGGATCGCCCCACACCAGGATGCCGGCCGTCTCGCCGTCCTTCATCTCGCTCTCGATCATGGTTTCGAGCACCGCCTGCTTGTTGCGGTTGAGCGCGTCGACCGCGGCACGGTAGTCGGCCGGCGCGGTATCGCGTGGCGGGCTCGGCGCTTCGGCGGTGCGCCAGGTGCGGCCCTGGATGTGTCGGTGACAGAGCTCGTCGCGCAGGGCGCGCAACTTCACCTTGGCCGGCCCCTTGTCCATCAGGAAGAAGACGTCGACCCGGTTCAGGGCCTTGATTGCCTGAACCGTGATGTAGTCGGGATCGCCGGCGCCGATGCCGATGATCAGGATCGTCTTCATGACCGCTGCTCCCGTGGGCTGCGGTCCTTGTATCAGCGGTTGGCGCGATATGCCCGCCCGCTCAGCCGGTCCAGGCGCGCCGTGTCGTCGAGAAGGCGATCACCAGGGAGAACGAGACGATGCCCAGGGCGACGAAGGCGAACAGGCCGCGCACGCCCCAGGCCAGCACGTCGAGCGCCAGCAGGCTGCCGCTGAGCACGATTGCGATGCGGCTCAAATTGGCCATCACCGGCCACACCATCTCGCCGGTTCCCTGCGAGGCGAAGTAGAGCGCCATCGCCAGCCCAAAGAAGCCATAGACCGGCCCGACGATATGCAGGTAGGTGCGGCCTGACGCCAGCGCGCCCGGATGGGCGGTGAACAGGCCGAGCCACAGATCGGGCCAGATCGCCACGACCGCGCCGATGGCGGCAGCGATGGTTCCCGCCATCAGGGCGCCGGTCCAGGCGACGCGTTGGGCGCGAGCGAACTGGCGGGCGCCGATGTTGGTGCCGACCAGGGTGGTGAGCGTCGCCCCGATGCCGAAGCTGATCGGCACCAGCATGTATTCCAGGCGGCTGCCGATGCCGTAGCCGGCGATGGCGGCGTCGCCTCCGCGGCCGACCAGGCCGGTCACCAGCAGCACCGTGCCGTTAGTCAGGATGACGACGAGGCAGGCGATCAGGCCGACCTTGAGGATGTCGCGGAACGAGGCCCAGCGGAACCCGCTCTGGGGCCAGCGCAGTCTCAGCGCGGCCTTGGGGCCGACCAGGCGCGAGGCCATCCACATCGCGGCGAGGGTGAAGGCGATGACGGCGGCGAGGGCGGGGCCGCGGATGCCGAGTTGCGGCAGCCCGAACCAGCCCAGGGTCAGGGCGCCGGCCAGGACGATCTGCAGCGCTGCCGTCAGGACCAGGGCGTAGCCCGGCGTCTTCATGTCGCCGGTGCCGCGCAGCACGGAGGCCAGCGAGTTGGCGATCCAATGGGCATAGCAGCCGAGGAACAGGATGGAGGCGAAGGCCTCGGCGCCGTCGAGCACGCCGCCGTTGCCGCCCAGGGCGCCATAGATTGTGCGGCCGAAGCCGACGAAAACGATCGCGAACAAGGTCGCCATGCCGAGCGCGATCACCAGCGCATGGGCGGCCGCGGCTTCAGCGGCCGCCCGATTGCCCGAGCCAAGCGCGCGCGCCACCGACGACGACACGCCGCCGCCCATGGCGCCGGCCGACATCTGGCCGAGCGCCATCTGGGTTGGGAAGACGAGGGCAAGGGCTGCAAGGTCGATGATGCCGAGCTGGCTCACGAACCAGCTGTCGGAAATGCTGACCAAACTCTGCATCGCCACGTTCAGCACATTGGGCGCGGCCAGGGTCAGGATGGTGGGCACGATCGGCCCTGCCAGCATCATTTGCCGGCGCTCAACGGGACTCATGACGCGCTAGGTAGCATGCGCGTCGCGCGCTGCTCGCAAGCTTATCTCATGATCCCATCATTGGACGTCAAGGTGCGCCATGGGATCAACGCCGGGCGTGCAGCCTGAGGACGGTTTGGGCCAGCTCGTCGATGGTGCGGATTTCCGCGACGACATTCATGGGCATCGTGACGTCAAAACGGTCCTCGAGCTCCATGATCAAGTCCATGATCGTCAGAGAATCGACCGTGAGGCTGTTGCAGATCACGGTGTCGCCGGTGATCGGCGTTTCTCCGGCATGATAAGGGGTCAGGTGGCGGCGAATCTCACGCATCACCTTCATCTGGAGCGTGACGCGCTCCGCATTTCCGGCGACCAGAACATCCGTGCTGTGCAAATCGACCTCCGCCGATGGACCTCAATGGCATCGGACAGGAATGTGCCGCCAATGGGAAATAACAAATCGTTACAGCATGTTGCGTTAGATTTCATAATGTTGCGGCTGAACGGGCAATCGGGCTTCAGAACATCAGCGAACGCTTTCATCCTTCTCCTCCCCAGCTTTGCTGAGGTGTCGGCGTCTTACGCCGACGGAGCAACTGTGCTTTTTCAGGCGTGGGTTTTAGAGGCATGAAGAAATCTACAGTGATGGACTGTAGGCGCAGTGCGGGCGGCAGCGAGCGAGGTGACCGGCAGGCGAGGCCGACCGGTCACGACGTCATCACTGTGTTTCTTGCCGGCTATTCCTCTGACGGGTTGCTCCCAGGCCATCCGCTTCCGCCGGCGCGGCCAGTCTACCGCCAGTCGCCCGTGTTATGCCATCAACCTTCGAGAACGTCGCTGGCACCGTCGCTTTGGCAGTGGCCCGGCCGGATCTCTTCGCCTCGCTTTGAGCACCTTGTTGTTGAGAATGGTGATCAGTTTTCGCATGCAGGCGATCAAAGCAGCTTTCTTCGCTTGCCCATGGCCAGCAGGCTCGTAGTAGGCCTTGAGGGCCGGATTCGTGCTGGTGGCGCGAGATCGGCGAAGAGCAGCTTGCGCAGCTTGTCGACCACGCTGATCGCCGGCGCCGTGCCGATCTCCACGCTGTCGTCGTCGTAGGGGGCGACACCGAGCAAGGCGGCAGCGGCGGATTTATCGACGCGGCGAAACCGGGCCATGAAGGCGGCCACGCCGGCCGTTGCGGTATCGCCCAGCCCGGCATGCTTCGGATGATGGCGGCGCGCTCGGCGAACTCGGCGTGAAGCTTGAGCCTGGCGGCGATTGGCCGCCTCCAGCTTGGCGATCTGCGTGGTGAGCGCCTTCGAGGCCGCCCCGATGAAGCGCGCTTCGGCCGGCTGATCGTGCTCGGTTCGATTGCCGATCCGCGTCTGCAGGTCGATCAGGCCAGCCGGGCCAATGCCCAATGTCCGCATCGAGCCGCGCTGGCGGCGATCGCGAAACTGCCCGGTTGGTCGGTGAAAGGTCGTCCTGTGCCGGCGATCATCCTGGCATCGATCGAGATGTTCTTCGCCCGGCCCGCCGACCCTGGCGAAGGCCGGCGGACCACGCACCTGGATCGACGATCACCACCTCCACGCCAGCCTGCTCGAGCGACTTCGCCCAGCTCTCTTCGTAGCCGCCGGTCGCTTCCATCACCGCCGGCGAGCAGCGTGCTCGGAAGCCAGCTCAGCAGCTCCGCGACGGCCTTCCGGGGTATTGCTGTCCGCTCCGCCGACGCCGAGCGAATACCAGGCATCGACCTTGTCGCTGACATCGAGGCCGACAACTGCTCTGATCTGTGCCATCCTCCGGCTCCCTTGCGCCCGCCGTTCGGGCTCCGGCCCAAGCAACTGTTCGGTGCCCAAGGCCATCGACCTGCTCGCTCCGTCCGGGATCGCGCACGGGGTCCTGCCGGAAACGGGTCGACGACGGGCGCTTCATCAGCAGCCGCCCGTTCACTACGCACACCGAGTCTGAAGGCACCAGGAGAGGACATCATGAGCCCTCGTCCGCGATGGCCGCGGACACCTCCCCAACACAGCTGGTGGGGAGAGAAGAATGCAGATGGGCACCACCGCGCGCTCCCGGCCCCTGACCCCTCCGTCCGCGATGACGCGGACACCTCCCCACGCAAGGCGTGGGGAGGAGAATGAAACGCGCCCTTTGAGCGCGTTCGCTACTCCGCGGCGAGCGGAGCCGGCGCGAGCCACTCGTCGAAATCGTGCAGCGCCCTGGCCGACAGGGCCTGCTTGCGTTCCTTGCCGCGCAGCGTGCCGGGCAGCGGCGGGAACAGGCCGAAATTGACGTTCATCGGTTGGAACGTCGTGGCGTCGGCGCCACCGGTGATATGGCCGAGCAGGGCGCCCATGGCGGTCGTCGGCGGTGGTGCGCTCAGGGCGCGGCCCAGCCGTTCCACGGCGGCGAAGCGTCCGGTCAGCAGGCCGATGGCGGCGCTCTCGACATAGCCCTCGCAGCCGGTGATCTGGCCGGCGAAGCGCAGGCGCGGCATCGCCTTCAGCCGCAGCGTCGCGTCGAGCAGGCGCGGGCTGTTGAGGAAGGTGTTGCGGTGCAGACCGCCCAGGCGGGCGAATTCGGCACCCTGCAGGCCCGGGATGGTGCGAAAGACGCGCGTCTGCTCGCCGTGCTTCAGCTTGGTCTGGAAGCCCACGATGTTCCACAGGGTGCCGAGCGCGTTGTCCTGGCGCAGCTGCACGACCGCCCACGGGCGACGGCCGGTGCGCGGATCGCGCAGGCCAACCGGCTTCATCGGCCCGAAGCGCAGCGTGTCGAGGCCGCGCGCCGCCATCACCTCGATTGGCAGGCAGCCATCGAAGTAGGGCGTGTTGCTCTCCCATTCCTTGAACTCGGTCTTGTCGGCGGCGAGCAGGGCGGCGACGAAGGCCTCGTAGCCCGGCTTGTCGAGCGGACAGTTGAGGTAGTCGGCGCCGTCACCGCCCGGGCTGCCCTTGTCGTAGCGCGACTGCTTCCAGGCGACCGAAAGATCGATGCTGTCGTGATGGACGATAGGGGCGATGGCGTCGAAGAACGCGAGCGAGTCCTCGCCGGTCAGGCTGCGGATGGCGTCGGCCAGGGCAGGGGAGGTGAGCGGGCCGGTGGCGACGATCACGCTGTCCCAGGCAGCGGGCGGCAGGCCTGCCATCTCCTCGCGCATGAGCTCGACCAGGGGGTGGTCCAACAGGGCTTGTTGCACGGCGGCTGAGAAACCGTGTCGGTCGACAGCGAGCGCGCCGCCCGCCGGCAGGCGATGGGCGTCGGCCGCCCGCATGATCAGCGAGCCGGCCCGCCGCATCTCCTCGTGCAGCAGCCCGACGGCGTTGTTGGCCGCATCGTCGGACCGGAAGGAGTTCGAGCAGACGAGCTCCGCCAGGGACTCGGTCTGGTGCGCCTCGGTGGCGCGTTGCGGCCGCATCTCGTGCAGGACGACCGGGACCCCCTCGGACGCGAGCTGCCAGGCCGCTTCGCTGCCCGCGAGGCCACCGCCGATAATGTGAACGCTCTTGCTGCTTGACGTCATCCTGTCCGACCTGAAACCGTGCGCTCTCTTAAACAGGGGGAGCCATCATGGCCATCACGTATCACAATCCCAAATCGGTATCGCTGGCCGGCAAGTATAGCCTGGGCGCCGAGGTGCCGCAGG
The DNA here is from genome assembly GCF_044224635.1 of Reyranella sp. Taxonomy (GTDB): domain Bacteria; phylum Pseudomonadota; class Alphaproteobacteria; order Reyranellales; family Reyranellaceae; genus Reyranella. The sequence goes on along the minus strand of NZ_JBGAKA010000030.1, from coordinate 50,715 downwards.
GTGCCCGTGTGCTGTTCATGTCGGGCCAGGTTGGCGTCGATTCGCGTGGCAAGCTGCAGGCCGGCATCGAGAAGCAGTGCACCCAGGCCTGGAAGAACATCGGCCAGGTGCTGAGGGCCGCCGGCATGGGCTTCCGCGACATCGTCAAGGTCAACGTCTTCCTCACCGACAGCCGCTTCATCGAGCCCTATCGCGCGACTCGCGCAGCGTTCGTTTCGGCGGAGCCGTATCCGGCCTCGACGCTCCTGATCGTGCAGGGGCTGGCCGATCCCGGCATGCTGGTCGAGATCGAGGCGGTCGCGGCGACCTAGGCCGGCTTGACACCTATTATGCTCATAAATAGCATTACTCTACTATACTCATAGTGAGCATAATTGGACTCCGGTCGTCATGTCTGATTCGCTGAAGGTCGCGCTGGCCCAGCTCAATCCCAAAGTCGGCGATGTCGCCGGCAATCTCGCCAAGGTCCGCGCCGCCCGAGCAGAGGCGGCGCGCCAGGGAGCCGAGCTGGTCCTGACCTCCGAGCTCGTGCTGTCGGGTTACCCGCCCGAGGACCTGGTGCTGAAGCCCGCCTTCCAGAAGCGCTGTCACGAGGCGGTCGAAGCGCTGCGCGCCGACACAAGCGACGGCGGGCCGGCGCTGTTCGTCACCACGCCGTGGCGCGAGGCCGACAAGCTGCACAACGCCATCATCTGCCTCAACAAGGGGGAAGTGATCGGCAAGCGCTTCAAGGTCGATCTGCCGAACTACGGCGTGTTCGACGAGAAGCGCGTATTCGCGCCCGGGCCGATGCCGGGGCCGCTGGTCTTCAACGGCGTGCGCCTCGGCGTGCCGATCTGCGAGGACGTGTGGACGGCCGATGTCGTCGAATGCATCTCCGAGACCGGCGGCGAGATCCTGCTGGTGCCCAACGGCTCGCCCTACGAAGTCGGCAAGACCGACATTCGCGTGCAGCTCGGCGTGCAGCGCGTCGTCGAAAGCGGCCTGCCCTTCGTCTACCTCAACCAGGTGGGCGGCCAGGACGAGCTGGTGTTCGATGGCGGCTCGTTCGTGCTCGGCGCCGACCGGGCGCTCAAGGCCAAGCTCGCGTCGTTCCGCGAGGAAGTCGCGACCATCGAGTTCCGCCGGGGCACCAATGGCTGGGAGTGCCAGTCCGCGGCAATCGCGCGCGAGCTCTCCGACCTCAACTCGATCTACCAGGCGATGATGCTGGGCCTGCGCGACTATGTGAACAAGACCGGTTTCCCGTCCGTCCTGATCGGCTTGTCGGGCGGCGTCGATTCGGCGCTGACGGCGGCGCTGGCCGTCGATGCGCTCGGACCGTCACGGGTGCATACGGTGATGATGCCCTCGCGCTACACCAGCGGTGCTTCGCTAGAAGACGCCAAGGCCTGCGCCCAGGCCCTGGGTGTCCGTCACGACATCGTCGACATCGAGCCGGCTATCGAGGCGTATGCCAGGATGCTGACGCCGCTGTTCGGCAATGCCGCCCCAGACGTCACCGAGGAGAACATCCAGAGCCGCGCCCGCGCCGTCACCCTGATGGCGCTGTCGAACAAGCTCGGCGGGATGGTGGTGACGACCGGCAACAAGTCGGAGATGGCGGTGGGCTATGCCACGCTCTATGGCGACATGTGCGGCGGCTTCAACGTCTTGAAGGACGTCTACAAGACCACCGTGTTCGAGCTCTGCCGATGGCGAAATCACCACTGGCCCGAGGGATCCGTCGGGCCGGTCGGCCACGTGATCCCAGAGCGTATCATCGACAAGCCGCCGTCGGCCGAGCTGCGCGCCGACCAGAAGGACGAGGACTCCCTGCCGCCTTATCCGTCGCTCGACGCCATCCTGCGCGGTCTGATCGAGCGTGATCTCGATGCCGAAACGCTGGCGAGGGAGGGGCATGACCGCGCCGTCGTCGACCGCGTGTGGCGCCAGCTCGAGGCGGCGGAGTATAAGCGCCGGCAGGCGCCCCCGGGGGTGAAGATCACGGCGCGCAATGTCAGCCGGGAGCGTCGTTATCCCATCGTCAACGGCTTTCGCGGATAGGACCATCCATGCTGATCGCCCAGATCTCCGACATGCACATCAAGCCGCCGGGCGAGCTGCTCTTCAAGCGCATCGATACGGCCGGATTCCTCGAGCGGGCCGTGGCGCACGTGAAGGCGCTCGATCCGCAGCCCGACATCGTGCTGGCCACCGGCGATCTCGTCGATGGCGGCAAGGTGGAGGAGTATCAACTGCTTCGCCGCCTCCTGGCGCCGCTCGACAGGCCGGTTTACCTGATCCCGGGCAATCACGACGCCCGGGATCCTCTGCGCGAGGTCTTCCCCGATCACGCCTATCTGCCGCGGACCGGTTTCCTGCAGTACACGATCGAGGGCTGGCCTATGCGCCTGGTCGCGCTCGACACGCTGACGCCCGGCAAGACGCATGGCGAATTGTGCGCCGAGCGCTTGGACTGGCTGGAGGCGCGCCTTGCCGAAAGCGCCCAGCCGACGATCCTGTTCCTGCACCATCCACCTTTTGATTGCGGCATCACGGCCTTCGACGGCCATCGATTGCGGGAAGGCGAGCCGCGCCTGGCCGAGCTTGTGCAGCGCCACGGTCACGTCGAGCGCGCGCTGTGCGGGCATGTCCATCGCCCGATCCAGGTGCGCTGGGCCGGCACCATCGCCTCCGTGGCCCCCAGCACGGCACATCAGGCGACGCTCGACCTGCACGACCAGGCACCGTTGTCGATGATGATGGAGCCACCGGGAGTGGCCCTGCATTTGTGGCGCGGAGGTACCGGTCTCATCACGCACATGAGCTACATCGGGAACTACGAAGGGCCACGGCCGTTTCGCCCCGATCCATGACCGCGGCGCAGTCCCGCTTGAGTGAACGAACGAGTTCTCAGTCTCTGCTGAGGAAGCTGGGTCCTGGAATCATCACCGGCGCGGCGGACGATGACCCCAGCGGCATCGCCACCTACTCGCAGGCTGGCGCCCGGACCGGCTTCGCTCTCCTGTGGACGGTGGTCCTGACGTGGCCGCTCATGGTCGCGGTGCAGTCGGTCAGCGCCCGCATCGGGCGGGTCACCGGCCGCGGGCTCGCCGGCAACATGGCCCTGGTGTTTCCGCGCAGCGTCGTCACGGCCCTCGTGCTGCTGCTGTTCCTGGCCAACACGATCAACCTCGGCGCCGACCTCGCTGCGATGGGCGCGGCGGCGCGATTGATGCTGGGCGGGGGGAGCACGCACCTCTTCACGATCGCCTTCGCGATTGGTTCCCTGCTGGCCATCGTCTTCGTGCCCTATCACCGCTATGTCGGGCTGTTGAAGTGGTTCACCTTTTCCCTGCTTGCCTATGTCGGCGTGGTATTCAGCGTGAAGATCGATTGGCAGGCTGTCGGAGCCGGTGCCTTCGTGCCTCGCTTCGAGTTGTCGGGTGAATCTTTCACGCTGATTGTCGCGATCTTCGGTACCACCATCAGCCCCTACCTGTTCTTCTGGCAGAGTTCCCAAGAGGTCGAGGAAGAAGAAGCCGATCCCGATGCCGGACCGTTGATCGTGCATCCCGAGCAGGCAAATCGCGAGCTGAGCCGCATCAGCTGGGAGACCTGGGCCGGCATGGCGATCTCGAACCTCATTGCCTTCTTCATCATTCTCACGACGGCGGTGACCCTGCACGCCAGCGGCAAGACCGATATCCAGTCGGCCGAGCAGGCCGCCGAGGCGTTGCGACCGATCGCCGGCGACGCAGCATTCATTCTGTTCAGTCTCGGTCTGATCGGCACCGGCCTGCTGGCCATCCCCGTGTTGGCGGGCTCGGCGGCTTACGCCGCCGCCGAGGCGCGCGGGTGGCGCACCGGCCTCGAGCGACCGCTGAACGAGGCGCGGCCGTTCTACCTCGTGATCGCCGTTGCCATTCTGCTCGGCGTGTCGGTCGAGTTCACGTCGCTCGATCCGATCAAGGCACTGGTCTGGAGCGCGGTGCTGAATGGCGTGATCGTCGTGCCGATCATGGCGGCAATGATGATCATGGTCAGCCGACCCAAGCTCATGGGCAAGTTCGTCGCCGCCCCTTGGCAACTCCTCCTCGGGTGGAGTGCCACGGCGATCATGGCCGCGGCGGTCATCATGATGTTCGTCCTGATGTGATGCAAAATCGCTGTCATCCCGAGCGCAGCGAGGGACCTTTTAAGGCCGCAGTAAAAGGTCCCTCGCTGCGCTCGGGATGACAGTCGTACTGTCTCAGTCCTGCATTGATCAAGCCGACGAGCGCGAGCAGGAATTGGCGGGATCACGAAAGGGCTGGCGCCGTGTTCGTCAGTCGAGGGCCGTTTCACCGACAGGGTTTCGATATGACGAGGATTCTGTTCCTGCCCGGCGCTGGCGCTTCCCCCGACTTCTGGAAGCCGGTCGGGTCGCGTCTTCCGGCGGAATGGCCGAAGCATTATTTTGGTTGGCCGGGGCTCGGCGATCAGCCGCATGATCCGGCGATCACGAGCCTCGACGATCTGGTCGGGCTGGTCGCCAAGCATATGGATGAGCCTGTCGACCTGGTGGCCCAGTCGATGGGCGGGGTCATTGCGGCCCGCTTGGCGCTGGCGCTTCCCGATCGCGTGCGCAGGCTGGTGCTGACCGTTACGTCCGGCGGGGTCGATATGGCCGGCCTCGGCGGCTCGGATTGGCGAGCCAGCTATCGCAAGTCATATCCCCGGGCGGCGGAATGGATCACGGCGTCGAGATCGTCGCCCAGCCTGCCGGTCGAGAAGATCACCGCCCCGACGCTCCTGATCTGGGGCGATGCCGATCCGATCAGTCCCGTCGCCGTGGGAGAGCACTTGCAGGCTCGCCTGCCGGCCGCCCGACTTCACGTCGTGCCGGGCGGCGACCATGACCTCGCGGAGACGCATGCCGGGCCCGTGGCGGCGCTGATCGCCGAGCATCTCGGCTGAACGATACTCTCACTATCCTCCCCAGCTTCGCTGGGGAGGTGCCCCGTCTTACGGGGCGGAGGGGTCATGAGCCTCAGTCTCGTTGCTCATGACCCCTCCGTCGCCGAAGACGGCGACACCTCCCCAACAGAGTTGGGGAGGAGTTTGAAGAGTGGCGCGCTCCCAGCGGGGCCTACCGCTTGACCGTGCGGCCGAGTGCCGACTCGTAGACCTTCAGGATCGCCGAGCTGTCGTTGGGGCCGTGTCCCATGCCGCGCGCCAGGCGCTGCAGGTTGTGGGTCGAGGAGCCCTGCGGCAGCGGCACGCCGAGCTCGTCGCCCAGCTCGAGGGCGAGATGGAGGTCCTTGTACGCAAGGTTGAGGGCGAAGCTCGGCTCCAGGCGGCCCGACAGGGCGCGCTCCGAGAAGCTCTTGAAAGCGTTCGAGTTGCCGCTCGAGTTGGCGACGACCTGAATCAGCTTCTGCGGGTCGAGGCCGGCGGTCACGCCGAGCATCAACCCCTCGGCTGCCGCCGCGGCGTTGCAGAACGCCATCATGTTGTTGACCAGCTTGGCCACCGTCCCGCTGCCGAGCTCGCCCATGTGGATCACGTTGGCGCTGAACGACTGCAGCACAGGCAGGGCATCGTCGAACACTTTCTTGTCGCCGCCGACCATGATGGCGATGGTTGCGGCCTCGGCACCCACCGTGCCGCCGCTCACCGGCGCGTCGAGCATGGCGATGCCCTTGGCCGCCATCGCCGCACCGATCTTCTTCACCATGGACGGCGCGTTGGTGCTGAGATCGATGTAGGTCTGGCCCTTGCCGATGTTGGCGAGGATACCGCCGTCGCCCAGGGTGACGGCTTCGACATCCTTGGGCATAGGCAGGGACGTCATGATCACGTCGGCGCCCTTGGTCACGTCGGCGATCGACTTGGCCGCGGTCGCGCCGAGGTCGGTGCAGGTCTTCACGGCGGCGGCGTTGAGGTCGAACACCGAAACCTGGTGATTGCTGCGCTTGACGATGTTGCGGCACATGGGGCCGCCCATGTTGCCGACGCCGATGAATCCGACCTTCACGCTTGCCTCCCGGTAGAAGTGACGGCGCACTATACGACAGTTCGGGGCACGGCGGTGTTTCGCGTTGCAACGCGGCAGGGCAATATGCCGGCAAAACGATATCGAGAAAGACAGAAGGATCGCCCCGCCCATGGCGCGCAACAAGCTTCATCCCATTCCGCATCCGCCGCGCACGCCCGTGCTGGGCAACATGCTCACCGTCGATGGCGACGCTCCCATCCAGGACCTCATGCGGATCTCCCGCGAGCAGGGGCCGATCTTCTGGCTCGACATGATGGGCACCCCTCTTGTTGTCGTATCGGGCGCTGACCTCGTTGCCGAGCTGTGCGACGAGACGCGCTTCGACAAGGCGGTGCGCGGCTCGCTGCGCCGGGTCCGCATGCTGGGCGGCGACGCGCTGTTCACTGCCGAGACACAGGAGCCCAACTGGCAGAAGGCACATAACATCCTGCTGCCGACCTTCGCCCACCGCATGATGCAGACCTATCACGAAGGCATGCTCGACATCGCCGAGCAGCTCGTCACCAAGTGGGAGCGGCTGAACGCCGACGAGGAGATCGACGTGGTGCGCGACATGACCGCGCTCACCCTGGATACGATCGGCCTGTGCGGATTCAATTACCGCTTCAACTCGTTCTATCGCAGCGACAACCATCCCTACGTCGAATCGCTGGTGCGCGCCCTCGAGGCAGTGATGAAGATGCGCGGCCTGCCGCTCGAGGACATCACCCAGCGCAAGAGCCGCAAGAAGCTCGAGCAGGACGTCGGCTTCATGAACGGCATCGCCGACCGCATCATCCGGGAACGGCGCGAGATCCCGGCCGACGAAACCGTCAAGCCTGACCTCTTGGGCTACATGCTGTCAGGCGTCGACCGGCAGAGCGGCGAGCGGCTGGACGACGTCAACATCCGCTATCAGATGAACACCTTCCTGATCGCCGGGCATGAGACGACCAGCGGCATGCTGTCGTTCGCGATCTACTTTCTGCTCAACAATCCGCACGTTATCCAGAAGGCGTACGAGGAGGTCGACCGCGTGCTCGGCCGCGACGTCAATGCCCGGCCGACCGCACAGCAGGTGAACCAGCTGATCTATATCGGTCAGATCCTGAAGGAATCGCTGCGCCTGTGGCCGACTGCCCCGGCCTTCGGCCTGTACCCCTATCAGAACGAGACGATTGGCGGGAAATACAAGCTGCGCAAGCGCACTTTCGTCACCGTGCTGACGGCGATGCTGCATCGCGACAAATCCGTGTGGGGGCCGCAGGCCGAAATATTCAATCCCGACAATTTCGCGCCCGAGCGCGAGGCCAGGATGCCGCCGCACGCCTTCAAGCCGTTCGGTAACGGCCAGCGTGCCTGCATCGGCCGGCAGTTCGCCATGACCGAGGCCACCCTGGTGCTCGGGTTGATCCTGCAACGCTTCCGGCTGATCGATCACGCGCGCTACCAGCTCAAGATCAAGGAATCGCTCACCATCAAGCCAGAGGGACTGATGATGCGCGTCCGTCTACGGCCTGACGTGGTGCGCGGCAGCGGCGCGGCCGTGCTGGCAAAGCCCGCGTCCAGGAAGGCGCCTGCGAAGAAGTCGGCGCGCAGCCATGGGACGAAGCTCACCGTGCTGTTCGGCTCGAACATGGGGACAGCCGAGGAATTGGCCCGCACGATTGCCGAAGCGGGTGAAGTCCAGGGCTTTACGGCATCGCTCGCGAGCCTGGACGACAGCGCCGGCAGCATCCCCACCGAGGGCGCCGTCGCGATCGTCTGCGCGTCGTACAACGGCAGCCCACCCGACAATGCGGGCGCCTTCATTGCCGCGCTCGAGGACGCCGCGCCCGGATCGCTGGCCGGCGTGCGCTATACGGTGTTCGGCTGCGGCAATCGCGACTGGGCCTCGACCTACCAGGCCGTGCCTCGCCGGATCGACGAGCTGATGACGGCGAAAGGGGCGGAGCGGCTTTATCCGCGCGGCGAGGGCGATGCCAAGGAAGATCTCGATGGTCACTTCCAGGCGTGGAACGAGCCGCTAATGCCGGCGTTGGCTGGCAAGCTCGGCGTCAAGCTGGAAGGTGAAACGGGCCTCGCTCATGAACCGCTCTATCACGTGCTGGCGGTCGACAAACCGCCGGCCCATCCGCTGATCGGCGCGGCGGGCGCCTTGCCGATGCGTGTCCTCGTGAATCGTGAGCTGCAGAATGCCGGGACATCGGGCCGCAGCACCCGTCACATCGAGGTTCTGCTGCCCGACGGCGTCGGCTATCGCGCCGGCGATCATCTCAGCATCGTGCCGGAGAACGGCGCGGCCCTGGTCGAGCGTGCCCAGCGCCGCTTCGGGTTTGCCCCGGGAGCGCATGTCGTGCTGTCCGCCGCGGAAGGACGGCGCGCCCAGCTGCCGGTCGGCGAGGCGATCGCCGTTCACCGGCTGCTGTCGGAGTTTGTCGAGCTGCAGCTTCCGGCCACACGCAAGCAGGTCCAGACCATGGCGCAGCACACGCGGTGTCCGTTCACGCGCCCCAAGCTCGAATCGCTCCTGGCCGAGGATCGCTTTCGTGGCGAGGTTCTCGCCAAGCGCAAGTCGGTGCTCGACCTGCTTGAGGAGCATCCGGCCTGCGAGCTGCCGTTCGCAGCCTTCCTCGAGATGGTGCCGCTGATGGTGCCACGCTACTACTCGATCTCGTCGTCGCCGGTCGCCGATGGCGCGCGTTGCTCGATCACCACGGCGGTCGTGGAAGGGCCGGCGCGCTCGGGCACGGGTGTCTACTACGGCGTCTGTTCGAACTATCTCGCTCGACAGGTGGCTGGCGCCACCGTGCAGGCCTTCGTCAAGGAGACCAAGGCCGGCTTCCGCTTGCCGGTCGATCCTGCGGCTCCGATCGTCATGATCGGCCCGGGCACCGGCTTGGCGCCCTTCCGCGGTTTTCTGCGTGAGCGTGCGGCGCTCGCCGCCCAGGGACGTACCTTGGGCCCGGCCATGCTGTTCTTCGGCTGCCGTCATCCCGAGCAGGACTTCATCTATGCCGAAGAGCTCAGGGAGCACGCTGCCGCCGGCATCGTCGATCTGCACGTCGCCTTTTCGCGCCACGCCGGCAAGAAGACCTATGTACAAGACCTTCTGAACGAACAGGCTGACGGTGTCTGGTCACTGATCGAGCAGGGCGCCATCATCTATGTCTGTGGTGACGGCAGTCACATGGAGCCGGACGTCAAGCGCGCCCTGATGGCCATCCACGGCGAGAAATCGCGCGCCGGCGACTCGGCCAGCGAGGCGTGGATGGAGACGCTCGCCGCCGACGATCGCTACGTGCTCGACGTATGGGCAGGCACCTGATGGACGAGGCAGGACTCTGACGGACGATCGCGAGCGCGCCCGGCAGCTTCGCCGCATCAAGCTCGCGGCGACGGCGCTGCTGGCGTCCACGGCTACGCTGTTCCTGGTGGCGCGGCACCTCGAGCCGAGCCATTGGGCGTGGGGCTACGTGGCGGCGTTCGCCGCCGCGGCGACCGTCGGCGGCCTCGCCGACTGGTACGCCGTCATCGCCCTGTTCCGCCGGCCGCTCGGATTGCCGATCCCGCACACTGCGATCATTCCGCGCAATCACCTGCGCATCGCCGACACGCTGGGCAGCTTCATCGAGAGCAACTTCCTTGCCCCCGACCCGGTCGAGGCACGCCTGCGCGAAGTCGACTTCGCCGCCCTGGTGGCAGAATGGCTGTCCGACCGCGACCGGGCCCATGCGCTCGCCGGCTTCGCGCTGCGCCTGCTGCCCCAGACGCTCGGCGCCATCGAGCAGTCGGGCCTCAAGGGCTTTCTCGGCAAGCGCATCATGACGGAGCTGGAGCGGGTCGAGCTTGCTCCCCTGGCGGCTGGGATGCTGAGCGCCGTCACCGAAAAAGGCCGCCATCAGCGTCTGCTCGACGAATTGCTGGCAGCGCTCGAGAAGGTTTTGGGCAACGAGGAAACGCTGGCGGCCATGCGCGAGAAGATCCGCAAGGAGCTGCCGGCGCTGTTCAACCTCTATCGGGCCGACGCCTATCTGCTGCGGAAGATTGTCGCCTCGACCAATGCCTTCATCCAGGACGCCCGGGCCGATCGCCATCATCCGCTGCGGGCCGAGTTCGACGAATTCGTGACAGGTTTCATCGAGCGCCTGCGCACGTCGCCGGAGTTCGCCCGGCGCGCGGAAAGCCTCAAGCGCGACATGCTGGCGCGGCCGGAGATCGCCGCCATCGCCGAAGACGCCTGGGACAGCCTGCGCATGTTCCTCGAGCGCGACGCACAGGGCGCCGACGGCCAGATCGGCCGCCAGCTCGAGGTCATGCTGGTCGAGACCGGCGCCCAGCTGGCGCGCGACCCGGAAATCCGGGGCGAGATCAACCGAGGCATGGTGCGTGTGCTGGCCGACTTCGTGCAGAAGCAGAAGAGCGGAGTCGGCCGATTCATCGCCGATCAGGTCAAGTCATGGGACATCGACATGCTGGTCGACCGGATCGAGCTCACGGTCGGGCCCGACCTCCAATATATACGCTTCAATGGAACGCTGATCGGTGGCCTTGCCGGTTTGGTCTTGCATGTGCTGGAACAGGGGGTGAAGCTTCGTTTCTGACCGACGGGAGGTTCGTATGGCCGACGCACCCAACAGCTTCATGGATATGTTCAAGAATCTGGGCGAGCAGCTCAAGGTTCCCGCGCTCGATATGTCGAAGATCATGGAGCATCACCAGAAGAACCTTGAGGCCATGACGAAGTCGTGGCAGGCGGTGGCTGGCGGCGCGACCGAGGTCGCCAAGAAGCAGCGCGAAGTCTTCGACGAGGCGGTGAAGGACGTCACCGCGATGGTCCAGCAATACAAGCCGGCGGGCAATCCCCAGGAGATCATGGCCAAGCAGGCCGAGTTCGCCAAGAAGGCGATGGAAGCCGCCATCACCAACACGCGCGACATCGCCGAGCTGGTGCAGAGGTCCAGCACCGAGGCCTTCAAGATCGTCCAGGACAGGATGAAGGAGTCCTACGAGGAGATCCGTGCCACCGTGGAGAGGAGGAAGTAGCCACTTCCTTTCCTTCCCAGCTTCGCTGGGAAGGTGTCGCCGTCATACGGCGACGGGGAGGGATTTCATAGCTGGAAGCGCGCCACTCCGATGGCGCTCATAGGGTCTGTGATCCACAAGATGAGCGCCATCGGAGTGGCGCGCTTCCAGTGGAAGATCTACCCCCTCCGCCCCGTATGACGGGGCACCTCCCCGACTACCGAGGGAGGCCAATCCAAGGGCGTCCTAACCCCGGCGCCAGTCCGGATAGACCAGGCTCTTCCAGCCCGAGCGGTCGAACTTCTGCCATTGGCCTTCCGATTGGGCCAGGCGATCGGCGATGGCGTAGACGGCGGCGGGATGATGGCCGAGGCCGCAATGACTGCCGTAGACCTCGATGTTCTCGACCTCGTCGCGCTCCTCGTTGAGGCAGGTCTGCCAGGCACAGATGCCGTCGGAGCGGCTGAAGATCGATGTGGTGGGCACAGGCGGCGGATCGGCGAGCGCTCCGGCGATGTGATTGTCTCGATCGTCGACCCGCTGCCCGGAGGTGAGCTCGTAGACACGCCAGGCATTCGTCGCCTTGGGACTGCCGGTGAACGGGCTGCCCAGGCTGATCACAAGGCGCACCTTGTCAGGCAGGCGCTTGGCGAGCTGGCGGGCGTATATGCCGCCGAGGCTCCAGCCGACGAGGCTGAGTTTGCGGCCGCCGTGGCGCGCATACAGTTCCTCGATCCGCTCCATCATCGCCTGCTCCACGCCCGGGCGCAGCCCGAGATTGCGGCCCTGGTCCCAACCGTGCGCCGCGTAGCCCTGGTTCTTGAGGAAGCTGCGCAGCGGTCGGGTGGACAGGTCACTGGCGAGAAGCCCGGGGAGTACCAGCACGGGATGGCCGTCGCCGCGCGGCGCTGCGGCCAGCCACGGCCGCAACAGCATGAAAGCGCCCAGTTCCTGGACAGCGCGGCCCTCGAGCAGCAGGAGCGTTCGCGATGGTGGATGCAGCGCTTGGGCGGCGGCCGTCATGGGATCTCCTCGTGAGCGTAGCCAGACTCTCACATCTGGCTGTTCCACGGAAGGAGTTCAATCACCAAAGGCGCCAGTTTCCGTGTTCGCTGTCATGCTGAGGACATAGTTTCCACGGCAGCGACGTTGCCCGCCGCGATCGAAGAAAATCCACGGCTGATGGGTGGCGAGTGCGAGGCATGTCGGAAGCCGATCGCTGAGGTCGGGCTTCAGATCGAAGCGCGGGACTTCCGGGGCGATCGCCTGATGTGCAGCGACGGGCCCATTGTCGGAAAGGATGCGGCAATCCGCACGGCCGGGCATGGCGGGAGCGAACATTCCATTGTCCCGAGAGATCGCGGGTTCGTCATCTGGTCGGCGCGACTAAGTGAACCGTCTGCAATCTCAGGTAGGGGAAGGCGATAAACAAAAGTAGCGCCATCTCAACGAGTTGCAGGGCACATCTGACGGACAGGTGCAGCGTATCGCCGGCGGTTCGAGGACCTTTTCATTTGCCGTGTCTGGGGTTTCAGGCGAGACTTCGAACGTTGCCGGGGGTGTTTGTCAGAATGATCATCTTCGAAGAATCGCACGGAGAAACTTGGACTATTCGCAAGGATCTCGCTCTCAGGATCGCGGGAACGCGTCCTGAAAACTACTACTACGGCCATCTGTCGGAACTCTTCAGCGAAGAGCTGGGGTTGGGTTCGTCCGCGATGGTGAGCTGGAACGCCGAAACAATAAGGAATTCCGAGCTCGTCATAATAGTGCATCCGGCCCGCAGCTCGGTGGAACCAAACGTTGGGGGGGAACCGATTTTTTCCGACGCCGAGATCGCCTGCCTTGTTGAGTATGTCCGCAATGGTGGAGGGCTGCTCATTGTAGGCGAATACAATATTGATATGTGGGAGAGCAACGTCAACGACGTTGTTCGACCGCTGGGTTTGCAATTCAACAATGATTCGATTGCGCGCCCGCGCCCTGACCTGGAATCGGTCCAAACCAGACATTTCCCCATTATCGTCTCGTCGCAGCATGCAATATGCAACGACGTTTTCGAGATTACGTATCATCGTGGCTGCTCTCTTTCGCTTGCGGAGAGCGATGACAGTGACGCTGCACCTTGCACGGTGATCTCGACGCCGGAAGGAGCGTGCGTCTGTGCGGCGTCAACGGTTGGCAAAGGCCGCGTCGTGGCCATTGGGGATAGCGATCTCTTTTCGCTAGCCTACATCGGGCAGAGCGACAATGTTCGACTGCTCCTCAATATTGCCAGCTGGCTTTTGCAGCGACCCAACAAGGACGTGGAGAAGGGCAAGATTGCCGTCCTGCAGCGTGGCTCCGGTGTATGGGACTTTCCGAAAGGCCGGGATCTTCGGGAAATTCCGGGTAACCATCTCTTCGGTCTCGAGATCGACAAGCCTGCGTTCGACCGCGCAATCGGGGGCTTGCCCAATCCATACGAGGCTCGGGAGGAGTTTTTGAGGGAATGCGAATTTCGATTTCATACTTTGCCTGAACAGTTCCGGCGCGCAGTGATTGACTTCAAACGCAACGGCAATGGCTTTGGCATATTGCACATCATGGGGCTTCCCTTGGATCCGGTGCTGCCTCCTACGCCGGGCAACAAGATCCCTCCGAGGGAGAAGGCCACGTTCTGGAGCGAGAGCTGGCTGGGAATGATCGGGCAGGCGCTCGGCGACCCGATCGGTTACAGCGTTCACCACGACGGAGAGATATTCCAGAACGTATGCCCGATTGCTGCGGAGGAGCGCGAACCGTCGGCTGGCAGCTCAAAAATTTTCCTGGAGTGGCATACCGAGCAGGTGTTCCATCCGGAGCTTCCCGATTTCGTGGTTCTTCTATGCCTGCGCAGCGACCACGAACAAAGCGCGATGACTGCCGTGGCCAGCGTCGCCAACGTTTTGGCTCATGTGCCCATCTCGCTGCGGCAGATCCTGTTTCAGCCTCGCTACCGAGCGGGGATCGACTATTCGTTCGGGGCAACAGGACAGAGCCAGAGAGCCATCGGTGGTCCCAAGGTTCCGTTGTTGTATGGTGGCGGCTACGATCCCTTCATGAAGTTCGATCTCGAGCAGACTCAACCGATCGATCGCGATGCCGCACGAGCCTTTGCACTGGTCAAGGAGACGGTGAAGAAGGTGTACAACTACGTAAGGCTCAACCCGGGAGAGATGCTCATTATTGACAATCGCCGGTCCATTCATGCGCGGTCGATATTCAATCCGCGATATGATGGAACCGATCGATGGCTTCAGCGAATCTATGCGCGCCGCGATGTTGCGTCCATGGACGAGGAGAGATATCGCAACGAACGAATAATCGACACGACCTTTTCCTTTGCCTGAGTGCATCGCGAGGACTGGCATGACCCCGACGATCGTGACGTATCCGGAGGGCGATGAAAGCGCTGCGTGCACGATCACGGCGTTGCCAGAGCTGGTTGAGGGATCATGGTGCGTCGTGACTGACCGGACGCCCTTCCATCCCCTGGATCCGTGGTGGCCGGATCAACCTTCCGATCGAGGAGAGGTTGCGGTGACGGGGAGTGCGAGGGTTCCTGTCGAAAGGGCGGTGCTCGTTGGTGTTGACGTGGCGAGTGGCGCCATGCGCCTCAATTCCGACAAGAGCGTCAAGCGGGCCGATGCGGCCTGGCAATGGAGTGTCGGGCACGTTGTCGGGCGGCAGGCCAGTCCAGGCTTTCAGGTCGGGCAGCCGATAGAGCTTTTCGTGGATCATGCCTACCGGACAGCCATTGCCTGCGGGCACACTGGATGCCACGTCGCTGCCATCGCTCTCAATGCCGTAACGGCGCCTTATTGGGATAGGACGATCCGTCTCGATTCCTTGGGCAATCCGGATACCGATCAACAGCTGATTGGCGAGTCCCGTATCGTCGAGTACGGCAGTGTCGATCGATATCGCATCGGGAAGTCAGCCCGAAAGGCCGGCCTCGCCAGCGGGCGGTTCTGGGCCGATTTCGACGGGCTCGGCGCGGAGATCGAGCGGCGGGCCAATGAGATCGTCGCTGAAATTCGTCAGATCAGCGTTGAACCCGTCGGCACCAGCTTTCACGAGCGCAGGATGTGGAAGGCCAGGCTGGGTGCTCGCACCTTGGAGATGCCGTGCGGTGGGGTTCATACCGCGGACCCGAGAATGCTCCTGCCGATGTCAATTCGCCTGGAGCGGCTGGGCGCGGATGAATTTCAGATGAAGACCTTTGTCCCCGGGGCAGGCTGACGCGACAGGGGCTGCAGGTAAGCGCGACGGACAGCCCTTCTCAGTTGCGGATCACCGACTTCCCGAGCTCCTTCGCCGCATCGACCAGATAGTCGCCGAGGAGAGCGACATCGGGCACCGCCCGCCGATCGGCAGTGAGGCCGAAGTTCAAGGCATCCATGTAGCTCTGCACAGTGATGTTGAGGGCAGCGCCATGCGCCGGGATGGAGACAGGATGAAGCGCCGTCACCTTGGCGCCGGCGCAATAGAGGGGCATTGGTGGGCCGGGCACGTTGGAGATGGTGACGTTCATCGGCATCGGCAGGCGGTCGGCGAGCCCGCTGCGGCCATAGACCAGCATGACGAGCTGCAGCAGGATCGGGGCGCCGACGAAGGCGAAATCCTGGGGTACGGCGTCGCGAAACGTGCCGGCGATCTGCTTGGACTCGGAGGAGGATTTCACGATCGCACGCAGCCGCTCGGCCGGATCGGCGATGTCCGTCGCGATCTGGCACAGCATGCCGGAGACCTGGTTGTTCTGCCGGGTGTCGCCAGGCTCGCGCAGGCTGATCGGCACGCCGGCGATCAACGGCTTGTCCGGGAGCTGGCCCTTCTCCTGCAGATAGCGGCGCAGCGCGCCGGCGCAGATCGCCATGACGACGTCGTTCAGCTTGGCCCCGCTTGCCTTGCCGATTGCCTTGGCATCGCCGAGCGAGATCGTGCGCGCAGCGTAGCTGCGCTCGCGCGTGATGGTGGCGTTGAACGGGGTCTTGGGGGCGTTCAGCGTGGGCAACTGGCTGACCAGGCTCTGCAGCGTGCTGAGCGCCTTCGGCGTCTCGCCCGGCTTGGCGAGGAAGGTGTTGGTCACGGCGTTGACGATGTCCGGTGCGGCCTGCCACAGGCGAACCTGCTGGCGCATCATGTTGCTCATGATGTCAGTTATGCCTTTGAGCGGGTCGACTGCCGTGGGTGAGCTCGGCGCGGGCTTGGTAGCGGCCGGCCGGGGAGGCGGCGGTGCGACCTCGCGCGGCGTCGGCGTCACGTCGTAGAGCGCCTTGTTGATGGCCATGCCGGCCCCGCCGTCGATCGCGGCGTGGTGGACCTTCGAGTAGAGAACGCCCTGGCCGTTCTCCAGGCCGGAGATGACGTAGAACTGCCAGAGCGGCCGGCTGCGATCGAGCGTATTGGCATGCAGACGCCCGATGACTTCCTCGAGCTGCGCTTCGGTCCCCGGTGCGGGCAGCGTCGTCTCGCGCAGATGGTAGTCGAGGTCGAGGTCGTCGGCATCGACCCAACCCGGATGGTCGAGGTCATAGAGTGACGGCGCCAGGCGCTTGGCGAAGATCGGAATCGTGTGCAGGCGGCCTTCGAAGAAGCGGCGGAAGTGCTGGTAGAAGCTGCCCTCGAACCCTTCGGGCAACTGGAAATAGGTGAGGCCCGCCACGTGCATGGGGGTCTCCGGCGTCTCAAGATAGAGAAAGGACGCATCGATGCCCGACAGCTGCTGATCCATGGCGCTCCTCCCGAAACGTCGTGCCGGCTCGGTTCGGCTCTTTTTTGTCTAAGCCTAATCTATTGATTAACAATCATAAACGAGATTCACTATCGCACTGCACAAATTTATGTTGCGGCGCACCATTGTAATCCCATATACGCCTCGTCAGTACAATCATCCACCCGTCTTTCAACCCGAGCAGGAACCACCCATGACCACCCCCAACACTGCCATCGACAGCGTCATCGAGCACGCCAACGAGACCACCAAGGCCGCCGGCGAGCGCGTCCGCGAGTTCGCCCAGATCGGCGTCCGCAAGGCGACCGAGAGCTTCGAGCAGATCAACAAGGCCGCCCAGACGGCGTCGGCCGAGCTCAACACCCAGTTCACCCAGGCGCACGAAGGCGCCACCCGGATCAGCCTGAAGGCCCTCGAGATTGCCAAGGAAGATGCCGATGCCGGCTTCGCCGCGATGCGCGACCTGGTCGCCGCCAAGACGGCGATCGAGGCGTTCGACATCACCGCCAAGTACTGGCGCGGCCGCCTGGAGACCCGCATCGCGCAGGCCCAGGATCTCGGCGCCTACATGCGCAAGGCCGCGGACGACGTCGTCCGCCCGGTCCAGGAGCGCATTGAGAAGCTCACGAAGGCCGCTGCTTGATCGACAGTTTCGAGTAGTCGCGTGCGTAGGGCCCGTCTGCAAGGACGGGCCTTTCCTTTCTGGCCGCGCGCCGGTTTTGAGGGGAAGCAGAAATCGAATGATTGCGAACAGTCTCGATCACGCTCTCGTCTCGTGGTTGGAAGTTCGCCAGCGTCCCGGAGAAGAAGCCGACGAACGCCATTGCCGCGCTTCCGACATGGGGCAGGGTGAAATGAACGTCATCCACTCGGTGGAGGCACTGAGACCAGCGGTACCGGCATAGGCTAGGAAGCTCGTGCCATAGCGGTCTCCAAGCCGGACGATCGAAGGGCAACGCGCTAGCGGGTGACGCGAAACTTGAGAATATACCATAGCGCCTTGAAGCCATCCTTCCAGGCAATCTTCTTCCCTTCCATGTAAGTACGTCCGTAGTAGGAGATGCCGGTCTCGTAGATTCGCCAACGGCGTGCAAGAGCCAGTTGCGCCGAGATTTGTATCTCCACGCCGAAGTCGTCGCATGACAGGTCGATGCTATCCCGTGCTGCGCGCGTGAACATCTTGTAGCAGACCTCGACATCGCTGAGGTCGACATCGTTCCCGGCTATGTGATCGCGATGCTCAGCGCTTCACGAACTCCGGCAGCTTGTGTGCCGTCACCGGCGGTGCGGGACCGTCGAATCGCTCGATCTCGACCAGGCAGGTCTGGGCGATGCAGCCCTGGCTGAGCTTGGAGGCGCCGATGTCGAGCGTGAGCGCGTTCGGATTGCCGTGCTTCTCCAGTGGCTGGTTCGAGCCGGCGTCGGACGGATCGAACCAAGCGCCGGTGGATAGCCGCACGACGCCGCGCCGGATCCGGTCCGACACGCGTGCCGCCGACAGGCAGGCGCCGCGGTCGTTGAACACGCGCACGAGGTCGCCGTCGGCAATGCCGCGGGCGGCAGCATCGGCGGGATGAAGCGTGACCGGCTGGCGGCCCTTGACCTTGGTGGCGCGCGCGTGCGGGCTGTGGTCGAGCTGGCTGTGCAGCTTGTCGGCCGGCTGATCGGACAGCATGTGCAGGGGATAGCGCTCGGCCTGCTTCGAGCCGAGCCATTCGGCGGGCTCCAGCCACACGGCGTGGCCGGCGCAGTCGTCGTAGCCGAACGACGCGATCGTCTGCGAGAAAATCTCGATCTTGCCCGATGGCGTGCGCAGGGGATGCTTGGCCGGGTCGGCGCGGAAGCGCGCCAGCATCACTGGCTCGCGGCTCTCGCCCTGGGCCTCGGCGATGCCGGCCTGCCAGAACGCGTCGAAGGCGGGGATCGCCACGCCGGCGTCGGCTGACTTGGTACGAGACAACCCATAGAGATGCTCCAGCCAGGCCATGGTGTCGCGGCCTTCGGTGAAGGCATCGCCGGCGCCCAGGCGCCGTGCCAGCTCGGCGAAGATCGCGTAATCGTCGCGCGACTCGCCGACCGGTTCGCGCGCCTTCTTCATCGCGATCAGGAACGGCTCGCGGCTGCCGTAGCCGATGTCATCGCGCTCGAGGCTGGTTGTGGCCGGCAGCACGATGTCGGCCATTCGTGCCGCCGGCGTCCAGAACTGCTCGTGGAAGATGATGGTCTCGGGCTTGCGCCAGGCGACCCGCAGGCGATTGAGATCCTGGTGATGATGGAATGGGTTGCCGCCTGCCCAATAGACCAATCGGATGTCGGGATAGACGAGGGTGCGGCCGTTGTAGGGGATCTTTCCGCCGGGCTCGAGCAGCATGTCGGTGAAGCGCGCCACCGGGATGAAGTCGCTGACCGCGTTGGTACCTTGGGGCAAGGTCGGGCCGGAATATTTGGGATGCGCGCTGCCCATCAGGTTGACCGGCCCATAGCCGACGCCGAAACCGCCGCCCGGCAGGCCAACTTGGCCCAGCATGCAGGCCAACGTCACCAGCGCCCAGAACGGCTGCTCGCCATGATGGCTGCGCTGCAACGACCAGTTGATGCTGACGATCGTGCGGGTTGCCGCCATCTCGCGGGCCAGGCGGACGATGCGCGCCGCCGGGATGCCGGTGATCTTCTCCGCCCATGCGGCATCCTTGCCGGTGAGCGAGGGTGCGAATTTTTCGAAGCCCACCGTGCAGCGATCGAGGAAGTCGCGATCGTGCAGGTTCTCCGCCAGCAGCGTGTGGCAGAGCGCCAGGATCAACGCGGTGTCGGTATTGGGCCGGATGGCCAGCCATTCGACCTCGCCGCCGGTGTGGAGGTCATCGGCAGTCGGCGTCACGTTGACGAAGCGCACGCCCTTCTGACGCAGGTCGTAAAGTCCGCGCTTGACGTGATGGAGGGTGGCACCGCCGGCGTTGATCTGGCTGTTCTTGTGCGGCACGCCGCCGAAGGTGACGAACAGCTTGCAATGCTCGGCCAGCACGTCCCAGCTCGTATGCATCGACATCAGCTCGTCCATCGGGGCGACGATGTGCGGCATCAGCACGCGCGCCGCGCCCAGGCTGTAGGAATCCTGGTGCCGCACGTAGCCGCCGATCGAGTTGAGAAAGCGATGGACCTGGCTTTGCGCGTGATGGAAGCGGCCGGCGCTCGACCAGCCATAAGACCCACCGAAGATCGCCCGGTTTGACCAGGTCCGCTTCACCCGCGCCAGCTCGCCAGCCACGAGATCGAGCGCCTCGTCCCACGGCACCTCGACGAACGGCTCCTGGCCGCGCCGTTCGGGGCTGGCGCCCGGGCCCTTGTCGAGCCAGCTCTTGCGGACCGCCGGCCGGCGCACGCGCAGACGGGTCACCTGGTCGGACAGCATGTGCAGGCCGATCGGGGAGGGGTCGGGATCCTTCGAGAAGGGATGGAGACGAACCGCCGTGCCGGCGTCGTCATACTCGACCTCGTAGACGCCCCAGTGGGCGGCCGTGAGGGTACGCTGATGGGTCATGGAGAGGAGGCGGCCTTTGCGAGGGAGAGGAACCTGTCGACGTCGCTCGAGCTGGTGTCGAAGGCGGTGACGAGACGGAAGGCCCGCTCGCCCGGCCGGTCCGACGGCCAGGGGTGATATTGCACGCCAGCCTTCTGCAGCGCGTCGTGAACGCGCGACGGCAGGACAACGAAGATCTCGTTGGCGTTGACCGGATAAAGCAGCTGGGTGCCCTTGAGCGGCGTGAGGCCGGCGACCAGCCGGCGGGCCATGGCGTTGGCGTGGTGGGCATTGGCGAGCCACAGCCCGTCAGTGAGGTAGGCGTCGAGCTGGGCCGACAGCAGCCGCATCTTCGACATCTGATGTCCGCCCCGCGTGCGACGGAACAGGAACTCGCGCGCCAGGCCGGGATCGAAAAACACCACCGCTTCGGCGCCCAGCGCGCCGTTCTTGGTTGCGCCGAAGCTCAGCACGTCGACGCCGGCTTGCCACGACAGCTCGGCGGCCGAGCAACCGACGAACGCCAGGGCGTTTGCAAACCTGGCGCCGTCCATGTGCAGCTTGAGACCGTGACGATGCGTGGAGGTGGCGATGGCGGCGATCTCGACCGGATCGTAGACCGTGCCGCACTCCGAGGCTTGGCTGATGCTGACGGCAGACGGTTGAGGGTGGCGCACCACGCCGTAGACCGGCTGCGCCAGAGCGTCCGCCAGCCGTCGTGAGTCGAGCTTGCCGTCAGGACCGTCGATCGCGCGGAGCTGGGCGCCCCCGCTGTAGAATTCCGTAGCGTTGGCCTCGTCGCCCATAACGTGGGCTTGCGGATGGCAGTAGATGGCGCCCCACGACGGCGTGCAGCAAGCCAGCGACAGCACGTTGGCCGCCGTCCCGGTGGCAACGGGGTAGGAGACCAGGTCGGGTTTCTCGAACAGTTCGCGCAGGCGGCGCTCGACCCGCTGCGTCCATTCGTCGGCTCCATAGGCGTAGGCGCCGCCCGCGAAGGCGGTCGACACGGCCTTGATGATGGTGGGATGCGCGCCGCTCTCGTTGTCGCTGCGAAAGTTCATTCCTGGTCCTCCGGTCGGCGCGTCAGGGCTTCGATCGGGTTGCCGTCAGGATCGCGCACGAAGGCGGCGTCGTAGTTGAAACTCGACAGGTGGTCGATCATCTCAACGGGCCACGCCCGGAGGGAAGTCCACCGTGCCGAGCAGGGCGCCATTGCGCGGGTCGACGATGTAGGCGGCGGAAGGGCCGCCCGGCGTTTCGACATGGACCACCAGACGGTCGCCGGCTGCCGTCATCGACACCACTCGAGCGCCCGACGGCAGGGCGATACGTTCGCTGAAGGTGCCGGAGGCTGCTGGCGATCGTCCGGAGTTGGGCGTAGACATCCGGCGGGCGATCTCGGCCGCAATGACGATGAAGCCCGCCACAATCAGCAGGCCCATCACGATGACCAGCACTTTCAGCCAGAGTGGCGCGTAGGCCTGAGCAGGGGACGCCAAGAAAACTCCATGAGCGACGCCGGCCGCCACTTCGTGACCGTCGATGACAGCACCGCCGGCCAGCGGCTCGACCGCGCCCTGGCGGTGGCCTTGCCGACCCTCACGCGCAGCCGCGTGAAAGCGCTGATCGAAAGCCGCCGGGTGGCGCTGGCGGACGGCCCGACGATAGAAGAGCCCTCCCGCAAGGTCAAAACGGGCGAGCGATTTATCGTCGATGTGCCGGAAGCCGAGCCGGCCGTGCCGCAGCCGCAGGCGATCGACCTCGACATCCTGTTCGAGGACGATGACCTGGTGGTGCTGAACAAGCCGCCCGGCCTGGTTGTGCATCCGGCGCCGGGCAACCCGGACAACACCCTGGTCAACGCCCTCCTGGCGCATTGCGGGAGCAGCCTGTCGGGCATTGGCGGCGTCCGCCGGCCGGGGATCGTCCATCGGCTCGACAAGGACACTTCGGGGGTGATGGTGGTGGCCAAGAACGACGCGGCCCATCATGGCTTGGCCGCCCTGTTCGCCAAGCACGACCTCACCCGGATCTATCGCGCGGTGGTGTGGGGCGGGCCGGCCGCCAAGGAGGGCACGGTGGAGGCCGCGATCAGCCGCCATCCGGTCGATCGCAAACGCATGGCCGTTCGCCGCGCTGGCGGCCGGGCCGCCCGGACCGACTACTGGATCGAGCGCCGCTTCGGGCCGGCCCTTGCTCCCATGGCGAGCTTGGTCGGGGCGAAGCTGTGGACGGGGCGGACCCACCAGGTGCGGGTCCATCTCGCCCATCTCGGCTGCCCGGTTGTGGGCGATCCGGTTTATGGCCGGCGGTCCCGCAACGTCGCTGCGCCGCCGTCGTTGTCGGCATTCCAGCGCCAGGCCCTGCATGCAGCAGTCCTGGAATTCCGGCATCCAAGGACCGGGCGGGAGATGAAGTTCGCCTCAGAAATGCCGCAAGACATGCTGAGTCTGCTGGCGAACCTGAACAGCGTTAAGTGATAAGCTTTAGTATCCGAGAGCATTAGTCGGATTTTCTTGACCTGCTGATCATCCGACTATTAGAGTCAACTTTAGCAGTCGATGGGCGAGAGTGCTAAACGCTCGTTCATCTCAGTCCGTACTTGAAAGGGGGAGCCTCATGAGTGCTACCGCCAACCTTCCCGCCCTGCCGTCCTCGCTAACCCCGGAGGGCAATCTCAGCCGCTATTTGCAGGAGATCCGCAAATTTCCCCTGCTCGAGCCGCAGGAGGAGTTCATGCTCGCCAAGGCGTGGCGTGAACATGGGGATTCGAAAGCCGCCCACAAGCTGGTGACCAGCCATTTGCGCCTCGTGGCCAAGATCGCCATGGGGTACCGCGGCTACGGCCTGCCGGTCGCCGAGCTGATCTCCGAAGGCAATGTCGGCATGATGCAGGCCGTCAAGCGGTTCGACCCGGACCGCGGCTTCCGGCTGGCCACCTATGCCATGTGGTGGATTCGCGCCTCGATCCAGGAATACATCCTGCACAGCTGGTCGCTGGTGAAGATGGGCACGACGGCCGCCCAGAAGAAGCTGTTCTTCAACCTGCGCAAGCTCAAGGGCCAGATGCAGGCCATCGAGGAGGGCGACCTGTCGCCCGAGCAGGTCACCAAGATTGCGACCCGCCTCGGCGTTCCCGAGGAGGAGGTGGTCAACATGAATCGCCGGCTATCGGCGCCCGATTCCTCGCTCAATGCCCCGGTCAAGACCGAGGGCGACATGGAGTGGCAGGACTGGCTGGTCGACGACAGCCCCAACCAGGAGACTCGGCTCGCCGAAAGCCAGGAGCTCGGCCAGCGCAAGCACATGCTGGCCGCCGCCCTGAAGCAGCTGACCGACCGTGAGCGCCACATCATCGTCGAGCGCCGCCTGATCGACGAGCCCAAGACGCTTGAGGACCTGTCCGCCAAATACGGTATTAGCCGCGAGCGGGTGCGTCAGATCGAGGTGCGCGCCTTCGACAAGCTGCAGAAGGCGATGAAGAACATGGTGGTCGAGGCGGCTACCCAGTCGTCATCGCGGCGCATCGGCAAGACGGCCGCCCAGCCTGCGCCGGCCTAGCCTCGCTAGGCGGCGTTCCGATAGCCGATCCGGCGGAAAAATCGGTCGATCTCGGCCGCCGCCGGGTCCGGGGTTTCGTAGTGAACGAAGTGGCCGGCATCCTCCGCGATGCCGGTCTCGACGTTTTCGAAGTACTCGCCGACGACGTCGATCCAGTCGCAGCGCAGCACCGGGTCGTGGCGGCCCCACAGGATTCGGGCCGGCTGTCCGATCTTGGGTGGCCTGGGCGCCGTGCCCGCCATGACGGCCAGGCGCCCGGCATTCTGCGAGACGTACCAGTTGAAGCCACCCTGCAGGTTGCCCGGTCGCATGAAGTTGTCGACCCAGCGCTCGAGCACGCCGTCGAAAGCGGTCTTGTCGTATGCCCAATGCTTCAGGAAGTGGCTGAAATAGGCCCGGCAGGAATCCCGTGAAGCGCCGACCAGGGCTGGTGCAAATGGCATCTGGTGGAAGGTCTGGTACCAGATCTCGTTGATCTGTCGCGGCTCGCGAAAGCGCGCGCCGACACCGTGCGTCGGGCAATTGAAGAAGAACAGCCCGGCCACCCGATCGGGGTGGTTGAGCGCCAGGCGCTGCATGGCGAAGGCGCCGACATCGTGGCCGACGAAACCGGCCTGGGCGAGGCCGAGCTTGCCCATCAGGGCTGCGATGTCGTCGGCCAGGACATCCGCGCCTGCCTGGTCGGTGCGTCCGGGTGACGGATTGCCGCTCTCGCCGAAGCCGCGAAAATCGGGCGCGACCAGCCGATAGCGGTCGCCGAGGCGATCGAACATCGGCTCCCAGGTGGCCCAGAACTCGGGCCACCCGTGCAGCAGGAGGAGTGGCGGTCCTTTGCCGCACTGCGCGACGTGCGTGGTGAAACCGCGCGTCTCGACGAAGGTGTGTGTGATGTCGGCCATGGCTAGACTGTTGCACAACGAGCAGGAGGAGCCCATGGCAGACGCGATCCTTTACGAGACGCCGAGCGCCGGCATCGCGCGCATCATCCTCAACCGGGCGGACACGAGGAACGCGCAGGACACGGCCCTTCTTTATGCGCTGAACGAGGCGTTCGACCGGGCGGCGCACGACGACGAGGTGAAGGTCATCGTGCTCTCGGCCAACGGGCCGCATTTCTCGTCAGGCCATGACCTGCGCGAGGTCGACGGGCACGGCAACATGCGCCGGCACGAGACGGTCGGCACGTGGTCCGGCTTCGGCAAGCCGGGCGCCGAGGCCCAGTATGCCCGCGAGCAGGAGATCTACATCGGCTTCTGCGAGCGCTGGCGCAATCTTCCCAAGCCGACCCTCGCGCTGGTGCATGGCAAGGTGATCGCCGGCGGGCTGATGCTGATGTGGCCATGCGATCTCATCGTCTGCTCCGACGATGCCGAGTTCCTCGACCATACGGTGGCGATGGGCGTCGGCGGGGCCGAGTTTTTCGCCCATCCCTGGGAGATGGGCGTTCGCAAAGCCAAGGAATTCCTGTTCACCGCCGACTGGATCAGTGCAACCGAGGCCCATCGGATGGGCATGGTCAACCACGTGGTGCCGCGTGCCGAGTTGGAGACTTTCGGGTTGGCAATGGCCGAGCGGATCGCCCGCAAGCCCCTGTTCGCCTTGAAGCTCGTCAAGCAGGCGGTGAATGCAGCGCAGGATGCGCAGGGCCGGGTCAGCGCCATGCAGACGTCTTTCGCCCTCCACCATCTGGCACATGCCCACAACATGCTGGCGCACGGCCGCCTGGTCGACCCGACCGGCCTGATGCCGGCCATCAAGAAGCGCGAGCAGGCGGCGGGGTGACAATCATGACCTCCCCAGCTCCGCTGGGGAGGTGTCGGCGTAACCGCCGACGGAGGGGTCATGAGCCACAGTCGCGATGCTCATGACCCCTCCGTCGCCGTATGACGGCGACACCTCCCCAGCGGAGCTGGGGGAGGAGAACAAGAACACCCCAGCCCCGCTTGAGGCCGGTATGAGCAGTTCTCGGCAATCGGCGTCATCGGGTCTCATGACGTCCACCGGACGATCCTGTATTTTGCCGGCATCATGAACGCCCAGAACATCGCCATTGTCGGCGCCACCGGCGCGGTCGGAGTAGAGATCCTCCGCGTCCTCGAGCGACGGAACTTTCCCGTCGCGTCCCTCAGGTTGCTCGCCTCCTCGCGTTCGGTCGGCAAAACCCTCGAGTTCAAGGGCAAGGCCTGTCCGGTGGAGGAAGTGGCGGCCGGAGCGTTCAAAGGGATCGACATCGCCTTTTTCAGCGCCGGCGCCGCCCGGTCGCGCGAGTTCGTGCCGGCGGCCAAGGCGGCCGGCGCCATCGTGGTCGACAACTCGTCGGCCTTCCGCATGGATCCCACGGTGCCGCTGGTCGTGCCCGAGGTGAACGCAGGCGACTTGGCCAAGCATACCGGCGTGATCGCCAACCCGAACTGCACCGCCGCCATCCTTGCGACGGCTGTCTGGCCGATCCATCAGGCGGCCGGCATCCGCAAGATCGTCGTAGCGACCTATCAGTCGGCCTCGGGCGCCGGTGCCCAGGCAATGCAGGAGCTCGAGGACCAGGTGCGCGACCACGTCGCCGGCAAGGAGATCGAGCGCAAGGTCTTCCCGCACCAGATCGCCTTCAACCTGTTCTCGCACAACACCAAGATCGGCGAGAACGGTTACAACGAGGAAGAGAACAAGGTGATCGAGGAGATGCGGAAGATGTTCCACATGCCGCATCTGCCGATCGTGCCGACCTGCATCCGCGTGCCGGTGCTGCGCGCGCACTCGGAAGCCATCACGCTCGAGCTCGACAAGCCGATGTCGCCCGCCGAGGCGCGCGACATCCTGGCGCGTGCCCCCGGCGTCAAGCTGGTCGACGACGCGGCGGCCAACCACTTCCCGATGCCGCTCGAGGCGAGCGGCGATCTCGACGTCCATGTCGGTCGCATCCGCCGCGATCTGTCCAATCCCAACGGCCTGGTGCTGTTCGTGGCGGGCGACCAGCTGCTGAAGGGAGCGGCGTGGAACGCCGTCCAGATTGCCGAGGAGCTCGCCAAGCCCAAGGCCATGGCGGCGGAGTAACGCCAATCCGCGGTTCGGCCAGGCGAATTTCGCTTGGCCGATTCTCGGTGCGAGGAATCGAGACAAGAGACGCAGGCTCTCTATAGTTCCCGGTCAAATAGCCGAGGAACCGCCATGTCGAGCCGCGTACAATCCCCATCCACCAGCAACGCCGGCGATGGCGCGCTGCTCGCGAGCCCGGTCGAGCGGGCGCGCGCCGTGCAGGCCATCCTCGACGAGCACGGGCCGGAGATGGACCGCCGGCGCGAGTTGACGCCGGAAGTGGTCGACGCGCTGGCCGGACAGGACCTGCTGCGCATGCTGCTGCCGCGCAGCATGGGAGGGCAGGAAGTCGACCTTGTCGACTACTGCAAGGCCAACGAGGCGATCGCCTGGGCCGATGCCAGCACCGGCTGGTTCGTCAATCAGTCCAACGTCTCGGCGGCGTCCTCGGCGGCGGCGATGCCGCACGAGGCGGCGGCGAGGATCTTTGCCGGCTCGCGGGCCGGATTGGCGTGGGGTGCTCGGCACAACAACAGCACGGCAATCCGGGTCGAGGGCGGCTACCGCCTGACCGGCACTTGGAGCTTCGCCAGCGGCGGCCGGCATACGACGTGGCTCGGCGCCCACAGCGCCGTGCAGAATCCCGACGGCACGCCGCACATCCGCTACGGCAGGCCGGACGATCGCAGCTTCCTCTTCCTGCGCTCGCAGGCCAAGATCATCGATGACTGGCACGTGCTCGGCCTGCGCGGCACCGGCAGCGACACCTATTCGGTGACCGACCTGTTCGTGCCCGACGCACATGCGCCGGCGCGCGACATCGCGGACGAACGGCGCGAGCACGGGCCGATCTATCCGATCGGCTCGACGCTGCTTTACGCCTGCGGCTTCTGCAGCGTCACCATCGGCATCGCCCGGCGGATGCTGGACACCTACATCGAGCTGGCGCGCGGCCGGCACAGCCGGGCCTCGGTCCAGGCGATGGCGCGCAACAATGCGGTGCAGCGCGAGGTCGGCCTGCTCGAGGCACGGCTCTCCTCGGTCCGCGCGTTTCTCCACGAGGCGGCCGGCCAGGCTTACGCGGCGTCGGCCGCCGGTACGCTCGATGTCGACCTGCGCATGCGACTGCGGCTTGCCACGACGCACGGCATGAACGAGGCGACCGACGTGTCGATCGCCTGCTATCGCGGTGCCGGCACGGCAGCGATCATGAACTCCGCGCCGTTCGAGCGCCGCCTGCGTGACGCGCTGAGCGCCAGCCAGCACCTCCAGGCGATGCTGCCCTTGGTCGAGATGGTGGGTCGCCATCTGATCGGGACTGAGAACGTCGTGCAGTTCGTATAAGCGGCTTTTTCATGACCATTGACCCGAAGAATTCTTCAGCCGGCCTGCGTCTGATCCTTGGTTCCGGTCGGCAGTCCTGTCACACTGAATGGTGCTGTCGAGACGGGCGCTGTGGCCCGTCGGGGGAAACCGCCGGTTCGAGAGGGGAGCGGGACCCGCTTGCATTGGGGGAATAGATGATCCGAACGCTTGCTGTCGCCGTCTTGAGCCTTCTTCTGGGTGCTCAGGCGGCATGGGCCGACTTGATTCCCGGCTCCAAGAACAACATTGCCGGCTGGGATATCGGCGCCTACACGCGCGGTGACAGGTTCTCCCATTGCGCGATGTCGACGCTTTATCGCAGCGGCATCACCATGGTGTTCTCGGTCTCCGGCGACTACACGTGGCGGGTCGGCTGGGCGCACGATTCATGGCAGTTCAGCAGGGGGCAGAGCGTGCCGGTCGACATCTTCGTCGACAATATCGGGCCGATCACGCTGCGTGCCAATGCTGTCACCGACAAGCTGGCCCTGGCAGAGCTGCCGCCCAGGGCAGCCCTGTTCGACCTGATTCGCCGCGGCAACCGGATGACGGTTCGCGCCGGCGGTTCCAATTACGCCTTCAATCTCGACGGCACCTATGCTGCGCTTACCGAGACGCTGGCGTGCGCCGAGCGCTACGAGGCCGTCGCGTCGTCGTCGCCGCGCTCGCCCATACCGCGGCAGCAGCAGCAGCAGACGACGCCGCCGCCGCAGCCCGAGCGGAACGCGCGGGGCAGCACGGCCGAGGAGCGTCTCGAGGCCACCAAGATCGTCGCCAACATCCTGTCGCACGGCGAGCTGAGCAATTTCCGCATCCTGACGGCGCGCGAAATCGCCGAGATGAAGTCGAGCTACCTGTCGAGCTCCGATGTCGTGTGGCGCGCCGAAGGCGTCATCGGCACGCTGCGCATCATCGCTTCGTCGGTCAACGCGACGGCCCGGCAGATCGCGGCAGCAGTCGTCTCCGACGACACCAAGAACTGCAAGGGACAGACCATCTCGGGCTCGACCAAGGACGAGAAGAACCCCGAGGTCGTCCGCGTCTTCACCGGCTGCCAGGACGGCAGCGACGCTTACCAGTTCTATTACACGATCGTGCCGCTCGACGATGGCGCGTTCTACCTCTTCGCCACGGCATCGAAGGCCGCTGCTGGAGGCAAGAGCGAAGGCGCCAAGGTCGAGGCGATGCTGCGTGACGCCGTGTTCGACGTGATGGGGCGATAGCACTCATCGTCTTTCGGACCGCGAGCGTCTCGCTCGCTCATGACTCTGAGCGAGCGAGACGCTCGCCGTCACCCTGGGTCATCCGAGGAGCGGCCGGCAGTTCATGCGCTGCCAGCGCATGACACGCTCCTTCGGCAAAGTCAGCGCCTATGGGACCGGTCACCTGGTCGATGAGCCGCCTGCGGGCAGGGTCTGGGCAACTTCAGCCGCTTCGCTCGCATCGGCGTAAATCTCCTCGCGGATGACCCGCCCGGTCACCTCGTCGAGAAAGACGCGGAGCGCCCGATTGAGCTCGGTGAACTCGGGCCACAGCACCTGGTCGATGAAGCCGCGTGGCACCCGCAGCATGACAGTCGTGAGGCGCTGGCGGCGATAGCGGTAGGGCTTGAGGCCGTAGCGTCGACAGAGAGCGACGAACAGCCGGCGCGACCATTGATCGGGCATTGAGAACTGCATCTCGATCGGCGAATCGCGTCGTTCGAGCTCCGCCAGGCGCGCCTGGACACGCGCCCGGGCGGCGTCGGCCGCCATCCGCTCGCCGTCGGTGCCGGCGCCGGCGAACAGGGCCTCGATCTTGCGCAGCCTGTCGCGCAGCTCGGCTTCGTTGGTCATCGCTTCCCCATACGACGTCAGGAAGAGGGGGCGTAGCCCTTCGGCGCTTCCTGCATGATCGCCAGCGTGTGTCCGTCGGGGTCCTCGAAGAACGCCATCCAGAGATCGTGATCGTCCATTCGGGCGATGAGGTGCGGCCGGCCGGTGAAGACGAGGCCGCGCTTCTCGAGTTCCGCTACGCTCAAGGCGATGTCGGCACAGCGGAAGTAGATGCAGCCGCGCGGCACGAGATCCTCCGGCTTGGCGACCTTCTCGAGGAGCAAGCGCACGCCGGCGCAGTCGAAGAAGACGAGACCGCCGAACCGGTGGAGCTTCCGAAGGCCGAGGACATTGCCATAAAAGGCCTCGGAGCGATCGGGGTCGCTGATCGGCAGGCCGATCTGGCCGATATGGCTGAGGTTGAGGAGCATCTGTCAGCTCTTGATCATCACCTCGATCAGGCTCGGGCCGCCCTTTCGGGCGAGCGCCTTGTCGATTGCCGCGTCGAAGCCAGCGACGGTGTCGACACGCTCGGCGGTGACGCCGAACCCCTGGGCGATCTGGGTGACATTCATCTTCGGATCCTTGAAGTCCATGCCGATCGGCTTGTCGTTGCCGTGGAACAGCTTCAGGCGGTTCTTGAGGATCTGATAGCCTTCGTTGTTGGCGATCACGAAGATCACCGGCAGCTTCTGGTTGGCGGCGCTCCACAGCGCGGTGATCGAGTACATGGCGCTGCCGTCGCCGATCACGGCGACCACGCGTCGTTCGGGCAGCGCGATCTGGACGCCGACCGCGGCGGCGATGCCCCAGCCGATGCCGCCGCTGACATTGCCGAAGAAGCTGTTGCGGTCGCGGAACGGGAAATACATCGGCAGGGTCGCGGCGCTGGTCAGGCCCTCGTCGACCACCACCGCGTCCTTCGGGATCTTCTCGCTGAGCTGCATCATCACCCATTCGGCGGCCAGAGGCTTCTCGGTGGGAACGGCCAGCTTGGCCTTGCGGGCGGCGCGCTGGGCGCTCCAGTTGCGCTTGGCGATCTCGGCCATCGCGTCCTTGGCGCGCGAGTCGAGCGCGCTGCCGCCCAGTTTCTTCAGGAGCGGGACGAGGGCTTTCAGGGTCTCCTTCACGTCGGCGCGCAACGCGATCTCGGCCGGGAAATTCTTCCCCATCTCCCAGTCGCGCAGCCCGATCATCGCCACCGCCGTGGTTTCGGGCAGCGGCTCGGTCGTGCTCCATACCGACATCTTGAGCACGTCCGAGCCCACGCACAGCATGAGGTCGAACTCGCTCAGCACGCCGCGCACGTATTTCTGGTCACGGTTCAGGGCGCCGATATAGGCGGGGTGCTCGGAGGGGAAGTGCGCACCCCACGCCACGGTCTGCTGCAGCACCGGAGCACCCAGGGTCTCGGCCAGCGCCTCCGCCTCGGCGAAGGCATCCGACGTGGCGATCTCGTGCCCGGCCAGGATGACGGGCTTCCTGGCGGACAGCAGCCGGCGGGCGAGTTGCTCGAGCGCCGCGTCGCTCGGGCGGACCGCCGTGTCGACGCGGGTCGGGGCGCCCATGTCGACGGCGGCCTCGTTGTTCAGGATGTCGCCAGGCAGGGAGATGAACACCGGGCCGGTCGGCGCCGTGGTCGCCACCTTGGCGGCACGGCGCATGATGCGCGGCAGGTCCTCGATGCGGTTGACCTCGGTTGCCCACTTCACGACCGGCTGGGCGATCGGCACCAGGGGCGCATAGAGCAGGGGCTCGGTGAGTCCATGGCCCTGCTCCTGCTGGCCGGCGGTCACGATCATGGCCGTGCCCGACATCATCGCCGTGTAGATCGAGCCGATGGCGTTGCCGAGACCGGGTGCCACGTGGACGTTGCACGACACCAGCTTGCCGGAGGCACGGGCGTAGCCGTCGGCCATGGCGATGACCACGGCTTCCTGCAGCCCCAGCACGTAGCCCATCTCCGGCGCCGAGGAGAGCGCGTGCATGATCGGCAGCTCGGTGGTGCCGGGATTGCCGAACATCTTGCTGACGCCTTCATCCTGGAGCACGCGCATGAAGGCGTCGCGGCCGGTGATGGTGTTGGTGACTCGGCTGTCAGGCATCGAATGGGTTCCTCCCTGGCGACAGGGTAGCCTGCCGCGCGCAGGCATGAAATGATCGGTTCACCGCGATGCGAAAAGAAGACCTCGAATCGAAGTTGACGATGCTGCCGTGCTGGCGCGGCCCGGTGTCCTTCGAACCGCTGAAGGGCGGCCTTACCAACCTTTCCTATGTCGTGACCGATGGCGACGAGAAGTTCGTCGTGCGCTTCGGCGCCGACATTCCAGTGCACCACGTCTCTCGCGAGCGCGAGCGGGCCGCATCGATCGCCGCGTTCGCGGCCGGCCTGTCGCCCGAGATCGTCCATGGCGAGGCCGGCATCATGGTGATGCGCTTCATCGCTGGCCGCACCTTCGTCGAGGCCGACATGCGCGCCAATGTCGGCCGGCTGGCTGCCTTGATGAAGGACTGCCATGCCAGGGTCGGACGGTTTGTGCGCGGTCCCGCCGGCGCCTTCTGGGTGTTCCACGTGATTCGCGACTATGTGCACCTGCTCGATGCCGACCGGCGCTACGTCGACTGGGCCGACCGGCTGGAGCAGGCCCAGGTGCCGCTGCCGATCGTGTTCGGTCATCACGACCTGCTTCCGGGCAACCTGATGGACGACGGCGCGAGGCTGTGGCTGATCGACTGGGAGTACGGCGCTTTCGGCACCGCCTTGTTCGACCTCGCCAATCTGTCGGCCAACGGCGACTTCGGTCCGGCCGAGGATGCGGGGCTGCTCGAAGGATATTTCGGCACCGTCGACGCCCCACTGCGCCGCGCCTTCGCCGCCATGAAAGCCGCCAGCGCGCTGCGCGAGGCGCTGTGGGCCATGGTGTCCGACGTTCACCTGCGGACCGAGGACGTCGACTACCAGGCGCACGCCCGCACCTATCTCGCGCGCTTCAACGCCGCAACGGCCGCTCTCGACCTCGGCTGAGCGGCTAAAGGCACGATGGTCGTTGACTGCTCCAGCGGGCTGCCGGCACTGGACACATGGTGGTTGCGTTATGAGTTCCTGGCACAGATCGACCTTGGCGAAGCCTCGGCGAGCGCCGCGGAGCTGAAATTCGCCCACGGAAAGTTGACTTCAGCAAATCTGCAGGTCGTTCCAGACTTCGGCCCAATTGGCCCAATCGGCGGGCCAAACGCGGGAGAAAAGGAATGCGCAAGACGACGATGGTGAAGGCATGCGCGATCACGGCGTTGGCATGCGCCGCATCGGGCGGAGCGACCTGGGCACAGCAGCCGCCGCAGTTTCCCAACATGACCTTCTTCATTACCAGCGTCGGCGGGCCTTCGGGCGCCGACTATGGCGGCATCGACGGAGCCGATCGCCATTGCCAGACCCTGGCCGCCAAGGCTGGTGCCGGGGGCAAGACCTGGCGGGCCTATCTCAGCGTGCAGGCCGTCGGCGGCGCCACTGCCATCAACGCACGCGACCGGATCGGCAAGGGGCCGTGGGTGAATGCGGACGGCGTCCAGATCGCCGCCAATGTCGACGACCTCCATTCCGCCAACAACAAGATCAGCACCGAGACCGGCCAGTCGGAAACCGGCCGCCGCATTCCCGGCCGCTACTTCGTCGTCAACCAGCACGACATCCTGACCGGATCGCTCGACAACGGCACCGCGCCGCCACCCGATAAGGACATGACCTGCGGCAACTGGACCAAGAGTGGGGAGGGCGCAGCCATGGTCGGCCATCACGACCGCGCCGGCTTGCGCGACGATGCGCCGTCGAAGTCGTGGAATGCCTCTCATCCCTCGCGCGGGTGCAGCCCCGACGCCCTGAAGAGCAGCGGCGGCGCCGGCCTGCTCTACTGCTTCGCGGCGAATTGATTCGGCCATCGTCGTTCGCGTTCCGAAACGATGCCGGCCCAGGGCGGGCAATCGCCATCGCACAAGAGTATCCTTCCGGAGAAGCTTTCATCCGGGAGGAAGGCCATGGACGGATCGAGGCAGGCCGCGGCGGTCGACTACGGCAGCGAGGAAGCTGCCATGCGGGTCTACCTGCGAGAAGGCGAGCGGCGGGCGGCGACGCTCGGCAATCGCGGTCCGATCCGTTTCACGGCGGACGGCGCCCTGAATCCAGAGATTGTCGAGGCCTATTGGCGTTGCGGTTTCTACGTCTTCGAAGGCGTGCTGAAGGCCGAGGAGCTCGCCGATATCGAGCGTGATCTCCGCGACATCCTCGATCGCCTGCCAGCCGAGCGCGGCGCCGCGCTCGATGCCAAGGGACGCCCGGCGCTGGCCGCCGACTGCACCGCGCCTGCTCTGCTGTGGTCGAAGCCGCTCGGCGATCCGTTCGGCGGCACGACACTCGCCAACGGCCGCCACCCGGTGAAGATGTTCGAGCCCAAGGCGGCCGACGACGCACCCAAGGAAGTCGTCTACCTGATCCTCGGTTCGCTGCAATTCTCCGAGGCCGCATTGCGCGTCTACGGTCATCCGCAGCTGCTCGCGGTTGCCGCGGCGATCAATGGTCCGGACTTCACGCCTTTCAACGAGGCGCTGTTCATCAAGGAGCCGGGCCGCGGCGCCTCGGTCGCCTGGCACCAGGATGGCGTCACGCACTGGGACAGCCCGACGTGGGACCAGGGGGCGCACGGATTCAACTTCATGGGCCAGCTCTACGGCTGCACGGCGGCCAACGGCGTGTGGGTCGTGCCGGGTTCGCACAAGCGCGGCAAGATCGACATTCGTGCTCTGGTCGACGCCGCCGGCAGCGAGCGCCTGCCGGACGCCGTGCCGATCATCGCCAGGCCGGGCGACGTTGCCATCACCAACCGCCAGGCGCTGCACGGCTCGTTCGCCAACACCAGCCGCGACTGGCGCGTCACCGTGAACATGGGCTTCCACCGCCGCCGGTCGGTGCTGGGCGTTCACGGCGGCGGCGTGCACAACACGGCCGCGATCTACGACGACGCGCGCATCCGCGAGCGCGCCCGCTTGATCGGCTATGCCATCGACGCCCGCCGCCAGCGCTTCCCCGACGAGACGCCTTTCGCCTACCAGCCGCACGTCTCGGCCGGCCTCAACTATCGCTGGGATACGGCGGCCAAGGCCGACATCAAGGACTACAACCTGCTCGATCTCAGCATTTGACCCACGATCTCAACCCGCGCGCCATGTCGAAGAACGTGCCGGGCTTCGTGTCGCCACAGTCGTGGTTTGTCGACCTGACGCTGGTGAACCTGAAGTAGGAAAGTTCAAAGGTCCCTCGCTGCGCTCGGGATGACAGGATTGATGTCATGATCGTGTCCTCGCGCTCGGGGCTGGTGCTGAGCAGGGCCACTGGGCAACCCACCAATTCCTCGACGCGGCGCACGTACTTGATGCAGGTCGCCGGCAGCTCGCCGAACGAACGGGCGCCGCGCGTGCTCTGGCCCCAGCCTTCGAAGGTTTCCCAGATCGGCTGCAGCTTGGCCTGGGCGCCCATCGTGAACGGGAAGCGTTCGATGCGCTTGCCGTCGAGCTCGTAGCCGACGCAGACCTTGATCTCCGCGAAGCCGTCGAGCACGTCGAGCTTGGTGAGCGCGATGCCGTCGATGCCGTTCAGCTTGACCGCCTGCCGCACCATCACGGCGTCGAACCAGCCGCAGCGGCGGCGGCGGCCGGTGTTGGTGCCGAACTCGTTGCCGCGATCGCCCAGCAGCTGGCCGATCGAATCCTTGAGCTCGGTCGGGAAGGGGCCGTCGCCGACGCGCGTCGTGTAGGCCTTGGCGATGCCCAGCACGTAGCCGACCGCGCCGTTGCCCATGCCGCTGCCGATCATCGCCTGCGCCGCCACGGTGTTGGACGAGGTGACGAACGGGTAGGTGCCGTGATCGATGTCGAGCATGGTGGCCTGCGCGCCTTCGAACAGGATGCGCTTGCCCGAGGCGCGCAAGCCATCGAGCCGCTCCCACACATCCTCGGCGTAGGGCAGCAGCCTGGGCGCGAGGTCGAGCAGGTCGGCGAGCAGCGCCTTGGGCTCGATCGTCGGCCGGCCGAGTCCCTGGCGCAGCGCATTGTGATGGGCGAGCAGCGTGTCGACCTTGAGCGCGAGCTGGTCGGGCTCGGCGAGATCGCCGACCCGGATGGCGCGCCGGCCGACCTTGTCTTCGTAGGCCGGGCCGATGCCGCGGCGCGTCGTGCCGATCTTGATCGTGCCCGGCACGTCCTCGCGCCAGCCGTCGAGATCGCGATGCAGCGGCAGGATCAGCACGGCGTGGTTGGCGATCTTGAGGTTGTCGGGCGTCACCGCCACGCCTTGGCCATTCACCTTCTTCACTTCCTCGAGGAAATGCCAGGGATCGACCACGACGCCGTTGCCGATGATCGACAGCTTGCCGGGCCGCACCACGCCCGACGGCAGCAGGGCGAGCTTGTAGACCTGGTTGCCGATGACGAGCGTGTGGCCGGCGTTGTGACCACCCTGGAAGCGCACCACGACCTCGGCGCGCTCGCTCAGCCAGTCGACGATCTTGCCCTTGCCTTCGTCGCCCCACTGGGCGCCGATCACTGCCACGTTGGCCATTTGCGTTGTCCTGATGGAGGTGTTCAGACACGAAAAAACGCCTCCCCGGGGCAACCACCGTTGGCCGACCCGGAGAGGCGTGGCGTTCGATAGCACGCTCACCGGGGAGTGGCCAGTCGGGAACGATGCGCCTCCTCCCCAGCGTCTTCGCTGGGGATGCCTCTCATTCTCCTCCCCAGCTTCGCTGGGGAGGTGTCCGCGTAGTCGCGGACGGAGGGGTCATGAGCAGCGAAACTGAGGCCTCTGACCCCCTCCGTCGGCGATTACGCCGACACCTCCCCAGCCTCGCTGGGGAGGAACAAGAAAGGTCACAGAGGAACCGCCTCGGCGTCGATCAGGGCATGGCTGCAGCGCAGGCGCTTGGCCTCCGTGCGCAGCTCCTCGCTGGCGGTTACGGCGCGCACCACGGCATAGCCCTTGGCTTGCCAAGGTGCGGCGTCACGCCACGGCGTGCCGAGCGGCAGGAACAGCCGCGGCCGCTCCGGCGTGGCCCGCGAGGCAGCCAGCACGGCATCCATGTAGAGCGTGAAACCGGTCGCGGCCTCGCTGACGCCATCCTCGGGATAGCCGGCCGAATAACGCCCGCCGCTGGCCAGGCTCTGGCGGCCATCGAGGGCGAACACCGAGAACGACACGCCGGTCTGGTACTCGAGGCCGCGATATTCGACCGGATCGATGGTCATCGGCAGGTCCTCGTCCGCGGCACGCACCAGGGCCACCACCTCGGCGAGGCGGGCCGCCTCGGCGGCGCCCGCTTCCGGCAGCGCCAGCGCCCGCAGCTTGGTGATGCCCTCCTCGGCCGGGCCGGCGGCACGCAGCAGGCCGACCAGCATCTCGCCTGCCTGGCGCTGGCTGGCCAGAGCCTTGGCGATACCGCCTTCGTCCTTGCGGTCGAGTGCCCGGCGCGCCCGCCTCAGGGCCTCTGCCGGCAGCCCGAGCCCGGCGCCTACGGCGGCCACCAGGGTCGGCAGGTTGAGATCGACCGATAGCCGGGAGACGCCGATCGCGCGCAAGGCGTCGACCGCCAGCAGCACCGCTTCGGCGTCGGCTTCGGCCGAATCGACGCCGATCAGCTCGGTGCCGACCTGGGTGAACTGGCGCTCGGGCTTCAGTGCATTGCCGCGCACTCGGATGACGTTGCCGCCGTAGGACAGGCGCAAGGGCCGAGACTCGTGCTTCAGCCGGGTCACGGCGATGCGCGCCACCTGCACGGTCATGTCCGGACGCACGCCCATCATGCGCTGCGACACCGGGTCCATCAGCCGGAAGGTCTGCGAGGCCAGCGCCGCCCCGGGCCCGCCCAGCAGCGATTCCTCGAATTCGACCAAGGGAGGCTTGACCCTTTCGTAGCCGAAGGCGGCGAAGCGCCCGATGGCGATGTCGATGGCGTCGGTTTCGCGTGCGGCGTCGGGCGGCAGGAGATCGGCCAACCCGGCCGGCAGCAGCCCGCGATGGTCGTTGTCGTTGGCGGTCATGGGGCCGGTTGATAGCCGATTGGGGGCGAAAATCCCAATTCATGGTCCTCCCCAGCTTGCTGGGGAGGTGTCGCGTCATACGCGACGGAGGGGTCATGAGCAGCGGGATTTGTGGCCTATGACCCCTCCGCCCCCGATTACGGGGGCACCTCCCCGGCGAAGCCGGGGAGGAGAACGAGAGCGGCTAGCCGCCGCCCCGAACAACCGTTATTGCTCGCCGGCGATGACCGAGACCGACCGTCCCGCGCTGTCCGTGGTGGCGCCTTGCTACAACGAGCAGGAAGCCTTGCCCGAGTTCGTGCGACGGGTTGGCGCGGTGCTCGACGGCGTCGGCGGCACCAGCGAGATCGTGCTGGTCGACGACGGCTCGCGCGATGCGACCTGGGGCCTGATGACGGAAGCCGCCGGGCGCGACCCGCGCATTGTCGCGGTGCGCCTGATGCGCAATCATGGCCACCAGCTGGCGCTCACCGCCGGCCTGTCGATCTGCCGCGGCACGCGCATCCTGATCATCGACTCCGACCTGCAGGATCCGCCTGAGCTCCTGCCCGATATGCTGGCGCGGATGGATC
This sequence comes from Reyranella sp., assembly GCF_044224635.1. Lineage (GTDB taxonomy): Bacteria > Pseudomonadota > Alphaproteobacteria > Reyranellales > Reyranellaceae > Reyranella. Next base: position 11,987 of record NZ_JBGAKA010000030.1, on the reverse strand, counting down.
AGGGCGCCGACGTGGTCTACGGCCAGCGCCGCCAGCGCGAGGGCGAGAGCCTGTTCAAGCGTGCCACCGCGGCCATCTTCTATCGCCTGATCGGCCGGCTGACCGACGTGGCCATACCGGCCGACACCGGCGACTTCCGCCTGGTCAACCGCCGCGTGCTCGACCTGCTGCTTGCCATGCCCGAGCGCCATCGCTTCGTGCGCGGCATGGTGGCCTGGATCGGCGGCAAGCAGGTGCCGCTGCTCTACGATCGCCAGGCGCGCGTGGCGGGCGAGAGCAAGTATCCGGTGTCCAAGATGGTGCGCTTCGCCGTCGACGCCATCACCGCCTTCTCGGTGGTGCCATTGATGGCCTCGCTCACCATCGGCTGGGTGATGGCGGCCGTCGGGTTCGCCTTCTTCGTCTATTCGATCATCGGCTGGCTGTTCGGTCACACCATGCCCGGCTGGACCTCGCTGATGGCCGCGGTCGGCCTGCTGGGTGGCATGCAGTTCCTGATGCTGGGTGTCATCGGGGCCTATCTCGGCCGGCTCTACGACCAGAGCAAGGGACGACCGCTGTTCATGATCCGCGACATCGTCGGGGGCCCGCGATGAAGCCGGCCGAGTTCGATCGTCATGCCGCGGACTATGACGGCGGCCTCGACAATCCGGTCAAGCGGATGATGGGCAACTCGCAGGACCAGTTCATCGCTGTCAAGGCGCGCTGGCTGCTGCGCCGCGAGCCTGCGCTGAGCCAGGGCGGCCTCGCGCTGCTCGACTACGGCTGCGGCACGGCCGACCTGCTGCGCGTGCTGGCTGGCCTTGGCGCGCGCGCGCGCTTCACCGGCTGCGATGTCTCGACCGGCATGCTGGCCGAGGTCGAGAAGCGCTGGCCGGCGGCGCTGGGTCCGGCGCCCGAGATTGCCGCCCAGGATGGCGCCCTGACGCCGTTCCCTGCCGGCCGGTTCGACATCGTCACCATCAGCGCCGTGCTGCATCACGTGCCGCCCGTGGAACGCGCTGCCGTCTACCGCGAGCTTGCGCGAGTGCTGAAGCCGGGCGGGCGGCTCTACGTGTTCGAGCACAATCCGCGTAATCCGCTCGTGCGCTACGTGATCGCCCGCACGCCGATCGATGCCAATGCGATCCTGCTCGACGAGAAGGAGGTGCGGCACGGCCTGCTCGATTCGGCGCACTATCACCTCGATTCGGACTACCTGATGTTCATGCCGCCCGGCATTGCCGCGCTGCGCGGGATCGATCGCCTGCTGGCCTGGCTACCGCTCGGCGCGCAGTATGTCGTGGCAGGACGCAAGACCGCCTGAGGAGGAGACAGCCATGGATCGCCAGACCTTCGAAGCCGACCTGAAGCGCGACGGCTACGAGATCGCCACCAACATCACGGCAGGGGCCAAGGTGAATCCCGAGCACAGCCATCCCTTCGACGTCCGCGCCATGGTGCTGGATGGTGCGTTGACCCTGACTTCGGAAGGCAAGACCACGACCTATCGCGCCGGCGAGACCTTCACCATGGCCAAAGGCTGCTTGCACTCGGAGAGCTACGGGCCGGAAGGCGCGGTGACGCTGTTCGGCCGGAAGATGTAGGGCTCCATATTCGTGTCATCCTGAGCGCAGCGAAGGATCTCATTGTCCGGAGTTACGAAGTCCACTCACGGCAGGCGGCGATGAGGTCCTTCGCTGCGCTCAGGGCGACAGGAGAGCTGGCCGTCGTCTTCGCCCTGTCGCTGCTGCTGTTCTGCGGCCTGATCGTCTTGCTGCAGAACGTGCACATCATCACCAGCAACGGCATGTACAAGAGCATCCAGGCCGAGCCCTGGATCGCCGATCCCGGCCGCGCCCGGCTCGATCCGTCGAACTATCTCTATTTCCCCCTGTACGGCGTTCTCGCCGCGGCGCTCGATGCGCTCGGCATCCTGCGCGGCGTTCCATGGAAGCAGTTCGCCTGTCTCAACGCGCTGTGGGCAAGCCTCGCCAACGTCTTCGTCTATGCCTTCGTGCATCGCGTGACCGGAAGCGTCCGGGCGGCCGCGCTGACCGCCTGCTTCCATGCCGGCACCGGCTTCGTGCTGCTGCTCGCCGTGATCAGCGAGGACATCATGCCGGGCTACGCGCTGGTGCTGGGCGCGATGCTGCTGGCCGGCCTGTGGTTCGACCGGCCGACCCACGCGCGCGTGGTGTTGGCCGGCGCGGTCTTCACCTTGGGCTGGCTGATCGAATGGCGGTTGCTGTTTCCGACCCTGCCGGCGCTGGTGCTCGCACTCGCCGTCGCATCCGTCCCCTTCAAGCGTCGGTTGGCGCTGATCGGCACTCTCGTCGTCGTCATCCTTGCCGTGTCGGGGATCGTGCAGCTTGCGTGGGAAGGCCACAACGGCGCGGTCGGCCTGCACGACATCCTGTGGACCGGCAAGGGCGTCGCGACCGGCTGGGCAGGCCTGTCGTGGGACAAGGCCTGGATGATGCTGTCCGGCATCGGCAACTATTTTCTCATTGTCGGCGGCTGGGTCGACCCGCTGTCGGCCAAGCGCGCCGCCGTTCCGCTCATCGTCTCGGTGTTGCTGCAAGTCGCGATCTTCGTCGCCTGCGCCGCCGTCCTGTGGCCACGCCGCCGCGATGCTCGCCTGCGCGCCATTGCCGTCGTGTTCCTGGGAACACTGGGTGCCGGGCAGGTGCTGAACGTCTATTCGCAGCCCCAGGATCCGCAGATGCAGATCAACGTCATGCCGTGGCTGACGGTGGCCTGGGGCCTGCTGCTGGGAGCGCTGCTCGCCGGGCCACGCGCGATGGTGGTCGGCCTCGCGGTCCTCTCGCTCGCGCCGCTTGCCTGGAACGTGAGCCAGCTGGCGCGCCATCGTGGCGGCGATGCGGCGGCGCTGACAGCCATCGCCGCGCTCGAAAAGCGATTTCCGCCGCAATCGACGGTGTTCGTGTATTGGGGCTTCGAGCCGATCACCATGTGGCAGTACGCCCTGTGGAGCCGGACCTGGGATTGGGATGGCGCGGCACCCGTCGGCCCGGCGCCGCAGGCCGATCCGACGTTCAAATGGATCGCCATCGATGCGGGCGCCATCCGCCATCCCGACTGGACGCCCGAGCAGAATGCCGAGGCCCTGCGCCGCGACATCGACCATGCGCTCGACAAGGGTTACCGGGTCGTCGCTTCCGACGTATGGACCTGGAGCGAGGGCGAGCTGGCCGGGCAGCTGGGCGGCCTGTCCGCCGCCAACCGTGCGCCGGCAATCCATGCCCTGCTGCACGGTCGCTACACGGCCCGCGAGGTGTTCCGCGAACCGACCGCCGGGACCTACTACGAGGTTACCCGCCGCTAGCGCGCGACAGCCGCGCGCAGCGATTGGCCGGTGGCGGCACGGTTTGCGCCGAGCCGAGCGCCGCCAGAGTGGGCGCCAGCAGCGCCCGCGCCAGCACCTGCTGGCCGGCATAGTTGGGATGAACCGAATCGGCGTAGTGCTGCATCCTCTCGCCGCGGTCGAACACGTGCGTGAGGTCGATGAAGAGGGCGCGGTGCCGGCTTTCCGCGACCTTCCCCAACAGCGACCGGTAGAGCTCCACCAGGCGTTTCTGGGACAGCACATCACCGGCGCCGGTGCCGATGTAGTGGGCGGTGAGGGCGCGGGCCGGCTGGATGGCGACGCGGCAGGCCTGGCTGCGCGCCACGCACGCATCGAGCACCTCCTCCATGTTCTCCATGTATATGTCGGTGATCGCCTGGGCGTGGCGCGCAAACACCGCGTCGTCCTCCTCGAGCCGGTGGCGGAACTGGCTGATGCGATCGGTGAACTCGTTCTGCAGCATCGCATTGGCGATGGCGCTGTGGCGCGCCAGCCACCACATGAAGCCGTCATCGAACAGCTGGCTGTAGCGCAGGCCGAGCTGGAACGGATCGCCCGGCCGAACAGCCGAATTGGCCGGCAGGGTGAGGTCGTTGTAGCCGTTGACGATCAGCACCAGGCGGGCCGGCCGCGGCGCCACCGCGAGATGGTAGGCGAGGCGATCCTGCAGGGAGACGAAACCGCCCATCGCGCCGTTGAAGATGTGGACGTCCTGTCGCCCGAGCTGGCGCCGCAGCGCGCGCTCGAGCACCGCGTGCCAGGTGTCGGCCTTCTCGTCCGACGAGAACCCCTGGGCGACCGAGCTGCCCAGCACGTAGATCAGCACCGGATCGCCGCCGGCGCAGGACAGCCGGTCGATCTCGCCCGCGTCGTAGCGCGAGCGCTTGTGCGCGAACAGGTAGTTGGCCAGCGTGGCGGCGGAGCGGGGCGGCGGCGTGTCGGCGCTGTAAAAGAAGCCGTAAGGGCCTGGCCGATAGCCCATCTCCACAGGCCCGCCGGGAACGAACGGCAGCTCCTCGTTGGGCATGAGGTAGTGATAATCGCCCGACACGAAGATCGGCTGGTACGGCCGGCGGTATTGCAGTGTGTCCAGGTCGAAGAACTGCCGGGCGACGAACTCTGCCGCAAAGGCCGATGCCACGACGATCGCCAGTGTCGCCAGGATGGTCCGCGGCCAGGAGCGGGAGGGCGTCGGCTGCCTCTCTTGCATTCCGGGTCATAACTACTGGTTCTCTCGGTGGAACGCCACGCATCGACGTTCCGGCGGACGGCCGCGGCATGTCGCTACGGGAGCTGCCCGCAGGACGCCGATGCAAGACAACCCCTGCGGCAAACGGGCGGTTGATTCCAAAGGCTCCTTGGGGCATTTGAGCGGCGGGCCACGCTCCCCCACCGGAGTGCAGCTCTTCTGTAAGGGAGAGGTTTGATGAAGCCGAACATGCGTCCGGCGCGTCCCGACTTTTCGTCCGGACCTTGCGCCAAGCGTCCGGGATGGACGCCCGAAGTCCTCAAAGATGCCGCCACGGGGCGGTCCCACCGATCCAAGCTCGGCAAGAAGAAGATCGTCGAGGCGGTCGATCGCACGCGCGCGCTGCTCGGCATTCCGGCCGACTACCGGATCGCCATCGTGCCGGCCTCCGATACCGGTGCGGTCGAGATGGCGCTGTGGTCGCTGCTCGGCGCCCGGCCGGTCGACATGCTGACCTGGGAAAGCTTCGGCGAGGGCTGGGTCACCGACGTCGTCAAGCAGTTGAAGCTCAAGGACGCCCGCGTGCTCAAGGCGCCGTACGGCCAGATCGCCGACCTCGCCAAGGTCGACTGGACGCACGACGTGGTCTTCACCTGGAACGGCACGACCTCGGGCGTGAAAGTGCCGAACGGCGACTGGATCGCCGCCGACCGCGAGGGCCTCGCGATCTGCGACGCCACCTCGGCGGTGTTCGCCATGGACCTGCCGTGGGCCAAGCTCGATGTCGTGACGTGGTCCTGGCAGAAGGTGATGGGCGGGGAGGGCGCGCACGGCATGCTGGTGCTGTCGCCGCGCGCCATCGAGCGCCTCGAGAGCTACAGCCCGCCGTGGCCGCTGCCCAAGATCTTCCGCCTGACCTCGGGCGGCAAGTTCTCCGAGGCGATCTTCAAGGGCGACACCATCAACACGCCATCGCTGCTCTGCATCGAGGACGCGATCGACGGCCTGCGCTGGGGCGAGAGCATCGGCGGCCTGCCGGCGCTCAAGGCCCGTTCGGAAGCCAATCTCGGCGTGCTCGAGAGCTTCGTCGCGTCGCGGCCGTGGATTTCCTTCCTCGCCAGCGACAAGGCGATCCGCTCCAACACCTCGGTGTGCCTCGCCATCGCGGCGCCGTGGTTCACCGCGTTGCCGGCCGACAAGCAGGCCGCAGCGGCCAAGAAGATGGCCGACCTGCTGGAGGCCGAGAAGGCCGGCTACGACGCGGGCTCCTACCGCGACGCGCCGCCGGGCCTGCGCATCTGGTGCGGCGCCACGGTCGAAAAGGCCGATCTCGAAGCGCTGATGCCGTGGCTCGACTGGGCCTACGGCGAGATCGAGCGCGAGTTCGGCAAGGCGGCAGCGTGATTCAAATCCTCCCCCTGCTTGCAGGGGGAGGTGTCCGCGTCTTCGCGGACGGAGGGGTCATGAGCCACCATCAACGAGGCTCATGACCTCTCCGTCGCCGAAGACGGCGACACCTCCCCAGCGAAGCTGGGGAGGACAAGCGGTTCCAAGGAGTGACGATCATGGCAAAACCCAAGGTGCTCATCTCCGATGAGCTGTCGCCGCGCGCCGTCGAGATCTTCGCCGAGCGCGGTTGCGACGTCGATTTCAAGCCGGGCCTGAAGCCGGCCGAGCTGCGCGCCATCGTCGGCAACTACGAGGGCCTCGCCATCCGCTCGGCGACCAAGGTGACGGCCGAGGTGCTGGCCGAGGCGAAGAAGCTCAGGGTCGTCGGCCGCGCCGGCATCGGCGTCGACAATGTCGACCTGAAGTCGGCGACGGCGCACGGCGTCGTGGTGATGAACACGCCGTTCGGCAACGCCATCACCACGGCCGAGCACGCCATCGCCCTGATGTTCGCCGTCGCCCGCCAGGTGCCCGACGCCAATGCCAGCACCCAGCTCGGCAAGTGGGAAAAGAACCGCTTCATGGGCACCGAGCTCAGCTTCAAGACGCTGGGCCTGATCGGCTGCGGCAATATCGGCTCGATCGTCGCCGAGCGCGCCCTCGGCCTCAAGATGCGCGTCATGGCCTACGATCCGTTCCTGTCGGACCAGCGCGCCCAGGAGCTCGGCGTGGAGAAGGCGACCCTCGACCAGCTGCTGGCGCGCGCCGACTTCATCAGCGTGCACACGCCGCTCACCGAGCAGACCAGGAACATCCTGGGCCGCGCCAACCTGATGAAGACCAAGAAGGGCGTGCGCATCGTCAATTGTGCGCGCGGCGGCCTGGTCGACGAGCTGGCGGTGCGCGACCTGCTGGTGTCGGGCCACATCGCCGGCGCCGGTTTCGACGTCTTCACCGAGGAGCCGGCCAAGCAGAACGTGCTGTTCGGCGCGCCCAACCTCGTCTGCACGCCGCATCTCGGCGCCGCCACGGTCGAGGCGCAGGAGAACGTCGCCCTGCAGGTCGCCGAGCAGATGGCGGACTACCTGCTGACCGGCGCCGTCGTGAACTCGCTCAACATGCCCAACGTCTCGGCCGAGGACGCGCCCAAGCTGGCGCCCTATCTCGACCTCGCCGAGAAGCTGGGCTCGTTCGCCGGCCAGCTCACCGACACCGACATCAAGGCCGTGTCGATCGAGTACGAAGGCCAGGTGGCGGCGCTCAACGTCAAGCCGCTGAGCCAGGTCGCGCTGATGGGCGTGCTGCGTCCCCAGCTCGCCTCGATCAACATGGTGAACGCGCCGGTGATCGCCCGCGAGCGCGGCGTCGAGGTGGCCGAGGTCAAGCACGAGCGCGACAGCGACTATCACGCCATGATCCGCCTCACCGTCACCACGGAGAAGTACACGCGCGCCGTCAGCGGCACGCTGTTCGGCGGCAAGCACCCGCGCATCGTCGACATCAAGGGCATCGAGATCGAGGCCGAGTTCGCCCCGCACATGCTCTACATCACCAACGACGACAAGCCGGGCTTCATCGGCCGCCTGGGCACCATCCTGGGCGAGAACAAGGTGAACATCGCCACCTTCCATCTCGGCCGCGACGCGCCGGGCGGCTCGGCGATCGCCCTGATCCAGGTCGACCAGCCGATCTCGCCCGACCTGCTGGGACGGATCGCTGCTCTCGAAGGTGTGGTGCAGGCCAAGCTGCTGGGATTTTAGGCCTTCGAACCAAAGTTGATCCCATGGGAGGGCTCTGCATTCATGGCAAGCATCGTCTTCGGGGCGGCGACCTCGCATACGCCGATGCTGAATTCGGCGGCCGAGGAATGGCCGCTGTTCGAGGAGATCGACCGCAAGCGGGCCCATCTCCACAAGGATGGGCGGCCGGCGACCTACGATGACCTGCTGGCGATCGCGCCGGCATCGCTGCGGTCCGAGATCGCACCGGACAAACTTGCCCGGCGCCACGCCGAGGCGATGACGGCGCTCGGCCGGCTGCGCGATGAACTGCTCGGAGCGAAGCTCGACGCGGTCATCGTCGTCGGTGACGACCAGAAGGAAATCTATCACGACGACGTCATGCCGAGCGTTCTCGTTTATCGCGGCGAGACGATTCCCAACGTCCCGAACCGGACCCGCAACGGCGCATCGGAATGGGGATCGCGGCCGGCCTGGGCGCAGCGCGCTTCCGCGCGCTACTACGAGGCGCACGAGATTCGGCACTATCCGGTCGACGCCAGGCTCGCCAACCATCTCATCGCCGCCCTGGTCGATCGTGAGTTCGATGTCGCTTCGGCCAATGCGCTGCCTGAGGGTGAGGGCGAAGGTCATGCGTTCGGCTTCGTCCATCAACGGCTCTTGAAGGACGCACCGATTCCGATCGTTCCGGTCTTTCTCAATACCTACTATCCGCCCAACCAGCCGTCGCCGCGGCGCTGCTACAAGCTCGGACAGGCGATCCGCGAGGCGATCGAAGGCTATGGCGGCGACCTGCGCCTCGGCGTGGTGGCGTCGGGCGGCCTCAGCCATTTCACCGTCGACGAAGCGCTCGACAGCGAGGTCATACGGGCGATCCGCGAGAAGGACGCGGGCGCGCTGGAGGGCATGCCGCGCGAGCAGCTCAATTCCGGCAGCTCCGAGATCCGCAACTGGATCTGCGCCGCTGGCGCGCTCGAGCATCTCGATCTGCGCTGGGCGAGCTATTACCCGGGCTACCGCACGCCTGCGGGCACGGGAACCGGGCTGGGCTTCGCGAGCTGGGCCTGAAGAGCCGGCTGAAGGAGATCTCACACGACGGCTCCCGCGAAAGGCGTGGGACGCCCCCCAGGCTTGCTGAGGAGATGTCCGCGTCTTCGCGGACGGAGGGTCATGACTCTTCTGGACCGCGGGCGTGTCGCCCGCTTTTGTCATGAGCGGGCGAGACACCCGCGGTCCGCATGAACCATGACCCTTCCGTCGCCGCAAGACGGCGACACCTCCCCAGCGAGACTGGGAAGGGGGCATGAAGTGTGATCTGCGGTTTCGGGTTGTGCTTTTCTGTCGTCGTGCTCGATCTCTGAGCGGCCCTACGCCTTTGCCGCCGCCCTGAGCTTTGCGGCTGCCGGCACTGGCTTGAAGGTGAGGGCGACCGCGACGGCTGCCAGACCGACGGTGAACGAGCCGATGTAGAGCAGCGAATAGCTGGCGTAGGCGTCGAACACATAGCCGCCGGCCCACGGGCCGAAGGCCATGCCGAGGCTGGCGGCCATCGAGATCGCGCCGAACGTCGTTCCCATGATGTGCGCGCCGAAATATTCGCGCGCCAGAATGGCATAGAGCGGCATGACGCCGCCGTAGGCAATGCCGAACACTACCGCCAGGGCATAGAACTCGCCGAGCTGGCCGACGAAGATGTAGGTGCCTGCGGCGAGGGCCTGCACGGCGAGGCCGACGACCAGCACCGGCTTGGCGCCCAGTCGGTCCGAGGCGACGCCGAGCAGCAGGCGGCCGCCCAGCCCCGAGAGTCCGGCCACGCTGTAGACGCTCACCGCCGTCATGGCCGAGATGCCGCAGCCGATGGCGTAGGTCACCATGTGGAAGATCGGGCCGGAATGGGCGGCGCAGCAAGCGAAGTGGGCGAGGGCGAGAGCCGCGAACTGCGGCGTGCGCAAGGCTTCGGCGGCCGTCATCCGCGGCGTGGGGGCGGCCGGGGCGATCGGCGTCGCGACGCCGCGCAACGGCGTCGGCTGCGGGATGGTCACCGGCACGCGTCGGATCAGCAGAGACGTGGGAATCATCAGGACCCAGGCGACGATGCCGATGATCATCATCGCCGGGCGCCATTCGTAGTTGGTGATCAGCCAGCGGGCGAACGGCGCCACGGTGAGCGGCGCCATGCCCATGCCGGCCGAGACCAGGGCGACGGCGAGGCTGCGGTTCTTCTCGAACCACGTCGTGACCACTGCCATCAGCGGCGCATAGAAGGCGCCGGCGGCCGAGCCGACGATCAGCCCGTAGAGAAGCTGGAACTCGAGCAGGCTGCTGGCGCGGCTTGCCAGAATGAGACCGGCGCCCAGCAGTACGCTGCCCGACAGCACGACGCCGCGCGTTCCCCAGCGGTCGTTGAGGATGCCCCAGCCGAAGGCCGACACGCCCATCGCCAGGAAGTCGATGGTCATGGCGGTCGACACGCCGGTGCGCGACCAGCCGGTGTCGGCGGTCAGCGGTTGCAGGAACACCGCGAGCGAAAATACCGAGCCCATGCTGATACAGGAGATCAGCATGCCGGCACCGACAATTACCCAGCCGTAGGAACGAGACATGCACGCTTCCTCTGCGGCTCGGTCTTGGCCGTCTTGTCCTCGTCGAGGATCGCCGCCAGCCGATCGTAGCTTTGCGTGACCCCGCCCGCCATCGGCGTCTTCAGGACGCCGTCGCGCGTGCGAAGCCGCGCTTAGCCGCGGGCGTCCCCTCATTCTCCTCCCCACGCTTTGCGTGGGGAGGTGTCGCCGTCATACGGCGACGGAGGGGTCGAAAGCCCCACTGAGGCTCCTGACCCCTCCGTCTCGGATTACCGAGACACCTCCTCAGCGAAGCTGGGGAGGAGAATGAGGCGACGCCCGGGGTAATGGGATGACGGCATCTTTTCCAGCGCCAATGTCCGCTACGTGAGCCGGCTACCGGCGTTGGCGTCGAGATGCGGGTCGTAGTCCTGCTTGTCGTCGGGGCCGAAGCCCGGCAGGTACTCGAACCGCGTCACCTTGTGGCCCTGCATGACGGCCCGTCCGCTCAGCCGTTCGCGGCGAAACTCCCAGTCGTGCTCGATCACGGTCTTGATGACGCGGCTGCGCGGGCTGTTCTCCGGACGATAGCGGGCGTTCCAGTGCGACCGCGTCCAGGACCGTGTGACGTCGGCGCCCGGCGTGACGCGGATCTCCACCGTCTCGTGGAGCTCGTCGAAGAAGCGCCGCTTGGCGACCTGATGGTCCTCGAACCCTGCGTAACCCTCCCAGCGCTTGCCGGCGAACTCCATGTAGAAGCCCTCGGCGGCAATGAACGGGATGAACGCGGAGAGGCCGGCCTGAAGGTCGTGCAATTCCCCCCAGCGCGCGACGATCGCCCGTGCTTCCGCCTCGGTCACCGGTCCGTCTGCCATTGCCTACTCCTTTTCGCGAGACGGCAGGGACTATGACGCGCCCACGCAGCAAAGTCCGCGTCCGATCTATGGCGGGCATGAGAAAAGGTCCGTGGTCGCGATCTTCGGCGGGACGCTACGGTCGGGGTGGCGTCCCGTTGCCAAACAAGCACTCTGTCGAAGGACCGACCCGATGCCCCGTGTCAGTGAAATCGAAAATGACGGCGGCGATCCCACGCTCGCCGCCACCTTCACCAAGGAGCGCGAGATCTTCGGGGACCTGCTCAATCCCACCAAGGTGCTGGCGCATTGCCCGCCGATCCTGCGCGCCGCCAAGCTGCTCGGCCAGTCGATCGAGCAGTCCGGCCAGCTGCCCAAGTCGCTGCCGCCGCTGATCTATCTCCGGGTCGCCTCGATCAACGGCTGCCCGTTTTGAATTGACATCAATTCCGTCCGTGTGACGGAAACCGAAAGCGGCCTGGACAAGGTCACGGAAGTCCTGAACTGGCGCGACAGCAAGCTGTTCAGCGCTGCCGAGCGGGTGGCGCTCGAATATGCCGAACGCATCACCTACACCGACCAGCAGGTCGACGACGCCTTGTTCGCCGAGGTCAAGCGCCACTTCACCGAGGCGCAGATCGTCGAGCTCACGGCGGCGATCGCCATGGAGAACTTCCGCAGCAAGTTCAATCCGCCGTTGGGCATCGAGGCCCAGGGCTTCTGCCTGGTGCCGGCGCGGAAGTAGGAGCGAGGCGCTCTTTCATTTTCCTCCCCAGCTTCGCTGGCTAGTTTCAGCACAGATGTTGCGCCGCACGAAGACGGGGGGAGGTTGGGAGTGTGTGTTGAGGAGCACGCTTCTCCTATAATTTTGGAATCCAATACAACTGTCGAGAGCAACAATAGAAT
>NZ_JBGAKA010000029.1:0-104772 GCF_044224635.1 Reyranella sp. | reverse complement strand
GTGATGACGTCGTGACCGGTCGGCCTCGCCTGCCGGTCACCTCGCTCGCTGCCGCCCGCACTGCGCCTACAGTCCATCACTGTAGATTTCTTCATGCCTCTAAAACCCACGCCTGAAAAAGCACAGTTGCTCCGTCGCCGGAGACGGCGACACCTCCCCAACAGAGTTGGGGAGGAACATGAGAAGTGATGACGCACCTCACGCCGCCTCGATGAAGCTGTCCAAGACCTTCTTGGAGCCGGCCTTCTCGAACTCGATGTCGAGCTTGTTGCCATCGACGGCGACGATGCGGCCGTAGCCGAACTTCTGGTGGAACACGCGCAGTCCGACGCTGAGCTCGGGCCGGTCGCCCTCGACGGCGCGGCGGTCGTCGAAGGTCTCGTCGCGCCAGCGGGTGCGCCGGCCGGCCGAGGTGACGCCGAGACTCTCGTAGTCGAAGCCGCTCGCCTGGTCGCGCAGGCCACCGTGATGGCCGGCCGAGTAGGTTGCGTAGAGACCGGCGTCGCTGCTCTCGGCGAGATGGCCGTTCGGCAGCTCGCGCAGGAAGCGCGAGGGCAGCGCGGCCTGCCACTGGTTGAAGACGCGCCGGTTGGCGGCGAACGACACGTAGGCCCGCTTGCGCGCCCGCGTCAGGCCGACATAAGCCAGTCGACGCTCCTCCTCCAGCCCGGCAATTCCCTTGTCGTCGAGCGCGCGCTGGTTGGGGAACAGGCCTTCCTCCCAGCCGGGCAGGAACACGGTATCGAACTCGAGGCCCTTGGCGGCATGCAGGGTCATGATGCTGACCATGTCGCTGCCCGATCGCTCGGCATTGTCGGTGAGCAGGGCGACGTGCTCCAGGAAGGCGGGCAGGGTATCGAATTCCTGCAGGGCGTTGACGAATTCCTTCAGATTTTCAAGCCGGCCTTCCGCCTCCGGCGAGCGGTCGAGCCGCAGCATGTCGGTGTAGCCCGACTCGTCGAGCATGCTCTCGACCACCTCGATGTGGCTGATGCCGTCGAGCATGGAGCGCCAGCGCTCGAAATTGCGCACCAGATCGCCCAGCACCTTGCGCGGCCGTGCCTTGAGTTCGTCTGTCTCGAGCGCCCGCCGCGCCGCCTCGAACAGCGACACTTTCTGGGCTCGCTGGACGATTCGCAGGACGCGCAGCGCGGAGTCGCCGAGGCCGCGGCGTGGCGTGTTGAAAATCCGCTCGAACGCCAGATCGTCGTCGTGCTGCACGGTCACCCGGCAGTAGGCCAGCGCATCGCGGATCTCGGCGCGCTCGTAGAAGCGCGGTCCGCCGATCACCCGGTAGGGCAGGCCGAGGGTGATGAATCGCTCCTCGAACTCGCGCGTCTGGAAGCCGGCGCGCACCAGGATGGCGATCTGGCCAAGCGCATGCTTGTCGCGCTGCAGGGCCTCGATCTCCTCGCCGATCGTGCGCGCCTCCTCGTCGCCGTCCCACACGCCGCGCAACGAGATACGCTCGCCCTCCTTGAGATCTGTCCACAGGGTTTTCCCGAGTCGGCCCTCATTATGCGAAATCAGGTGCGAGGCGGCGGCCAGGATATGCGGGGTCGAGCGGTAGTTGCGCTCCAGGCGGACGATCGTGGCGCCCGGGAAATCCTTCTCGAAGCGCAGGATGTTGCCGACCTCGGCGCCGCGCCAGCCGTAGATCGACTGGTCGTCGTCGCCCACGCAGCAGACGTCGGGCGTGCCCTGCGCCAGCAGCCGCAGCCACAGATACTGGGCCACGTTGGTGTCCTGGTACTCGTCGACCAGGATGTGGCGGAAGCGGCGATGGTAGACGGCCAGGATGTCGGGGTGTTGCTGCCACAAGGTCACGCAGTGCATCACCAGGTCGCCGAAATCGACGGCGTTCACCTCGGCGAGGCGCTGCTGGTACTGGCGATAGATCTCGACCGACTTGCCGTTGGCGAAATCGCCGGCATCGTCGCGCGCGACCTTGTCGGGCGGCAGCGCGCGATCCTTCCAGCGCTGGATGATGCCCGACAGGATGCGCGCCGGCCATTTCTTGTCATCTATCCCCTCGGCTTGCAGCAGCTGCTTGATCAGCCGCGTCTGGTCGTCGGTGTCGAGGATGGTGAAATTGCTCTTGAGCCCGACCAGCTCGGCGTGACGGCGCAGCACGCGCACGCCGACCGAATGGAAGGTGCCGAGCCACATGCCGTCGGCGACGCCGCCGATCAGGCCGGCGACCCGATCGAGCATCTCGCGCGCCGCCTTGTTGGTGAAGGTGACGGCCAGGATCTGCGCCGGCCGGGCGCGCCCGGTGATCAACAGATGGGCGATCCGGGTGGTGAGCACGCGCGTCTTGCCGGTGCCGGCACCCGCCAGCACCAGCAAAGGCCCGGCGTCGTGCGTCACCGCCAGCCGTTGCTGCTCGTTCAGGCCCTCCAGGTGGGCGGAGGGCACGACGGCGCGCCGCGCCGGCTGCGGGTCGGAGGGCACCGGATCGTCGGTGATTTCAAACGGATCGGCGGGGGGCGCCATGCAGCGTCATATAGCAATCGGGGCAGCATACGCCTATCTTGGATGGACGGGGACCCGGCATGTCTTCCCGCGGTGACCGGGCGATTCCGTCGCCGTTGGGATAGGCAAGTACAATTATGGGAGTCTGGCCATGGCCCGAGGGTTGAACGGTTCATCGAACGGTGCGGGTCATCATCCGACGGGCCGGGAAGCGGTCGAGGCGCGGATGCCCGGGGTATCCAACCTGCCGGCGCCGATTGCCGCCGCGCTGCCCGCCGTGGTCGGCCTGCGCACGACCATCCCCAAGGATCGCCGCTCTGCCCAGACGCTCGGCACCGAGCGCGAGGGCCACGGCATCCTGATCGACGATCAGGGCCTGATCGTCACCATCGGCTACCTGATCATGGAAGCCAGCACGGTGACGATCACCGACATCGAGGGCAACGAGTGGCCGGCCTACATCGTCGGCTACGATTACGAGAGCGGCTTCGGCCTGGTGCGGACCGAGCAGCCGATGGGCTTCCGGCCGATGCGCTTCGGCGACTCCGATGTCCTGGAGCTGCGCAGCGAGGCCTTCGTCGCCGGCCTCGGCGGCGAGAAGGCGACGCTCAAGGTCAAGGTCGCCGGCCGCCGCGAGTTCGCCGGCTACTGGGAGTATCTGCTCGAGAATGCGATCTTCACCGTGCCCGCCTATCCGCTGTGGGGCGGCTCGGCGCTGATCGGCCAGGACGGCACCCTGCTCGGCGTCGGCTCGCTGCTGGTCCAGGAGGCGTTGGGGCCGGGCGCGCCTGCCTTCCCCGGCAACATGTACGTGCCTATCAACCGCCTCAGGCCGATCTTCCAGGAACTGGTCGGCACCGGGCGCCTGGCGACACCGGCGCGTCCGTGGCTCGGCCTTATTACCCTCGAGCACATGGGCAACCTCGTGGTCGGCGGCATCTCCGATGGCGGGCCGGCCGACCGCGCCGGCCTGCAGCGCGGCGACATCCTGCAGGCACTGAATGGCGAGGTGCTCGACGACGTCGCCGACTTCTATCGCAAGCTGTGGGCCAGCGGACCGGCGGGCACGACGGTGACCCTGCGCATGGAGCGCGACAGTGACTCCTTCGACGTGACCGTCCGCACCGGTGACCGCGCGCGCTACTACCACAGGTTCGGCTCCGACTGAGGCTGCGGCCGGCCAACGGCGGGGAGAGTTCGATGGCAAGGCCTTTCGCTTCACAGGCGGACACGGCGGAGCGACGCGTCACGTTCAGCCGCGTGTCGGAGAATGCCTACGCGTTCACCGCCGACGGCGATCCCAATACCGGCGTGGTGGTCGGCGACGATTCAGTGATGGTGGTCGACGCGCAGGCGACGCCACGCACTGCCGAATCGGTGATCGAGCATGTGCGCAGCGTCACCGACAAGCCGATAAAGTACGTGGTGCTGTCGAACTACCATGCCCTGCGGGCATTGGGCGCTACCGCCTTTGCGCCACAGCATGTCATCAGCAGCGAGGCGACGCGTGACCTGATCGTCGAGCGCGGTGCGCAGGACTTCAAGTCGGAAGCCCAGCGCTTCCCCCGTCTGTTCAAGTCGATGGACACGATCCCAGGGCTCACTTGGCCCACCATCACCTTTCGCGATCGCATGACGATCTGGCTGGGCAAGCTGCAGGTCGACATCCTCCATGCCGGGCGCGGCCATACCAAGGGCGACACGATCGTCTGGCTGCCTGAGGAGCGCACCTTGTTCAGCGGCGACCTGGTCGAGGCCGGCGCCACGCCCTACGCCGGAGACGGCCATCTCAAGGACTGGCCGCGGACGCTCGCTCGATTGCGCGAGCTCGCGCCGCAGGCCCTGGTGCCGGGGCGCGGCGATCCGTTGATCGGCGAGGACGCGGTCGGGCAGGGAATAGGCGACACGGAGATGTTCCTGGCCGATCTCTACGGTGCCGCATCGGCCAGCGCCGAGGCGGGCGAGACGCTGAAGCAGGCTTACGACAAGGCGATGGGGCTGTTGCAGCCGCGCTACGGTAAATGGGCGATCTTCGAGCACGTCATGCCGTTCGACGTGTCGCGCGCCTACGACGAGGCCAAGGGCCTCGACCATCCGCGCATCTGGACGGTCGAGCGCGACCGCGAGGTCTGGACGGCGCTGGAGGCCGACGATTGACCTTGATCGAAACAGTAACGCTGTCATCCCGAGCGCTGCGAGGGACCTTTGAGGCCGCAACAAGGGTCCCTCGCTACGCTCGGGATGACAGAAGTGACGTCACAAATGAAATGCCTTATCCGTTACTGGTCGCAATCTCATGACGACCGACCTGATCGTGCGTCCGGCGACGGTCGACGACGTCGACCTGCTGCATCGTTTCTCCGTCGATCTCGCGACCTACGAGGACGAGCCCGACGCCGTGCGTTCAAGTCCGCAGACGCTGGCGCGCGACGGCTTTGGCGACAATCCGCAGTTCGCCGCCCTGGTCGCCGAGCGCGCCGGCAAGCCGCTGGGCTTCGCGCTTTACACCTTCAACTACTCGGTCTGGACCGCGGCACGCGGCGTCTTCATCGAGGACATCTGGGTCGTGCCCGAGGAGCGTCGAGGCGGCGTCGCCCGCGCCCTGATGGGTGCATTGGCGAAGGAGTGCGTCGCCAAGGGCTACAAGCGCATCGACCTCAATGTGCTCGACTGGAATCCGGCGCGCGGGTTTTACGAGCGCCTCGGCTTCAGGTGGATCCGCAACTGGCTGCCCTATCGGCTGAGCGGCGAGGCGCTCGAGGCGCTGGCGCAGGAGTAGGGGCGGATAGCTCCCTCTCGCCACCCATCCACCTCATCCTGAGGAGCGCCCGAAGGGCGCGTCTCGAAGGATGGGCACCAACGACGGTCTCCGTCGCGCATCCTTCGAGACGCTCGCCGCGCTCGCTCCTCAGGATGAGGACGTTGTTGATCGATGCAGGAGGGCTTGAAGCCGCCCGGCGCGCCTACTTCTTCAGCCCCATCACTCGGCCGGCGTTGGCCGGCCGGGGCAGATGCCGGTGCGCCTGCCACAGCGTCTCCAGCCGCTCGGCCACCGGGGCAGGCCATGGCGCCGAGCGGCGGCTCACGTAGTCGATGTTCATCACGATCGCCTCGTTGGTCGCGGCGAGGTAGCCCTGCTCGGCGTGGTACATGTCGTGATAGAGGTGGACGCGCTTGGCGTCGCGCGCCAGCAGTTGGGTGACGAAGCGCATCGGGGCGCCGCCGCGCATCTCGCGATCGTAGGTGACGTGCGTCTCGAGCACGAACGTCATGCCGAGCTTGCCGTCGACGTAGCGGCGACCCAGCCCCATGTTGCGCATGAAGGCACCTGACGCCTGGTCGAAGGCCGATACGTAGAAGGCGACGTTCATATGGCCGTTCCAGTCGACCCACTCGGGCAGCACGACCGAGCGGTGGATGTCGAGCGGCGCCCGCGTCACCAGCTCGGGAAGCTCATACGGCAAGGAATCGAGCATCGATCAGCTCTTGCGCTTGATGCCGATGACGCGGCCGGCTTGCGGCGGCACGGGCAGGTCCTTGTGGGCGGCGGCCAGCCTGTGCAGCCGCTCCATGGCGAAGTCGGGCCACGGCGCGGAACGGCGGGTGGCGTAGTCGATGTTCATCAGCATCAGCTCGTTGGTGGCGGCGAGGTAGCCTTCGGTGGCGTGATACATGGCGTGGATGACGTGCAGGCGCTTGGCGTCGTAGTCGAGGACCTGCGTCGTGATACGCAGCGGGTCGCCCTCCTTGACCTCGCGGTCGTAGGTGACATGTGCTTCGAGCACGAAGGTCATGCCGATCTTCTCGCGCGTGTACTCCCAGCTGCAGCCGAACTGGGCGAACAGCGCGTCGGTCGCCTTGTCGAAGGCGACGACGTAGAACCCGACATTCATGTGCCCGTTCCAGTCGATCCACTCGGGCAGGACGGTGGCGCGATGGATGTCGAGTGGGGCGCCGAGATCGAGATCGGGCACGGGATAGGGTGGCGATTTCATGCGGCGGACCGTAGCCAAGCGCCGACGAATCGCAAGGCCCAGGTTCATGCTCTTTCGGACCGCGAGCGGCTCGGTCATGGCCGGGAGCGCGCCACTCCGTGGCGCTCATAGAGATAGAGGACGCGACATCAGCTCGATCGCCAGCCAGCTCAGGATCGCGCAGACGAGCAACGCGTTGAAGGCGTTCTGCCAGCCGATCTGCTCGACGATCAGAGCGAACACGGTTGGCGAGAAGGCATTGACCAGCAGGATCGGCGTGGCGATCAGCCCGAGCACCGCGCCATAGCCCTTGGTGCCGAACAGGGCGAGGGGGACGGCGCCGCGCACGATCGTGATCACGCCCTGCGAGGCGCCGAGCAGCACGGTGAAGGCGACGAGCAGCACAAGCTCGCCATGAGCCAGCATGAGCAGCACCAGCGCCGCCGGCAGGACGCCGATCGCGATGCGAGCGACCGTCATCGCCTTGAGGTTCCTGGCGAAGAAGATCTCGACCAGGCGACCGGCAAACTGGCCATGGCCTTTCAGCGAGGCGACCCAAACCGCGACGGCGCCGGCCAATCCGGCCGCCTCGAGCAGGGGCACGAGCTGCAGGGAAACAACGCCGAACACGAAGCCGTTAAGCGACATGATGAGCGCGAACAGGGCGATGCCGATCACGCGCAGGCGTCCTTCCAGCGCCGGCGCGCTGTCCGGCGTGGCGGAGGCTTTGACGTCCGCGGCCGGCGCGACAGTCGTCTCGCGCCATGTCAGGCCAAGCCAGTTGAGCGGCAGGCAGACGACGAGGTTGACCGCTGCGAAGATCAGCAGCGTGTTGCGCCAGCCATAGGCGTCGTTGAGATAGTGGCCGATCACCCAGAATATGGTCGACGCGTAGGCGCCGTAGAGCGTGAGATAGGAGATGGCCGCGCGGCCGCGGCTCGGCACGACCTGTACCAGGGCGGCGAATGCCGCATCGTAGAGGCAGCAGCGCATCCCGATGCCGATCATGGCCCAGACGGCGATGTATGTCGCGACGGCGTGCACCTGCGACAATGCCAGCAGGCCCGACGACACGATGATCGTTCCGATCGACATGACGGTGCGCGCTCCCGCGCGGTCGATCAATCGGCCGACCCAGGTCGAGATCAGCCCCATCACCACCAAGGCGACGCTGAAGCCGAGAAAGATCGTGCCGGTGCTCCATCCGGTGTCGGCGCCGATCGGCTTGGCGAGCACGCCGAGACAATAGTAGCTCGTGCCCCAGGCGGTGATCTGGGTCAGCCCCAGCGCATTGACCGAGATGACCAGCGGATCGGTCCAGCGGCGCCGGCGAGGCAAGGCACGCTCTCTTTTCATCGGGCGGTTGGCATCCATTCCGAGTCGTCAGCTCGTGCCCTTCCGGACCGCGAGCGTCCCGCTCGCCCATACCTCTGGGGCGAGCGGGACGCTTGCGGTCGGGAAGAAACCGGCAGCTCATTCATCGCTGCCGCTCGGGAATTTCCGACAGATCGTGGAAGATGCGCCGGCCGAGCTTGCGACCGGTCGCGACCATGTCGTCGGCGCCGGTCGAGGAGCCGCCGATGCGCAGCACTGCATCGCACTTGCCGATCAGCTCGCGCGCCACGGGATGGAAGATCTCGTCGAACACCGCGTCGCCGATCGCCGTCGAGCCCGCGTGCTTCAGCAGCGGAAGGGCGAACCATTCGCCGAGCACCGGGAGATGGCCGCGGCGGAATACTGCCAGCGCCATGTCCTCCATGGCGTCGACGTTGCGCTGGATCAGCAGCGGGTCATCGTTGGTGCCGGAGCGGTAGGGGCCGGCCACCAGGATCATGAGCTGCTCGGTCATTGCGGGATCTCCAGCAGCTCGCGGGCGACCAGCTCGGGCGCCGAGATGATGCAATTGTGCCCGGCCGCGATCGGGCGATAGCGGATATGCGGCATCGCCTGCACCTTCTCGTGCATGCCGGCCGACACCGGATAGCGCGGGCTGGTGCAGGCGATATAGGTCATCGGCCGGCCGTTGCCGGCAGGGTTCACGAGGCGGATCGGCTTGGTGTAGCAGGCGACCGGATGGGGTGTGAGCTGGCGATGCGTCCACGCCGCCAACTCGGGATCGTCGATGATCAGGCTGCCGACGGGCGCGAACGGCAGAACCTCGGTGTCGTTCACCACCTTGACCAGGGTGCGACGCTTGTCGGCGATCGCGGCCGGGATGCGGCCGAAGATCGACTGGCCGTCCTGGGCAATGCCGCCATCGATGATCACGAGGTGGCCGATCCGCTCGGGAATGCGGTCGGTGACCAGCGACGCGATCAGGCTGCCGAAGCTGTGGCCCACCAGCACGATGTCGCGCAGGTCTTCATGTTCCAGGGTCGCGATGGTGTCGGCCGCGAACACGTCGTTGTCGAGCGCCGGCGAGAGTTCGTCGGCGCGCTCGCCGACGCCACGAAAAGGCAGGGCACGGGCATCGTGGCCGGCGGCGCTGAGCCGCTCCAGCACGAATTGCCACGACCACGCGCCCATCCAGGCGCCGGGAAGACAAACGTAGGTACGCATCGATGGTCGTCTTAGCACACGGGGAAACGTTCGGGCTCTTGCGGACCGCGAGCGTTTCGCTGCCTCGGAATCATGAGCGCGAGACGTTCGCGGTCCGCAAGAACGCCGAATGCGAATTCAGCCGTCAGGCTTTTGCCTGGAATTCGCCTTCAATTCCGCCCAGGTGCATAGTATAGAAGTCACTGTATGGCCTCGACCATGAAGTCGATGCCGACCGGGTGGGGAAATCAGGACAGGGAAGCGGACGCTTGCGGGTCCGTCGGGGCAGCGCGGCCTTTGGGAGGGCGAACGCGCGCGTGAACGGGTGTGGGCTGCCGATCTTGGGAGGCGATTGAATGGCGTCGAGTGTCAGTGTGTCAGTGGTGCCGGCGCAAGCGGTCCAGGCTGAAGGATTGGCCGGAACCAAGGCTTACAGCTTCACCGTCACTCGTGCGGGCGACCTCGGCGCCCTGCAGACTGTCCAATGGATCGTCGTTGGCGATGGCCCGCGCGGCGCCGACGGTACCGATTTCGGCGGATTCATGCCGGCCGGCACCGTCACCTTCACGCCCGGCGAGACCAGCAGGACGCTGACGATCCTGGCAACGGGCGACGGCGCTGTCGAGTTCGACGAGGATTTCAGCGTGACGCTGTACGGCCCGTCGACCGGTCTCGTGGTCGCTGTCGGCTCGGCGAGCGCCATCATCCAGAACGACGACACGCCGGTCGTGTCGATCGCCGCCGTCACGGCGACGATGGCCGAAGGCGATGCCGGCACCACGCCGCTGACCTTCGTCGTCAACCTCGATCAGGCCGCCGTCACGCCGCAGTCGGTCGTCTGGTCGGTGGGCGGCTCGGGTGCCCGTCCGACCGATGCATTCGACTTTGTCGGTCCGTTCGCCGCGGGCGTGGTGTCGTTCGCGCCAGGCGAGATCAGCCGGACGATCGTGGTCGCCGTGGCCGGGGATACCAGGGTCGAGTTCAACGAAGGATTCACCGTGACGCTGTCCGGCGCCTCAGCGGGCCTCGTGATCGGGACCGCGACGGCAAACGGCACGATCCTGAACGACGACAAGTCCCTGGTGTCGATCACGGCATTGTCGGCCAGCAAGCCGGAAGGCAGCAGCGGCATGACCGCGTTCACCTTCGAGGTCGCTCTCGATCGCCCGCCCGCATCGGGGCAGACGATCGACTGGAGCGTCGCCGGCGCGGGTTTCTATGCCGCCAATGCCGCTGATTTCGGCGGTACGTTGCCAGCCGGCAGCGTGAGCTTCGCAACAGGCGAAACCAGCAAGCTCGTGACCGTGATGGTGGCGGCCGACAGCGCCGTGGAGTTCGCCGAAGGCTTCGTCGTCACCCTGGCCAATGCGTCCCCGGGCCTGGCGATGGTCACCACGTCGGCGACCGGCACGATCCAGAACGACGACAAGGCCGTCGTCTCGGTCGCGGCACAGTCAGCCACGGTGGCGGAGGGGACCGACGTCTTCACGCCGTTCACGTTCCTGGTGTCTCTCGATCGGGCCGGCGTGACCGGCCAGACCGTCGGCTGGTCGGTCGTCGGCTCCGGCTCTCAGGCGGCGGATGCGATCGACTTCGGCGGCGTGCTGCCGTCCGGCTTCGTGTCGTTTGCGTCAGGCGAAACCAGCAAGCTCGTGACGGTGTGGGTGGCGAGCGACGGCGCCGTGGAGCATGGCGAAGGTTTCACGCTCACGCTGTCGACGGTGAGTTCGGATGTCGTGCTGGGCAACGCGACGGCCGGCGGGACCATTCTGAACGACGACAAGGCGGTGGTGTCGATCTCGGCCAGCGCGGCTGTCGGGCCCGAAGGCGATGATGGCGCGCGGTCCTTCGTCTTCACGGTGACCCTCGACCGCGCCGGCGTCGCAGCGCAGTCCGTCGATTGGACGGTGACGGGAACCGGCCCCCATGGGGCTGAAGCAGCCGATTTCGGCGGCGCTTTGCCTTCGGGCAGCGTGAGCTTCGCCCCGGGTGAAACCAGCAAGCTGGTGACGATCGCCGTGGCGGGCGACACGGCGGCGGAACCCGACGAGGACTTCGTCGTCACGCTTTCCAATGCGACGTCAGGCCTTTCTCTCGGCCAGTCTTCCGCATCGGGAACCATCGCCAACGACGACCGTCCCGTCGTGTCGATCGCCGCCCTGTCGACCGCGCAGGCCGAGGGCCAGAGCGGCACGACCGCCTTCACCTTCACGGTCTCGCTCGATCATGCGTCGTCGATCCAGCAGATGGTTGACTGGTGGGCGTTCGGCACCGGTGACCATCCGGCCGCCCTCGCCGATTTCGGCGGCGCGCTGCCGCAAGGCACGGTGACGTTCGCTGCCGGCGAGACCGGCAAGACGGTGACGGTGCTGGTGGCAGCCGACCGCACGATGGAGGCGGACGAGACCTTCACGATCGCGCTCGGCGCCACCTACGGTGGCCTGGCCATCGGCAGCGGCTCGACATCCGCCGTCATCGTCGATGACGACACTGCGAGCGTGTCGATCGCCGCGGCGAGCGCGCAGCACGCCGAAGGCAATGCCGGCGCGACGTCGTTCACCTTCACCCTGACGCTGACCGGCGACAGCTCGGTCGCGCACAGCGTCGCCTATGCGGTGACGGGCGCCGGCGGCCATCCGGTCAATGCCGCCGATTTCGCCGGCGGTGCGTTGCCGGTCGGCACGGTGAGCTTCGCCGTTGGCGAGACGACGAAGACGTTGGTCATCGAGATTGCCGGCGATCATGCCGCCGGCGCCGACGAAGGTTACAGCGTCATCCTGTCCAACCCGTCGACCAATCTGCGGATCGGCACCGGCACCGCGGGCTCGGTCGTCGTCAACGACGACATGGAGGCGCACGACGATGCCTATGTGGTCCTGCAGGGCCAGGCACTGCACATCGCGGCAACGGCCGGCGTGCTGACCAACGACGAGGGCTCGGTGCCGACAACGGCGGCGGTGCTCGCCGGCCCGGCGCACGGGACGCTGACACTCGCGGCCGATGGCAGCTTCGACTACACGCCCACCGCTGGCTTCGTCGGCATCGATGGCTTCACCTACCGCGCCACCGGCGCCAACGGCAGCGGCGACGCCGAGGTGGCCATCCACGTCACGCCACTGACGGGCGCGCAGACGCTGGGCGTGCTGGCGCTGACGCACGAGCAGCAGATCGGTGCGCTCTACACCGGCTTCCTCGGCCGCGGCGCCGACGCCGCCGGCTTCGACTACTGGCTCGACAGGAGCGACTCGATGTCGCTCGCCAGTATCGCCCGCTCGTTCGCCGCGAGTGACGAGGCCCAGGGGCTCCATCCGTTTCTCGCCCGCCCGCAGGGCGCCAGCGACGCCGAGATCGGAGCATTTCTCGGCAACGTCTACGACAACCTGTTCGGGCGCGCGCCGGACGAGACCGGTGCGGCCTACTGGACGAGCCAGATCAGGCAGGCGCTGCAGGCTGGCAAGGACGCGGGCGACGTCGTCATCAGCATCATCGGTGGTGCCCAGAACAGCACTGCCGGGCAGGACATCACGACCTTGATGAGCAAGGTCGCCGTCAACCTCGAGTACATGCAGGAGCAGGACGGGGCCGCGGCGCCGTGGTCGGCGGCGACCGATGCGACCTACGCGCGAGCACTGCTCGATGCCGTCACCGCCGATCCGCAGACCGTGCTGGTCGGCATCGCCAACGCCGACCACCCGCAGCTGACCGAGGGATGATCTTCCTCGCGGCGCATGAAGGAGGGGCCGCTCAGGCTCGCTTCTTTCTCAGCGCCATGCCGATGGTCAGCCAGCTCGACCCGATGAAGATCAGGTCGACGCCGAGGAAGATGCCCAGCGTGTACTCGGACGAGTAGGGCCACTTGGCGAAGATGATCAGGCCGAGCAGCAGGGTGACGATGCCCGACACCACGACCCAACCCCACGGCTTGCCGGCTTCGCGCATGTGCCAGGCCAGGAACATGCGGACGATGCCGCCGACCATCAGCGCGACGCCGAGGAACAGGGTGAGGATGGTCGCCGCCTTGAACGGGTCCAGGATGCAGATGACGCCGGCGCCGACATAGAGAAGGCCGAGGAGCAACCAGAAAGCGAACCTGCCCCAGGTCTTGACGCTGAAGGCGGCGATGATCTCCGCTGCGCCGCCCATGATCATCATGATGCCGATGACCAGCACCGCCGAGGCGGTGGCGGCGATCACGCTGCCCAGCGCGATCACGCCCGCGAGCATGAAGACGACGCCCAGCGCCACGATCCAACCCCACTTGGCACGCAGCGTGCGGATGCCCTCGCCCAGGTTGTGCGGGGAGGAGCTGTTCGCCATCGTCATGTCGTTCTCCTTCTCTGCGGAACGGCCCGATGAAGAATACACGCCATCGATGGCACTGTCGCGACGAGTATGGGAAAATGCGCCAAATCCAGTATCACAGGCAGAGATGACCGAACCGAAGAAGCAACCGCCGGTGCCCCGGCCCGCCACCACCGTGCTGCTGCTGCGTCCGTCGCGGCGCGGCGATGCCGCCGCGCCGCCCGAAGTCTTCATGGTGGTGCGCCATCAGCAGATCGACGCCTTTTCGGGTGCGCTGGTGTTCCCCGGCGGCAAGCTCGAGGATGCCGACGGCGATGCGCGGCTGCGCGCGCGCTCGACCGGCGCGGCGGCGCTCGGCGACGAGGAGCTGAAGTTCCGCATCGCAGGCATCCGCGAGGCGTTCGAGGAGTGCGGCATCCTGCTCGCCCACAAGCGCGGCCAAGGTCGGCGCGGCTCGAGCGCGCTGGTCACCGCCGCCGAGCTGGCGCCGATCGAGCAGCGCTGGCGCGACAAGCTTGCTAAGGACGAGGCCAGCATCGTCGACCTTGTCGAGGCCGAGGATCTCGAGCTGGCGACGGAGCTGATGACGCCCTACGCCCATTGGATCACGCCGGTGTTCGCCCCCAGGCGCTTCGATACCTGGTTTTTCGTCGCCGAGGCGCCGGCCGAGCAGGACGCCCTGCATGACGGTTCCGAATCGGTCGATTCGGTGTGGATCGGTGCGCAGGCGGCCATCGACGAGGCGGAAGCAGGCCGGCGCACGCTGGTTCATGCCACGCTGAAAAACCTCGAGCTGCTGGCCGAGGCGGATACCGTCGGCGCGGCGATCGCGCAGGCCAAGGCCCGCCGCATCGTCACGGTGCAGCCGTGGGTCGAGAGCCGCGACGGCAAGCGCTACATGCATCTGCCGCCGGATTCGGGCTACCGCAACGTGGTGCGCGAGATGCCCCCTCAGGCTGGCCCACAGCCGGTTCCGCAGGCCGGACGTTAATTCCACGTTGTTGGCTGTTATGCTCATTTGCGGCTCGCCCCGCCCGCCGGGGCGCGCTAAGAGCGCATACATAAACGCTCGTTCATGAGCCGGCGTCGGCGCCGGACAGCAGGAGGAAAGAGAAGAATGGTCGGAATCGTGGCCTATGGGGCCTATGTGCCGCGCCTGCGTCTCAATCGTCAGGCGGTGTACGACGCCAACAAGTGGTTCGCCGCCGGCCTGCGCGGCCTGGCCAAGGGCGAGCGGTCGATGGCCAATTGGGACGAGGATTCGATCACCATGGCGGTCGAGGCGTCGCGCGACTGCCTGACCAGCCACAAGGCCGAGGACGTCCGCAACCTCTACTTCGCCTCGACCACGCATCCCTTCAAGGATCGCCAGAATGCCGGCGTGATCGGCACGGCGCTGTCGATCGAGCAGAACCTGCTCGCGTCCGACGTCGGCGGCTCGCAGAAGGCCGGCACGTCGGCGCTGATCGCCGGCCTGAATGCCTCGAAGGGCGGCGCGCCCTCGCTGGTCGCCGCCGCCGACAAGCGGATGGCCCGCGTCGCCTCGGCCAGCGAGCTGAACTACGGCGACGGCGCCGCGGCGTTGCTGTGCGGCACCGAGAACGTCATTGCCAAGCTGGTCGGCCATCACTCGGTGTCGATGGACTTTGTCGACCATTTCCGCGGCGACGAGACCGACTTCGACTATGGCTGGGAAGAGCGCTGGATCCGCGACGAGGGCTACTCGAAGATCGTCCCGCCGGCGATCAAGGCGGCGCTCGCGGCCTGCAAGCTCAAGGGCAGCGACATCACCCACTTCATCATGCCGAGCCCGATGCCGGCGGTGCCGCGCCAGATGGCCAAGATCTGCGGCGTGGCCGACGGCGCGGTGCGTGACCTGTTGGGCGCGACGCTCGGTGATACCGGCTCGGCGCATGCGCTGGTCATGCTGGTCGATGCGCTGGAGACCGCCAAGCAAGGCGACAGGATCATGGTTGTCGCGTTCGGCCAGGGCGTCGACATCCTGGTGTTCGAGGTCACCGCCGAGAACGCCAAGCTGCCCAAGCGCAAGGGCCTGTCGGGCTGGATGGCGCGGCGCAAGGAAGAGAAGAACTACATGAAGTTCCTCGCTTTCAACGAGATGCTGCCGATCGAGAAGGGCATGCGCGCCGAGTTCGACAAGAAGACCGCGCTGTCGGTGCTGTGGCGCAAGCGCGACATGATCTACGGCCTGGTCGGCGGCAAGTGCAAGGTGTGCGGCACGGTGCAGTTCCCGCGCAGCCAGGTCTGCGTCAATCCCAACTGCCACGCCGTCGACAGCCAGGATCCGTACGCCATGGCCGGCCTGGAGGCGAACGTGATGTCGTTCACCGCCGACTCGCTCACCTACTCGCCGGACCCGCCGGCCTACTACGGCATGATCACGTTCCCCGAGGGCGGCCGCTTCATGGCCGACTTCACCGACAGCGACAAGGAACAGGTGAAAGTCGGCGCCAAGATGCGCATGACCTTCCGCATCCGCGACAACGACACCATGCGCGGCGGCTTCAAGCGCTACTTCTGGAAGGCGGCTCCGGTCTGATTCATCGCCGGGAACGCGCCACGGAGTGGCGCGCTCCCGGCAAAGAATGCGTTGATGTGATAGTCTGAAACCCTACCACCACCACCAAGGAGACCTGCAATGGCTCGTGGTATCAAGGACAAGGTTGCCATTCTCGGCATGGGTTGCTCGAAGTTCGGCGAACGCTGGGACAGCGGCGCCGAGGAGCTGATGCTCGAGGCGTACAAGGAGGCCATCGCCGACGCGGGGATCGACGCCAATCAGCTCAATGCTGCCTGGTTCTCGACCGCCATCGACGAGGTCCATGTCGGCAAGTCGGGCATCCCGATGTCGACCACGCTGCGTCTGCCCAACATCCCGGTGACGCATGTCGAGAACATGTGCGCCTCGGGCACCGAAGCATTCCGCGGCGCCTGCTATGCCGTTGCCTCGGGTGCGGCCGACATCGCCATCGCGCTCGGCGTCGAGAAGCTGAAGGACACCGGCTACGGCGGCCTGCCGGGCGGCCGTGGCGGCCCGCTGCAGGCGCTGTGGAGCGCCAACGGCACGGCGCCGGGCAACTTCGCCCAGCTCGCCACGGCCTACATGACGGCGCACGGCGTCGGCGCCGACGACCTCAAGCGGGCGATCGGCCACGTCTCGTGGAAGAGCCATCAGAACGGCGCCAAGAACCCCAAGGCGCATCTGCAGAAGGCCGTCGAGATGGACACCATCCTGAACGCGCCGATGATCGCCTCGCCGCTCGGCCTGTTCGACTGCTGCGGCGTGTCGGACGGTGCGGCCGCCGCCATCGTCACCACGCCCGAGATCGCCAAGGCGATGGGCAAGCAGAACATCGTGTCGGTCAAGGCGCTGCAGCTCTCGGTGTCGAACGGCTCCGAGTCGGGCCACAATTCGTGGGACGGCAGCTACTTCCACACCACGCGCATCGCCTCGAAGAAGGCCTATGAAGAGGCCGGCATCAAGAACCCGCGCAGCGAGGTCTCGATGTTCGAGGTGCACGACTGCTTCTCGGTCACCGAGCTGGTGACCATGGAAGACCTGCACATCTCCGAGACCGGCAAGGGCTGGAAGGACGTGCTCGACGGCTTCTACGATGCCGACGGCAAGATTCCGTGCCAGATCGACGGCGGCCTCAAGTGCTTCGGCCATCCGATCGGCGCCTCGGGCCTGCGCATGCTGTACGAGATGTACCTGCAGTTCCAGGGCCGCGCCGGCGCACGCCAGCTCAAGGATCCGAGGATCGGCATGACGCATAATCTCGGCGGCGCGCCGCGCGAGAACGTGTCGAGTGTCGCCATCGTCGGCCGCTACGAGTAGTCGCATACGAGGCGCTGTCATCCCGATGCCGTAGGCCGAGGGACCTTTCAGGCTCCAGGAAAGGTCCCTCGCTCCGCTCGGGATGACAAGAGGCTCACGGCATTCGCGCCCTCTCCCTTGAATGGGCGAGGGCGTTCCTTTCAGATTTCGAGGGAGAGGAAACGGGCAATGCAGCTCGACAGGAAAGTGATCGGCCACGAATTCGAGGCTTTCACCGCCACGGCAGAAGCCGGCAAGGTGAAGCTGTTCTGCAAGGCGATCGGCGAGGAGGATCCCATCTACACCGACGCGGCCGCGGCCAAGGCCGCCGGCTACAAGGCGGTGCCGGTGCCGCCGACCTTCCTGCAGGCACTGACCAACGATGATCCGGGGAAGGGCGGGCTGCTGCGCCTGCTCAACGTCGACATCGGCCTGATCCTGCACGGCGAGCAGCACTACGACTACTACGCCCCGGTCTACGTCGGCGACACCATCACCTGCCAGCAGAAGGTGACCGACCTCTACGACAAGAAGGGCGGCGCGCTGTGGTTCGTGGTCTCCGAGACATCGATGAAGGACCAGGCCGGCAAGCTGGTGGCCAAGGCGACCGGCATCACGGTCGTGCGCAATCCCGACGCCGGCAAGAAGTGACGGAGGAGAAGATGGTTGCCGTTCCCAAGTTCGACCAGGTGAAGGTGGGCGATCAGATCAAGCCGATCGTGCTGCCGCCGATCACCCGCCATCAGCTCGCCCTCTATTGCGGCGGCTCGGGCGATCACAACCCCATCCATGTCGACATCGACTTCGCCAAGAAGTTCGGCTTCAAGGACGTGTTCGCCCACGGCATGCTGTCGATGGGCTTCCTCGGCCGGCTGGTCACCAGCTACGCGCCGCGCGACCGTGTCCGCCGGCTCGGCACGCGCTTCACCTCCATCACCTGGGTGGGCGACGTGATCACCCTCAGCGGCAAGGTTACCGGCAAGCGCGAGGAGAATGGCGAGAAGCTGATCGACCTCGAGGTCAAGTGCACCAACCAGAACGGCCAGGACACGCTGCAGGGCCACGCCACGGTCGCGGCAAACTGATCCTCCCCAGCTTCGCTGGGGAGGTGTCGGCGTCTTACGCCGACGGAGGGGTCATGAGCAGCGTGACTGAGACTCATGACCCCTCCGTCCGCGATTACGCGGACACCTCCCCAACGCTGCGCGTTGGGGAGGGAGCAAGACAAAGAAGGAGAAGACGAATGGGTCAGATGGACGGCAAGGTGGCGATCGTCACCGGCTCGGGGCGCGGCATCGGCCGCGAGATCGCGCTGCGTCTGGTGCGCGACGGCGCCAAGGTGGTGATCAACGACATCGACGAGGCGCCTGCCAAGGAGACCATTGCCGACATCGAGAAGATGGGCGGCAAGGCGGTGGCCTGCAACGGCGATGTCGCAAAGCCCGATTTCGGCGATCGCATCATCAAGACTGCGGTCGACGCCTTCGGCGATTGCCACGTCGTGGTGAACAACGCCGGCTACACCTGGGACTCGGTCATCCAGAAGATGAGTGACGAGCAGTGGTACGCCATCCTCGACGTCCATCTGACGGCGCCGTTCCGCGTCCTGCGCGCGTTCCAGCAGCATTTCCGCCAGGCCGTCGAGAAGGAACGGTCGGCCGGCAAGCGCATCGTGCGCAAGGTCGTCAACATCTCCTCGACCTCGGGCGTCAACGGCAATGCCGGCCAGTCGAACTACTCGGCCGGCAAGGCGGGCATCATCGGCCTCACCAAGACGCTGGCCAAGGAGTTCGGCCGCTACGACGTGACGGTGAACGCCGTCGCCTTCGGCTACATCCAGACCCGCCTCACCAAGCCGCTGAGCCAGGGCGAGGAGGGCGAGATCGAGGTGCAGGGCCGCAAGGTCAAGATCGGCGTCCAGGGCGGCCGCATCGCCGCCATGAACCAGATGATCCCGCTCGGCCGCGGCGGCCTGCCCGAGGAGGCCGCCGGCTCGGTCTACCTGTTCTGCAGCCCCGACAGCGACTACGTCAGCGGCCAGTGCCTGGTGGTGAACGGCGGGTTGTAGTCGAGAGCGGGACCCAAGATTGAAACCGGAGAGGCGACCGAAAGGTCGCCTCTTTCGCTTGGTCAGCAGCCAGAACACCTCATGCTGAGAAGCGAGCGTCTCGAAGCACGGGCAAGACGCACCTTGTTCTGATTCCATCCCTCGAAGACGCCGCGCACTGCTTGGCTCCTCAGAGACTGTAAATGTCTTGAAGGCGCTCATTTCTGTCATCCTGAGCGCAGCGAAGGATCTCATCGCCAATTGCCAAAGTCTGATTTGATACTTCTGGCGGTGAGGTCCTTCGCTGCGCTCAGGACGACAGAAGAGCGGCCGTGCGGCCGCTCCGCGGGATGGGCGTTGTTGTTCGAGGCAGGGTGACAATACCGACGGAGTGTGCCGAGTTGGTTGCCATGACTCTGCGGATCGCTGTCATCGGCTGCGGTGTCGCCGGCCAGGCAGTCGCCACCTTGCTGGCCGATTCCGGCCATGCCGTCACGGTCTTCGAGCGCTTCGCCGAGCCGCGTCCGATTGGCGCCGGGCTGTTGCTGCAACCGACTGGCCTCGCCGTGCTGCGCGCGCTTGGCCTTGGCGAGCAGGCCATGGTGCGCGGCGCGCGCGTCGACGGGCTGGAGGGCAGGACCCATCGCGGGCGGGCGGTGCTCGAGCTCGCCTATGCCGACCTTCATCCCAAGGCGCACGGGCTCGGCATCCTGCGCAGCGTGCTGTTCGAGCTCCTGCATCAGCGCCTGCATCGCTCGTCGGCGCGCCTGCGGGTCGGCAGCGAGATCGCCGATGTCGTGCGCATAGGGGTGACCGCCTCGGTTGTGGATCGGAGCGGTGCGACGCACGGGCCGTTCGATCTGGTGATCGTCGCCGATGGCGCGCATTCATCACTGCGCCAGCGCCTGATGCCGGCTGCCCGCGCGCCGCTCTACCCTTGGGGTTGCATCTGGACCACGGTGCCGGACCTCGACGGCATCGGCGCGGCGCGTCAGCTGCGCCAACGCGTGCGCGGCACCACCGAGATGATGGGCCTGTTGCCGGTCGCCGATGGCCAGTTGACCCTGTACTGGAGCTTGCCGGTTGACCAACTTGCTCCCGGCCGGCCGATCAATCTCGCGGCGTGGCGCCGGACCGCGGCGGCGTTGTGGCCCGAAGCGGCCGCCATCGTCGATCATGCGGCGGCCGCCGATTCGTTCTCCCGGGCGACCTACCGCCATGTGGCGCTGCCGCGCTGGCACGATGGACCGGTCGTGTTCATCGGCGACGCCGCGCACGGCACCAGCCCGCAGCTCGGCCAGGGCGCCAACCTGGGCCTGCTCGATGCGTACACCCTGGCGCGGGCGATCGTCGAGACCGGAGATCTCACCTCGGCGCTGGCATCGTTCGCGTGCCGTCGCGATGGGCCCGTGCGCTTCTACCGCCAGGCCAGCCATCTGCTGACGCCGTTCTTTCAATCACGCTCCGGCGCGCTCGGGCTGTTGCGCGACGCCTTCATGGGCATATCGTGCCATCTTCCCGGGATGCGCGGGCTGATGGGCTCGACCCTGGCCGGCACGCGTCGCGGCTGGCTGTCGTCGGTCGCGCTCGATGGCGAGGGACGCTATCGCCTCGATGGTTAGCCGGCGCGCGACAGTGCTGCCCAGCGGCCAGGAGTCAGGCCGAAGCGGGCGACGAAGTGCCGGGTGAGATGGCTCTGGTCGGCGAAGCCGGTGGCTGCCGCGGTTTCCGACAGCGGCGTGCCGTGCGCGATCAGGGCGCGTGCCCGCGCCAGACGGCGACCGACCTGGAAGCGATGCGGCGAGGTGCCGGAGGCGAGCCGGAAGTGCCGCGCCAGGGCGAACCGATCGAGGCCGGTGATCTTCTCGAGCTCCTCGGACGCCACCGTGCGATGCGCCTCGGCGGCGAGGAACTCGCGGGCCCGCGCCATGGCGCGGCGAGCGGTCGGCGCGGCGCGCCGGACCTTGACGTGGTCGTCGCCGCGCGCTGCCAGGCGACCGGCCAGGCGCTCGACCACGGCATCGGCCGCGAGCGGCTCGAGCGCCTTGGGGAAGTCGGCGAAGGCTTCGCCCAGCAGGCCGGCCAGATCAGGATCTTGCGACACCACGGCCGGCACGAAGGGCGGGCTGGCGCCGTCGAGCGCGGCGCTCACCGAGGCCGGGTCGACGTAGAGCATCCGGTAGGCGAAGCCCTGGTCGACCCCGGCATGACCGTCATGGCTCTCGTCGGGATGGATGATCATCACCTGGCCGCCGCGGCTGGTCTGCAAGGCGCCGCGATAGTGGAACGACTGGGCGCCCCACAGGGTCAGGCCGATGGCATAGGTCTCGTGGCGATGCAGGTCGTAGGCATGGCCGCCGAAGCGCGCTGCCAGGCGCTGCAGCGCGGCGTGCGGCTCGTCGAAGCGGATCTGGTCGGCGGCGGGCGCAGATTTGCCTGGCCCTGATTTACCGGGCCCAGATTTACCGAGCATGCACAAACCTTCAAGACATCGTATCCACCATGCCCGATATGGTCGCGATGATCTACGAAACCAAGGCGGCGCTGATCCTGCGCCGCGACCTCGCAGCGTGGCAGATGGCCAATGTCGCAGCCTTCCTCGCCGGCGGCCTGGCCGGCACGCACGGCCACATGATGGGGGAGCCCTACCGTGATGCCAGCGGCCGGACCTACAGCGCCCTGATCCGCGAACCGGTCTTCGTGTTCGGCGCCACGCTGGAGGAGCTGCGGCGCACCCACCAGCGGGCGCTGTCGCGCGAGCTGGTGCCGGCGATCTACATCGCCGACATGTTCAGGACCGCCAACGACGACGACAACCGCGCCGCCGTGGCGGCAGCTGCACCCGATGCGCTCGACCTGGTCGGCCTTGGCGTCCATGGCCCGCGCAAGACGATCGACAAGGTGGTGAACAGCCTCAAGTTCCTGAGCTGACAGCTGCTTGCGAGCCGATGGGCGGGGGCCGGCGCGGCCGCATCAGCACCACCAGCGTGGCGGCGAGATTCAGCCCGATGCACAGCATCAGCGGCGCGCCGTAGCCGCCGGTCGCGTCGCGCAGCACACCGAGCACGCCGGGACCGAAGGCGTAGAGGACCTGCACGACGGCGGTCGACAGGGCGACGGTGGCGGGAAACTCGGCGGCCGGATACTCGCGCTGGATGATCAGCGGCGACAGCGTGATGTTGTTGCCGACCGAGAAGCCGTAGATCGCACAGGCGGCGTAGACCACGAACGGCGCCTGCGCCTGCGCCAGCACGGCGATGGCCGCGACCTGAACGAGGAAGCAGAGCGCCGAGGCGCGCCGCGGCTCGAGGCGGTCGATGACGAAGCCCAGCACGACGCGGCCGACCAGCGCGGCGATGGCGTTGATCGCGACGGCGAGCCCCGGATCGACCGCCGCGCCGGCCGAGGCCCGGCCGCTGATCAGGGGCACGAGGTGCGTGAGGAAGCCGACCTGCGAGGTCAGCACGAAGGCGAACGGGGCCGAGATGGTCCAGAAGTGCCAGTGGCGCATCGCTGTCAGGCCGGGGCGCCGGGCCGTCGCGCTGTGCGGCAGCAAGGGGCCGCGGCGCACGAACAGCACGACCAGGAGGCCGGCCAGGACGAGGCCGATGGCGACCAGCAGGCGCTCGGCATCGGCAAAGCCGATGCGGGGGATCAAGGCGAGCAGCGATGGCGCTACGACCAGACCGGCCACGGTGGCGCCGCTCAGCGCCAGATTGAGCGCCAGCCCGCGCTTGCGATCGAACCATTGGCCGAGCGTGGCGGCGATCGGCGCCACGCTGGTGGCGTTCCAGCCCGGCGCCATCAGGGCATAGAGGACCATCAGCTGCCAGGGGGCGGTGATCGACGGCAACAGGAGCAGGGAGAAGCCGGTGACGGCGAGGCCGCCCAGGAAGACCGCGCACGGCCCGAAACGCCCGATCGCCCAGGCGATGCGCGGCAGCAGAAACGCACCGAGCACATAGTGGCCGGTCACGATGGAGGAGATCAGACCGGTCGACCAGCCGTGTGCCTTCTGCAGCTCGACCAGATAGATGCCATGGGCATAGAAGCCGAAGCCCCAGGCGAACACGGCCGACACGAAACAGGCGACGACGACGCGCCAGGCCCTCGGCGTCGCGTCGACGCCCGGCATTGCCGACACGGAAACGGCGCTCAGAACCGGCTGACGTGGGCCGACACGCAGCGCCAGCCTTCGGGCCTCAGCTGCCAGTCGTCGGTATAGCGTCCCGCGCCGGTCGAGCCGTCGGGCTTCCGGTAGGTCGTGCGCGCATGGATGATGGCGAAGTCGCCGAGCAGGCGGATCTTCACGTCGTGCTCGCGGATGTCCTTCACCATCGAGCCGCGGCTGATCTGCGCCAGGAAGGCGGCGCGATCGATCAGCGTGCCGTCGGGGTTGGTGTTCAAGAAATCGTCGGCGAGGTGTGCATCGAACCACGTCACGTCGGCTTCTTCGACCGAGCGGATGTAGTTGCGGTTGAGATCGCGCAGGGTATCGAGATGCGCTGCCTGGGTCATGCCGTTGTTCCTCAATGCTTGCCCCTCGGGAAAGGTCCCTCGAGACGGCGGTTCTCTATCGTGGCCCCTCCTTCAGGCCACGAACAGCCGCGCCCCGGCGGGCGCGGCGCGCGCCTTGTCGAGCGCTTCCATCGTGGTGCGGTAGCCGACCTCGACGGCGGTGTCGAAGCTCGTCCAGTCGAGCAGGTCGATGTGGTTCATCGGCGGCACGATCAGCAGGTCGGCAGCGGCGCGGTCCTCGGCGGCGCGCGAGGCGCTGGCGACCAGGGCGGAGCGCAGCAGGATGCGCACGATCGACGGGATCGGCAGGGTCTCGTTGCGCTTCCACAGCATGCGGCGGAAGAACTGCCAGGCCGACCACGGCTCGCTGACGTCGGCGCCGGCGGCCAGCGCCCCGCCGGTGTCGATGTCGACGCCGATCGTCATGCCGCGGCCCTGGCGGCGCATGGCGCGCACCGGGAAATTGTCGATCACGCCGCCGTCGACATGGACCTCGCCCGCCTCGTTGAACGGCGGGATCACGCCCGGGATGGCGACCGAGGCGCGCAGCCGCCGCCATAACCTTCCCACCGTGTGGATGTCGGCGTTCGAGGTCGTAAGGTTGGCGGTGACGCAGTAGAAGGGCAGGACGAGGTCCTCGATCTCCTTGTCGCCGAAGGCGGTACGCAGCAGGCGGGTGACGTGCCGGCCGGTGAACAGGGAGATCAGCGGCAGCGTGTAGTCGCTCAGCGGATTGGTAGCGACGAAGGCGGCGCGGAAGCGCTGGGTCAATTCCTCGTCGGACCAGCGCGAGGCGACGCCGGCGGCGACGATCGCCCCCATGCTGGTGCCGCCGACCTGGTCGACCGGCACGCCCGACTGGCGCAGCGCCTTGATGACGCCGATATGGGTGAAGGCGCGCGCGCCGCCGCCCGCCATGACGACGCCGACCGAATGGCCGGTCAGCAGGCGGGCCAGGCGATCGATGTCGGCGGGGATGTCGAGCCGGACATGGTGATGCTGGCCATACAGGCCGCCGGCCAGGATCGGCGACGTCGATCCCGCTGCGGGGTCGCGACCCTCGTGCAGCAGCACCAACTCGCGCCGGCGATGAAACACCGCGCCGCTTTGCGCCGTCTCGATCTCGAACGGCAGGCGGGTCGGGGTGTCGTCGTCGGCCATGCGGACCACGACCAGGCAGTCGGCCTGGCGCAGGCAGAGCTCGGTCCACGGCGTCGCCGTCGGGTCGGCGCGATAGAGGACGAAGGACGATTCGGTCTCGCAGCGGGCGAACCATTCCGGCTCCTGGTCGACCGAATCGGGACCCAGCATCTGGACCTGGCTGCCGATGTGGCCGAGCGCGCTCGACAGCATGACGGCGAAGCGCGCCGATGGGACGTCATGTCCCGCCGGCAGGATGGCGAAGGTGCGCGGCGCACGGCGGCGCTTGGCCGGCCCCAGGGCGTTGCGCATGGCGACGCTGCGCATCAGCGTCGGCAGCACCTCCGGATGCAGGGTCGTCAGCCGGTCGAAGCTGGTGCGGCCGAGCCGCCAGACCTCGCTGTCGCGCAGGGCGGCGACGCTGCGCGTGCGCTGGGTGTGCGACAGCAGGGACATCTCGCCGACGATGTTGCCGGGCGGGATCTCCGCCATCAGGATCGGCTCCTCGGTGCTGTCGTCGTCCTCGTGGCGGAACACGCCGAGGCAGCCGCTGGCCACCACGTAGACGGCGTCGGCCGGCTCGCCCTGGCGGAATAGCGGGGCGCCGCCGGGCAGGCTGTTCAGGCTCATCTCGCGCTCGACAGCCGCCATGCTGTGCGAATCGAGATCGGCGAACAGGGGTGCGCGCTGCAGCGCGTGGCGGAGGCGGAGCCGCGCCGTGTCTTCGCTCGGCGCAAGCAGGCTCACCCGGCGCTCCTCATCGCCGGGAGCGCCAACTGCTCCTCCCCAGCTTCGCTGGGGAGGTGTCGCCGTCTTACGGCGACGGAGGGGTCATGAGCATCAGCACTGTTGCTCATGACCCCTCCGCCCCGTAGGACGGGGCACCTCCCCAGCTTTGCTGGGGAGGAGAGTAGGAGCGACGTCCGCAGCTCATGCATTGAGCCCCTCGAGCGCCCAGCCGATCGTCTGGTCGGCGCGCGTCCACACCATCTCGCGCCACTTGTCGCCGGATGGGAAGAAGCGCTCCTTGATGTCGGCCTTGATCTGCTTGCCGAGCGGCGAGGCGAGGTCGCCGCGCTGGTGCAGCCAATTGTCGGCGCGCACCGCGGTCAGCACCTCCGGCACGGTGTAGGTGCCGTATTCGATGGCGATCGACGTCACCTCGGCGTCGGGCAGCTCCTGCGGGAAGCAGTCGGTCATGACGCCGACCACCACCGCCGAGGTCGAGTTGCCGTTCTCGGGCGAGGTCATCTCGTCGCCGTACCAGGCGCGCGAGCGCCCGAAGGACTTGGCGTCGGGCGCGACGGCGCAGATCAGCTCGCCGTGGCCGAACGGCCCGAGCCCGGTGTGGAAGTCGATGACGCCGACCCGGCGCGCCCGCGACAGCTCCCGGCGGGCGATGGCGCGGATCGTGCGGTTGCTCCAGGTCGGTGCATGGCCGCCGAAGAACACGCCGTCGGGGTTGGTGTACTGGCCGGCGCTGATCGCGCCCTGCAGGCCGAAGGCGCCGTGCGCCTGGCTGTAGGAGTCGAACACGCGATTGGTCTCGGCGAGGCTCGCCTCGTTCCACTCCCTGGGCAGGATGGCCGCGGCCAATGCCTCGTAGCCCGTGTTCCTCGGGTAGGCCTTGTCGTGATCGACGAAATTGCGGTTGAGGTCGACATTGTCCTCGGTGACGCGCCGGCTCCAGGCGAAGCCGTAGGGATTGATGGCGTGGATCAGCAGGGCGCCGGTGTCGGCCGGCAGCTTGCCCGGCCCGCCGTTGCTCAGCCAGGCGATCTCGGCGCCCGAGCCGCAATGGCCCTCGACGCCATGCGTGCCGGCGATCAGCACCAGCATGTGCGGCGCGTCGGCCGGCCCGAAGCGCGCGGTGTCGAGATGGAGCAGCTCGCCGCCGGGCCCGCGTGCCCTGGGATTGAACCACGAGCGCAAGGCGCCGCCGGCCTCGGCCGCCGCCGCGCAGAACTTCGGACGCGCCTCGGAGTAGCTTTCGGAAAAACACGCTGAAATAGAGACCATCATTCCCTCCGCCTGCATGGTAGCACGAAGGCGATGATTACGTGGGAGCACGCGCTGCACTGCAGCACGCATCTCATGGCTGGGCGCGCGCCACTTTTGTGGCGCTCTTCTTGTCGATTGCACATCCCATGAGCGCCATCGGGAGGGCGCGCTCCCAGCCCATGACCCCTCCGTCGCGTGAGACGCGACACCTCCCCAGCGAAGCTGGGGAGGATTTTAGGAGTCGTATTGCAGCAGCGTCTCGACCGGCATCTTGAGGCGCTTGCGGCCTTCCAGGAAGGTGAGCTCGATCACGCAGGCCGCCGCCGGGACGATGCCGCCGACCTGCTCCAGCAGGGTCGCAGCTGCCGCCATCGTGCCGCCGGTCGCCAGAAGATCGTCGACCAGGACGACGCGCATGCCCCTGGTCACGGCGTCCTGCTGGATCTCGATCGTGTCGGTGCCGTATTCCAGGGCGTAGGTGTGGCGCACCGTGGTGCCGGGGAGCTTGCCCTGCTTGCGCAGCATCACGAAGCCGGTGCCGAGCGCCAGCGCGAGCGGCGCCGCCAGCAGGAAGCCGCGCGATTCGATGCCGGCCAGGATGTCGGGCTTGTGGACGCGCACCTGCTCGGCCATGCGCTCGATGGTGGCGTGCCAGGCCTGGGCGTGCGCCAGCAGGGTCGAGATGTCGTAGAACAGGATGCCGGGCTTGGGGAAATCCGGGATCGAACGGATGTGCTTCTTGAGATCGATGTCGTCGCTCATGATGGTTCCTGCGGTCCGCTGCATGCGCTCGGCCAAGGCCGTCCAGCCCTGGACTTTCAGCTATAGGCCGGCGGCGGCTCGAAGCCGCGATATTCCTTCTCCAGCAGCTTGGCGAAGGCGATGGTGGTGTGGTCGTCGTACTGGCGGCCGATGACCTGGACGCCGATCGGCAGGCCGTCGGCTGTCTGACCGATCGGCACGGCGGTCGAGGGCAGGTAGGCGACGCCCGAGTAGCCGGCCCAGAACACCTGGTCGACGACCGGCAGCTTCTTGTTGTTGATCGCGATCGTGCGCTCGTGCCGCGGATCGACGTGATCGTGCGGGAACGCTGCGCCCATCGAGATCGGGCAGATCATCACGTCGAAATCGTCGAAGAACGCCTCCCACGCCAGTCGGTAGCGATGGCGGCGCTCGTCGAGCCGCAGCCACGTGCGATGCGGCAGCGAGTTGCCGCGCTGCATCTGCGCGAAGTAGCTCTTGTCGCCGGCGGGCAGCGCGGCGGCATCGGCGGCCGCCTTGGCGAACGCCTCGTCGCTCAGCCGCGCCGAGGTCGCGCCGCGCAGCAGCTTTATGTAGGTGTCGAGCAGCTCGGCGGTATCGAACGCCGGCCGTGCCTTGTCGTCGACCGCGGCCTTCTTCTTCGCCAGGAAGTCCGCGAGCTTCTGGATCTCGCCCTGGATCGCGCGATCGACCTCGGCGTTGCGGTCGGTGCGCAGCACGGCGACGCGGAAATCGCGCAGCCGGCTCTTCTTCGGGCGCGGCAGCGAAAGCCTCCAGCCCCGCGCATCGATCTCGTCCGGGCCGGCCATGGCGTCGAGCGCGATCTCGAGATCCTCGGCGCCGCGCGCCAGCGGGCCGACCACGTTG
Source organism: Reyranella sp. (assembly GCF_044224635.1). GTDB lineage: Bacteria > Pseudomonadota > Alphaproteobacteria > Reyranellales > Reyranellaceae > Reyranella. Next base: position 76,310 of record NZ_JBGAKA010000029.1, on the reverse strand, counting down.
ATGTCCGGATAGGCCACGGTGTTGCCCAGGCGATGGCCCTTGGGGCTGACCACGCCCCAGGTCGGCTTGTGGCCCCACACGCCGCAATAATGCGCCGGATTGCGGATCGAGGCGCCGATGTCGCTGCCCGCCTCGATGCCGGTCAGGCCGGCGGCCAGCGCCGCGCCCGCGCCGCCTGACGAGCCGCCGGGCGAGCGCGACAGGTCCCACGGATTGTTGGTCTGGCCGTAGATTTCGTTGTAGCTCTGCCAGTCGGCCAGGTTCAGCGGCACGTTGGTCTTGCCGAACAGGGTGACGCCGGCATCGAGCATGCGCTGCACCACCAGCGCGTTGGTCTCGGCCACGGTGTCCTTGAACGCGGGATCGCCCCACGTCGTCGGGAAGCCCGCGACGTCGAACGATTCCTTGATCGTCATCGGCACGCCATGCAGCGGCCCGAGTTTCTTTCCGGCCTTGACCGCCCGGTCGGCCGCGCGGGCGCGCTTGCGCGCCCCTTCGATGTCGGTGGCGATCACCGCATTGAGCTCGGGATTGTAGGTCTCGACCCGCTTCAGATAGAGGTCGAGCAGCTCGAGGCAGCCGATCTTCTTCTTCCGGACCGCCGCGGCGAGCTGTTTGGCGGTCTGGAACGGCAGATCGAGCGGCATGGCGGGCTGGTCCAGACGGAAAACGGTGAGGAGACTAGCCCGTAGCATATCGCCGCCGCCTCTGCGAAGCGCGCCCCTCATTCTCCTCCTATGAAAATCGGGGCGGGTACCGCCCCGATTTTCTCAGCATCGTGGTGCGCGCCGGCGTGCTGGGGGTCTCCCCAGCGAAGCTGGGGAGGAGAAGAAGAGGCGAATCCGGTTGAAGGATGCCGGAGGCGAGCCCACAGTCGGGGCCCGACTGAAGGAGGAAGCCAATGCCGACTGCAGCAGCCGCCAAGTCCGCGCCCGCGACGTCCAACCAGAAGATCGGCCACGCCCGCGCCGCCGACCCGGTGCTGGTCAAGGGCCGCCGCGACTTCTTCAAGTATCGCGACCTCGAGGTCGACAAGGCCAGCGACGGCGCAATGCGCGCCCAGGTCATGTCGGCGAGCCAGGGCATGAGCCGCCCGACCGGCTGGCACTATCATGAGTGCGAGGGCCAGTTCGTCTACATGATGAAGGGCTGGGTCGACCTGCAGTTCGAGGACGGCCGCACCATCCGGGTCGAGGAGGGCGATTCGCTCTACATCCCGGGCTACCTGCGCCACAACGAGATCCGCACGTCCGACGCCATGGAGATCCTCGAGGTCTCCGTGCCGGGCAAGATGGGCACCACGCCCTGCGAGCCGCCGCCGGGCTTCAAGGACTGATCCGCCGCGGCAACCTGCTCGCGGCGCTGCCGCGCGCCGGTGATCAGGAGCAGGGGCAGGAACAGGAGCAATTCGACACGCTGGTCGAGTCGGACGGCGCGCGCATCGAGCGCATCGTCTCGACCGGCCAGGCGAGCCCCGCCGGCTTCTGGTACGACCAGCCCGACGATGAGTTCGTCGTGCTGCTCGCCGGCGCCGCCGTGCTGCGCTTCGAGGACGGCGACCAGCGCTTCGAGCTCAGGCCCGGCGACTGGCTGGAAATCCCCGCCCACGTCCGCCACCGCGTCGATTGGACCCAGGCCGATCCGCCGACGGTATGGCTCGCCGTCCATCGCGCACGCCGCTCGTGATCCTGCTCATGTCGTTCTCCTCCCCAGCTTCGCTGGGGAGACCCCCAGCACGCCAGCGCGCACCACGATGCTGAGAAAATCGGGGCGGTGCCCGCCCCGATTTTCATAGGAGGAAAATGAGTTTACCGCCCCCTTGGCTTCGCCCGCGCCGTCGGTTCGGCGACCAGCGGATCGTCGGGCCAGTAGTGGCGCGGGTAGCGGCCCTTCAGCTCGCCTTTGACGGCGCGGTAGCCGTTGGCCCAGAAGCTCGCGAGGTCGCGCGTCACCTGGACCGGCCGGCGGGCCGGCGATAGCAGGTGGATGGTGAGCGGCACCGCGCCGCCGGCGATGCGCGGCGTGTCCGTCAACCCGAACATCTCCTGCAGGCGCACGGCGAGCGTCGGCTCGCCGGCATCGTCGTAGGCGATCGGCACGCGCGAGCCGCTCGGCACCTCGACATGGGTCGGCGCCAGGCGGTCGAGCTCACGCTGGCGCTCCCACGGCACCAGCGTCCTGAGCGCGGCGTCGAGATCGAGGCGGGCGAGGTGATCGCGCCGCGACAGGCCGTCGAGGAAGGGCAGCAGCCAGTTTTCCAGCGACTCCGTCAGCGCGCCATCCGAGAGGTCGGGCCAGCTCGCATCCTGCCTTCGCAGGAACGCCACGCGCTGGCGCCACGTCGCGAGCTCGCCGGTCCACGGCAGGGCCGCCAGGCCGAGCTGGCGCACGCCGTCGAGCATCGCTCGCCGCACCGCCTCGGGCTCGGGCCGGGCCAGCGGCTTGTCCTCGAGCACCAGCGCGCCCAGCCGGCGCCGGCGGCGCGCCAGCACGGCGCCGTCGCGCTCGTTCCAGCGCACGATCTCCTCGGCCACGATGCGCTCGGCGTAGAGCTCCTCTATCTCGTCCAGCCCGATCGGCGCGGCGAGGAAGATGCGCGAGTCTTGCGCCGAGCCGTCGAGATCAGCGACCACCAGGAATTCCTCGGTCGCCATCGGATCGCCCTCGGGCAGCGCGGCGCCGCGCCCGCCCGACAGCAGGTAGCGTCCCGCCGCGCCCGGCCGCCGGCGGCCGATGCGGTCGGGATAGGCCAGCGCGAGCAGCGCCCCCGTCCTCGCGACATCGGGCCGCTCGTCGCGCCCCGCGCGCTCGCGGCCCCCCTGCCCGCGCCCCTCGCGCTCACGCCCCTCGCGCGGCATCAGGCGGCGCGCCGACTCCAAAATCAGCCGCAGCGCGCCGTCGCGCTTGCCCGCCAGCGCGATGTCGACGCGATGGCGCAAATCGACGTCGCGCTGGCCGGGCGGCAGGCGCAGGAAATCGCGTTCGCTGAGAATGGCGGCCAGCAGGGCGGCGACCCGCGCCTGGCCCATCGTCCGGCCATGCAGCACCAGATGGGCGAGCCGCGGATGCTGGCCGAGCCGTGCCATCGCCCGGCCATGCGGCGTGACCAGCCCGGCGCGATCGATCGCGCCCAAATCGGCTAGCAGGGCCTGCGCCGTCGCCAGGCTGGCGGCGGGCGGCGGCGTCAGCCAGGGCAGGGTGGCGGTGCTGGCGCCCCACACCGCGAGCTCGAGTGCCAGCGGCGCCAGGTCGGCGTCGAGGATCTCGGGCGGCGTGAAGGGCAGCAGCCCGCGCTGCGCCGCCTCGGTCCACAGGCGATAGCAGGCGCCCGGCTCTAGTCGGCCGGCGCGGCCGCGCCGCTGGTCGGCCGAGGCCTGGCTGACCCGCATTGTCTCCAGCCGCGTCATGCCGGACCGCGGCGCGAAGCGCGGCACCCGCATCTGGCCGCTGTCAATCACCACGCGCACGCCCTCGATGGTGAGGCTGGTCTCGGCGATCGAGGTCGCCAGCACGACCTTGCGCCGCCCGGCCGGCGATGGTGCGATGGCGCGATCCTGCTCGGCCGGCGACAGGTCGCCGTAGAGCGGCGCCACGTCCACGCCAGCGCCAAGATCGCCCAGCCGCTCCTCGACGCGGCGGATCTCGCCGACCCCGGGCAGGAACACCAGCACGCTGCCGGGCTGCTCGCCCAGTGCGCGCCGCACCGCCGACGCCACGACATCCTCGATCCGCCCGGCCGGATCGCGGTCGAGGTAGATCGTGTCTACGGGGAACATCCGGCCGGCGCTCTCGACCACCGGCGCCCCGCCCAGCCGCTCTGCCACCGGCCCGGGATCGAGGGTCGCCGACATGGCGATGACCCGCAGGTCCTCGCGCAGCGCCGCCTGCGCCTCGCGCACCAGGGCGAAGGAAAGGTCGGTCTCGAGGCCGCGCTCGTGCAGCTCGTCGAAGATCACGCAGCCGACGCCGTCGAGCGATGGGTCGTCCTGCAGCATGCGCAGGAACAGCCCGTCGGTGACGACCTCGATGCGCGTGCGCGCGCTGACCTTGGTGTCGAGCCTGACGCGGTAGCCGACGGTCTCGCCGACCGCCTCGCCCAGGGTCGCCGCCATGCGCCGCGCCGCCGCCCGCGCCGCCAGACGCCGCGGCTCCTGCATGATGATCTTGCCATTGCCAAGCCATGGCGCATCGAGCAGCGCCAGCGGCACCCGCGTGGTCTTGCCAGCGCCTGGCGGCGCCACCAGCACGGCGGCGTTGCGGCCGAGCAACGCCTCCTTCAGGCGCGGCAGGGCCTCGTCGACAGGAAGAGTGTCGACTGCAGCGGCGATCATTGAGCCCGCGAGCTGGTCAGTCGCCCCTCATTATCCTCCCCAGCTTCGCTGGGGAGGTGCCCCCGTAATCGGGGGCGGAGGGATCATGAGCCCCAGTCTCGTTGCTCATGACCCCTCCGTCCGCGAAAACGCGGACACCTCCCCAGCTTCGCTGAGGAGGAGAATGAGAGCGCCCCCTATGCGAATGCCCTGCGACGACGGGGGAGGGATTCGAGATGTGTCCACCCTCCTATGCCGACGCGGAGGGCGCGCCTGCGCGGCCGGCGCGTGGCCCGTCGAGACGAGAACATTGGTATCGACCGCAATCAACTGCCGCGCCCCGCGTAGGCACGGCCGAGGACCGCCTCCCAGGAGCCATTCCGCAAGCCGGGCGACAAGCCCTTTCCCTTGAAAGACGCCCGCCGCAACTTGAAGGGCGGGTTTTGCCTGGCCTCGGCGATCACCCGATTCAGGCCGCGCTCGATGAGGACCTCGAGCGTGGCGCCTTCCCGTGCCGCCAGCTTCCTTGCCTCCCTGAGCAGGGCCTCCGGGATATCGACCGTGGTCTTCATTGAGCCATCCCTATGGGTATCCGAGTTTGGGTACCACATTCGTCGTGCAAGGCCCACGAGAAGGCCGTCCGGCACGACCCCTGGGGCAGCGTGGCCGACCTCATTCCTCCTCCCCAGCTTTGCTGGGGAGGTGCCCCGTCATACGGGGCGGAGGGGTCATGAGCCACAGTCACGCTGCCCATGACCCCTCCGTCGCGTATGACGCGACACCTCCCCAGCTTGCTGGGGAGGAGAATGAGAAGCGGGCCGCTCAGTTGAGGCCGTAGAAGCCCATCGCTCCGCCCGCCATCACCTGGTGTCGCGTCTCCGGCGACACGCCTTCCAGGCGATTCAGCATCATCTTCGGCGCGCCGGGGAAGAAGCCGTCGGGGTGCGGGTAGTCGGTCGCCCACAGGATCTTGTGCGGCCCGATATAGTCGGCCAGCACGCTGATGCTGTTCTCGACCGGCTCGAACGAGATCCAGCAATTGCGCTGGAAGAGCTCGCTGGGCCGCGTCTTCAAGCCGCTGTCGTTGAAGCCCCGGTCGTCGAAATGGCGGTCCATGCGATCCAGCCAGGGCGCAATCCAGCCGCCGCCGGACTCGAGGAAGCCGATCCGGATCTTCGGATGGCGTTCGCAGACCCCGCCCCAGATCACGCTCATGCAGGCCAGCATCATCTCCATCGTATGCGAGATGATATGGCGCGCGCCGCGGCCTTCGAATACGGTCGACGCCGACGGTCGGCATGCCGCTGCTTGCCCCTTCGTGAAACCCGATCGAGAGATCGAGATCCTCCGCCGCCGCCCAGAACGGCGCGTAATCCGGATGGTGGATCATCTTCTCGTTGTACGGGTTCGGCCGGATGAAGCCGCCGCGCATGCCGAGCTCCTTGCGGGCGAAAATCATCTCCTTGATCGTCAGGTCGACATCCTGCAGCGGCAGCATGGCCACGCCGAACAGCCGATCGGGATAGGGCTTGCAGTAATCGGCGAGCCAGCGGTTGTAGGCGCGGCATGTCGCGGCCGCGAGCTTGGGATCGCCTATGGGCGCGATCTTCATTTTCCTCCCTGGCGAAGCTGGGGAGGTGCCCCCGTAATCGGGGGCGGAGGGGTCATCAGCCCCAGCCCCGCTCTGCTCATGACCCCACCGTCGCCGTAGGACCCTTCGACTTCGCTCAGGGCAGGCGGCGACACCTCCCCAGCGAAGCTGGGGAGGAGAACTGCAACACCAACGCGCATGCCGCCTTCGCCCATGAGGTCGTGCATCGCATGGCGCCTCCCTTGCGAGGCTAGACCCGGAGTGCTGCGCGCTATGTAACCTGGGTTACACAACCACCCGCTTCTTGCAGGGGCCGCGAGCCTCGGGAGCCGGGGCCGCTGCATCGACGGCAGGAGCGACCGCCCGAGGCGCCAACCTTGCCGAAGGAGCGCGTCATGCGCTCCCAGCGGAAGAGCTTGTTTCTTGTTAGTGGCGAACGGACTTGAGCCAGCCATTCCGCGGATGCGGCCACTGACGCCAATTCCCCATAATGACGTCATCACATGACGTCATTATCGGATATTGACATCAGGCACCGAAAGACTACATTGAGGTCATGGCCAGGAAGGCTTCCACATTCCGGATCGATCCGCCCGTCCAGCTGGCCCTGGAGAACCTCAGCCGCGTGCTGCGGCGTCCCATGAACCAGCTCGTCAACGAGGCCCTGCAAGACTACCTCGACCGGCGCAGCAGCGCCGCGGAGCAGACTCTCGAGCTGACCCTGGCGAGCCTTCGTGCCTACCGCCGGCGCGATCCGCATTTCAAGGATGCCATCGCTGCTGCCGTGGACGCAGAAGCCACCCTGGGCAGGGAAGATCCGGCCGAAGGCAAAGTCGTCATTGGAAAGCTGGTCGATGGGAAACTGACCGAAGCGCCGCCGGCCGAAGGCGTCAATCCGCTGCGAGCGGAACTCCGCCGCCTGTTGAATGCCTCCTGACTGGGACGATGACAGTCCCGAGCTCCGCGAGAAGCTCACGAAGCTTCTCGAGGCGGTCGAAACAGAGGCGCGACAACGGGTAAAGCCGACCTTCGAGGCGGCGCGACGCTGGCAGTCCGAAATGATGCGCGGCCTCGATGCCAAGGCCGACTACGTCGGCGCATTCCGCGGTGAACCAGGCCTCGAATGGGTTCAAGTCCGCGTCGGAGACATCTACGGCGTGGCATCGGACGAGGTCTCGAGTGCGCTCCACGATTTCGAACGGCGCCTGCAGTCAGCCGTGGCGCTTCTCGACGAAGCAGTTGCGCCGGGCAGCGAGCCCAACGCCGGTCAACTGGGCGCAATCATCGAGCTGTGCGCATGGGCGCACGCCGAGTGGGTGCGCATCCATCCGTTCGCGAACGGCAACGGTCGCACGGCCCGGCTATGGGCCAACAGCCTGGCGATGCGTTATGGCCTGCCGCCTTTCGTGCGGCTGCGCCCGAGGCCCGATGGCACCTACGGCATCGTCAGCCGCAAGGCCATGTTGGGGGACTGGGAGGCGACGGTGGCCCTGTTTGGTGAGTTGCTCGCCGACTTCCTCGAAGAGCCCGATCCCGACATCTAGAGCAGTTTTGCCTCGAAGGTGCGTTCACAATCCCAATCACCCGCCGTGGGAGCATCTGTCCCGGAGGCGGCAACCTTGCTGAAGGAGCGCGTCATGCGCTGGGAGCGCGTCACGCCGGCGGAGTAACCTCCGCCGGCGTGACGCTCATGGGATGTTTGATCGACAAGAAGTGCGCCATCGGTGTGGCGCGCTCCCAGCGAAAGAGGGGCGTGACGGCGACAAGCAGCCGCAACACCGAGGCCTCGGCCGTGATTTGAGTTGTCGCTTTTTTCGGCTACTAGCACGCCCCCATGATTCGTCTCGACAACATCAGCAAGCAGCACGGCCATCAGATCCTGTTCATCGACTCGTCGATGGGCCTCCAGAAGGGAGAGAAGGTGGGTCTCGTCGGACCCAATGGCGCCGGCAAGACGACGCTCTTCCGCATGATCGCCGGCGAAGACCGGCCCGACGACGGCCAGGTGACGATCGATCCCGGCATGACGATCGGCTATTTCAGCCAGGATGTCGGCGAGATGTCGGGCAAGAGCGCCGTCGCCGCGGTGATGGATGGCGTCGGGCCGGTGAGCGCGCTCGCCACCGAGATGGCCGAGCTCGAGGCCGCGATGGTCGATCCAGACCGGGCTGGCGACATGGACGCCATCGTTGCGCGCTATGGCGAGGTGCAGGGCCGCTTCGAGGAGCTCGACGGCTATGCCCTGGACGCCCGGGCGCGCGAGGTGCTCGCCGGCCTGAGCTTCAGCCAGGAACGCATGGACGGCGACGTCGGCCTGCTCTCCGGCGGCTGGAAGATGCGCGTGGCGCTCGCCCGCATCCTGCTGATGCGGCCCGACGGCATGCTGCTCGACGAGCCGAGCAACCATCTCGACCTCGAAAGCCTGATTTGGCTGGAGGATTTCCTGAAGAAGTACGACGGCGCGCTGCTGATGACCTCGCACGACCGCGAGTTCATGAACCGCATCGTCGGCAAGGTCGTGGAGATCGACGGCGGCTCGCTCATCACCTATTCGGGCAACTTCGATTTCTACGAGCAGCAGCGCGCGGTGGGCGAGCGCCAGCGCCAGGCGCAGTTCGAGCGCCAGCAGGCGATGCTCGCCAAGGAGATGAAGTTCATCGAGCGCTTCAAGGCGCGGGCGTCGCACGCCGCCCAGGTCCAGAGCCGGGTGAAGAAGCTCGACAAGATCGAGCGCGTGGAGCCGCCGCGGCGCCGCCAGTCCGTCCAGTTCGAGTTCCGTACGCCGCCGCGCTCGGGCGACGACGTGGCGAGCTTCCGGAACGTCCACAAGGGCTATGGCAGCCAGCCGGTTTATGCCGGGCTCGATTTCCGCATGCGCCGCAAGGAACGCTGGTGCGTCCTGGGCGCCAACGGTGCGGGCAAATCCACGCTGCTGAAGCTGGTGGCGGGCGCCACCGAGCCGGACGAGGGCACCGTGACCTTGGGCAGCAACGTCCGGATGGGCTACTTCGCCCAGCACTCCATGGACCTGCTGGACGGCGCCGATACGGTCTTCGAATCGCTGGATGAATCTTTCCCGCAGGCCGGGCAGGGGACGCTGCGCACGCTGGCCGGTTGCTTCGGCTTCTCCGGCGACGATGTCGAGAAGCCCTGCCGAGTGCTGTCCGGCGGCGAGAAGGCTCGCCTGGTCATGGCCAAGATGCTGTTCGACCCGCCGAACTTCCTGGTCCTCGACGAACCGACGAACCATCTCGACATGGCCACCAAGGAGATGCTGGTCGCCGCCCTGGCGGAGTTCGAGGGCACCATGCTGTTCGTCTCGCATGACCGCCACTTCCTGGCCGCGCTCTCGAATCGGGTGCTGGAGCTGACGCCCGACGGCGTTCATCAGTACGGCGGCGGCTACACGGAGTATGTGGCCCGGACGGGCCAGGAGGCGCCGGGGCTTCATCCGGGTGCCTAGCGGGGGTTGTGAAGCGGGCCGGCGGCTCGTGCCGCGCTGTGCTCGTTCGTCGTCCTGATGGGAGGCCGGAGGGCTATCTCGAGCACGGAGACAGACGACGCGGGAGCATGGTGCTCGTGAAGACCATTGGAGATAGTGAACAGGCGGCGTCGCCGACGACCGACATTTCATCGAAGCCACTTGGGGTGGCCAAACGGGATATGTAGAAACGTTTCTACAGGAAGGTGCGAAGGCGCATAGTCGGTGATAGATGGGCTTCGCTAGGAGGGAGGTCCGTGAGTATCACCACGATTTCGAGCCGAGAGTTCAATCAAGACGCCAGTGGAGCCAAGAAGGCGGCGGACAAGGGACCGGTGATCATAACTGATCGCGGACGCCCGGCCCATGTCCTGCTCAGCTTCGCGGACTACCAGAAGCTCACCGGCACACGACGAAGCCTGCTAGACGTCGTTGCTCAGAATCAAGACGACGACATTGATTTCGATCCACCGCGCATGGGTGATCGCATCTTTCGGCCAATAGATTTCGATTGATGTATCTGATCGATACGAATGTCTGGTCCGAGCTCCGCAACCGCGGCCGCGCTGACGCCAACGTCCGGACGTGGGCGCAGACGGTGAACGAGGCACAGTTGTGAATCCGCAGAGTGGGAGTGAACGGGAAGCATGGTAGGCCTGCCACCACGGCGGCATCCGTAACGGCCAAGGGAGCGCTGGAGCGCGCCATGAACTTTATCAGTCCTGCCCAACGCTGGCGCAATTTCAAGGAGCACTTGGCCTTGTTTCTCGGTGAAGCGATGCGGGCCGATGCGACGCACGCTGCCTGATTTCCGGCTCATCGGTCGATTCGTCTGGTCTCCCCCTCGAGGAGACCAGAATGAATATACGGTACCGGGTCGAGTTGAGCCAAGAAGAACGCGCCGAGCTTGGGGCGCTGCTGAGCGGCGGCAAGCACGCGGCACGCAAGCTCAAGCGGGCGCAGATCCTGCTGGCGGCCGATGCCGGAGTGGGCGACGAAGAGATCGCCAAGGCTTGATCCGGCGGCTGCTTCTTCCAGGCGTAGATCTGGTTGGGATGTACCTGATGACGCTGCGCCAAATCGGCCACCGTCGCCTGCTCACGCAGCGCCTCCAAGACGATCTTCGCCTTCAACGACGCATCGATGATCCTTCTTCATTGAGGCCATCGATCGGCCGATATCGGGCCGTGCGCCTTTCAATAGTTCACGGCTAGGATCGGGAGGTCGACAACCTCGATACGAAAGAGCTCCCGCCATGACGACCACGCCAAACGATCCGCTGTTCCCGTACCAGTGGTTTCTCGAGAACACGGGCCAACAGGGTGGCGCCATCGGAAGCGACGTCAATGTCCTGCCGGTCTGGGCCGACTACACCGGCAAGGGCGTGCGGGTCGCCATCGTCGATGACGGCGTGCAGCTTCTGCATCCCGATCTCGTCGCCAACATGGATCTGGCTGACAGCTGGGACACGGTAAACAACAAGCAAGGCGGCGATCCGGGCCTGGGCCAGAACCACGGCACGGCCGTGGCCGGCCTCGTCGGCGAGGTCGGCAACAACGGCATCGGCGGCAGCGGCGTCGCGCCGGATGCCACGCTCATCTCCTATCGCATGGCCTTTGGCCAGGGCTTCACCTTCGCGCAGCCGGTAACGGCCTTCACGCGGGCGCTGGCCGCGGACGCGGACATCGTGAACAACAGCTGGGGTGCCGATCTCGCCTTCCTGCAGAATGCCGCCAATCCGGCTTTGGCGCCGTTCTACGACGCCATGAACGCGCTCGGCTCGCAAGGCCGCGACGGCAATGGAACGATCGTCGTGTTCGCCAACGGCAACGGCGGCAGACCCAATTTCGACAGCATGCTCAACAACGTCCTGAATAGCAAATACGTGATCGCGGTGGCCGCGGTCGAGAACAACGGGCTGCAAGCTGTCTACAGCACCCCTGGCGCGAACCTTCTCGTCGCCGCTCCCGCCGGGCGCTCGACCGACCAGGCAAACGACCGGCCCGGAAACGGCGTGCTCACGACCGATCGCACGAGCACCGACGGCTACAACACCAATCCCGGCGTCGACGGCGACTATGCCTACAATTTCAATGGCACGTCGGCGGCATCCCCGATCGCGAGCGGCGTCGTCGCGCTTATGCTCGACGCGAACCCCGATCTTGGCTATCGCGACGTCCAGCAGATCCTGGCCCAGTCGGCCCGGTTCGTGGATCAGGGCGGAACGGCCTGGGTAACGACCGGCACTGAAGGCTGGAACGGAGGAGGTGCGCTGTTCTCCCGCCTCTACGGGTTCGGCGAGGTCAATGCGCACGCAGCGGTTCGACAGGCGGAGATCTACCCTTTCCTGCACGACGCCCCGCGTAACGACAGCAACGTGGCCCATGCCGCCACCAGCTATACGGGACTACCGCTCGATTTCGGCCCCAACGTTCCGGCCATCCTGAGGTTCACGCTGCCGGAAGGCATAGACCTCAATCACATCGATCTATCGGTGACCGCGACGATTCCCGACGTCGACGAGACGTCCATGGTGATGCGCTCGCCGTCCGGCACGGTGATCACGCTGTTCAGCCAGCCTCCGAATGCGGGCCTGCAGCCCTGGCCCGGAACGTTCACGCTCGGAACCAACGCCTTCTGGGGCGAGTCGAGCGCCGGCGAGTGGCTCCTTCTGGCCGTGGCGAGCCAGGATGGCCAGGGCGGCACCATTTCAGGGGTGACCCTGGACGTCTACGGCAACCTTCCGTCCACGGAGAAGGAATTCGTCTACACCGACGATTTCGCCTCGATCGTCACCGTCGACAGCTGGAGGGGCGCCCCGCCCGACCGTCTCGGACTGAGCGTTCAGCCCGACGAGGCGGCCGTCATCAATGCGGCGGCCGTGTCGAGTGACGTCGTGGTCGATCTCGCGAACCGAACCGCCGTGATCACCGGCGAGACGGTCGCCATCGCCGCCGGCACGCACGTGACCAAAATCTTCACCGGCGACGGCGACGACAGGCTGGTGGGCGACGCCAGCGCCAACCTTCTGTTCGCCGGCCGGGGCACCAACACGATCGACGGCGGCGCGGGCAGCGACACCGTGGTGTTCCTCGGCAGTCGTGCAGGCTACACCGCGACCTACGACGCCACCGGGTTGTTCGCCGCTTCCGCGCGCGAGGGCGGCACCAACGATGTCGCGACCCACGTCGAGAAGGCGCAGTTCACGGAAGGGACCGGCTACCTGCCGTCCATGAGCGATACCGGACTCGACATCGTCGCCCTCTACAGCGGCCTCATGGTCCGTGATCCGGATGCCGGCGGATACCGGTATTGGACGCTCGAAGCGGCGAACGGAGCCGGCGCGTCTTCGATCGGCGCGAACTTCCTCGCCTCGACGGAGTTCGCCAACGGCGCGGGCAAGCTCCAGAATGCCGCGTTCATCGAGCAGACCTACCAGCAATTGCTCGACCGCAACGCCGACGGTGGCGGACTGGCCTATTGGGATGCCGCCCTGACCAGCGGCGCCCTGACCCGCGCCGGCCTCGTGCTCTCGATCGCCCATTCCGAGGAATACGGGGCCAGCCAGCTTGGCCACGTCTTCGGCGTCCTCGACGCCCTCGGCAACCTCTGGGGCTGAGATGGTCGCCTGGCGAGACCCGGGGTCTTCAACCTCCTCCCCAGCGAAGCTGGGGAGGTGCCCCCGTAATCGGGGGCGGAGGGGTCATGGGCCACAGTCCCGCTGCTCATGACCCCTCCGTCGCCGTAAGACGGCGACACCTCCCCAGCGAAGCTGGGGAGGAGAATGAGAGAGCGCCCATATGCGAACACCCTCGGCTCTTGCCGGACGTGATCGATACCCGAATTGCGTTCCATCGGAGTTGAAACACCTGTCAATCATGCTTGACTGGCCTTGTGGCCAGTTGGCCGGCAACGCGCGCCATGCGCCCGGCATCCTTGGGAGGAAATGAGTCGTGTACCGTCGATCCTTTACGCAGGGCCTTGCGGCCCTTCCCTTGATGCTGGCCGGTGTGACCGCCGGCCGACCCGCGCAGGCGCAGGCGCGCTGGGCGCCCGACAAGCCGCTGCGCATCGTCGTTCCCTTCGCGCCGGGCGGCAGCACCGATGTCACCGCGCGCCTGATCGCCAGCGCGCTGGCCGAGCGACTGGGCCAGACCGTCGTGGTCGACAATCGCGCCGGCGCAGGCGGCAACATCGCTGCCGAGTTGGTCGCGCGGGCGGAGCCCGACGGCTATACGCTGATCCTGGCGACGAGCTCGACGCATGCGACCAATGCGGCGCTCTATAAAAAGATTCCGTTCAATCCGGTGCGCGACTTCACGCCGATCTCGCAGATCGCCTTCATTCCCAACCTGCTCGTCGTCAATCCCGAGCTGCCGGTGAACAGCGTCGCCGAGCTGGTGGCCTATGCGAAGGCGAAGCCAGGCCAGCTGAACTACGGCTCGGGCGGCGCCGGCACTTCCCTGCATCTTGCCGCCGCGGTCTTCGCCCACCGGGCCGGCATCGACATGGTGCACGTGCCCTATCGCGGCGGCGCGCCGGTCGCCGCCGACCTCCTCTCCGGCAAGCTGCAGCTGAGCTTCAGCCCGATGGTCGAGGTGCTGCAGCAGGTGAGGGCGGGCAAGCTGCGCGCGCTCGGCGTCACCACTGCGCGGCGCTCGGCTCTGATGCCGGACCTGCCGGCGATCGCGGAAGTGATCCCGGGCTACGAGGTGGCGCTGTGGAACGGCATCATGGGCCCGGCAGGACTGCCGGCCCCGGTGGTGGCCCGCCTCGCCGCGGAGCTCACCGCCATCATCGGCAGCCCGGAGATGCGCTCGCGTCTTGCCGAGCAGGGCTCGGATCCGGTGGGCAGCACACCCCAGGAATTCGCCGCCTTCGTCGCCGCCGAGCAGCCGAAATGGGCGGAGCTGGTACGCATCTCGGGCGCCACCGTCGATTAAACGCCCCAATACCTGACGCCATGGAGGCAGGCAGCCATGCGGATCACCGCCAAGGGCCAGGTCACCATCCCTCGGGACGTGCGAGAGCGCGCGGGCCTGATGCCGGGAACGGAGGTCGAGTTCGAGATCGAGGCCGGCGTCGTGCGCCTTGTAAAGGCGCGGACGGGTGGCCGCCGTGGGACGCGGGGGCAGGAGCTGGTCGAAAGCCTGCGCGGGCACGGCGACTTCAAGATGACGACCGATGAAATCATCGCGCTGATGCGCGGCCCTTCCGCCGACCAGGGCTGAACAGGCCAGACGCTCGTTTCGGTAACTGCCCTTGGCGATGAGATCCTTCGCTGCGCTCAGGTTGACAGAATGGATACCGGGTCGGTTCCAAATAATCCGATCATGCCCTGGGCGGTCATTGGGCGGATCGGGTCGACTGTCGGACGCGACTGTATTCCCGGGGCCGGGCCCTTCGACTCAATCGAGGCGAGTGCAATTGATTGCACGACGAGCCGCTGCACTTGATTGCACAACTTGATTGCACAGGCCTTTGGCTGCAGGAGCGCGCCAATTCGGCTGCCTTGCCTGCCGGCTTGCGCGGCGGCGTGATAGCACTCGCGGCGAAGCTGCGTGCCAACCGAAGGACACGACCGTGATTGCCGGCACCAATGCAAAGCAACATCCCGCCGACGCCGCGCCTCTGCGGCACGTCGGTGACGCGTCCCTGATGACAGAGGTCCCTGATGCGGTGACGCGACTGGCGCAGGAGTCCCGGCCGACGCTGCGCGGCGGGTCGAGAGAGCGTGGCATCACCGTGGTCCCCACCGCAAGACGCCGGCCCCGACCGCACTGCGCGGTCGCGACGGGTTTCTTGCGGTCGGTCCAACTCCTTGATTCAAAAGGCTTCGACCGCAACCGACCGCACCGACCGCAAGAAAAGGGGCGTGTCGCCTGGTCGGCGCGCAGGCGGCGCTTTCCATGCTCCCGACCGCAAGACGCCGGCCCCGAACGCAAAGTGCCGTCGCGACCGCTCGGTTGCGGTCGGCTAACTCCTTGATTCTAAAAGATCCGAACGCACCGAACGCACCGAACGCAAAAATGCAGGGCGATTCTTTTTGGCCGGCTCGGTTGGCGCCTGCCGGGCACGTCGAGCCGACGATTGGTTACGGTCCGCACCCGCTTTCGGCCTTGGCCGCGCTCGCCGGCCTCCTATGATGAATGACAAGAACGAGGAAACGCCGTGCTCAAACTGACCTTCTGCCTGCGCCGGCTGCCGGCCCTGACGGCGGCCGAGTTCCACGACTATTGGCTGAACAAGCACGGGCCGCTCGTGCGCCGCCTCCAGCCGGCGCTCGGCATGGTGCGCTATGTCCAGGTCCATCGCCTCGAAGATGCGCTCGAAGTCCCGCTGGGCGACGGCATGCGCAAGGCGCGCGGCGCGCCCGAGCCCTACGACGGCATCGCCGAGCTGTGGTGGGAGAGCGAGGAGACCTACCGGGCGGCGCGCCGCACGCCGGAGGCGCGCGAGGCCGGCCGGCTGCTGCTCGAGGACGAGGCCAAGTTCATCGACCTGGCGCGCTCGCCGCTGTGGCTCAATCGCGAGCACGAAATCCATCCCGGGGCCAGGGTCGGGACAGCGCCAGGCGCAGGGGCGGGGCAATGACCATGACCGTGCAGAGACGCTCCCTGCTCGGCGGGCTGGCCGGCGCTGTCCTCGCCCGGCCGGGGTTTGCCCAGGCTTGGCCGTCGCGGCCGATCCGGATGGCGGTCGGCTACTCGCCGGGTGGCGGCAACGACCTGATCGCCCGCATCGTCGCGGCACGGCTGCAGGAGTCATTGGGCCAGTCGGTGCTGGTCGACAACAAGCCGGGCGCGCAGTCGATCGTCGCCGCCGAGCTGGTCGCCAAGGCGCCGGCCGACGGCTACACCCTGCTGGTCGCGCCGAGCGGGCCGATGACCATCAATCCCGCGGTCTATGCCAAGCTGCCCTATGCGCCGGAGCGCGACTTCGCGCCGGTGTCGCTGCTCGCCGAGTTCCCGTTGCTGCTGGTGGTCGGCGCCGAGCAGCCGGTGAAGACGGTGCACGAGCTGGTCGAGTATGGCCGCGCCAATCCGGCGCTCGCCAACTATGCCTCGAGCGCCACGCCGTTCCAGCTCGCGTCGGAGCTGTTCAACCAGCGCACCAAGTCGAGGTTCCAGCACATCCCCTATCGCGGCAGCGGAGATGCCGTGCAGGCGGTCGCGGCCGGCCAGGTGCTGATGACGATCGCCGATTCCGGGCCGGTCGCCGGGCCGTTGAAGGCGGGCAAGCTGCGCGCGCTCGCCATCACCGCCGCCGAGCGCAACCCGGCGCTGCCCGACGTGCCGACCCTGAAGGAGGCGGGCATCGCCGACATGGAGATCGCGCTGTGGACCGGCATCGTCGCGCCCGCCGGCACGCCGGCCGAGGTCGTGGCGACGCTCAATCGCGCCATCCAGCAGGCGCTCGCGGTGCCTGAGGTCAAGACGGCGATGGCGGCGATCGCGGTCGAGCCGCGCGGCACCACGCCGGACGCCTATCGCGACCTGATCGCGCGCGACGCCGCGCGCTGGAAGGCGGTGGCGACCGCCGCCAACATCAAGCTCGAGTGAGGGCCTGCAGGGGAAGCAGTCGATCCAGAAATCGGTGTCATCCCGAGCGCAGCGAGGAACCTTTGTTGCGACCTCAAAGGTCCCTCGCTCCGCTCGGGATGACAGAAGTGCAATCAGGGAGTGAGCACGCCATGGACAGCAGCAGCGGCAACGAGGCCCGCCATTCGGCGGCGCACTACTTCCTCGAAGGCCTCGACGAGATCGGCTTCGACTACCTGTTCTGCAATTTCGGCACCGACCACGCGCCGATCATCGAGGCGATGGCGGCGTTCAAGCGCGACAGCCGCAAGATGCCGCAGACCATCCTGTGCCCGCACGAGATCACCGCGGTGCACATGGCGGCGGGCTACGCCATCGCCACCGGCCGCGGCCAGGGCGTGATGGTCCATGTCGATGCCGGCACCGCCAACTCGGCGATGGCGCTGCACAACATCTGCCGGGCGCGCCTGCCGGTGCTGCTGATGGCCGGCCGCGCGCCCTTCACCACGCGCGGCGAGCTTCTCGGCACCCGCGACACCTACGTGCATTTCGTGCAGGAGCCGTTCGACCAGGCGAGCCTGGTGCGGCCCTACACCAAGTGGGAATACAACCTGCCCTCGGGCGTGGTCGCCAAGGAGGCGCTGCGCCGCGCCCACACCATGATGATGAGCGACCCCAAGGGGCCGGTCTACATGACCTTCCCGCGCGAGACCCTGACCGAGCTGTGGTCGGAAGGCCAGATCCGCTCCTATCCCGCCGATCGCTTCGGTCCGGCCGGCGTCGGCGCCGTCGATCCGCAGTCGGTCGAGGTGATCGCCGACCGGCTGCTGGCGGCGGAGCGGCCGTTGCTGATCACCGCCTATGCCGGGCGCAATCACGCCTCGGTCGCGCTGCTCGACCAGCTGGCGCGCTTCGCCGGCATCCGCGTCGTCGAGTTCAGCCCGGTCTATGCCAGCCTGCCGGCCGACTCGCCGTGCCACGGCGGCTTCATGCCGGCCAAGGCGCTGGCCGAGGCCGATGTCGGGCTGCTGGTCGATGTCGACGTGCCGTGGATCCCCAAGGACATGCCGGACAATCCCTCGACCTGGTGGGCGCATGTCGACGTCGATGCCGAGAAGCGTGGCTTCCCGATGTGGACCTTCCCGGCCAACCTGCGCCTGCAGGGCGACAGCTCCCGCTTCTTCGCCGACCTGCTGGCCGCGCTGAAGGCGAAGGCCGGTGCCGGGTTCAAGATGCGCGCGGCGGGGCGCGTGGCAGCGCTTGCAGAGGAGGGGACGGCGCGCCGCGCGGCGGCCGCCAGACTCGCCGGCGATCCTGGCGTCGCCGGCGAGATCAACCCGCACTTCGTCTGCGCCGCGCTATCCAAGGCGCTGGGGCCGTCGGCCATCGTGATCAACGAGGCGATCCGCAACATCCCGGCGGTGCTGGCGCAGATGCCGCGCACCGAGCCCGGCAGCCTGGTCGGCCTGGCCGGCGCCGGCCTGGGCTTCGCCGCCAGCCTGGCGCTCGGCCTCAAGCTGGCGCTGCCCGATCGCGTCGTCGTGCCGATCATGGGCGACGGCACCTTCTATTTCTCCAACCCGCAATCGGTGCTGGCGGTGTCGCAGAAATACGGCCTGCCGATCTTCATGGTCGTGCTCGACAACTCGGGCTGGGGGGCGGTCAAGGAGGCGACCCTGCGCGTCTATCCGCAGGGCGAAGCCAGCGCCGCCCGCGACTACGGCGCCGCCTACGCGCCAGCCATGGACTTCGCCCTGATCGCCCAGGCCGCCGGCGCCCACGGCGAGCGCCTCTCCGATCCCGCCGACGCCGACGCCGCCATCGCCCGCTGCCTCGAGGCGGTGCGGGCAGGCCGCTCGGCCATCCTGCACGCCAAGGTCACGAAGATATGAGCCCCTGTTTTCCTCCCCAGCTCGCGGGGCTTCGCTGGGGAGGTGTCGCCGTATGGCGCCGACACCTTTCCCAAGCAAGGGCTTGGGAGGAGAAGAGTGTGTGGCCGCCCGCCGCGTTGATCTCGCGCAATGGCGCCCGTCGCAGGCGAGCGTTATCATGACGTTGCCGTCATTGTTTTGAGAGGCTGACCGCCATGCCTGATACCGCTGTCCTCCCCCAATCCCGTCCCGCCGCCACGACCGAGCATTTCGACGTCCTGATCGTCGGCGCCGGCATCTCCGGCGTGGGCGGCGCCTATCACCTGACGCAGCAATGCCCGGGCACCAGCTTCGTGGTGCTCGAGACGCAGGAGAGCTTCGGCGGCACCTGGCTCACGCATCGCTATCCCGGCATCCGCTCGGACAGCGACCTCTACACCTTCGGCTATCGCTTCAAGCCGTGGACCAGCGCGCCGATCGCGACCGCCCAGGAGATCCTGACCTACATGGGCGAGGTGATCGACGAGAACGACCTCGCGCGGCACATCCGCTACCGCCATCGCATCGAGTCGGCGCGCTGGTCGAGCGCCGACAATCGCTGGACGATCGAGGGCGTGCGCACCGACACCGGCGAGGCGTTCCGCCTCTCGGCGGCCTTCCTGTGGATGTGCCAGGGCTACTACCGGCATTCCGAGGGCTACACCCCGGAGTGGGAGGGCATGGCCGACTACAAGGGCCGCATCGTCCATCCGCAGACCTGGCCCGAGGACCTCGACTACAAGGGCAAGCAGGTCATCGTCATCGGCTCGGGCGCCACGGCGGCCACGGTGGTGCCGGCGATCGCCGGCGACTGCGCGCACGTCACGCTGCTGCAGCGCTCGCCGACCTATTTCATCCCGGCGCGCAACGCCAACGACCTGGCCGACCAGCTGCGCCAGCTCGAGGTCGACGAGACCTGGATCCACGAGATCGTGCGCCGGCGCATCCTGCGCGACCAGTCGGAGTTCACCCGGCGCTCGTTCGAGGAGCCGGACAAGGTGCGGGCCGAGCTGCTGGGCGGCGTGCGCGCCTATCTCGGGCCCGACTACGACATCAACACGCATTTCACGCCGAGCTACCGGCCATGGCGCCAGCGCATCGCCTACGTGCCGGACGGCGACCTGTTCCGCGGCATCCGCAGCGGCAAGGCCTCGGTGGTGACCGACGAGATCGACCGCTTCACCGAGAAAGGCATCCGCCTGAAGTCGGGCCGCGAGCTCGCGGCCGACATCATCGTCACCGCGACCGGCTTCCATCTCAACGTGCTGGGCGACATCGCCTTCGAGATCGACGGCAAGCCGCTCGATTTCGCCGAGACCGTGACCTATCGCGGCATGATGTTCACCGGCGTGCCCAACATGGTCTGGGTGTTCGGCTACTTCCGGGCCAGCTGGACGTTGCGCGCCGACCTCGTGGGGGACTTCGTCTGCCGCCTGCTCAACCACATGAAGGACAGGCAGGCCCGCCGCGTCGAGGTCGCGTTGCGGCCCGAGGACAAGGACATGCCGCTCTTGCCGTGGATCGACCCGGAGAACTTCAATCCCGGCTACCTGATGCGTGGCATGCACCTCTTGCCCAAGCGCGGCGACAAGCGCGAATGGCAGCACACCCAGGATTACTGGCGCGAGAAGAACGAGTTCCCCGCGATCGATCTCGACGACACGGCGTTCGTGTATGGGTGAACTCAGTCTCCTCCCCAGCGAAGCTGGGGAGGATGGCTAGAACGGAATCGCCACCAGCGTGTCGAAGCGGCCGCCGTCGCAGATCACGATGCGCTCGGCGAAGCGCAGCGCGCCTGTCGCGTCGGGCCTCACCTTGTCGCGGTAGCAGCCTGTCGCGAACAGGTCCATCGTGCCGTCGCGCATGATGCGCACGATCAGGAACGGCGTCTCGACCTCGGCCGCGCCGTCGGCCTCGCCCAGCACGACCGGCAGGCCGACGATATGGCGGTAGCGCTGGCGCTCGTAGATGTTGACCTTGCGCAGCGAGGCGATGCGATCCTGAAGCATGCCGCGCGACTCGGCGTAGATGATGCCGGACGGCAGGCCGCGCGCGACGTTGTCGGCCGTCGTCACCTTGTAGAGGCAGGGATCGTGGAACAGCTCGGGCCACGCCTCGAACTGCTCGCTGTCGATGACGCGCGCGTAGGCAGCGTTCAGCTCGACCAGCCGCGCAACGTCCATGGTGCTTCCTCTCGGCCTTCTTCTCGTTGCCCGTCTTTGGTAACCGGTCTTCTAGAACGGTACTTTATCGGATTGATCATGCTCTTGCGGACCGCGAGCGTTCCGCTCGCTCATGAGCATGATGAGGGCGCGTTCGGCTTCGCCGAGCCGCGCCAGGAGCGAGCGGGACGCTCGCGGTCCGCAAGAGCATGAACTTGATCCCTCGCTGTGCTTCCATTCGAAGCGATCACGCTCTAGTAGCCCATATGCCGGCGATAGGCCTTCCAGAAGCCGCGCACCGAGGCTTCGGTGGCGCGCGTCGCCTGGCTCTCCGCCTCGGCGCCGCCCATCTCGATCACCGAGACGTGGTCGGGCGCCGCCGCAGTGCCGCGCTGCACGAAGCCGCCGACGCAGCCGTCTTCCATCGAGATGAAGCCGGCCGGCCCCACCAGGTTCTGCTGGCGCAGGCGGCGGGCGAACATCTCCGCGCTGTCGTCCTCGAAGCCGAAGTAGGTCCACACCAGGTCCATCTTGTCGAGGCCGCGCGGCACGACATGGCGGACCGCCAGGCAATTGTGGATCTGCTGCAGGATGAAGCCCGGGAACACCGACAGGATCTGCAGCTGGATGTGGTCGCCGAACTCCTCGACCGACTCGAGCACGCGGCGATCGGCCAGCCCGAACTGGTCGTTGTCGCTGCGGATCTGCTGCTCCTTGTAGGCGCCGGCATTGGCGCCTTCGGGGATGGCGATGGTGTAGCTCGAATGGTTGCCGCCGTCGGGGCTCACCAGCACGCCGCCGCCCTGGGTCAGGCGCGAGATGCGGAAGGTCGCCAGGAAGGTGTGCAGGATGCTGGCGTGATAGGTGTCCTTGACGTTCTCGACGTAGAGCTTCCAGTTGTTGGGCAGCGGCTGGACGAAGCGGCCCATGACCCGGATCGGCCGGTTGAGCACGCGCTTGAGGCGGTCGACCACCTCGCTGCCGATATAGTCCTCGATCGGCGCGGTGTCGGGCGACAGGGTGGCGAACACCAGGCCGCACAGCGTGGTGGTGCGCAGCTTGCGCGGGCTGAAATTGTCGCGGCAGAAATCCTTGGGCATGCCGCCCACGCCGTTGATGCCGCGCTCGAAGGCGATGCCGCGCAGGTTGCCCGAGAGGTCGTAGCTCCAGGCGTGATAGACGCACTTGAAGTTGCTCTGGACGTTGCCGCCGTCGTCGAAGGCGATCAGCGCGCCGCGATGCGAGCAGCGGTTCTCGAAGCAGTTGATCTGGCCGTCGGGCCCGCGCACCACGATGACCGGCAGGGCGCCGACCTGGTTGGTGCGATAGTCGCCCCGGTTCGGGATATCGGCCTCGAGGCAGACGAAGTTCCACGTCGCACCCTCGAACAGGCGGCGCAGCTCGCGCTCGTAGTTGGCCTCGTCCTGGTAGACCCAGTAGGGCACGCGGGCGAGCGAGTCCTCGGGCCACGCCCCGCGTGGCGTCTGGCCCAGCGTCCCGGGAAATCCTTCGTCGTGCCGGATGTCCATGTGCCCTCCCGTCGTTGCCGCAATCCTAGCCGATCACGATATATCCGGCATGCCGTCTTTTCACGCCTTCGCCCAGTCGATCCAGCCGCAGGGCCCGTTGCGCGCCGCCATCACCGACGCCTGGCGGCGGCCTGAGACCGAGTGCGTGCCGCCGCTGCTCGAGCCGGCCAGCCTGCCGGCGGCGCGCTCGGCCAGGGCGCGTGCCCTGGCGGCCCGACTGGTCACCGCGCTTCGCAGCAAAACGCCGTCGGGCGGCGTCGAGGGGCTGATCCACGAATACGCCCTGTCGAGCCAGGAGGGCGTCGCCCTGATGTGCCTCGCCGAGGCGCTGCTGCGCATTCCCGACGACGACACGCGCGATGCGCTGATCCGCGACAAGATCGGCGACGGCGACTGGCGCGCCCATCTCGGCCACAGCCCGTCGCGCTCGCTGTCGGCGGCGCTGACCCGCCTGATCGGCAAGGGCGGCGAGCCGCTGATCCGCGGCGCCGTCACGCTCGCCATGCGCCTGATGGGCGAGCAGTTCGTCGCCGGCCAGACGATCGACGAGGCGCTCGACCGCAGCCGATCGCTGGAGCGCCAGGGCTTCCGTCATTCCTACGACATGCTGGGCGAGGCTGCGATCACGACGGAGCAGGCCGAGCATTACCTGGAAGCCTACCGCCGGGCCGTCCATGCCATCGGCACGGCCTCGGCCGGCCGCGGCATCTACGACGGGCCGGGCATCTCGATCAAGCTCTCGGCGCTGCACCCGCGCTACGGCCGCGCCCAGCGCGAGCGCGTGATGGCGGAGCTCTATCCGCGCTTCCGCGAGCTGGCGCTGCTGGCGCGCCGCTACGACATCGGCCTCAACGTCGACGCCGAGGAGGCCGACCGGCTCGACCTGTCGCTCGATCTGCTGGAGCGGCTCTGCTTCGAGCCGCAGCTCGAGGGCTGGAACGGCATCGGCTTCGTCGTGCAGGCCTATCAGAAGCGCGCGGTTTTCGTGATCGACTGGCTGATCGATCTCGGCCGGCGCAGCCGGCGCCGGCTGATGGTGCGGCTGGTCAAGGGCGCCTACTGGGACAGCGAGATCAAGCGCGCCCAGCTCGACGGGCTGGCGGGCTACCCGGTGTTCACGCGGCGCATCCACACCGACGTCTCGTACCTCGCCTGCGCCCGCCGCCTGCTGGCGGCGCCCGACGCCGCCTTCCCGCAATTCGCCACCCACAATGCGCTGACGCTGGCGACCCTCCACGCCATGGCCGGCGAGAACTATTATGCCGGCCAGTATGAGTTCCAGTGCCTGCACGGCATGGGCGAGCCGCTCTACGAGGAGGTCGTCGGGCCCGGGAAGCTCAACCGGCCGTGCCGCATCTATGCACCGGTCGGCACGCACGAGACTTTGCTGGCCTACCTGGTACGGCGGCTGCTGGAGAACGGCGCCAACACCTCGTTCGTCAACCAGATCGCCGACCCCGGTGTGACGCTGGAGACCTTGCTCGGCGATCCCGTCGAGCGGGCGCGCGCGCTCGAGCCGGTCGGCGCGCCGCATCCGAAGATCGCCTTGCCGCGCGATCTGTTCGGCGCGGAGCGGCGCAATTCGCGCGGCCTCGATCTCGCCAACGAGCAGGTGCTGGCAGGCCTGGCCGGTATGCTCCTGGCGCAAACGCCGGTCGACGCCACGGGGGAGGGCGCGGGACGGCCTGTCCTCAACCCGGCCGATCACCGCGATGTCGTGGGCAGCGTCGTCGATGCGACGCCGGCGACGGTCGACAATGCCTGCGCGCGCGCCGTGCCCTGGCAGGCGCCGCCTCCTGACCGGGCAGAGGTTCTGTGCCGCGCGGCCGATCTCCTCGAGGCGCGGATGGAGACGATGCTGGGCGTCATCGTGCGCGAGGCCGGCAAGACGCTCGGCAATGCCGTCGGCGAGGTACGCGAAGCGGTCGACTTCCTGCGCTACTACGCCGGCTGCGTCGCCGGCTTCGACAATGCCACGCACCAGCCGCTCGGCGTGGTCGCCTGCATCAGCCCGTGGAACTTCCCGCTGTCGATCTTCGTCGGCCAGATCGCCGGCGCGCTCGCGTCAGGCAATGCCGTGATCGCCAAGCCGGCCGAGGAGACGCCGCTGATCGCGGCGCGGGCAGTGGCGCTGCTGCACGAGGCTGGCGTGCCATCCACGGCGCTGCAGATCGTGCCGGGCGACGGCAAGGTCGGCGCCCATCTGGTCGGCAACGAAAGGGTGGCGGGTGTGATGTTCACCGGATCGACCGAGGCGGCGCAGTCGATCAACCGCACGCTTGCCGGCCGTCTCGCCGCCGACGGGCGGCCGCCGGTGCTGATCGCCGAGACCGGCGGCCAGAACGTCCTGGTCGCCGACTCCTCGGCGCTGCCCGAGCAGCTGGTCGTGGACGTGCTGGCATCGGCCTTCGACTCGGCAGGCCAGCGCTGCTCGGCGCTGCGCGTGCTCTGCCTGCAGGAGGACATCGCCGACCGGGTGATGCCGATGCTGAAGGGGGCGATGGAAGAGCTGGCCGTCGGCAATCCCGATCGCCTCTCGGTCGATGTCGGACCGGTGATCAGCGACGAGGCGCGGCGCCGCCTCGACGATCACATCGCGCGGATGCGGCAGGCCGGCCACGCGGTGTTCCAGGTGCCGCTCGGTGAGGAGACAAGCCACGGCACCTTCGTGCCGCCCACCCTGATCGAGATCGACGCGATCGCCGATCTGCCGGGCGAGGTGTTCGGGCCGGTGCTGCACGTGCTGCGCTACCGCCGCGAGAACATGGAGACGGTGGTGCGGGACGTGAACCGCACCGGCTTCGGCCTGACCTTCGGCGTGCACAGCCGCATCGACGAGACCATCGAGCGCGCGACCGACGCCTCGACGGCCGGCAACCAGTACGTCAACCGCAACATGATCGGGGCGGTGGTGGGCGTGCAGCCGTTCGGCGGACACGGCCTGTCGGGAACCGGGCCCAAGGCCGGCGGGCCGCTCTACGTCCACCGCCTGCTGGCGCGGCGGCCGGTGATCGAGCCGACCGGCGGCGAGCTCGCCGGCCCGGTCGGCGAGCGCAACAGCTACGCGCTGAAGCCCAAGGGGTTGGTGCTGTGCGTCGCGGCCGGTCCGCAGGCGCTGGCTGCGCAACACGCGCTGGTACGGGCAATCGGCAATCGCATCGCGACCGACGAAGGGGTGGATATCGCAGCGGCGCTGTTCGCCGGCAGCGCCGCCGACCTGCTGGCGCTCAATCGTCGCCTGGCCGATCGGCCCGGCCGCATCGTGCCGGTCTTCGTCGAACCCTATCCGCGCGAATTCCTGGTCGACGAGGTTTCTCTCAGCATCAACACGGCGGCGGCGGGCGGCAACGCGAGCCTGATGGCGATCGGGTGAGGATCGATGAAATTCCTATGAAATCCACACTTGAGGGCCGGTTGGCCGGTAAGATAGGGACCAGGGCCTTGAACGGCCCCGGCTCCCGCCTAACATGACGGGCGTCAATTGTTTCAACAGGGATGCAAAACAATGAAATCTCTTCGCTGGCTTGCCGTGATCGCCGCCCTGGTGGTCGTGGCGCCGACCCTGGCCGAGGCGCGCGCCGGTGGCGGCACGAGCTCGGGCAGCCGCGGCAGCAAGACCGACCAGGCGCCCGCCCCGACGCAGACCGCGCCGCAATCCAAGCCTGTGGAGCGGAGCAAGACCGAGCCGCAGCAGGCGCAGAAGCCGGGCGGGGCTGCCGCAACGCCCGCGCCCCAGGCCGGCGGGTTCATGTCGCGCAACCCGTTCCTGTCCGGCCTGATGGGCGGCATGATCGGCGCCGGCCTGATCGGCATGCTGTTCGGTGGCGGTTTTGGCGGCGGCCTCGCCGGTGCGGCCGGCATGCTCGGCCTGCTCCTGCAGGTCGCGCTGATCGGCGGCCTGGGCTACCTCGCCTATCGGCTGTATCGCGGCTGGAGCGCCAACCGGACGCAAGCGGCACCGGCTGGTGGTCCGGCCTACGCGCTGGCCGGCAACACGCCGCCCCGGCCCGTGGACGCGCCGCCGCTCGCCCGCTCGGGCCTTTCCGGCGCGATGGGCGGTTCCGCCGCGATGGCGGGCGCGCCGCAGGTCGCCATCGGTCCGGATGACTACCAGGCGTTCGAGACTCTCCTCGCCGGGATCCAGGCCGCCTACAGCAAGGCCGACCTGGCCGCGTTGCGCGGCTTCGCGACGCCGGAGATGGTCGGCTACTTCTCCGAGGAGCTCTCCAGCAATGCGAGCCAAGGCGTCGAGAACAAGGTCGAGGCGGTGAAGCTCGAGCAGGGCGACCTGTCGGAGGCGTGGCGCGAAGGCAACCTCGAATACGCTACCGTCGCGATGCGCTTCAGCATGATCGACATCACCCGCCGGATCACCGATGGCACCATCGTCGCCGGCAACGACAAGGTCCGCACCGAGGCCACCGAAGTCTGGACCTTCCTGCGCAGCTGCGGCGGCAAGTGGCTGCTGTCGGCGATCCAGCAGACCTGAGATCCTGCTAACCTGACGAGCGTTCTTGCAGCGGCTGGCCGGTGCGGATCGGCCAGCCATTCCTGACCGACAAAGGTCCCTCGCTGCGCTCGGGATGACACCTCATTTCCTCCCCAGCGAAGCTGGGGAGGAGATAACGGCACCTAGGAAGTCGCAGGCTCCGGGCATAGCGAGCTTGGGAGCAGTGGTCCTCATTCCGCCCCACGCTCGCGCCACCGTTGTGAACCAGTTGTGAACCGACCGTAGACAGAATTCCTGGCCCTCCACGCCCGTTGCTACCGTTCAGCTTGGGTGCGACGCGTGGGGTGGGAAAATGAAGACCTATTTCTGGGGTGCGCCGCCCGGCGCACCGGGCGAATTCGACGACGCGAACGACTGGTTCAATGCGGAGTCGCAGACCTTTGGCAACGGTATTCCCGGTACCTCCGACATCGTGAATGTCGTTGGTGCCGTTCCGATTCCGCCGGCGCCTCCTGTCGACATCGTGATTCCGTCGGGAGAGGAAAGAGCGATCTCGCAACTCAGGGTCCTGTTCCAGTCGGTCGACGAGGACTTCGTCTGGATCGAGGGCAGCCTGAGGGTTCTCGACGAGATATTCTTCGAGAAAGACCGCGGCAACCTGAGGTTCAAGGGAACCGTCACGCTCGACGGCGTGGCCGACGATCCCGACACGGAGAACGTCAACGAAGGCGGCGCGCTCGATGGCGCCACCATGGATGTCGACTATCTGCACATCGGCGGTGCGCTGGTCACGTCGGCCCGCAACGTGGTCAGCGTCGACAACGACGGGATGCTTCGTGTCGTCAACGCCGCCCAAGTGACCTCGCGAAATCTGGAAGTGCTGGGGACTGGCGGCCTCGCCGTCTTGGGCGGTGGCACTGTCGATGTCGCGGGACCTGTCGTCATCGAGCAGAGCGCAGGCGCTCCTCCCGTGTCGGTCGACGGCCAGGGCAGCAGGCTGGTGGTTCACGGCACCAGCGGCTACGGCCTCGACATCTCCGGCCTGGGCAGCCTCTCGATCACGACGGGCGGCACGGTCGACGTGACCGGGAAGACGGTGCTCCATTCAGGCAGCGGGCCGGTACTGGTCGACGGAGCATTCAGCAGCCTCGTGGTCAAAGGCAGCTACGGACTCGATATCTCCGGCTTGGGAAGCCTGAAGATCACGAACGGCGGTACGGCGGATGTGTCCGGGAAGGTGGCAATCAAGCAGGACACGTTCGCTCCAGCTGTCTCTGTCGACGGGCCAGGCAGCGCCCTGCTGGTCGGCGATGGCCTCGCACTCGACGGCTACCTGTTCGTTACCCGAGGCGCCAGTGGACGGGCCGACGGCGTCACCATCAATTCCACGAGCATCGCCAGCCTGGTCGTCGGCGACCTCACGGGCCAAGGCGTCACTTCCTTGGTCACTGCCAACACCGTGACTCTGGGCGACGGTCAGGGGGATCGGGATTCCTGACGGCGCTGCCCAATGGGCAGGTTCGCGTGAAGCAAAGCCTGACGCTCCTCAACCCGATCACCGATGCGTCGACGTTCTCCGGCGCGCTGGGGACCACAGGCGACGGCTGGATCGAGATCGGCCCGCACACTCTGGACACCCCCGATGTCCAGCCCAATACGATCCAGGTCAATCCGGGCGGTATTTCCTTGGGGCTGGTCGGCCACGGAATGGTCGACACCGGGACGTTCCGGAATGACGGGCTCGTTGGAGCGCTGGACGGTCTCCTGCTTATCGACGCGGATGTAACCGGCAAAGGGATATTCGGCGTTGCCACCAATTCCACGCTGGAGATCGACGGCAACGTCGATTCCACGGTGACCATCGCGCTCGGCGGCTCGTTCAGCACGCTCACATTGGATGTGCACGACAAGTTCGACGGCAAGATCGCCTCGATCGACCTCACTGACACGATCAGGCTGAGGCATGATTTTGGAGAAACCGTCAAGTGGGCTGCCATTCTGGTCATTGCCGATACCGAGGTCGAGCCGGATGAGGGGTTCCTGGTCAGCCTTGCCGCGCCTTCGGCGGGCCTTGCGATCGGGGTCGGTTCGGTAAGCGGCAGCATCGTGAACGACGACGCCACCGTTTCGATTGCCGCGCTGTCGGCCGCGAGAGCAGAGGGCAATGCCGGGCCGACTGCCTTTACCTTCATCCTGGCGCTGCGCGGCGATACCTCGGTCGCCCACAGTTTCACCTATGCGGTGAGCGGCTTGGGCCCGGTCCAGGCGACCGGCAGCGACTTTGCGGGCGGCACGCTGCCGACCGGAACGGTGACATTCGCGTCGGGCGAGTCAGCAAGGACCATCACCGTCGACGTGCTGGGCGACACGACGGTCGAGGCCGACGAAGGGTTCACGGTGACCTTGTCGAATCGGTCGGCTGGGTTGGCGATCGGTCAGGCAGCGGCCGCGGGCACGATCCAGAACGACGACGGGGCGGTGGTGTCGATTGTCGCACTATCGGCCGCAATGGCGGAGGAGGACAGCGGCACGACCTCGTTCACCTTCACGATCAGCCTCGATCAGGCATCGACGACGAGCCAGACTGCGGATTGGGCGGTGACAGGATCGGGGGAGGCAGCCGCAGATGCTGTCGACTTCGGCGGCACATTCCCCTCGGGCACGGTGAGCTTTGCGGCCGGCGAGACGACGAAGACCGTCACCGTTTCGGTGACCGGCGACACGGCCGCTGAGCTCAACGAGGACTTCGCGGTCACCCTGTCGAACCTGTCGTTTGGTCTGCTGCCCGGAACTGCGGCGGCGACCGGGACGATCCAGAACGACGACAGGCCGGCGGTCTCGATCACGGGCGGCGCGGCGACGCAGCTCGAGGGGAACAGCGGGGCGACGGCATACGATTTCACGGTCAGCCTCGATCGCGCCGGCATCACCAGCCAATCGGTGAGCTGGGCGGTGACCGGGACAGGCGCCAACCCGGCAAACGCGGCCGATTTCGGTGGCACGCTGCCGTCGGGGTCGCTGACCTTTGTGGCGGGTGAAACGAGCAAGGTCATAACGCTGAACGTCTCGGGCGACTCCGTCGTCGAGTTCGACGAGGCGTTCGGGCTGACCCTCTCGAGCCCGTCGTCGGGCGTCGATTTGGGCCCGGCAACGCGGATAGGCTCGATTGTCAACGACGACCGCTCCACGGTGTCGATCGCGGCTCTGTCCGCGGTCAAGGCGGAAGGCAGCATCGGCACGACGGCAAGCACCTTCACCATCAGCCTGAGTCAGGGCGGCGTCACGGCCCAGACCGTCAGCTGGGCAGTGGCGGGCTCGGGCACCAATCCGGCCGGTGCCACGGATTTCGCGGGCGGGGTGCTGCCCGGCGGAGTCGTGGCCTTTGCGCCGGGCGAGACCAGCAAGGTCGTGACGGTGAACGTCGCCGGCGATACCACGCTGGAGCCCGACGAGGGCTACGGCGTCACCTTGTCGAACCTCTCGGCCGGGCTGGTGGCGGGCGTCGCCTCGGCGACCGGCACGATCCAGAACGACGACGTCGCGGTCGCGGTGGCGGCCCACAACGATGCCTACGTCGTGCTGCGCGGCGAGTCGCTGACGGCGACGGCGAGTGTGCTGTCGAACGACGTCGCGGCTACGACGGCGACGCTGCTGTCGGGGCCGGCGCACGGCTCGCTGCAGCTCGCCGGCAACGGGACCTTCACCTACGCGCCTGCGGCAGGGTTCGTCGGAATCGATTCGTTCGCGTATCGGGCGGGCAACGGCGGCAGCACGGACGACGGCCAGGTGTACGTCTACAACAACCTGTTCAACCGGTCGTCCGACGCGGGCGGGCTGGCCTACTGGACGGATCAGGTCAAGCAGACCCTGCAGGCCGGGCAGTTCGTCGGCTCGATCCTGGTCAACATCATGGGCGGAGCGCAGGACACGGCGGCCGGAAAGGACATCACCACGCTGATAGGCAAGGTGGCGGTGAGCCTTGCGTTCGTGCGCGAGCAGGAGGAGCATGACACGGCGTGGGCGGGGGCCAGCGACATTGCGGCGGCGACGACATTGCTGCAGGCCGTGACGGCTGATCCGCAAAGCGTGCTGGTGGGGGTGCGAAACGCCGAGACCGTGATCGAGGCGCACGCCTGACGGCACTTCGCTCGTTTGGGGGAAGGCGCCATGGCCTGGACGGACACTCTCGGCAACGCCCAGATCAAGGTGCTGGCCATCCAGGCAGTGGCCGACAATGTGGTGAGCTATCAGGAGATGTTGACCATCCTCGATACCGCCGCCACGGGCGGTATCTCGGCGACCGACTACGACGACCTCAAGGCCGTCTACACGAACAGCACGGCGCTGTTCGCCAGCGACTACGTGAAATCGATCTCCTACAGCGTCATCTATACCAATCCGGCCAACGCCAAGTGGTGGGGCGGCGCCCAGCAGATCTCGAACGTGGCGCCGCTCGGCAACATATCTGCCGGGATGTCGGAGCAGAACGCCGATCGCCTGGTCGCCAAGTGGTTTCTCGGCACCGACCTGCCGATGCCGGTCGTGGGCGGCGACACCGCCAACAGCAAGGCATCCTCCGGCGTCTTCAACTACGCCACGGAGACCGGCCCCCTGTTCGTGAGCGGCGCCGCGCCGTCCGACATCAACCAAGGCAACGCCGGCGATTGCTATCTCGTCGCCAGCCTGGGGGCGATCGCCGACGTCGATCCCACGCTGATCGTCAGCGCCTTCATCGACAACGGCAACGGCACCTGGGGTGTCCGCTTCTATCTGAACGGTGCGCCGGCCTACGTGACGGTCAAC
This sequence comes from Reyranella sp., assembly GCF_044224635.1. GTDB lineage: Bacteria > Pseudomonadota > Alphaproteobacteria > Reyranellales > Reyranellaceae > Reyranella. The sequence continues at coordinate 44,533 of NZ_JBGAKA010000029.1, read as the reverse complement.
CAGAGCGTGCCGGTCAAGCCCAACAACCAGGTCGCCGTGGCGAGCAACGCCGCGCACAGCCTGACCGGCGAGTCGTGGGTCACGCTGTTCGAGAAGGCCTACGTGCAGCTCAATGCCCAGGCCAATATCGACAACGCCGACAACTGGAGCGGGGAGGCGAGCTACCAGGCGATCGAAGGCGGCTGGGCCAACCCGATCCGCCAGATCGCCAATCTCGGCTACACCTACTATTCCGCCTACTACACGGGGATTCCCGACGACTTCAAGACGGCGGAGCACACCTCGACCAATCCGCTGACCTACAAGCAGACCATCATCGACGCCCTCAACCAGGGTGCGGTGGGCTGGCTCGGATCCTTCGGCAATACCTACGAGGCCGGCACCGGCAAGCAGAACCTGGTCGCGGGTCATGCCTTCATGATCCTGGGCTACGACGCTGCCACCGACAAATTCACCATCCGCAATCCCTGGGGCGGCTCCGGCGGCAGCTACAACGTCGAGTTCAAGGCTTCGCTCGGCGATTTCTGGAACTCGACCGTCAAGGGCGTGGTGGCGATCTCCGATCCCGTGACGGTGGCGCCGACCTTCGGCTACACGCTCGCCTCGAGCACGACAAATGCGTCGCCGGTCACCGAGGGGCAGGCGGTCACCTTCACGGTGACGCGCAGCGGCACGGGTGCAGCCTCGACGGTCTACGTGTCGACCGCCGCCGTCAGTGCCGGCACTGCGGACTATGCCGGCGTCGACAAGGTCAGGGTGGATTTCGCGGCCTATGAGACGGCCAAGACGGTGAAGATCGACACCTACGTCGACAACCTCACCGAGGGCACCGAGACGTTTCGGCTGGACCTTTTCAAGGCAGCGACGGACACGGCCAGCGCCGCCAGCGCCACCGGCCACATCAAGGATGCCGCCGTCGCGAACTACAGCTACAGCATTGCGTCGAGCGCCCCGACCGCGGGCAACGCCGTCACCGAAGGGACGCCCGTCGTGTTCACCGTCACGCGCAGCGGCAGCGGCAGCGCCTCGACGGTTTATCTCAGCACGTCATTCGGCACCGCCGACGTCAACGACATACAGGGCCTCACGAAGGCGGCGCTGACCTTCGCGGCCTACGAGACCACCAAGACGGTCAGCGTGGCGACGCTGCAGGACAGCGTGGCGGAAGGGGCGGAGTCCTTTCATCTCGACCTTTACGAGAACCTGGCGACCGGCGCCAAGTCGGCATCGGCCGACGGCTTCGTCAAGGATGCCGTCCAGCCGTACTACGGCTACACCGTCAAATCGTCGGCCGGCAGCTTCGCCGACGGTGTGCTCGAGGGTGGCCAGGTCACCTTCACGATCACCCGCAGCGGCAGCGGCACCAAGTCGGAGGTGTTCGTCGCAACCGCACCCGGATCGGCAGGCAATGCCGATTACGTCGCCCTGGCGCCGCAGCCGGTGAGCTTCTCGGCCAACCAGACGGTTGCGACCGTGACCGTGCAGACCAACGAGGATTGGTGGCTCGAGACCGACGAGTACTTCACGCTCAATCTCTTTCTCAATGCCACCGACGGCTTCCATGCCACCTACGGCGCTGCCTTCATCAAGGACAAGCCCAAGGTCGACTACAACTATGCGATCACCAACTCCTCCGAAGGCATTCCCGCGGTCGAGGGAACCGAGGTAACCTTCACCATCACGCGTGACGGCAGCGGCACGGCCTCCACGGTCTATCTCGGCACGGCCTCGGGGACGGCCGACGGCAGCGACTACCAGATACTCGAGAGACAGGCGCTCACCTTCGCCGCCTACGAGACAAGCAAGACAATCAAGGTCGCCACCCTGACCGATTCGCTGACCGAAGGGACGGAATATTTCTGGCTCAATCTCTACCGCAACCTGTCGGACAGCAGCTACTCGGCCTTCAGCAAGGCATCGATCACGGACGCGGTAGCCGCCGACTACAGCTACACCATCGCAAGCAGCGCGCCCTCCGGGACGCCAGTGAGCGAAGGCGGCGCGGTCACCTTCACGATCACGCGCAGCGGCAGCGGCACGGCGTCGACCGTCTATCTTGCCACGTCGCCGGGAACCGCCGACGGCAGCGACTACCGGGCGCTCGACAAGGTCGCCCTGACGTTCGCCGCCTACGAGACGACCAAGACCGTCGCGGTCGACACCTACACCGATGGCATGACCGAGGGCTCGGAGTATTTCTGGCTCGACCTGTTCAAGACCTACGGCGACAGCACCTATTCGGCGTTCAGCAGCGCCTACATCGCCGACGCGGCCGTCACCGAGTACGATTACACGGTCACCAGCAGCGCGCCGTTTGGATCGCCGGTCGGCGAGGGCGGCTCGATCACCTTCACGATCACGCGCAGCGGCAGCGGCAGCGGCACGGCGTCGACTGTCTATGTCGGCACCGAGGCGGGAACTGCCAGCGCCGGTGGCGGGGACTACGAGGGCGTGACCGGCGTGGCGGTGAACTTCGCCGCCTACGAGACCACCAAGACGTTCACGGTCAGCACCTACACCGACGGGATCACGGAAGGCACCGAGTATTTCTGGCTCAACCTCTATCAGAGCTACGCCGATGCCATCGACTTCAACTGGTTCGGCTATGCCTCGGCCTACATCACCGATGCCGTGACAGCGAGCTACGGCTACACGGTCGGCAGCAATGCGCCTCCCGGATCGCCGGTGAGCGAGGGCGGCACGATCACTTTCACCATAACGCGCGACGGCAGCGGCAGCGCCTCGACCGTCTATCTCAGCACGACGCCGGGAACGGCCGGCAACAGCGACTATCGGGCGCTCGACAAGCTCGCGCTCACCTTTGCCGCCAACGAGACGACCAAGACGGTCAGCGTTGCCACCTACACCGACGGCGTTACGGAGGGCGAGGAGTATTTCTGGCTCGACCTGTACAAGAACTACAGCGACAGCACCTACACCACCTACGGCAGCGGCTCGATCGTCGACGCCGCAGTGGCCAACTACACCTACGTCGTCACCAGCAACGCGCCGGAGAACTCGCCGGTCGGCGAAGGCGGCAGCGTCACCTTCACCATCACGCGCAGCGGTACAGGCTCGGCTTCGACCATCTATGTCAGCACACCGAACGGCAGCGCCGGCGACAGCGACTATCAGGAGATCTTCGCCCAGGCGGTGACCTTCGGTGCCGGCGAGACGGTCAAGACGGTCACCGTAGCGACCTATACAGACAGCATTGCCGAGAGCACGGAATATTTCTGGTTCGATCTCTATCGCAGCTACGCCGATGCGCTCGACATAGACTGGTTCGCCTATGCGTCCGGCTACATCGCCGACGCCGCCGTCGCCGACTACAGCTACAGCGTGACGAGCAGCACAACCTCGGGATCACCGGTCGTCGAGGGCGGCAAAATCACCTTCACCATCACGCGCAGCGGCACGGGCAGTGCGTCGACCATCTATGTCGGCACGGAAGCCGGTACGGCCGATTCCGATGACGGCGACTATCAGGCGCTGGCCGGTGTTGCGGTGAATTTCGGCGCCAACGAGACAACCAGGACGGTCACGGTTTCGACCTACAGCGATGGGTTCGTCGAAGGTGCCGAGTATTTCTGGTTCAATCTGTACAAGACCTACGCCGACGCCCTGGCATTCAACTGGTTCGACTACGCGTCAGCCGATGTCGTCGACACCGCGGTGGGCGGCTATGTCTACACGGTGAGCAGCGGCGCGCCGCAAGGCTCGCCCGTCGTCGAAGGCGGCGGCATAACCTTCACGATCGTGCGCAGCGGCACCGGCAGCGCCTCGACGATCTATGTCGGGACGGAGGCCGGCACGGCGAGCGCCGGGGCCGGCGACTACTCGGGAGTCACGGGCCTTGCCGTCAATTTCGGTGCCAACGAGACCACCAAGACCGTCACCATCGGCACTTTCGCCGATGGCCTCTTCGAAGGCAGCGAGTATTTCTTTCTCAATCTCTACGAGTCGCTCGCCGATGCCCAGGCCTTCGACTGGTTCGACTACGGCACCGCCTATATCGTCGATTCTTTCGGCTCGACGATCGAGGACGTCGCTGCCGGGGTCGGCATTCCGCCGGACGCCGAACCAGGGGTCAAGGTCGGGTCGCCGACAGTCAGCGTCACGTCGTTTCCCGGCCATTCCACCGGCGCCTTCGCTAACGACTTCGCGTTCGCGGCGGTCGCCGGAGACGGATCGGTCGTCACCTGGGGCAATAGCCAGAACGGCGGCGACAGCAGTACCGTCGCGAGCCAGCTGCACGACGTGGCCGAGATCGCGTCCAACTCGTTCGCCTTCGCCGCCTTGCGGCGCGATGGGTCGGTCGTAACCTGGGGCAACCAGAACCTGGGCGGCAACAGCGCCTCGGTCGCGACTGCGATCAACGGCAAAGTCGACGTCGCTGGCCTGTTCTCGACGGCGACGGCCTTTGCCGCGCTGAGAGGCGACGGATCGGTGGTGACCTGGGGCGATCCCGGCAACGGCGGCGACAGTGTCGCCGTCGCTGGCAAGCTCGACGGAACCATCGACGTCACCGAGATATTCTCGGGCCTGTCGGCCTTCGCCGCGTTGCGGGCCGATGGCTCCGTGGTGACCTGGGGCGGTCTCGGCGGCGACAGCAGCGCCGTCGCCACCCAGCTCGACGGGACGGTGGACGTAGTGAGGATCGCCGCGACGGGGGCGGCCTTCGCGGCGGTGCGCGTCGATGGGTCGGTGGTGACCTGGGGCAACGCCAACGACGGCGGCAACAGCAATGCGGTCGCGTCGGCGCTCGCCGGCACGGTCGACGTGCTCGGCATCTCGGCGACGACCTCGGCGTTCGCCGCCGTCCGGGCCGACGGCTCCGTGGTCACCTGGGGCGATCCCAACAACGGCGGCAACAGCACGCTCGTGGCCTCGGCGCTCGGCGGTGCGGTCGATGTCGTCGGCATCACTTCCACCAACACCGCCTTTGCCGCACGGCGGGCGGACGGGTCGGTGGTGACCTGGGGCGATGCAAGCGGCGGAGGCTCGAGCGAGGCGGTGGCGGCCCAGCTCACCGGGACCATCGCGGTCACGAAGATCTACGCCAACAGTTCCGCTTTCGCGGCGCTCCGGGCCGACGGGTCGGTGGTGACCTGGGGCTATGGACCCTATGGCGGCGATCACAGCGCAGTCGCAGCCGGGCTTCACGACGTCGTCAGCATCGCCGCTACCGAGCATGCCTTTGCCGCGCTGAGGTCTGACGGCTCGGTCGCCACCTGGGGCGGCTTCCTGGGCGGTGGCAACGACAGCGACGTCCAGTCGAAGCTCGACGGGTCGATCGACGTCGTGCAGCTCTACGCGACCAGCGTCGCCTTCGCGGCGCTCCGGGCCGACGGGTCGCTGGTGACGTGGGGCGACCAGCAGTTCGGCGGGAACAGCGGCGGTGTTGCCTCGAAGCTGACGTCGATCGCGCAGCTCGCCGACGGCAGCCCGGTCGAGACCGATATTCCGGTCACGACGCACGACGACGCGTTCATCGTGCTGCAGGGGAAGTCACTGGCGGCGTCGGCCGGCGTGCTGTCGAACGACGATGGGGCGACGACTGCCACGCTGCTGGTCGACGCCGGTCACGGCACCGTGCAGCTCGCGGCCGACGGCGTTGTCGGCTACACGCCGGCCGCCGGCTTCGCGGGCATCGACTCGTTCACCTATCACGCGACCGGTGGCAGTGGCGCGGGCGACGGCCAGGCGCTGCTCTACGTCGTGCCGGTCCAGGTCGGGCAGGCGACGACGCTCAACCTGCTGGCGCTCAATGCCGAGGAGCAGATCGCCTCGACCTATGTCGCCTTCTTCGGCCGCGCCGCCGATGCCGGCGGATTCGGGTTCTGGGTCGGCGAGTTCACCCGGCTCCTGCCGGTGCAGGGGCCCGCGGCCCTGTTCGCCAACATCGCGAGCTCGTTCGGCATCAGCGCCGAGGCCAAGGCGCTCTATCCGTTCCTGGCCAATCCGTTCGGTGCGACCGATGGTCAGATCAGCGCCTTCCTCGACAGCGTCTACAACAACCTCTTCAACCGCTCGTCCGACGCAGGCGGGCTGGCCTACTGGACAGGGCAGATCAAGCAGACGCTGCAGGCCGGCCAGTTCGTGGGCTCGGTCTTGATCAACATCATGAGCGGGGCGCAGGACACCGCGGCAGGCAAGGACATCACCACGCTGATGGGCAAGGTGGCGGTGAGCCTCGAGTACGTCCACGAGCAGCAGGCGCACCACACGAGTTGGGCGGGAGCGAGCGACATCGCGGCGGCGACGGCGCTGCTGGACCCGGTTGCAGCCGAGCCGCAAAGCGTGCTGACTGGAATCCGGAATGCCGAGGTCCTGATCGCCGGGCATGCCTGATCGGACGCTGCGAGGACGGAGCACGATGACGATCTACCGGACCATTCGGCCTTGAGCGGCCGTACCCGCGTGGTCGTCGCGGCGGCCGCCGGCAACATCATCGAATGGTACGACTTCGCCATCTATGGCTATTTCGCCATCTCGATCGGGCGGACGTTCTTTCCGCTCGGCGACCCGGTGGCCCAGGTCATGGCGGCCTTCGGCGTATTTGCCGCGGGCTACCTGATGCGACCCTTGGGCGCTGTCCTGACAGGGATCATCGCCGACCGACGCGGCAGGCTCCGGGCGCTCAGCATTTCCGCCGCCACGATGGCCGTCCCGACATTCGTGGTCGGCCTGCTGCCCGGCTACGACGTGCTGGGCGAGGCCGCGCCGATTGTGTTGATCCTCTGCCGCATGGTTCAGGGATTGGCGGCCGGCGGGGAATGCACGACATCGTTCACGTTCCTGATCGAGAATGCGCCGCCCCATCGCCGCGGGCTGTTCGGATCGGTCGCGATCGCCAGCAACAACCTCGGCATGCTCCTGGGATCGGCATCTGGCGCGGCGTTGGCGAGCTTTCTCACGGTCGAGGCCCTGCACGACTGGGGCTGGCGCATGCCGTTCCTGCTTACCCTGGCGCTGGGTGTGGTGGGCTATCTGCTGCGCCGGTCCCTTGCGGAGACCGGTCTGCCGGTACATTCAGGCCATGTGCCGATCGGCCGGCTGTTCCTCCTTCACCGGCGTCTGATCGTGCAGCTGTGCGGCCTGGCTGCCTTCGCCTCGGTGAGCTACTACCTGATGTTCCTCTACGTCGTCAGCTGGCTGCAGATGGTCGATGGCCTGCCGCCGCAGACCGCACTGACGGTCAATACCGAGAGCTTCGTCGTCCTGATCCTGGCGACGCTGAGCGCGGGCTGGCTCAGCGATCGCGTCGGCCGCAAGCCGATGCTGCTCGCCGGCATGATCACCGGCTTCGTGCTGGCGGTGCCGCTGCTGTGGCTCATGCATCACCCCGCCACGGTTTTGCTGTTGCTTGGCCAGCTGGGGTTCGTGCTGATCATCAGCTGCGCCGTCGGCGTGCAGCCGGCGATGATGGTCGAATCGACACCGCGCGAGGTCCGCTGCACGGCGATCGCGCTGGCCTTCAATCTGAGTTATGGCGTCCTGGGCGGATTGAGCCCGCTGGCCGCCGCCTGGCTGATCCATCGCAGCGGGCTCGATCTCAGCCCGGCCTTCATGATCATGGGCGCGTCGGTCGTGGCCCTTATCGCCGTGCTGTCGCTCAGGGAGCCGCATCGGCAGGCGCCGCTGTAGGCCTGCGCCTATCGCGTTCCCTGCGGCAGGCCTGGCGCGAGGCCGGGCGCCGGTTGCGGCTGGCCCCCCCGCGGTGGCTGGGCCGGCGCCGGACGCTGCTGCTGCTGTTGCGGCGGCGCCGGCGGCTGCAGCGTTTGCAGGAAGGCCTTCACCTTCTCGGTCTCCCGCTCCTGCGCCTTCTTGCCTTCCTCCTCGTTGAGGAAGCGGTCCTTGTTGAGGTCGCTCTCGAGGAACTGGCGCAGGGCGTAAGCCGTCAGCTCGACGCGGCTCAGCACCCCATCCTTGTCGGTGTCGATCTCCTGGAACTTGCGGATGATGATCTTGCGACGGATATCCATGGGCAGCAGCCCCTGCGCCTCCTTGCCATCGGCAGGGCCGGCGAGCACCAGGTACTCCTGCTGCGAGATTCGCCCGTTGTGGTCCTTGTCGATCTGGTCCGCATCGCGCAGGTGAATGTCCATCAGGTCGTTGAGCGCGGTGAGCCCTTCGCGGCGCCGGGCCTCGATCTGCTGGCGCTCGGCCGATTGGCGTGCCAGCGCACGCTGCACGATCAGGCGAACTTCCGGCTCGGTCAGGCGATTGTCGCGATCCGTGTCGTACTGATTGAACTCGGAATGGACCAGGACCTCCGCCTCGGCCCGTTCGACGAAGCCACTGCGATCGGTGTCGAGGTTCTGGAACTCCACCCGCGCACGGTTGCGCCGCTCCTCGACCGTCGGCCCGCCGGGCGCGTCGACCGAGTAGGGCGGCTCGGCCACCTTGCTGTATTCCTCGAGCGACAGCTTGTTGTCCTTGTTGCTGTCGAGCTCCTCGAACGACTTCATGCGATAGGCCAGGAACTGCGCCCGGGTGATCTCGCCATTCTTGTCGACGTCGGCCTCGGCGAACCACGAGGGCAAGGGAACCGCCGCCGGCGCGTTGCCGGCCTGAGGCGGCCGGCTCGGTTGGGCAGGCGGCGTGGCGGGGCGGCTGGCTGGCCAGCCTTGGGTAGGGGGTGTCTGGGCGAAGGTGGAGGTCGCGAGCGCGAGACTTGAAACCAGAACGGTAGAGAGAAGTCGCATCAAATTAGTTCCGCAGTGCCCCAGAGTATCGGATGACAACGCCCAGTGCGTCGCACGCTGCACTGCATTCCCTCCTTGGGCTGCAATCGCGTCGAAACGGTGGCGCCGCACCAGTGTAGCCGGTCTTGTCGCGGCGTGCCTGTCGATTAAAGTTCACCGCTCACCCCGAAAGCCAGGTCTGCACGCCCGAGCAGTCGAGGGAGCGGGTCGGCTTCCTGTCCAACCTGCGGCGCGACTGCCGCTTCGTGGTGGTTTTCGACCAGCAGCCCTGACCGGCTGGTCTCAGTTGACGTTTACGTAAAGGTAACCTACATCGCCAGCGCTGGCGGAGCAGCCGCCGGCGGCTCAAAGTCTCGCTGAGAAGACCCTCGAAATCCGATCGGAGGAAAGCCGAGTGACCGCGCTGGCTGCCCATTACACCCCCGAACACCAGATGTTCCGCGACACCTGCCGGCGCTTCTTCGACAAGGAGGTCGTGCCCTTCCACATGAGGTGGGAGGAGGAGGGCATCGTGCCGCGCGAGCTGTGGCGCAAGGCCGGCGAGCAGGGGCTTCTGGGCATGACCATGCCCGAGGCCTATGGCGGCGCCGGGGCCGACTTCCTCTACAGCGCCATCCTGATCGAGGAGCAGGGCCGCGCGCTTGCCTCGGGGCCGGCCTTCTCGCTGCACAACGACATCGTGGTGCCCTACCTGCTGCATTACGGCAGCGAGGAGCAGAAGCAGAAATGGATCCCCAAGGCCTGCTCGGGCGAGCTGGTCACCGCCATCGCCATGACCGAGCCGGGCACCGGCTCCGACCTGCAGTCGGTCAAGACCAACGCGGTGATGGACGGCAATCACTGGGTGATCAACGGCTCCAAGACCTTCATCAGCAACGGTCAGCTCGCCGACCTGGTGGTGGTCGTCGCCAAGACCGATCCCAAGCTCGGCGCCAAAGGTACCTCGCTGATCGTGGTCGAGACCACTACGCCCGGCTTCAAGCGCGGCCGCAATCTCGAGAAGATCGGCATGAAGGCGCAGGACACGTCGGAGCTGTTCTTCGACAACGTCCGCGTGCCGGCCGATCATCTGCTGGGCGGCTCCGGCATGGGCTTCATCCAGCTGATGCAGCAGCTGCCGCAGGAGCGACTGGTCATCGCCATCCAGGCGATCGCCGCGATCGAGGCGGCGATGGCGCACACCATCGCCTACGTCAAGGAACGCAAGGCGTTCGGCAAGCAGATCATCGATTTCCAGAACACCCGCTTCAAGCTGGCCGAGCTCAAGACCAAGGCCCACGTCGCGCGGGTGTTCGTCGACGACTGCATCGCCCGCCATCTCGAGGGCAAGCTCGACGTCGCCACTGCCGCCATGGCCAAGTACTGGACTACCGACCTGCAGTGCGAGGTGGTCGACCAGTGCCTGCAGTTCCACGGCGGCTACGGCTACATGTGGGAATTCCCCATCGCGCGCCTCTACGCCGACGCGCGCGTGCAGAAGATCTACGGCGGCACCAACGAGATCATGAAGGAACTGATCGGACGGACGCTTTAGGCAACGACGGAGTGAACAGGCCCACTGTCATCCTGAGCGAAGCGAAGGATCTCATGCCGATGGCAAGCGGCGATGAGGTCCTTCGCTACGCTCAGGACGACGAGAGATAGGAGAACGACCATGACCGATGCATATATCTACGACGCCGTCCGCACGCCGCGCGGCAAGGGCCGTAAGGACGGATCGCTGCATGAGGTGACTCCGGTCCGGCTGGCCGTCACCGCGTTGCAGGCGATTCGCGACCGCAACAAGCTCGACACCCATCTGGTCGATGACGTGGTGCTGGGCTGCGTCATGCCGATCGGCGAGCAGGGCGCCGACATCGCGCGTACCGCCGCCGTGATGGCGGGCTACGCCGAATCGGTGTCGGGCGTGCAGGTCAACCGCTTCTGCGCCTCCGGCCTCGAAGCGACCAACATGGCGGCGGCGCAGGTCATGTCTGGCCAGAGCGAGGCGGCGATCGGCGGCGGTGTCGAATCGATGTCGCGCGTGCCGATGGGCTCCGATGGCGGCGCCTGGGCGATCGATCCGGCGGTGGCGCTGCCGATGTATTTCGTGCCGCAGGGCATCTCGGCTGACCTGATCGCGACCAAGTACGGCCTGAGTCGCGACGACGTCGACGCCTATGCCGTCGAATCGCAGAAGCGCGCCAAGCACGCCTGGGACAACGGCTACTTCAAGAAGTCGATCGTGCCGGTGAAGGACCAGAACGGCGTGCAGCTGCTGGCGCACGACGAGCTGATGCGGCCCACCACCACCATGCAGACGCTGGCGGCACTGGAGCCCAGCTTCAAGATGCAGGGCGAGATGATGCCGGGCTTCGACGCCGTGGCGCAGCAGCGCTACCCCGAGGTCGAGAAGGTGACGCACGTCCACCATGCCGGTAACTCGTCGGGTATCGTCGACGGCGCCGCCGCCATCCTGCTCGGCACCAAGGAGTTCGGCGAGAAGGCTGGCCTCAAGCCGCGCGCGCGCATCCGCTCCTTCGCCTCGATCGGCTCGGAGCCGGCGATCATGCTGACCGGCCCGGCCCCGGCCTCGGAGAAGGCGCTGAAGCGCGCCGGCATGACCGTGAAGGACATCGACCTGTGGGAGCTCAACGAGGCCTTCGCCGCGGTCGTCCTGCGCTACCTGCAGATCCTGAAGATGCCGCACGACAAGATCAACGTGAACGGCGGCGCCATCGCCATGGGCCATCCGCTGGGCGCCACCGGCGCCATGATCCTGGGCACGCTGCTCGACGAGCTCGAGCGGCGTAACCTCTCGACCGGCCTCGCCACGCTGTGCGTCGGCGGCGGCATGGGCACCGCCACCATCATCGAGCGGGTGTAGCGCCCTCGGATGCCCGCCCTTCGAGACGCGACCCTGCGGGTCGCTCCTCAGGGTGAGGAATCTGGGTTGCCATAACCCTCACCCTGAGGAGCGAGCAAAGCGAGCGTCTCGAAGGGTGGGCCACACGAAGAATTTCGGAGACGGATATGATCACCTACAACGTCGACAGTGACGGCATCGCCACCCTCACCTGGGACATGCCGAACCGCACGATGAACGTGCTGAACGAGGCGTCGATCACCGCCTATGCCGGCGCGCTCGACACCGCGCTCAAGGACGACAAGGTCAAGGGCATCATCGTCACCTCGGGCAAGGCCGACTTCATTGCCGGCGCCGACCTCGAGATGCTGCTGGCCACCGACACCTCGGATGCCGCCAAGCTGATGGACCAGTTCAGCCAGCTGCAGCGGCTGTTCCGTCAGCAGGAGACCGGCGGCAAGCCGATCGTCGCGGCGATAAACGGCACGGCCCTGGGCGGTGGCTTCGAGATCTGCCTCGCCTGCCACCATCGCATCGCCGCGGCCAACCCGAAGGCCAAGGTCGGCCAGCCCGAGGTCAAGATCGGCCTGCTGCCGGGCGGCGGCGGCACCCAGCGCATCCCGCGCCTGATCGGCGTGATGAATGCCGCGCCGATCCTGCTCGAAGGCAAGGATCTCACGGTCGATGCCGCCAAGGGCCTGGGCCTGATCCACGAGGTCGTCCCGCCGGGCGAGCTCCTGGCCAAGGCGAAGGCCTGGCTGACCGCGCCGGCCGGCGAGCAGGTCGTGCCCGAGTATGCCGGCAAGGGCGCCAAGCCGATCGACGGCCGCGCCGTGCAGCCGTGGGACCGCAAGGGCTTCAAGACGCCGGGCTTTCCCGGCGGCCAGGTGTGGAGCCCCGTGGGCGTGCAGACCTTCATCGGCGGCTCGGCGATGATCCGCGCCAAGACCAACGGCGTCTATCCGGCGCCCAAGGCGATCATGAGCTGCGTCTATGAAGGCCTGCAGCTGCCTTTCGACTCGGCGCTCAAGGTCGAGACCCGCTACTTCGTCTCGCTGCTGCGTGACCCGGTCGCCAAGAGCATGATCCGCACGCTGTTCTTTGGCCTGCAGGAAGCCAACAAGCTGGTGCGCCGGCCCAAAGGCGTGCCGAAGCAGGAGTACAAGAAGATCGGCATTCTCGGCGCCGGGCTGATGGGCTCGGGCATCGCCACCGTGGCGGTGCAGGCGGGCCTCGATATCGTCCTGGTCGATCGCGACCAGACGGCAGCCGACAAGGGCAAGGCGCACATCGCCGACGAGCTCGGCAAGCTGGTGAAGCGCGGCCGTCTCACCAAGGAACAGTGCGACGGCATGCTGGCCCGCGTTCACGCCACGCCGGATTTCGGCGCGCTGGCCGGGTGCCAGATCGCGATCGAGGCGGTGTTCGAGAACCGCGAGGTCAAGGCCGAGGCGACGAAGAAGGCCGAGGCGGCGCTCGGCGCCGACGCGGTGTTCGCCTCCAACACCTCGACCCTGCCGATCACCGGGCTCGCCGAAGCCTCGGTGCGGCCGGCACATTTCATCGGCCTGCATTTCTTCTCGCCGGTCGAGAAGATGCCGCTGGTCGAGATCATCGTCGGCAAGAAGACCTCGCCCGAGACTCTCGCCCGTGCCATGGACTTCGTGCAGAGGATCCGCAAGACGCCGATCGTGGTGAACGACAGCCGCGGCTTCTTCACCAGCCGCGTCTGCGGCGCCTTCATCAGCGAAGGTCATCGCCTGCTGAAGGAAGGTGTGCCGGCGGCAATGATCGAGAACTGCGCTCGCTACGCCGGCATGCCGGTCGGTCCGCTGGCGCTGAACGACGAGGTCGCCATCGATCTTTCCTGGAAGATCATGGACCAGACGCGGCGCGATGCCGAGGCCGCCGGCGAGAAGTTCGAAGGCGCCGGCACCGAGGACATCCTCGAGCTGATGGTGAAGAAGCTCGAGCGCTTCGGCCGCAAGAACGGCAAGGGCTTCTACGAATATCCGACCGACGGCAAGAAGCGGCTGTGGCTCGAGCTGCAGAAGTATTTCCCGGCCGATCCCAAGCTGCTCTACGGCGAGGGCGAGGAGAAGCGCGCCAAGGAGGACGAGATCAAGAAGCGCCTGCTCTACGTGCAGGCGGTCGACACGGTGCGCTGTCTCGAGGCCAACGTGCTGACCAATCCGCAGGATGGCGATGTCGGCTCGATCATGGGGCTGGGCTTCGCGCCGCAGACCGGCGGCGCGGTGAGCCTGATCGACCAGGTCGGGGTGAAGCAGTTCGTCGCCGAATGCGATGCGTTCGCCCAGAAGTACGGCCCGCAATTTGCGGTTCCCAAGCTGCTGCGCGACATGGCGGACAAGGGACAGAGCTTCTACGGCAACTACCATCCGGCCAAGGCGGCGTAACGCGCACCCTGTCATCCCGAGGCCATGGGCCGAGGGACCTTTCAGGCACCAGCAAAGGTCCCTCTTGCTGCGCTCGGGATGACAGCCATTTCTTAGTCGGCGTTTGTGCGCCACAATCCCTCCGATCGAATTCGGAGGGAAAAATGGACGCCAAGGAAGTCGCGGCACTCGCTGATCGCATCGCCGAGGGCCGGCGCAGCCGCAAGCCGATGGACATCGCCAGTGCCACGGCGAACCTGTCCGAAGCCGATTCCTACAAGGTGCAGTTCGCCGTGCACGATCGGCTGACCGCAAACGGCAGTGATCGCATGGCCGGCTGGAAGGTGGCGTTGACGCTCCCCTCGCAGTACGAACCCATGAAGCTCTCGGGCCCGGTCTTCGCCGGCATCTATCAGAGCGGCGTGCGCCCGAGCGGGGCGGTCTTCGAGAAGGGCTGGCCGATCAAGGCTGGCATCGAATGCGAGATGGTGGCGCGCCTGGCCAAGGATGTGCCGGCCGGCCAGCGCTACACTGCCGACTCGATCAAGCCGTTCGTCGGCAATCTCTATTGCGGCTCCGAGGTGGTCGAGAACCGCTACACCGATGTCGCCAGGCTGAACGGCCCGGGCCGCATCGCCGACGACGTGCTGCAAGCCGCCTGCATCATCGGCACGGAGATCAAGGGCTGGCAGTCGCTCGACTTTGCCGCCGTCAAGGGCCGTTCCGAGTTCGACGGCAAGGAGATCGGGGCCGGGCCGGGCACCAACGTGATGGGGGGCGCGCTGATCTCGCTCGCCTGGCTCGCCAACAAGCTGATCGAGCACGGCAAGCACCTCAAGGCGGGCGACGTCGTGCTGACCGGTTCGGTCCATCCGCCGGTCTTCCTGCCGGGCCCGGGTGTTGCAAAGACGGAGTTCGTCGGCCTGGGTGGCGCGAGCATCACGGTCAAGTAGCGGTTACCGCTGACAGATCGGGAAGGGCCGCCTGACACGCCACGCTCCGCGTGGCTCCTCAGGGTGAGGTCATTCTTTGGTGCTTCGATCGAACAAGATCACGCTCTAGCGCGGCGCGATGACGATCTTGCCGACCACCTCGCGGTTGGCCAGCGATCGCAGCGCCGCCGCCGCATCGGCGAGCGGATAGATCCGGTCGATCGGCGCCTTGAGCTTGCCGGTCTCGAACCAGGACAGCAGGCGGCGGAACTCGGCGTGTCCGCGCTCCGGCTCGCGCCGCATGTAGTCGCCATAGAACACCCCGATGGCGTCGCAGCCTTTCAGGAGCAGCAGGTTGGCCGGCAATCTCGGGATCTCGCCGGCGGTGAAGCCGACCACGAGAAAGCGACCGCGCCAGGCGGTCGAGCGCAGCGCCGGCTCGCTCATTGCGCCGCCTACCGTGTCGTAGACGACGTCGACGCCCTTGCCGTCGGTGAAGGCAGCGATCGCCTCGCGCAGGTTGCCGGTCGAATAGTTGACGACGGCATCGGCGCCGGCTGCAGCGACCTTTGCCAGCTTGGCGTCGCTGCCGCCGGCCGCCAGCACCCGCGCGCCCAGCAGCTTGGCCAGCTGTACCGCCGCCATGCCGACGCCACCGGTGGCGCCCAGCACCAGCACGCTCTCGCCCGGGACCAGCCGTGCGCGGTCGGCGAGGGCGTGCAGCGACGTGCCGTAGGCCGAGCCGATCACCGCGCCGGTGGTGAAATCGATCGCCGGCGGCAGGGGCACCAGCCGGACCGCCGGGACCACGACTTCGTCAGCGAAGCCACCGTTGCCCACCGAGCAGCGCACACGGTCGCCGACGGCGGTCCCGGACACGCCCGGGCCGACCTCGACGACAACGCCCGCGACTTCGCCGCCCGGCGCGAACGGGAAGTCGGGCTTGAACTGGTACTTGCCTTGCAGCACCAGCAGGTCGGGAAAGTTGACGCCGCTCGCGTGCACCTCGATGCGCACTTGGCCGGGCCGCAGGGGCGGGGAGGGCAGATCCTCCAGGACGAGGCTTTCGGGTGGGCCGAAGGCCCGGCAGATCATGGCTTTCAAGTCGGCTTCCTCATTCGGGCTCGATGCCGGCATCCTTGATGGCGGCGCCCCAGACCACGTACTGGTCGTTGACGAACTTGGCGAACGGTTCCTTCGCGTCGCCGGTCGGCTCGAAGCCGAAATCGAGGATGCGCGTCGTGATGTCGGGCATGCGCACCACGCGACTGATCTCGGAGGCCAGCCTGTCGACGATCGACCTCGGCGTTGCCGCCGGCGCGAAGGCGCCGGCCCAACCGGTAAGGCCGCCGAGAGGAAATCCCGCTTCGTCGAACGTCGGGGTGTCGGGAAAGCGCACGGGTCGGCGGCTGCCGCAGACGGCGACCATCCTGATCTTGCCCGGATGTTGCGACATGGCACCGGCCGAGCCGAACACGGCGGCGACCTGGCCGGCCAGGAGATCGGTGATCGCCGGAGCCTCGCCCTTGTACGGCACGTGGACGATGTTCATCCCGGCGCTGCGCTTCAGGTACTCGCCGATGATGTGGCCGCTGGAAGCGACGCCGTACGAGCCGTACGACAACTTGCCGGGCCGCTCCTTGACCAGCGCGACGAACTCGGCGAGCGTCCTGGCGCCCAGCGACTCGGCGATGCCCAGCGCCGGCGGCAGGTCGGCGAGCTGCGTGATCGGCGTCAGCTCGCCGAGCGTATAGGGCGGGCTCTTCTGCAACCGGATGCTCTGCACGACGCTGCTGATGGCAAACAGGATCGTGTGGCCGTCCGGTTCCGCCTTGGCGACCGCTGCAGCGCCGATCATGCCGGTCGCGCCCGGCCGGTTCTCGACGACGATCGGCTGGCCCAGTGAGGCGGACAGCTTCTCGCCGATCAGCCGCGTCATCGCATCGACATTGCCGCCCGCCGCCAGCGGCACGACGATTCGAATCGGCTTCGTCGGGTAGGGTTTCTCCGTCTGTGCCGAGGCGACAAGCGGCGCGCCCGCTACGCAAGCGCCGCCGAGCAGCGCCCGATTCACAAAATACCGTCTACGCATTCCTCCTCCGTTGCCGCCGGACGTTTCGCCGGCTTGGCCTTGTTCGCACACCTCGCGACAGAATGGCGGGCTTCGGAAGCTGGAGTCAATTAACTAACAGGTGTTAGATTAATCGGAGACGGAGTATTCCTGTCGTCCTGAGCGTCGCGAAGGACCTCATCGCCGTTTGCCACGGAGTATTTTGGGGCTTCCGGCGATGAGATCCTTCGCGACGCTCAGGATGACAATGAGGGCGGAGTTCAATCCGCGGCCTTGTCGAGGAAGGTCAGCGTGCCGTCGCTGCGCTCACCCTTGAGATAGCGGAAGGTCCCGCTGCCGGTGGCGATCAGGTCGCTTTTCTGGTCGTAGATCTCGGTCTCGGCGGCGAAGGTGCTCTGGCTGGTCGAAGGGCGCCAGGCGCCGAAGATCGTCAGCGTATCGCCGTCGCGCGCCGCCTTGATGAACTGCGTGGTGAAGGCGAGCGTCACGCTGGGACGGCGCGCCGTCGCCGTGTCGTTGAACGTGCAGGCGAACCCGCTCGCCGAGTCGAGCAGGGTCATCAGGACGCCGCCATGCAGCAGGCCGTTGGCGTTGCAAAGCTCAGGCCTGACGACAAGCTTCATCTCCACGAAACCCGGGCGCCAGGACACCACCTCATGCCCGATCAGCCCGTTGAAGCCGCGGAACTCGTGCGCGGCGACCGGCCGGGCATCGGCCGGTCGTTGGATCGGCATGTCGAAGGTCGCGCGATGGCCTAACGGCGGACCATTGCCGACAGCGGCGGACGCTGCCCGTTGGTGATCGGCCGCATCGCTGCGGGCGCCGGCGTCGCCGGCTGGGCGGCCATGCCGGTGCGGATGTCGCGTGCCACCTTGACCAGGCGCGGGCCCCAATCGGCCTCCAGCCGGTCGCGGCTGATCTGGTAGATCGGCGCCGAGGCATTGATGGCGTAGGCGGCCGTGCCGTCGGAATTGCGCAGCGGTGCGCCGACGCCGCACAGCTCGGGCAGCCATTCGCCCCAGGTGACGCAGAAGCCGCGGTCGGTCAGTTCCTTGAACGAGCGCTCGAGACCGGTCTTGACCTTGGTCCAATCGTCGCGCCAGCGCCGGCGAATGGCGTCGAGCTGCTTGTTGCGCTCGGCCTCGGGCAGCGAGAACAGGTAGGCGCGGCCGATCGCCGTCGTCGCCATCGGCACCCGTGTGCCGACGTCGTGGGTGATCGCCACGACCGACGGTCCGCGGCAGGCTTCGAGATAGATCATCGAATGACGGTCGCGGCCGCCCAGCGCGGTCGAGGCATTGAGGGCGTGCGCGATCTGCTCGAGCGGCTGGCGCGAGGCGCGGCGCACATCCATGCTCGAGATCGCGGCATAGCCCAGCGCCAGCACCGAGGCGCCGAGCTCGTACTTGCGGAAGCGGCGGATGTAGTTGAGGTAGCCCAGCTCGGTCAGGGTATGGGTGAGGCGCGCGACCGTCGGCTTGGGCAGGCCGGTGCGATGGGCGATCTCCTGGTTGCCGAGCATCCCTTCGCCGGCATGGAAGGCGCGCAGAATGTCGAGCCCGCGGGCGAGCGCGGTGACGAACTGGCGGTCCTTGCCGGTCGAGCCCTCGGCAAGCCCGTTCTCGACCGAGCTTTGGAAGGCGGCGGTTCGCGTGACCAGATGACTGACGTTGCCCATTGCGTTTTTCTCCTATGAATGGCCGTTTATTTCGTTGCGAGGCGAAACGTGCCACCGCCTCGCGAATGCCGCAATGCGCGAACGAAGGTTTTGACCTGCGAACGTGCAAAGCCGCCATGTCACAGCTGCGTGAATCGTCGTCGAACAGCGGAATTCGCCGATGAAACAGGGGTTATTCGATGAGTTGTCGTAGGGTCCACAGCCGGCGTCTGGCCCAGACGGGGGCGGACGGCTACGATTGATGAACACCCCCCGAGAGGCAATATTGGCCAAAGAAACTACGCTGCCCAAGGAAATAACCACCCTGTCGTTCGAGGATGCCCTGAAGGAGCTGGAAGCGATCGTGCAGCAGCTCGAGCGCGGCCAGGTCAAGCTCGACGAGGCCATCACTGCCTACGAGCGCGGGGCCCTTCTCAAGCGCCACTGCGAGCAGAAGCTTGCCGAAGCCAAGATGAAGGTGGAGAAGATCGTCTTTGCGGCCGACGGATCGGTCAGCAGCCAACCCACCGATCTTCAGTAAGCCGTACCCATGCCCCTGTCGTCACATCGCCGGTTCGACGCCGCGCTGGAGTTTGCTGCGCAGTCGGTCGAGCGCACCATGGAGCGGCTGCTGCCCAAGGGAGAAGCTGGAGAATCGCGCGTATTCGAAGCCATGCGCTATTCCAGCCTCAATGGCGGCAAGCGCCTGCGCGCTTTCTTCGTCCTGGCGGGCGCCACGCTGTTCAGGGTATCGGCCCTGTCGGCCCTGCGCACGGCCAGCGCCATCGAGTTCGTGCATGCCTATTCGCTCGTCCATGACGACCTGCCGGCCATGGACGACGACGACCTGCGACGCGGCAAACCCTCTTGTCACAAGCAGTTCGACGAGGCGACCGCCATTCTGGCCGGTGACGCCCTGCAGGCCCTGGCCTTCGAGGTGCTGGCCCATGAGGACACGCACGGCGATCCGTCGGTGCGTGCCTATCTGGTCAGCGAGCTCGCCAAGGCGGCCGGTGCCCACGGCATGGTGGGCGGCCAGATGCTCGACATGCTGGCCGAGAGCCAGGAGGCCGGGGAAATGTCCATCGGCGCCATTACCCGTCTGCAGCGCCTCAAGACCGGCGCCCTGATCTCGTTTTCCTGCACGTCAGGGGCGATCCTGGGGAAGGCGAGCGAGCCCATGCGCGGGGCGCTGGCCGCCTATGCGCACGATCTGGGCCTCGCCTTCCAGATTGTCGACGATCTGCTGGACATCGAGGGCGACGCTGCCCAACTGGGGAAGACGCCGGGCAAGGATGCGGCGGCGGGCAAGGCCACCTTCGTGTCCATTCTGGGCCAGGAGCGCGCCCGCGCCCAAGCGAACCTGCTGGCACACCAGGCAGCGCAGCATCTCGAGCCGTTCGGTGATGCAGCAGACCTCCTGAAGCAGGCCGCTGAATTCGTTGTCGCACGGCGGGCATAGGGCCGCCCTCGGGAGTATGATGCGTCTATGACAAGGCAGAGCACGACGCCACTTCTCGATACTGTCGACACGCCGGCCGACATCCGTCGCCTGCGCGCCGATCAGCTGCGGCAGCTGGCCGATGAGCTGCGTCAGGAGACGATCTCCGCCGTTTCCGTCACCGGCGGCCATTTGGGCGCAGGCCTGGGCGTGGTCGAGCTCACGGTGGCGCTGCACCATGTGTTCGATACACCCAACGACCGGCTGATCTGGGACGTCGGCCATCAGGCCTATCCGCACAAGATCGTGACCGGCCGGCGCAGCCGCATCCGCACCCTGCGCCAGGAGGGCGGACTGTCGGGTTTCACCCGACGCAGCGAGAGCGAATACGATGCGTTCGGCGCCGCCCATTCCTCGACCTCGATCTCGGCCGGTCTGGGCATGGCCGTTGCGCGCGATCTCGCCGGCGGCAAGAACCATGTGGTCGCCGTGATCGGCGATGGCGCGATGAGCGCCGGCATGGCCTACGAGGCGATGAACAATGCTGGTGCATTGCGCAGCCGGCTGATCGTCGTCCTGAACGACAACGACATGTCGATCGCCCCGCCGGTCGGCGCGCTGTCAGGCCATCTCTCGCGCCTGCTGTCGGGGCGACCCTATGTCACCCTGCGCAATCTCGGCCGTACCTTTGCCGAGGCGCTGCCGCGGCCGCTCGAGATGGCGGCGCGACGCGCCGAGGAGTTCGCACGCGGCTTCGTGGCCGGCGGCACGCTGTTCGACGAGCTGGGCTTCTACTATGTCGGCCCGGTCGACGGGCACAATCTCGACCATCTGCTGCCGGTGCTGAAGAATGCCCGCGACAGCCGGCTCGACAAGCCGATCCTGGTTCATGTCGTGACCAAGAAGGGCAAGGGCTATCCGCCGGCCGAGGCGAGCGACGACAAGTACCATGGCGTCGTCAAGTTCGACGTCATCACCGGCAAGCAGTCCAAGCCGGTCGCCAACGCGCCGCAATACACCGCGGTCTTCGCCAAGGCGCTGATGGCCGAGGCCGAGGCGGATCGCCGGATCGTCGCCATCACCGCCGCCATGCCGTCGGGCACTGGGCTCGACAAGTTCGCCGAGCGCTTCCCCGAGCGCAGCTTCGATGTCGGCATCGCCGAACAGCATGGCGTCACCTTCGCCGCGGGCCTCGCCTGCGAAGGCTTCAAGCCGTTCGCTGCGATCTACTCGACCTTCCTGCAGCGCGCCTTCGACCAGGTGGTGCACGACGTCGCCATCCAGAAGCTTCCGGTGCGCTTCGCCATCGACCGCGCCGGCCTCGTCGGCGCCGACGGCGCCACCCATGCCGGCTCGTACGATGTCGGCTATCTCGGCGCGTTGCCCGATTTCGTCGTGATGGCGGCGGCCGACGAGCTTGAGTTGATGCACATGGTCGCCACCGCGGCGCAGATCGACGATCGGCCGAGCGCCTTCCGCTATCCGCGCGGCGAGGGCGTCGGCATCGAGCTGCCGGCCCGCGGCACGCCGCTCGAGATCGGCAAGGGCCGCATCGTCCGCGAGGGCACCAAGATCGCCCTACTGAATTTCGGCGCACGCCTGCGCGAATGCCATGTTGCGGCCGAGGATCTCGCTGCCAAAGGGCTCAGCACGACCGTTGCCGATGCGCGCTTCGCCAAGCCGCTCGACACCGACCTCGTGCGCCGCCTCGCGCGCGAGCACGAGGTCCTGATCACGATCGAGGAGGGCGCGATCGGCGGCTTCGCCGGCCAGGTGCTGCAGTATCTCGCGACGGCCGGCCTGCTCGATAGTGGCCTGAAGATCCGGCCGATGATCCTGCCCGACCGCTTCATCGACCACGCCGCCCCGGCCAAGCAGTACGAATGGGCCGGCCTCAACGCCCCGCAGATCGTCGCGACCGCCCTCGAGGCGCTGGGTCGCGACGTGCGGTCGATCCGGCGGCCGAGCGCCTGATCCTTTTCCTCCCCAGCTCCGCTGGGGAGGTGTCACCGTCATACGGCGACGGAAGGGTCGAGAGCCATAGTCGCGATGCCCATGACCCCTCCGTCCGCCTCGGCATTTTGGCCGCAAGGCGGCCAAAAGCCTTGGACGCGGACACCTCCCCAGCGAAGCTGGGAAGGTGGGATTGGAGATCAATCCTTCGGCTGCGGGACGATGCGCAGGTAGGGCTTCGGCGCCTTCCAGCCGTTGGGATACTTGGTCTTCGCGGCTTCGTCGGAGACGGCCGGGACGATGATCACGTCCTCGCCGCGCTTCCAGTTGACCGGCGTGGCCACCTGGTGCTTGGCGGTGAGCTGGCACGATTCGAGGAGGCGCAGCACCTCGTCGAAGTTGCGGCCCGAGCTCATCGGATAGGTCAGCATCGCCTTGATCTTCTTGTCCGGGCCGATGATGAACACCGAGCGCACGGTGGCGTTGTCGGCGGCGGTGCGGCCTTCCGAGGTCGTGCCGGCGCCTTCCGGCAGCATGTCGTAGGCGGTCGCGACCTTGAGCTCCGGATCGCCGATCATCGGATAGGTGACGGCGTGGCCCTGCGTCTCCTCGATATCCTTGGCCCACTTGGAATGATTGGACACCGGGTCGACCGACAGGCCGAGGATCTTGGTGTTACGCTTGTCGAACTCGGGCTTGAGGCTGGCCATGTAGCCGAGCTCGGTGGTGCAGACCGGCGTGAAATCCTTCGGATGGGAGAACAGAATCGCCCAGCCATCGCCGATCCATTTGTGGAACTCGATCGGTCCCTGGGTCGTCTCGGCCTTGAAATCCGGTGCCGTCGAATTGATGCGAAGCGTCATGGTGAAACCCCCTCTCGCTGTCTTTCCACCGGGGAAAAGTCGTCATTCCGGGCCCTTTGGTCAAGCCTTGGAAGAAGCCGCCGATGGAGGCCGCCTCGTCGACGCCGTCGCGCAGCGGCATGCCGGCGATGAACGGGATCTCCGGATCGTGGCCGATCGACAGCGCGAAGGGCATGTCCTTCCTGCTCCACCTCGCACAGCTCGCCGAGCGCTCGCACTGCCGCGATGTGCTCGCGCGGGCAGTGATAATGAATCGGCCGGTCCGCCTTCTGTTCTCCCCCGCCGCGCCCGTGTTAAGCACTCCGCATGGCGGGGATCAATGCGGGAGCAGCTCATGGAGCGAGTGCGGCCAATCCTCAACCAAGTCGGTGTCATCGGCTGTGACCCCGACGCAACTCTGATGAGCCCGATATCGGCTGCGCGCAGGGCGCCACCGTTGCAGGTCTAGGAAAAGCCATGGCCAAGACCCGCCTCGACATCGCGCTGGTCGAGCGTGGCCTCGCCGAGACGCGGGCCGCGGCGCAACGCCTGATCATGGCGGGACTGGTCTTTTCCGGTGACCGACGGCTCGACAAGGCGGGCCACGCCATGGCGGCCGACGTGCCGATCGAAGTACGTGGGCAGCCCCATCCCTATGTGTCACGCGGCGGCCTGAAGCTCGCACGGGGACTCGATCATTTCGCGATTCCCGTCGCCGACCGTGTCGCTCTCGATGTCGGCGCCTCGACCGGGGGCTTTACCGACTGCCTGCTGCAGCGTGGCGTCGCAAAGGTCTATGCCGTCGACGTCGGCACCAACCAGCTCGCCTGGAAGCTCCGCACCGACCCGCGCGTGGTGTCGATGGAGAAGACAAATATCCGTGACGTGACGCGGGCGGACGTGCCGGAGCCGATCGACCTGATCGTCTGTGACGCGTCCTTCATCAGCCTGCGCACGGCGCTCCCCGCGGCGCTGGCGTTGGCGGCGTCGGGCGCCCACCTCGTGGCGCTGATCAAGCCGCAGTTCGAGGTCGGCAGGGGCAGGGTGGGCAAGGGCGGCATCGTGCGCGAGCCCGGGCTGCACGCCGAAGTCTGCGCGACGATCGAAGCGTGGCTCGCAGCGCAACACGGCTGGCGGGTCCTTGGCCTCACCGACAGCCCGATAGAAGGCGCCGACGGCAACCGGGAGTTTTTGATCGCGGGGGTGCTGGAGGGAGAGCGAGGCGACTCATAGCTGGGAGCGCGCCACGGAGTGGCGCTCATGGGATGTGGGATCGACGAGATGAGCGCCACAGGAGTGGCGCTCATCTCATTCTCCTCCCCAGCAAAGCTGGGGAGGTGTCGGCGTCTTCGCCGACGGAGGGGTCAAGGGCACAGGAGGGGTTGCTCATGACCCCTCCGTCCGCGATTACGCGGACACCTCCCCAGCAAAGCTGGGGAGGAGAATGAGATGAACGCCACGCCGGCGGAGGCTACTCCGCCTTAAGTGGCGCGCTCCCGGGCATGAATGACGTCCGCTACTTCACCGCGACGCTCACCCTGAACTTGTTGTTGTCGGCGAGGCGCGTGACCGTCGCGAAATGGGAGGCAAGCACGGCGTCGTAGGGCAGGCCGCGATTGGCGACGACGAAGAAACGCCCGCCAGATCGCAGCGCCCGGGCTGCTGCAGCGATGATCTCCTGGCCCAGCTTCGGATCGGCCGCGCGGCCGGCATGGAAGGGGGGATTGCAGACGATGGCGTCGTAGGTCGCGGGCGCGGCCTCGGTGGCCAGGTCGAGCCAGTGAACGCTCGCCCGCGGATTCGTTACGTTTGCGCGGGCCGCCTCCACCGCGCGGTGTTCGGCGTCGATCAGGTCTATTGTGGTAACAGCAGGTGCGCGCGCCAGGATCTCGCGGCCGAGATAACCCCAGCCGCAGCCGAAATCGGCGACGCAGCCGGACAGATCATCGGGAAGATGACTGGCGAGCAGGGCGGAGCCGCCATCGATCCTATCCCAGCTGAAAATGCCCGGCTGGCTCACCCAGGAGCCGTCTGCGACCGGCCGCAAGCCCCCAAGTTCAGTCCAATACTCGGGCGGCAAACGATCGCCGCGCGTCAGCCAGAAAACGCGGCAGTGGAACTTCGACAGCGATCCTGCCAGGCCGAAGATCTTTCCGGCCTGCCTCTCCAGGCTCGCCGCACCATCGTCGTTGGCGCCGGCGCAGACCAGCGTTCCGCCCTCGCCGAGCAACGTCCAGCCGCGCGCGATGTTAGCGAAGTTCTCTTCCTTGTGCTTGGTGAGCAGGATCTGGCCAAGCTGATAGCCATCACCCTCGAGGCGCGGCACGACCGACCATCCCATGCGCTTCAGCCGGAGATATTCCGGGCGGAAGGACTGCTCGGCGTCACTGTCGCGGAAGGGCGATGGTTCGGCGCGCAGGAAGAACGCCCGCTGGGGGGCGAGCGCTCCGGTCTCGAAGGCGTAGGCAAGCGCCCGGCCGGCCTGGCTCACGGAACCAGGACGGCGCGTCCCATGATCAGGCCCTTGCGCAGTTCCTGCAGCGTGGCGTCGGCGTCGTCGAGCTTGCGCTTGATGATCGGCACGGGCGTCACCTTGCCGGAGGTCACGAGGTCCATCATCTCCTTCATCTCCGCCGGGCTGCCGGTCACCGAGCCGACGATCTGGCAGCCGGTGAAGGCGAACATCGGCAGCGGAATGGTGAATGTTCCGCCGAACAGGCCGACAATGACCAGCCTGCCACCGCGACCGAGAGCGCGCAGGCCGAACTGCGCCGACGATTCGGCGCCGACGAAGTCGATCGCCGCGCCCACGCCCGTGCCGCCGGTCAAATCCATCACCTGCTTGCGGGCATCCTTCTCGCGCGGATCGATGGCGGCGACGGCGCCGTTCTCCAGCGCGAGCTTGCGCTTGTTCTCGTCGATGTCGGCAACGATCGGCTCGCGGCCGAGCACCGACTTGGCGAAGCGCACGCCCATCAGCCCGACGCCGCCGGCGCCGATCACCAGGATCGGTTTGCCGCCGTCCTGGCCGACTGCCTTCTTGACCGCTCCGAACGCGGTGATGCCCGAGCAGGCATAGAGGCAGGCGAGCTCGACCGGCAGGTTGCCGTAGGGGTAGAGGTACTTGGCGTGCGGCACCACGACGTGGTCGGCATAGCCGCCGTCCTTGTTGACGCCGAGCGCCCGCGGCGTCGGGCAGAGATGCTCGATGGCGTTCTGGCAGTACCAGCAGGTGCCGCAGCCTATCCACGGGTAGACCACGGCGTTGTCGCCGACCTTGGCGCCCTTGGAATCGGGCCCGACGGCGACCACCTCGCCGACGATCTCGTGACCCATGGTGCGCGGCGGATTCATCGTCTTCTGGGTCGAGATCTTGTTGCCGCCGCCCATGTCGAAATAACCTTCCCACAGATGGACGTCGCTGTGGCAGACGCCGGCGGCTGTGATGCGCACCAGCACCTCGGTGCCTTGGGGAGCGGGATTGGCTTCCTCGACCCTCTCCAGCGGCTTGCCGAACTCGACGACCTTGTAGCTCTTCATGGGCGTGCTCCCGTAACGTCAGGGGCCGAGCATAGAGCATGCCCCGGCCGATTGTGCCAGACGGCTGTTCATTTCTCCTCTCGGTACGGGCCGAGAGCGTTGCCGAAGGTCGGTGAGACGGGAGTACACATGGTCGCTACGCAAGGAGTGTCGACTCTCAAGCAGCGAAGCTGCGGACGCGAGCGAGCTGAGTACCGCCCTGTCGCGAAAGCTGGTACCTAGGGCGGAAGGGATTGTTTGGGGAGGAAACGAATGCTGAGACGCGTTCTTGTCGCTGCTGCGGGTTTCGCGCTTCTTTCCTCGGCGGCTTTGGCTCAGGACACCGTGAAGATCGGCCTCATCCTGCCGATGACCGGGCAGCAGGCCTCGACCGGCAAGCAGATCGATGGGGCGGTGAAGCTCTACCAGGCGGTGAACGGCACGACCGTCGCCGGCAAGAAGGTCGAGGTCATCCTGAAGGACGACACCGGCGTGGCCGACATCGCCAAGCGACTGGCGCAGGAGCTCGTGGTCAACGACAAGGTATCGATCCTGGCGGGCTTCGGCCTGACTCCGATCGCGCTCGCCGTGGCGCCGATCGCGACCCAGGCCAAGGTGCCGGAGGTCGTCATGGCGGCCGGCACATCGTCGATCACCGAGGCCTCGCCCTTTGTCGTGCGGACCAGCTTCACGCTCGCCCAGTCGTCCGTGCCGATGGCCGAATGGGCGGTCAAGAACGGCATCAAGAAGGTCGTCACCCTGGTCACCGATTTCGGGCCGGGCATCGATGCCGAGAAGTCGTTCGGCGACAAGTTCAAGGCCGACGGCGGTACGATTCTCGAGAACCTGCGCGTGCCGTTGCGCAATCCCGATTTCTCACCGTTCCTGCAAAAGGCAGCCGACGCCAAGCCCGATGCCATGTTCGTGTTCGTGCCGTCGGGCGCCGGTGCGCAGTTCGTCAAGCAGTTCGTCGAGCGTGGTCTCGACAAGTCGGGCATCAAGCTGATCGCCACCGGCGACGTGACGGACGATGATCAGCTCAACGGCATGGGCGACGTGGTTATCGGCGTGATCAACACGCACAATTATTCCGCGGCGCACGACAGCCCGGCCAACAAGGCCTATGTCGAGGCCTTCAAGAAGGCCAACGGCGGCCTGCGGCCCAACTTCATGTCGGTCGGCGGCTATGACGGCATGCACCTGATCTACGAGGCGCTGAAGAAGACCGGCGGCGCGACCGACGGCTCCAAGCTGGTCGAGGCGATGAAAGGCCTGGCCTGGGAAAGCCCGCGCGGTCCGATCTCGATCGACCCCGAGACGCGCGACATCATCCAGAACATCTATGTCCGCAAGGTCGATAAGCTGAACGGCGAACTCTACAACGTCGAGTTTGCGACCATCCCCAACGTCAAGGACCCGGTGAAGGCCTCGAAGAAGTGAGGGCGCAAAGCACGCGCTATCATTCTTTTCCTCCCCCGTCATACGGGGGAGATGCCCCCGTCAGGGGGCGAAGGGGGAAGGCCTCAGTCGCGGCAAATGAGTTTTCGACGTCGGAATCGGATAGACCTCGCTTGAGGCCTTCCCCCTCCGCCCCTTCGGGGCACCTCCCCCGTCAGACGGGCGAGGCAAGATAGGTTATGGCCACCATCCTGTTCGATGGCGTGGCGTACGGCATGCTGTTGTTCGTGCTGGCGTGCGGGCTTGCGGTGACGCTGGGGCTGATGAATTTCGTCAACCTGGCGCATGGCGCGTTCGCCATGGCTGGCGGGTACGTGACGGTGATCCTGATGGATCGGTGGGGGCTGCCGTTCCTCGCCTGTCTGCCGCTTGCATTCCTCGCCGCGGCGGCGATCGGGCTGGTGCTGGAGCGCACGCTCTATGTCCACATGTACGGACGCTCTCATCTCGATCAGGTGCTGTTCTCGATCGGCCTCGTCTTCATGGCGGTGGCGGCGGTCGATTGGGCGATGGGTTCCAGCCAGCAGAACGTGAAGATCCCGGGCTGGCTGCAGGGCCGGCGCGAGGTCCTCGGCGTGCAGGTGGGTCTCTATCGTTCCTTCATCATCGTCCTGTGCAGTCTGCTGGCGATCGGCTTGCAGCTTGCGCTCATCCATACGCGGTTCGGCAGCCGGCTGCGCGCGGCAGTCGACGATGCCCGCGTGGCGCGCGGCCTCGGCATCCCGGTCGGCAGCGTTTTCGCCGTGACCTTCGCCGTCGGCTCGGGCCTCGCCGGGCTGGGCGGTGCGCTCGGCGTCGAGATCCTGGGGCTCGACCCGAACTTCCCGCTGCGCTTCATGATCTACTTCCTGATCGTGGTCACGGTGGGCGGCACGTCGGGCATCGTGGGCCCGTTCGTTGCCTCGCTGCTGCTTGGGATCGCCGATGTCGCGGGCAAGTACTACGTGCCCTCGCTCGGCGCCTTCATGACCTATCTGGTGATGATCGTCGTGCTGGTGCTGCGCCCGCATGGCCTGTTCGCGCGGCCGCGGTGACGACGGCGGCGCAAGCTCTCGCCCGCCGGGCGCGTTGGCGATGGCCGGAGTTTGTCTTCTGGCTCGCCGCCTTCGGTGCCCTGCTGTTGCCTTCGGGCAAATACCTGATCCTGAACGAGATCGCGATCCTGGCGCTGTTCGCCCTCTCGCTCGATCTGATCCTCGGATACGCCGGCATCGTGTCGCTGGGCCATGCCGCCTTCTTCGGCGCCGGCGCCTACGCGGCCGGTCTGCTCGCCAAGCACCTCACCGGCGATCCGCTGGCGGGCCTGGCGCTCGCCATCGTCGTTGCCACGATCCTGGGCTTCCTCACCAGCTTTCTCGTGCTGCGCGGCAGTGACCTGACGCGTCTCATGGTGACGCTGGGGGTCGCCCTGCTGCTGGGTGAGGTCGCCAACGCCCTGCCGCGTTACACGGGCGGCGCCGACGGCCTGCAGGGCGTCGTCATGGGGCCGCTGCTCGGCCATTTCGAGTTCGACCTGTTCGGCCGCACGGCCTATGCCTACAGCCTGACGGTCCTGTTCGTGCTGACGCTGCTGGCCCGCCGCATCGTCCACTCGCCGTTCGGCTTGTCGCTGATGTCGGTCCGGCGCAATCCGCTGCGCGCGGCGGCGCTCGGCGTGCCGGTGAATTCGCGACTGGTCGCGGTCTACACGCTGGCGGCCGCCTACGCCGGCGCCGCCGGCGCACTGCTCGCCCAGACCACCGCGTTCGTGTCGCTCGACGTGTTCGAGTTCCATCGCTCTGCCGATCTGCTGCTGGTGCTGATCATCGGCGGCGCCGGTTGGCTTTATGGCGGCGTCGCAGGCGCCGTGATCTACAAGATGCTGCAGGACACCATCGCGAGCCTGACGCCGGAATACTGGCAATTCTGGATCGGCTTGTTCCTGGTGGCTTTCGTGATGATCGGCCGTCAGCGCCTGGTTGGCGGTCTCTACCGGCTTCTTGCCGTGGCGCGGCGGCGATGAGCGTCGTCCTTGAAACCCGCGACCTCGCCAAGCGCTTCGGCGGCCTGCTGGCGACCAACGACGTGTCGTTCCGGCTCGAGCGCGGCGCCCGGCAGGCGCTGATCGGGCCGAACGGCGCCGGCAAGACGACCTTTGTCAATCTGCTGACCGGCGTGCTGCCGCCGACCAGCGGACAGGTGCTGCTGCTGGGCGAGGACGTGACGCGGCTCGACCCTGCAGGGCGGGTGCGGCGCGGCCTGGTGCGGACCTTCCAGATCAACCAGCTGTTCGCCGACCTGACGCCGCTCGAGACCCTCGCGTTGGCGATCGGCGAACGGCTGGGGCAGGGCCGGGACTGGCGACGGCGCGTCGGCGCGATCGACCCGGTGGCCGAGGAGGTGATGCGCGTCGCCGAGCGCTTCGGCATCGCTGACGTGCTCGACCGGCGCACCGACACGCTGCCCTATGGCAAGCAGCGCCTGCTCGAGATCGCCGCGTCCTTCGCCTGCGCCCCCCAGGTCCTGCTGCTCGACGAGCCAGCCGCCGGCGTGCCGGAAGCCGAGCGCCGCGATATCCTCGATGCCATCGCCGCGTTGCCGGACGACGTCTCGGTGCTGCTGATCGAGCACGACATGGACCTGGTGTTCAGCTTCGCGAAGCGGATCTCCGTTCTCGTCGACGGTGCGCTGTTCATGGAAGGCGCGCCGGACGTCGTCGCCAACGACTCGCGCGTGCGCGCCGTCTATCTCGGCGAGCGCAGCGATGACTGAGCTGCTGGCGGTCGACGGGTTGTCTTCGGGGTACGGTCGTGCCGTCGTGCTGGCCGACGTGTCGTTTGGGCTCGCCGAAGGCGAGGCGCTGGCGGTTCTGGGGCGCAACGGCGTCGGCAAGACGACCCTGATCGACAGCCTGGTCGGCGTCACGCGCCGCTTCAGCGGCTCGATCCGGCTCGGCGGTCGCGAGATCGCGCAGCAGACGCCGGAGGCGCGTGCGGCACTCGGCATCGGCTGGGTGCCGCAGGAGCGCAACATCTTTCGCTCGCTCAGCGTCGCGGAGAACATCACCGCGGTGGCGCGCTCCGGCCGGTGGAACAGCGAGCGCGTGTTCGCCCTGTTTCCGCGCCTGCGCGAGCGGCGTCGCCAGGGTGGCGGCTCGCTGTCCGGCGGCGAGCAGCAGATGCTGGCGATCGGCCGCGCCCTCGCCACCAATCCGCGCCTGCTGCTGCTCGACGAGCCGACCGAGGGTCTCGCCCCGATCATTGTCCAGGAAGTGCTGGCCGCCCTCGGCCGCCTGCTGCGCGAGGAGGGGCTCTCCGCCATCATCGTCGAGCAGCACGCGCGGAAGGTGCTGCCGATCACCGATCGCGCGCTGATCCTCGATCGTGGCCGCATCGTTCATCAGGGCAGCAGCGCCGCGCTGTTGGCCGACGCCGCGCCGCTCGAGCGATTCCTCGGCGTCTCAGTCCGTCCTCCCCAGTAGTCGAGCAGCGCCTTTCACTCTCCTCCCCAGCTTCGCTGGGGAGGTGCCCCGTCATACGGGGCGGAGGGGTCATGAGCGTCAGTGGTGGTGCTCATGACCCCTTGTCGCCTAGGCATTTTGGCCGCAGAGCGGCCAAAAGCCCTTAGACGGCGACACCTCCCCGGGAGGAAAGACTTATGATCTTCGAAAGTTTCGAAACTTTCGAAAATTCGTTTACATGCTGGTTTCGATATCCCAAGATCACGCCACGGACGCCCGCAAGAACGGCGCCGTGGTGGAGGGAACGATGGAATATCGGACTGGTGTGTGGAGCCAGATAGGTGTGTCGAGCCAGACGGATGTGTGGCGCCGCCGGCGCGTGTTGACGGGTTTGGCAGGTGCAGGCTTTGCGGCAACTGTGGGCGCGCCGGCGATCGTGCGCGCGGCGCCGTCGGGCAAGCCGGTGCGGGTCGGTGGCACGCTGTCGCTGACGGGTTTCCTGGCGCAGACCGCGGTCATCCACAAGATCGCCGCGGAGATGATGGTCGAGGACATCAACAGCCGGAACGGCTTTCTCGGGCGGCCCGTCGAGTACGTGCTGCTCGACGACCAGTCCAAGCCCGACGTCGCACGCAGCCTCTATGAGAAGCTGATCACTGTCGACAAGGTCGACCTGATCCAGGGTCCGTACGCCACGGCGCCGATCCTGGCCGCGATGGGCGTCGCCCAGCGCTATGGCAAGGTGATGATCCAGAGCAGCATGGGCATCCCCAAGCTGCAGACCTACGACATGGCGTTTCCGGCGACGCCGTTCGGACCCGAGCCGGACAAGACCTATCCCAACGTTCTCCTCGACATGATGGCGAGCTTTCCGACGCCGCCCAAGACCATCGTCGTGCTGACCTCGAAATTCCCGTCGGCGCAGTTCATGGCGCAGGGCATGCGTGACCAATCCGAGAAGCGGGGCGTCAAGGTCCTGCTCTATCTCGAGTACGAGTCAGGGAACCGCGATTTCGGCGCCATCGCCGCGCGCGTCAAGGAAGCCAACGCCGACTTCCTGTGGGTCGGCTCGCTCGGCCTCGAGAGCAACCAGTTGCTGGAAGCGTTGCGCAAGCTCGACTACACGCCGAAGAACCACTTCCATCTCTATCCGGCGCCGGGTCCGCTGGCGTTGTCTCCCGACGGCGACAAGGCCCTGTGCTCGACCTTCCTCGAGCCGGACGAGCCGTTCATGAGCCGGCCGGGAATGAAGAAGTTCGCCGCCCAGTACAACGAGCGGGCGACCAAGGCCAACCTGCCGTACACGATCATCGATGCGCAGGCCTGCGGGATGATCTCGGAATGGCAGATCCTCGAAGCCGGCGTGAACGGCGCCAACAGCCTCGACGACAAGGCGATCGCTGCTTGGCTGAAGAAGAACCGGGTCGACACGATCTACGGCACGGTTCAGTTCGACGGGCCGTTCAATCACGGCACCGCCCTGCAACTGGTCAAGCAGGTCCAGAACAAGGCCTGGAAGGTCGTCTGGCCCAAGGAATTCGCGGCGCCGGGCGTGAAGCTGATCGCGTCCTGACGCGGGGATGCCCAGCGCGACGCTCCTCGGCCAGGCCCTGATCTCCGGCGTGCTGGCTGGCGGCATGTATGGCCTGCTGGCGCTCGGGCTCAGCCTGAGCTGGGGGCTGTTGCGGCTGGTCAATCTCAGCCACTTTGCGCTCGCCTTCCTCGCGGCGTACCTGACCTACGAGCTCGGTACCAACTATCACGTGGCACCGTGGTGGTCGGCGGCGATGGTGGTGCCGGCGATGTTCGCCATCGGCCTGGCGCAGCACTGGCTGTTCGACAAGTTCCGGGTGAACGAGCTCGCCTCGCTGCTGATCACCTTCAGCTTCGCCATCATCCTCGAGGTGGCGATCCAGCTCTACTGGAAAGACCTATGTCGGCAAGGCGCTGCGCGCTGCCGCCGAGGACGCCGACATCGCCGCCGCCTACGGCGTCGATCACAAGAAGCTCGCCTACCTGCTGTCGGGCCTGGGTGCCGCCTATGCCGGCATCTCCGGCACGTTCATCGCCCTGATCGCCACCCTGGCGCCGGCACAGATCTGGACCTGGCTCGGCGTCGTGTTCGCGGTCGTGATCATTGGCCGGCTCGGCAATCCGCTGGGCGCTCTGTTTGCCGGGATGCTGATTGGCGCCAGCGAGTCGCTGGCCATGGCCGTTTTCAGCCCGGCCTGGGCGCCAGTCGTGTCGTTCTCGGTGCTGATCGCCATCCTGTTGTGGAATCCGGAATGGGCATGAGCGCCGACCAGGGTGTGCCGCGACTGGCGGCCGGTTTCGCCGTCGTGCTGTTCGCGCTGCTCCCGACGGCCGGGCTGCCGGCGTTCTACGACTCGTTTTTCTACCTGGTGTTCTTCTGGATCTCGCTGGCGACGAGCTGGGCGCTGCTGAGCGGCTTTGCCGGCTATTTCAGCCTCGGCCACGCGGCGTTCTTCGGCGTCGGCACATATACGACGGCGACGCTCACCACCCAGTTCGGCACGCCGTTCCTGATCACCGTGCCGATCGCGGCGGCGATGGCGGCGCTGCTGGGTGTCGGCATCGGCGCCGTCGTCTTCAGGCTGCGGCGGCTGCGCGGCGAGCTGTTCGCCCTGCTGACGCTCGCCGTTACCTTCGTGGTCGCCACCATCATCCTCAACACGCCGATCGACGGCGGGGCCGGCGTGTTCATGAGCGCCGTGCCGTTGCCGCACATCCTGCCGACGGCGACCGGCACGATCTACATGCTGGGCTTCATCATGTGTGTGCTGACGCTCAGCGTCACCTGGTGGGTCGTCCATTCGCGCCTCGGCATGGGCCTGTTCGCCATCCACGATGACGAGGACGTCGCGGACGCCAAGGGCGTGCCGACCTTCCGCTACAAGCTCACCGCCTTCGCCTTGTCGGCCGGCATCGCCGGCGCGGTGGGCGGCATCCACGCGATGTATGTCGGATTCCTGACCGTGGCCGGCACGTTCGAGCTCACGGTGCCGCTTTACGTCGTGCTGATGAGCGTCCTGGGCGGCGCGCGGCACTGGCTTGGTCCGGCAGTCGGCGCGACCGCCATCACGACGCTGCTCTACGCCTTCATCAGCGGCGGCGAGGCGATGGTGGGTCGGGCCATTGTCGGCCTGATCCTGATCGTCGCCATCCTGTGGCTGCCCGACGGCGTCTTGCCGGCGATCCAGCAGTGGCTGAAGCGGCGGCGCCCGCTCGCGCGGCGGGAGGCGCTCCGGGCCGCGGTCGTTCCGGTCGTGCCGGCCGTGGCGCCGGCGATCAGGGAACGCCCGTTGCTCGAGGTGCGCGGCGTCACCAAGCGCTTCGGCGGCCTGCAGGCCCTGGGCGGCGTCGATCTCGAGGTGCGCGAAGGCGAGATCATGGGTTTGGTCGGCCCCAACGGATCGGGCAAGACCACGCTGATCAACGCCATCTCGGGCTTTTATCCCTTGACCAGCGGCAGCATCCGCGTCGATGGCGTCGAGATCGGGCAGACGCCGGCACACGAGATCGCCCGGCGCGGCGTGGCGCGCACCTATCAGATCCCACGCCCGTTCGCCAACATGAGCGTGCTCGACAACGTCGCCCTGTGCGCGACCTTCGGCGCGCCAGCTTTGAGCCGCGCCGAGATCCGCGACGAGGCCATGCATTGGATCGCCTTCACCGGGCTCGATGGCAAGGAGGAGGCGCTGCCGGCCGGCTTGAACCTGCACGAGCGCAAGTTCCTCGAGCTCGCGCGCGCGCTTGCGGCGCGGCCCAAGCTGCTGCTGCTCGACGAGGTGCTGTCGGGGCTCAATCCCGCAGAGATCGACAATGCGATCCGGCTGGTGCGCGCCATCCGGGCCCAGGGGGCGACCATCGTGTTCGTCGAGCACCTGATGCGCGCCGTCGTCGAGCTGTCGGATCGGGTCGCCGTGCTGAACGAGGGCAAGCTGTTCGCCTTGGGGGCGCCGCGCGACGTGATGCGCGATCCGCGCGTCGTCAGCATCTATCTCGGCAAAGCCTATGCTGCTTGAAGCGCGCAACCTCCATATCGGCTACGGCGACGCGCCGGCGATCTGGGACGTCTCGCTCGACGTCGATGCCGGCGAGATCGTGTCGGTGATCGGTCCCAACGGCGCCGGCAAGACGACCTTGATCAACGCGATGGCGGGCCTTCTGCGCTGCCGCCGGGGCTCGCTGAGCTTCGACGGCGCCGACATGACTCGCGTGCGCGCGCACGACTATTGCGGCCACGGTATCGCCCTGGTGCCCGAGGGGCGCCGGCTGTTCGTCAAGATGTCGGTCGAGGAGAACCTCGAGCTCGGCTGCTACCTGCCGGCGGCGCGCCGCCATCGCGCCCAGTCGCTCGAGCGGGTGTTCACGCTGTTTCCCATCCTGCGCGACAAGCGCCAGCAGCCGGCCGGCGAGCTGTCGGGCGGCCAGCAGCAGATGGTGGCGATCGGCCGGGCCCTGATGGCGCGGCCGCGCATCGTGCTGTTCGACGAGCCGTCGCTCGGCCTGGCGCCGACCATCGTCGACGACATGTTCGACATCATCACGCGCGTGCGCGCCGAGGGCGCCGCCGTGCTGCTGGTCGAGCAGAACGTGCTGAAGGCGCTCGAGGTCGCCGACCGCGCCTACGTGCTGGAGCAGGGCCGGATCGTCACCAGCGGCCTGCCCGACGCGCTGCTGAAGCAGCCGCATATCCGCGAAGCCTATCTCGGCGTATGAGGTCCCGACCATGGCCAGGATCCTGAAGATGCCCTTCGATATCACCAGCCGCGTCGCCGCCACGACGGCGCCGCAGGACGTGCTGGCCGAGGATGCGGCGACGTTCGACGTGTTGCGTCGCATGCGCGAGGACATCCTCTGCTGCGTCCTGAAACCCAATCAGCGTCTGCGCTTCGGCGAGCTGCGCCAGCGTTACGACACGTCGGTGGGCACGCTGCGCGAAGCGCTGTCGCATCTGGTGTCGGAGGGGCTGGCGCGCACCGAGGCCGGGCGCGGCTTCAGCGTGGCGCCGATCTCGCTGGCCGACTTCCTCGACCTGTCGGAGCTGCGCGTCTATCTCGAGACGCGTACCCTGGCCGACGCCATCCGTCATGGCACCGACGCCTGGGAGGCCGAGATCGTCAGCGCCTATTTCCTGCTGTCCAAGCTCAAGGCACCGCGGATCGACGACCCGGTCGCGGCCAAACGAGAATGGGGAAAGCGGCACAAGCGCTTCCATGATTCGCTGGTGGCGACCTGCACCTCGCCGTGGTCGCTGCATTTCCGCAGCGAGCTGTTCGACCAGGCGCAACGCTATCACTGGCTGAAGGTCATTCACGCGCGCTCGAAGCGCCCGGACGAGCATCTCGAACTACGTGACGCCGCGCTGGCGCGCGACGTCGACCTGGCCTGCCGCCTGATCGAGAATCACATCCGCACCACGGTCGAGCAGGTCGCGTCCGAGGTGCCGGGACTGACGATGGATGCCGGGCGCACCGGCAGGAGACGAAAGGCGTGATTCCTCCCTAGCGTCTTCGCTGGGGAGGGGAATGAGAAGGAGAACGACGATGGACACGATCCAGAAGACAGAACCGGGCACCGCGAGCTACGACATCGGCGGCGTGCGCTACCCGCAGCCGTTCAAGATCCGGCGGCTCGGCCATTTCGGCTTCAACATCGCCGATCTCGATGCCGGCATCGATTTCTATGCCGGGCTGCTGGGCTTTCGCATCACAGATACGCGCGACCTGAAGAAGATCCCGGGCCGCGAGGAACTGGCCAGGCGGCTCGATGACGGCCGCATCGTCTTCATGAGCCACAACTCCGACCATCACGCCTTCCTGCTGGCCCACAAGTCGCTGGGCGCGATCTTCGGCGACGATGCGGTGTCCAAGGACATCACGGTGAACCAGATCACCTGGCAGGTCGGCACCATGGAAGAAGTGTTCGCCGCGGCCGATTATTTCCGCGACAAGGATGTCGAGATCCGCCGCGTCGGCCGCGATATGCCGGGGAGCAACTGGCACACCTACATTCGCGATCCGGACGGCCACACGGTCGAGCTCTATTACGGCATGGAGCAGATCGGCTGGGACGGTCGCAGCAAGCCGGAGGCGCTCTACTATCGTGCCTTCCGCGAGCGGCCGGACCTGCCGCAGATGTCGGAGGAGCAGGAGGTGCGCGAGGCGATCGCCAAGGGCATCGACATCGATGCCGGCAACGTCATCCATGATCGCGGCGAGCAGGATTACGTGGTCGCCGGCGTGCGGCTCAAGCGGCCGTTCAAGATCGTCAATATCGGGCCGATGAGCCTGTTCGTGTCGGACGTCGCCGCCTCCGAGGAGTTCTACACCCGAATGATGGGCTTCGTGCGCACCGAGGTCGTGACGTGGCGCGGCCATCGCTGCGTGTTCTTGCGCAACGGCGGGGAGCATCACAGCCTGTCGCTGTTTCCCAAGGCGCTGCGGGCCGAGCTGGGGCTCAATCCGAACACGACGGTTGCCACCATGGGCATGCAGGTCGGCAGCTATCGCCAGCTGCGCGATGCGGTGTCGTTCCTGAAGGGCAAGGGGGCGCAGTTCGCGGACGTGATCCCGGCCGAGC
Source organism: Reyranella sp. (assembly GCF_044224635.1). GTDB lineage: Bacteria > Pseudomonadota > Alphaproteobacteria > Reyranellales > Reyranellaceae > Reyranella. Next base: position 6,663 of record NZ_JBGAKA010000029.1, on the reverse strand, counting down.
TCTATCCCGGGGTCGATTACGCCGCCCATGTCATCGATCCGGCAGGTCATTGCCTGATGCTGTATTACTACATGGAGCGGGTCGGCTGGGACGGCCGGCCGCGTCCGGCCAGCGAGCGCCGCAAGGTCGGCAAGGACTGGCCGGAAAGTCTGGAGCCGATGTCGGACACCTACGCCGACCCGGCCTTCATGGGCCCGCTGGGGTGAAAATTTGATCTCCTCCCCAGCTTCGCTGGGGAGGTGTCAGCGTCTTACGCTGACGGAGGGGTCATGAGTCACGGTCACGCTGCTCATGACCCCTCCGTCGCCGTAAGACGGCGACACCTCCCCAGCTTCGCTAGGGAGGGAGAGATGATTGGGCTGATATGTTTGCGGTAGCCGCGGAGAGCAGGAAAATCATGAGCAAGTACGGTATCGGTCAGCCGGTTTTGCGTTTCGAGGATCCGCGGCTGTTGCGCGGCCAGGGCCGCTTCATCAACGACGTAAATGTCTACGGCCAGGCGCATGCGGTGTTCGTGCGCTCGCCGCACGCCCACGCCCACATCCGCTCGATCGATATCGAGGACGCGAAGAACGCCCCCGGCGTGGTCGCCGTGTTCACCGGTCACGATGTCAGGGCCGACGGGCTCGGCATGCCCAAGGCCAACATGCCGCGCAAGCGGCCCGACGGGAAGCCGATGTACGCGCCGCAGCGGCCGCCGCTGGTCACCGACCGGGTGCGCTATGTCGGCGACCCGGTGGTCATGGTGATCGCCGACACCCTGGCGCAGGCCAAGGATGCCGCCGATCTGATCGTCATCGACTACGATCCGATCCCGTCGGTGACGCTGACCGAGGACACGGTGAAGCCCGGGGCGCCTGCGGTGTGGGACGACTGCCCCGACAACATCTCCAACAGCGTCGAGCGCGGCAACAAGGCGGCGACCGAGGAGGCGATCAAGTCGGCCGCCAAGGTGATCAAGCGGCGCTATGTCATCACCCGCGTGCATGCCCAGTACATGGAGCCGCGCGGCACGCTCGGCACCTACGATCCGGGCGAAGATCGCATGACGCTCTATGCCGACGTGCAGTATCCCCATCGCGTGCGCAACATGCTGGCGCAGAACGTGTTCAAGGTGCCCGAGAGCAAGATGCGGGTGATCGCCCAGGATGTTGGCGGCGGCTTCGGCACCAAGGGCTGGCAGTATGTCGAGCATCGGCTGACGCTGTGGGCGGCGCGCAAGCTGCTGCGGCCGGTGAAATGGACCTGCGAGCGCAGCGAGGCGGTGATGGCCGACGAGCACGGCCGCGACAATGTCGGCGAGATCGAGCTGGCGCTCGACAAGGACAACAGGTTCGTGGCCCTGCGCCTCAACATGCTGGCCAATATCGGCGCCTATGTCGGGTCGGATCGCAACCTGCTGTCGCCGTTCGGCATGATCGGCACGGTGCTGGGCGTCTACCTGATCCCCAAGGCCTACATCAACGTGGTCGGCGTGCTCTCCAACACCAACCCGACGGCGCCCTACCGCGGCGCCGGGCGGCCGGAGGCGATCTACCTGATCGAGCGGCTGATCGACGATGCGGCACGCGAGCTCGGGGTCGACCGCGTCGAGCTGCGGCGCAAGAACATGCTGCCCGAATCGGCGCTGCCGTATCAGAGCCCGGTCGGGCCGTACTACGATTGCGGCGCGTTCGAGCAGAACATGGACATGGCATTGAAGCTCGCCGACGTGGCGGGCTACGCCGCGCGCGCTGCCGAGTCCAAGGCGCGCGGCAAGCTGCGCGGCCTCGGCATCGTCAACGCCATCGAGCAGGCGGCCGGCACGGCACAGCCGGAATATGCCGAGATCCGCTTCAACCCCAGCGGCACGGCGGCGCTGCTGATGGGTACCAAGGCCCAGGGGCAGGGCCACGAGACGATGTTCAAGCAGATCCTGAACGAGCGGCTGGGCATCGATCCGGCCGACGTGCAGTTCATCGATGGCGATACCGATCGGGTGGCCTTCGGCATGGGCACCAACGGCTCGCGCTCGACGGTGCTGGGCGGCTCGGCGTTGTTCGAGGCGGCCGGCAAGGTGATCGAGAAGGGCAAGAAGCTCGCCGGCCACCTGCTCGAGGCGGGCGAGCAGGACATCGAGTTCGCCGAAGGCGTGTTCAAGGTCGCCGGCACCGACAGGTCGGTGACGCTGAAGCAGGTGGCGATGGCGGCGTTCAACCCGATGCGCTGGCCGAAAGGCGGTGGCTTCGAGGGCGGACTGTACGAGAACGCGACCTATCTCGGCCAGAAAGATACTTATCCCAACGGCTGCCACATCTGCGAGGTCGAGGTCGATCCCGAGACCGGCGCGGTCCATCTCGACCGCTACTGCGTGGTCGACGATGTCGGTACGGTGATGAATCCGATCGGGCTGAAGGGCCAAATCCATGGTGGCGTCGCCCAGGGCGTCGGCCAGATCCTGAGCGAGCAGGTGGTGTGGGACCGCGAGAGCGGCCAGCTCCTGACCGCGAGCTTCCTCGACTACGCCATGCCGCGCGCCGACACGATGTGCAGCATGGAGATCAAGAGCAATCCGGTGCCGACCAAGTTCAATCCGCTGGGCGCCAAGGGCGCCGGCGAGGCGGGCACGGTCGGCGCCATGCCGGTCGTGATGAACGCCGTCATCGACGCCCTGGCGCCGCTCGGCGTCAAGGACGTCGCCATGCCGGCGACGGCGCACAACGTGTGGCGCGCCATCGAGCAGGCGAGGGCCGGGTAAGGGCGTGGCACGCCACTCAACCTCCTCCCCAGCTTCGCTGGGGAGGTGTCCGCGTCCAAGGCGTTTGGCCGCTCTGCGGCCAAAAGCCGATGCGGACGGAGGGGTCGAGAGCCACAGTCTCGCTGCTCATGACCCCTCCGTCGCCGTAAGACGGCGACACCTCCCCAGCTACGCTGGGGAGGAGAGGATTGGCGCGCTCCCAGCCGTGACGACCGACCTTGCGACAAGCTTTTAAAAAGGGGAGTGATCGAATGAGTGTTCTGGACGGGCCGCGGCGGGAAGTTCGTCGCGTCATGAAGGGCGGCAGCGAATACTGGGTCGAGTTCAAGGACGGCAGGATCCACTTCGCCGACGGGCGTACGGCCGACGAGAAGGACGTCGTCCATCTGCCGCCGTGCACGCCGACCAAGATAATCTGCGTGCACGTGAACTACATCTCGCGCTACTTCGAGTTCAACAACACGCGCGTCCCGCCCAAAACGCCGACCTACTTCCAAAAGCCCTTGACGGCGCTGAACGCCCATCACGGCGAGCTGGTGCGGCCGCAGGGCTACAGGTACGTCAATTACGAGGGCGAGATGGCGGTGGTGTTCGGCCGCATCACCAAGAACGTGACCGCCGAGGAGGCGTGGGATTGCATCGCCGGCTTCGCGCCGGCCAACGATTTCGGCTGTCACGATTTCCGCGACACCGATGCCGGCTCCATGCTGCGGGTGAAGGGCATGGACGGCTTCTGTCCGATCGGGCCTGGCCTGGTGTCGGGCGTCGACGTGCGCCAGTCTACCTTGCGCAGCTACAAGAACGGCAAGATGGTGCAGGAAGGCGCCATCAGCGAGCAGATCTTCGACTGCGGCTACCTGATCGCCGACCTCGCGCGCCACATGACGTTCCTGCCGGGCGATATTCTTCTGACTGGCACGCCGGCCAACTCGCGGCCGCTCGAGGTCGGCGACACGATCGAGATCGAGGTGAGCGGGGTCGGGCGCCTGTCCAACAAGGTCGTCGAGGCGCCGGCGCCGCGCGCCAAAACCGGTTTCCCCGCGAGCCCCGACAGCGAGGGCGTCCGCCGCGTCGCGCTCGGCAACGAGGAGCGCCTGCCGGACAAGTTCAAGTAGTCATTCTCCTCCCCGGCTGCGCTGGGGAGGTGCCCCCGTAGTCGGGGGCGGAGGGGTCATGAGTCATATGATGCGGACTGGGGGTATCTCGCCCGCTCATGCTCCTGAGCGGGCGAAATCCCCTCGGTCGCATGACCCCTCCGTCGCCGTGGGACGGCGACACCTCCCCAGCGAAGCTGGGGAGGGATGTGAACTACGGACTCGCATGCCCCATGAACCGCTCCGGCGGGCGCTCGCCCCATTGCGACTGGAGGCCTTCCTCGGCGCTGATCAGGTTGCCGCCGTTGGCGGCGTTCAGGCGGTCGGTGTCGGCCCAGCGCTCGTGCACGCGGCCCCACGGATCGGACCAGTAGTCGTAGACTTGGCTGCCCAGCAGATGGCGACCGATGCCCCACATGTGGTCGTATTTGCCCAGCCGCTTGATGTACTCGTGGTCCTGGAACACGGCGTCGATGTCCTGCGCCTCGTAGGAGACGTGGTTAAGCCCGGTCTTCTGGTTGTGCACGCAGAACAGCACGTGATGGTCGACATAGTCATCGCCGCGGTCGAGGCGGCTGAACGCGCCGATCACGTTCTCCTTGTCGCCGGCATAGACGTCGTCGGAGCGGATCATGCCCAGGGTCTCGCGGAACCACGCCGTGGTCTCCTTGACCCTGGGCGTCGCCAGCACGCCATGGCCGATGCGCTGGATGGTGGTCGGCGACTTGGTGAGGCGCATCACCCGGCCGGCCCGGCGATGCGGATCGCTGCCGGTGTTGACAAGGTCCCGCTCGACCTTGATCGGCGCGACCGATTGCATGCCGGCAATGATTTCGACCTGGTAGCCGTTGGGCTCGGTGAGGCGCACCCGCTTGCCGCCGCCCGGCTCGTTGAGGGTCTCGATGCCCGAGGCGCCGGGCAGCCTGGCCAGCCGCTTGAGGTCGTCCTCGTCAGGCGTGTGATAGGCGAAGCCGATGAACCTGGTGCCGCCCTTGTGGGCGACATGCAGATGGTGGTGGGAATCGGCGCCCCGCATGTAAAGCGCATCCGGTGTGCGCTCGGCGCGGACCAGGCCGAAATGGGTGAGGAATTCCTCCATTGCATCGAGATCAGGCGCCTCCATGCGCGGGAAGGCGAAGTCTGCGACCTTGATGACCGTCATCATTTCCTCCGACAATTCTGCGGAAGGCTAGCCCTTCGACCATCCGTTGAATAGCCCTCAGACCGCCCGTTGAAGCCTTGGATAACCGTTGAAAAGGAGAGAGAGAATGTCGAACCCGCCGCAAAATCCGCGCGATCGTCTGCGCGCCTTCGCCCCCAAGCTGATCGATCTCACCGACAATGTGCTGTTCGGCGACGTGTGGGAGCGGCCCGGGCTCTCGAAGCGGGATCGCAGCCTGATCACCTGCGCGGCGCTGGTGGCGCTCGGCCGGACCGAGCAGCAGACTGGCCATTTCACCCGCGCAATCAACAATGGCGTGAAGAAGGAGGAGCTGATCGAGCTGATCACCCATCTGGCATTCTATTCAGGATGGCCAACCGCCATGTCGGCGGCCAACGTGGCCAAGCAAGTGTTTGACGAGGGAGAGAAGAAGTGAAGCTTTGCTATTTCAACGACTATCGCCTGGGCGTCATCGTCGGCGACGGTGTCGTCGACGTGACCGACGCCGTGAAGGACATCCCGCATCTCGATGCGCGCGACCTGATCATCGGCCTGATCGCCAGGTGGGACGCTTACAAGGACAAGGTGGCGAAGGCCGCCCAGGCCACCACCGCGGTGCCGCTGAAGGGCGTGAAGTTGCGCCCGCCGGTGCCGCGGCCCGGCAACATCGTCTGCATGGCGGTCAACTACATGGAGGACGGCACGCTGAAGGAGAAACCGCAGATCAATGCCTTCCACAAGGCGGCGACCGCGGTGATCGGCGATGGCGACACCATGGTGCTGCCCGACGTGCCGGCTTCGATCTTCGAGGGCGAGGCCGAGCTGGCGCTGATCATCGGCAGGCCGGCGACGCGGGTGTCGCAGGCCGACGCCATGAAGCACATCTTCGGCTACACCTGCTTCATCGACGGCTCGGCGCGCGGCCTGCCGCCACCGGGCAACGTGTTCTTCCAGATGAAGTCGCGCGACACCTTCGCGCCGATCGGCCCGTGCATCGTCACCGCCGACGAGATCGCCGATCCGCAGAACCTCAACATCACGCTCACCAACAACGGCGTGGTCATGCAGAAGTTCAACACCTCGGACATGGCCCACAACATCCCGCGCTGCATCGAATGGGCGAGCTCGATCCACACCCTGCAGCCCGGCGACATCCTGGCCACCGGCACCAACCACCGCGGCCTCAACTCCTTCATGGACGGCGACAAGATCGAGCTGACCGTCGAGAAGGTCGGCACCTTGCGTTTCAACGTGAAGGACGAGCTCAAGCGCACCTGGGCCCGCACCACGCGCCTGCAGCACAAGGAGAAGGGCGCCGAGGGCGCCCACACGCCGCAGCTCACCGGCAAGTACGCGAAGTAAATCATTCTCCTCCCCAGCGAAGCTGGGGAGGTGGCGCCGTCTTCGGCGTCGGAGGGGTCATGAGTCACGTGAGGGGGCCTATGACCCCTCCGTCCGCATCGGCGGGGGGGGGGGCGGGGGGGGGAGGGGCGGGGGGGGGGGGCTCTCCCGCGCCGGGCGGGGGGGGGGGGTGGTGGGGGTCGACGCGGGTGTGCGCCCCCGCCGCCCCCCAACGCCGATGCGGACGGAGGGGTCAGAGGCCCCCTCACGTGACTCATGACCCCTCCGACGCCGAAGACGGCGCCACCTCCCCAGCTTCGCTGGGGAGG
>NZ_JBGAKA010000028.1:0-105717 GCF_044224635.1 Reyranella sp. | reverse complement strand
GTACCCGTGAGAAATGACCGCGCGCACTTTCGTTCTGTGCCCGATCAAGAATTGCTACGATGCCGCGTCGCAACGGCAGATCTGGCAAGGGCGCTGAAGCTGCTTATCTGAAGAGCGAGGTCGATATCGACCGCAGCTGGTGGGCCGGCCAAGGTGGTTTGGCCGAGCGCAGTCCGGGGAGACGTATAGGCTTATGTCAGGCGTTCGTGCTTTCGAGGGGCTGTGCCTGATGGTCAGGGGGCTAGATCAACGACTGAAGCTCCACGAGCCCAGCATCCCCCATCGCAGGCACCGGACAGGTGAAGGCCCGCGGCTGGGCGAGCAGCCCAGGCCGGAACCGAGCCCGGCGCCCCTTGGCGAAGGGTCGTTCGGCTGGGTAAGCTCGTGCAGCTTGAGCGAGGCGTGAAATGCCAGCCGCTGTCCCAGCAGGGCGGCCGGGTATATTTCACGCCGATTCACATCCGACGATTATCTGGCTGGCAAACGGCTGATGCACTCTCAGGCACTTCATTGCTTCACATGCTGGTGGCATGGGCTGGCAGGGCCTCTGAAAAGATGGCGATTCTGCTGGGGATTATAGTAAGGACTGTGGATAAAATGGCCATATGATGGCTGGGTGTGCACACGTCCGAGAAAAGTCAATAAGAATGGGTATTTTATGCCTGTGAGTCGTGGTTCGTCAACCCGCTGACCGCGCTCGGCATGACCGAGACGATGAAGCTCGAGGGCCACAAGGCGCTGGTGCACACTGCAGCCGCCTCGAATCTCGGCCAGATGCTGAACAAGATCTGCCTCGCCGACGGCATCGGCTTGGTCAATATCGTGCGCAACGCCCAACAGGCGAGCCTGCTGCGCGGCATCGGCGCCCGCCATGTCGTCGATTCGAGCGCGCCGTCCTTCCCCGACGATCTCACGCAGGCGCTGGTCGACACCGGCGCCACCATCGCCTTCGATGCGATCGGCGGCGGCAAGCTGGCCAGCCAGATCCTGACCTGCATGGAAATCGCCATCAACAAGACGTCGACGACCTACAATCGCTACGGCTCGAGCGTGCACAAGCAGGTCTATCTCTACGGCAACCTCGACCTCGGCCCGACCGAGCTGGCGCGCAACTACGGCACCGCCTGGGGCGTCGGCGGCTGGCTGCTGACGCCGTTCCTGCAGAAGATCGGCCGCGCCGGCCAGACGCCGCTGCGCGAGCGCGTGGTCAACAATCTCAAGACCACCTTTGCCAGCCACTACACCAAGGTCATCTCCCTGCCCGAGGTGCTCGACATCGCGAACATCGCCGCCTACACCAAGCGCGCCACCGGCGAGAAATTCCTGATCAATCCGCAGAAGAAATGAGACTCATGCTCTTTTCAATCTCCTCCCCAGCAAAGCTGGGGAGGTGTCGCGTCATACGCGACGGAGGGGTCAGAGGCCCCAGTCCCGTTGCTCATGACCCCTCCGTCCGCGATTACGCGGACACCTCCCCAGCTTCGCTGTAGCTTCGCTGGGGAGGAGATTGAGAGAAGCGTCTAGAACAACAGGGTGACTTCCATGCGCCTCGCCGCCAACGACGTGGTCGGTGCCGTCGTTACTGATGTCGATGCCGCCGCGCTCGACGCGGCGGGCTTCGCGGCGATCGACGACGCCCTGCTGAACCATCAGATGCTGGTGATCCGCGGCCAGCAGCTCACGCCCGACAGCTTCATCGCCTTCGCCCGGCGCTTCGGGCCGATCGACCTGCACGTGCTCGATCGCTACTGGATGCCCGGCCATCCCGAGATCTATGTCATTTCCAACATCGTCGAGGACGGCCGGCCGATCGGCAATCCGCGCGAGGGCTTCGGCTGGCACACCGACCTCAACTATTTCGCCAATCCGACCGCGATCACCCTGCTCTACGGAATCGAGGTGCCAACGCACGGCGCCGAGACGCTGTTCGCCGACACGGCGAAGGCCCTGGCCGCCCTGCCGAGAGCGCGTCGTGCCGCGCTGCGGCAGCTGTCGGCCCGGCACAGCTACCAGCTCCTGCACGCTTCGCGCCCCTGGCTGCCGCCGATGACGCCGGCGCAGATCGAGCGGACGCCTGACGTGCGCCACCCGGTCGTGCGCCGCCATCCGCGCGCCGACCGCGAAGGCCTTTATCTCTGCGACTGGTCGAACGTCCGCCTCGAGCTGCCCGATGAGGCGGAGGCAAAAGCGGTGCAGGAGGAGCTTCTCGCCCACATGATCAGGCCGGAATTCGTTCAGGCGCATCACTGGCGCCCCGGCGATCTGGTGCTGTGGGACAATCGCACCCTCATCCATACCGCCACCGAGTACGATCGCGAACGCCAGCGCCGCCTGGTCTGGCGCACCTCGGTGCGCGGCGAAGTGCCAATGTCGGCTGGCGGGATTCTTGCAGCAGCACTGGCCAGCCATTGACCGCAAAGGCGCAGGGCGATCATATCCCGTCACGGGAAGAGGAACGTGTCGCGTCTTTCGCCAACACCGTCTTCAGGGGGTCTATCCGCATGAAACGCTCGAGCTTTTTGGCCTTGGCCGGCGCATTGTCGCTCGGCCTCGCGGCGCCGCTGCCGGTTGCCGCGCAGCAGGACAAGCAGGTGCTGGTATGGGGAGATACCCTCCCCGCCGGGCTCGATCCGCACGCCATCTTCGACGTGCCGATGCAGTTCATCCTGCTCAACATGTACGACACGCTTTACCGCTACATCGGCAATCCGCCGAAGCTGGAGCCGTGGCTGGCGGCGAGCCATACCGTCAGCGAGGACGGCCTCACCTGGAACTTCAAGCTGACGCCGGGGGTGAAATTCCAGGACGGCAGCCCGCTCACCGCAAACGACGTGGTCTACAGCTTCCGCCGCCTGCTCGCCATGAAGCGCGGCCCGGCCGGCGCCTTCCTGCCGGTGCTGAAGCCCGAAGGGGTGACGGCGCCAGATGCCGAAACCGTCCGCTTCGTGCTCGACAAGCCCTACGCGCCGTTCCTGGCGGCAATTCCGCTGGTCGCCATCGTCAGCCAGCAGCAGGTCGAGGCCAACGTCAAGGACAACGACTTCGGCAGCGCCTGGCTTTCCGCCAACGGCGCCGGCAGCGGCGTCTACAAGCTCGATCCGGCGACCTACCGGCCGCGCGAGGCGCTCGACCTCCTGCGCAACAAGGATCACTTCAAGGGCTGGGCGCACAATCCCAAGCCGATCGACGTCGTGCGCTCGCGGCCCGTCGCCGAGACCTCGACCCGCGTGCTGGCGCTGATGCGCGGCGAGATCGACGCCACCGACTCCTATTTGCCGACCGACCAGGTCGAGCGCGTCGAGAAGAACGCCCGCACGCGCGTGGCGCGCGATGAATCGATGCGCGTGTTCATCATCCGCATGAACAACAAGAAGCCGCCGTTCGACAATGTCAATGCGCGCAAATGCTTCGCTTCGGCGTTCAACTACGAAGGCTTCAACAACGTCATCCTGAAGGGCTTCGTCGATCGCAACCCGGGCCCCAACCCGCGCAACCTGTGGGGCAATCCGCCCGATCTCAAGGGCTACAAGTACGACATGGCGGCGGCCAAGGCGTTTTGCGACAAGGCCAAGGCCGAGGGCGCCAAGCTCGATCGCGAGGTCGAGATCCACATCCAGAGCGAGCTCGAGCAGACCTCGCAGTCCGCCCAGATGTTCCAGGCCGACCTGCAGAAGCTCGGCATCAAGATGAAGATCGTGCCCAGCACGTGGCCTCAGATCACCTCGGCAACGACCAAGCCCGAGACCTCGCCTGATCTGTGGATCCACTGGGTCAGCACCTACTTCGTCGATCCCGAGAACTGGATCGGCCAGATGTACGACAGCCAGTTCCTCGGCACCTGGAAGGCATCGGCCTACTACACCAATCCCAAGGTCGACGAGCTGCTGCGCAAGGCGCGCTCGATCAGCGCCCAGCCCGAGCGCCAGAAGCTCTATCAGGAAGCCACCTCGATCGTCGTCGAGGATTCGCCCGACATCTGGGTCTACAACACCATCCAGCTGCGCGGCCTGTCCAAGCGCGTGCAAGGCTACCAGTTCAGCCCGGTCGGCGGCGGCGGCGACCTGCGCTGGATGTCGCTGGCGGAGTGAGCGGCGACATCCTCAACCTTTCCTCCCCAGCTCCGCTGGGGAGGTGTCCGCGTCTAAAGGCGTTTGGCCGCTCTGCGGCCAAAAGCCGATGCGGACGGAGGGGTCATGAGCAACGGGACTGGGGCTCATGACCCCTCCGCCCCGTATCACGGGGCACCTCCCCAGCGAAGCTGGGGAGGCGAATAGAAGGTAACCACGTGCTCCGTTTCCTGATCCGCCGTCTGCTCCTGGTGATCCCGTCGCTCGTCGGGCTGATGGTGCTGACCTTCGTGCTGGTGCGCGTCGTGCCGGCCGATCCGGCGGCGACCTTGGCCGGCGAAAATTCCACCAAGCAGCAGATCGAGGAGATCCGCGCCAAGTACGGCTTCGACAAGCCGCTCTACGAGCAGTTCGCCATCTATGTCGGCCAGGTCCTGTCGGGCGACCTGGGCAACTCCGCCTTCTCCAACCGGCCGGTCTCCGGCGACGTGCTGCGCACCCTGCCGGCGACCATCGAGCTGGTCTTCATCGCCCTGCTGATCGCCGCCGTGATCGGCATTCCCCTGGGCACGCTGGCGGCGGTGCGCCACAATGGCCTGCTCGACCATGTCGTGCGCGTCGCCACGGTAGGCGGCCTCGCGGTCGCCTCGTTCTGGTTCGCCATCATGCTGCAGCTCCTGTTCTCGATGGAGCTCGAATGGCTGCCGCTGCGCGGCCGCATCGGCGTCAATATCGGCGCCCCGCCGACGGTGACCGGCTTTTTCCTGGTCGATTCGCTGCTCGCCGGGAACTGGACCCAGTTCACCAGCAGCCTGCGCCACATCGCCATGCCGGCGATCACGCTCGCCATACCGGCCCTCGCCACCATCGCCCGCTTCGCCCGCGCCGGCGTGCTCGACACGATGCAGCGCGACTTCGTCCAGTACGAGACGGCGATCGGCTATCCGCGCCATCGCATCATCTGGGTCTATGTCCTGCGCAACTCGGTGATCGCCGCGGTGACCCAGATCGGCCTGCTGTTCGGCGCCCTGATCTCCAGCGCCGTCGCCGTCGAGGCCATCTTCGACTGGCCGGGGCTGGGCAGCTACGCCGTGCAGGCGATCCTGAACAGCGACTACAAGGCGGTGCTGGCGGTCACGCTCGTGGTCGGCGTGATCTACGCCGTGGTCAACATCGTGGTCGACCTGGTGCACGGCCTGCTCGACCCGCGGGTCGCCGAGCAACTATGAAACTGATCCTCTGGAAATTCCTGCGCGACACGCCGGCGGTGCTGGGCTTGGCCATCGTGCTGTTCGGCCTGTTCGTGGCGGTGTTCGCCAACCAGCTCGCGCCGCACCCCGACGCCGCCTTCTCGTCCAACCTGCTGCTGCGCTTCAAGCCACCGTCGGCCGAGCACTGGTTCGGCACCGACAATCTCGGCCGCGACATCTTCAGCCGCGTCATCCTGGGCACACGCAGCGCCTTCATCATCGCCATCACCGTGGTCGGCTCGGCCATGCTGATCGGCGTGCCGCTCGGCCTGCTGGCCGGCCATCTCGGCGGCTGGCGCACCGAGGCGATCATGCGCGTGACCGACATCGTGCTGGCGGTGCCGCAGCTCATCCTGGCGCTGGCGCTGGCGCAGCTGATGAAGCCCGGCCTGGTGACGGCGATGGTGGCGCTGTCCCTCACCTACTGGCCGTTCTTCACCCGCACCGTCTATGCCGAGACGCGGCGCCTCAAGTCCTCGCTGTTCGTCGAGGCGTTACAGGGCGTCGGCGCCTCGACGACGCGCATCCTGTTCCTGCACGTGCTGCCCAATGCCGCCTCGCCGATCATCGTGCGCGCCACCATCGGCATGGGCTTCACCATCCTGACCGCGGCCGTGCTGGGCTTCCTCGGCGTCGGCGCGACGCCGCCCGATCCCGACTGGGGCCTGGCGATCGCCGAGAGCCGGAAATTCCTGCCCGAGACCTGGTGGTTCGCGACCTTTCCGGGGCTCGCCATCCTGATCGCCGTGCTCGGCTTCAACCTGCTGGGCGACGGGCTGCGCGACCTGGTCGATCCCAGGCTGCGGCGGTCGCGATGAGCGAACCGCTGCTTCGCGTCGCCAACCTCGCCGTCTCGATTCGCGGCGACGAGGGCACGGCGAGCATCCTCGACCGCGTCGATCTCGCCATTCCCAAGGGCCGCATCGTCGGCGTCGTCGGCGAATCAGGTTGCGGCAAGTCGACCCTGATCAAGGCCATCCTCGGCGTCTTGCCGCCGCGTTCGCGTATCGAGCGCGGCGAGATCGTGTTCGAAGGGCGCGACCTCGCCCGCCTCGATCCCGCGATCCTGGCCCGCGAGGTGCGCGGCTCGGCGATCGGCTTCATCCCGCAGGACCCGTTCCTCGCCCTCAATCCGGTGTTCCGCGTCGGCGCCCAGATGCTGGAGACCATGCGCTGGCACGCCCCGCCGCAGTGGAAGGGCCAGCATCGCCAGCGCCTGGTGAAGCTTCTGGGCGCGGTGCAGGTGCCTGATCCGGAAGGCGCCCTCGAACGCTATCCGCACGAATTCTCCGGCGGCCAGCGCCAGCGCCTGCTGATCGCCGCCGCGCTGTCCTGCCAGCCGCGCCTGCTGATCGCCGACGAGCCGACCACGGCGCTCGACGTCACGACGCAGCAGCAGGTGCTGAAGCTGCTGCGCGACCTGGTGGCCGAGCTCGACCTCTCCATGCTGTTCGTCACCCACGATTTCGGCGTCGTCGCCCAGCTGTGCGACGAGGTGAACGTGATCTATGCCGGCCAGACCGTCGAGGCGGCGCCGACGCGCGGCCTGATCGACGGCGCGGCCCATCCCTACGCCCGCCTGCTGCTGGCCTGCCATCCCGATCGGGCGACCGACCTCGGCGGCATTCCGGGCAGCGTGCCCAGCGCCTTCGCGCCGCCGCCGGGCTGCCGCTTCCATCCGCGCTGCCCGCTCGCCGTCGCCGACTGCGCCGCGGCGCGGCCGGCCCTGCAGGCGCAATCCACGGGCCACACGGTCGCCTGCCCGCGCCACGAGCTCGCCCTGCCGGAGGCGGCGGCGTGAGGAATGGGTTCGCAGCCAACCCCTTTGTCGTCCTGAGTAAGGCGCGGTTTACCGCGCCGTTAGCGAAGGACCTCATCGGCGATTACAGTGGGAGCACCTTGAAACTTCTGGCGATGAGACCCTTCGCTGCGCTCAGGATGACAAGAGAAGTACGCCATCGCTCAGCACACGCGCTCGCCTCGCCGGAGCCCCAAACGTGAACGACGCGCTCCTCGAAGTCCGCAACCTGGTCACCGTCCTGGGCCAGCGCACCGACATCCTGGGCCGCGGGCTGCGCGGCGTCCGGGCGGTCGACGGCGTCGACCTCGCGATTCGGCCGGGGGAGATCGTCGGGCTGGTGGGCGAATCGGGCTGCGGCAAGTCCACGCTCGCCCGCACCATCCTGGGCGTGCAACGCGAGCATGCCGGCGAGATCCTGCTCGACGGCCGCACCGTGGGCGGCCTGGCGCCCTCCGTCGCGCGGCAGGCGCGCAAGGACATCCAGTACGTCCACCAAGATCCTGGCGCCGCGCTCGATCCGTGGTGGTCGATCGGCCGCACGCTCGAGGAAGGCCTGACCATCCTCGGCAACAGGTCCGCGACCGACCGGCGCGAGCGGGTGCGCCGCGCCCTCACCGAGGTCGGGCTCGACCCGGCAATGGCCGGCCGCTATCCCCACGAGCTGTCGGGCGGCCAGCTGCGCCGCGTCGGCATTGCCCGCATCCTGGTGCTGCAGCCGCGCCTGGTCCTGCTCGACGAGCCGACCGCCGGCCTCGACCTTTCAGTGCAGGCCACGGTGCTGCGCCTGCTGCGCGACCTGCGCGGCCGGCTCGGCCTCACCTACCTGTTCATCAGCCACGATCTCGCCGTGGTGCGCGCGCTGTGCGACCGCATCGCCATCATGTATCTTGGGCGCATCGTCGAGCTGGCCGATACCGAGCAGGCCTTCAACGCCCCGCGCCATCCCTACACGCGCGCTCTGCTGGCCGCCTCCCCGCGCCTCGACAGCGCCCTGGTGAGCGACGTGCCGGTGCTCGGCGAGCCGCCCAAGCCGGGCGCCGTGCCGGCCGGCTGCGCCTTCCATCCGCGCTGCAACCACGCGGGCGAGCAATGTTCCCATCGCAAGCCAGAATCTGAAATGATCGCGGCCTCGCATCTGGTCAGCTGCCTGCGATGGCGCGATCTTCCAGCCTACACAGTCCCGAGCAGGTCATGAACGACACCAGTCCCCAAGCCCTCCCCACGGTCTGCGATCCCGTAACCCTCGAGATCGTGCGCGGCGCGCTGCGGGCGGCGCAGAGCGAGATGGAGGCGCTGATCGAGCGCACCGCGATGTCGCCCTTCATCCGCGAGAAGAAGGATTTCTTCGCTGCCCTGTTCGACGGCCGCGGCAAGCTGGTGGTGGGCAGCAACCTGCCGGCGTTCGGCGACATCCTGGCGCCGATCGCCGAGTACTATCCGCTGAAGGACATGCAGCCGGGCGACCTCTACTGGTACAACGACTGCTATCTCAGCAAGGGCGCCGTCTCGCATACGCCCGACCAGGTCTTCGTTGCGCCGATCTTCGCCGAGGGCGAGCTGGTGGCGTTCGCCCATTCATGGGCGCATTTCAACGACGTCGGCGGCCTTCGGCCGGGCTCGCTGTCGCCCGACTGCGTCGACATCTTCCAGGAAGGCATCATGGTGCCGCCGATCCGGCTGGCGCGCGACGGCATCTTCAACGAGGAGGCGCTGCGCATCTTCTATCGCAACTCGCGCTTTCCGGCGATGATCCAGGGCGACACGCGCGCCGCCGTCGCCGCGGTGCGCCTGGGCGAGAAGCGCCTGCTCGAGCTGTTCGAGCGCTTCGGCAAGGCGTGCATGACCGACGCCTTCCGCCAGCTGATCGAGCGCAGCGAGCGCACCATGCGCGAGCGGCTGCGCGCGCTGGCCAAGCCCGGCGAGTACCGCTTCACCGACATGATCGACTCGGACGGCCAGGGCAACGGCCCGATCCGCCTGCGCTACAAGCTCACCGTCGGCGACAACCACATCGGCCTCGACTGCAGCGACAGCGATGACCAGACGCCGGGCCCGGTCAATTTCCTGATGGCGCCACAGGTACCGAGCACCGTGTTCGGCCTCTACCTGCTGGGCGGCGATCCCGACAATCTGCTGAACGACGGCGCGGTGCGGGTGATCGACGAGGTGATCACGCGGCCGGGCTCTATCCTGCAGCCCAAGTTCCCTGCCCCGCTCGGCCTGCGCGGCGTCACCCTGATGCGCAACGTCGCGGCCTGCCTCGGCCTGATCAACGTCGCCACCGGCGGACAGGCGCCGGCCGCGCATGCTGCCTATGTGATCTGGTACCTGCGCGGCCAGAAGGAGGACGGCTCGCTGTTCCTGATGTCAGACGGCATCGGCGTCGGCTACGGCGCGCGGCCGACCGCCGACGGCATCGACGCGGTCTATCTCGTGGCGCAGGAGAACTATCCCGCCGAGTTCCTCGATTCGGTGTACCCGGTGCGCCTGCGCCGCTATGCGATCCATTGCGACACCGGCGGACCGGGCCGATGGCGCGGCGGATGCGGCATCGTGCGCGAGGTCGAGGTGCTGGCGCCCGAGGCGATCGTCTCGGTGCGCATCGACGGCGTCGAGAACCCGCCGTGGGGCGTTGCCGGCGGCAAGAGCGGCGGGCCGGGACGCATCGTCATCAATCCGGGGCGCGCCGACGAGCGCCTCATCCCGCCGATCAGCGACGGCACGATCGTCAAGCGCGGCGACGTCATTCGGCTGGAGACGGGCGGCGGCGGCGGCTGGGGCCACCCCTTCGACCGCGAGCCCGACCGCGTGCTCGACGACGTGCTGGGCGGCTTCGTGTCGCGTGAGGCGGCAGAGTGCGAGTATGGCGTCGTGCTGACCGCCGACGGCCGAGCCGTCGATGCAGCGGCGACCGAAAAGACGCGCCGGCAGAGGCCCGAGGCGCGGCTGTTCCATCGCCGCCAGTATGCGGACGTGCTGACATGAACGCAGGCGATCTCGGCTCTGCCCGCCCGCATACGATTCTCGGCATCGACACCGGCGGCACTTTCACCGACGTCACGGTGCTCGACATCAAGACCGGCCGGCTATGGACGGCCAAGACCTCGACCACGCCCGCCGATCCGTCGCTGGGCTTCATCAACGGCGTGCGCGATGGCCTTGCCGCCGCCGCCGCGCAGCCCGGCGACGTCGGCCGGGTGCTGCATGGCACCACCGTCGCCACCAACATGATCCTGGAGGGCAAGGGCGCGGCCGCCGGCCTGATCACCACCCTGGGCTTTCGCCATGTGCTGGAGATCGGCCGCCAGGACATCCCGCGGCGCGCCAACATGTTCGCCTGGGTGAAGCCGCGCCGGCCGGTGACGCCCGACCGCATCTTCGAGGTGGCCGGACGGCTGGGACCTGACGGCAGCGAGATCGAGCCGCTCGACGAGGCGGCGGTGCGCGCCGCCGCCCGCACCCTGCGCGCAGCGGGCGTGCAGGCGATCGCCGTCTGCTTCCTGCACAGCTACGCCAACGCCGCGCACGAGCAGCGCACCGCCGCGCTGATCCGCGAAGAACATCCCGACGCTTTGGTCTCGATCTCGAGCGAGGTGCTGGCGGTGTTCCGCGAGTACGAGCGCAGCATGGCGACGATCCTCAACGTCTACGTCATGCCGGTGATCTCGGCCTATGTCGGCCGGCTCGAAGACCGCCTGCGCGAGGCCGAGGTCGCAGCGCCCCTGCTGCTGATGAAATCGAGCGGTGGCGTCGCCGGCACCTCGACGGTGCGCCGTGCGCCAGTCGAAACGGCGCTGTCCGGTCCCGCCGCCGGCGCGGTCGGCATGGCCTTCGTCGGCGCCGCTGCCGGCTACGGCGACCTGATCGGCGTCGACATCGGCGGCACCTCGGCCGACATCAGCCTGATCAAGGACGGCAAGCCCAGCGTCACCGTCAACGGCCGCGTCGGCGAATGGCCGCTGCCGCTGCCCATGGTCGACATCGTCACCATCGGCGCCGGCGGCGGCTCGATCGCCCGCGTCGGCCGCTCGGGCGCGCTGACGGTCGGCCCGCAGAGCGCCGGTGCCAATCCCGGCCCGTGCTGCTACGGCCGCGGCGGCAGCGAGCCCACCGTGACCGACGCCCATCTCGTGCTCAGGCATCTGCCGCCATGGCTGCTCGACGGCACATTCCGGCTCGACATAGAGGCGGCCGAGCGGGCGGTGGCCACCAAGGTGGCCGAGCCGCTAGGCCTCGATCTGATGGCCGCCGCGCGCGGCATCCTGGCGATTGCCGACAGCCACATGGTCGGCGCGATCCGCGTCGTCTCGGTCGAACGCGGGCGCGATCCGCGCGACTTCGTGCTGGTGCCGTTCGGCGGCGCCGGACCGCTGCATGGCGGCGCGCTGGCGCGCCTGCTCGACATCCGCACCCAGCTGATCGCGCCGTCGCCCGGCGTGCTGTCGGCGCTGGGGCTGCTGGTGTCCGATCTCAAGGCCGATTTCGCCCGCACCTGCCTGCAGCAGCACGGCCATTTCGACGTGGCCCAGATGGCGGCGACCTTCACCGGCCTGCAGGCCGAAGCGGAGCGCTGGTTCGAGACCGAGAGCGTGCCGCCGGCAGCCCGCAAGACGGTGTGGAGCGCCAGCCTGCGCTACGAGCATCAGGGCTTCGAGCTGACGGTCGACTGGCCGGGGACCGAGGTCAGCGAGGCGGCGGTAGCCGAGGTGCTGCGCCGCTTCCACGAGCTGCATCGCACGCTCTACACCTTCGCCCAGGAGGACACGCCGGTCGAGATCGTGACCTTGCGCGTCTCGGCGAGCGGCGCGCTGCCGCAGCCGCAGCTGAGCGAGCTGGCGCCTGGCGGCGACCCGCGCGAGGCGATCGTCGCGCGCCAGTCGATCAACCTGGAAAGCGGCATCGTCGAGGCGCCGGTCTACGCACGCGCGCGCCTCGGCGCCGGCGCCCGCATCGCCGGTCCCGCGATCATCACCCAGCTCGACGCCACCACGCTGCTGCTGCCGCGCCAAACCGCCGAGGTGCATCCGACCGGCAGCCTGATCGTGCGGGAGGATTAGGCATTTGGACAACGACACCATGCTGGGTGCGCGCCACTCCAGTGGCGCGGTCTTCCACAAAAAGACGCGCCACTGGAGTGGCGCGCCCCCAGCAATTCCTGATCGACTTCATCCAAGGTGACCGCCCGTGACCGACTCAGCCCGCTCCAACATTCCGACCTTCGACGGCGAGGAGATCCTCGCCGGCATCCGCCGCTGGGTCGAGATCGAGACGCCGAGCCATGACGGCGTCGCGGTCAACAAGCTGGTCGATGCCGTGCAGAGCGACCTGACCCGCATCGGCGCCCATACGCAGCGCACGCCGGGACGCGATGGCTTCGGCGACATCCTCGAGGCGCGCGCGCCGTGGGGCGACGAGAACGAGCCCGGCATCCTGATCATGGGCCATCTCGACACGGTGCATCCGATCGGCGCGCTGGCAACCACCCACGTCTTCCGGCGCGAGGGCGACACGGTCTACGGGCCGGGCATCTACGACATGAAGGCAGGCTCCTATCTCGCCTGCTATGCGCTGCAGCATTTCGTGCGCGAGGGTCGCCGCACCACCCTGCCCGTCCGCGTTCTCTACGTGCCAGAGGAAGAGGTCGGCAGCCCGACCAGCCGCGCCGCCATCGAGGCCGCAGCGCGCAAATCCAAGTACGTGCTGGTGATGGAGCCGGCGCGCGACGGCGGCAAGTGCGTGACGGCGCGCAAGGGCTGGGGCCGCTTCGACATGACCATTACCGGACGCGCCTCGCACGCCGGCTCGCGGCCGCAGGACGGCCGCAGCGCACTGCGCGAACTCGCCCGCCAGATCCTCGATCTCGAGGCGATCTCCGATCCGGCGGTCGGCATCTCGGTCGTCGTCGGCATGGCGCAGGGCGGCAGCGCGCCCAATGTCGTGCCGGCGCTGGCGACGGCGACCATCGACCTGCGCGTGCCGCCCGGCATCGACGCCGATGCGGTGGTTCAACGCGTCCTGAACCGTCCCGCCTTCGACCCGGATTGCCGCATCGAGGTCACCGGCGGCATCAACCGGCCGGCCTACGCCAAGAACGAAGGCATCACCGCCCTGTTCGAGCATGCCAAGAGTTGCGCTGCCGAGATCGGCTTCGTGCTCGAGGATACGCCGCTGACCGGCGGCGTCAGCGACGGCAATTTCCCGGCGGCGCTCGGCATCCCGACTCTCGACGGGCTGGGCGCCGACGGCCGCGGCGCCCACGCGCTCGACGAGCAAATCAGCTTCGCCTCGCTGGTGCCGCGCGCCCAGCTGCTGGTGCGCATGCTGGAGACGCTGCGTTGACAGGCGACGCGAGCTGGGTTGCCTGGCTCGCCGGCCTGGCGATGCTATGCAGCGGCGCCGCCGCCTTCTCCAACGATTCGGCATCGGAGCTGGCGGCCGGCGGCATCGTGCTGGTGAAGACCGACGCCATCACCATGCAGCGCGAGGACCTGCACCTCTCGCCTGCCGAGGTGCGCGTGCGCTACGAGATGCGCAACGACACCGGCCAGCCGGTGACCCTGCGCGTCGCCTTTCCGCTGCCCGAGCTGCCGAGCCAGACGCCGGGCGGACGGGTCACCAGCACCGGTGGCCACAACATCGTCATGGATCAGCCGACCGATCCCAACTTCCTGCACTTCCGCTTGCGCGTGGATGGGCACGACGTGATGCCCGAAACCGACGTGCGCGCCGAGCTGCCGGGCGGACGCAACATCACGGCCGAACTGATGAAGATCGGCAGCATGAAGCTGGTCCTTCGCACCGGCCTGTTCTTTCCGCCTGACGATCCCGAGCTCGAGCCCGCCACGCGGGCCGCGCTCGAAACGCTGGGCGCCGTCGAGCCGCTCGACGGCAAGGGTTATCGCCTGCCCTGGACAGCCCGTGTCACCTTCCACTGGATGCAGACCTTCGCGCCGGGCGTGACGGTGATCGAGCACAGCTACCGGCCAATCCTGGGTTTTCGCTTCATCGTCCCGGAGGCCAACGGCAAGATCACCGGCTCGGGCGACGGTGACCCGCAGCGCGACTTCTGCATCTCCGGCACCACCGATCAGGCACTTCGCGCGATGTCGCAGCGTGTCACCGCCGAGCGGCGCCAGAAGAGCGGTGTCCAGGATTCCTACCTGCAGGGTTATACGCTGGGCTACATCCTGCTGACCGCCCGCAACTGGCGCGGCCCCATCGGCACATTTCATCTCACCGTCGAAGGCGGGCCAGCCGGGCTGGCAGGCGACACCAACGCGAAGACGGAGGTGGTCGTTTTCTGTTCCGACCTCGCCCTCCGCCGGACGGGCCCTCTGAAGTTCGAGGCGAGTGAGCAGGACTACGTGCCCAAGCACGATTTGCGGATTCTGTTCGTCACCGAGTGAGCTCTTGTTGCTGGGGGCGTGCCACTCCAGTGGCGCGTCATCTGTACGAGGGACGAAGATCGCGCCACTGGAGTGGCGCGCCCCCGGCAATGAAGCTCTTGTCAGCGTGATATCGGCGCAAGCCTCGCCACTGGCCGTGGCACGACATCCTTGATCGGGAAGTTGAGCAGCGCGGCCATCACGCCGGCAGCGGCGGTCAGGATCCAGACGATCGCGTAGGAGCCTGTCAGCTCGAACACGACGCCACCCAGCCAGGCGCCGAGGAACGAACCGATCTGGTGACTGAAGAAGCACACGCCGAACAGCGTGCCGAGATGGGACGTTCCGAAGACCTTGGCCAGCCAGCCGCTGGTGAGCGGCACCGTGCCCAGCCAGGTGAGGCCCATCACGGCGGCGAAGATCACCACCGATACCGTGCTCTTGGGCAGCAGGAAGAAGACCGCAATGGTGACGCCGCGCACGAGGTAAAGCCAGCCCAATACCTGTTGCTGGCGGAAGCGGCCGCCCAGCCAACCGCAGGTCCAGCTTCCCGCGATATTGAACAAGCCGATCAGCGACAGCGCCGTCGCGCTGAGCCCCAGCGGCATGTGGCACAGCGTGAGATAGTCGGGCAGATACGTCCCGATGAAGGCGAGCTGGAAGCCGCAGGTGAAGAATCCCAGGGTCAGCAGCCGGTAGCCCGGATGCTGCATGGCCTCGGTCAGCGCCTCGCCGAGGCGCGGCGCCCCCGCAGGGCTGTCGGCGTGCAGAGTAGTCGGTTGCTGCCGCCGCTCGAGCAGCAGCGCAACGGGAGCCACCACCAGCAACAGCACTGCGAGCCCGACGAGCGATGGTGCGATCCCCCAATCCTCCAGCCCGATCAGGGAGAGCGGCACCAGCAGGACTTGCCCCAGCGAACCGCCGGCACCCGACAGTCCCATCGCCAGGCTGCGGTTCTCGGCGGTCGCGGCGCGGCCCACCGCCGTCAGCACGACGCCGAAGGTCGTGCAGCTCATGCCGATTCCGACCAGCGGTCCCAGGCCGAGCACGAGCAGCACGCCCGAGTCGGTGATCGCCGTCAGCGCCAACCCTGCCGCGTAAGCGACCGCACCGACGATGACGACGGGGATCGAGCCGAAACGGTCGGCCGCCGCGCCGGCGAGCGGCTGGGTGAGGCCCCACACCAGATTATGCAGCGCGATCGCCAGCGCGATGGTCGTGATCGCAAGGCCGCGCTCCTGGGCCAGCGGAGCGAGGAACAATCCGAACGTCTGCCGCGTGCCCATGGCAACGCTCAGCATCAAGGCCGCCGCCACGACCACGATCAACACCCCGCGACCCGTACGCTGCATCTGTCCAACTCCAAGGGAAGCGGACAATGCGAAGGCGCAACGACGCCGACAAAGGAGAAGAACGCAACGACGGGTGAGCAACGCTCACCTGTTCTTCCTCCTCCCCAGCTCGCTGGGGAGGTGCCCCGTCTTACGGGGCGGAGGGGTCATGAGGCTCATGACCCCTCCGTCGCATATGACGCGACACCTCCCCAGCAGAGCTGGGGAGGAGGAAGGAACCTCGTCCCGTGGCCTGCGCCTCTCCGACCAGCCATCGCTTGAAGCCGCGCAGGTCGGCCCGCCGCTCGGTTCCGGGTGCGCTCACCAGCCAGTAGGCCGTTGGCGACGGCCGCGTCCCGCCACCCAGCGCGACCAGGCGGCCGGCCTCGAGATCGCGATCGACCAGCGGGCGCATGGCCAGCACGACGCCAAGCCCCAGGGTCGCCGCCTCGAAGGCGAGCTCGAACGTGTCGACACGCAGGCCGCCGTCTACGTCGATTTCGGCATGGCCTTCCGCCTTCAGCCACGACCGCCAGCCTTCGCTCACCGTCGTGACATGGATCAGCGTCGCGCGCCGGAGATCGACCTTGCCCTGGCGGTCCATGAGGCCGGCGCGATAGTCGGGACTGCAGACCGGCATCAGGGCACCGTGGATCAGCTTTACCCAGGCAAGCCCACCCACCGGCGCCCGGCTCATGCGGACGGCGAAGTCGAAACCGTCGACCGGGAAGCCGACATGGCGGCGCGAGGTATCGACCACGATGGAGGTCTTCGGCCAGCGCTCGCGAAAACCCGCGAGGCGCGGCAGCAGCCAGCGCTGGGCAAGCGTCGGGGCACAGCTGACGGCGATCGAGCGCGGCGCGGAGCGATCGGGCAGGCGCTGCGTGCCGACGGCGATCAGGGACAACGCCTCGCTGACATAGGTCAGGTAGTCGGCACCGAGGCGCGTCAAGGACAGGCCGCGCGGCTTGCGCTCGAACAGGCTGACGCCGAGCGCCTGCTCGAGGCCGACAATGCCGTGGCTCACCGCACTCGGCGTTATATTGAGCTCCGCCGCGGCCAGCTTGAAGCTGCGCAGCCGGCCCGCCGCCTCGAACAGGCGCAGGGCGGGCAGAGGCGGAAGACGAAGCGGCATGGAAGACTCCGGGTATCCCTTGTCTTGCGCGCGAGACTATTCCACCCTTCGCGAAACAGGGAGGGGACAGCCATGAGCCAGGTCCATACCGTGTTCGGCTCGATTACCGACTACACCAAGGGAACCATCGAGCTGGTATCCGGCGAGGCGCGGCACTACGTGTTCTCGAACATCTTCGAGGTCGCCGCCAGGTCGAAGCCCTACGAACGCGTCGTGGTCGGCAAGAACCTCGAATACGTTCAGGAAGTGATGCGGGCCGAGGGCGCGTCGCCCTGGTTCGCCTGCGGCCACGACGAGTTCGCGCTGTGCATGGACGGCGAGATCACGGTCGACCTCATCAAGCTCACGTCTCCGCCGGATGCCGGCAAGAATGGCGCGGTGCTGGCTGGCGAGCTACCCGAGGGCGCACCAATGGGCTACGTCAAGCTCCGGCGTGGCCACCAGGTGCTGCTCGGCGCCGGCAATGCCTATCGCTTCACCGCGACGCGGCTCGGCGTGCTGCTGCAGCAGACCGTGCTGGGCGATCTCAGTGTCCAGAAGTGGCGCGAGATCTGTTACGCCTGACGGAAAAATTCGCAAATGCCCGACACGCTCACCCAGGTCGTCACCTCCGAGCCGAGCAACCGCAACGGCTATCGCAGCTTCAAGCTCGGCAGGTTCGAGCTGTCGCGCGACGAGTACTTCGTCACCGTGCATTGGCCGGCCAAGGGTGCACGACGCTCGCACCAGATGCCGGCGGATGCCTTCCTGCGCGCCTGCATGCGAGACGTGGCGTGGAACTTCTTCTATGGCTGGGTCAATTTCGACCACGTCATCGGCACGCGCAATCGCTACGGCAAGGTCGATTTCTATGCCGGTACCTTCAACGGCACCTTGAAGGAAGCCGGCGTCGACTACCTCGAGCAGTTCGACTCCGAGCACATCATGGCGACCTTCAAGGCGATCCTGCGCGATTGGGTCAACGAAGGCTTCGACCCGTTCGCCGCTCCGGTCGAGACCGGCAGCGCCTTCGGCCACAAGAACGGCGACAACATCGGCGCGATCGAACGCACGCGCATCGGCACCACCCGCATGCCCGGCCTGCCCGGCGACTCGCCCCTGCGCGACGACATGCCGGTCAATCGCGCCTTCGCGGATGTGGCGCAGGACGAGCCGGAGATCCATGCCGAGCCGGGCTTCGAGGGCCAGTTGCACGCCTTCAGCCTGTTCAAGTATCTCAGCCGCTCCGACGTCACCTGGAATCCGTCGGTGACGGCGGTGTGCAAGGCTTCGCTCGCCTGCCCGACCACCGAGGAGTACATCCTGCCGGTGTTCCACGGCAACGATCGCGTCGAGTGGTTCATCCAGCTGTCCGACGAGATCGTGTGGGACGTCGCCGACAAGAACACAGGCGCGCCGCGCGCCCGCGTGACCATGAAGGCGGGTGACGTCGCCGCCATGCCGGCCGACATCCGCCATCAGGGCTACTCGACCAAGCGCTCCATGCTCTACGTCTGGGAGAACGTGACGCCCGGACTGCCGCAACGCTACGAAAGCGGCGAATTGCCGCCCTATCCGGTCGAGTTCTGACCGAGGACTGCGCTACTGTGCAATTCCGAATGGCAAGCAGATCGTGACACAGAGGCAGAGCTTTTCATGACAACTGGCACCCAACCACCCGGCAGCCCTCAGCGGAGCCTGGCGGCGGCTTTGACCGAATCGCTCAAGGCGATCGACGGCGACTACCGCGAGGAGCTGCGTGAGCTGCGGGCGCTGCTCGAGGAGGCACGGCGGGAAGCGGAGAAGGACGAGCCCAACGGTGTGAAGCTCAAGGCCATCCTCGCCGACTGCAAGGACATGTTCCGGACAGTCGCAGCTCTCGATCCGATGTGGCAGGGCATCCAGCGCATCGCGCGGATGGTCGGGATCGATTGATTCGCCTGCGAGCCGAGCCAAGATCGACATCACCATCTCGAAACGGGAGATCCCATGCCACGCATGACCGGCGGCGACGCCATCGTCGATTCACTGTTGCGTCACGGAATCGATACGGTCTTCGGCTTGCCCGGCGTGCAGATGTACGGGCTGTTCGATGCCTTCGCGCGCAACGCCAACCGGCTGCGCGTGGTCAATGCGCGGCACGAGCAGACGACGGCCTACATGGCGCTGGGCTATGCGCAGTCGACCGGCAAGCCGTCGGCTTTCTCGGTGGTGCCGGGCCCCGGCGTCATGAATACGATGGGCGCATTGACCACGGCATGGGGCGTCAACGCGCCGATCATGTGCATCACGGGCCAGGTGCCGAGCGCCATGATCGGGCGCGGCCGCGGGCAGCTGCACGAGATGCCCGACCAGCTGGCCACGCTGAAGACGCTGCTGAAGTTCGCCGAGCGCATCGAGCATCCGACCGACGCGCCGCAGGTCATGGCGCGCGCCTACCAGGCGATGGTGTCGGGCCGCCCCGGCCCGGTCGCGGTCGAGATGCCGTGGGACATGTTCCCGGCAACCGCCGACGTCACGCCGATCGATCCGCTGGGCAAGCACGCGGCTCCCACCCCCGATCCCGACAAGATCGCGGCCCTCGCCAGGCTGGTCGATGTCGCCAAGGCGCCGATGATCTGGGTCGGCGGCGGCGCGGCCGAGGCCGGCGCCGAGGTGCTGGCGCTGGCCGAGAAGATCGGCGCGCCGGTGGTCTCCTTCCGCACCGGCAAGGGCGTGGTCGATTCGCGCCATGCGCTGTCGCTGAACACGGTCGGCGGCTTCGAGCTGTGGGACAAGGTCGATCTGCTGATCGGCATCGGCACGCGTCTCGACGTGCCGATGGCACGCTGGGGCGCGGCGCCCGCCGGCCTCAAGACGGCGCGCATCGACATCGATCCGGCCGAGCATCGCCGGCTCGCGGTCAACGTGCCGATCGTGGCGGACGCCGCCCAAGGTGCGCGCGCCCTCGCCGCCGCCGTTGCGAAGAAGAGCGATACCGCGGCGTGGCGCGCCGAGGTGGCGAAGGCCAAGGCGGCGGCGCTGGCGGCGATCCAGAAGGCGCAGCCGCAATATTCGATGGTCGAGGCGATCCGCGACGTGCTGCCCGACGATGGCATCGTCGTCGATGAGGTGACGCAGGTCGGCTACATCATCTGGTACGGCTATCCCGTTCACCAGCCGCGCCGCCTGATCTCCTCGGGTTTCTCCGGCACCCTGGGCTACGGCTTCCCGACGGCGCTCGGCGTCAAGGTGGCCAATCCCGATCGTCCGGTCGTGTCGGTCACCGGTGACGGCGGCTTCCTGTTCGGCGGCTCCGACCTCGCGACCGCAGTGCAGTTCGGCATCAACCTGGTGACCGTGGTGGTGAACAACGCCTCCTACGGCAACGTGCTGCGCGACCAGCAGCGGCTCTACGAAGGCCGCCACTCGGGCGCCGTTCTCACCAACCCCGACTTCCAGGCCTATGCCAAGTCGTTCGGCGTCGCCGCGTGGCAGGTCGAGACGGCCGACGGCCTGCGCGGGGCGCTGCGCGAGGCGATCGCAAGCAACGCCCCGGCCGTGATCGAGGTCGTCTCCGACATCGCCAAGGATTATCCGCCCTACGAATTCCATCAGCCGAAGCGGCACTGATGCGCCGCCCCCTGCTTGCCTTGTAGATTTCGGGGACAAGCGGAGGGGAAACGATGGCCAAAGGGCAGACAGTCGAACGGCAGCGCCGCGCCTTCGTGCCGGACGAGGCGTGGCTCGCCAAGCAGGCGAAGGAGCCGATCCTCGATCCGGATCTTCCGATCGTCGATCCGCACCATCATCTGTGGGATCACCTCAACCAGCGCTACCTGCTCGACGAGCTGCTGGCCGACACCGGCACCGGCCACACCATCACCCATACGGTCTATATCGACTGCCGCTCGATGTACCGCGGCGGCGGACCGGCCGAGATGCGCCCCATCGGCGAGACCGAGTTCGCCAACGGCGTGGCGGCGATGAGCGAGAGTGGCATCTACGGCCCGACCCGCGCCTGTGCGGGCATCGTCTCGTATGTCGACATGACCTTGGGTGCACGCGCCCGCGCCGTGCTCGAGGCGCACATCGCCGCCGGCAACGGCCGCTTCCGCGGCATCCGCCATGCCGGCGGCTGGGACGCGAGCCCCGACGTCCGCAACAGCCACACCAATCCGCCGCAGGGACTCTATGCCCAGGCGGACTATCGCGAGGGCGTGGCCCAGCTCGGCGCCCTCGGCCTCACCTACGAGGCCTGGCAATACCATCCGCAGCTCGCGGAGGTGATTGCGCTGGCCCGCGCCGTGCCGCAGACCACGATGATCCTCAATCACTGCGGCGGGCCGCTGGGCATCGGCCCCTATGCCGGCAAGACCGACGCCGTGTTCGCCGCCTGGAAGGCCGACATGATCGAGCTGGCGCGCTGCCCCAACGTGGTGGTCAAGCTGGGCGGGCTGGGCATGGATATCGGTCCGTTCGACCACATGCACCGCCCCGTGCCGCCGACATCGCGTGAGATCGCCGACGCCTGGAAGCCGTGGATCGCGACCTGCATCGAGGCCTTCGGCGCCAGCCGCTGCATGTTCGAAAGCAATTTCCCGGTCGACAAGGTCTCGACCGGCTATGCCGTGCTGTGGAACGCCTTCAAGCTGATGGCCGCCGGCGCCTCGGCGGACGAGAAGACGGCGCTGTTCAGCGGCACGGCGAAGCGGGTCTACAAGCTGGCGTGATGGTTCTGTCATCCTGAGCGCAGCGAAGGATCTCATCGACCGAAATTGCAAGAGCAGCTGTACGAAACGGCGATGAGATCCTTCGCTGCGCTCAGGATGACAAGATAGAGACAGGTGAGGAAATCGATGTTCAAGCGTGTCCTGATCGCCAATCGCGGCGAGATCGCGATTCGAATTGCGCGGGCGGCATCGGCGCTCGGTGTCGAGTCGGTGGCGGTCCATGCGCCGGCCGATGCGCTGTCGCTGCATGCCAAGCTCGCGACGAGTGCGCGGGAGATTGGCGCGCGCGAGATCGGCAACGGCGCGGCGCTCGCCGCCGATCCGGTGCGCGCCTATCTCGATGTCGAGGCGATCATCACGGCCGCCAAGGAAAGCGGCAGCGATTGCGTGCATCCGGGCTACGGCTTCCTCTCCGAGAACGCCAACTTCGCCGAACGCTGCCGCGTCGAAGGCTTGCGCTTCATCGGGCCGGCGCCGGCGACCCTGGCGCTGTTCGGCGACAAGGTCGAGGCGCGCGCCTTCGCGCAGTCGCAGGGCATCCCGGTGGTGCCCGGCGCGCCGGCCGCCCTCGCCTCGAGCGCCGAGGCCAAGGCGCTCGCCCAGTCGGTCGGCTATCCGGTGATGCTGAAGGCTTCGGCCGGCGGCGGCGGGCGCGGCATGCGCGCCGTGGCGGGGCCTGAGGACATGGACGAGGCCTTCGCGCGCTGCCAGGGCGAGGCGCAAGCCGCGTTCGGCGACGGCGCGGTGTTCCTGGAGAAGATCGTGCCGCGGCCGCGCCACATCGAGGTCCAGGTGCTGGGCGATGGAAAGGGCAATGTCGTGCACCTGCATGAGCGCGACTGCTCGGTGCAGCTGCGCAACCAGAAGGTCGTCGAGGTGGCACCGGCCGCCAACCTCGACGACGGCCTGCGCCAGCGCATCCTCGACGATGCCCTGAAGCTCGCCCGCGCCGCGCGCTACGAGAATGCCGGCACCGTCGAGTTCCTGGTCAATCCTGAATCGGGCGAGCACTACTTCATCGAGTGCAATCCGCGCATCCAGGTCGAGCACACGATCACGGAGCAGGTGACGGGGATCGATCTGGTCGAGGCGCAGTTCCGCATCGCCGCCGGCGCCTCGCTGGGCGCCCTCGGCCTCGCCGACCAGAAGGCCGTCGGCGCGCCGCGCGGCTTCGCCATCCAGGCCCGCGTCGTCGCCCAGGGCACCGGCACGCTCAGCGCCTATCGCGAGCCGTCGGGCCCCGGCGTGCGCGTCGATGCCTGCGGTTACGTCGGCCTCGCCCCGCCGCCGCAGTTCGATCCGCTGCTCGCCAAGCTGATCTGCCAGTCGAATTCGTCGGGCTCGTTCCAGTCGGCGGTCGATCGCACGCGCCGCGCGCTCGGCGAATTCCACATCGCCGGCGTGCCGACCAATCTCGCGCAGCTCGACGCCATCCTGGGCCATGCCGCGTTCCGCGCCGGCGACGCGCGCACCACCCTCCTGAGCGAAGCACCCGAGCTCGGCGCGGCCAAGCCGAAGCAGGCCGGCGCCCTGCACTTCCTCGACCAGCAGGCCGCCGCCCTGGGGCGCGGCCGTCCCCCGGGCATGCTGCCGCCACCCAAGCCGACGCTGCCAGTGCCGGCCGGCCATCGCGGCATCGAGTGCCCGCACGCCGGCTCGGTCGTCGCCATCAATGTCGGCGAGGACCAGAGGGTCGCGGCCGGCGACACCCTGTTCGTGGTCACGGCGATGAAGATGGAGAGCTCGGTCACGGCGCCGTGCGCCGGCACGGTGACGAGCCTGGCCCCGATCGCGGTCGGCAATGCGGTCGACGGCGGCCAGGTGCTCGCCGTCCTGCGTCCGGCGGCCGGCGCCACCGACATCGTCGTCGCGGCGTCGGCAGCGGACAGCTGGTCGCCGGTGCTCGCCCAGGTGAGCGCCCTGCAGGCGATCGCCCATGCACGGCTGGCGCCGGGCTCGAAGGATCCCGGCGTGGTGCGCCAGCGCAACCGCCACAAGCTCACCTGCCGCGAGCGCATCGATGCGCTGCTCGACAAGGGCAGCTTCCGCGAGATCGGCAGTCTTGCCGGCTTCGCGAGCTACGACGAGGACGGCAACATCGCCGAGTTCACGCCGGCCAGCCATGTCGGCGGCACCGGCCGCATCGACGGCCGCGCCTGCGTCGTCTGCGCCGACGACTTCACCTCGCGCGGCGGTCACGCCGATGGCGCGGTGGGCCAGAAGTCGCGCCATTTCGACCGGCTGTCGACCGAGCTGCGCGCGCCGTCGATCCGCCTGCTCGACGGCTCGTCGGGCGGCGGCAGCGTCGCCACCATGGTGCCCAAGCAGGCAAGCGACGGCGCGGCGTCGGTCAAGGAGAGCACCGGCGCGATCAAGGCCGGCCGGCCGCGCGTCACCGGCACCGGGGGCTCGTTCCTGCCCGGCCATCTCGGCAGCACCCTCTATGTCGATCAGCTGAGCAAGGTGCCGGTGGTCAACATGCTGCTGGGCAGCGTCGTCGGCATTGGTGCTGCCAAGGCGGTGCTCGGCCATTTCTCGGTGATGGTGCGCGACATCTCGCAGCTCTTCGTCGCCGGCCCGCCGGTGGTCAGCCACGCCATGGGCTACGACGTCACCAAGGAGGATCTCGGCGGCTGGCAGATCCATTGCCGCAACGGCTCGGTCGACAACCTGGCCGAGTCCGAGGAGGAGGCGATGGCCCAGACGCGGCGCTTCCTGTCCTACCTGCCGCCCAGCGTCTACGAGGTGCCGCCGGTTGCCCCCTCGGCCGATCCGGCCGACCGCCGCGAGGAGGAGCTGCTGACCTTGGTGCCGCGCAAGCGCACCGCGACCTTCGACGTGCGGCGCGCCATCCGGCTGATGGCCGACAAGGACTCGTTCTTCGAGATCGGGCCATTGTGGGGCACCGACCAGGTGACGGGCCTGGTGCGTTTCGCCGGTCATCCGATGGGCGTCATCGCCTCGGACTCCCGGCACATCAACGGCGGCGCGCTGACCGCCGACGGCTGCGACAAGCTCAAGCGCCATCTCGACCTGTGCGACCTGTTCCATCTGCCGGTGCTCAACCTGGTCGACAATCCGGGCTTCGCCGTCGGCATCGAGCACGAGGTCGCCGGCACCATCCGCAAGGGCGGCGAATGGATGGTGGCCTTCGCCCAGGTGACGGTGCCGATCTTCACCGTGCTGATGCGCCGCAGCTTCGGCGTCGCCGGCAACAACTACGCCACGCCGCGCGCTGCGGTGTCGGCGCGCGTGGTGTGGCCGGCCGCCGACGTCGGCGGCATCCCGCCCGAAGGCGGTATCGAGGCGGCCTACAAGCGCCAGCTCGCCGAGGCCGCCGATCCGGCCGCCCTGCGCGCCGAGATCAACGCCCGCATCGAGAGCGCGCGCGGGCCCATCGGCCCGCTCAACCGCTTCGAGATGGAGGAGATGATCGACCCGCGCGACACCCGCCGGCTGGTCTGCGAATGGGTTGGCGACGCGTACCGCATCGTGTCGCAGCCCTCGCAGCTCGGGCCGCGGGCGCTGCAGTTCAGGCCGTAGGTTCTTCTCCTCCCCAAGCGCAGCTTGGGGAGGAATTATTTCACCTTCTCCACCACCCGCCCGAGCCGCTCGAGCGTGCGCAGCGCGGTCTTCTGGTCGAGGCCGGGCCATTGCACGCGCAGCAGGATGTGGTTGGTGCCGGTCTCGGCGCCGTAGGCGGCGATCTGGTCGGCGACCTCGTTCTCCGAGCCGATGATGAAGCGGCTGGCGGCGAACTGGTCGAAGTCGCCGCGGATGCGGTCGGCCGGGACGAAGCCGCTGGCCTCGCCCCAGCTCGCATAAGACTCGTACTTGTAGGCGAGCGGCTCGCGCACCTCGTCGATCGCCCTGCCGACGCCGCTGCCGACATGGCACTCGCGGATGATCGGATACTCCGCGACCGCCGGCAGGCCGAGCTCGGCGCGGGTGTCGCGGAACAGCGCGTTGAGCTTCCCGACCGACTTCAGGGTCACCATGGGCGAGGGCATCCAGGCATCGGCGAGCCGCGCGGCGCGCTTGACCGCGACCTCGACGTCGCCCGCCATCCAGATCGGCGGGCCGCCCGGCCGCTTGGGCTTGAGGCTCGCCTGCACCTTGTTCACCGTATGGAAGCGGCCGCTGTGCTCGACCACGTCGTCGCGCCACATCTTGCGAATGACCGCCACCCCCTCGACGAAGCGCGGCACGCGCTCCTTGAACGGCACGCCGATCGAAGAGAACTCCTCGTGGCGATAGCCCAGCCCGAGGCCGATGATGGCGTTGCCGTCGGTCAGCCAGTCGAGCGTCGCGCATTCCTCGGCGACGACCACGGGATTGAGCAACGGCAGCAGCAGCAGGCCCGGCCCCACCCGCATGCCCTTCGCCTCGGCGGCGAGCCGCGCCAGCAGCGGCATCGACTGGAACATCTGCAGCGGACCGGAGACGAAGTGCTGGCCGACCATGATCGAGACCAGCCCGCTCGCGCGCGCCGCGCGCACCTGCTCGATCAGGTTGTCGAGCTCCGGTCCGAGATCGGCGCCCTGACGCCACTGCGTCGCCATGAAAAGTCCGAGCTGCATGTCGAGTGTTCCCGTTGGAGGGTGAAGGCGCGCAGTCTGGCGGCCGAAAAGGCGCCAAGGCAAGGGCTGCCCGCCGCTACTCCGGCGCCTACTCTGGCCTACTCTGGCCTACTCTGGCACGAAGGCGTGCTCGGAGCGGGCTGCCGGCGTCCCCGGGCGCACGAGCGACAGCAACCCTGCACCGGCAGCCAGGCAGATCAGCAGGATGATGACGTCGCGGCCGGCGGCGATCAGCATCGCCGGCGGCGCGTCGACCGTGCTGCCGGTGCCGCCGTGGATCATCCCGAGGCTGAGCGCCAGCACCGTCGAGGAGGCGGCGATACCTGCGCTGATGCCGAGGAAGCGCATCACGTTCAACACGCTGCCGGCCTCGCCGGTCAGCTGGGGCGGCGCCAGCCCCATGATCGCGCTGCTGTTGGGCGAGACGAACAGTCCCTGCCCGACGCCGAACAGGGCCAGCGCCAACATCACCATCGAGAGGTTCGCCCGCGAGCCGTCGAGGTAGACGTAGAGCAGCGCAAGTGCTGCGATGCAGACCACCATGCCGGCGGTGGTCGGCGCGCGCGCGCCGAAGCGGTCGGACAGGGCGCCGCCGACGGGCGCCAGCACGCCCAGCATCACCGGCAGAATGGAAAGCCTGAGGCCCGCTGCCAGCTCCGAGTCCTGGTAGACGCGAACCAGCACGAAGGGGATGAGGAAGAACACGCCGAACAGGCAGCCGTAGCACAGGAAGTTCGCCAGGTTGCCGATCAGGAAGGGTTTCAGACCCAGGAGCTTGAGATCGAGCAGCGGCGACTCGGCGAGCCGTTCGGCGCGGTAGAACAGGAACAGGAACAGGATCGCGAAGGCCACGCAGGCGATGAAGGACGGCGACGTCGGCCCCCAGGCATAGCCTTCGTTCAGCACCGCCACGACGGCCGTGAGGGCCGGCGCGATCAGCAATGCCCCGTGCCAGTCGAACTTTTCGGAGTCCGCCGACTTGCGCGACTGGGGGATGACCATCCAGCCCATCGCGGCGCCGATCAGCCCGACCGGAACGTTGATCCAGAACGCCCAGTGCCAGCCCAGCGTGTCGAGCACCAACCCGCCGATGGCAGGGCCCGCTCCCAGGCCGATCGCCTGGGCCGCCGATTGCAGACCGAGCGCCCGCCCGCGCTCCTCGGCATGGGTCGCCAGCACGACGATGGCGATGCTGTTGGCCGTGATCAGCGCCGCCCCCGCTCCCTGGAGAACACGGAAGACCACCAGCGACGTCAGGTCCCACGCGAAGCCGCACAAGGCCGATCCCAGGATGAAGGTGAGGAAGCCCGCGGTATAAAGCAGCTTGCGGCCGATCAGGTCAGCCAGCCGTCCGTAGATCGGCATGCACGACGCCATGGCCAGCAGGTAGGCGACGGCGATCCAGCTCACCGCGCTCAGCCGGGCGTCGAAGTCGCGCTCGAGCCGGGGCAGCAGCATCTGCGTCAGGCTGGCATCGACCTGTCCCATAAAGGCGCCGACGCAGACCGTGGCGACGACGAACCAGCGATAGGAGGCGAGCCGCGCGATGGCCGGCACCGGAGGCGGCTCGTGCCCCTCGAGGACGGCCCGCCGCACGGCCGCGAGCGTGAAGGGGCCCGGCGATTGTTCAGTCAACGACGGGCCTCCCGAGTCATGCCACGGGAGCGAGATTGCCGCCGCGGCCGTCTGCTTGACAAGCGGCACGCTGCGCGACGCCAGGGCATTGCTCCGCGGGCAGCACGACCCCCAGCGAGGCCGGTGGCAAAAAGAATGGGGCTGCATTTTTGCGTTCGTTGCGTTCGGTGCGTTCGCTCCGTTTTGAATCAATGGGTTAGCCGAACGCAACCCAGCCTGCTTGCGGTCGGTTTGCGGTCGCGACGACCGTTTTGCGGTCGGAAACCCGGCTGATGCCGCTCCAAGTCTCCATCACACCGCGCGCTGACATCGATGCCAGGCCTACCGCATCTGCATCGGTCACGAGCGCAAGCTTGCGCATGCCCCATCCTCCTTGATGTTGCGCAGTCACCGGCGACACGCGTCGCCGGTGTCCACCCACGCTAGGCGGGTTTCTTGCGCCGTCAAGACAGCGAACGCGGGAATGGCCCTGATCGGGTCCGCCGCGACCCACGGCGCAGGAGCGAAATCTCCTTTCCTCCCCCGTAAGCGGGGGAGGTGGCCCGTAGGGCCGGAGGGGGAAAGCCTCAAAGAGGATTCATGAACTCCCGACGTCGGAATTTCATCGACCTCGTCTGAGGCCCTCCCCCTCCGCCCCGTGTGACGAGGCACCTCCCCCGATTACGGGGGAGGCAAGAACATGTGTCGCTCCCTCGGCCTCGCCACCCTCAGATCCCCGTCCGGTCGGTGTAGTTGGCGTCGAGCCGGCCGTTGAAATAGTCGCCATAGCGAACCGGCGCGTACTTCGTCGCCGCCGCACCGTCCTGGAAATGCTGCAGGGTGCTGATCTCGGTATCGAGATTGGGATCGAAGAAGTAGCCGATCGAGTATCGATCCCGGTCGGGCGAGGCGTTGATCACGCGATGCGGCGTCGAATTAAAGGTGTCGTTCGTCCATCGCGCCAGGATGTCCCCGATATTGACGATGAAGGTATCGGGCACAAACGGCACGGGCGTCCAGGTGCCGTCGGGTTTGCGCACCTCGAGCCCTCCCACGTTGTCCTGCGCGAGAATCGTCAGGAAGCCGTAGTCGGTGTGCGGATGGGCACCGTAGAGATCATCGGGGCGATGGAGCGGCGCCGGCGGATAATGAATGAGGCGCAGGCAGGTTGCCGGCGGTGAAAACCGTCTGGCGAAGAAATCGGGCGCCTCGCCGATCGCCGTCGAGAAGACTTTCAACAGGCGCATTCCGGCATCGCACATCGCCGCATCGTAGCGACGCACCGTATCCTCGAAGTCCGCATCGTCGGGCCATTGATTCGGTCCCTGCAGGGGCTGGACCTGGTAGCGCGGGTCAGCCGGATCGACCTCGTGCCGCAGGAAAAAGGATTCGAGCTGGTTGGGATGCCGCGCCGGCGCAAAGCGCGCCGAGGACACCAGCGTCGAGCCGGCCAACGCCTGATAGCCGCGGTGCCAGCGGTTGAGCTTGATCCTGAGCTTGTCCACGAGCGGCAGGGCGTGGAAACGACGGTTGGCGGCGAAGGCCGCATCGATCAGCTCGCGCGCCACGCCGTGGTTGGCGATGTAGAAGAAGCCGGTCGACCGGCAGGCACGCGCGACTTGCTCGCCGAGCCGCGACAGCTCGCCGTCACCGGCATCGCGCCAGAGGCTGCCGACATCGATGACAGGAAGTTCACCATTCGCGGGCCGAGCCATCTGCCTGCCTCCTCAGATCACAAACACCGCAGAAGGATCGGAATCGACCAGGGTTGCTTGCCCTTTCGCGGTCGATGACCGAGCCCAATGCGGCCACGGTCGACGGCGCTATTTCTGCCGCTTCCAGGTATTGGTCGCCGCGACGGTTACGCCGTTGTGATCCTCGGTGTAGAAGATCTCGATCGTATCCGGATCGACGATCGTGCCTTCGACGATGCCCCGACCCTTCACGATCAGGCGAAGCTGCTTTCCGTCCGGCGAGATGACACCGACAATGGGAAGGGATGCAGCGGGCGACGAATTGATGCCCCACACGCGATTGCCGTCCTGCCCCTCTATCCTGGTCGTGAACGGTACCTCGGTGAGGCGGTTGTCTCCCGCCGGCTTTGCCGCCACGGTCGCCGGATGGTGCGCGGGCAGACCGCTGACGATGCTCTTGCTCGTGCCCACCCAGGTGCCTTTCATGTCGAGCGATTGAGCGCTTGCCGCTCCCGACCAGGCAACGACCGCGGCAATGCCGAACAGCGACAGACGATTGAACATGAGCTCTTCCCCTCGTTGAATGGCTCAGCCTGCCATGTCCGACAGAGTCGAGGCAACCTGGCGGCGTAAAGGGTCGTCCGACCACAGGCAGCGGACAACGATGATCGATAGCCTTCCAGTCATGCATGGTTCCTCAGATGGTCTGTCCGTCAGTCGGTCTGCGCCGCCTTCTTCAGGCAGGTTGATCCTGCGCGCCGGTTCCGGGAAAGTGGGCGCCACGGATCGGAGAAAGCAGGGTGCGCGTCGCCATCGTCGAGAACATGGAGAACACGTATCTCGGCACGCTGGGCCGGGCCCTGGACGAGGCCGGCGCTCGCCTCGACTGGTTTCGCCCCTGGAAGGACGGCGCGTTGCCGACCGGCATCCATCAGCACGACGCGCTGATCGTCATGGGCGGCAAGCAGAGCGCCGTGGATGACGCCGACTATCCCTACCTGCCCGCGCTTGCCAACCTCATGCGCCGCTTCGGTGACGCCGACAAGCCGGTCCTGGGAGTCTGCCTGGGCGCCCAGCTGCTTGCACGCGCCTACGGCGGCGAGAATCACCTGGACGGCGCCCGCGAGTTCGCCTGGACGACCCTCGACGTCACGCCGGAGGGCGCGGCCGATCCGCTGTTCGCCGGGATCGGCGCGCGGTTCGACAGTTTTCAGTGGCATGTCGATACGTTCTCCCTGCCCGCAAACGCCGCGCACCTCGTGTCTGGATCGGTAGTGCCCAACCAGTGTTTTCGCATCGGCCGCGCCGCCTACGGCACCCAGTTCCACTTCGAGGCCAGCACCGAGGTCGTTGACGCCTGGCTGGTCGAGTTTCGCGATATCGTCGAAAGGAGATCGCCCGGCTGGCTCGATCGCTACCCCGAAATGGCCGCCCGGCATGCGGCCGCGTCGGATCGGGCCGGCGAGGCCATCGCCCGCGCCTTCGTGCAAACCATCCGGCCGGGCCGCGGCGCTGAAGCAGCCGACTGAAGGCAAGGCCATTTCCTGGTGGAAGGTACGACGGACCTGGGCATCTGCAGCGGCAGCATCCCGTCGAGCATGCGTGGTCTGCAGAGGCTGCCCTATCGCAGGGACGAGCTCGTGCTGGTCGTGCCGGGCGATCACGCGCTGGCGTGCCGGAAGGTGGCTTCCTTCAGCTCGACACTCGATTTCGATCATGTCGGTCTTCACGATGGTCGCACGGGACTTCGCCGCCTTGCCGATCACGACCCGCCAGCTGGTCGACCATCTTCGACAGCGTGCCGAATACGGTCCGACGTAAGGCTTCCGACGAAGAAAGTCACAGGCTCTGAGGAGCTGCGCGGAGCGTGGCGTCTCGAAGGATGGGTTACACACGAGATCGCTGGGAAAGCGGTGTCGCAGCACCTGCCACGCTGCCGACGACGCGCGGTTTACCGCGCGCTATTCGAGACGCGGCCCTGCGGGCCGCTCCTCAGCGTGAGGTCCCTTTGCAAGTTAGCGCCAATGAGCGGCGCGCTCCCAGCAATGAGCGGCCGCGCGCCGCGACGTCACTCCCCGTCGCCTGTGGCGTGAGAGGGTCGATCCAGCACCTTGCTCTCGGCCACCGGTGTCTTCCTCGCCGGCGTCAGCAGGCGGAAGAACAGCGGCACGAAAAGGATGGCGACGAACGTCGCGGCCAGCATGCCGCCGATCACGCCGGTGCCGATCGAATGGCGGCTGGCCGAGCCGGCGCCGGTGCTGATGGCGAGCGGCAGCACGCCCAGCACGAAGGCGAGCGAGGTCATGACGATCGGGCGGAAGCGCAGGCGCGCGGCCTCGATGGCGGCGTCGTAGACCGACAGGCCCTGGCGATGGCGCTGGGCGGCGAACTCGATGATCAGGATGGCGTTCTTGGCCGCGAGGCCGATCAGGGTGACCAGGCCGATCTGGAAATAGACGTCGTTGTCGAGGCCGCGCCACCAGATGGCGAGCAGCGCGCCCAGCACGGCGAACGGCACCGCGGTCAGCACGGCGAGCGGCAGCGACCAGCGCTCGTACTGCGCCGCCAGGATCAGGAACACCATGACCAGGCCGAAGACGAAACCCAGCTGGCCGGAGCCCGCCGTGGCGAGCTCCTGATAGGCCGAGCCGATCCAGCCTATGGTGAAATCGTTGGACAGGGTCTTGGCGACGACGTCCTGCATGGCGGCGATCGCCTGGCCCGACGAGTAGCCCGGCGCCGGCCCGCCGATCACCTTGGCGGCCGGGAAGATGTTGAAGCGGTCGACGGCGTCGGGTCCGAGGATGCGGGTGAAGGTGACCAGCTCGCTCAGCGGCACCATGACATTGTTGTCGGAGCGCACGAAGACATGGCGCATGTCGTCCGGCTTCTCGCGGTAGTCGGCCTCCGACGACAGGCTGACGCGATAGGTTCGGCCGAACAGCGAGAAGTCGTTGACATAGAGGCTGCCGAACGAGCTCTGCATGGTGTCGAAGATGGCGTTGATGGGGATGCCGAGCGCGCGCGCCTTGTCGCGATCGACGTCGATGCGGTACTGCGGCACGGCCGTCGTGAAGGTGGTCTGCACACCGCGCAGCTCGGGCCGCTGGTTGGCCGCCGCCACCACCTTGCTGACCGCCTCGCCCAGGCCGGTGAGCGGGCCGCCGGAGCGATCCTGGAGGAAGAATTCGAAGCCGCCGGTGACGCTGATGCCGATGATCGGCGGCGGGTTGAAGCCGATGACGATGCCGTCCTTGAAGTTGGCGTTGATGCGGGCGAGCGCCGGCGCGAGGTTGCGCGCATCCTCGGCGGGATCCTTGCGCTCCGACCAGTCCTTCAGGGTCACGAACGAGATGCCGGAATTGGTCTTGAGCGCGCGCGACAGCAGGTCGAAACCCGAGAAGGTGACGACGTGGGCCACCGCGGGGTTCTTCATCAACGCCGCCGTCGCCTCCCTGGTGACCTCGCGGGTGCGCGAGATGGCGGCGGCCGGCGGCAGGACCGTCACCATGAAGACGTAGCCCTGGTCCTCGGCCGGCACGAGGCTGCCCGGGATGCGCTGGAACAGGGCCCAGGTCGAGCCCAGCACGACGACGAAGCCGGCAATACCCAGGAAGGCGTTGCGCAGCAGGAAGCCGACCCCCCCGGTGTAGGTCGAGGTCAGCCAGGCAAAGCCGCGATTGAAGACACGGAACGGCGCCAGCGGCGGGCCGTGCGCCGGCTTCAGGATCAGCGCCGCCAGCGCCGGCGTCAGGGTCAGCGCCACCACGCCCGAGATCACCACCGACACGGCGATGGTGACGGCGAACTGGCGGTAAAGCTCGCCGGCCAGGCCGCCGAGGAACGACACCGGGATGAACACCGCGCACAGCACCAGCACGATGGCGATGACCGGGCCGGTCACCTCCTGCATCGCCTGGATGGCGGCCTCGCGCGGTCCCTTGCCGGTGGTCGACATGATGCGCTCGACGTTCTCCAGCACGACGATGGCGTCGTCGACCACGATGCCGATCGCCAGCACCAGGCCGAACAGGGTCAGGAGATTGATCGAGAATCCCAGCAGGAACATGCCGGCGAAGGTGCCGATGATCGACACCGGGATGGCGATGACCGGGATGATCATCGCCCGCACGCTCTGCAGGAACAGGAACACCACCAGCACGACCAGCGCGATCGCCTCGACGAAGGTGATGGCCACTTCCTCGATCGAGACCTCGACGAAGCGCGTGGTGTCGAACGGGATGTCGTAGCGCAGACCGACGGGGAAGCGCTTGGAGATGCGCTCCATGGTCTCGCGCACCGAGGCGGCGACCGCGAGCGCGTTGGCGCCGGGCTGCAGGTAGACGGCGATCGGCACCGCCGGCGAGCCGTTGAAGGTGCCGGAGAAGCCGTAGAGCAGCGCCCCCAGCTCGACCCGCGCCACGTCCTTCAGCCGGAGCGCCCCGCCATTCTCCTCGGAGCGGATGATGATGTCCTCGAACTGCGTGCGATCGACGAGGCGCGGCGGCGTCGTCACCGAGTAGGTGAAGACCTGCGGGCTGTTCATCGGCTCCTCGCCGAAGCGGCCGGCGGCGAATTGCTGGTTCTGCTCGCGGATCACGGCGGCGACGTCGGCCGGGGTGAGATTGAACTGGGCGAGCTTGTCGGGCCGGAGCCAGATGCGCATCGAGTAGTCGGAGGCGCCGAACAGCGAGGCGTCGCCGACGCCGGGCAGGCGGCGGATCTCGTCGAGGATGTTCACCAGCGCGTAGTTGCTGATGTAGATCGTGTCGTAGCGGTTGTCCGGCGACGACATCGTGATCACCTGCAGGATCGACGTCGAGCGTTTCTGCACGACGATGCCCTGGCGCGCGACCTCGGCCGGCAACAACGGCAGGGCGCGCTGCACGCGGTTGTTGACGTTGATGGCGTTCTGGTCGGGATTGGTGCCGATCTCGAAGGTCACCGACAGGTTCATGGTGCCCGAGCCGGTCGAGGTCGACTGCATGTAGATCATGCGCTCGACGCCGTTGATCTGCTGCTCGAGCGGGGCCGCCACCGTCTGGGCGATGGTCTCGGCGGTGGCGCCGGGATAGCTGGCCGAGATGACCACCTCGGGCGGCACGATCTGGGGATACTGCGAAATCGGCAGTGCCCGCATGGCGACCAGGCCGGCCAGCACGATGACGATCGAGAGGACCGACGCGAAGACCGGCCGGTCGATGAAGAATTTCGAGATCACGGCTTGGCGCCCGCGGCCGGTTGCCCCGCGGCCGGTTGCCCCGCTGCCGGCTGCCCCGCTCCCTTCGCCTCGGCAATCGGGACCGGCTTCACGACATTGCCCGGCCGCACGCGGATCACGCCGTCGACGACGATGCGGTCGCCCGCCTTGAGGCCCTTGCGCACGATGAAGCCGTTGTCGAGCTCGCGGAAGATGCGCACCTGGCGGGCGCGCGCCACCGAGTCGGGCTCGATCGCATAGACGAAGGCGCCGAGCGGGCCCTGCGAGATCGCGGCCTTGGGCACCACGATGGCATTCTGCAGCACGATGCCGGTCAGCTTCACGCGCACGAACTGGCCGGGCAGCAGGGCGCCGTCGCTGTTGGGGAACATGGCGCGGATCAGGATCGTGCCGGTGCGCGGATCGATGGTGCGCGAGCGCATGTCGATCTTGCCGAGCTGCGGATAGACAGCGCCGTCGCCGAACTGCAGCTCGACCTTGACGGTCTCCGGATCGAACAGCTCGTCGTGCGGCCGCTCGACCTCCTGAAGCTGGCGCATCTCGCCTTCGGTGAAGGTGAAGTTCACATAGGCCGGATCGAGCTGGGTGATCGTCGTCAGCACGGTCTGCTGCGCCTGGATCAGCGTGCCCTCGGGCGGCGAGACGAGGCTGGTCGGGCCGGTCACCGGCGCCTTGATGGTGGTGAACTCGAGATTGAGCTTCGCCGTCAGCACGTCGGCCTCGGTCGACTGGATCGCGGCACGCGCCTGGTCGCGGGCGGCGATGGCGTCCTCGAGGTTCTTCTGGGTCGAGACCTTCTGCGAGGCCAGGCCCTCGACGCGTTTATAGTTCTCCTCGGCCTGGGTCAGCGTCGCGCGCGCCTGGGCGGCCTGGGCGGTCGCCCGCGCCAGCGCCGCCTCGTAGGTGCGCGGGTCGATGCGGAACAGCACCTCGCCCGCCTTGACGATGGCGCCTTCCTGGAACTCGCGCCTCTGCAGCACGCCGCTCACCTGGGCGCGGATCTCGACGGCGCGAAAGCTCGAGACCCGGCCGGAAAACTCGAGCGGCAGCGGGACGTTGGCGGCCTGCAGCTCGACCACACCGACCTCGGGCGGCGGCGGTGCCTGCGGCGCCGCCTGCTTCGCCGGAGGCTGCTTCCACCACGCATAGCCGCCCGCGACGACCGCTACGAGAACGCATGTCACCGCGATACGCCAAATCCAGGCTCGCACGAGCACCCCTTCACGCATTGAGGCCGGGCCACGCTCGCTGCGGCCTTCCGGAAGGCCGCATGCCGGCTCAGGCCGTTCGCACACCGATACCATATATCCTATGACCGGTGGGCCGCCTCAAGGGCTGCCGCCGAAGCGTGCCCTCAGGCAAGGGGCAACGTCGCGCGCATAGCGCTCCAGGCTGGCGCTCATGTCGTCCGGCCGCATGCCGGGCGGCACTGCCCACGACACGATATCGGTCAGTCCATACTCTTCGATGAAGGCCGAGAGCTCGGCCACGCAGTGATCGACGGTGCCGACCACCCAGGTCTGGGGGATGCGCTCAGCCTCGGTGATGCCGGCGACGCCGCCATGCCCGCCCGCCGCCTCGCGGAATCGATTGTAGACTTCCATGCGCCGCCGCTCGGCGACGCGGACGGCGGCCCAATCGCGCTCGCGGTCATCGGTGACCAGGCACGAACGGATGATGCCGATACGGAACGAGCCCGGGTCGCGGCCGTCGGCGCGCACCTGCTTCGTCCAGGCGTCGAGCGACTGGGCGCGCGGCCCTTGCGGCAGCAGGTTGGCGCCGAAGCGCGCCGCCCTCTGCGCGCCGGGCTCGGCCATCGCCGCCACCCACAAAGGCGGCCCGCCGGGCTGCACGTAGCCCGGCGTGATGGTGACGTCCTGGAAGGAATAGCGCTTGCCCTCGAAGCTGAACTTCTCGCCGGTGAAGGCACGCTTCAGCACGGCGATCCCTTCGTCGGTCAGCGACACCCGGCGCGACACCGGCAGGCCGAAGCCGCGGAACTCGTGCGGTGCGTAACCCATGCCGACGCCGATCTCGACTCGCCCGCCGCTGATGTTGTCGAGCACTGCCAGATCCTCGGCCAAGCGGATCGGATGATTGAACGGCAGCAGGCAGACGTCGCAGGAGAAGCGCACGCGCTTGGTCCGCGCCGCCATCGCCGCGGCGACAGGAATCCACGACGGCAGGTAGCCGTCCTCGACGAAGTGATGCTCGGTGAACCACACGAGATCGAGCCCCAGCCCATCGAGCCACGCGACCTGATCCATGATCGCGGCGTAGAGTTGCTGGTGACCCATGCCGGACTCGGCCGGATTGCGGAAATCGTAGGCGACTCCCAGGCGCAGCGACGGCTTGCTCATCGGTCCCTATCCCTCCCTCGGGCCGCTTGGCTGCAGCCTTGTTCCTTCAAGCGCTTCCATGGAGCGCAACCATCCTGTGGCCACTATCGATAGCAGTCACAGAATGATCGATG
Organism: Reyranella sp.; assembly: GCF_044224635.1. Taxonomy (GTDB): domain Bacteria; phylum Pseudomonadota; class Alphaproteobacteria; order Reyranellales; family Reyranellaceae; genus Reyranella. The sequence continues at coordinate 68,475 of NZ_JBGAKA010000028.1, read as the reverse complement.
GTGTGGCCATTCGGCAACAAGGCGGGCACGCGCTCCGGGTCGGCGTCGAGGTATCGCAACCGCCAGCGGATGATGCCGTTCTCGATCGTACGATTGATGACGAGGAGGAATCATGAAGCCGATCATCGTGGCTGCCATCGCTTTGACCGCGGCCCTGTCAGCGTGCAGCTACACCGAGACCCGCACGGTCCAGCCGGTCCCCGCGACGGCTGCTGTCGTGACCCCGGCGCCCGCCGTCAGCGCGACGACCTACACCACCCCTCAGACCACGACGACGGTCTACTCGCGCTGACGCTAGCGAGGCCTCTTCTGGACCGCGGGCGTCCTGCTCGCTCGCGCTCACGGGCGGGCGGGACGCCCGCGGCCCAGAAGAGATCACGCCGGTAACAGCTTCAGCCGGCGCAGCAGCTCGCGTTCTTCCTCGAGCGTGCGCGCCATCGAGTCGCGATAGGCTGGGCCGTCCATCAGCAGCAGCGGCTGATCCATGTTGTCGAGAAACTTGAGATGCTCCGGCGATTCCGCTGCGGCGCGGAAGGCGTCGGCGAGAACGGCAACCACGGCGGGATCCATGTTGCGCGGACCGATCAGCCCGCCGGGACTGTCGACGACGATGTCCATGCCGAGCTCGCGCACCGTCGGCACCTCGGGAAAGCGCTTGGCCCGCTCGCCCGTGAAGACCGCGAGGAGGCGCAGCTTGCCGGCCGCGACCATCGGCGCCCAGCCCGACGCTTCCGACGCGAAGTCGATCTCGCCGCCCAGCAGGGCGCGCAAGGTGTCGGCCGTGCCGCGGTAGGGCGCGTGGGTCCAGGCGAGCCCCTTCGCCATGCCCACCCGCTCCATCGCCAGGTGCTGCGTGGATCCGATGCCGAGCGTGCCGTAGTTCAGCTTGCCCGGATTGGCCTTGGCGTAGTCGAGCAGCTCGGGCAGCGTGCGCCATGGCGCTTCGGTGCGCACCACCACGCCCATCACGAAGCCGGTGATCTGCAGGATGTAGGTCAGGTCCTTGATCGGATGGTAGGGCAGCTGCGGATTGAGCAGCGGCTGGCGCAGCACGCTCATGTGCATCTGCGAGACGACGTAGCCGTCCGGCTTGGCCTCCTGCAGGGCGATGGCGCCGAGCACGCCGGACGCGCCTGCCTTGTTCTCGACCACGACCGGCTGGCCGAGCTTCTTGGCGGAGGCTTCGGCGAGGATGCGGAAGCCGCCATCGGCCGGCCCGCCTGCCGCCCACGGCACGATCAGCCGGATCGGCCGCTCTGGGAAGCGCGCCTGCGCGCGCGCGCCAACCGACGATGCAAGAGTCAGCACCATTCCTCCGATCAATGATGCCCGCCGCGTGACTCCACTCATGGCTTGGAACTCCTTTGCGCCGCACCTTGACCTTGCGCGTTGCCACAGGCAAGCCAGCGTCCCGCACGGCAATCCGGCACCGGGGGCAGGGCACTCGCATCTGGGCGCTCTCTCGTCCTCCTCCCCAACTCTGTTGGGGAGGTGTCGCCGTCTAAGGGCTTTTGGCCGCTCTGCGGCCAAAATGCCTAGGCGACGGAGGGGTCATGAGCAGCGGGACTGAAGCTCATGACCCCTCCGCCCCGTTGACGGGGCACCTCCCCAGCGAAGCTGGGGAGGACAATGAAAGGCGCGGCGCAATTGCGGGATGTGGCGTCCGAAGCGCGTCCCCAATCCACTCGCAGCGTGCCTTGCCGGTCTCGGCTTCAACGCGGCAACACACACGGAACAGCCTGCCGGCCATGCCGCCGGTAGATGCGGAAATCACTGTCGGTGGTCAGCAGCACAGGATCGTTCAGCGTCTCCGTCATGCGGACAAGGCAGGCATCCGCGAAACTCATCGGCACGTCGGCATATTTCTCCAAGAGCCCGAGTACGGCGTTCATGTCGTCGGCGAAACGAAAGCCGCAGACGAGAGCGCCGCGGTGAAGCAGTGACGTCAGGCTCGCGGTCCCGCGCCTACCGAGCAGATGCGAAGCCTCCGACAGCACCGCTTCGCAAGTCGTCCAAGGGGGAGGCAAGCGTGGCGCTTGCGCGGCAGCCCAGCGATGATTGGCATCGCGGCGACTGAGCAGCGCCACCAGGAACCCAGCGTCAACGAGCGCGCTTTTGACCATATCCCGTCGACTTCAGGTACTTTTTCGTCCGCGCGCTCAGATCGCGCGGCAGCCCTTCGACCGAACCGACGACGTCGGCGATGGCATCGAGCAGAGCCGGTTGGCGAGATTCGCCGGTTGCAGTCAGCCGCTCACGCACCACGTCGGACTTCGACAGCTTGCGCCGGCGCGACTCGGCTTCGAGCTGGGCGACCAACGCCTCGGGCAGTCGAACCGTCAACGTCTTCATGGCACGATCGTATTACGCGCCGGGCACATCCGCAATACATCGCGCCTGCGCATGCTTCCCGGCAAGGCGGGACGTCCGAGGCCCAGAAGACGACACCGACCTTCGGGATGGCACGCCCCGACCTCAAGTGCCGGGCATGCCATTCAACGCCAGCACTGCTTCCGTTGCCGCAACGGCACGCCGCTCGATCTCCCGTATGTCGGGCGCGCGCACGACGCCCAGCAGGAGACGCTGCATGAGATCGCTCCACAGCAGGGAGAAGAACTGGCCGCCCATGCGGTAGGGATCGCCGGGCCGGAGAAGTCCGGCCGACTGCGCCCGCCGGAACAGGTCGGCGAGAGCCTCGCGATGCGGCTCACGTCCCTACCTTCGAGGCACACGAGCGGGCGCCTGCCCCGTTCGACACCTGGATCGCCGTCTCCAACGGCGTCGATTTCCAGCATCTGCAGACACTGCACGGGTTGCCGGCAATCGCCGTGCCCGACGAGCTGCAGGTCGATGCGAGCGGCATCGAGTTCGAGAGCGGCGTCCAGCATGGCCGCATCAGCGGTACCAACGTGTTCGCCCAGCACCTCCATATCGCCGGCCAGGACATGTACATGCTGTTCAGCGGCGCGCCGGTCGAGCCGGGCTGGTCGCGCGGCCATTTCGTGGTCGGGGTGCCCAAGGGCGAGGAAGCGCGGCTGCCCGCGGTGCGACAGATGGTGGATCGGCTGAACGGCGAGGACCTCCCGGTGCTCAGCACGATCCGCTTCCGCCGTGGCCTGCTGACTGCTTCCGATCGTCACCTGGCGCGCTACTTCCGCTACGTCGAGGAGTTCCCCTGCTTCCTGCCGCCCGACCGGTAGCCGGCGCCGCGATAGCCGGGTGCCTCCTCCGGGGCGGGCAACGCTGACCGGCCGCGCCCGGGGTCGTCCTTCCCGCACGCCTCGTGCTAGGCTCGCCGCAACACTCCCGATCCGGGAGGCAAGCGGAGGAAGGGCCAGCCATGAACGCCAGCATGAGCCTGTCGCAGCGCGCCGATGCGCTCGAAGCCAAGATGTCCGAGGAGCTCGACTACATCGTCATCAAGTCGCGCCTCTACACGATGGCCGATGGCGACATGAGCCCGCCACCCAATGCCGGCCTGTTGATGAAGCAGCATCCCAAGGCGCGGGTGCTGATGGGCGACGATCCACGCCTGCCGGCGATGCCGGAGAAGCCGACCCTGATCGACTTCTTCAAGTACCGCTTCGGCCCCAGCATGCACCTGCTGCAGAGCGCCCGGCACGCCGTGACGGCCGGCCTGCCCGAGAAGATGGTTCTGGCCTGCCTGCTGCACGACATCTCGACCATCGGCTTCATCCGCGGCGACCACGGCTACTGGGGCGCCCAGCTGGTCGAGCCCTATGTCGACGAGGAGATCACCTGGGCGATCCGCGCCCACCAGGTGCTGCGCTTCTATCCCGACGATTCGGTGGGCTACGAGTACCCGCAATCCTACGTGACCGCGTTCGGCGCCGACTACCGCCCCGACCCCTATGTCGAGGAGGACTACAAGCGGATGCGCGATCATAAATGGTACATGACGGGCCGGCAGATCACCCTGCACGACATCTACTCGTTCGATCCCAACCTGCATGTCGAGCTGGAAGAGTTCACCGACGTCATCGGCCGCCACTTCCGGCAGCCCGAGCAGGGGCTGGGCTTCGACAACAGCCCGGTCGCCCACATGTGGCGGGCGATGATCCGGCCGGCGAAGTATCTGTAGGGACACGCCGACATGAATGCGCTCGTCATCGTCACGAGAACAAGGGAGTCACGATCATGACGACCATCGATTCCTTCCGCAGCAGCATCTCGGCCGACGCGCCTCCGACGGATGTCAGCCCGGCCCTCCAGGCCCTGTGGTGGCTGCTGCGCGGCGACTGGGACCGCGCCCACCAGTGCGTGCAGCAGCACGAGGACGATGACGACTGCAACTGGGTCCATGCCCACCTGCATCGCCAGGAAGGCGACATGCGCAACGCCGGCGGCTGGTACCAGCGCGCGCGCCACCCGATGCCGACCGACGTCTCGCTGCAGGACGAGTGGAGCACCATCACGACCAAGCTGCTGTCGAGGCAGTAACTTTGCTTCCTCTCCAGCTTCGCCCGGGAGGTGTTGGCGTCTTCGCCGCCGGAGGGGTCATGAGCCATGAGCATGAATCGTGAAACCATGATTCATGGCCCATGCCCCCTCCGTCGCGTATGACGCGACACCTCCCCAGCGCAGCTGGGGAGGAGGTTGACGAGAAAGGACAAGCCCATGGCCGGAGATGCCGTTACCCCCTCGCTGCGGTCCGCCGCGACCGCGCCCTCTCCCGTCGTCGAGACCGCCTCCGGCAAGGTGGTGGGCGTCACCGACAAGGGCGTGCACATCTTCAAGGGCATCCCCTACGGCGCCTCGACAGCCGGCGCCAATCGCTTCATGCCGCCCCGCAAGCCGGAGCCCTGGACGGGGGTCCGCGAGGCCGTCACCTATGCCGGGCGCTCGCCGCAGGCACCAGCCGCGCCGCAGCGGCCCGAGCTCGCGACGGTGTGGGGGCCGGTCGACACGCTGCCGGTCGGCGAGGATTGCCTGACCCTGCATGTCTGGACGCCCGGCCTCGACAGCGGCAAGCGGCCGGTGATGGTCTGGCTGCACGGCGGCGCGTTCTCCTACGGCTCGGCCAACGCCCCGCGCTACGACAGCACCAACCTGGCGCGGCGCCAGGACGTCGTGGTCTTCGCGGTCAATCACCGCCTCAACATCTTCGGCCATCTCGACCTGTCGAGCCTGGGCGACGAACGCTTCGCCCGGTCCGGCAACGCCGGCGTGCTCGATCTCGTGTTGGCGCTGAAGTGGGTTCGAGAGCATGCGGCGCGCTTCGGCGGCGATCCGGGAAACGTCACGATCTTCGGCCAGTCGGGCGGCGGCGGAAAATCCTGCGCGCTGCTCGCCATGCCCGAGGCGAAAGGCCTGTTCCACAAGGCCATCGTGCAGAGCGGCGCCAGCGTGCGCTTCGCCGAGCCCGAGCGCACCGCTCGGCTTGCCCACGCGGTGCTGAAGCATCTCGGGTTGCGACCGGACCAGCTCGCGGCGCTGCAGGCCCTGCCGCTCGCCCGCCTGCAAGAGGCCGTGGCGCCGGCGCAGCAGACGTTGCCGCGGCCCCGGCTGCCACTGCTCGATCGCTACAATTTCGGGCCGGTGATCGACGGCACGGTGCTGCCGGCGCACCCCTTCGATCCGGCGGCCCCGGCGATCTCGGACGATGTGCCGATCATGGTCGGTGGCACCAAGGACGAGACCGCGATCTTCTTCGCGCCCGACGACAAGGTGTGGAACCGCACGATCACCGAGGAGGAGCTGCGCACCCGCGTCGCGGCGGTGGCGGGCGGCGCGGCGGAGACGCTGCTCGCCTACTACAAGCGGCGCGACCCCGACGCGAGCCCGACCGACCGCCTGATCACCGCCCTCACCATGTCGAACTTCCACGTGCGCGAGCTGATGCTGGCCGGCGCCAAGGCGGCGCGCGGCCAGGCGCCGGTGTGGATGTACAGCCTCGACTGGGAGACGCCGGCGTTCGGCGGCCGACTGAAGTCGCCGCACTCGGTCGACGTGCCGTTCGTGTTCGACACGCTGCACGTGATCGGCGCGTCCCATCGCCGGCCCGGCGACCAGGCGCTGGCCGATCGCGTGTCGGCGACCTGGGCCACCTTCGCACGCACCGGCAGGCCCGACAACGCCGCGCTGCCGGCATGGCCCGCCTACACGGCGGCGACGCGGCCGACGATGATCCTCGACGACGTCTGCAAGGTGGTCGACGACCTCGACGGCGAGGTGCGCGAGTTGTGGCTCGAGGTCGCGAGCGGAAAGCTCTGAGTCTCCTCCCCACGAAGTGGCCGTCATGCGGCGACAGAGGGGTCGGAGGCCTCCTCACGTGACTCATGACCCCTCCGTCCGCGATTACGCGGACACCTCCCCAGCTTCGCTGGGGAGGCGGGGAACATCTCACTCCTTCACCGCACCCGTGAGGGACGAGACGTAGTAGTCGACGAAGAACGAGTAGAAGATCGCCACCGGCAGCGAGCCCAGCAGGGAGCCCGCCATCAACGCGCCCCACTGGTAGACGTCGCCCGACACCAGCTCGGTCAGGATGGCGACCGGCACGGTCTTCTTCTCGCTGCTCTGGATGAAGGCCAGCGAGTAGATGAACTCGTTCCATGACAGGGTGAAGGAGAAGATGCCGGCCGAGATCAGTCCCGGCACGGCGAGCGGCAGGGTGATGCGGCGCAGGATCTGCAGGCGCGTGGCGCCGTCGATCAGGGCGCATTCCTCGAGCTCGTAGGGGATCGACTTGAAGTAGCCGATCAGCAGCCAGGTGCAGAACGGCACCAGGAAAGTCGGGTAGGTCAGGATCAGCGCCAGCGGCGTGTCGAACAGGCCGAGCTGGTAGACCGTGGTGGCCAGCGGAATGAACAGGATCGACGGCGGCACCAGGTAGGCGAGATAGATGCCGAGGCCGACATACTGGCTGCCCCGGAAGCGCAGGCGCTGGATGGCGTAGGCCGCCAGCACGCTCGACAGCAGCGACAGGAAGGTGGCGCACACCGCCACCCCCATGGTCGTCAGCAGCCACCGCGGATAGGACGTGGCGAACAGCAGCTTGTAGACGTGATCGAGCGTCGGGCTGCCGATCAGGAACGGATTGTAGGTCTTGTAGTCGTACAGCTCGGCGTTCGGTTTGAACGACGTGATGGTCATCCAATAGAATGGGAACAGCAGGATGATGACGAAGCAGGCAAGCGGCAGGTAGATCGTCACCATGCGCCGGGCGCGGCTGTCCCATGCCATCTGCTCAGGGACCACCGTGGCGGTCGACTGGGTCTGGTTGGCGGGAGTGTCAGTCATTGGCCTCTCCCTGCTGCCACTTGCGGCGCGCCAGCGCGAAGTAGCTGAACAGCGTGGCGAAGACGAGGAACGGGATCATCGAGACGGCGATCGCCGCGCCCTCGCCCAGCTCGCCGCCGGCGATGCCGCGCTGGAAGGCCAGCGTCGCCATCAGGTGGGTCGAGTTGACCGGCCCGCCGCGGGTGATGGCGTAGACCAGCTGGAAGTCGGTGAAGGTGAAGATGATCGAGAACGTCATGACGATCGCGAGGATCGGCAGCAGCAGCGGGAAGGTGATGTAGCGGAAGCGCTGCCACGCCGTGGAGCCGTCGAGCAGCGCCGCCTCGTAGAGCGACGGCGAGATGGTCTGCAGGCCGGCCAGCAGCGAGATCGCCACGAACGGGATGCCGCGCCAGATGTTGGCGGCGATCAGCGACCAGCGCGCCGGCCAGGTCGTGCTGAGGAAGTCGAAATTCTCGCTGCGGATATGCAGCACGTCGACCGCGAGGTAGGACAGGATCGAGAATTGCGGATCGTAGATCCACCAGAAGGCGATGGCCGACAGCACCGTCGGCACGATCCACGGCAGCAGGATGATGGCGCGCAGCAGGCTCTTGAAGGGCACGTGGTTGTTGAGCAGCAGCGCCAGCCACAGGCCGAGGGCGAATTTTCCGAAGGTCGCCACGCCGGTGTAGAACACGCTGTAGAACACCGCTTTCCAGAACAGCGGGTCCTCGAGCAGGTACTCGAAATTCTCCAGCCCGATCCATTGGCCGGTGCGGCCGATCTTGGTGTCGGTGAAGGCGAGCCATACGCCGAGCCCCAGCGGATAGGTCAGGAACACGGTGAGCAGGCCGCCGGCCGGCACCAGGCAGAGGAAGATCAGGAACGGCTTGTAGTCGAACACCCGCATCAGCCAGCCGGGCTGCGGCCGGGTGCGGGTCCAGTCGGAAACGGTGGCGACGGTCATCTGGCCTCCGGAGGCTCATCTCATGCTTCCTCCCCAGCGAAGCTGGGGAGGTGTCGCCGTCTTACGGCGACGGAGGGGTCATGAGCATCGTGACTGTCGCCCTTGACCCCTCCGTCCGCATCGGCTTTTGGCCGCAGAGCGGCCAAACGCCTTTAGACGCGGACACCTCCCCAGCGAAGCTGGGGAGGATGGGAGTCAGCGGTAATACCGCCGGGTGCGGCGCTCGGCCTCCTTCGCGGCGTCTTCCGGCGTCGCCTGGCCGGAGGCCACCGAGGCGCACATCTGCACCAGGATGTACTCGGCGGCGACGGTGCCGGCGGCCTGGGTGATCGGGCCCTTGTAGCCGGTCCAGAACTGGTTGTTCATGCCCTCGCGATAGACCGCGAGCTTGGGGTCGCTGTCCCATACCTTGCTCGAATTGTAGGCCTTGAGCGGATGCGCCCAGTAGCCCAGGCAGCCGGTCAGCCAGGCGTCGTACTGCTCGGCCTCCATCATGTAGGTCAGGTAGGCCTTGGCCGCGTTCTGAAACTTGGAATGCTTGAACAGCATGGCATTCAGCACCAGCGCCGACTGCGGCTGCTTGTCGATGGCGCCTTTCATGAGCGGCGCATGGTCGGTGTCGTCGGCGATCGCCCTGGTCGCCGGATCGTTCTTCAGCGCGAAGTAGAGCGACACGCCGTTGGCGGTCAGGAACAGCTCGTTGGCGGCGAAGGCGCGGTTGTTGCTGACGTCGCCCCACGACATCGTGCCCGGCACGAAGGTCGGATAGAGCTCCTTGAGGTACTTCAGCGCCGCGACCGTCTCCTTGCTGTTGATCGCCACCTTGCCGCCTTCGTCGACCAGGAAGCCGCCATGCGACCAGATCAGCCAGTTGGCGAAGCCGTTGCCGTCGCCGACCGCGTTGCCGAGCGCGAAGCCCGCCGGCTTGTTGATCTTCTTCAGGCCCTGGCAGAGCTTGAGGAAATCGGCATGGCTCGACGGCACCGTATCGAAGCCGGCTTCCTTGACCGCCGACTTGCGATAGACGATCGGGCCTGTCGAGCCGCCGAACGGCATGCCGATCCAGTTGTTGGTGCCGGCCTTCTTGCCGTACTTCTCGGCCAGGAACATCCACCCGCCGTACTTCTTGCCGAGATATTCTGCGACGTCGCTGACCTCCGACACCTTGTCGGCATAGACATGCGGATCCTCGGCCCAGCCCAGGATGATGTCGGGACCGGCGCCGGTGTTGGCCGACACGGCGGCCTGCTGGCGCAGATCTTCCCAGCCGACGAAATCGACGCGCACCTCGATGCCGGTGTCCTTGGTGAACTTGGCGGTGTTGGCGCGGAAGATCACCTCGTCGGGCTCGACGAAGCGGGCCGGCCGCAGGATGCGCAAGGCAGCGCCCTTCTCCGGCTCGAACCTGGGCGCCGGCACGTCGGCCTTGGGAATGGTCTGGCCGGTCGCCTGCCGGGCCAACGCCATCGCTGCCGCCGCGGCGCCCGCGGCCATCGCCTCGCGCCGCCTGATAATGAACACCATCTTGAGCTTCCTCCTTGACTCTACCTGACCACTACTCCCCGAACTCACATCCGCAGGCCGGACTGCTGATCGAACAGATGCACCAGCGCCGGGTCGGGCATCACCGGCAGGATCTCGCCGGGCTTGGCCGACACACGCTCGCGGAAGGCGCCGATCATCGACTGGCTGCCGACCTTCATCAGCACCTGGGTCTCCGAGCCGGTCGGCTCGACGACCTGCACGGTGGCGCGGATGCCGGCGCTGTCGAGCCGCAGATGCTCGGGCCGCACGCCGTAGATCGCCGGGCCGTCCTTGGGCCGTGCGCCGTTAGCGGGCAGCGGCCACACCGTGCCGTCGTCGGTCTTGAGCGCGCCGCCGCTCACCGTGCCCTTCAGCATGTTCATCGCGGGCGAGCCGATGAAGCCCGCGACGAACAGGTTGGTCGGCCTGTCGTAGAGATCGAGCGGGCGGCCGGCCTGCTCGATGTTGCCGTTGTTCATCACCACGATCTTGTCAGCCATGGTCATGGCCTCGATCTGGTCGTGGGTGACGTAGACGGTGGTGACCTTGAGGCGCTGGTGCAGCTCCTTGATCTCCGAGCGCATCTGCACGCGCAGCTTGGCGTCGAGATTGCTGAGCGGCTCGTCGAACAGGAAGACCTGCGGGTTGCGCACGATGGCGCGGCCCATGGCGACGCGCTGGCGCTGGCCGCCCGAGAGCTGGCGCGGAAAACGATGGAGCAGCTGCTCGAGGCCGAGGATCTTGGCGGCGCGCGCCACCTCCTGGTCCATCACCGACTTGGGTGCGTTCGCGAGCTTCAGCGAGAACGCCATGTTGTCGTAGACCGTCATGTGCGGGTAGAGCGCGTAGTTCTGGAACACCATCGCGATGTCGCGATCCTTGGGCGGCACCGCATTGACGACCCGGCCGCCGATCGCGATCTCGCCCGAGGTGATGTTCTCGAGGCCGGCCAGCATGCGCAGCAAGGTCGACTTGCCGCAGCCCGAGGGACCGACCAGGACGACGAACTCGCCGTCTGCAATATCCACGCTTACGCCGTGCAAAACCTCGACCGGCCCGAACGCCTTCCGCACGTTGCGGATATCGACCGTTGCCATACGCCTACTTCCTCCCACGCACGCCAAGCCACGCGACTCGCTGCACCACACGCTCGTCGGGGCGTACATAACAGCAAGTGCAAGGGCGTGCTGACGAATCTGTACGAGTTTTGCGGCAACGATCGCCTGTCGGAAGGACTCCACTCGAGGTGGAGAAACATGGAATGTAGCTTACGCTGCCATCGCCCTGTCGAGCTCGACCGCGCCGGCGCGCAGGCGCGGGATCAGCTCGCGGCCGAACTCGATCGTGTCCTCGTACGGATCGAAGCCGCGAACCAGGAACGAATGGACGCCGAGCTTGTAGTACTCGAGCAGAGCATCGGCGACCTGCTCGGCGGTGCCGACCAGGCACGAGGTGTTGCCGGTCGCGCCGGTCGCCTCGGCGATCGGCATCCACAGCCGCGCATCATGCGTCTCGCCCTGCGCGGCGAAATCGAGCAGGCGGCGCGCCGACTGATCGAGCGGCACCTTGTTGTTGCCGAAGCCCGTCGGGTCGGCCGGCTTCTTGATGGCCGACAGGATCCGCCGCGCGCGGTCCCACGCCTCCCCTTCGGTCGCGCCCAGGATCGGCCGGAACGAGATGTTGAAGGTGGGCGTGCGTGCGAATCTCGCCGCCCTGCTGCGGAACTCGGCGATGCGCTGGGCAGTGGCGGCGAGCGGCTCGCCGAACATCGCGAACACGTCGCAGTGCTCGGCGCCCATCGCCAGCGCGCCTTCCGACGAGCCGCCGAAGAACAGCGGCGGGTGCGGCTTCTGCAGGGGCTGGACGTCGGAGCGCGCGCCGCGCAGGCGATAGAACTCGCCCTCGAAGTCGAAGCGCCTGTCGCTCGTCCACACACGCTTCATCACCTCGATGTACTCGGCGGCGCGGCGGTAGCGCACTTCCTTGGGGGCGAAATCGCCTTCGTTCTCCTGCTCGGCATCGCTGGCGCCCGAGATGATGTGGATCGCGACGCGTCCGCCGGTGAGCTGATCGAAGGTGGCGATCTTGCGCGCCGCCAGCGTCGGCGCGACGAACCCCGGACGATGGGCGATGAGGAAACCCAGCCGTTCGGTGTGCTGCGCGGCGTATTGGGCGACGAGGAAACCCTCGGCCGACGAGGCGGTGTAGCCGACCAGCGCCAGGTCGAAGCCGGCCTGGTCGTGCGCCTGGGCGAAGGAACGCAGGTAAGCGGGCGAGAGTCCGCCGCGGATGACGTGGACGGTGGCGCCGTCGCTGGGCGGCGTGACACCGATCATTCCGATCACCCGCACCGGCATGGTTTCCTCCGTCTTTGCGGCCTGCAGCGCGCGATGCTAATCCGAATCCGCCGACGAAAGTAGCGCTAGCCTCGGGGCTGGGCGCCGGCGCCGCCAACAGCGCCGAATCGGGCAGCCTCGCTCGGGATGACGGCCTTTCCGCGATATCCGGATACCGCGGCCAGCATACGGGAGGTCTCGTGAAACACCTGCTCCTGCAAATCGACCTGATCCTGCCGATCGCCCGGCTCCCGCCGATCTCCCTGGGCCTGGCGATCGCCGGCATGTCGCTCGGCGCGCCGGTGACCGCATCCGCGCAAGTCAAGGACGACAAGGCCTATTGTGCCGAGCTCTCCTCGATGTATCGGCGCTATGTCCAGAACTCGCCGGGCCGGCGCTTCGACGTCGAGGCCGGGTACGCCCTGGAGAACTGCCAGAAGGGCAACACGGCCGCGGCCATCCCCGTCCTCGAAAAGAAGCTGGAAGCCTCGGGCTTCTCGCTGCCCAAGGAATTCAAGCCCTAGACGGGGCCGCGGCTACTCCCTCACCTTGATGGCGTCCCAGATGAATTGGACTTCCTGGACCGGCACCGGCGTCGCCGATTGGCGGCAGAAGGTGGCGCCGAGGGTCCAGTTGTTCGCCGGGCTGTTGCGCACGAAGCCGATGCACTGGCGATTGCCCTTCTGGAAGGTGACGTAGCGTTCGCCGCTCGGGCTCGTCGACACCGCCCAATTGGTGCCGCCGCCGGAGACATGCTTCAGGGCGTCGGCGGTGCGCACCCAATCGATCAGGGCAGAGTTCGACGTCACCGGGCTCATGCCGCCGACGCCATGCGCCGCAACCAGCCGGTAATAGCCGATGGCGAACTCGCTCCTGGTGTCGGTGTAGGTCAGGCGCCAGCTCTGGATATTGCCGATCCGGAACGTGCGGACGTTGGACACCCAGCATTGGCTGAACGGCACGCCATAGACCGGCGCGGTCGTACAGGGGATCTCCTGGTTGAAGTTCCAGTCGTCCGCCCCAGCCGGCGCGGCACTTGACAGGCCGGCCAACAGGACCAACACCGCCGCCGCGAGGCGTCGGGCAGCCCTGGACAGCGCAGGCGGACCATCCGCGTCGACCTGTCGACGCTCGAGTTCATGACGCCTCACGTTCGCGCTCTCCCACTCACCGTCATCGGCACGGGACGATTCCACAGATCGCGGGCGTCAGCAATCGCACCCCGCCACGCATCGGCGCAAGCTCGCGTCATCGCTTCGATGGCACATCGCCGCGCTCGCGCCGGCGCGCGGTCGTCATGGTCCCGCTCACCGCGCCGGCGCCAGGCCGTAGGGACATGAGCTGGTGCCCGGGAAGGACAGGCGCCGCCCGGACCCGTCCATACAGACGACTCCGCCGTCCCCATACGTCTGGCCCGATGTCGACGGCCCCGTCGTCTGCGGCGGCGGCGGCGCCGTCGCGCGTGCGCGCGCCGCCGCCTCGGCACGCTTCTTCTCTTCCTCGTCGTACTTGGCCAAGCCGGCGGCAGCTTCGCTCAGCAAGGCCTGCTGCTGAGGCGCAGTGAGGAAGCCCGTAACCGGCTGGTTGCGGGCCTTCTGCCAGCCCTGGATCATCTCGCGGGTGCGCGGCCCGAAGGCGCCGTCGATGCCGCGCGTGTCGAAACCGAGCGACGTCAGCGCGACCTGGATGCGCTGGCGATCGGTCGGGCTCAGCCGCAGCGCCACCTCGGCCGCCTCCGCGGTGGACTTCAAGGCGGCGGCCTCCGACTCGGCGCGCGCCCTGGCCTCGGCTTCGGCTTTCTGGCGGGCATCGGCCTCGGCCTTGAGCTTCGCGTCGGCTTCAGCCTTCTCGCGCGCTTCGGCCTCGGCCTTCTGCCGCGCTTCGGCGGCCGTCTTCTGGCGCGCCTCGGCCTCGGTTTTCTGCCTGGCCTCGACCTCGGCCTTCTGACGCGCGGCCTCCTCTGCCCGCTGCCGCGCTTCCATCTCGGCTTTCTGCCGGGCGTCGGCTTCCGCCTTCTGTCTGGCCTCCGCCTCGGCTTTCTGGCGCGCCGCCGCCTCGGCCTTCTGCCGCGCTTCGGCTTCCGCCTTCTGCCTGGCTTCGGCCTCGGCCTTCTGGCGGGCTTCCGCCTCGGCCTTTGCCCTGGCTTCCGCCTCGGCCTTCTGCCGGGCAGCCAACTCTGCGCGTTGACGCGCCTCGGCATCGGCCCGCTGGCGTGCCTCGGCTTCGGCCTTCTGCTTCGCCTCGGCTTCGGCTTTCTGGCGCGCCTCGGCTTCGGCTTTCTGGCGCGTCTCGGCCTCGGCTTTCTGGCGCGCCTCGGCCTCCGCCCTTTGCCGGGTTTCCGCCTCGGCCTTCTGCCGAGCTTCCGCCTCCGTCCGTTGCCGGGCGGCAGCCTCGGACTGCTGCCGCGCTTCGGCCTCGGCCTTCTGTCTCGCCGCCGCCTCGGCGAGCTGACGGGCCTGCGCTTCGGCTTTCTGTCGGGCTTCCGCCTCGGCCTCCGCCTTGGCGTCGACCTCGGCCTTTTCCTTCGCCTCGGCCTCCGCTTTCTGGCGCGCCGCCGCCTCGGCCTGTTGCCGCGCTTCGGCCTCGGCCTTCTGCCTGGCCTCGGTCTCCGCCTTCAACCTCGCGTCCTGCTCGGCCTTGAGCCTGGCCTCCTGATCGGCCTTCTCCCGCGCCGCTGCCTGCTGAGCGATGACCGTCGGATCCTGGATGACCATCGGACCGGGCTTCGGGGAAAGCGCCCAGTAGCCGCCCGCCGCGAGGAGCAGCACGGCCAGCGCCACCCCGCCATAGAGCAGCCCCTGTTTGCCGCCGATCCCGGCCGGCGGAACCGCCGCCACCGCAGGCGCCGCAGCATCAGGCGGAGGCGCCGATGGCGGCGGTCCCGACCGCGACTGGGAGGTGGGCGCGTGCAGCGTCGACCCGTGCGTGGTCAGCCCGTGCCTGGTCGGCTCGTGCGTGGCGGGTGATTGCGTGGAGGGCGATCGCGTCGACGGCGATTGCGTGGAGCGTGACCTCGTGCCGATCGACGGCTCGCCATCGGCTGGCGCCGACGACTTGCTGCGCGAGCGGCTCCTGGCACCGATGATCGTCTCGCCGTCCTCGGCATCGTCCGATCCGGTGAGCTCTCGCCGCCAATTGGCTATGGATTGCGGCCGGTCCTTCGACCGCACCGCCAGCCCGGCATCGACCGCTTCCAGCAAGGTGTGCGTGAAGCCCGCCGGCGCGAGCTCGACGAGCGGCTTGTAGGTATCGTTGAGGGCGCGCTCCAGCGAGCTCGGCGGCGCGTGCCCGGTGATCGTGTGATAGATCGTGGCCGAGAGGCCGTAGATGTCGGTCCACGGTCCCTGCCTGTCCGACGTGAGCTGCTCGGCGGCGGCATAGCGCGGCGTGAAGATCGCGGTCATCGCCGCGGTGCGATCGGCCATCGAGGCGCGCGACGCGCCGAAATCGATCAGCGTCGGGTTGTCGTGCGAATCGAGGATGATGTTGGCCGGCTTGATGTCGCGGTGCAGGAAGCCGGCCTTGTGCACTTCCTCGAGGCCGTCGAGCAGGCGGCCGAGCATGCGCTGGACGATCGCTGGCGGCAGCTGCTTGTCGCGCTTGAGACGCTGCTCGACGGTGTCGCCGCGCGCCAATGCCATGACCATGTAGGCCGTCCCGTGGGCCTCCATGAAATCGTAGACGCGCACCACCGCCGGGGCGCCTTCGAGCGTCGCCAGGATGCGGGCTTCCTCGAGGAAGCGTTCGCGGCCCCAGATGAAATCCTCGGCGTGCTGCGTCGAGCGCGGCACCACCGTCGTGCCGCCCTCGCGCAGCGCCAGCGCGGTCGGCAGGTACTCCTTGATCGCGACCTCGCGGCCCAGCACCGTGTCGCGCGCGTAGTACGTTATGCCGAAACCGCCCTGGCCCAGGACCGACACCAGCTCGTAGTTGCGCAGGCGCGTGCCGGCAGGAAGGGTTCCGCGGAGCCCGTCCTCCTTGGCATCAGCTTTGGCATCGGCAGCCATGCCTATCTCAGTGCATGGAATGTGAACTTTGAGATTTCGTAGTTTAGGTGCGCCGCCGAGATAGCGTCAAGAATGGCGACGCAGCATTCCACCAGACCGCAGGAAAACGGCCCTACGAAGGCGGAGACGCGACGAACTCGGGAACGCCATGTGCATTGGCGCACCGTTCCGGTGCGCGAATCTTCACTTGTCCAATTCGCGGAAAGGTGCAGATATCTCGCTTCCGCCCGGTACGATCGTCCGTCAGAGCCTTTGGGGAAAACGAGGAGTCCGTGCCTGCGATAGAACTGAAGCCACTGATCGGACGCCTGAACGATGTCTGCCGCCGCGCCCTTGAAAGCGCAGCGGGCCTGACGGCCTTGCGGACGCACTACAACGTCGAGATCGAGCACATGCTGATCGGTCTGCTCGATCGCAGCGATACCGACATGGCGGCGATCCTGCGCCGCTGGGAGATCGATCCGGGCCGCCTGACCAACGACATCAACCGCTCGCTCGAGCGCATGAAGACCGGCAACGGCCGCGCGCCGTCGCTGTCGCCCGACATCGTCGAGATGGTCAAGCACGCCTGGCTGCTCGCCTCCGTCGAGCAGGGCGCGAGCCGCCTGCGCTCGGGCCATCTCCTGTGGGCGCTGCTGGCCGACGACATGCTGGCGCGGCGGGCGCGCGAAGCGTCGGGCCAGTTCGCCGCCATCCAGCCTGACATCCTCAAGCGCGACTACGTGGCGATTTGCGGAAACACGTCGGAAGCGGCCCAGGCCACCAGCCAGGCGGTCGGCTCCGAGGCGGCCGGCACGGGGGCCGGCGAGACGCGGCCCGGCGGATCGGGTGCGTTGGAGCAATTCACCATCGACCTCACCGCTCAGGCCAAGGCCGGCAAGATCGACCCCATCCTCGGCCGCGACGTCGAGATCCGGCAAATGGTCGATATCCTGACCCGCCGGCGGCAGAACAATCCCATCCTCACCGGCGAGGCCGGCGTCGGCAAGACGGCGGTCGTCGAAGGGCTGGCGCTGCGCATCGCCGCCGGCGACGTGCCGGCGGCCCTGAAGGACGTGACCCTGCGCACCCTCGATCTCGGCCTGCTGCAGGCCGGCGCCGGCATGAAGGGCGAGTTCGAGAACCGCCTGAAATCGGTGATCGACGAGACCAAGGGCAGTCCCAAGCCGATCGTGCTGTTCATCGACGAAGCGCACACGCTGATCGGTGCCGGCGGCGCGGCCGGCCAGAACGACGCGGCCAACCTCCTGAAGCCGGCCCTGGCCCGCGGCGAGCTGCGCACCATCGCCGCCACGACGTGGGCCGAATACAAGAAGTATTTCGAGAAGGACGCCGCCCTCACCCGGCGCTTCCAGCCGATCAAGGTCGAGGAGCCGAGCGAGAAGCTGGCCACCGCCATGATCCGCGGCCTGGTCGGGACGCTCGAGCAGCATCACAAGGTGCGCATCTTCGACGAGGCGGTGAGCGAGGCGGTGCGCCTGTCGGCGCGTTACATCCCCGCCCGCCAGCTGCCGGACAAGGCGGTGAGCCTGATCGACACGGCATGCGCGCGCGTGGCGATGAGCCAGAACGCGACGCCGGCGCCGATCGACGACCGCCGCCGCCGTATCAGCCTGATCGATACCGAGCTCAGGATCATCGAGCGCGAGGAGCAGGGCGGTCTCGACCATACGACGCGGCGCGGCGAGCTCACCGCCGAGCGCGAGACGCTCGCCGCCGAGCTGGCCCAGCTCGAGGAGCGCTGGCATGCCGAGCGTGCGCTGGTCACCGAGATCGACGCGGTGCGCGCCAAGATCGAAGCCGCCGCCGCGCCCGCCGCAGACGGCGCCCCGGCGCCGCAAGCGGTCGACGGCGCCGCCGAGCGCGCCAAGCTCGCCGATCTGACCAAGCGGCTGCATGCGCTTCAGGGCGAGCAGCCGCTGATCTTCCCGATCGTCGACGGCCAGGCGATTGCCGAGATCGTCGAGAGCTGGACAGGCATTCCGGCCGGCCGCATGCAGTCCGACGAGATCAAGACGGTGCTGAACCTGCGCGACGCCATGGAGAAGCGCGTCGTCGGGCAAGGCCATGCGATGGAGGCGGTCGCCCGCGCGATCCACACCAGCCGCGCCGGCCTCACCGATCCACGCCGGCCGATCGGCGTCTTCCTGTTCGTCGGCACGTCGGGCGTCGGCAAGACGGAGACCGCGCTCACGCTGGCGCAGCTGCTCTATGGCGGCGAGCAGAACGTCACCACCATCAATATGGCCGAGTTCAAGGAGGAGCATAAGGTCAGCCTGCTGATGGGCAGCCCGCCGGGTTATGTCGGCTACGGCGAAGGCGGCGTTCTCACCGAGGCGGTGCGCCGCCGTCCCTACAGTGTCGTGCTGCTCGACGAGATGGAGAAGGCACATCCCGGCGTTCAGGACGTATTCTATTCGGTGTTCGACAAAGGGAACATGAAAGACGGTGAAGGCCGCGACATCGATTTCAAGAACACCGTCATCATCATGACGAGCAACGCCGGCACCGATCTCATCACCAAGCTGTTCGCCGACCCGGAGACGGCGCCCGATGCCGCCGGCCTCGCCGAGGCGCTGCGCCCCGAGCTCGCGAAGTTTTTCAAGCCGGCGTTCCTCGGACGACTGACGCTGGTGCCGTATTTCCCGCTGTCGGACGAGATTATTCGCCAAATTGTCGTAATGCAGCTCGAGCGGATTCGTCGCCGCGTGCGCGAAAGCCACCGCGCGAGCTTCAACTGGGCACCGCAATTGGTCGAAACGATTGCGGCGCGTTGCACGGAAAGCACATCGGGCGCGAGAAACGTGGAAAATATTCTCACGCGCACACTGCTGCCCGAATTGTCTGCTGAAGTGCTGTCTCGATTGGCCGACGGGGAGTCAATCAGCAGTGTTCACGTCGACGTCGATACGGATGGATCGTTCAAGCTCGCTATCAATCAATCCTGAAGACGTCTTTTCCTTTCCCCTTTTTCATCGAAGGAGCCAAACATGGCGATCTATATGAAATTCGGCGACATCAAGGGTCAGGTGCAGACGGAAGGGTTCAAGGATTGGATCGAGCTGCAATCCATGCAGTATGGCGTGAGCCGCAACACCTCCAGCGGCGCCGGCGGTGCGGGCCGCGAAGGTGCGCACCCGCACATCAGCGACATCGTCATCACCAAGAACTTCGATGTGGCGTCGCCGAAGCTCTATCAGGATTCGGTCGCCGGAGCATTCCACAGCAAGGTCGAGATCAAGCTGACGACGACGACCAAGAACAAGATCGACACGTATCTCGCCCTCGAGCTGACGGACTGCGGCGTCTCCAGCTACTCGACGAGCGCGCACGGCGGCTCGGGCGGCGATGCGCCGATGGAAAGCTACACGCTCAACTTCACCAAGATCATGTACACGCCGTCGCCGCTCGACACGAAGGGCACGCCGGTCAAGGGCGCCGTCGTCACCTACGACCTGCTGAAGATGAAGGCGAGCTGATCGCCATCCCGGATGCCCCTCCCCAGCTCTGCTGGGGAGTCGACACAACTCGATCCCTCCCCCGCATCGGGGGAGGTGCCCCGTCACACGGGGCTGAGGAAGGCCCCAGTCGTGATCTTTAAGATTGCGACGTCGGAAGCGGGAGCAATCCGGGCTGGGCCTTCCCCTTCCGGCCCTGCGGGCCCCGACTACGGGCCTGCGGGCCCCGACTATGGCGGCAGGCACTCGAATTCCGGCCCCGCGAGCACCTCGTCCAATGCTCGGCAGGGCAGCGAACCTACCCGGCCGGCGTATCGGGCCGCTTCATCCCCAGGCTGGTCAGCAGCGCGCTCCGCGAGCCCTCGTCGGCGATCAGCTCGGCGACGAGCTCCGGCCAGGCCATCCGGGCGCGCCGCACCGCCTCGTCCAACGTGTAGCCGATCGGCGAGTTGGGCTCGTTACGCTTGAACCAGAGGGCGATCTCTTCCAATTGGCGCAAGGCCTGCTCTCGCCCGGCAATCGGGCCATTGACGAGGGCCACACCCGATGCCGCCGCGACCGCAACGGGCGCCGCCCCGACGGCGGCGACAGATGTCTGGCCATCGGCGGGAGCCGGTCCGCCCTCGCTCTCCCCGCCTTCCGCCGGCGCAAAGCGGTTGCAGGTGTCGAGCATGAGCTGCAGGGTGTCGCGCACCCGAATGCCCGACGGGCTGGCCGGGCCGGCCTTTTCGTCGAGCGTGCGTCCCATCGCTTCCCAGGCCGTCATGGCCTCGGCCAGCAGCGTCCGCTGAGCCGCCCAGTGTGCCTTGCCGGCCGCCCGCGCCTCGTTCTCGACATCCTCGAACGGCACGACGCCGGCGGCGATGCGCTGCTCGCGTCGCTCGGGGTCGAGGATGCCGGCCAGCTCGAGCGAGGACTGGTACTGCCACAGGCAGAAGGGCGAGCCGTCAGGCCGCGCGAAAAGCGGAAGCTTCCGGAGGGGCTGCATCAGCGTGCCGTCCGCCCCCTGGCCGGACAGGCCGGCGACGGCGGCGACGCGAAATTCGACGTCGCCTTCCTCAGGCAACGGAAACACGCTGTCCCAGTAGCGCTCCACCAGGCCGCCGATCACCGAGGCACCGGCCGCGAGCCCCTCCAGCCCCGCCGTCCGGACCAGGGCCTCGGTCAGCCAGGTCGCAATCTCGAGGTCCTTGGTCGATTCCCTCAACGCCCCGGCGGCAAGCGTGGCGACCGGCCGCCACTTGCCCTGCAAAGCCTCGTCGCCGCCGCCGTCGCCCTGCCGGTCGGGGCTGTCGGCCTGGCGCTCGGCATCGCGCGCATCGGCGCGGGCGTCACGCAGGCGAAAATAGACCGAGGTCGGGGTGTAATCTTCCCGCAGATCGGTCCCCACGGGCTGGTCGCCGGGAATAGCGGCCAAGATCGCTTCGAGGTCGTCCGGCCCGAATTCCAAAGCCATCGCGGAAACACCCCCTGGAGTCGACTGATTTGATACAATTCATCCCGCAACGTCATACTGTCAAACTGCGCCCGGACGGGCTCCCGTACTTGTCAGCGCTTGGGCGCGTCGCCATCATCAATGCCGGCCAAGCGTTTCGTGGACGCCCCCACCTGTCCAGCGTATTCTCGTCCTATCGGAGGTCCTGCCAATGAGCTCCAGTATTCACGACAAGCTCAACCGCGTTCGCAAGCCCCGGGTCCACATCACCTACGATGTCGAGACCGAGGGGGCCGAGATCCAGCGCGAGCTGCCGTTCGTGGTGGGCGTCATGGGAGATTTTTCCGGCGACCCGACGGCGCCGCTCAAACCCATGGCCGACCGGAAATTCATCCAGATCGATCGCGACAACTTCAACGAGGTCATGGCCAACATGACGCCCGGCCTGAAGCTCAAGGTCGACAACAAGCTGGCCAACGACGGTACCCAGATGGCGGTCGATCTGAAGTTCAATTCGATGGACGATTTCGAGCCGGCGCGGGTGGCCGCCCAGGTTCCCGCGCTCGCCTCGCTGCTCGAGGCGCGGGCCAAGCTGCGCGACCTGATGAGCAAGGTCGACCGCTCGGAGGAGCTCGAGAACCTGCTCGAGCAGGTGCTGAGCTCCGAGGCCGATCTCAAGGCGCTGTCCGGCCAGCTCGGCGCCAAGAAAGCGGAGGGTTGATAGATGGCTGAGACCGCACGCCAAGCGGATGCTGGCGCCGCCGTTACCGAGGCGGCACCCGGTCTGCTCGACCAGATCATCACGAATACAAAGCAGACCGAGCCCGACCGCGCCCAGGATCTCGTCAAGAATCTCGTCGAGCAGGCCCTGGCCGGCACGGTCACCTTCGACCGCAACCTGACGCGCACCTTCGACAAGGCGATCGCGGCGATCGATGCCAAGCTGTCGGCCCAGCTCAACGCGATCATCCACGATCCCAAGTTCCTCAAGCTGGAGGGCAGCTGGCGCGGCCTGCACTACCTGGTGCAGAACTCGGAGACCAGCACGACGCTGAAGATCCGCGTGCTGAACCAGACCAAGCGCGAGCTCAATCGCGACCTGACGCGCGCCATCGAATTCGATCAGAGCCAGCTGTTCAAGAAGATCTACGAGAACGAGTTCGGCACGCCGGGCGGCGAGCCCTACGGCGCCCTGATCGGCGACTACGAATGGACCAGCCATCCCGACGACATCGAGACGCTCCGGCTGGTGTCCAACATCGCGGCCGGTGCCTTCGCCCCCTTCATATCGGCGGCCGGCTCCTCGATGTTCGGTTTCGACAGCTGGACCGAGCTCTCCAAGCCGCGAGACCTCGCCAAGATCTTCGAGACCGCCGAGTACACCAAGTGGCGCAGCTTCCGCGACAGCGAGGATTCGCGCTTCGTCAACCTCGTCATGCCGCGCGTCATTGCCCGCGTACCGTACGGCAAGGAAACCAAGCCGATCGACGAGTTCGAGTACGAGGAGGCGCCGCTCGACGCCAGCGGCAAGTCGCGCGTCATGGACCACAGCTCCTATTGCTGGTCCAATGCCGCCTATGTGATGGGCGCGCGCCTGACCGACGCCTTCGCCAAGACCGGCTTCTGCACCGCCATCCGCGGCGCCGAGGGCGGCGGCAAGGTCGAGAACCTGCCGACCCATGTCTTCAAGTCCGATGACGGCGACGCCGACACCAAGTGCCCGACCGAGATCGGCATCACGGACCGCCGCGAGTTCGAGTTGTCGAATCAGGGCTTCCTGCCCCTCTGCCACTACAAGAATACCGACTACGCCGTCTTCTTCGGCGGCCAGACGACCCAGAAGCCGAAGAAGTACGATCGCCCCGAGGCGACGGCCAACGCCGCCATCTCGGCCCGCCTGCCCTACATCATGGCGACCAGCCGGTTCGCGCACTACCTGAAGGTCATGGCGCGCGACAAGATCGGCAGCTTCATGGAAGCGAGCAACGTCGAGAGCTGGCTCAATCGCTGGATCCAGAACTACGTCAACACCAACGAGAATGCCGGCCAGGACATGAAAGCCCGCTTCCCGCTGCGCGAGGCGAGGGTCGAGGTCCGCGAGATCCCCGGCAAGCCGGGCTCGTACAACGCCATCGCCTACATGCGGCCGTGGCTCCAGATGGAGGAGCTGACCACCAGCATGCGCATGGTCGCCAACATCCCGAAGGCCGCCTGACCGCGCGGCCGCCGGGCCAGCGCACGTCACACCCATGGCCGAATCGGCCGCCCCCCTGCCGATCGACGAGATGGCCGTCGGACCGGTTCCAGCGACGGCCCAGGAACCGGGCCGCGCGCTGCGCGATCCGATCCTCGCCGGACAATTCTTCGGCGAACGACATGCCGCCGGCGCTGCCGGGCTGGCGGCCTTCCTGCATGGCGGCGGCAGCGCCTTCGACGCCCTCCGGACATGGTTCGGCGAGGCGATCGTGGGATTGCTCGCGGCCAGCCGCGACTCCCTGCGCGCCGCCATCGACCGCGACATCGCCGAGATCGATGCGGCGATCGGCACCCAGCTCGACGCCATCCTGCACGCGCCGCGCCTGCAGGCGCTCGAAGGCCGCTGGCGCGGGCTCGCCTGGCTTGTCGGGGGCGTCGAGCCCGGCCGACGGGTCAAGGTGCGCGTGCTCTCCATCCGCTGGCCCGAGCTCTGCCGCGATCTCGAGCGCGCGCTCGAGTTCGACCAGAGCAACACCTTCAAGAAGATCTACGAGGAGGAGTTCGGCATGCCGGGCGGCGAGCCGTTCGGCCTGATGATGATCGACCATGCGGTGCGCCATCGAACGGCGGCGGGTGCCACCACCGACGATGTCGGCGCGCTCGGCCTCCTGTCCGCCGTCGCCGCTGCGGCGTTCATGCCGGTGGTGCTGTCGCTGCATCCCTCCGTCCTCGAGATCGACCGCTTCTCCGACCTCGACGGCGTGCGCGACGTCGCGGCGCCGCTGCGCAACGTCGAGCATCTGCGCTGGCGGGCGCTGGCCGGACGGGCCGACATGCGGTTCATCGCCGTGACGCTGCCCAGCCTGCTGGCGCGCCATCCCTGGACCGACGATCCGAGCCGGGTCGACGGCTTCCGCTATTGGGAGCACGCGCCCGATGCAGACAGCCGCGTGTGGATGAGCGCAGGCTATGCCTTCGCCGCCTGCGCGGTGCGCGCCTTTGCCGAGAACGGCTGGCCGGCCGATGTGCGCGGGGTCGAGACCGACCGCGAGGGCGGCGGCCTCGTCACCGATCTCGCTCCCGAGCCGTTCGCCAGCGGGCCGCCCTTCGCCTGGCCGCGCACCGCCATCGAGTACCAGCTCAGCAATCGCCAGGAGCAGGATCTGGTCGATGTCGGCATGATGCCGGTTTCCGCCCTGCCCTTCGGCTCCGACCTGGTGTTCGGCGCCGTGCGCAGCATGCAGGCGCCGGCAACCTACACCGGCGCCACCGCGGCGGCGGCGGATGCCAATGCGCGGCTGTCGGCGCAGGTCAACTCGATGCTGTGCGCCTCGCGCTTCGCCCATCTCCTCAAGGTGATGGGCCGCGACATGGTCGGCTCCTTCAAGACCGCCGACGAGATCGAGCGGCAGCTCAACCGCTGGCTCCAGGAATACGTCAACACCAACATCGACAGCACCGGCGAATCGCGGGCGCGCTTCCCCCTCGTCGAAGGCGAGGTCCAGGTGCGCGAACGGTTGGGCAGGCCGGGCGTGTTCGGCTGCATCATGCGGCTGCGGCCGCACTATCAGCTCGAGGACGTGTCGACGACCTTTCATCTGGTGACCGAGATCGCCGCGCCGTCCTCGGGGGGCTAGGAGTGGATTCGACCCAGCCTCGCGCTCCTCATTTTCCTTTCCAGCTCCGCTGGGGAGGAGCGGACACATCTTTCATGTTCCCCTCCCCAGCTACGCTGGGGAGGGCCATGATGCGGCCCCGTCAGGGGCTAGCCAGATAGACGCAAAAGACTATTGATAGCGGCCGGCCGGTCGCCTTGGATCATCTTTCGCAAGGAGCCTCGATGTCACAGCCGACCTCAACGCCTGCTGCTCCCGGCGACGCCGGCAAGCTTTTCCGTGAGGGCCGCCTGGCCGAGGCTCTGGGGGCGGCCAATGCGGCGGTCCGCAAGACGCCGACCGATATCGGCAGCCGCGTCCTCCTGGCCGAGCTGCTGCTGTTCGCCGGCAACGTCGATCGCGTCGACGTCGTCCTCGACGCCTGCGCCGACCTCGATCCGACATCGGCCATCGTCGTCGCCGAGTTCCGCCAGCTCCTGCGCGGCGAGACGGCGCGCCGCCAGCTCTTCAGCGAAGGCCGGGTGCCGGAATTCCTCGGCGAGCCGACGGCGGCCCAACGCCTGGCGCTGTCCGCCGTGGTCGCCCTGCGTGAAGGCGATGCCGCCGGCGCCGGCAAGCTCGCTGCCGAGGCCGAGGAGGTGCGCATTCATCCCAGCGGCAGCACCTCGGACGGCCCGTTCGACGACATGCGCGATGGCGACGACTTGCTCGGTTGCTGCTTCGAGGCGATCACCACGACCGGCAAGTATTTCTGGCTGCCGCCCGAACGCATCATCGACATGCAGCTGCATCCCCTGAAGCGGCCGCGCGATCTGTTCTGGCGCCGCGCTACGGTGCAGGTCGCCGACGGGCCCGACGGCGACGTCTACCTGCCGACCATCTACCCGCCGCTCGGCAAGAGCGCCAGCGAGCCGACCGACGCGCTGCGCCTGGGCCGCGCCACCGACTGGCATCAATTCGGCGAGAACGGGCCGACCCGGGGCATCGGCGCCGTCACCCTGGTGGTGGGCGAGGAGCCGAGAACCTGGCTGGAATTGGCCTCGATCCAATTCAAGAGTGCGGCATGAGCGACACGCGCGGCGGCCGCGGCAGCCTGGACGGCGGATCGCGCAATCCGCCGCGCCGGGCGCAGCTTCCCCTGCTCGACCGGCTGATCGATGCCGATCCAACGGAGCCGACCGATCGGCCCTTGTCGGCGGCGGCGGCAATGAACGCGTTGCGCGCAAGCGTCGGCCACGACCTCGAGCAGCTGCTCAATACACGGCGGCGCTGGCGCTCGTGGGACGAGCGTTACGGGGAGCTGGAGCGTTCGCTGGTCGGGTTCGGCCTGCCGGACTTCGCCGCCGGCGCCTTCAACGATCCGCGCCGGCGCGAGGAATTGCGCCAGCTCGTCGAGGCCTGCATCCGCCGCTTCGAGCCGCGCATCACGAGCCTGCGCGTCACCCTGCTGGAAGCGGCCGACGAGGTCAGCGCCACGCTGCGCATGCGCATCGAGGCGCTGCTGAGCGCCGACCCGGTGCCCGAGCCGATCACCTTCGACACGCTGGTCGATCTCGACACCAAGAACGTGACCGTGGCCACGAGAGAAGGCTGACGCGTGTCCGACGCCCTGCTCGCCTATTTCAATCGAGAGCTGGAAGCCTTGCGCGGGCTGGCCAGCGAGTTCGCCGAACGCCATCCCAAGATCGCCGGCCGCCTGCGCCTGACCAAGGACACGATCGACGATCCCCATGTCAGCCGACTGCTCGAAGGCGTCGCCTTCCTCGGCGCGCGCGTGCAGCACCGGCTCGACGACGAGTTTCCCGAGCTCACCGACGCGCTGCTCTCGGTGCTCTACCCCCACTATCTGGCGCCGCTGCCGTCGGTGGCGATCGTGCGCTTCGCGTCCGATCCCGAGATGGCCGGGCCGGCCCGCCTGCCGTCGGGCCTGGCGATCGCCACCGAGCCGGTCGGCGGCGAGAGGTGCTCGTTCTCCACCGCCTATCCCCTGACCTTGTGGCCGGTCGAGGTCGAAGCCGTGCGGCTGTCGGGCATGCCGCTGCCCGCTCCGGCCAACCCGGCGGCAAGCGGCGCGATGGCCTGCCTGCGCATCAGCCTGCGCTGTCCCAATCCGGACATGACCTTCACCAAGCTCGGCATCGACCGGCTGCGTTTCTTTCTCGGCGGCGAGCACGGCGCGCAGCTTCTCGAGCTGCTGCTCGCCCACACGATCTCGGTCGCGCTCGCCGACGACGTGATCGATCCCCAGCCGGTGATCCTGCCGCCGGACACGCTGCAGGCCGTCGGCTTTGCCCCCGAGGAAGCGCTGTTTCCCTGGCCGGCCCGCTCCTTCTCCGGCT
Organism: Reyranella sp.; assembly: GCF_044224635.1. Classification (GTDB taxonomy): domain Bacteria; phylum Pseudomonadota; class Alphaproteobacteria; order Reyranellales; family Reyranellaceae; genus Reyranella. The sequence goes on along the minus strand of NZ_JBGAKA010000028.1, from coordinate 41,352 downwards.
TCCGGCTGCTCAGCGAGTACTTCGCCGCGCCGGAAAAGTTCCACTTCATCGATTTCTGTCGGCTCGACGCCAAGACCCTCATCGCCGCCGGCAACAAGATGGACATCTTCGTCTATCTCGACCGCATGGTGCCGGCGCTCGAGCGCACGCTCCAGGCGAGCAGCATGATCCTGGGCTGCACACCGATGGTCAACCTGTTCGCCCATCGCTGCGAGCCGATCGCTCTCGATCACACCAGGATCGAATACCGTGTCGAACCCGATGCGCGTCGACCGGGGAGCTTCGAGGTGTGGTCGATCGAGCGTGTGCGCGAAAGCCTGCCGGGCGGCGATTTCCGACCGTGGAGCCCGTTCCACCGCCTGACGCGCAGCGAGTTGAGCGACGACGAGGAGGCCAAGGTCGGCGGCTTCTACGGCACCGCACGTCGCGACATCAGCGGCGGCATCCGCGGCACCGATGTCTTCCTGCTGCCGCACGATGCCGCCTTCGACCCCGAGCAGCCGGCCGGCAGCGTGCTGTCGGTCGATGCGATATGCTGCAATCGCGAGCTGCCCGCATCCCTGCCGTTCGGCGGCGGCCGACCGATCTTGCAGCTGGTCGAAGGCGCTGCCGTCGTGACCGGAGTCACCTGTCTCACGGCGCCGACACCGACCCTGCGCCTGCCGCTGCACGAGCGCGGCTTCTGGCGCCTCGTCTCGCACCTGTCGCTCGGCCATCTCAGCGTGGTCGGCGGCGAGAGGGCTGCCGAGGCGCTGCGCGAGGTTCTGCGTCTCTACGATTGTCGCGATTCGACCGAGTCGAGAGCCGCCATCCGTGCGCTCGTCAGCGTCACCTCGAGGCCTGGCACCGCGCGCATCCCCGGATTGCAAGGCCCGGGCGCACGCGGCGGCGGCTTCTGTCGCGGCCTCGACGTGACGTTGACCTTCGACGAGCAGGTCTGGAGCACCGGCGGGCTGTACGTGCTGGCTTCCGTGCTCGACCGCTTTCTCGCCTTGCATGCCACGGTGAACTCGTTCGTGCGCACGCGGGTGGTCCTGCGCGGCCGCACCGAAGCTGCCGCAAGCTGGCCACCGCGCGCCGGCAGCCACGTGCTGTTGTGAACGTGCCGTCGGCCACCCCCGGGAACCGTTCGGCCGTGGCGCGCCGGGCGCCGTTGGCGCACCTGCTGGCGGAGCCGCGCCGCTTCACCTTCGATGCCGCGGTCAAGCTTCTGAGCTTCTTCCGCCGCCAGGCCGATCCGGCAGAGACCACCCGCTTCACCACCGTCACCGGCTCATCCTACGCCGGCGCCGAGGTCACCGACGTCACCGTCAAGGTCGAGCCGGGCAAGACCTCGGTGAGCACGACGGTCGGCCTGATCGGTCTTACCGGCTTCGTCGGCGTGTTGCCGCGCCATTACTCCGATTCGATCGTCGCCGATCGCCGCTCCCGCGCGTTCTCGCTGTCCGACTTCCTCGACCTGCTCCAGCAGCGCATGATCGCGGCCTTTGCCGCCGCCGGAGCGAAATACCGGCCGCACCGGGCGGCCGATACCGGCGCGCTGGCGACCGGCCACCAGAAGAACGATCCGATCGCCGACGTGCTGCTCTCCCTGACGGGTTACGGCACGTCCGGCCTGTCCGACAGGCTGCTGGCCGGCGCGCCGGCGCTGCGCCACTACGCCGGCTTCTTCGCCGCCCATCCGCGCTCGGCCGACCGGCTCGAGGCCTTGGCCTCCGACTGGCTGGGAAGGCCGGTCAAGGTCGAGCAGTTTGCCGGCGCCTGGCTCACCCTGTCGCCCGACCAGTGGACTCGCATGCCGGTCGGCCATACGCCCGGGAAATTCTGCGAGCTCGGCGTCAATGCCGCGGCCGGCGTGCGCGCCTGGGACCAGCAGGCGCGCATCGTGCTGCGCATCGGCCCGCTCGACCTGCCGTACTTCGAGCGGCTGCTGCCCCATCGCCCGCTGCTGCGCGAGCTGGCCTCGCTGGTGCGGGCGTTCGTGGGCTTCGAGGTCGCCTTCGCCGTCAATCCCGTGCTGGCGCGCGACGCCGTGCCGCCGATCGTATTGGCGAGCCCGGACGAGACCGGAAAGGCTTCCGGGCCGCTGCTCGGCTGGAACACCTGGCTGCCGACATCCCCCATCACGCCGCGCCGAACCGACGCCAGCGAGCCTCTGTTCGAAGGCGACATTGTCGAAGGACTCGCATGACCCAGCCGTGGAGCGGCGGCTACGTTGCCGATATCGCCTACATCGAGGGCTTCTACATCCAGCAATCGCCGGTCCGCATGGCGCTGGCCTGCCTGCTGGGCAGCGTGGCGGCGGAGATGCCGGCGCCGGACGACCAGGCCTGCTACCTCGAGCTCGGCTGCGGCATCGGCGTCGGCGCCATGCTGATCGCCGCCTCCAATCCGGCCTGGAAGGTCGTCGCCGTCGACTACAACCCGGCCCATATTGCCATCGCCAACGACCTCGCCCGCACCGCCGGTCTCTCCAACATCCAGTTCCTCGAGGCCAACGTCGTCGAGCTCGCCGAGGGCGCCGCGGGGTCGGCAATCCCGACGGCCGACTTCGTCAGCATGCACGGGCTGTGGTCGTGGGTGAGTCCCGAGGTGCGCGCCGGCATCGTCAAGCTGCTGGCGGCCAAGACCAGGCCCGGTGCGTTGGTCCATCTCAGCTACAACGCCTTGCCGTCGTGGCAAGCCGGCATCGGATTGCAGCGGCTGGTCTACGAGACGGGCCGGCGGGCGGGCGGGCGCAGCGATGCGCAGGCCGAGGCGGGCCTGGCGCTGGCGCGCGAGCTCAGGGGCGTCGAAGCCACCTACCTTACCGAAGGCAGGCTGACGCACGACCTGATCGAAAACGTCCATGGCGGGTCACGGGAATATCTCGGGCACGAATACATGAATGCGCACTGGGCGCCGGCCTTTCACGCCGACGTCGTGGCCGCGATGGCCGGCGCCAAGCTCGACTGGGTCGCCTCGGCCAATCCCCTGGAGAATTTTCTCGAGCTGACGCTGAAGCCCGAGCAGCGCGCGATCATGGATCGCTACAGCGATCCGATCATGCGCGAGCTGATCAAGGACATGTGCCTGCAGCGCCATCTCCGGCACGACGTCTACGTGCGCGGCGCGCGCCGCCTGCGCAACGCCGACCGTGACGCCGCCATCGAGCGCCTGACGATCGCGCCGGTGATCAGCCCGAGCGAGCTGCAGACGACGCTGATCGTTCCCGCCGGCACCGCCGAGATGAGCCCCGACCTGAAAGCCTTGATGGAAGCGGCGATGCGCGGCCCGACGACGATCGGCGCGCTGCGCGCGCTCGATCCCGCGCACAGCAATCCGGCCGAGCTGGTGAGCGTGCTGGTGGGAACCCATCAGTGCCAGGTCGCACCCTACCCCGAAGCCGCCCAGCCGGACAGCGCCCATCGGCTCAATCGCGTCCTCGGCGGCCGCATCAAGTCGATCGTCGAGGGCCGCAGCTCGGGCCTCGCCTGCGCGCCGCTCAGCACCGGCCTCACGGTACCGCCGCTCCTGCAGTTCATCACCGCCCGCCTGCTCGCCGGCGAGAGCGTCGACAACGCGCCACGCTGGATCGAGATGCTGTGCGGCGACGTGTTGCCGGAGAAGCACGACAAGATCCGTGAGGTCGTGCACCTCGCCATCGAGCAAAGAATCCCGGTGCTGAAGCAGCTGCAGATAATACCTGGTTAGAGCGATTCTCGATTTGATGGAACGGCTCGAGGTTCCATCAAGGCTGGCGCCCATGAGCGGCGCGCTCGCAGAAGAGTCGCGCCGCTCAACGCTACCTCGTCACAGGTCCTGATGCGCCATTGGTCGGCGCAGTCGGCGGGGCGGCCGGGCCGCGCGACTTGTGGACCTCGACCGTGGTCGACGGATCGTTGTCGTCGAACTCGACCGTGATGGCGGTGACGTTGTCGATCGCCCGCGCATCGATGGCGGCCATGACCAGTTGCTCGGCATCGGCGCCTTGCTCGAGGGAGAGCAGCGAGGCGATTTCTCCGGGCGACAGTGTCTTCGAGAGGCCGTCGCTGCACAACAGCAGGCGGTCGCCCGGCATCAGGGGGCCGGTCCGCTTGTCGAGTTCCAGCGTCTCCTGATCGGCGCCGACGGCGCGCGTGATGATGTTGGCCTGGCGATGGTTGACCGCTTCGGATTCGGTGATCATGCCGGCTTCGATCAGATCCTGCACCAGGCTGTGGTCGCGCGTGATCTTGGTCAGGACATCGCCGCGCAGCAGGTAGGCGGGCGAATCGCCGGCCCACAGGCAGGCGAAGTGATCGTCGCGCGCGATCAGCACGACGACAGTGGTCGCCATGATCACGCCTTGGCCGCGCTTCTCGCTGGCGGTGCGCAAGCGTTCGTGCGCCGCTTCCAGGCGCGTGCGCACTTCATGCAGGATCTCGCCGGCCGACAGGCCTGTCGCGATATCCCGCAGGGCGGCGACGACCGCGGCCGAGGCGACCTCGCCCGACTGATGGCCGCCTGCCCCGTCGGCCACGACCCACAGGCCGAGATCGGGACGATTGAGGTAGCCGTCCTCGTTCATCCGGCCCGCGGTGCCGGGATGGGTTGCCGCGCGCGAGCGGAAGCTGCCGAACTCGGCCACGTCCTGGGCGATGCCGGAATCGGGCATCACGCATCCTCCGCCGAATCGGCCTTCGCGGGCTGCGCCGCCTCGGCAACGATTTCGGGTTCAGGGTGGAATTTGGCCTCTGCCGCGGTTTCAGTTTCGGCTTCCGCCGCGGTCTCGGCACCGGCATCGCTGCCCCAGCGCTCGTCGATCAGGACGGCAAAGTCGCGGCCTTCGGGCAGGGCCGCACGGGTCACCACACGCTCGGCCACCCGCGGGCCGCCTTCGGTCCACAGCCCCACCTGACCGGGCACGAGAGCAAGGGCCGGATCGTCGAGGGGCACGAGAATGTCGAATGCCTCCTGGATGCGCTGCAAGAGCTCGGCCGGAGAAAGGTCGTCGGCCAGCGCATCGCGTCCGGCCTCTTCCGCCTCGTCCAGGAATTCGATCATCGCCGGGACCAGGGGCACCCAGTCGGTCGCCGCGGTCGCCGCGATGGTGAGCGGCGAGTAGCGGCCGGCGCGGTCGACGCTCGGCATCCAGAGGCCGAGCACGCCGGCGGCGCCGCACAGGCCCGGCGGCAGCACGAAGCGCCACACCGGAGCCTCGAGCCAGGCCTCGCGCCAGTCCTCGCCGTAACGCTGCTGGGTGTCGGCCATGCCGCGCAGCCACCAGCTGTCCCAGGCGTCGGTGAAATCACGCGGCAGGTTCTCGCGCACGAAATCGCCGCGCGCCGGCAGCTTGCCGAAAAGACCGGCGCGGGCCTGCGGAGGCAACTCCACCATGGCGCGCCCCAGCCTAGCCGCGCACGGCCGGGCAGCGGAAATCCTGCAGGACGCCCGGTGCGAAGGGGTTCATGACCGATCCGGCACGCAGCTCGAAGACAGCATCGCCCTGGCCGAACGTGAGCGTGAAGGTCTCGGGCGAGCCGGCCGGCCGCAGCGTGCCCTTGCTGAACAGGCGGAACATCGCCCACGGCCCGGTCTCCGAGAACACCCCCGTGCCGCCCGGCGGCGCCGGATTGAACACCAGGCGGACGTTGCGCATGCCGTTCGATCCCGGCCAGGTGATCTGAGTCGAGCGCGTCGGCCCGTGCGCATAAGTGACCGACGTCCCGTCGAATTCGAGACTGACGCTGGACGCACCCGGATTGAGCTCGATCGGCGTGATGTCGAAGCGCACGGCGATCGTCGTCGAGCCGGGCGCGAAGAACAGATCGCGGATGACCGCAGCCCGCTGGAACTGCAGCACGTCGGCCGGCGAGATCGGCGCCGCGACGCCATCGGCCGACTGCGGCTTCCACACCTTGCCCGTCGTATCGATGTAGGGCCGGAGCTGGGTGTTGAAGAACCCGTCGAGCAGTCCGCCGGGTGCGAACAGCTTGGCGAAGTCGTCGAGCGGCGTCTCGAGCGAGCTGCCCGGCACGAACGGGAAGCGCCCATTCACGGCAAGCGGGCAGAGCGCCGCCGGGCCGCCGGCGCCGTTGTAGGCGGCCGCCACCTGCTGGCGCGCGCCGCCGCCGCGCAAGGCCGTGCTCGACTCGGCCATGTTGGACAGCCAGCGATCGAGCGGCGCCGGCTGGCGCTGCGCCTCGGCACGGAGTGCGAGCGACGGATCGTTGCCGACGGCGGCGGGCGCCGAGCCGGTGCCGATTGCCGCGAGCTTGGCCAGCTGCTGCTGCAGGTCGTTGAGAAGCTTCAGCACCTGGTCGATGGGAGCGCCGCCGGTGGTCGACACCAGCTCGCGCAGCTGCCTGTAGCGTTCGTCGATCTCGTGACCCAGCGGCATGGCTCCCGCGCCCTGCTGGCCGGTGAGCTGCGCCGCCAGCGCCGCGGCGGTGCGAGTCATCGTGAGCGGCGAAGCGGTCGCCGCCTTGGTCTTGGCAGCCTTCTCTGCCTCTTCAGCCGCGATTTCTGCCGCGGTGGGCTTGGGCGGCTCCGTCAAGGTGACCTGACGGGCGACCGCGGTCAGCAGGCTCTTCATCGGCGATTGCGGCGAGGCGAGGACGTAGAGGTCCTGCGCCGCCTGCGGCAGGCTGCGCAGCGGCACGATCTCGAGATCCTGCAGCAGGGCGTCCCACGCTTTGGCGTAGTCGTCGAGGTAGTATTTGATCACGTTGTTGGCGAGCTCGGCCTGCTGCGTCGGGTCGAGATTGGCCGGCACCTTCTGGCCCATCACCCAGCTCTCCGAGGCGACCTCCCGCGTCGCCGTCGTCAGCGCCGGCAGCAAGACCCTGTGGAAGCCTTCGACGGTGAAGAAGCCCGGAACGCCATCGCTCAGCTTCTTGCCCGAGGCGCGGGTAAAGACCCGCACGCCGGCCGGCCCGAGCACATCGCTCGGCTTCCAGGGCGGGAGGGCTTGCGCAGCAGCCGACGGCTTGATGCGCGAATAGGCGCGCGCCGCCAGCGACACGCGACTGAAGGTCGTGCGCGCCTGGGCGATCAGCGCGTCGTCGAGCGGCACTGCCGGCAGCGGCTGGGCAAGCAGGGCATCGAGGTGCTTCTGCAGACTGGCCACGACCGTGAGATTGGCGGCGCCGGAATACTGATGCTGCCAGTCGAAGGTCATCCATTCCTTGACCAGCGCCGGATCGAGCGGGCCCTGTCCGCCGAGCATGAGATAGACGCGCGTCGCCTCGTACAGGAAGTCCGGCTCGGTGAAGAAACCGCGCATCTGTCCTTCCAGACGCCACACCAGCCTCGGCAGCAGCGCGTAGCCCAGGGCGTGGCGGTACACCGCCTCGGCCCCGGCGCGCAGCTTGGGTCCCTGGGAGAGATCGAAGGAGGCGAGCACGCCCGGGCGTGCCTTGGCGGTCGTCGTCAGCTCGCGCGCCGCGTCGAGCAGCGGCAGCAGGCGCGGCAGGTCGGCGTCGTTCACCGGATCGAACGTCGTCTGCTTGGCGAGCTCCTGGTAGGTCGAGATCGCCTGGGTCATCGCCTCGATCTCGCGCACGCCCTCGTTGCGATTGACGACCAGCCAGCCTCCCAGACCCAGCGTCACCAGGCCGATCGCCGCGAACGCGGCGCTGCGCAGGATCATGCGGCGAAAGCGCGCCGACGGTGGCTCGCTCACCAGCATCGCTTCACCGAGGATCACCTCGGAGATCAAGCGGCCGAGGAAATAGCTGCGGCCCTGCTGCGGCTTCAGCGCCGCGGCGCGCCGCTGGTCGAGGCCGAACGAGCGCGCCATCGTGCCGGTCAGGCGATCGATCGGCGTGCCTTCCTGGGTGCCTGATGTGAAATAGACGCCGCGCAGGAACGGCGCCGGGTCGAGTCGCGAGCCGGCAAACGCCTCGGTAAGGAACGACTGCAGCGGCTGGCTCAGCGAGGCGATCTGCGTCGGGAAACCGGCGATCAGGGTGCGCCGTTCGGGGCTCTGCTCGAACTGCAGGCGATCGTAGAGCCGCTGGTTGTCGATTCGATCGACCAGCAACTGCAGCTCCTCGGGGAATTTGCCGACGACGCCGGGCTCGCCCTTCTTGGCCAGCGGGAAGGTGACGCCCCACACCTGGCCGCGCTTGTCGCGATCGAGATCGTCGAAATACTCGGTGAAGCCCGCGATCAGGTCCGACTTGGTGAACAGCGCATAGACCGGAATGCGGATCGCCAGCCGTTCTTCCAGCTCCTTGATGCGGCGGCGGATGGCGCGGGCATGCGCGGTCCGTTCGTCGGGCGACGCCGCCGCGACGTCGGTGAGCGCAATCGCCACGATCACGCCGTTCAGGGGCTGGCGCGGCCGCGTCCGTTTCAACAGGTCGAGGAAGGCATCCCAGCCGGCGCGATCGACGGCCAGATTGGAATCCTGGGTGGTGTAGCGGCCGGCGGTGTCGATCAGAACGGCGTTCTCGGTGAACCACCAGTCGCACATCCGCGTGCCGCCGACGCCGGCGACCGCGCCCTGCCCCATCTCCGCCGCCAGCGGGAAGTTGAGGCCGCTGTTCAAGAGCGCCGTGGTCTTGCCGGCACCGGGCGGTCCGATGATGACGTACCACGGCTGCTCGTAGAGATAGCCGTGCGTGCCGCGCGCCTTCTTGAGCAGCGACAGCGCCTGGCTCATGCGCTCGCCGAGCGCCAGTGCCTCCTCGCGCGTTCCGTCGTCCGCCGCCTCGGCGCTTTCGGCCACGCCCTTCTCGAGATTGTGCTCGCGGCGCCGGTGCAGCAGGTCGAGCAGCAGATTGACGACAGCCCAGATCAGCACCAGGCCGACGATGACGGCGGTGCGGGGCACCCAGCCTTCGAGCATCTCGACCAGCGGCCCGAAGAGCCAGACGAGCACCGACAGGATGGCGATGCCGACGAAGCTCAGCACCCAGCGGGAGATGAGGAAGCGCAACACGTTCATGACTACACGCCCTGCCGGTTGAGGACGATCTCGATGCGCCGGTTACGCTCGCGCCCCTGCGGGGTCGCGTTGGTATCGATCGGATCGGCGTCTGCCCGGCCCTCGGTCGACAGCCGCGCCGGATCGCCGATGGTCGTGGCGATGATCTTGGCCGCAGCCTTTGCCCGCGCGTCGGAAAGCTGGAAGTTCGACGGGAAGGCGATGGTGCGGATCGGCTCGTTGTCGGTGTAGCCGATGATCTTCACCGGTCCCTGCTCCTCCTTCAGCGCAAGGCCGATGCGGTCGAGCAGCGGCTTGAAGCTGTCCTGCAGGGTCGCGCTGCCCGACGCGAACATGCCGCGGCCGGTGATGCGCACCAGGGGCTGCGCCGGCGTGCCCAGCACCTCGACCAGCTTCTGGTCGATCTCGGGCTTCAGGAATTCGCGCAGCTTGTCGAGCGCGCTGGGCTCCGGTGGCGGCGGCGGCGGCGCCGCCACGACCACGGGCTTGGCTTCGACGAACGGCGTGCGGGTGATAGTCGGCATGCGCTCGGGCGGCGCACCCTGCAGGCTGGCATAGACGCCATCCGACGCCGCGTTGAGGCCGATCGAGAACCACAGGAACAGGCCGCCGAGGAGGCCGAGGCAGGCGGCGGCGACGACCCACAGCGGCAGGCTGAAGCGGGCCGGCCGGTACGGCGCGTTGATGCCCTTGGTGTGCGGCGCCAGATCGACCTCGGCCGCCTTCTGCTGGCGGGCGATGACGGCGTAGGTCTCCTCGCGGATCTTGTTGAGATCGCCGAGGCCGCGCCGCGACAGGCGGTACTGGCCGACGAAGCCCAGCGACATGCACAGGTACATCAGCTTGATGACCGGCAGGAACCTGCCGGGATTCTCGCACATCTGCTTCAGCACGTCGAAGAAGCGCTCGCCGCTGCGCACCTCCTGGTGGAAGGTCGAGACCAGCGACCGCTCCGCCCAGGTGCCGCTGTTGCCCCACGGCGTGTTGAGCACGACGTCGTCGAGGCTGGCGCACAGCGCATAGTGCGCCGGGCGAAGCTGCTCGAGCGGCACGCCCTTCTCGCGCGTCTCGACCTCGAACAGCCGGATCTGGCGGACGGTCCGCTGGTAGAGATCGCCCGAGTCGGGCGGATTGGCGGTGTTGCGCAAGCGCGCCATGAACTGCAGCAGCGGGCCGGCCGCCGCGGTCAGCACGTCGTCGCCGATGTGGATGTTCTCGGTGCCTTCCGCCACCAGGGCATTGGCGACCTGCGCGTCCGGCGAGCGCGGGCTCGGCTCGGCGCGGGTGTCACCGCCGGTCGGTTGCGGTGCTGACGGCACGGACGCCCCGGACGCCGCGGCGCGGCGCCGGCCAGGGTTTGGACGGATGATCGTTCGGTTGCTGTCCTCGGGCTCGGCGAAAGGATTGTCGCTCATATCCGCCTCGATTCACTCAGCCGCGAATAGCCCACAATTCTATGTTCAGATTAGGGAAGTCGCCGGAGACATGCAGGGCGAAGCCGCCCGACGTGTGCAGCTCCTTCCAGTGCGTCGAGTTGCGGTCGAGCTCGAAGTACGTCGCGCCAGCATAATACGGCAACTGCCGCGGCGCGACCGGCAAGGCCCGCACGGCAATACCCGGCAGGGCGACATTGACCAGCTCGCGGATATGCTCGACGGCGCCGATCTTGACCTGCGACGGAAACAGGCGGCGCAGGTTTTCGGTCGGCACGTCGGCCTGCACGGTGAGCACGAAGGTCGACGAGCGCAGGATGCTGCGATCGACGATCGGACCCACGCGAATGCCGTAGGCGCGAAGCTGCAAGGGGATCTGGACCGCGGTCTGCTCGATGACGGCCGACAACGAGCGCCGCAGGTCGGCGACCACCGGCGCGTAACTGCGCTGCAGGTCGGCGTGGCGATAGGGCGGATACTCCGACGGCCGGCGGGTCGCCTCGGTGAAGGTCGCGAGCTCGCCCGCCAATTGCACCAGAGCGGCGTAGAGGTCGACGGGATGCACGTTGCCGTCGCTCGCCCAGTGGGCCAGCAGCTTCTGCGCCCGGTTGACGGTCTGCAACAGCAGGAAGTCGGAGACGTCGCCGACCCCGCGCGACCCGGGCGCCACGATGCGCGCTGCCAGCGCCTCGCCGCGCTGGTTCAGCATGCCGTTCAGCTCGGCCAGAAGGCCGCCCAGCGGCGCGGCAGCCGACGAGACCAGGCACGGCACGATCCACTGGTCATCGAGGGTCACCCGACGGTCCGCGGCGACCTCGACGATGCGGGCCAGCCCGATGCAGTGGTAGCCGGCGCGGTTCTCCGTCTCGAGCATGTAGCGCAGGCGCAACCGGCCGATCTGCACCTCGGCGGGCTGGGGCGAGCTCGAATGGGTGTCGAAGGCCTCGAAGCCGCGTTGCTGGTAGCGGCCCTCGCTAGCGCCGTCGGCGGCGATCTCGACCGAGCCTGCCTGGCCTATCGGCAGGGCTAGGTAGACGACGGCGTTGCGGGTCGATTCCGGCACGTCGAGCGGCACCGGCTGGTCGGTTACGCCGGGCAGGGAGAACGGCGTGCCGTCCTCGAACACGCCGCTGGCGTTGGCCAGAGCGAACTGGCCGGTGCCGAGCAGGTTGCGGTTGATCGCGCCGTCGACCAGTCCCCAGGCATGCGGCCGCAGCGAGTTGGTCCGGTCGCGCACCAGGCCCTCGACCCAGCGGTCCTGCTGCTGGAAATGCTGGACGCGCAGAAACATGCCCTCCAGCCAGACCACTCTGTTCGACCACGTCATGCGGACACCAGATCAGCCCGGGTGCCGCTGATATTGAGGGTGAGCCGGGTCAGGCCGACCGGCGCGATCGAGGCGACGGCACGCCATTGCGAACGGTCGATCTCGCGGAACAGCACCGCGACTCCGATATAGCGGACGCCCATCTTGGGATTCAGCGTGAGCTTGCGGGTCTCGCCCGGCCGCATCACCGCCTCCTCCATGCCAGCGCTCTCGTCGCCCAAGGTCGCGCTCTCGCGCTCCATCAGGGCGTAGGCGTCGGCCGAGGAGAAGCGGCCGCGGTTCATCAGCGAATAGACACGCACGGCAACGGCAACCGGCGTGCCTGCGGCGTTGGGATTGATGTTGGAACTGGCCCGGATGGTGAGGTCGACGATGGCGGGCTCGGGTGGCCCGCCGCCGCAGCCGGCGAGGGGCAACACGGAAGACGCCAGGAGCAGCTTGCGGCGGGCGATCATGGGGGCGTTCCTTCGCTGGTGAGCTTCTCGATCGCCTCCTCGTACGCACGCGCGAAGGCCTTGCCGAACACGCTGTCGAAATCGTCCGACAAGGCGCGGGTGATGCTGCGTTGCTGCTGGACGAACGTTTCCCACGCCCGCGCCCGCTTCTGCGCCGGATGGAGGTCGAGCGCGCTGGTCGGCGTCTTGCGCTCGATCGCCTCAGGCTCGAGTTGGGCCAGCAGGACCCGAACCGCTGCCTGCATGGCGGCAATCGTGGCGAGCTCGTGCAGGCGCAGATCCTCGAAGGCCTCCCTGATGGCCGCCTCGGGCGCCATGCTGCCGCGCCGGCCGAGGCCCAGCAGGGTGTTCATGGCATCGTCGTCGTCGAGCGAGAATTTCAGCGGATTGTTGCCGGACGGCCGGATCATCGTCTGCTCGATGCGGAACTCGTCCTTTATGCTGGCGCGCGCCATCAGGGTCTGGCGCAAGCCGCTGACCGTGGAGCGCATGGCCTGGCCGAGCCGCTCGAAGGTCTTTTCGGGGTCGCTGAGGGTCGCTTCGTCGAGGCCGGCGCCGCGCAGGAAGGCTTTCGCCAGCCCGCTGTCCGGCGCCGCCTGGCGCGTCGGTACCGCAGCCGGCGGCTGTTGCGGCGGCGTCGGAGCAGCGGGCAGCGGAGCGGTAGCGGGCGGGGCGATAGCCGGTGGCGCGGTAGCCGGCGGCGCGGCGGCCGGCTGGGGCCGCGGTGCCTGGGGCGGCGGCGGCCCGGAGGGCAGCGATATGTCCCAGTCGTCGGGGATGACCGCGGCCGGCGTCGGCGGGCGAAAGGCGCTCGACAGCGCCGGCGCATGATCGGACGCCGTGGGGCCGCTGAACGGCTCCTGGATCGGCGCCAGCGGGTCGAAGTCGGGCGGCAGGATCGGCGATTCGGGCGGGATCGAGGGCGCAATCGGACCGGACCGGTCGTCGCCGAAGACGCGGTTGCTGCCGTCGCCGAAGGCGCCCCGGTTGTCGCCGAAGGCACCGCCCGCGCCGCCAAAGACCGGCTTGTCCGACTGCACCGGCGGCGCCTCGCGCAGGGCGAAGGCGTCGCGATCGGTGCCGGTCAGGAAGCGGTCACGGTCGGCCGGGATCGCGCCGGCCAGCCCCTCGTCGAGGATCACCTCGATCTCGTACAGGCCGAACTTGATCCGATCGCCGTGTCGGATCTTCTGCGACGCGCCCTTGCCGATCGGGTCAGTCGACTGGTTGACGAACGTCCCGTTGGTGCTGAGGTCTTCCAGCTCCCAATCGCCATCCCCGTAGATCAGCCGGCAGTGCCGCTTCGACAGATGCCGCTCGGGATCGGCCACGACCCAGTCGCTGTCGCGGCCCCGTCCGATGGAGAATTCCCCACCATGGATCTCGCGTCGTTCTGGAGCCACGTTGTCGGGGCAACGGATCGTGACGAGCATGAGGGACACGTGAGGGCTCGCTCCTTGAGAAGGTAAACGGCGACGGCCGTCTGTTCCGACGTCGCTTTCCGACTGATAGGCCCCGTTTGTGGAAATTCTAGTCGTGGAACCGGCCGCAGGGCAATCGCATTTGGGCCCGGCCGGCGCATGCCCCGCATCACTCCCTGCATCGCCACGAACCGGTTGACGGCTTCCGGGGGCGCGACCATCCTTGAAAGCGGGAAGCCCAATCGACTCGAGCGAATCCGTCGCCATGTGCCTAGTCCCGTCCCAGACTGTCTTGAGCACAGACGAGGTGGGAAGCGTCGCGCCGCCGATCTTCACCTCGGTCGGCCAGGATGCCGTGAACGGTCCGGGTGACGTGTTCGTCATCCAGTCGCTGCTCAACAAGCGACTGCCCAAGCCGCATACCGACCTCCCGGTCACCGGCGTGATCGACCCCGGCACGATCCTGGCCATCAGGGCCTTCCAGGCCGTGATGATGAACATGAACCCGCCGACCGGCCATGTCGCACCGGGCAGCCCGACCTACTACGCGCTGGCCGCCCGCCCCTTGGTGACCAAGGAGGCGCCGCCGCCGCCGAAGTACGGGCACGTCGGCATCATCCCGGCCGAGCTGATCGAGGCGGCCAAGGCGTCGCAGAAGCGCTGGCGCATCCCGGCCTCGATCACCCTGGCGCAATGGATCGTCGAGAGCGCCTGGGGGGCCGCCATGCCGCCCGACAGCAACAACCCGTTCGGCATCAAGGCGACTGCCAGCCAGGCCGCCGTCGAGGCCGCCACCGAGGAGGTGATCGACGGCAAGCGAATCCGCATCGTCGACCGCTTCCGCCGCTTCGAGAGCATCGCCGAAGCCGTCGACCAGCACGGCCACCTGCTGGCGACCGCGTCGCCTTACAAGGCCGCCATGGAGCTGGTCGAAGACGTCGAACGCTTCGCCGACGCCCTGACCGGGGTTTACGCCACCGACCCGCAATACGGCACGACCCTGAAATGGGTCATCACGACCTACGGGCTCAAGCAGCACGACGGGTGAAGCTCCGATCCCCAGCCGCCCGCGCACTCGCGCAGAGCATTGAAGAGGACACGTGATCCCTCCCTTGTCTGTCGGGCCGTGTTGCCAAATGGCCACACTGGCGGACCGGTTCATTGCCGGCCGCGGATGAGCGCAAGCAGATTGCGGCGGCATTGTGTAGTCTGTCATGTATCGCGCAACTACAGCTAGGGGAGATGGCACTTGATGAAACAAGCATTCGCCGCCGCAACAGCGCTTGCGTTGTTGCCCTCGATGGCGTCGGCGCAGGAATTCAACCCCTATCCAGGATTCTATGTTGGTGCGGGCGTCGGCGGTGCATGGTTCCTGACCCAGACGACGACGATCGGCGGCAACTTCAACAGCACGACCGGCTTGATCGCCGACCTTGTCGCCGGCTACGACTTTGTCGGTCCGCGCCTCGAGGTCGAGCTCGGATACGGCTTCATTCCCTTCACCGCCACCCTCGCCAACACCGCGGCGCGATCGAATTTCACCGGCGTCGGTCACCAAGTGCATCTGATGGCGAAGGCGCTCTACGACTTCATGCCGGCGTCCACCGTGACGCCCTACATCGGCGTCGGCGCCGGCGTCGCCTTCGTCGACAGCAATGCCCCGCTCGCCAGCACGCAATTCGCCTATGAAGGCATCGTCGGCCTCGCCTACAACATCGACAGCCAATGGCGACTGGCGCTCGAAGGCCGCTATGTCGGCACCACCAACCCGACCTTCGTCGTCAACAACGTCACCATCGGCGTCAACAACTCCAACATCGTCGCGATGGTGTACGGCCAGTACAAATTCGCCCCGCCGGCGGCAGCCGCTCCGCCGCCGCCACCGCCGTCGGCCGCTCCGCCGTCCTTCATGGTGTTCTTCGACTGGGACAGCGCGCGCCTCTCGGAGGCGTCGCTGAACGTGGTGCGCCAGGCAGCCGCTGCCTTCAAGAGCAAGGGCAGCGCCCGCGTCACCGCGACCGGCCACACCGACACGTCGGGCCCCGAAGCCTACAACATGGCGCTGTCGCTGCGCCGCGCCAATGCGGTCAAGGATGCGCTGGTGCGCGATGGCGTGCCGGCCAACGTGATCACGGTGATCGGCCGCGGCGAGCAGGGCCTGCTGGTGCAGACCGGCGACGGCGTGCGCGAGCCGCAGAACCGCCGCGTCGAGATCGTCGTTCAGTAATCCATCGACAGGCTCGCAGATTCGAAGGTCCCTCGCGACGCGAGGGACCTTTTTTCTTGACGGCGGCCTACCCCATGAGATGGGCCTGTCGGATGGGATCGAGACGGCGGGGAACGCCTGGCCGGCGAAGGCGTTGCCTGCTCGCCATGTCGCAACGCGCCCTGATCGCCAGACTCGCCAAGCAGAACGGGCTGGTCATCGTGTCACCCCAGGCGCTCGATCTGCGCCGCCAGCGGTGCGGCAAGGGCTTCGCCTTCGTCACGCCCTCGGGCCGGTTCCTGCGCGATCCCGCCGAGGTCGCGCGCCTCAGGTCGCTCGCGGTGCCGCCAGCCTATGTCAACGTGCGCTATGCCGGCGACGCAGCGGCGCATCTCCAGGCGGTCGGCGAGGATGCCGCCGGCAGGCTGCAGTACCGCTATCACCCGAAATGGGCCGAGGTTCGCGAAGCCTTGAAGGCACGGCGACTCAATCGATTGGCGACGGCATTGCCGGGCATCCGGCGCGCGCTTGGACGATGCCTGGCGTCGGAGATCGTCGATCTCGGCTTTGCCGCTGCATCGGTGATCGAGCTCGTCAGCCTGACGGCGATCCGTGCCGGCGGCGAGGCCTACGCGCGCGATCACGGCACGCGCGGCGCGACCACGCTGCTGAAATCGAACGTGCGGCTGGGCGATGACGGCGAGCAGGTGAAGCTGACCTTCAAGGCAAAAGGCGGCAAGCCGTTCAGCCGGGATGTACGCAGCAGGCGCCTCCATGCCGCCGTGACGCGCCTGCTGGCGTTGCCCGGCCGGCGCCTGTTCCAGGTCGCGGGCGACGATGGCGCGGTGCGGCCGATCCGGGCAAGCGACGTCAACGCCTTCCTGCAAAGCACGACCGGCAAGCGCATCTCGCTGAAGGATTTCCGCACGCTGATCGCGTCAGCAGCCGCCCTTCGGGCGCTCGCCGGGACCTTGCCCGCCGAAAGTGCCGCCAAGCGCCGCCGCCAAGTCCGCGACACCGTCGTGGAGATCGCCGGGGAGCTGGCCAACACGCCGACCGTGTGCCGAACCTCCTATGTCCACGACGCCGTCATCGCCGCCTTCGAGGCGGGCGCGCTGAAGCGCGTGGCCAGGAAGAAGGCGCGATCTGCCGTTGCCCACGCCGATGCCCTGGCGCGCGTGATCGCCAAGCACGCGGGCTGAGCGCAGACCCGTTACGCCTTGACCTCGGCGCCGAGCCAGTCGATTGCCGCCTGGGCGCCGCCCTTGCCGTGCGGGATGCCGAGCGCGTTGAGGGCGACCTCGATCACGCTCAGGGTGCCGAGCATCATCGGCGCGTTGACATGGCCCATGTGGGCGACGCGGAAAGCCTTGCCCGAGAGATCGCCGATGCCGTGGCCCAGGATCACGCCGCATTTCTGGTTGCAATAGGCGCGCAGCGCCTCCGAATCGTGGCCGCCGCCGACCAGCACGGGGGTGACGGTGTTGCAGCGTTCGCTCGGCTCGATGATGTTGAAGCCGATCGCCTGGCCCTCGGCCCACACGCCGACGGCACGGCGCACCGCCTCGGCGAGCAACGTGTGGCGGCGGTAGACATTCTCCAGCCCCTCGGCGAACAGCATGTCGAGCGCCTGGCGCACTGCGAACAGCATGTGCTCGGGCGGCGTGCCGGCATATTTCTGGTAGTGCTGGTCGCCCTCGCGGTCAGTCCAGTCCCAGTAGGGCGTGCGCAAGCCGGCGGTCTTGTGGACCTCGCGGGCGCGGTCGTTGGCGGCGACGAAGCCCAGGCCCGGCGGCGCCATCAGGCCCTTTTGCGAGCCCGACATCGCGACGTCGACGCCCCACTCGTCCATGTTGAACGGCATGCAGCCCAGCGACGCCACAGCGTCGACCATGAGGAGCGCATCGTGGCCGGCCGCGCGGATCGCCTGGGCGATGGCGGGAATGTCGTTCACCACGCCCGACGCGGTGTCGATCTGGGCCACCAGCACCGCCTTGATGGTGCCGCCCCCCTTGCCGGACTTGTCGGCCTTGAGCCGAGCCTCGACCTCGGCCGGGCGCACGGCGCGCCGCATGTCGCCCTTCAGGATCTCGACCTCAACGCCCATGCGGCGGGCATTCTCGCCCCAGCCGATGGCGAAGCGGCCGCTCTCGAGCACCAGGATCCTGTCGCCCTTGGACAGCACGTTGGTGAGGGCCGCCTCCCACGCACCGTGGCCGTTGGAGATGTAAATGTAGGCCCGCCCCGTCGTGTTGAACACGCGGGCGATGTCCTTCAACAGGCTGTCGGTCAGCGCCAGCAGCGGGCCGGAGTAGATGTCCACTGCCGGCCGATGCATCGCCCGCAGCACCTCGTCGGGCACCGTCGTCGGCCCAGGGATGGCCAGGAATTCACGCCCCGCACGCACGCTCATCGATTCCCTCCGCAGGCTCGTCCTGCCCAAATTTTTCGCGGGCGCGAGCGCGCCCCGCCATCAGAGCGATGCTTGCAGGACGCTGCAAACGCCGCACCGCGAAAACATTAGCACATACAGCGGCGGCAAGCCCGCCATGAGAACATTTATGGTCAGCCCAAACGCAGCGAGGGTCGCCACCATTCCTCCTTCCAGCTTCCCTGGGAAGGAGGATGAGCAAAGCGGCCGCGGCGATCACTACCGCGCGGTCTCGCAAGTCGCCACAATGCCGACGCGACGGAGAAGGCAGAGGGATATGGCCGACATCAAGATGGGCGTCATCATCAATGGCGCGACCGGGCGCATGGGCACGACGCAGCACATGGCCAATCTGCTGGCCATCGCCGCCGAAGGTGGGTTGCCGCTCGCCAACGGCGACCGGCTGATCCCCGACCTGCTGCTGGTCGGCCGCAACACCGGACGGCTGACCACGCTCGCGGCCTCGCACGGCAACCTCCGCTTCACCACCAGCCTCGAGGAGGCGCTGGCCGGACCGGACCAGATCTACATGGACTGCACCCATACCGGCGACCGGCCGGAGCGTGTGCGCCAGGCGATCGCCGCCGGCAAGCACATCCATATCGAGAAACCGACGGCGCCGACCGTCGAGGAGGCGATGGAGCTCGCCCGCCTTGCCGATCGCGCCCGCCTCAAGCACGGCGTCATCCAGGACAAGCTGTTCCTGCCGGGCTTCGCCAAGCTGCTGGCCATCCGCCAGGCCGGATTCTTCGGCCGCGTGCTGCAGGTGCGCATCGATGCCGGCTCGTGGATCTTCGACGGCACCACGCAAACCTGCCAACGGCCGAGCTGGAACTACCGCAAGTCGGAGGGCGGCGGGCTGGCGCTCGATATGATGGCGCACTGGCGCTACATGATCGATCGCCTGGTGGCGCCGATCACCGGCGTGTGCGCGCTGATGACGACGGCGATTCCCGAGCGCATCGACGAGCAGGGCCAGCGCTACGCGGTCGACGCCGAGGACACCTCACACGCCCTGCTGCAGATCGAGAACGGCGCGGTCGGCGTCATCACCAACAGCTGGGCGACCCGGCTGCGCCGCGACGACACGATGGTGGTGCAGATCGACGGCACCGACGGTTCGGCCGTCGCCGGCCGTCATCGCTGCTTCACGCAGGCCGCCGCCAGCACGCCGGAGGCATTCTTCGGCGCCTCCCATCCCGGCGGCATGGACCATCGCAGCCACTGGGAGGAGGTGCCCGACGACGGCCTGCCCGTAAACCCGTTCCGGCAATGCTGGGAGGCATTCCTGCGCCACGTCGCCGAGGATGCGCCCTACCGGCCCAACCTGGTCGAGGGCGCCAAGGCCGTGCAGCTCGCCGATCTCGCCTATCGCAGCGTCGCCGAGCAGCGCTGGATGGCGGTGCCGGAGCTTAAGCTCTAGGCCGCGATGGCGTTCGACCAGAAGATCGCTCAGGCGCTGGGCTTTCCCAAGGCCGCCTACACCCAGGTCGAACGCGAGCGCCGCTGGCTCAGTCGTCCGGCGCCGCACGAGCTGATCGAGCGCAGCGAGCTGATCACCGATCTCTACGTCACGGGAACGCGACTGCGGTTGCGCGAAGCCCGCTTGGCCGATGGCTCCGCGGCCAGGCTTCGCCTCAGCCGCAAGGCCGACATCGATGCGCGCACGCGGCTCATCACCTCGATCTACCTGCCGGAGGACGAGTTCGCCGTGCTGGCCGCGACGCTGCCCGGCATCCGCATCGTCAAGCGGCGCCACCGTCTCGAGAGCCCGCCCGGAACCCTGCTGTCGCTCGACGTATTCCAGGGTGCGCTCGCCGGGCTCGTGCTGCTCGAAGCCGAATTCACCAGCGACGATCTGATGACCGGTTTCGCCGCGCCCGATTTTGCCCTCGCCGAGGTCACCGACGATGTGCGCTACGGCGGCGGGGCGCTGGCGGCCGACGGGCTGCCGGCCGACTTCTATCCCGGCGAGCGGCCGAGCGCGGCGTAGACACGAGGCTTGCGTTTCCTGACCCAGGCGGCAAGGCCGATCCCGCCGGCGCCGACCAGCAGCAGCAGCTCGGGAAAGCTCTGCACGATGCGCGAGTTGGAGCCGCTCACCAGGTCGAGATGCAGCGACATCAGGCCGAGGCTGACCGCCAGCCCGAGTGCCGCCAGCAGCGGCGCCACCAGGCGCCGCCACGCGCCAATGCCGCGGCAGTCGCGCCAGAAGAAGGCGACGACGGCGAGCGACACCAGGATCTGCAGCATCAGGATGCCGAGCGCGCCTAACGTTCCGGCCCAGGCGAACACCACGGTGTAGGGATCGGATCCGGCGAGCGCAAAGATCGCGACCAGACCGAGCACGCTCCCCGTCTGGACCGCGCCCGCCAGCACCGGCGACTGGTGATAGCGATGGGTCTCGCCGAGACGGCGCCACATCAACCCCTCGCGGCCTGCCGCGAACAGATAGCGGTTGATGGTGTTGTGGAACGACAGGGCGCAGGCGAACAGGCTGGCGATCAGCAGCAGGTTCATGACCACGCCAGCCGGGCGGCCGAGCAGCGTCTTGACCGCATCGAGATAGAGCGTGGCGGTGTGCGTCGCGGCCTGGTCGTGGATGTGGTCGGGGCCGTAATAGAGCGAGATCGTCCAGGTCGTGAAGGCATAGAAGACGGCGATCACGGTGACGGCGATGTAGGTCGCGCGGGGGATGGTGCGCTTGGGCTCGCGCGCTTCCTCGCCGAAGATCGCGGTGGCCTCGAAGCCGATGAAGGCCGACACCACGAACACCAGGGCAAGCCCCAGCCCGGGCGTGGCGATGGCCTGGACGCCGAACGCCGCGAGGGCGATCGGCCGCGCCGCATCCGCCGTCACCAGGACCGCGATGCCGAGCAGCAGCAGGATGGTGATCTCGGCGATCATGCAGCAGCCAAGCAGCCGGCCGCTGAACTCGATGCTGCGCACGCCGCAGACATAGACGGCGATGCCGAGGCCGACGGTATAAACCCACCAGGCAACCTCCGGGCCACCCGCCGATTTGACGATGTCGTTCACGAAGAAGCCGAACAGGCCGTACACGGCGACGTCGACGGCGGTATAGGTGGCGAGCGCGAT
Source organism: Reyranella sp. (assembly GCF_044224635.1). Classification (GTDB taxonomy): domain Bacteria; phylum Pseudomonadota; class Alphaproteobacteria; order Reyranellales; family Reyranellaceae; genus Reyranella. The sequence goes on along the minus strand of NZ_JBGAKA010000028.1, from coordinate 20,066 downwards.
CAACGCGCCGGCGACGCCGAGCGCGGGGCCGAGCCCGGCCACGATGTAGGAATAGAAGCCGCCGGCATTGCCGACGAAACCGCTCATCGCGGTGAAGCCGGCGCTGAACAGCAGGTAGAGCACGCCGACCAGCAGGAAGGTGCCGGGCACACCCGGGCCGTTGCCGAGCATGAAGGCCGCTGGCGTCACGCCGACGACGGCGGTGAGCGGCGCTGCCGCCGCGATGACGAAGAAGACGATCTGGGGGACGCCGAGCGCATTCCTGCGCAATTCACCGGCGGAGACGGAAGCTATGGCATCGGACGGCATTCGCGCGCGAATTCAGCACGGATGGCGGCTGGCGGACAACGACTTCGTCGCGCACACGAAGTGCAGTCGGCGGCGGCTTGCTGGCGTCCCGGTTTCCGGGTGTCCTATTTTTTCGTGAAAGTGAAGTTGCAGGTGCGCCCGGCAAGGCGCGTCCCGGTGCCCTTGGCGCCGGCAAACTTGGCGTCGACCGTGAAGTAGAACTTGGAGCCCGATTGCATGTAGCCCACGGTGCGGTCGGACTCGCCGGTGAGGCCCGAGGCGGCGAGCCGCGCCGTGCCGTCCGCCGCGATCGTCCCGGTCAGGGTCAGCGACGACGGTTTGCCCCTGGTCCCGTACTCGCCGACCAGATTGCCGTCCCTGACGACAGCGTCGTAAAGCCATTTGTAGCCGCGTGCGCCATCGGGAGCCGTCGGACAATCCTGCACGACGCTCCACGTGCCGTCGAACGGCGTCGCCGCGTGCCCTGCGTGCGGCAAGGGTATGGCGACTGCAGAAGCGAGCAACGCGGACAAGCTGCGCGACATCCAGCGCGCACGACCAAGCCTGGGTCGCTGCGAGGCGTGGCCACCGATAGACCCGACGACGTTCATGCGATGCAAGCCTCCCGGACGTAATGTTAGCGGGCGCAGCCTGGTTCTGCGAGATGCTGCGGCAGCGAATCGCGGATTTCGTCCGGCTGCCCGACGCCGCCGCCATGGCGCCCGACAGGCGTTCGCCGCGAAGAATTGTCCAATCGCCCGATCGGACAGGCTAGAAGGATTCCCGGGCGTCGCCGCCATCACGAGCGACCGCGACGGAGGAAAGGAGAACCAGCACGATGACCGAGATTCCCGCGATCTACATGGATCTGCTGCTCGAGAAGAAAGCGCTTGCCCATCTCGCGACCGTGATGCCCGATGGCTCGCCGCAGAACACGCCGGTGTGGTTCGACTATGTCGACGGCAAGGTCCGCGTGAATTCGGCGCTCGGGCGGACCAAGGTGCGGAACATGAAGCCGGGGGCAAAAGTGGCGCTGTCGATCGTCGATCCCGGCAATCCCGACCGCTACGTCCAGCTGCGCGGTACCGTCACCCGCGTTCGGCAGGACGATGTCGCCGCGGCCCATATCGACCGACTGGCGCACAAGTATCTGGGGCTCGACAAGAATCCCTATGCCAAGGCGGGCGACATCCGGGTGATGTTCGAGATCTCCGTGTTCTCCGTCCAGGGAATGAGCTGATCGGGCACCGGCGTCGCCGGAAAGACTCCCAGAGATCGCACGCTGCCAGCTCGCCCTTGCGGAAAACCGATCCTTGCCGGCCCCAAATGGACACCGGGGACACTTCTCGTCGTCCGGATGGTCGATGCCTTCCCCATGAGGACAGCCGAATATCCGGTCGACCATTGTCACCGAATGCACGCCGTGCGCGTTCAGGGCAGGAGCGCAGCTGCCTCCGCAAACCGTCCTCCCTTGGGCAGGTTGGCATCCCGCGGTAAGCTGGGCACGCATGATCATCGACTGCCACGCCCACGTTTTCACCCACTGGATCGGTGCCTGCGGACATCCGACACGCGACATCCACAACCGCTACCTGCAGCGCATGATCACGCGGACGGCGGCCTCGACCTTCCGCACGCGCGACGGGGCGCGGGCCGACACGCAGGCGCTCTACCGCGCGGAGGATGCCGGCTGGAGCGGGCTCACTGACGTCGATTTCCGCGTCGGCCGGTTCGGCCAGCTCGAGTTCACGCACCAGGGCGAGGACCATGCCATCCAGTACATGCCGGTCGGCATGCAGGAGATGACGGCGCCGCCTGAGCTGATGCTGGCGCAGATGATGTATGCCGGCGTCGATCACTGCCTCCTGCAGGCCGGCGGCGCCTATGGTGCGATGACGGAGATGAACGCGTTCGCCCAGCAGCAGTATCCGCAGCGCATGAGCGGGCTGATGCATGTCGACGAGGCGATGGCGGGCAGCGAACGCGAGCTCGTCAAGGTCGACCATGCCTTCGACGTGCTGAAGCTGCGCGGTCTCTACTTCAACGTCGATTCGATGAGCCGCCACGGCTTTCCCTGGCCGCTCGACGCCGCCCCGATGGCGCCGTTCTGGGACAAGCTGGAACGGCTCGGCATCGTGCTCTGCCTGGAGCTCAGCTCGGGGCCGACCTACGACCTGGCGGGCTACATGGGCCACATCACGGCGCTGAAGAACATCGTGGCACGCCACAAGGACCTCAGGCTGCACCTGGCGATGAGCCCGCCGGTCGCGTTCTTCGCCAAGGGCGGCCGCTACGAGTTCCCGGCCGAGCTCGCCGCCCTCTATCGCCACGAGCGGCTGGTGCTCGAGGTGACGTTCCCGATCACCTACGGCGGCCTGTGGGACTACCCCTATCCGGAGGCGCAGGCGCTGATCGAGAGCCTGCGCGACCAGCTCGGCGCCGACCGGCTGGTGTGGGGCTCGGACATGCCCAACGTCGAACGCTTCTGCACCTATCGGCAGTCGCTCGACTACGTGCGCAAATACTGCCCGTTCCTGACGGCGCGCGAGAAGGACCTGGTCCTGGGCGACACCTGCGCGGCGTTCTATGGAATTGGCGGATAGCTCCTATTGATTGGAGGGCTCAGGCTGGGTGCGAGCCACCCCCACCTCATCCTGAGGAGCGCCCGCAGGGCGCGTCTCGAAGGATGGGCAACAGGCACCGCGTTTGAGGCCCATCCTTCGAGACGCTGCGCTACGCGCAGCTCCTCAGGATGAGGTTGTTGATGGTGCGGGCGCTCTCTTGAGGTCGGGGGTGGCGCCTACTCGCGGGCGACGCGGCTCATGAAGGCGGCGAGCGGGATCGCCGCCAGGGCGGTGAAGGCCATCAGGTGGAAGGCGTTGAGATAGCCGATCATCGCGGCCTGGCGCAGGATCTCGTTCGACAGGCTGAGCAGGCTGGGCGCGCTCTCCAGGCTCCACGCCTGCGGCAGGCCGGGCAACGCGAGCGACTTGTTGTAGGGCGTGATGAACTCGGTCATCTGCGAGTAGTTGGCCGCGGTCGAGCGGCTCACGATCAGCACCGAGATCGAGATGAACAGGCTCGAGCCGAAATTGCGCATCAGGGTGAAGATGGCCGAGCCCTCGGTGACCTGGCGCGGCGGCAGGGTCGAGAAGGCCATCACGGTCATCGGCGTGAAGGCGATCGACTGCCCCAGCCCGAGCAGGAAATTGCCCCAGAACACGTCGTGCTCGGTGAGGTTGATATCCCACTCGGCCATCCAGAATCCGGCCGCCGCCTGGATCGTCATGCCGAGCACGATGGCGAAGCGCGGCGCGATGCGGGTGAGCCGGGCGATCACCAGGAAGGCCGTCCAGTTGCCGATGCCGCGCGCGGCGATCAGGGCGGCGATGGCATTGTCGGGGTAGCCGCGCAGATCGTGCAGCAGGGTCGGGAACAGCACGATGCTGATGAAGTTCAGCATGCCCATCACCAGCGCCAGCAGCACGCCCAGCGAAAAGTTGCGGTCGAGCAGCAGGCGCGGATTGAGGAACGGCTCCGGCACGGTGAGGCAATGGGCGATGAAGATCCACAGCGCCAGCACACCGACGAAGGCGAACAGGATCATCTGGGTGGATTCGAACCAGTCGAGCCGGTGCCCGCGATCGAAGATCAGCTGGGCCGCCGTCATGGCGACGGAGAGCGCGATGAAGCCGATCCAGTCGAAACGCACGATGGTGCGATTGGTGTGGTCGCGCAGCGCGAACCAGATGCAGACTAGCGCGGCAATGCCTGGCGGCACGATCATGAAGAAGGCGGCGCGCCAATCGTAAGCCTCGGTGGCCATGCTGCCGAGGATGGGCCCGAGCACCGGGCCGAACACCGCACCGATTCCCCACATCACCAGCGCCGTCGGCTGCAGGTGCTTGGGGAAGGTGGCGAGCAGGATGGCCTGGCCGAGCGGCATGATCGGCGCGCCGAACGCGCCTTGCGCGACGCGGGCCAGGATCAGCGCCTCCAGGCTGCCCGCGATGCCGCACAGCAGGGAGGTGACGGTAAAGCCCATCACCGTGAAGAACATCAGGTTGCGCCAGCCCAGCCGGCTCGCCAGCCAGCCGGTCATCGGCGTGGCCACGGCAGTGGCGACGAGGTTCAGCGTGATCACCCAGGAGATCTCCTCCTGGGTGGCCGACAGGTTGCCGCGCATTTGCGGCAGCACCAGGTTGGCGAGCGTGATGGTCATGCCGAACAGCATGTTGGCGAGCTGGACCATCAACAGGATGAGCCACTGCCGGCCGCTGATCGTGAAGAGGCCGCCCTTCTCGGTGCTGGCGGCGTCGGCAGTGCTAGCAGTCGTTTCGGCAGCCATCCCGGTCGTCGTCGAGCGGCAAGTGCCGCGAAGAGAGGGCACCGATCATTCGGCAGAACGATTGCGAATGACAGAAAAAAGACGCGCGCTTCCGGCGAACGCATTGCTGCAATGCGACAATCTGCTGGAAAGGCGCTGCGACGGCCGAAGGCTCGACACAATCCTCACCCCTGAGGCTGCATGACAGCCGCCTCGGCCCGCTCATGGAGCGCGGCCTGCGACAGTCGCTCGAGATGTCGAACGGCGATTTCTCCATCCTGTTCAACCGGCCACTCTCGGGCTCGCTCCTGGCGCTTGCCCTCGTGGTTACCTTTGCGTCGATGATCAGCGTTTTCGCACCGGTGCGCGGCGGCGATGACGAAGTCTGACCGGCGCGCGCGGCGACGCCGATTGCTATGATGGCGCCCAAGGAAGGGCAAAGGAGAAGCGAGAAAACATGGGGAGCAATATCCTTGGCGCCACGCCACTGGCACTGATGGCCGCTGCGTTGCTGTCGATCGGGCACGCGCACGCGCAAGGCTCGGAGACCGACGCGACGAGGTGGAGAGGCTTCTACGTCGGCGGAGAGGTCGGCGCCGCCTGGAGCTCCTACAGCTGGAGCACGACACCCAATTATTTCAACACCCAGGGCCCGACGCTGCTGGGCAGCGAGCTGACCGCCGGACAGGGCGGATTCGCGGGCGGCGCCTTCGGCGGCTACAGCTGGATCATCGGGCCGGCCGTGCTGGGCCTCGAGGCGGCGGTGCGCGGCGGCAGCCTGAGCAAGTCGCAGCCCACCCCCTGGTATCCGGCCACCGACGTCGCCACCTCGGACGTACATTGGATGGCGAGCGCCGTGGCCCGCGCCGGCTATGCCTGGCAGCGCTGGCAGTTCTTCGGCAAGGCCGGTTGGGCCGGGGCCAGCGCCGGGTTCACCCTGACCGACACCGGCACCGGCATCACCTCGACGACGCAGAAGTGGGTCAACGGGTGGACCGCCGGACTGGGCATCCAATACATGGCCTTTGACCGGGTCTCGGTGGGCGTCACCTGGGACTACACCGATCTCAGCGCCTCCGGCATTGGATCGAGCTGCCCCGGTTGCGGCAGCGGCGTCGGGCTGGGCACGCCGGTGCTCGACACGCACCTTCGTCTCAACGCCGTCATGGCTCGCTTCACGTTCCATGCCGGACCCTAGCCGCCGGCGTGCCAGCCGAACCCGAAGCGATCGCGCAGGAGGAGATGACATTGCGGCACGGCCACGTAGACCTTTCCCCGCTCCACCCGCTGCCCGCTTCGCGCTCGCACCACGGGCAGGGGTCCGTCCTTGTCCAGGATATCCGCAAGATGGCTGCTCGCGCCCATGCGGACGATGTTCGAATGCCTTTCCATGGCTGAGAAGTGAGAGAGGCTGGCAGCTCGCAGCGCCATGACAAGCAACAGGCAGGCGTTATTGGGAATCGCCGACCAGTGGCGGACGCTTGCCAGGGTCGCTCACGTCAAGCGACTCGAGCAGCCCTCGCCGGATCATGCAAACTCACCCTTCGTTCGGGAGGGACAGCGGGCGCATCAATGATGCAACATGTCCGCCGGTCAACAGCAGAAAGTACCGGCGATGGATTTCGACCTCGTGCTACGCGATGCGCGCCTTCCCGACAGCAAGCCGGATGAGCCGGCCATCGACATTGGCGTGCAGGGCGGGCGCATCGTCGCGATCGCATCCGGGCTCGCCGGCAATGCCCGCGAGCAGATTCAGGTGGGCGGCCGGCTCGTCTCTGCCGGCTTCGTCGAGACTCACATCCATCTCGACAAATCCTGCATCCTCGGCCGCTGCGAATGCGAGACCGCGCGCTTCCCGCACCGCGCGATGGAGCGGACCTCGGCCGTCAAGCACACCTTTACCGTCGAGGACGTCGCCGAGCGCGCAGGCGGCACCCTGGAAAAGTGCATCTCGCACGGCGCCACGCGCATGCGCACCCATGTCGAGGTCGATCCAAAGGTTGGCCTGCGCGGCCTCGACGGCGTCAAGGCGCTGATCGACCGCTATGCCTGGGCGATCGAGCTCGAGATCTGCGTGATGCCGCAGGAGGGCCTGACCAACAACCCGGGCACCGACGAGCTGATGGTCGCAGCGCTGAAGAACGGCGCGACCGTCGTCGGTGCGGCGCCAAACTACGACACCGACCGGCCAGCGCAGATCCGGCGCGTCTTCGAGATGGCGCGCGAGTTCGACGTCGATATCGACATGCATCTCGACAGCGGCGCCTCGGCCGAGGAGCTCGACACGCTCCTGGTGTGCGAGCTCACCGAAAAATACGGCTGGGGTGGCCGGGTCGCGATCGGCCACGTGTCGAAGCTCGCCTCGATGCGCCAGCCCGACATGGACAAGGTCGCAAAGCGCATGGCCGATGCCGGCGTTGCGCTCACGGTGCTCACGGCGACCGACCTCTATCTCGGCGGCCGCCACACCGACCACAACGTGCCGCGCAACGTCGTCGATGCCAACCGCCTGGCCGAGCAGGGTGTGGTGTGCTCGATCGCCTCGAACAACATCCTCAACCCCTTCACGCCGTTCGGCGACGGGCAGTTGCTGCGCCAGGTCAACATGCAGGCAATCGTCACCCAGCGCGGCTCCGATGCCGAGGTGCGCGCTGCCTGGGACATGACGACCTCGGCCGCGGCGCGCCTGATGCGCCTCAAGGACTACGGCATCGCCGTCGGCGCGCCGGCCGACCTCGTCGTCCTCGACGCTCCCGACCCGGTCACCGCGCTGCGCACGGTGGCGCCCGTGCTGGCCGCCTACAAGCGCGGCCGCCGCACCGTGACCCGCGAGCCGGTGCGCCTGCACCGGCCGTAGGTGTCAGCTCTTAAGGACGCGGGCGACTGCCCTGCGCTTGCCGAAGGGTCCTCGCCCGCTCCTAGACTAGCAGGGAGCGCGCCACTCAAGGCGTTCTTCTCATTCTCCTCCCCAGCTTCGCTGGGGAGGTGTCGGCGTCTTCGCCGACGGAGGGGTCATAAGCCCCACTGAGACACCTGACCCCTCCGTCTCGGATTACCGAGACACCTCCCCAGCGAAGCTGGGGAGGAAAATGAGAAGATCGATTCATGAGGCAAGCGAGACGCTCGCAGTCCGGAAGAGCATGAGAGGATCACGCCGCCTTGCGGCGGTCCTGCGTCGTCGCGGCGGCCAGCACCATCTCGGCGCACTTCTCGCCGATCATGATGCAGGGCGCGTTGGTGTTGCCGCTGGTCAAGGTCGGCATGATCGAGGCATCGGCGACGCGCAGGCCCTGGATGCCGTGCACCTTGAGCTCGTTGTCGACGACGGCCATCGCATCGGCGCCCATCTTGCAGGTGCCCACCGGGTGATAGGTCGTCTCGGCGTTGTTGCGCACCCAGTCGAGCAACTCGTCATCCGTTTGCAGCTTCGCGCCCGGTGCGATCTCCTCGCCGGTGACCTCCTTGAGCGGCGAGGTCGCCATCAGCTCGCGGCCCTTGCGGATGGCGGCAAGCAGACCTTCGCGGTCGGCGCGCGCGGAAAGGAAATTGAAGCGGATCGCCGGCGGCGCGGCCGGATCGGCCGACTTGATGTGGATCGACCCGGTGCTCTCCGAGCGCAGCACGTTGATGTTCATGGTGATGCCGCGCTGGCGCGCGATGCGGCGTTCATGCCCGACGCGTTCATAGAGGAACGGCAGGATCGAGACAGTGGCGTCGGGAGTCTCGAGGCCGGGTCGCGTGCGGAAATACATGCGGATCGGCACCGAGGTCGTAGCCAGGAAGCCCTCGCCCCACAGCGCGTACTTGATGGCCTCGCGAGCCAGCCGCCAGCCGCGTGCATTGTCGTTGAAGGTGGCGTTGCGCTCGGTGATGGCGAATTTCACCCGCGGCGAATAATGGTCGCGCAGGTTCTCGCCGACGCCCTTCAGCTCGTGGACCGGGGTAATGCCGTGCGCGCGTAAAAGCTCGCCCTGGCCGATGCCGGACAGCTCCAAGAGCTTGGGCGAGTTGATCGAGCCGCTGCTCACGATCACCTCACGCGCCGCACGCGCTTCGCGCTTCACACCGCCCACCGTGTAGCGCACGCCAGTGCAGCGTCTGCCTTCGAGGATCAGCATCTCGGCCAGCGCCCCCTTCTCGATCACCAGGTTGGACCGCCCGCGTGCCGGATCGAGATAGCAAAAGGCCGTGCTTTGCCGCCGCCCCTTGGCGATCGTCACCTGCGACATGCCGATGCCATCCTGCGTCGCCCCGTTGAGGTCCGGGTTGAAGGGCAGGCCGATCTTGCTTGCCGCCTCGATCATCTTCTCGAGCAGCGGGATCTTGTGGCGCGGCGTGTCGGTGATGCGCAGAGGCCCGTTGCGGCCGCGCAGCTCGTCCGAGCCGCCGTTGTAATTCTCCATGCGCTTGAAGACCGGCAGCACGTCCTGCCAGCTCCAGCCGCGATTGCCGAGCTGCGCCCAGTGGTCGTAGTCCTGCGCCTGGCCGCGGATATAGACCATGCCGTTGATCGAGCTCGACCCGCCCATCATCTTTCCGCGCGGCACCTCGATGCGGCGACCGCCGGATCCCTCATCCGGCTCGGCGCTGAAGCACCAGTTGACGGCGGGCAGGTCGATCATCTTGGAGACGCCGACCGGGACGCGCGACCAGAAGTAGCCCGACTCCTCGGTGCCGGCTTCCAGCAGCAGCACGCGATGGGCGCCGCTCTCGCTCAGCCGGGCGGCGAGCGTGGCGCCTGCCGAGCCGGCGCCGACGACGATGTAGTCATAAAGGCCTTCAGCAGTCGGCATGGGAGCGCTCTCCTTCGCGTCCACCTTGACCCGTCCGTCGCGGCCGTGGCAAGGCCGCGGGCAGCGGCGCCTCCTGGACAGCCGCACCGCGGTACGGGAGAAGGCCATGGAATTCGACGTCATGACGCGCGCCACCACGTGGGATCACGTGGCCGACCTGGCGCGCCGCACCGAGGCGGCCGGCTTCTCCGGCATGCTGTTCACCGAAGGCCACCAGGTGCCGTGGATGAACATCGCCGCCGCGGCGATGGCGGCGCCCTCCCTGCACTTCTCGACCGGCATCGCGATCGCGTTTGCCAGGAGCCCGATGATCACGGCGGAGATCGCCTGGGAGCTGGCGCAGAACACCCGGGGCAAGTTCCGCCTCGGGCTCGGCAGCCAGGTCAAGGCGCACATCACCAGGCGCTACGCCAGCTCCTTCGACAAGCCGGCGCCGCAGATGAAGGATTACGTGCAGGCGGTAAAGGCCTGCCTGTCGGCGTTCCGCCGCGAGCGCCCGCTGCAGCATGACGGCCCGTACTACAAGCTCTCGCTGCTGACCGAGCAATGGACGCCATCGCGGCACAACTACGAGGACGTGAAGGTCGACATCTCGGCGGTGGGTCCGATCATGGTGCGGGTGGCGGGCGAGGTCGCCGACGGCATCCACGTCCATCCGATGCATTCGATGCACTATATCAACAATCGCCTGCTGCCGGGCGTCGCCGAGGGCGCGGCGCGGGCCGGCCGCGACCCTTCCGAGGTCGATCTGATCGTGCCGGTGATCGTCGCGGCGGGCGATACGCCGGAGGATCGGCTGACGCCGATCAAGGAGGCGAAGACGACGATCGCCTTCTACGGCGCCACGCCGAACTACGCCTTCCAGTTCGACGATCTCGGCTACACCGGCATGCGCGACCAGCTTCGCGACTGCCTGAGGTCGGGCGACAGCGCGCGCAGCGAGGCGCTGATCACCGACGAGATTCTCGACCAGTTCGCCGTGGTCGCGCGCTGGGACGACGTCGCCGACCGCATGATCGCGCGCTACAAGGGCATCGCCTCGCGGCTGGTGATCTACCTCGCCTCGCACTGGCGCGAGGTCGACCCGAAGGTGCTGGACCGCTGGGGCGAGGTCGCCCGCGCCGTGCGCAAGGCGGCGTAGGCCGCGGTTCGAGGCTGAGGGGAGCGGCCACAGCCTTCTTGTCGTCCTGAGCGCAGCGAAGAACCTCATCGCCATTGGCAATTGGAGTGCTTCGCAACGTCGGGCGATGAGATCCTTCGCTGCCCTCAGGATGACAAAAGAAATCCGCGTCGCCTCAGCACTCACGTGCTCCGAGGAACGCCCACAGGGCGCGCTGCCCCTATCGAAACCTACTGCGGCAGGCGGGCCATCATCACGGAAATATCGCGCGCCATCTCCATCGCCTGCTCCACGTCGAGGCTGGCAGCGCGGTGGAACGTGCGCTTCGTCTGGGCGACGAATTCGCTGTTCCATTTGGCGATGGTCTCGGCCATGGCGAGCGCGGCCGGCTGGAGCTGGTCGTTGGCCACGACGCGATTGACCAGGCCGAGCTCGTAGGCGCGCTGCGGGGCGATGTTCTCGCAGAGCAGCAGCAGCTCGAGCGCGATCTTCTTGCTCATCACGTGCGCAGCGTGAGCCGAGACGGTCGAGGCGGTCAGGCCCGCCTTCAGCTCGGGATAGCCGAAGCGGGCGCTCTCCGCGGCGACCACGAGGTCGCCGCCGAGCGCCAGGCTGCAGCCGGCGCCGAGCGCATAGCCGTGCACGGCGGCGATGATCGGCTTGTCGATGCGCGTCAGCAGGTTGAACAGGGCGACGCTGTCGTCGGCGTGGCACACCAGGTTCCTGCGGCTCTCGGTCGTCAGCACGCGCGGCGTGGAGGTGTCCATGCCGGCGCAGAAGGCCCGTCCGGAGCCGGCCAGGATCAGCACCGACACGCTGTCGTCGGCCTGCGCCGCACGCAACCCGTCGGTCAGCGCGTGCACCAGATCGGCGTTCAAGGCATTGAGCTTGGTCGGGCGATTCAGGGTCAGCAGCCGCACCGCACCCCGGTTCTCGATCAGCAGCACCTCGTCCATGACAGCCTCCTCCCCGATGGCTTCGTTATTCGATACGGATGTTCGCCGCCTTGGCGACCTTGCGCCACGCCTCGATCTCGCTCAGCGTGAACGCGCGCAGCTCCTCCGGCGTCGTGGGGTTCATCGGGCCGCCCATGCCCAGGAGCTTCTCGTTGATCTCGGCCGAGGTGGCGGCGGCGATGAAATCCTTGTTGAGGCGGGCCACGATCTCCTTGGACGTGCCGCGCGGCGCGTAGACGGCCGACCAGGTGGTGAAGATGAAGCCTGGCAGGCCGGCGGCGATGGCGCCGGGTACGCCCGGCAGCATCGGCGAGGACTCGGCCTGGGTGATGGCCAGCGGATCGGCCCAGCCGCTGTTCAGGATCATCTTGGAGCTCGACAGGTCGGGCACCGTGAAGGAGATCGCCCCCGAGTTGAGGTCCGGCGCACCGAGCTGGTGGTTGCGGTAGTTGACGTTCATCGCCTCGACGCCGGCCAGCATGCGGTAGAGCTCGGCGGCGAACCGCGCCGAGATCGCGCCGGAGCCGAAATTGTGCTTGCCGGGCTCGGCCTTCAGCAGCGCCGTGAGCTCGGCGAGCGACTTCAGCTTCAGGCCCTTGTGCACCAGCATGACCAGCGGGACCATGCTCATGCGCGTCACCGGCTCGAAATCCTTGATCGGATCGTAGGGCAGCCTGTCGTAGAGCACGGGATTGCCGGCATGCGTCATCGACGAGGTCGTGAACAACGTGTGCCCATCGGGCTTGGCGCGCGCCGCCGCCTCGGCCGCGATGATGCCGTTGGCGCCGCCCTTGTTGTCGATGACGACCGGCTGGCCCCACATCTGCGCGAGCTTGCCCGCGACCAGACGGAAGGTGACGTCGGTCGAGGCTCCGGGCGGAAACGGCACGATGAAGGTCACCTGCCCGCTCGGGAAGCTCTGCGCCCGCGCGCTGTTGATGTGCACGGTCGTCCCGAAGGCGGCTGTCGCCGCACCGGCAGCCAGCAGGCGGCGCCGGTTCATCTCGTGAAATGTCATGCGTCTCCTCACCTCGGCGCATCTTGGCGTGCCACGCGAGATCGGCAAGTTGTCTCCAGCGCCGCGCGGGCTTAGGCTCGTATCCGGGATCGAACAGTGAAATCGCACCAGCTTCTACGCTTCCTCCTGGCCTTCGGGCTCCCCGCCATTCTGTCTGCCGGAATCGTGCAGGCGCAGGTCATTCCGCCGGCCGAGGACATCGCCGCGCAGGTGCGCACGCAGGGCCACCCCTGCGAGGGTTCGGCGAGCGCGCTCAAGCTCGTCAAGCAGTCCTGGCCGGACGAGCCCGTCTGGATCCTCACTTGCACCAACGCGACCTACAAGGTGCGGCTGATCCCCGACATGGCCGCGAAGATCGAGCGGGTGCAGTAACCGGCCGCTTTCTCGCCGCACGTCTTCGCCGGGGAGGAGGAATAAGCTGCTGGCGATCTTTCAATCGCCGCGCTGGGCCCTCAAGTGCTCATTCGCGGGGTGTGCACAACCGTGTCGTCACACCGAGTCGAGGCCGCCCAACGGGCAGTGCAGCGACTGCACCGGCGAAGTGCCAAGCGCCAGCTCCGGAGGCTCGCGCCACGCGATTCGCTGCCCTCTTCCCACCTTGTTTCGAGAGAACACTGCCCTCGCCCTACAATGCAGTGAGAGTGAGGACGTCATGACTGCCACTCACATCGGAACGTGCTTTTGCGGTGCTGTCGAGATCACGGCTACGGGCGCGCCGGAAGGCATGGGCTACTGCCATTGCCGGTCGTGCCGCTCGTGGTCGGCCGGACCGGTCAACGCCTTCACCTTGTGGAAGCCGGAGAACGTCAAGATCACGAAGGGCGCCGATCTGGTCGGCCATTTCATGAAGACGCCGGTGAGCGACCGCAAGTTCTGCACCAAGTGCGGCGGCCATCTCATGACCGGCCATCCGCCGCTCGGGCTGATCGACGTCTATGCGGCGACAATTCCCGCGCTGAAGTTCCAGCCCGGCCTGCATGTGAACTATGCCGAGACCGTCCTGCCGATGAACGACGGGCTGCCCAATTTCAAGGACTTCCCCAAGGACTTTGGCGGCTCCGGCGACATGGTGGCCGAGTAGGCGCGGAAACAATCAGGCTCTTCCGGGCCGCGAGCGTCCCGCTCGCCTCATGGGTCATGGCCGGGAGCGCGCCACTTCAAGCGGGGTAGCCTCCATCGACTGTGGCGCTCTTCTTGTTGATCACAAATCCCATGAGCGCCACGGAGTGGCGTGATCCCGGCGCACGAGACCTTTCACTCCAGACCGGCGCGCCGGAATGCCGCGAGGTAATGCTCGCGGTCGACGTCGCGCTTGAAGGGAATGCGTTCGCCGAGCCACGCCAGGGAGATGTTTGGCTGGGCGCGCCGCAGCTCGCCGAGGGCAGCGCTTGCCGTGTCGTGCTGGCCCATCATCGCCGCCGCGGCGGTCAGCACGCGATGAGCGCCGACGAAGTCTGCCTTCAGCCGCAAGGCCTCACGCGACAGGCGGATCGCCTCGTCGTAGTTGGCGCCGACGAACTGCGCGTAGGCGTCGATGCCGCAGTAGATCGCCGCGCACGGATCGCGTGGACTGAGGCGCAGCGCCTGGCGCGCCGCGCGAACGCCGTCTTCCCAGCGGCCGCAATAGCTCAGCGCCAGGCCGTAGAAGCCGTGCGCGATCGCCAGGCTGGGATTGAGTTGCAGAGACAGCTCGAACTCGGCCAGGCAGTCGTCGAAGCGGCGGGCGAACAGCAGCGCGTGGCCGAGCGCATTGTGCGCCCACGCATCCTCGGCATCGGCGCGGATCGCAGCGCGCGCGGCGCGTTCGGCGATCGCCATGCCGGTGTCCATATCTTCCCAGCCCATGTGAGCGGTGAAGGCGTGGCTGGTCGCCAGCACGCCCAGCGCCTGGCCATAGTTGGGATCGATGCTGATCGCCTTCTCGAGCAGCGCCTGGGCCACGACGTTGTCCTGCCGCGTGACGCGCCAATAGTGCGTCAGGGCGCGCATGACGAGATCCCAGGCATCGAGGCTGTCGGGCGTGCTGCGCCGGGCGTGCGAGCTTTCCGCCGCGTAGAGTTGCGGCTCGATGGCCGCCACGATGGCCTGCGAGATCTCGTCCTGGACGGCGAAGACGTCGGCCAGCGCGCGGTCGTAGCGCTCCGCCCAGATATGGCTGCCGGTGGCCACGGCATTGAGCTGGGCGGTGATGCGCACGCGATCGCCCGCCTTGCGCACGCTGCCCTGCACGACATAGCCCACCCCCAGCTCGCTGCCGATCCGGGCGAGATGAACGGCGCGGTCCTTGTAGACGAACGACGAGTTGCGGGCGATCACGTAGACCCAGCGCAGCCGTGACAGCGCCGTGATGACGTCCTCGCTGATGCCGTCGGAAAAGTACTCCTGCTCGGGTTCGCCGCTCATGTTCACGAAGGGCAGCACCGCGATGCCCGGACGGTCGAGCGGCGCCGGATGGGCGGGCGCCGCGGCCGCTGCGAAGACCGATACGGATGTAGCCGGCGCTGGCACCGACTCGGCGCTCTCGGCGACCACGCCGACGAACCGGAAGCCCTTGCGCGCCAGGGTGCGGATCAGCCGCTGATCCTGGCCGTTGTCGCCGACCGCCTTGCGCGCCGCATTGATGCGGCTGGTCAGGGTCGATTCCGACACCACGCGACCCTGCCAGATGGCCGCGATGAGATCGTCCTTGCTAACCACGCGATCGCGGTTCTGCACCAGGAAGGCCAGCAGGTCGAACACCTGCGGCTCAATCTCCAGGCGCTCCGCGCCGCGTGTCAGCTCGCGCCGGACGATGTCCAGCACATGGTCTGAAAAATGGAACAGCACGCCACTCCCTGCCGCGACGCCGGGGAAGAATCAAGCGGTTCCCGAGGACAGACAGGCAGCAGAGAGTTTTCTGGACCGCGCGCATCTTGCCCGCTCATGCTCGCGGCCCGGAAGAACATGAGCATGAGCAGCGAGACACCCGCCGCCCAACCATGAGGAAGCCTGGCTAGGCTCAGCCCTCGGCCGCGAGCGGCGCCGGGAGGTGCTCGACGGCACCGAGGTCCGTCGCGACCCCGCCCGGGCGGCGCACCAGCGCCTTGCGGGCGAACCACTCCGTCGCCGCGTCGAGCGTCTCCACGAAGCGGATCTCGCCGCCCGACAGCGTCGCCGCGGGGATGCCGTCGCGGAACAGCAGGCGGTTGCCGGCATGGGCCGGCAGGCGCGGTCCCGGCGTCAGGATGCCCGCCAGGTTGAGCGGATCGGCGCCCGAGACGGCGGTCCATTCACCTGAGGCAGGACGGCGGCGGACCTCGCGCAGCAGGCCCACCGCCTCAGGGAGCGCGAACTGCTCGCCGGTGAAGCCGGCGACGAAACGGCCGCCGCGGATCTCGCCGCCGGCCTCAAGACGGCGATAGACGCGCAGAAGCTCGCGCCACGGCGGCAGGTTGCCGGACTCGCGCTCGAGAAGACGCCAGAAGACGACGCCCCAGCGGCGCAGCAGCACGCGCGCCACGTGCTCGACGGCGTCGGCAGCCGGCCCGCTGCCGCTTGCCGCCGGGCCGGCCAGCAACGACCAGCGCCCGCCCTCCTCCAGGCCGCCGCTCACCACCCGACGACGGCGCCGGCCGCTGGTCCGTTCGCTCGGCGGGACGAGCAGGGCGCGCAGGCCCGAAAAGCCGTCCGACGTGACCAGGCCCAGCGCCACCAGCTCGGCCAGCGCCTCTTCGAGCTGCGAGCGCAGCAGGCCGGCATGCTGCCGCAGCTCCTCGTAGAACGAGGCGCCGTTGGCGGCGAGATAGTCGACGACCGCCTGCGCGCGCGGGCCGGGCCGGGCAGCGTCGGCGGCGGGCGACAGGGAACGCCACAGCCTCGCCTGGCGGCGGGCGAGGATCGTGATCGGCGTGGTCCGCACGGTCGTCGCGCGCCCCGTGGCGGTGGCGTTGCGATTGCGCAACCGCATCCAGGTCGCGTGACCGGCAAGGCAGCGCGCGTCGAGCCAGGACGGTCGATAGTCCTTGAGCCGCGCCGGCAGGATCTCGGACTCCCAGCCGGCGGCAGCGGCGCCGAACCCTTCGAGCTGGGCGAGCACCGGATCGAGCGAGTCGGGGCCCGAGACCTGGGCGTCCGGCGCGACGCGCTGCCAACGGAACAGGAAGCGCAGGAAATCGCGCGCCGCGACGGGCTCGATCTCGCTGCGCAGGCGCTTGATGGTGTAGTGATGGATGCGCGCCAGCAGCCGCCGGTCGCACCATTCGTCGGCGTTGGCGCCCGACGTGAAGTGGCCGCGCAGCGCGAAGCCCTCGCGCTGCAGCGCCAACAAGGCGCTCTCGACCGCGGAGGCCGAGACCAGCCCGGCAGCCAGCAGGGGCGCCGCCAGCACCTGCTCGGTCACCGGCCCCAACCCCTCGAGGCGCCCGCGCAGGATCTCGACCAGCGCTTCGTCGGATGACCATTGCCTCTCGAGCGCCGCTGCCGGCGGCTCGATCGCGGGAACCGTCTTCAGGTCACGCCGAAGGGCGCGCATCTGCGGCAGGCGTTCGGCGGCGATCCACAGATCGCCCGCGAGCGCCGCCCGCTTGTCGGCGGCAAGCGAGCCGAGCAGGGCATTCCAGCCCGGCTGCCTCGCAACTTCCTCGACGGTGAGGAACCCCAGCCAGCAGAGCGCATCGTGCAGCTCGTCGGCAGTCTCGGCGTCGGGCCAGGCCTCGCTCATCACGCGCGCGATCGCCGCCGCATCGAGACGGCCCAGATCGGCCGCCTGCTCGGGCGCCAGCCAGCGCCGCGCCATGACGGCCTGGGTACGGCGCTCCTCGAGCGGCGCGTCGTCGAGAAAGGCGTAAGGCCTCGCCGAGAGCACTTCCAGCGCCAGCGGCGAGGGCTGGTTGAGATCGCGCGCGATCACCTCGATGGCGCCGGATTCGATTCCCTTCAGCACGCGCTCGAAGCCTGCCGCATCCATCGCCTCGCCCAGGCAGTCGGCAATCGCCTGCCCGACCAGCGGATGGTCGGGTATCTCGCGGTCGCCCGGCAAGTTCTCGGCGCAGGCGATCTGGTCGGGAAAGACCGAGCCGACGAGATCCTCGGCCGCCATGCGCGCGAGCTGCGGCGGCACCTTCTTGCCGCCGCGCATGCGCGGCAGCGCCAGCGAGACGCCGGCGACCCAGCGCCATCGCGTGGTGAACATCGGCGAATCGAGGACGGCCTGGATCAGCACCTGGCGCGCCGAGCTCGAATGCAGGTAGCGCGCCACCTCCTCCAGCGCGAAGCTGTGCGCCTGGGTGAGCGAGATGACGATGTTGTCCTCGGTCGCCGCCGCCTGGATCTCGAAATTGAAGGTGGCGCAGAAGCGCTTGCGCAACGCCAGGCCCCAGGCGCGGTTGAGGCGGCTGCCGTAAGGCGAATGCACGACCAGCTGCATGCCGCCCGCCTCGTCGAAGAAACGTTCGAGGACGATTTTCGATTGCGTCGGCAGCACGCCCAGCGCAGCGTGTCCTGAGGCGAGATACTCGACGAGCTGGCGCGCCGCTTCGGCTTCCAGGCCGAGGCCATCGGTCAGCCAGTCGAGCAGCCCCTCGCCGACGGGATCCTTGCGCAGGTGCCGGGCAGCCTCCTCGCGCAGGCGCGAGACGGCAGCCGACAGGGCATCCGAGCGGCCCGGCGCCTCGCCTAGCCAGAACGGGATGTTGGGCGCGGCGCCCTGGGCATCCTCGACGCGCACCGTGCCGCGCTCGACGCGCTGGATGCGGTAGCTGCGATTGCCGAGCTGGAAGACGTCGCCGGCCAGGCTCTCGACCGCGAAATCCTCGTTGACCGAGCCGATGACGTGGTTCTCGGGCTCGAGCAGCACCTGGTAGTCGGCGTTGTCGGGGATGGTGCCGCCCGCCGTCAGCGCCGTCAGGCGCGCGCCGCGCCGGCCGCGCAGGCGGCCATTGACCGCATCGTGATGGAGCAGCGCCCCGCGCCGGCCGCGCCGCGTCGAGAAGCCGTCGGCCAGCATGGCGACGATTGCATCGAAGTCGGATTGCGCCAGCGCGCGGTACGGCCAGGCGCGCCGCATCAGGGCCAGCAGCGCGTCGGCGCTCCATTCCTGCGCCGCGACCTCGGCAACCAGCTGCTGGGCCGCCACGTCGAGCGGCGCCTCGGGGAGGGCGAGCCGGTCGAGCTCGCCGCGCCCTACGCTGTCGAGCAGGGCCGAGCATTCCACCAGCTCGTCGCGTGACAAGGGGAACAGGCGGCCCTTCGGGGTGGCGCCGACGGCATGACCGGAGCGGCCGACGCGCTGCAGGAAGCTCGCGATCGAGCGCGGCGAGCCGATCTGGCAGACAAGGTCGACATCGCCGATATCGATGCCGAGCTCAAGCGACGCGGTGGCGATCAGGGCCTTGAGCTGGCCGGCCTTGAGGCGCTGCTCGGCGTCGAAGCGCTGGTCGCGCGACAGGCTGCCGTGATGGGCGCGGACGTGCTCGCTGCCCAGGCGCTCGCTGAGATGGCGCGTCACGCGCTCGGCCAGCCGCCGCGTGTTGACGAAGATCAGCGTCGTGCGATGCTGGCCGACGAGGTCGGCCAGCCGGCCATACACCTGCTCCCAGACCTCGTGCGACATGACCGATTCGAGCGGCGAGTCGGGCAGCGCGATGGCGAGGTCGCGATGGCGGCGGTGCCCCGAATCGACGATCGCGCAGCCCTTCGGATCGCCGGTGAGAAAACGCGCCACCTCCTCGATGGGATTCTGGGTGGCGGACAGGCCGATACGTTGCAGCTCGCGGCCGCACAGCGCATCGAGGCGTTCCAGCGACAGGGCGAGATGGCTGCCGCGCTTGTTGGGGGCGACGGCGTGGATCTCGTCGACGATCACGGTACGCGTCGTCGCCAGCATCTTGCGGCCGCTCTCCGAGCCCAACAGCACGTAGAGCGACTCCGGCGTCGTGACGACGATGTGCGGCGGCCTGCGGTTGGCGCGCTGACGCTCGCCCGGCGCGGTATCGCCGGTGCGCACCCACGGGCGGATGTCGAGATCGGCCAGCCCGAGGCTGCGCAGCTCCTCGGCGATGCCAGCCAGCGGGCCTTCGAGATTGCGCTGGACGTCGTTGGACAGCGCCTTCAGGGGCGACACGTAGACGATCCGCGTCTCGTCCGGCAGGCCGTGCTCGAGGCCGGTGCGCACCAGGTCGTCGATCGCGGCCAGGAAGGCAGCCAGCGTCTTTCCCGAGCCCGTGGGTGCGGCGATCAGGGTGTGCTTGCCGGCCTTGATCAACGGCCAGGCGTCGGCCTGCGCCGGCGTCGCGGCGGCAAAGGTCTTGTCGAACCAGGCGGCGACGGCCGGATGAAACAGGGCTTTATCCATAAGGAACAACGGGGGGCCTCGAAATATGGGTGCCAGCAGTACCCGGATCAACCCGGCAGGCGGCCCGCGGCGGCGCTCACCTCATTCTCCTCCCCAGCTCCGCTGGCTAACTTGAGCACAGATGTTGCGCTGCGAGATGGTAACCATCAGCGATAGCGTAGAAGCGTTCGAGTCCGTCGCGCATAGTGATGGGGCCATTTGATTTGTCACTTTGGTATCCGGTCCATCCGCCGA
>NZ_JBGAKA010000027.1:0-107225 GCF_044224635.1 Reyranella sp. | reverse complement strand
ACGCTGACCCACAGCACGCGCACCAGCGGCGTGAAATAGAACAACACGACCATCGCCAGCGCCGGCGCGATGAACAGCCAGGCTTTGCCGCGCTCGCTCATGCGGGTGCGGACCGATCATTCACCTCCCCAGCTCTGCTGGGGAGGTGTCGCCGTCTTACGGCGACGGAGGGGTCATGAGTCATGGGAGAGGGTTGAGCCTGGGGCTCATGACCCCTCCGTCCGCGATTACGCGGACACCTCCCCAGCAAAGCTGGGGAGGAGGAATTCCTCACGACGCGATCATGTCCAAAAATTCCTGCCGCGCCCTGCTGTAGTTCTTCTCGTACCACTCGGCGTCGATCTTGGCCTGGACCGCCGCGTTGGCCGGGGCGCCCGGATCGACCTCCTTGAGCTCGGCGGGGACCATCGACGCGGCGGCCGGGTTGGCCGGGCCGTTGCCCATCGAGGCGAGCAGCTTCACCTGGCCCTCGGGGTCCTGCATCGAGGCGATGGCGGCCATAACCTGCTTGCCGGCGGGATTGCCCTTGGGCACCACCCACAGGCCGGGCTGCAGCAGGCCGCCGTCGAAGCTGAAGGTGATCTTCTTGTTGGTGTCGCGGCGCAGCAGGTTGGCGCGGGTGTGCCACAGCCAGCCCATCACCACCTCGCCGTCGCGCAGCATGGTCTGGCTCTCCGCGCCCGAGCTCCAGAACAAGAGGTCCTTCTTGATGGCGGCGATCTTCTTCAGCGCGCGCGCCGTGTCGAGCGGATAGAGCGTGTCCTTCGGCACGCCGTCGGCCATCAGCGCGAGCTCGTACATGGCCTGGCTGTCCTTGCGCATCAGGCGCTTGCCCGGATACTTCTTGAAGTCGAAGAAATCGGCCAAGGTCGGCTTGTCCTTGATCTTCGAGCTGTCCCACGCCTGCACGGTGCTGAACATGTAGTTGCAGACGCCGTACTTGTAGGCGAAGCCCGCCGTCACCTTGCTCTTGTCGACGACCGAGTAGTCGATCTCCTCGAGCAGGCCGAGCGGGCCCAGCTCGCCGGTGCCGCCGAGGCCGGAATCGACCACGTCCCAGGTCACGTTGCGCGCCTGCACCATGGTCTTGATCTTGCCGTTCGACGGACCGGAGCCGTCGATCACCATCTTGCCCCCGGTCTTCTTCTCGTAGGGCACGACGAAGGCCTCGTTCATGGCCTTGACGGCATCACCGCCGAAATTGGCCAGCACGACCTCCTTGGCCTGGGCACGCGCGGTGCCGGCAAGGCCGAGCGCGGCGGCACCGGCCAGCGCGCCGCGCCGCGTCAGGCGGAGGATCTCGGCGCGGTCCTCGGCAAAAGTCTGAAGCCTGGTCGTCATGTCGTACTCCCTTTGTCGTCCTCGACCTGGATCGATGCGTCCGGGTCCCAACCCAATCTGATGGCGGTGCCGACCGCGGGCGGCGTGCCGTGGCGCCAGGTCGGCACGGTCACGGCAAAGCGGCCGGCATCCCTGGTGTCCACCAGAAGGTGGAAGGCGGTGCCGAGATAGCTCCAGCTCGCGATCGTGCCGTCGATCACATTGGCCGGCGGCGGCCCCTCGCCGACGATGGCGATGCGCTCCGGCCGCAGCGCCAGCAGGAGCTTCTCGCCGACCCTGGGCGCCGGCCCCTGCCCGCTCTGCTGGAACAGCGCGCCGCCCGACCGCAGCGCGAATCCGCCAGCACTGCTCTGCTCGACATGCCCACGCAAAAAATTGCTCTTGCCCAGGAACTCGGCGACGAAGCGCGTCGCCGGCCGCTCGTAGAGCTCGGCCGGCGGCCCGAGTTGCAGCAGGCGGCCGTGATTGAGGATGGCGACGCGGTCGGACATCGACAGCGCCTCCTCCTGGTCGTGCGTGACGTAGATGAAGGTGAGGCCGACGCGGCGGTGAAATTCCTTGAGCTCGACCTGCATGTCGGCGCGCAGCTTGCGATCGAGCGCGCTCAACGGCTCGTCGAGCAGCAGCAGATGCGGCGCGAAGACCAGGGCGCGGGCGAGCGCCACGCGCTGCTGCTGGCCGCCCGAGAGCTGGCGCGGCAGGCGCTCGACCAGGCCGTCGAGCTGCACCAGCTCGACGGCCTCGCGCACCTTGCGGGCAATCTCCTCGCGCGGCAGGCCGCGCACCTCGAGCGGGAAGGCGATGTTGCGCGCCACCGTGAGATGGGGAAACAGCGCGTAGCCCTGGAACACCATGCCGAAATTGCGCCGCTCGGGCGGCAGGTGCTGGATCGGCGCGCCGTCGAGCCGGATCTCGCCGCTGCTCGGCGCGACGAAGCCCGCGATCGACATCAGCATGGTCGTCTTGCCCGAGCCAGAGGGACCCAGCAGGGTCAGGAACTCGCCGCGCCCGATGGTGAGGGAAACCTCGTCGAGGGCCTTGGTCGCGCCGTAGGTCTTGCTCACCCGGTCGAGCGTCAGGGCCTGCAGAAGTGCAGCCATTTCAGGTCCTCGTACGCGCCATGTCGCTCCCTTTCGCCATCATGCCAGCGCCGCTTGCACCTCGACAAGGCTGCCCCTCATCCCAGGGTATTCGTCTATGGACAAAGATTCCGTCATCCCGACCGGAGCCGCGCGACGCGCGACGCAGTGGAGGGACCTTTCTTGTTGCAGATTCAGCAAGACAAGGTCCCTCGACTGCGCCGCCCTTGGGGCGGCTTCGCTCGGGATGACGGAATCTTTGTCCATAGGCGAATGCCCTGCCCCTCACCTGCAGGCCAGCCTGCAACGGCCTTCCTCTGCAATCGCCGTTCCAAGTCGCCGCCCGCCGTTCGCCCTCGCCCCGGTCGTGGACTATACTGGGATCAAATCGGGGGAGCTTCGTTCGATGGCAACCAAGACCAAGACCCAACCCGCGCTGCGGGCAAGACATCTGCCCGAGATCAAGCCCGGCAAGTACGCCGACGGCATGCCGCTCGACGAGCTTCGTTACCTCGAATGCAAGATCATCCTCAAGCCGAACCACTTCACGTCGCGCCAGAGCCTGTTCGACTTCGCCAAGGTGATGCGCCGGCCGGCCAAGAAGACCGGCGTTCGCTTCGATCCGTCGGGCTACGATCTCGAGCCGCTGCAGATCCGCGAGGTGCTGTTCGTCGATACGCACGACTACCGCCTCTACAACAACGCCTTCATCCTGCGCCGGCGCATCCCGTACCGGGACGGCTTTCCCGTCGGCGAGCCCGAGATCGTCTTCAAGTATCGCCATCCCGATCTGCAGAAGGCGGCCGAGATGGATGTGCGGCCGCAGGTGAGCACCGACTACCGCATCAAGTTCAAGGCCGAGGCGTTGCCACTGAAGGACGGCCTGGATGGCCTGCGCATGCTGTACTCGCACAATGTCGAGTTCCACCTGCCGTCGATGGCGTCGGGCGAACGGCTGTCGCTCGACAACATGGTGCACATCCTCCCGGCACTCGAGACGCTGAAGCACGGCCATCACGAGAAACTCGACCTGGTGAACGGCACCATCGTTGAGGAAGTGCTGCAGGACGTGGGCGAGCTCGATTTCGGCAACAACATCCGCACCGTCTCCAACGTCGCGTTATGGCGCAACCGCGGCGACCACAGCCCGCTGGTCGGCGAGTTCGCCTACCAGCTCAAGTTCCGGCGGCGCGAGGACATGACCGACGAGGCGCTGGCACGCGCCGAGGCCTTTTTCCTCGCCCTGCAGCAGGAGGCTCGCGACTGGATCAAGCTCGGCGCCACCAAGACCGGCATCGTGTACCGGCTGAAAGGTAACCCGCCGAACGCCCACGAATAGCCGCCGCTACCGTGTCGACCAGCGTCGATCCAAGGAGATCCAAGCAATGAGCCCGTCCAGACGGTCCCTCTTGGTCGGCACGACCCTCGCCGGCGCGGTGGGCGTCACCCTGGCCGCCGGAATGGCCCGGGCGGCAAATCGCAAGATCCTGAGGCTGAGCTACCGGACCATCGAGGTCGACGGCAAGCCGGCCAGGCGCTACCGCGTCTCGCAGCCCTCCGGTGAATGGGGCCTCACCCTCCAGCAGGGCGACATGTTCGACGTCCGGCTCGAGAACAATCTCGACGTGCTGTCGGGCCTGCATTGGCACGGCCTCAATCCGCCGTGGCGGCAGGACGGCGTCCCCTACCTCTCGACGCCCCCGATCGCGCCCGGCAAGTTCGCGGACTACAGCTTTCCCGCCCAGCCGACCGGCACTCGCTGGATGCATTCGCATTTCGGCCTGCAGGAACAGAACCTGGCGGCGGCGCCGCTGATCATCCGCGAGACCGACGCCATCAAGAGCGGCGTTCAGGAAGTGGTCGTCATGTTCGAGGATTTCTCCTGGCGCCAGCCTGAGGAGATCTTCGTCGAACTGCGCAAGCCGAAGCCGGCCATGGCGATGGGCGGCGGCATGGCGATGACGGGCGGCTCGACGACCATGGCGCGCGGCGGCACCATGGCCTCGGGCGGCGTTGCGCCCAAGCCTGACCTCAACGACGTCACCTACGACGCCTATCTGGCCAACGACCGCACCTTGGCCGACCCCGAGATGTTCACCGTCGAGGCGGGCGCCGACGTTCGCCTGCGCCTGATCAACGGGGCGGCATCGTCGAACTTCGTGGTCGAGTTCGGCGGCATCGAGGTCACGCTGCTGACGGTCGACGGCAATCCCGTGATGCCGGTCAAGCTCACCGCCCTGCCGCTTGCCATCGCCCAGCGCGCCGACGTCATGCTGCGCATGCCCGACGACAAACGCGCCGTGCCCATCGTGGCGCGCGGAGAGGGCCGTACGCTGCAGACCGGCGTGATCCTGCGGCCCGCCGGGGCCGCCGTGACCAAGATCCCGACGAACGGCGCTACGGCGGCGGCGGAGGTCGGCCTGGCGCTGGAGAAGGCCCTGCGGGCCAGCGAGCCGCTCGCCAGCCGCTCCGTCGATCGTTCCGTGCCGGTCGACCTGACCGGCAACATGGGAGCCTACATCTGGGGCATCACGATCCACGGCGTCGAGGCGCTGCCGGTCACCGTCGAGAAGGGTGAGCGGATCGAGCTGGTGATGCGCAACACCACGATGATGTCGCATCCCATGCATCTGCACGGTCACTCCTTCCAGGTGGTGGAGATCGACGGCCAGCGGATCGCGGGGGCGATGCGCGACACCCTGCTGGTGCCGCCACTGGCAACTGTCAAGGTCGCCTTCGACGCCGACAATCCCGGCATGTGGGCATTCCACTGCCACAATCTCTACCACATGGAAGCGGGCATGTTCGCTACCATGGTCTATCGCGGGTTCAGCTGAAGGTGCGGGTCATCGAGCGTGCCCGATCCGCGAGCACCTCAGTTTCAGGCTCCTCTCCCCCGAGCGCGCCGAGAGGAACATGAGGTGAGTCACTTCGACCACAGCTCGGTTAGCGGTCCGTCCGGGCCGTGCACCGGATCGCAGTCGGGGATCGGCACCCTGGCGATGTTGGCAACGACGGCAGCGTGATCGACGGCAACCTTCACAGCGGCGCGATAGAGCAGCAAGGGCAATCGCGGGTTGTTGGGAGTCTCGCCATCATCGTCGAAGTGTAACGCCTGCACATCGGACATCGCTTGCTCTCCCGGAAGTCGCTATTTTTGTTTGCGAGCATCTCGCAGGTACAGGTAACGTACGCTCCCAAGGAGGAAATTGCATGGCCCAGGATCGTCGTTCGACCCGCTACCTGGCTGCGTTGCTTCCGGCCGGGGCGCTCGGAATGTCGGTCAGCTTGGCCGCCGTGGATGCCACGGCGGCGCTGTCCTCCAGCGAGCCCAAGGCCAGGAAGCCGGGCGATGTCGCCAAGCGACTGGAGACCATCCGCGGCTCCGTCTCCGATACCCTTGAGCAGTATGGTCGCGACGGCAAGCCGTTCGTCGCCGTCGATCCCGAAAGCCAACTCGCCTGGTGGGGCAATGGCTGGCATCGCGGCTGGGGCTGGCATGGCGGCTGGGGTTGGCACAACGGCGGCTGGCACAATGGCGGTTGGGGCAACGGCTGGCACAATGGCGGCTGGGGCAACGGCTGGCACAATGGCGGTTGGGGCAACGGCTGGCACAATTGGTAGGCCCGTGACCGAAGCGTCATCTGTCTCGGAACCGCGGTCGAGCGTGTCCGATCGGCCAGAAATCAACGGCCCGAGAATCAACACGCCCGAGGTCAACAGGCCAGGAATCAGCATGGTCGTGGTGCAGCCGACCGGATTCTGCAACATCGACTGCATCTACTGCTACCTGCCCGACCGCTCCAACAAGCACGTCATGGAGCAATCGACCGTCGCCCGGCTGTTCAGCGAGGTGTTCGGTTCGGGCTGGTGCGATACGCAGATGATCGTGCTGTGGCACGCCGGTGAGCCGCTCGCCGCGCCGCTCTCGTTCTATCGCGAGGCCTTCGCCACGATCGAGCGGCTGCGGCCGCCGTCGGTCACGGTCAAGCATTCCTTCCAGACCAACGCCACCCTGATCAACGACGCCTGGTGCAAGTTCTTCCTCGAGTGCGATGTCGGTATCGGCGTCAGCATCGACGGCCCGCGCGAGGCGCACGACGCCAAACGCAAGACACGCAGCGGCAAGGGCACCTTCGACAAGACCCTGGCGGGCATTCACTGCCTCCAGGCCAACGGCGTGCCCTTCCATGCGCTGTCGGTGGTGTCGAACGAGACGATCGCGAAGCCCGACGAGCTGCTCGATTTCTACATCAGCGAAGGGATCGACAAGGTCTGCTTCAATGTCGAGGAGTCGGAAGGCAGTTACGTCTCCGACCTGTTCACCGCAGGCGGTGAAGGCGCCGACCTGCGCACGCGTTTCGCGGCATTCCTGCGTCGCTTCTGGCATCGCGCGCGGGCAAGCGGCAAGGTTCAGTTCGTGCGCGAGATCGACCACACGCTGCCCCGCATCTTCCGCCCGGATGGCGAGCCGGCACGCAACATCCAGACCGAGCCGCTCGCCATGATCAATGTCGACAGCTACGGCAACGTGTCGAGCTTCTCGCCGGAGCTGCTCGGCATGAAGAACGAGGAATACGGCGACTTCCTGCTGGGCAACATCAACGTCAACTCGCTGGTCGAGATCCACGAATCTTGCGTGCGCTCGGCGCTCTACCGCGACATCCAGATCGGCGTGCGCGCCTGCAAGGCCAGCTGCGAGTATTTCGCCGTCTGCGGCGCCGGCGCACCGGTCAACAAGCTGTTCGAGAACGGCTCGTTCACCGGCACGACGACGTCGTTCTGCACGCTGACGCAGATGGTGCCGACCGATCTGATCCTCGAGGCGTACGACCGCCTCGAGGAGGATTGGGCGGCGCACGACGCCAACCAGGCCGTACCACCGAATCCCCCAACGGCCACCGAGGCCGCCGCACCGTCGTCGAGGATGCCATGACACGATCGAAACTGTTGTCCTTCGCGAGCCTCCTGGCCGCGACCCTGCTGAGCGTTCCTGCCTTCAGCCAGCAGCAATCCGGTCCGCCTCAAGGCCAGCCGGGCGGCCCCCCACCCGGCTACGGCGGCGGCCCGAGTTCCGGGCCGGGCGCCGGTCAGCCCCCCGGCAGCGGTCCTCCGGCGCCGGTGCTGATCGTGACCAGCGTCGAAGTGCTGCGCTCGGACCGTGCCGGTGGCATCGATATCGTGCGCGCCCGCGGCCTGGTGACGTCGGGTCTGTGGGGCCAGCCGCACCTGCTGCCGATAACCCAGGGCCAGCCGCTCGACGGCGTGCTCGACCTGGTGTTCGAGGCGAGCTCTCCGGGCACCCCCGCCTCGCTCGGATCGTTCATGGCGGTCGAGGCTATCCTGCCGGTCGAGTCGGGCCATCCCTACAAGGGGGTGCGTATCCGAGGCGGCAGCAACGTGGTCGCCCTCAAGACCTTGCCGGGTTACGCCGAGACCCCGGCCCCCAAGGAAGATTGCGCCAAGTGCATGGGCAAGTACTTCATCGCCAAGGGCGCCAACCCGCCGGCCGGCGTGACGGCTGACAACTCCGTGCGCGAGGTCGACCTGCCCTATACGCTCCGCGTCATCAAGCCGACCGATGGCATCGCGAGCTACGTCATCGATCCCAACCGGCTCACCCTGGTCCTGTCGGAAGACGGCCGCATCATCGACGCGGCCTGGGACTGAGAATCGTCATCCTCCCCGGCTTTGCTGGGGCGGGGAACGAGAATCTGCTCGACGCCGTGTTCGCGGTCGGCGTCCTGCGGATGGGCGTCTGGTTCGCGCTCGGGATCGCCTGGGTCGCCCTGGTCGGCCGCCATCGGCTGGTGCTGGCGCCCGAGAAGGCCTTCGCGATCGGCGCGTCAGCGCCGAAGTGACGCCGCGACCTTGGCTTCGCGCTCGCGCTCCTCGAGCGACCGCGCAACCTGCTTCTTGAACCGCTCGATATCGACGCCGCGCATCGACACCGACTTGAACTCTGGATGAGTCGTCGGATTGACCGCCTTGCCTTCGCTCTGGACCTCGAAATGCAGGTGCGCACCGGTCGAGCGACCCGTGCTGCCGACGAATCCGATCACGTCACCGCGCGACACCGTCGTGCCGACCATCAGCCCATCGGCAAAGCGCGAAAGATGCCCATAAACGGTCGACAGCTTGCCGGCGTGGTCGACCTGGATCCAGTTGCCGTAGCGACCGTTGGGCCCGACGCCGACGACGATACCATCGGCCGCGGCATAAATCGGCGTGCCGGTTGGCGCGACCAGGTCGACGCCGTCGTGCATGAACAGCGCCCCTGCCGACGAACGTTTGGGGGTTGCCTTCGTGAGCGATGTCTTCCAGCTGCCATCAGGGTTCATGTAGATCGGCACGGCACCGATAGGCGGTGTCGGAGCCGCCCCGTAGCCGACGGTGCCGGTCGGCAGCCCGGGCGGCAGCGATGAGCCGCTCCGCTTTGGACCGCCCATCGGCTCCGGCTTGCCGGTTGCAGCGAGCGGTCGCGGCTGCTCGAAAGGATCCGGCCGCAAGCCGAAACCGGACGAAATGGAGATGACATCGAGCGGCATGCGCATGGACGGCGCTATGGCTGCCTGACCATTGGCGAGCCAGAATCGCTCGCCGTGCTCGCGCGTCCGGAAGCGATGGATGGCGATCGTCCCCTTGGATCTTGTGCGCAGCTCGGCCCACAGGACGCGGCCAATGCCGATGGCCACGCCCTCCGCCGTGAACGCCTGCTCATAGCGCACATACAGGCGATCACCGGTCTGCAGGTCGCGGTCGAGATCGAGGGCGCTGGCCAAAGCCTGCCGCGCATCGAGCATTGTCGCGGCGGCAACGCCCGCTTCGGCCACCGCGGCGTCGAACGTGTCCAGCACCAGGCTGTCAGCGGAAATCTCGCGGGTGAAAATCTGGTAGTCGCTGAGGCGCCTCGCCTCGTCGCCGCTACCCAGAAGAAGTTCCTCGGCGGCACGGGCTTCGACGGCACGCGCCTCCTCGTCGGGCTGACCGGCAAATGCCGGGCCAACGACCAACCACGCGACAATTGCCGCAGCGAGCGAAGCTTTCTTCATTGCTCCTTCGGTCGATCAAAAAGTCGCGATAGGGCGCCGGCACAGCGCTCGGCGAGAGCCAGGAGGACGCACTCTAGCCAATCAGGGCGACGGTTTCCAGCCCTTGACCCGACGCTCGGCCTCGGCGATTTGCGCAGGGCTCATGCGCTTGGCGAGGGTAGCGAGGTCCTTCTTCGCCTGGTCGAGCCGCTCCTGGTTCCTGGCGGTGTAGCTCTTGATGGCGAGCGCGAGCCATTTGTAGGCCTCGATGTCGTCGCGCGGGGGAATGCCTTCGCCGAAGCCCAGCATGAAGCCGATGTCATTCTGGGCGCGTGCATACCCCTGGTTGGCGGCCAGCAGGTAAAGGCGCGCCGCTTCCTTGTGGTCGCGCGGCACACCCTCGCCGCTCCAGTACATCGCGCCAAGCAGGGTGCGCGCCTCGGCATTGCCCTTGCCTGCCCATACCTTCCACAGCCGGACCGCGGTCGGCATGTCCTTGCGTTCGTAGGCTGCCGCCGCGGCCCGCATGTCGGCCTCTAGAGACGCCTGAGCCATGGCCGGTGCGCAAAACCACAGGAGCGCGCTCAACGCGAAGACGATCGTTCTCATGAATCGCATTCTAGCCAAAACAACAACCTTTCAAGTATATTACACAGTGGGAAAGGGAATCACGGCAGGTGATCGTCGCGTGGGGAGTGACGATTCGCCGTGCTTGGGCGGTTGGGGTTGTCCTGGATATCGAAGCACGACGGCTCCGAGCCGCTTCGTCGATCCTCGAGCTGGATCTATGCGCCGCCCGGAGAGGACTCGGCGGCGGCCATGTCGAGCGTTCGCACGTCGCCAGTACATCTCGTTCTGGTCTCCGTTCTGCCCGTGGGGCTGGCGATCTGGGCGATGCTCAGTCCCGATGTCGTGCTGTCGAACGACATGACGTGGGACTTCGTCTACAATCTGTCCGGCGCCTGGCACCTGTGGAATGGCCAGGTTATGCATGGCGACTTTCATGATCCGCTCGGGTTCCTGAGCTTCTTCCCGACTCTTCTTGGCTTCAAGCTCGTTGGCCTGACCCCGGCCGCTTTCCTGGTAGGCGCCTGCCTGGTTTCCTTGGTTGCCTTCCTGACAGCCACGCTCGCAGCCATGCGCAGACTGCCGCTGGTACCCGCCGCCTGCTTCGTCGTCTTCGTCAGCCTGCTCGCCTTGCGGCCAGCCAATGTCGGCGAAAGCCTGACCGCCTACACGTTTGCGATGTCCTACAACCGCTATGGTTGGAGCCTGCTCGCCGTCCTGACGCTGATCCTGTTCATACCGCCCCGCGACAACCGCCGTCTCGAGCTGCTCGACATGGCGATTGCCGGCCTGCTGCTGACGGCGCTCTTCTATCTCAAGATCACGTATTTTGCCGCCGGCCTCGCCCTCGCCGGCTTGGCGGCGATCGTCAGCCCGCATGTGCGCCACCGTCCGGCCGCGCCGATGATCATATTGACCGTGATCGTTCTGAACGCCGTGGCGCCGTGGAATCATGCCTATCAGGCGGACATCTTCGATGCCGTTGAGGCAGGTGCCGTTCGCAGCAAGTTGACGTTTCATACCAACAATTTCTTCACCAATGTCGAAGCCAGTGCTGCCTATGTCGCGGCCATCCTGTTCTCCGCGTGGCTGTGGTGGGGGGGCCAGGCTTCGCCGCGCCTGCCGATCGCCGTTGCCGGCATCTTCGCCGTCGCCCTGTTCGTGCTGTCCCAGAATCATCAAACGCACGGCCTGCCGGCAGCGATCGTCATCGCCTTCCTGCTCTACGACCATCTGCGCCGACGCAGCGATGCCATGGCGTCGGCCGCGCCGGTCCTGATGATCTTTCCGCTGTTCGTGATGATGGCTTCGGCGATCAGCATCTGGGCCTATCACATGCGCGCCCAGGACAAATCCGACCTGCAGCTTGTCGCGCAGACCAATCTCAAGGGCCTCGCGGTTCCGATCGAGCGCAGCGGGCTGCTCGACGCCTTCGCTGCCGGCAAGCCCGGTCACGCTCTGCTCAACTGGTCGCGCGCCTTGCAGCCACACGTCGAGCTGACGGCCACCGAATATGTCGACACGATCATCGAGGCGGCGGACCTGCTGACCGACGGTCAGCACCGTCCGGGAGGTATCGTCGTGCTCGACCAGGTGAACCCGTTCCCCTTCATGCTCGGCTGGGTTCCCCCGCGCGGCGGCAATCTGTGGTCCGCCACGGGAGCGCCGATCCGCCCTGCCAACGAGGTCTTCCGCGACGCCGAGTACGTCCTGGTCCCCAAGTTTTCGACCGAAGCCGCCTGGACCGAACGTGCGGTGAAGGCCTACACCGAGCACCTGTCGAAGCACTATACCAAGGTCGAGGACACACGAAGTTGGACCTTGCTCAGCCGTCCACCCCGAACCTAGGATCGTCCCTCCCCATGCAGCGGCCTTGCGTTTCGCGCCGCACCGTCATCGCCGGCGCTGCAGCGCTTCCCCTGACAGCCCCCGCGATCGGGCGTCCCCAGCCCGGCTTGCAGCAGGTCAACCTGCTGCTCGACTGGAAGCCGATGCCGACATACGCCGGCTTCTTCCTGGCCCGTGAATGGGGTCTGTTCGCCCAGCGCGGCCTGCAGGTCGCGCTCCTCGAGGGGCACGGCGCCGTCATCGCCACCCAGATGGTCGCCCACAGCAGCGAATACTGGATCGGCGTGTCGAGCGGCGTCGCATCGGCCATCGGCCGCTCCCGGGGTCTGCCGATCAAGAGCCTGAGCGTGCTCTACCGCAATACGCCGTCGGTGATCTTCGCGCGTGCCGAGCGCGGCATTGTCGTACCGACCGACCTGTACGGCCGGCGCATCGGCCTCGTGCCCGGAAGCGTCACGGTCGAGGAATTTCGCGCGCTCGTCGCCGTCCAGAACCTCGATCCCGCGCGCATCGCCACCGTCTCGGTCGACCCGACCGCTGCCCCCTTGTTCGACGGCCAGGTCGACGCGCTGATCGACTACGAGGAAAACCTGCCCTCGGCGCTGCGAGCCGATGGCCGGCAAATCTCGGTCCTGCGCCTGGCAGACGCTGGCGTGCAGCTCTACAGCTTCAACATCATCGCCCGCGAAGCGGCCTGGACGTCGCCGGACAAGCGCAGCATCGCGACCCGCGTCGCCGAAGCGGTCCAGGAGGCCTATAGCCGGCTTCAATACACGCCGGCTGCCGCGATCGCCGCCTTCGCGCCGCTCTATCCGGATTTCTCGCGGGCCTACCTGTCGCAAGCCATGGCGGTCATCGTGCGCCAGCTCGGCCGCCAGCCGCTGGGACAGCAGACCCGTGAAGGCTGGCAGGCAACCATCGATCAGCTCGGCCGGCTCGGCCTGCTCAGCCGGCCAGTGACGCCCGACGAGGTGGCAGGCGATCTGCCCCCAGTCTGAGCGTTTTCTCCTCCTATGAAAATCGGGGCGGGCACCGCCCCGATTTTCTCAGCATCGTGGTGCGCGCCGGCGTGCTGAGGGTCTCCGCAGCAAAGCTGGAGAGGATGAGAAAGCCCTCACCCCGCCATCCGGGTCTGCAAGCGACTGCCGCCGAGCCGGTTGGCGAGGACGATCACCACCGTCGTGATGGCGATCATGACCAGGCTCAGGACGGCGATGGCGCCGACGTCGCCGCTTTCCTTGAGGTCGAAGATCAGGACCGACAGGACCTTGGTTTCCGAGGTGAACAGGATTACCGCCGCCGACAATTCTCGAATCACGGCCACGAACACGAAGCACCAAGTCGCGATCACGGCCGAGCGTAGCAGGGGCGCGGTGATGTCGGCCAGGGTGCGCAGCCGCGTGGCACCAAGCATGCGTCCGGCCTCCTCGAGCTCGCTGTGCACCGCATGGAAGGCCGAGGAGAGCTGCTGGTAGGCTACCGGCAGCTCGATGGTGACGAAGGCGATCAGCAGGATCCACAGCGTGCCGTAGAGCGTCAGCGGCGGCCGCGTGTAGGCGAGGAACAGTCCGACGCCCAGCACGATGCCGGGAATGGCCAGCGGCGCGGTGGCGAGGAACGACAGCACGCGATGGCCGGGTATGGCGCGGCGCGCGACGATGTAGGCGATCAGCAGCGCCAGCAGGGCTCCGAGCGTCGCCGATGCGGTCGCCAGCAGGAATGTATTCTTGAGCGCCGGCATGGTCGAGCTGAGCTCGAGGAAGGCGAAGCGCACGTTATGCAGTGTCATCGTCTCCAGGGTCACGAGCCTGGAGGCGACGCGCGAGAAGGCGGAATTGAACAGCGCCGCATAGGGCAGAAAGAGCGGCATGGCGAGCGCCACGAGCGCCAGCGCCGCGGCGGGCCAGCGCCACCGGCCCAGCCGCACCAGCCGCGGCTGGCCGTACTTGCCGCCGAGCACCGCGTAGCCGCGTCGCCCCAGGGCGAGCGACTGGACCCGCAACAGGGCGATGGTGAGCACGAGCAGCGGCAGCGAGGCGGCCGCCGCGAGCTCGGGCTTGGGTGGAAACTGGAACAGGCTCCAGATGCGTGTCGTCAGCGTGTGGAACCCTGCGGGGATCGCCAGGATCGCCGGCGAGCCGAACAGGTTCAGCGCCTGCAGGAATGCCACGAGCGCGCCCGCCAGCAGCGTCGGCAAGGCGAGTGGCACCGTGATGCTGCGCGCCGTCTGCCACGTCCCGGCGCCCAGCATCGACGATGCATCCTCGAGCTCGCCCGGCATGCGGTCGAGCGCATTGGCGACCAGGATGAAGACGTAGGGAAAGGTGTAGCAGGTGATGACGAAGATGAGGCCGGGCAGATTGTAGATGTCGACCAGCGCCTCGTCGGACGGCATGCCGGTGAGGCTGCGCCACAGCTGGTTGAGAAGGCCCGAGTTGGGCGCGGCCAGCATCTCCCAGGCGATGGCGCCGACGAACGGTGGCGTGACCAACGAGGCCATCACCAGGGTGCGCACGGTGCGCCGGATCGGCATGTCGCTGCGCGCCACCAGCCAGCCGAGCGGCGCCGCGACCAGGCAGCAGAGCGTGCTCACCGAGAAGGCGATGATCAGGGTCGTGATCAACGGATCGACGAAGCTCGGATCGGTGAACAGGGCGACGAAGTTCGCCACGGTCGGATGGCCCGCCTTGTCGCTCAGGCTGTAGGCCACCAGCCAGCCCATCGGCAGGATTATCATGACCGCCAGCAGGGCGGTGACGGCGATCAGGGTGGGGCGGGAGAGGTCTGGGAGACGCACTCTGCGATTCTCGACAATCATGGTCCTCCCCAACTTTGTTGGGGAGGTGTCCGCGTCTTCGCGAACGGAGGGGTCATGAGTCATGGGAGAGGATTGAGCCTGGGGCTCATGACCCCTCCGTCGCCGAAGACGGCGACACCTCCCCAGCGAAGCTGGGGGAGGAGAATGACTGCTGGTCTCCTACCCAGCCAATGACTCATACCTTGAAAGTCCGCTGGTATTTGGCCTTGATCTCGTCGGCCATCTTCTCGACCTCGGCAGGATCTTCGCGCAGGGTCTTGATGCTGGCGAGCGGCGGGCGGCCGGCCTTTGCCCGGACTTGCCTGTTGGCGGGATACTGGCCGCTCAGATTGACGATGAAGGCCTGGCCTTCCGCCGACATGATCCAGGCGAACATCAGCCGTGCCGCATTGGGATTGGGCGCCGCCTTGAACACGGTCATCGGATTGGAGATCTGCGGCGTGCCCTCCGCGGGCTGCACGATCTCGATCGGTGCGCCGCGCTCCCTGGCCATCCAGAACAGGTAGTCGCTGCCGTCGACGGCAATGGCGCGCTCGCCGGCTTCGATCTTCTTCGGCGGCTCGGTAGCCGACTGGACCTGCAGCACCCGCTGCTTGGCGAGTTTCTCGAAATAGCCCCAGCCGATCTCGCGCGCGATCTGGTGCGTCGCCGTCATGATGGTGCCGGAATAGCCGGGATGGCCCTTGACCAGCTTGCCGGCATATTTCGGATCGAGCAGGTCGGCGAAGCTCCTGGGCGTATCCTCGGGTTTCACCAGGCTGCTGTTGTAGGCGATCGGCGAGAGGTGCGTGCGCTGGTTCACGAAGGTGCCATCCGGGTCGCGCTGGTCGGCCGGGACGTTCTCGGCGATGTCGACCGTGACGTAGGGCGCGAGCCAGCCCTCGCGCTTCCAGGTGATGAAGTGCGCCGCATCGGAGCTGTTGACCACGTCGGCACGGCGGATGTTGCTCGCGGCCTCCTGGGCCAGGCGATTGAACAGCCGCTCCGCGCCGGTCCGCTCGACGGCGACCTTGATGCCGCCGAACTTCGCCTCGAAGGCCTTGGCCAGCGGCTCGGCGACGCTGAGGTCCATCGCCGTGTAATAGGAGACCTTGCCCTCCTTCTTCGCCGCCTCGATCAGCGCCGGCGTGATCGCCTCGGGCGGCGGCGCCGCCGACACGACGCGAGCGCCCAGGGGGAGAAGCGCTGCTGCCTTCAGGATCGTTCGCCGCTGCATGGTCATACCTTGAACAGTTTGGTGTAACGCGCCTTGATGTCCTCGGCCTGGTCGGCGACTGCCGCCGCATCCTCGCGCAGGAGTTTTATGTCGGAGAGCTTCCTGCGATCGGCGCGGTCCCTGACCAGCGGATGGGCCGAGCGCAGGGCGCCGACATCGATGTTGAGCTGCTGCGCCTCGGCCGTCATCGACCAGGCGTAGAACAGGCGGGCGGCGCTGGGATTGGCGGCACGCGCCATGATCGCCGACGGGCCGGTGATCAGCGGCGTGCCTTCGACGGCGTAGACCTCCTCGATCGGCTCGTTGCGCGCCCGCAGCAGGTTGACCATGTACTCCGTGCCGTCGGCCATCACGGCGCGTTCGCCCTGCGCCAGCTTCTTCGGCGGATCGGCCGCCGACTGGACCTGCATGACCTTCTGCCTGGCGAGCTTCTCGAAATAGCCCCACCCGAGATCGCGCGAAAGCTGCTGCGTCGCCGTCATGATGGTGCCGGAGTAGCCCGGATGCGCCTTGACGATCTTGCCTGTCCACTTGGCGTCGAGCAGGTCCACGAAGCCCTTCGGCGCCTCTTCCGGCTTCACCAGATTGGTGTTGTAGGCAACCGGCGCCAGGGTGATGCGCCACGAAGCATACATCCCGTCGGGATCCCAGTGCTCCTTGGGATAATGCTGCGCCACTTCCTCGGGCAGAAAGGACGCCAGCATCGAGGCCCGCTTCCAGATGATGAGATGGGCGGCGTCGGAGCTGTTCACGACATCGCAGACGTAGATCTTGCTTTGATACTCCTGGCCGATGCGCTGGAAGATGCGTTCGGCGCCGGACCGTTCAACCTTCACGGCAATGCCAGGGTAGGCCGCCTCGAAAGCCTTCGCGATCTTCTCGGCGACCGGCAGGTCGACCGAAGTGTACCACGCGAGCTTGCCCTCCTTCCTCGCCGCCTCGAGCAGATCAGGCGTGATCTTCTGCGCCTCGGGCGCCGCCCTGGGCGACGTCACGACTGAAAAGGTGCCCGCCAAGGCCGTGCCACCCAAGACCGCTTCGCGCCGAGTGAGGTGTCTCGCCATGTCACGCCTCCGCCAATGCCATGACCTGTTCCGCAGGCAGGTGCAGCCAGACCCGCGCGCCGGTCGCGATGTTGCGGCCTGGCGGCGCCGTCACGCGCAATTCGGTCTTGTCGTCGAGCGCCACCATGTAGTCGCGTGCGGCACCGAGAAAGACCTGCCGTATGATCACGCCCGGCAAGCAATTGTCGCCCGCAGGCGGCGCCAATTCAGCCGTGATGGCGATCTCGTGCTGGCGCACCGAGAGGGCGACAGGACTACCGGCGCGCAGCGTGCGTCCGGTCGTGCGCAGGGCCGCGCCGGCAATCGAGACGCGCGCCTCATCGACCGCCGTGCCGCGCAGGATGTTGGCGCCGCCGATGAAGCGGGCCACGAACTCCGAGCGCGGCTGGCCATAGATCTCCTCCGGCGGGCCGAGTTGCTCCACCCGGCCCTGGTTCATCACGGCGATCAGGTCGGCGGTGGTCATCGCCTCGGCCTGGTCGTGGGTCACGTAGATCGTGGTGTAGCGATAGCGATCATGCAGGCGGCGGATCTCGAAACGCATCTCCTCGCGCAGATTGGCATCAAGGTTGCTGAGCGGCTCGTCGAGCAGCAGCGTCTCGGGCTCGATCACCAGGGCCCGCGCCAGCGACACGCGCTGCTGCTGGCCGCCGGACAGCTCTGCGGGATAGCGGTCGGCCAGGGCCTCCAGCCGCGCCGTCGAGAGGATGGCGGCGAGCTTGGCGTCGATGGTGGCCTTGTCGAGCCGGCGAATCTTGAGGCCGTAGGCAACATTCTCCGCGACGGTCATGTGCGGCCACAGCGCGTAGCTCTGGAAGATCATCGACATGTTGCGGTTTTCCGGCGGCACTGTACGGGCCGGCGAGGAGAGTACCTTGCCGCCGACAACGATTTCGCCTGCCGAAGGTTCGATGAACCCAGCGACCAAGCGCAAAGTGGTCGTCTTGCCGCAGCCCGACGGGCCCAGCAGACAGACCAGCTTGCCGTGCTCGATGTGCAGCGACACGCCATCGACCGCGACGGCCTCGCCGTAGCGCTTGCCGAGGCCCTTCAGCTCGACTGAGGCCACAAATCCTCCCTGCCGACCACCTTATGGCAAAGGCGGTGTGCGCGCTATATTGCCGGCCGTTTCGGAAAGGTCGGCAGCATGCAGGAACAGAAAATCTATGGCCGGCGCGAGGGCGCCGTAGGCCACGTCGTCTTCAATAACCCGGCCAAGCTCAACGCCGTGTCGCTCGACATGTGGGACAGCTTCGTCGGCGTTCTCGACGATTACGAGAAGGATCCGACCATCCGCTGCGTGGTGGTGAGCGGCGCCGGCGGCAAGGCCTTCGTCTCGGGCGCCGACATCTCCAAGTTCGAGAGCGAGCGCGCCAATGCCGAGGCGCAGGCGCGCTACGAGACCATCTCCAGGCGCGGGTACGAAGCACTCTACGAATTCTCCAAGCCGACCATCGCCAGGATCACCGGCTATTGCATCGGTGGCGGCATGAACCTCGCGGCCTGCTGCGACCTGCGCTACTGCAACGATGGTGCGCGCTTCGGCGTGCCGGCCGCCCGGCTCGGCCTCGGCTACGGTTTCCTGCGCATCGAACGACTGTCGCGCATCGTCGGCCTGCCGCGCGCCATGGAGTTCCTGTTCACGGCCAAGCAGTACTCGGCGCAGGAAGCGCTCGACATGGGGCT
This sequence comes from Reyranella sp., assembly GCF_044224635.1. Lineage (GTDB taxonomy): Bacteria > Pseudomonadota > Alphaproteobacteria > Reyranellales > Reyranellaceae > Reyranella. The sequence continues at coordinate 88,575 of NZ_JBGAKA010000027.1, read as the reverse complement.
GGTGCACGGCGTCGCGCCCGCCGACGGTCTCGACGCCATGGTCGACGGCATCACCTCGGCGATCGCCCAGAATGCGCCGCTCACCATCGGCCTCGCCAAGGCCGCGGCGCGCGAGATCGCCAAGCCGGAATCGCAACAGGACCATGCGCGGCTCGAGAAGCTCGCCCAGGCCTGTTTCGACAGCGAGGACTACAAGGAAGGCCGCCGCGCCTTCATGGAAAAGAGGAAGCCCGCCTTCCAGGGACGATGATCGCTTTCCTCCCCAGCTTCGCTGGGGAGGTGCTCCGTCATACGGGGCGGAGGGGTCATGAGTCACAAAGGCAGCGAGGCCATGCCTCATGACCCCTCCGTCGGCGAAGACGCCGACACCTCCCCAGCGAAGCTGGGGAGGAGAACATGGATTTGGACACCAGAGGAAACACCATGACCAACCTGCCGCTTTCACACATCTCCGTGCTCGACCTCACGGCGCATCGCGCCGGCCCGACCGCGGTGCGCCAGCTCGCCGACTGGGGCGCCCATGTCATCAAGATCGAGGCGCCTGCCAGCGAAGGCACCGACGCCACGGGCGGTACGCGCCACGGCTTCGACTTCCAGAACCTGCATCGCAACAAGAAGGCGATGACGCTCAACCTGAAGAGTCCGGAAGGCCACGCGATCTTCATGAAGCTCGCCGAGAAGGCCGACGTCATTGTCGAGAACTACCGTTCCGACGTGAAGCATCGCCTCAAGGTCGACTACGACACGGTGGCAAAGATCAATCCGCGCATCGTCTACGGCTCGATCGCGGGCTTCGGCCAGAGCGGCCCCGATGCGGCGCGCCCCGGCGTCGACCAGATCGCCCAGGGCATGGGCGGCCTGATGTCGATCACCGGCGAGCCGGGCCGCGGGCCGATGCGGGTCGGCATCCCGATCGCCGATCTCACGTCGGGATTGCTGCTCGCCCAGGCGATCATCCTGGCGCTCTACAACCGCGAGCGCACCGGCAAGGGCCAGTGGGTACACACCTCGCTGATCGAGGCTCAGATCTTCATGCTCGACTTCCAGGCCTCGCGCTGGCTGATCAAGGGCGAAGTTCCGAAGCAGGCCGGTAACGACCATCCGACCGGTATCCCGACCGGCGTGTTCCCGACCAGCGACGGCCACATCAACATCGCCGCCTCGGGCCAGAATTTGTGGAAGCGCTGCGCGCAGGCGCTGGGCGCGCCCCAGCTGATCGATCATCCCGAGCATCTGACGGGGGCACTGCGCTCGCAGAATCGCAAGGCTGTGAACGAGCGCCTCGCCGCTATCACGCGCACCAACACCAGCGCGCACTGGATCGCCGCGCTCAACAAGGCCGGCGTGCCGTGCGGGCCGATCAACTCCATCGACCAGACCTTCGCCGAGCCGCAGGTCAAGCATCTCGGCATCGCCCGGCCGGTCAAGCATCCCAAGCTCGGCGACATCAAGGTGGTCGGCCAGCCGATCAACATGTCCGACAATCCCCAGCCGGCCGAGCTGCGGCCGACACCCGACCTGGGCGAGCACACCGAGGAAGTGCTGGCGAGCCTGGGTTACGATCGCAAGGCGATCGACCAGCTCAAATCAGGCGGGGTGATCTGATGGCACAGGCGAGACGGGCCGCCCTGATCACCGGTGCCGGACGCAACATCGGCCGCGCCTGCGCCCTCGGCCTGGCGGAGGACGGCTTCGATGTCGCGATCAACGGCTCGAGCGACCGCGCCGCCGCCGAGAAGGTCGCGGCCGAGGCCGCCAGGCTCGGCGCGCGCACCCTGGTCGTCATGGGCGACGTCGGCAAGGCCGAGGATTGCAAGCGCATCGCCGATGCGGCGATCGCCGAGTTCGGCGCGGTCGACGTGCTGATCAACAACGCTGCCGTGCGTCCGGGCAAGCCGTTCCTCGAGGCCAGCGAGGACGAATGGCGGCGCGTCATGGCGGTCGACCTCGACGCCGCGGTCTGGCTCGCGCGCGCCTGCCTGCCCGGCATGCTCGAGAAAGGTTGGGGCCGCGTCATCAACTTCACCGGCATGAACGCCATGGCGGGCCACGGCGGACGCGCCTCGGTGTCGGTCGCCAAGCACGGCGTGTGGGGGCTCACCAAATCACTGGCCAAGGAGTTCGGCGCCAACGGCATCACCGTCAACGCGATCTCGCCCGGCCCGATCGCCGCCGACGACGCCAACCAGAAGGAATACTCCTCGGCCCAGCGCCAGCAGACGGTGGGTCGGGTGCCGGTCGGCCGCATGGGCACGCCGATCGAGGTCGCCGCCACCGCCCGCCTGCTCGCCTCCGAGGCGGGCGCCTACATCAACGGCCAGATGATCCAGGTCAACGGCGGCGCGGAGACGTGAGAGAACACAAAGATAAAGATCCTCGCTGCGCTCGGGATGACACCAATACTGTCAGCCCGAGCTTAGCGAGGACCTTTCCTCATCCTTCACCCGCCATAAAACACGTTGTCGCCGAGATCCTTCATCTCGAGGATGGCGGCGTCGGCGCGGCCGGTCGGCGGCGTGTGCAGATGCGCCTCGACGACCTCGCCGACCACAACGTGGTGGTCGCCCTGCTCGACGATCGAAGTGACGCGGCATTCGACGGCGCCCGGCGCGACATCGAGGATGGGCGCGCCGGTCGAGCCCTTGCGGAAGGTCTGGCCGCTCAGCTTGCCGTCCGCCAGCACCCCCGGCTTGAAGAAGGTGAAGGCCAGCCCCTTATGGTCCTTGCCCAGCATGTTGAGCGCGAAGGTGCCGGCCGCCTTGATCGTCTGATAGGTTCCCGAATCAGTCTTCACCCCGACAACGACCAGCGGCGGCGCGAAGGCGCTTTGCGTCACCCAGTTGACGGTCGCCGCCGACACGTTGCCTTTGCCGTCATCGGCCGTCAGCACGTAGATCCCATAGGGGATCATGCGCAGGACGGTTTTCTTCGCATCGGCGTTCATCTGCTTCCTCCTCGACTGATCAAACCCGGCAGTGCCGCCTAATCCTTCGGAATGCCGATGGTCTTGGCAAGCGCGCTCCAACGCTCAGTTTCGCTCTCGACGAAAGCGGTGAAAGCCAGCCGGCTCACCAGGTCGACGCGTGCGCCCTGCTCGGCCCAGATGCGCTCGACTTCGGCTGACGCGAGCGCGCTCTGCACGGCAACGTGCAAGGTGTCGAGGGGCACGACAGGCGTCGCCTTGGGGGCGAACAGGCCGTACCAGCTGCTGACGCGGAAATCGGCAAGGCCGGCCTCGGCGAAGGTCGGGAGCTCGGGCAGGATGCGCTGCCGATTGGTCGAAGCGACGGCGAGCGCGCGCAAGCGTCCCGACTGGACATACGACACCACCGTGCTGAGCGGCGTGATCAAGGCATCGATGGTGCCCGACACCACGTCCTGCAGCGCCTGGCCGCCGCCGCGATAGGGCACGTGCGTGAACCTGATGCCGGTGCGCTGCTGCAGCAGCTCGATGGCGAGGTGCGGAATGGTGCCGAGACCCGACGACCCGATCGTGACGCTTCCCGCCGCCTTGCGCGCCGCCGCCAGGAAGCCTGAGAGGTCTCTGGCCTGCACGGTCGTCGGATTGACCACCAGCGCGACCGGCACGCGGGCCAGCAGGCTCACCGGGGCGAAGTCGCGCGAGAGGTCGAAGCCGCCCTCGTCGTAGACGATTCGGGCGAAGGTGAGGCCAGTGTTGCCGACCAGCAAGGTACAGCCGTCGGGCGCCGCGCGCGCTGCGATCATGCCGCCCAGCGTGCCGCCGGCACCGGCGCGATTGTCCACGACCACGGCCTGACCCAGGGCTTGGCCGACCTGGGCGGCGACCGGGCGGGCAAAAATGTCGTTCGATCCGCCCGGCGGGAACGGCACGATCCAGGTCATCGACCGCGACGGCCGCCAATCGTCGGCGGCACGCAACGGGACAGCGGCAACTGACAGCACGAGTCCGCCCAGGGCGGCACGGCGATAGAGTTTCATCGGCTACTCCAGGCGAACGTTCGCCGCCTTGGCGACCCGGTTCCAACGTTCGGATTCACGGGCGACGAAGGAGGCGAACTCGGCGCGGCTCTCGAGCTCGACGCGGGCCCCCTGCTCCGCCCACAGGCGTCGGATCTCGGGATCGCGCAAGGCGTTCTGCGCCGCGCCATGCAGGCGATCGAGGATTGGGCCGGGCGTGGCGGCCGGCGCGAACAGGCCGAACCAGATGGCGGTACGCAACTCCTTGACCCCCGCCTCATGCATTGTGGGAACGTTGGCGAGAATCGGCTCGCGCCGGCGATTGGCAATGGCCAGCCCGCGCAGCTTGCCGTCGGCGACGTGCGGCGCCACGACGCCAGACAGCACGAATGCGGCGGAAATCTGGCCGGCCAGCAGATCCTGCAGCATCGGCGCGCCGCCCCGATAGGGAACGTGATTGAGACGCACGCCCGTCCGTTCCTCGAACAGACCGATCGCGAGATGCGTGAGGGTGCCGACGCCCGCCGAACCGATATCGATCCCGCCGGGAGCCTTCCTGGCGGCGACGATGAATTCGGCAAGGGTGGAGACGTCGAGTCTGGCCGGGTTCACCACCAGGACGTAAGGGACACGCGCGAGCGCGCTCAAGGGAGCGAAATCACGGCCGAAGTCGAAGCCGGGTTTCTGATAGATCGTCGGTGCATAGACCAGCCCCGTGTCGCCTAGCAGCAGCGTGTAGCCATCCGGCACCGCGCGGGCGGCGACTGCCGTGCCGATCGTCCCGCCGGCGCCGCTGCGGTTGTCGACCACGATCGTCTGGCTGAGCGCCGTCGCCATCCGGGCAGCGATCGGGCGGGCGAACAGGTCGGATCCGCCGCCGGCCGGGAACGGCACGATCAGGGTGATCGGGCGGTCCGGCCAGTCGGCGGCGCATGCCTCGTCGCGAATGGCGGTGGCGCCAGCCAGCGCGAGCAGTCCCGCGAGCGTCGAGCGTCGTCGGAGGTCGGTCATGGCGGCTGGCGCGCTCCCTGTCCCGTCAGTCTAGTCGAGGGGTCGCGGCACCGCCACGTTCTCCTTCTCCTCATCCCGCGTGACGCGGTATTGTCGCTCCATCGGCCCGCAGACGGCCGATCGAAAAGGTGTGTTCGGGAGGAAAGCTCAGGAGGCAATCATGCGTCGTTGCAGAGGCATGGCCATCGCGCTCGCGATGGCCACAGGCGTTGTCGCGTGGTCGAGTGTTGCGTTTGCCCAGGCGAAGATCGTCGACGGGCCGGAGGTGAGATGGAAGCTCGCAGCGTGGGGCAAGCCGCGCGCGGGAACCGCGAACGTCGAGACACTGCGCAAATTTCTCGATGAGCGAACCGGCGGCAAGTTCAAGATCCAGATCGGCTACGAGAGCTTTGGCCAGCCCAAGGAGCTGCTCGATCTCCTGAAGGTCGGCAGCCTGGAGATGACCAACATCTGCGCCTCCTATCACCCCGAGAAGCTGCCGGCCTTCTCGGCGCTCGACCTCCCGTTCCTGCCGATCGCCGACCTCGACGCGCAGGAGAAGGTGCATCTGGCGTTCTACAAGCATCCGGTCATCGCCAAGGAGTTCGCCGGCTGGAACGCCATCCCGTACCTCACGGCGATCCTGCCGACCAACGAGTTCGTCGGCCGCGGCAAGCCGCCGAAGAAGATCGAGGACTTCAAGGGCATGCGCGTACGCGCGCTGGCGGGCATCGGCGCGGCCATGACCAAACTCGGGGCCGTGCCGACCTCGGTCGACGCCACCGAGGTCTATACCTCGCTCGAGCGCGGCACGGTGGATGCCGCCGCCTTCCCGACCACGTACGCACACCAGTCCTACCGCACCTACGAAGTCGGCAAGTGGTACACGGAGAACATGAACCTCGGCAATGTCGCCTGCCCGACCCTGATCCATACCGAGCGCTGGGCGGCCCTGCCGCAGCAATACAAGGATCTGATGATCGAGGCGCAGCCGATCGCGCACAATGCGGCCAAGGCCGCCTACCGCGCTGCCGACGACAAGAACATCCCGCTTTTCAAGAAGAAGCTCGAATTCATCAAGTTCACGCCCGACGAGATCGCAGCCTTCCGCAAGGCCGGCGGCGAACCGGTGTGGAACGAATGGATCAAGGAGCGCGACGCCCAAGGCATCCCGGCCAAGGAACTGCTGAACTACCTGCTGACCCAGGCCGGCAGCGCGCCGAGGTCGTAGGCGGTCGCATCACGCCCTCCTCAGCTCCGCTGGGGAGGTGTCGGCTCATCTCACATCATGTTCCTCCCCCGATAGGGGGAGAGGAACATGAGATGCGTCGTCGAGGTCTTCGCCGATAGAAGGATCATGTGCTGGGGCCGCGCCACTCCGACGGCACTCATCCTGTCGATCACACATCATATGAGCGCCATCGGAGTGGCGCGGTCCCAGCGGAAGAGCTTGTTTTTTGCCAGCGGCGCGCTCCGGCAAAGAGTGCGCCCCTTTCAGCCGCCAGGCACGGTGAAGCGAAGGCTGCAACGGAAGCCCGGCGCCATGTACTCGACCTCGAGCAGCGCGCCCATCTGCTGGGCGCTGGTGGCGAGCAGGCGCGAGCCGAAACCACGGCTCTTTGGCAGCGCGACAGGCGGCCCGCCTTCTTCCCGCCAGTGCAAGTCGATCCCGATGCTCGACCCGGAGGGGACGACGTTCCAGCCGATCGACAGCCTTCCTCCTGACGTCGACAGGGCGCCGTACTTCGCAGCATTGGTGGCGAGTTCGTGCAGCATCAGGCTGAGGGTAATCGTCGTGTTGGCCGGGACCAGCACCGGACCGCCGCTGATGTCGATCGGGATGCCTTCGTCGACGAAGGCGGCGAGCGCGGTCGTGACGATGTCGTACAGGCTAGCGCCGCGCCACGAATCGTTGGTCAGCAGGCTGTGCGCGCGCGCCAGGGAATCCAGCCGGTCGGTGAAGGCGTCGGCGAACTGCTCAGGATCGGGCTTCGTCCGCAGAGTCTGCTGGGCGAGCGCCTGGACGATCGACAGCGTGTTCTTCACGCGATGATTCAATTCGTCGAACAGGAGAAACTGGCGCTGCTCGGCTTCCTTCTTGTCGGTGATGTCCAGGACGACGCCGATCACGCGCAGCGCCTTGCCGGCGTCGTCCCGGATCACCCGGCCGCGATCCATGACCCAACGCACTCGCCCGTCGCGACGACGGAGGCGGTATTCGAGCTCATAGCGGCCACCGGCGCCATCCAGGATCTGTCGCTTGCGTCCCCTGGTCGATTCACGATCGTCGGGATGAACGAAATCAAGGCCGGTTTCGAACGTCGCCGTGGCATCCGCAGGATCGGCGCCGAGGATCGCCAGGAACTGCGACGATCGCATGGTGCGATCGTTGACGACATCGTACTCGTGGGTACCGAACTGGGCGGCTTCCGCGGCGGCGCGGAGGTGCTCCTCGCTCTTGCGCAGCTCCGCCGAGCCCTGGTCGATATCGCGCCGGGCCCGCTTGAGCGCGGCACCCACGGCGTTGACCTCCCGAATTGTCGACTGGCGAATGTCGAAGGGTTCGCCCCGGCCGAGTGCGCGGGCCGCAGCGGTGGCTGCCGCGAGCGGCTGGGTGAGCGCCCTGCCGAACAGGAAGGCAAGGACGCCGACTAGGCCACCGACGAGCAGAATGGTGGCGCCCCAGAGCACCAAGGAGTTCCTCAACTCACGATCGAGCTGCGCCGCCGGGAAGGTCACGGCCATGGTCCAGCCGGACAGCCGGCTGCGACCGACAGCGATCAAGGCCTCCTCGCCGTCGATGTTCGTGGTCCGCATCACCGCACCTGAAGGCTGGTAGACCAGACGGGACGGAGCGGCCGTGCCCAACAACCTCGCCTGGTCGTGCGTGTTCGCCATGGTGATCCCCTTGGTGTCCAAGATCGCGGCCGACCATTCCGACGGCAGGCCCTGGCTCAGCAGGAGGGCGCGAAGGTCCTCGGGCAACAAGCCGAGGCTCATCACGAAGCGCAACTCCTTGCCTCGCATCACGGGGATGGAAACGTTGTAGACCGGCTGCTTCACCACCAAACTGGTGAACAGATCGGATACGATCGGGCGGCGGGCCTGACGCATCGCCTGCACCGTCGCCGGATCGCCGGTCAGTCTTGGCGCCTCGCCGTAAGGCACATAGGTGTTCAAGATCTGGCGGCCCTCGGCATCGACCAGCACCAGGTAGGCACGGCCGCGCAAGGCGTCCTTGGCCTGGGCGTAAAAAGCCGGCCAATCCTCGGCTTCCAGCAGGGGCGACGTGGACAGCGTCTCCAGTACGGCAATGCGCCGCTCCATGTCGCGGTCGACATCACCGATCAGGTCCTCCAGAACCTGGCCGATGCGCTGCTCGACCTGCTCCTGCTCCAGCGCCACCGACCGGTAGAGCAGGACGCTCACGAGCAACAGCAACGGCGAAGCAACGACCAGGGCAAGGACGACGAGGTGGACGGCTGCGGAGTGGCCCTTGTTCGCAGGAGGGGCGCCTCTTTCCATTACGCCAGCGCGACGGCTGCGAGTGCTGCCTCGAGGTCGCGCTTCCGATAGGGCTTGGCAAGGACGACCCGGTCGCGATGATTGTCGGGCAGCGATGTGTGGCCGTAACCGGTGGCGAAGAAGAAGCGAAGACCGCGGGCTGCCAGCAGATCGGCCACGGGATCGATCCGTCGTCCTGCGATGTTGACGTCGAGTATGGCGATGTCGAAAGACAGCTCCCGCGCCATGGCCAGAGCTTCATCGAGGCGGACGGCACTCGCGACCACCTGGCATTCCAGGTCCTCCAGCATGTCCTGAAGGGTTGACAGGATCAGTGCCTCATCCTCGACGATGAAAACGCGCGTACCGGCCAAGGACAAGTCGGGGCTCCTCCGATCGTATCCTGATCCTATCGGCTCGGCGGGAGTCGCGCCATCGGCCCGAGCCGAATCTCATCCCGCCGCTTCGAGAATGAAAGTCACGATCTCCGGAAAGGCCGTCAGGAAGCCGATGGTGATGATGTCGGCAAAGATGAAGGGCCAGATCCCGCGGAAGATCTCGGCGACCGAGATATCCGGCCGCACGCCGTTGACCACGAACACCACCAGGCCGACCGGCGGCGAGAGGGTGGCGATACCGTTCAGCTTGACCAGGATGATGCCGAACCAGATCGGATCGTAGCCCAGCGCCTCGACCACCGGGAATACCACTGGCAGGGTCAGCAGGAACATGCCGACGCCTTCCAGGATGGTGCCCAGGATCAGATAGATCGCATAGATCGCCAGCAGGATGGCAAGCGGAGGCACCTTGAGCGACGTCACCCATTCCGCGAGCTGCTCGGGCAGGCCGGCGAAGCCGAGGAAGCGTACGAAGATCAGCACTCCCCACACCACGGTGAAGATCACCGCGGTGAGACGCGCCGTCTCGAGCAGCGCGCCGCGCAGCTCGGCCCATTTCATGCGATGGGCGAGGGCGATGACGAAGACGCAGAGTGCGCCCAGCGCACCGGCCTCGGTCGGTGTCGCCCAGCCGAACAGCATGCTGTAGAAGATGATGGCAATCACCAGCACGATCGGCAGCGTGCCCGGCAACGACTGGAAGCGTTGCGGCCAAGTGTAGCCGCGAATCGGCTTGCCATACTCGGGGTTGCGCCAGCACATGACGAGGATGATGGCGGTGTAGACGAAAGCCGAGAAAATTCCCGGTGCGAAGCCCGCCACCAGCAGCTTGCCGACCGATTGCTCGGTAATGATGCCGTAGACCACCAGCAGGGCGCTGGGCGGGATCAGCGAATCGAGCGTGGCCCCGGCGGCGACGACGCCGGCCGCCAGGCGCCTGTTGTAGCCCGCCTTCAGCATCTCGGGGATGGCCACCTTGGCGAACACGGCCGCTGCCGCGGTGTTAGCGCCCGACACGGCGGAAAAGCCCGCGACGGCATAGACGGTGGCGATCGCCAGCCCGCCCGGCAGCCAGCCGAGCCAGCGCCGCGCCGCCTCGAAGGCGGCCTGCGTGATGCCGGCGTAATAGGCGAGATAGCCGATCAGGATGAACATCGGCAGCACGCTCAGCGTGTAGTTCACCACCGAGGCATGGGGCACGACGCCGGCAGTGCGCAGGCCGGGACCGAAGCCCGACAGAACGGCAAGCCCGAAGGCACCGATGATCGCTGCGGCATAGGCGATCCGCACGCCCAGCACGCAGAGCAGAATCAGGAGGCCGCAGCCGATGATGCCGAGGGTCAGCGGTTCGATGCTCATGGCCGCTTCTCCTCGCGGCCGCCCTCTTCACGTCCGAGGGCCTCCTCGATCTCGTTCTGTGCCTGCACCTCGATGGTCTCGATGACCGGCACGGCGATCGGGACGGCATCGGGATGGCGGATCAGCCTGAGGTAGTCGATCGACTGGATGACCAGCCGCACCCAGAGGACGGCGAGAACCAGCGGCACCAGCAGCTTGGTCGGCCAGATCGGCAGCTTGATGTCGATGGTCGAATCGCCGAGCTGCCAGGCGCGCAGAAAGTTCTCCCATGTCGTCTCGACCAGCACCGTGATCGCCACCAGGGCGACCAGCACGGCAAACAGCTCCATCGCCCACATGAAGCGCATCGAGAAGCCGCGCAGCAGCAGGTCCATGCGGATATGGGCGCCGACGCGCTGGGCGTAGGAGATGCCCAGGAAGGCGAACAGCGCGCTGGCCTGCTCCATGTAGTCGATGTAGCCGTGAATGGCCGTGTTGAAGGCCGTGCGCCCGATCACCTGGAACACGCCGACGAACATCAGGAAGAAGATCGCCGCCGCGGCGACGAGATTCATGCCGTCTTCCAGACGCGACCAAAGCCGATGCGCTGCCGCGATCGCGGCGGTGCCGTCTCCCTGCATCTTGCCTCCCAGACACCCGGTCGTATGCGTCGCCGGCTTTGACGGGAGGCTACCGCCGGTGAGGCCTAGGTTCAATCGTAGCCGGGCACGCTTGTTCTCCTCCTCCCCAACTTCGTTGGAGAGGAGGATACGAGTCACCCCGTCGGCAGTTCCAGCATGGTCGCGCGATCGCCACCGCTCAGCAGCGTCAGCAGCGGCGGGCGGCCGTGCGGGGTCTGGACGAAATGGTCGGCGTCGCTGCCGGCGATCGACAGGCGGATACGGCTGCCCTCAGCGAAGCGCCACGCGGTCGGCAACAGGGCGAAGCGCACGATCTGAGGCTCGCCGACCGGCATCGGCCGCGCATCCTTGCGGGCATAGCTGCGCCACGGCCAGGTGGTCTTGTAATTGCGCGGCGCCGGCTGCTCGGCGCGGTGGATGGCGCGCAGCACGCCTTCGGTGACATAGCGCGAGGTGCCGTCAGCCTCGACCTCGGCGAGATAGACGAACAGTGCGGCATCCGGCTCGCTCGACGCCAGCCACAAGGTCACCACGGGATGACCGGCGATCTCGACCGGTGCGGCGAGAGGTGCGCTCGTGAAGCCCGCGAGCCTGCCCTCGCGCTCGGTCCAGTCGGCATAGTAGGACGTCGCGTCGATGCCGGCGATGCGTTCGTAGCGCGTCGCGCCGCCGGTGCCGAGCGAATAGTCGGACTGGATCGAGTCCGACGTCGCCTGCACCGGTCGATCGGCGACAAGGTCGCGGCCGGCCGCGGTGAAGAACTGCCGGTTGCCACCGACGGGTGGCCACGCCTTGGCGGCCCGCCATTCCTCGGCATGCACCGTGAAATAGTGGATCGGGTCTTCCGCCGCGAGCCCGGTTTCCCGGCCCGCAAGATGCTGGTCGAAGAAGCGCAGCACCTCGCCCAGCACCGGCAGCTCGGGCTCGACCCGCGCCCGCCACGGCGAGGCGTTGACGCGCGCGCCATGGTCCCACGGGCCCAGCATGACGCGCCGTTCGCTATTGGGCAGCGTCAGGAAACGCGACAGCGTGCCGTTGGCGTAGCCTGCGCCGTCCATCCAGCCCGAGATCGCGTACACCGCGACATCCTTGGGAATCTCGTCGAGATAGGTGCACGGGCTGAACGACGTGCCGTTGAAGGCCGGATCGTAGGGCAGCGTGTCGTCGCGGAATTTGAACTCGCCGATGAAGTCGGGCATGCGAAAATTGGCGAGATGGCCCTTCACCGCCTCGCGCGCCAACGCACCGTCCTTGTCGTCATCCACCGGTATCGGTCCGAGCAGCGCCGGATCGGCGAAGTAGCCGAACTTCGCCCGCAGATCGCGCCGGTCATGGTCGAGCGCCAGCATCAGCTCGTCGTAGACCAGCGCCAGGCGCTTGATCAGCATGCCGCCGGGATAATAGTTGTCGGCCCAGGTGTCCCAGACGGCGAACAGGGGCGCGATCGCCCTGACCGCGGGATGGCCGGTGCTGGCCAGGAAATCGCAGGCCGCGCCGAGATAGGAGATGCCGGTGGCGCCGATCCTGCCGTCGCTCCAGGCCTGCGCCACGATCCAGTCGGCGATGGCGCGATAGTCGGCGCGCTCGCGCGGCGAGCGGAAGGAATCGCGCGTGCCGAAGCTCGCTCCCGTACCGCGTGCATCGACCACCACCACGGCATAGCCGCGCGGCACGAACATGTCGCGATACTTGAAGCTGTTGGGCGACGGCTCGACGTTGCTGCCGGCGGTCACGGCGAAGCGCCGGACATAGGGCGTGAGGATCAGCACCGTCGGCCAGCGCCTCGATGCATCGCCGTCGGGCAGATGAACATCGACGGCGAGCCGGCAGCCGTCGGGCATGGTCACGTAGACCGAGCTCGGCGTCGGCACCCGGTGCTCGGCGGGCCGGCTTGCGAGGTAACGGCTGGGCGGCACCTTCCAGGCCGAACCGAGGTCGTCACGATCCGGCATGATCGGTCCTTTCTTCTGGCAATGTCGATCAAGTCTCGCGATTCGCCGTGCAGCGATCAAGCGCGCTGATAAGCTCGCGCGCCCTCGACACAGGGCAAAGGGAGGCAGCAGCATGGACCGCTGGCTGAACGCCGCGCTCGACTACATACCCACCTGGCTCGACCATCAGGTGACTCAGCGGCAGCAGCCGGGCTGCCTGCTCGCCATCGTGCATCGCGGCAAGGTGGTGCTGGAAACAGCGTTCGGTCAGGCCGATCTCGGCACCGGCGCCGCCCTGACGCCGCGCCATCGCTTCCGCCCTATCCCGACAGTGCGCACTTGCTGGCGCGATGACAGCCTGGGTGCGCTCGCCTCGGCCGGCGGCTTCGTCAGCACCGCGGCCGCCACGGCGCGCTTCTTCAATCAGCTCTCGCCCGATACGGCCAAGAGCGTGCTGTCGGTCGCCAGCCGGCGGGAGATCGGTCGGCGCCGATCGCATGGTCGCCAAGGCGGTCGCTGTCGCCGAGGTCGAGCGACGATTCGGCGGCAAAGCCCGCGCGTCGCGCCGTTCAGCGCGGCGAAAGTGATGTAGAGTAAGCGTCGCGTCGCGTGCGTGCGTGTCCTCGGCATGTTCCGGTGGTCAAGGCTCCGTTCGCGTACCAATCGAGCAGGAGGCCAGCGAGACCGCCTGACAGCCCGGGATGCCGTCAATCAAGAAAAGGTATCAGGGAGGCTTTTGAATGATCAGGCGTATTTTGCCCCGTCGCCGGGCGCTTGCCGGCATGGCGGGGGCGCTCAGCAGTCCAATGATCGCCTCGGGCATCGCCCGGGCGCAGGCCAACTGGCCCACCAAGTCGGTCCGCTACATCAACCTGTTCCCCGCGGGCGGCGCCACCGACGTCATGTCGCGCATCGTCTGCCAGGAGCTGAGCGAGCTGACCGGCCAGCAATTCATCGTCGAGAACAAGGGCGGCTCGGGCGGCAATGCCGGGGCCGACGCCATCGCCAAGTCGGCTCCCGACGGCTACACGGTCGGCCTGTTCAGCATCGCGCCGCATGCCATCGCGCCGACGCTCTATTCCAGGCTGCCGTTCGACCCCGAGAAGGATTTCACGCCAATCAGCATGTTCTGGGCGGTGCCGAACCTTCTGGTCGTCAAGCTCGACATTCCGGCCACCACGGTCCCCGAGCTGATCGCGCTGGTGAAGGCCAACCCCAGCAAGTACTCGTTCGCGTCGGGCGGCTCGGGCACGAGCCCCCACATCTGCGGCGAGATGTTCAAGCAGCGCGCCGGACTCAACATGTTCCACGTGCCCTATCGCGGCGGCGCGCCGGCGATGCAGGACATGCTGGCGGGCCAGATCGACATGATGTTCGACAACATCCCGGGACCGATCGTGCAAGTCCGCGCCGGCAAGGTGCGCGCACTCGCCGTCACGACGAGCGAGCGCAGCCCGATCGCGCCCGAGGTACCGACGATGTCGGAATACATGCCCGGTTTCCAGATGACGTCGTGGGGCGGCCTGTGTGGCCCGGCAGGCTTGCCGCCGGCGATGGTCGAGAAAGCGTCCGCGCTGGTGAGGCAGGCCTTGGAGAGCAAGGCTCTCAAGGCGGCATTCCTCACGCACGGCGGGACGACGTTCTACAAGACCCCGGCCGAGACCGTGGCCTTCCGCCGCTCCGAGGAAGCGATGCTGGCGCCGATCATCAAGACATCGGGCGCGAAGGTGGATTGATCGCGCCCGCGATCAATCCATCCCGAGCGCAGCGAGGGATCTCGTGTCCCGCCTCCCATGCACGTCCCCAGCGACGACGCTGGGGAGGAGGAGGATGAAGAGATCCTTCGTTTCGCTCAGGATGACGAGCGGCTGCGCCGCTCGTCACATCCCGAGCTGGCTGACGAACTTGGTGTTGAGGTAGCCCTCGAGCGCCTCGACGCCGCCTTCCGAGCCGTAGCCCGAATCCTTGACGCCGCCGAACGGCACTTCCGGCAGGGCCAGGCCGTGGTGGTTGATCGACACCATGCCGCTCTCGAAGGCCGCGCCGATTTGCGCCGCGGTCTTGGTGTTCCTGGTGTAGGCGTAGGCGGCGAGGCCCCAGGCCAGCCGGTTGGCTTCCTTGACCACGCCGTCGAAATCCTTGAACGGCGTGATCGGCGCCAGCGGGCCGAACGGCTCGTCGTTCATGATCCTGGCATTGAGCGGCACGTCGGTCATGACGGTCGGCTCGTAGAAGTAGCCCTTGTTGCCCTTGCGCTGGCCGCCGGTCTGGATCTTGGCGCCCTTGGCGATGGCGTCGCTGACGAACGAGTCCATGGCGTGCAGGCGGCGCTCGGCGACCAGCGGGCCCATCTTGGTCTCGACCTCGAGGCCGTTGCCCACCTTCATGTTCTTCGCGAAGGCGGTGAAGCGCTCGACGAACTCGGGATAGACCTTCTCGTGCACCAGGAAGCGCGTCGGCGCGACGCAGACCTGGCCGGCATTGCGGAATTTGTTGGCGCCCAGCACGTTCACCGCCTGCTCGAGGTCGGCGTCCTCGAACACGATCGCCGGCGCGTGGCCGCCCAGCTCCATGGTGACGCGCTTCATATGCGCGCCGGCCAGCGCCGCGAGCTGCTTGCCGACGGGAGTCGAGCCGGTGAAGGTCACCTTCTTGATGACCGGATGGGGGATCAGGTACTCGCTGATCTCCGACGGCACGCCATAGACCAGCTGGATGACGCCGGCCGGCACGCCGGCATCGACGAACGCCTTGATGAGCTGGGCGCACGAACCCGGCGTATCCTCCGGTCCCTTGACGATGATCGAGCAGCCGGTGGCGAGCGCCGCCGAGGCCTTGCGCACCACCTGGTTGATCGGGAAATTCCATGGCGTGAAGGCGGCGACCGGGCCGACCGGCTCCTTGATCACCATCTGGTACACGTTCTCGGCGCGCGCCGGCACGAGGCGGCCGTAGGTGCGCCGGCCTTCCTCGGCCATCCAGTCGATGATGTCGGCGGCGAGGTTGGTCTCGATCTTGGCCTCGTAGAGCGGCTTGCCCTGCTCCGTGGTCATCATGGTGGCGATCTCGTCGAGACGCTGGCGCATCAGGTCGGCTGCCTTGCGCATGATCTTGTAGCGCTCGTAGGCCGAGACCTTGCGCCACTGCTTGAAGCCCTTGTCGGCGGCGGCGAGCGCGCGATCGAGATCGCTCTTCTCGGCGTGCGCCACCTGGCCGATGACTTCCTCGGTCGCCGGATTGATAACCGGGATGGTCCGGCCGTTGGCGCCCTTGGTCCAGGCGCCATCAATCATCAGGGAGACGTCGCTGTAGGTCATTGAATTCTCCTTCTCCTCCAAGAGTGTTGCCGTCAGCTACCGCGATACGTCGAGTAGCTCCAGGGCGTGCAAAGCAGCGGCACGTGATAATGCCCCTCGGGCTCGGCAATGGAAAAGCGCAAAGGGACGATGTCGAGGAACGGCGGATCGCCGCTGTCGATGCCCCTGCTGCGGAAGTGGTTGCCGATCGCGAAGCGCAGCTCGTAACGACCAATTGGCAATGGACGGCCGCCGATCAAGGGACTGGCGGTGCGGCCATCCGCATTGGTGACGGCGCTGGCGATGCGATGAGCGCGGCCGCCAGCCAACTCGCAAAGCTCGACCGCGATGCCGACGGCCGGCCGGCCGGCATGGGTGTCGAGCACGTGGGTGCTGAGCCGCCCGTTGACCTGCGGCATGCCCTCGCCCGTCACCTTGGCGGCGATCCGAAGCCGCGTAATGTAAAAGACTTCCTGCAGGGCGGCGGCGAATTCGCCGGCGGCGGCGTTGGCGAGCCGGCGCTCGAAACGTGTCAGGATCGAATCCCGGGTGTGGCGGCGCACGCAGATCATGAAGGGAAAGCCGAACTTGGCCTTGTAGGCGTCGTTCAGGCGATGGAAGCGATCGAACTCCTCGTCGCTCAAGGTATCCAGGCCGACGCTCGCCTGCTCGCTCCGGGAGTCGTCGGTGATCGCGCCGGCGCGCGCCGCCTTGCCGGCGAGATCGGGATGGCCGTTCAGGAAGGCGAGCTGCTGTGGGCGCGGCGCCGCACGGACCGCGCCCATCATCGCGTCGTGAAGGGCGGTTACCGTGGCGAAAGGACGTTTGGTCGCGGCAGCCTCTGCCACCCAAGGGGCGTGCTCGAAAGTGTCGCCCACCGCGGCACCAAAGGCCGCAGCGCTCATCTTGTTCAGCTCGGACAGGGCCAGCGTCATGGCGGCCGACCTAGCACGGCCGGAGCACCGTCTCTATAGTCCGCCCGGATTTTCAGGGAGGTTCGCATGACCCGCGACGATCGCGTCACCCGCCGCCGTCTCGGCACGGCAGCACTTGCCGGCACCGCGCTGCTCGGCGCGCCGCTGCCGCTGCGCCACGCGGCGGCGCAGGCACCCGCCAACCTCAAGGTCGCGCTGCTGCTGCCGACCTCCGGCCTGCAGGCTCAGATCGGCCAGGCCTGCCGGCGCGGCGCCGAGGTCGCCAACGACGTGTTCGCCGACATGAAGATGGGTGTGAAGCTCGACATCGTAAATTACGACACCGAGACCAAGCCCGACGTCGCGCGTACCCAGGCCGAGAAGGCGATCGATGCCGGCGCCCACCTGCTGGTCGGCGCCTTCGATTCCGGCCAGACCATCGCGATCGCCCAGGTTGCCGAGCAGCGCGGCATTCCGCTGATCGTCAACATCGCCGCGGCGCCGCAGATCACCGAGCAGGGCTACAAGTTCGTCGTCCGCAACTTCCCGACCGCGCCGATGCTGATCACCGGTGCGCTGGCGCTGCACAAGGAAGTGTTCAAGGCCTCGGGCACGACGCCCAAGACGGCGGTGCTGATGAGCGTCAACGACACGTTCGGCACCTCGATGGTGAACGGCATCAAGGCGCTGTTCCCCAAGCTCGACATGCCCTACGAGCTGCTCGACACCATCACCTACGACCCGGCGGCCAAGGACCTGTCGGTCGAGGTCGCCAAGGCCAAGGCCACCAAAGCCGAGCTGCTGCTGCCGGTCAGCCGGCTCAACGACGCCAAGCTCCTGGTGCAGGAGATGGTCAAGCAGCGCTGGGAACCGATGGGCGTCATGAATCCCGGGGCGCCCGGCCTGTACGAGCAGGACTTCCTCAAGACCATGGGCAAGTACAGCGATTTCCTGATCTCCAACGTGCCGTGGCTCGATCCGCGAACCGACATGACCAAGGCGCTGGAGAAGCGCCACCTGGCCAGGTTTCCCAACGACCAGCTCGACCTCAATGGCGGCTTCACCTTCGAGGGCATGCTGATTGCGGCCCATGCCTGGCTGGCCGCCAAGTCGACCAAGCCCGGCGACCTGCTGGACGCCTTGCGCAGAATCAAGATCGAGCAGCACGTCATGGTGGGTGGCCCGATCCAGTTCGACGCCAAGGGCCAGAACGTCGACATCAAGGCGGCCGCGGTCGAGAACTTCAAGCGCAAGCCCACCGTCGTGCTGCCGCTCAACTCCGCCGGCGCGCCCCTCGTCTTCCCGATGCCCGGTTGGAACGACAAGCGCCGGACGTGATGGGCGATTCATTTTCCTTCCCCATCATACGGGGCGGAGGGGTCATGAGTCACGGAAGGCAGCAGCGGGGCCATGGCTCATGACCCCTCCGTCGCCGTAAGACGGCGACACCTCCCCAGCAAAGCTGGGGAGGAGCAGTGGTGACCTCCGACTTCCTCCTCGCGCTCGCGCAGGCCATCACCAAGGGGCTGCTGACCGGCATGGTGTACGGGCTGATGGCGCTCGGGCTGTCGGTGATCTTCGGCGTCATGCGAGTCGTCAACTTCGCGCACGGCGAGATGATGGTCGTCGGCATGTATCTCGCCTGGATGGGCTTCGACTATTTGAACCTCTCGCCGGTCCTCAGCCTGCCGGTGATCGCCGCCCTGTTCTTCGGCGCGGGCTACATCCTGCAGCGCGGGCTGATATCGCCCTTCATCGGCCGGCCCGAGCATCAGCAGTTCCTGCTGCTGCTGGCCGTTGCGATCCTGCTGGTCAATGGCTGCCTCGCCATCGCCGGCCCCGACTCGCGCGGCGTGCAGATGGACTCGCAGTTCGATTCCTACGAGCTGGGGCCGCTGGTGCTCGACGCCGTTCGGCTTCATGCCGCGCTGATCGCCGTCGCCATTGCCCTCCTGCTCTGGCTGTTCTTCACCCGGACACGCACCGGCAAATCGATCCGCGCCGCCGCCGACAACAACATGGGCGCGCTGGTGGTTGGCCTCGACGTGCGCCGCCTCTACGCCCTCACCTTCGGCGTCGGCGCCGCCTGCGTCGGCGCGGCCGGCGCCCTGATGATCACCATCATCCCAGTAACGCCCTTCCTCGCCGCCGAGTACACCCTGCTCGCCTTCGTGATCGTGATCGTTGGCGGGCTGGGCAGCATGACCGGCGCCCTGCTGGGCGGCCTGCTGATCGGCGTCAGCGAGGCCGTCGCCGGCCTGCTGGTGCAGCCGTCGCTCAAGAGCATGGTGAGCTTCGGCCTCCTGATCCTGGTGCTGTTGCTGCGGCCCCAGGGACTGTTCGGCAAGGGCAATCCGTGACCGGCCTGATGCGCCGCCTGGTCGGCGCGGCGGCGCCGCGCACCTTGTGGAGCCTGGGCGTGCTGCTCGTCCTGCTGCTCGCCGCACCGGCGATGCTCGGCAAGTACTGGCTCTCGGTGTTGATCCTGGTGCTCTACTTCGCCTATGTCGGCCAGGCGTGGAACATCCTGATGGGGTTCGCCGGCCAGCTCTCGCTCGGCCATGCACTCTATGCCGGGTTGGGCGGCTACATCGCGGCAGGGCTGTTCTTCCACTACGGCATCGGGCCGTGGGCCGGCCTGTTCGCGGCCGTCGCAGCAGCGGCCCTCGCCGGCGCGATCGTCGGCTATCTCGGCTTCCGCTTCTCGCTCGCCGGCGTCTACTTCGCGCTGCTCACCATCGCCTTCGGCGAGTTCACCCGCGTCGCCTTCGACCATTGGCCGTGGGCCGGCGGCTCGGGCGGACTGTTCCTCAAGGTCGAAGCCGGCACCGACATCGCCAACCTGCGCGGCGGCGCCGTTCTCTTCTACTATGTAATCCTGGCCCTCGCGGTCGGCGCCTTCCTTCTCTGCCGCGCCCTGCTGGAAAGCCGGCTCGGCCGCTACTGGCTGGCGATCCGCGAGGACGCCGAGGCCGCCCAGGCGGTCGGCGTGCCGGTCCTGCGCTGCAAGATGATCGCCATCGTGATCTCTGCCGCGCTGACCGCGCTGGCCGGCGTGTGGAATGCGTTCTACTACAACAACCTGTTTCCCGAGACCGCCTTCGCGATGGGCCGCTCGATCGAGATCACCCTGGCGCCGATCATCGGCGGGCTGGGCACGCTGTTCGGGCCGATCGTCGGCGCCGTGGTTCTCACCGGGCTGGGCGAGGCCTTTACCGATGCGGGCGACGCGCTCGGCATCCCCGGCATCAAGCAGATCTTCTACGGCCTCGCCCTGCTGGTGATCGTGATGTACCGCCCGGCCGGCGTGTGGCCCTGGCTGGCGGCCAGGCTCGGCTTCTCGGAGCGGCACCCGTGAGCGGCGCCCGTCTCGAGATCAATCGCCTGGGCAAGCGCTTTCGCGGCCTGCGCGCCGTGCACCAGGTGAGCTTCGCCGTGCCGGCCGGTGCCATCCATGCCCTGATAGGCCCCAACGGTGCCGGCAAGACCACGATCTTCAACATGATCGCCGGCGTCTTCGCGCCCGACGCCGGGGCGGTCCGGCTCGACGGCCGCACGATCTCCGGCCTTCGTCCCGACCATGTGTGCGATGCCGGCGTCGGCCGCACCTTCCAGCTGGTCAAGCCGTTCAAGGGGCTGAGCGTGCTGGAGAACGTCACGGTGGGGGCCCTGCATCGCCACCGCGAGCTCGCCGAAGCGCGCGACGTTGCCGCGCGCATCCTCGACCAGCTCGGCCTGCACGACCGCCGCCATCAGCTCGCCGAGAGCCTGACCCTGCCCGACCGCAAGCGGCTCGAGGTGGCGCGCGCGCTGGCGACCGAGCCCAAGCTCCTGCTGCTCGACGAGGTCATGGCGGGGCTGCGGCCGACCGAGGTCGACGTCATGGTGGCGTTCCTGCGCGAGCTCAACGCGGCGACCGGCCTCACCATCCTGCTGATCGAGCACGTCATGCGCGCGGTCATGGCGCTCGCCGCCGAGGTCGTGGTGGTGAGCTCGGGCGAGACGATCGCCCAGGGCACGCCGCAGGAGATCACGCGCCATCGCGCCGTGCTCGACGTCTATCTCGGCGAGCCGGAAGCCTCATGACCGCGCCGCTGCTCGAGGTCCGCGATCTCGATCTCTTCTACGGCGACGCCCAGGCGCTCAGCCGGGTCGCGCTCGACATCGCCTGTTGCGAGATCGTGGCCATCGTCGGCGCCAACGGCGCCGGCAAGAGTTCCCTCATTCGCGCCATCCACGGCATCGAGAGGCTGGCGCGCGGTACCGTGCGCTTCGACGGCGTCGACATCACCGGATGGCCGTCTTACCGGGTCTGCGAGGCCGGCATCGGCCACGTCGCCGAGGGCCGGCAGGTGTTCCCCAACCTGTCGGTGCTCGACAATCTCGAGATGGGCGCCACGCCGCGCCGCGCCCGGTCTGCCGAGAAGCAAACGCTGGCGCGCGTGTTCGAGCTGTTCCCCCGCCTCGCCGAGCGGCGCCGCCAGGCCGCCGGCACCCTGTCGGGTGGCGAGCAGCAGATGCTGGCGATCGGCCGCTGCCTGATGGGCCAGCCACGACTGATCATGTTCGACGAGCCCTCGCTCGGCCTCGCCCCGGCCATCGTCCAGGAAGTCTTTCGCATCGTCCGTCTGCTCAACGACGAAGGCATCACCATCCTGCTGGTCGAGCAGAACGTCATGGCCTCCCTGAAGCTCGCCCATCGAGGCTACGTCCTGGAAAACGGCCGCATCGAGCTCGCCGGCAGCGGCACCGAGCTCTTGGGCAACGACCGGGTGCGGCAGGCGTATCTGGGGCTGTAGGGGCTCCCCTCCCCGCGCCGCGCGTGGGGAGGTGTCGCCGTCTTACGGCGACACAAGGGGTCAAGTGGCGCGCTCCCGGCCATCGCGCGGACGACGTCCGATGCACATGAAGAAGGAGTTCGGAACGACCCGCGCCACGATCGTCGCGCCCGTCGACCTTCCAGCCGTCGCGACGCCGCGCCACCAGCTCGGCCGGATTGACGGGCGTGTGTCCAAAGGCGTCGAACTCCGTGACCAGTATCGACTTCATGTGCTCGGCGTTCCCCGGACTGCGCCCTTCGGCCGGAACCCTGTGCCAGCTGCCCGGGAGAAACGAGATCGAACAAGCCGAACAGTTGACGGCTTCGCGTCCCGCCTGCAACTCTACCGACCTTCACGGAAGGCCGCTGCCGCGTGCGGTGCGATTTTGGTCCGGGAGGACTTGGGACTGCCGTCGTCGGGATGTCCGGTCTTTCCGGTGTGGAAGGAAAAACATGAACCGTCGCGACATGCTCAAGGCCGGCCTGGCGGCCGGCGCTCTCGGTTTTGCGCCGCGCCTGGCATCGGCACAAGCCACCTACACACCAATGCCAAAGGGCTGGCGCACCTACCAGTTGACCACCCGCATCGAGCCGGCCAACGGCGCCACCCTGGTGTGGATTCCGCTGCCGACCTTCGAGGCGGCCGACTGGCAGCGGCCGGGCAACGTGTCGTGGACCGGCAACGCCACGGTGGCCGAGCGGGTGCGCGATCCCAAGTACGGGGCGGAGATGCTCAAGGTCGAATGGGCAGCCGACCAGCAGTCGCCGGTGATCGAGGTCGTCACCCAGGTCCAGACGCAGGATCGCGCGCTGCAGCCCGGCCGGGGCAGCGCCGCGCCGCTCAGCGACGCCGAGCGCAAGCTCAATCTTGCCGCCACCGAGCTGCTGCCGACCGACGGGCTGGTGAAGGAAACCGCCGAGGGCATCGTCAAGGGCCAGAAGGACGACCTCGCCAAGGCGCGCGCGATCTACGAATGGGTGGTCGACAACACGTTCCGCAACCCGGCGACGCTAGGCTGCGGCGTCGGCGACATCACCACGATGATCCGCACCGGCAACCTGAACGGCAAGTGCGCCGACCTCAATGCGCTGTTCGTCGGCCTGTCGCGTTCGGTCGGCCTGCCGGCGCGCGACGTCTACGGCATCCGGGTGGTGCCCTCGCAATTCGGCTTCAAGGCGCTTGGCGCGGGCTCCGAGAACGTCACCAAGGCACAGCACTGCCGCGCCGAAGTGTGGCTGCCCGGCAGCGGCTGGACGCCGGTCGACCCGGCCGACGTGCGCAAGGTCGTGCTCGAGGAGCCGCCGGGCAAGCTCGCCCTGACGGACCCGAAGGTGGTGGCGGCGCGCCAGGCGCTGTTCGGTTCCTGGGAAGGCAACTGGCTTGCCTTCAACACCGCCCACGACGTCAAGCTGCCGGGCTCGAAGGAACCGGCCATCGGCTTCCTGATGTATCCGCAGGGCGAGACCAAGAGCGGCTTTCTCGATTCGCTCGATCCGGACAAGTTCAAGTACCGCATCACCGCGCGCGAGCTGACGGCCTGAGACAACCGATCATTGCACGGCACCGTTGGGGGCGAGCCGATCTCCCTCGCCCCCGCACGGCGTGGAAATCTGCGGCTATCAAGGTATCGTGGCGGTCAATGAGGAAAGCGCCGCCCGATGAGCGATCCGAAGACCCGACGCGAGCTGGCCAGCGCCACGGCAGTCGCCGCAATTCGCCGCCGCTATCTTCTCATGGCGACGTCGTGCGCAGGCATCGACGTGGCTTTTTCCCTGGTGTTCTACGCCTTGAATGGTGTCTGGAGCTCGGCACCCCGCTCCATTGGCACCGGGCTGCTGGTCTTTCTCGGCGTGAACTACTTCCTGTCCAGCCGACTATTTGCGCCGATCGAGCGTTATCTTGCAGGCAATGCGAGGTTCGAAGAGACGCAACGCCGCATCACCCAGCTTCCCATCCTGACCGCCCGCAATGTCGCCATCCTCGCGGCTGTGTTGATCGTCTTTCGCCTCGTCACCGGCAATCTCAATACCGACCTGCCGCCCGTCACGCTGCCCGACCTCGTGACGCTCTGCATCATCCTGCCGGTCTTCTACTTCACCTACACCTACTTCGTGGTCAGCGACTACCTGGGTGGGCTCCTGGGCTTCATCTACCGTCATCACGGTCGTAACCTCGAGCTGTTCTTCGGCACCTACACGTCGAAGCTGACCGTTGCCCTGGTGGTGATCTCGCTGGCGCCCCTCGCCGCAATCGTCGTCGATCTGTTTTCCTACGAAGGCGATCGCCTGCGCCTCGAGATCGTCAACGACGTCGTGGTGGCGCTGATGGGCATCGCCGTGTCGGCTTTCTTCATCGGCCGCTCCCTGCTGCGGCCGATCCGCATCATCTCGCTCGCCATGGGCAAGGTGGCAGGCGGCAACCTCACGGTGCGCGCGCCGGTGACGTCCAACGACGAGATCGGCGCCCTCACCGGCCAGTTCAACAAGATGGTCGAAGGCCTGCGCGAGCGCGAGCAGATCCGCGAGACGTTCGGGCGCTACGTCGACGAGAGCGTGGCGTCGACCATCCTGCGGCGGCAGGGCGACGGCGCGCTGGCGGGCGAGACCGGCGATGCGACGATCCTGTTCACCGACATCGCCGGTTTCACCACCATCGCCGAATATCTCGCCCCGCACGAGCTGGTGACGGCGCTGAACGAGTACCTGGAGACTGTCCTGGAACCGATTCGGGCGCATGGCGGCGTCGTCAACACCTTCATCGGCGATGGCCTGTTCGCCTCCTTCAACATGCCGCTTTCCTGCGACGGCCATGCCGTCGCGGCGGTGCGCGCCGCCATCGATATCCAGCGCGCCGTCGGCAGCAGGACCTTCGGCGATCCCGGCATCGCCTTCGCCACCCGCATCGGCATCTCGACGGGCAACGTGATCGGCGGTTCGGTGGGCGCCGGCCAGCGCCTGACCTTCACCTTGCTGGGCGACACCGTGAATCTCGCCGCCCGGCTCGAGGAGTTGAACAAGGAACACGGCACGCGCATTCTGGTCTCGCAGAGCACGCGCGAGGCCTGTGGCGATGCATTCGTGTACGCCGCCTTGGGCAATGTCGCAGTGCGCGGCCGTAGCGACAAAGTCACCGTCTTCAGCATCGACCCTCACGGCCAGGACAGGAAATCATGAATGCAAACCGACTCACGACCGATCAGGCCGGCCTGCAGGCGCGCGCCCGCGAGCTCGCCGCCGGCCCGGTGACCAAACGCGCCGCCGAGGTCGACCGCACCGAGCAATACCCGTGGGACAATGTCGATCTCCTGAAGGACGCCAAGCTGGTCGGCATGACGATCCCTCGCCAGTACGGCGGACAGGGCAGGACTTGGCTCGACGCCGTGCTGGTCATCGAGGCGCTGTCGTCGGCCTGCGCCGTCACCGGCCGCATCGCCGTGGAGACCAACATGGGCGCGATCAGCGCGGTCATGGCCTACGGCTCGGAAGAGCAGAAGAAGCTCGCCGCCGACATGGTGCTGGCGGGCGACAAGCCGGCAATCTGCATCACCGAGCCCGACGCCGGATCGGACGCCAACGGCATGACCACTCGGGCCGACAGGAAGGGCAACCGCTACGTCGTCAACGGCCGCAAGCACTGGATCACCGGCGGCGGCGTCTCGCGCCTGCACCTGATCTTCGCCAAGGTCTACGACGAGCGCGGCAACGAGGAAGGCATCGGCGGCTTTCTCGCCATTCGCGACGAGACGCAAGGGCTGAAGATCACCAAGCGCGAGCCGACCATGGGCCTGCGCGGCATTCCCGAGGCGGTGATCGATTTCGAGGACATGGAGCTGCCGCCGTCGGCACTGGTCATCCCGCCGCGCGGCCTGAAGAAGGGATTTGCCGACCTGATGAACGCCTACAACAGCCAGCGCGTCGGCGCGGCGACGGTGGCGCTGGGCATCGCCGAGGGCGCCTACAAGCTGGCGCTCGACTGGTCGGAGGAACGTCACCAATTCGGCCGGCCGATCAACGAATTCCAGGGCCTGCAATGGAAGCTCGCCGACATGTCGATCAAGCTCGCCGCGGCACAGGCGCTGGTCTACGGCGCGGCACGCTCGGGCGAAGGCGGCTTCCCCGACATGCTGCTCGCTGCCCAGGCCAAGGTGTTCACCTCGGAAAGCGCCATCCAGATCGTCAACGATGCGCTGCAATTCTTCGGCGCCCGCGGCTACTCGCGCGAGCTGCCGCTTGAGCGCATGGCGCGCGACGTCCGCATGTTCACCATCGGCGGCGGCACCGCCGAGGTGCTGCGCAACGTCGTGGCGGGCGCACTCCTGAAGAAGAAGCTGCCGCAGACGCGCGACGGGTGGGCAGCGAAAGCGTGATACACGTGGAACCTGTACGGCGTCTCTTCTGTCATCCTGAGCGCAGCGAAGGATCTCATCGCCAGAAGTTACAAGCACTCCCGCAGCAGGCGGCGATGAGGTCCTTCTCTGCGCTCAGGACGACGCCACAGGGGACTCGCTCGGGATGAGGCGGCTTTGTCGCCCGAGCCCTACTGCGACCGGCGGATGAACTGCTCTTCCTTGGTCGGAGGCCGCAGGGTGAAGCCCGGCACGGCGCGGCGTTCGACGTAGCCAGGGTGGTACATGTCGAGCATGACCCGGCAAGAGGCGGTCTCGCAGCGCACCTCGTAGGCGTCGACGATCGAGCCGTAGGGGCCTGGTCCGACATTGCCGATGCGCCGGAAGGCCGGGCGCAGTCCGTCGGCGCAGACCAGGCTCTGCAGGTAGGCGCGCTGTCCGGCCGGCTGGTGGACCCGCACCGGATTGCCCGCCGAGCCGAGCGGCTCGGCGTTGATCGCTGCCCAGTCGGGGGTCACGCGACGACGTTCGCCCGGAGCCATTGCGTCGAGGATCTCTATGCTGCCGGAGCTCTGCGCGATCGCGGACGGCCCCGCGAGCAAGAGTGCGGCAAGGACGAACACCTTCGATTTCATCGCCCGAACCTGCTCCAGGAACCGTTGTTGGAGCGCATCAGCACGAACTCCTTGCCCTTCTTGCCACCACCGTCGCGCGGCGTGCAGCTGACCGAGATCCACGACTGGTGATCCCAACGCGCCGCGCAGCTTTCACTGTCGCACGGCAGCTCGAACTCGGCTTCCTTCGCGACTTCCACGCCGTCCGGCGCGTGGATGACCAGGGTGCCGCGCGGCGGCTGGAGCGAGCAGCCGATGGTGAGGAACCTCGACTTTTCCGAGGCCCACACCGGCGCGCCGTCGACCGGGAACAGTCGGCCGGTCGGCAGCATCACCAGCGCGTAGGAGAATTTGTCGGGCGCCGACTGGCGCACGACGTAGAACCGTCCCGCCTGATCGTAACGCTCGTAGAGATAATGGTAGCCGTCGTCGCCGTAGGGACAGTCGACCAGCTCGATCGACTTGCCGCCATCGAGCGCCAGCCGCAGCCGGTCGTGCTCGCGCGACACCAACTGCTCGTTGGCCTTGATGCGCCGCGCCTCGCGTGGCCATTCATCGGCGGTATCGCTCTCATAGTGGCGATCGATCGGACGATCGCCCGGCACACAGGCCGTCTGCGCGCCCGCCGCCGACGCCAGCAGGCTGACCACGACCGACAACATGACCACGAGGGTGCGCATCACCGCCTCGATTTCAGCATGGTCTCCAGGCTGATCGAACGCAAGGTGGCTTCGGCGATCTCGTCGATCTCGCTGAACACGCGTTGCAGGGCGCGGCCGATGTCGGTGTCCTCGCCGGGCTCGCCGGCGCGCTGCCCGGGGGCCGGCTCGAACAGGGCGACGATATCCATCAAGGTGGTGCGGCGGCGGTTGGCGATGAAGCGATAGCCGCCGGCGGCGCCGCGCTCGGCACGCACCAGCCCCGCCGTTGCCAGGGTGCGCAGGACCTTGGCAAGGTGGTGCGCCGACACGCCGAAGCGCTCGGCGAGATCGGCGGCGGAGAGCATGCGCTCGGGCGCGCGCGCCAGCTCGAGCGTGGCGTAGAGGCCAAGCCTGGTTGCCGTCTGCAGCTTCACGGAAGCTCCCTCACGCTAGCTCCCTCACGCTAGCTCCATGTCGAGCTGCAGCGAGGGTCCCGCCACCATGCCCTGGGCGCGGAAGAACGACAGGATGAGATTGTCCCGGCGGTCGACCAGGGTACGGACCCGCGTCACCCCCTGGGCCTTGAAGCGGCCGACCAGAGTCTCGAACAGGGCGCTGCCGGTGCCCTTCAGGCGGAGCCTGGGATCGACCTGGATGGCGAACACCCAGCCGGCAGCCGGCTGGCCGAACTCCCAGGCACGGACCTCGCCGACGATGAACCCCGCCAGCGCGCCGCGCTCGCTCTCGGCCACGAGAAAATGCCGGTCCGGCGGGCCACCGGCGTAGCGCTCCAGCATTGATTGCCAGTAGGCCGCCTTGGCCTCGCCGGTCAGACGGGCATCGAGGGCGGAAATCGCCGGCAGGTCGACGGGTTCGGCGGGTCTGACGAGGGGCATCGCTGGCCAAGAATGAGCTTGCCACGGGAAAAGTAAATAGGTATTTCAGTACCGAATTACGGATTTAAACAGGGATCGCCAATGGCCGAGCCAACCGTCGATTTCCGCACCTCGCCCGACCGCTACCGCCACTGGAAGCTCGCGTTCGAAGGCGGCGTCGCCTACCTCACCATGGACGTGAACGAGGATGGCGGGCTCAAGCCAGGCTACAAGCTCAAGCTCAACTCCTACGATCTCGGCGTCGACATCGAGCTGGCTGATGCCGTGCAGCGCCTGCGCTTCGAGCATCCCGAGATCGGCGCCGTGGTCATTCGCTCCCAACGCGAGCGCATCTTCTGCTCCGGTGCCAACATCAACATGCTGGGTCTCAGCAGCCACGATCACAAGGTGAATTTCTGCAAGTTCACCAACGAGACGCGTCTGGCCATCGAGGATGCAACGGAGCATTCGGGACAGTCCTACATCTGCTCGATCAACGGCATCGCCGCCGGCGGCGGCTACGAGCTGGCGCTGGCCTGCGAGCACATCCTGCTGGCCGACGATGGCTCGAGCGCGGTGTCCCTGCCCGAGCTGCCGCTGCTCGCCGTGCTGCCGGGCACCGGCGGGCTGACACGCCTGGTCGACAAGCGCCTGGTGCGGCGCGACCACGCCGATTTCTTCTGCACCACCGCCGAGGGGGTTCGCGGCAAGCGGGCGCGCGACTGGCGCCTGGTCGACAAGCTGATCCCGCCCAGCAAGCTCGCCGACGAGACGCGCAGGATCGCCCAAGAGGTCGCGGGCAAGTCGCGGCGGCCGGCCGATGCCAAGGGCATCGCCCTCGCTCCGATCGACCGCCGTATCGACGGCGACACGATCCGCTACGGCATGCTCACCGTCGAGATCGACCGCGAGCGCCGTGCCGCGCGCCTGCGGGTCAATGGCCCGGCCGCCGCGCCGCCGGCCGATGCGGCGGCGATCCATGCCCAAGGCGCCGCCTTCTGGCCGTTGGCGCTGGCCCGCGACCTCGACGACGCGATGATGCATCTGCGTCTTAACGAGACCGAGATCGGTACCTGGGTGCTGCAGAGCCAGGGCGATGCCGCGCTGGTCGAGGCCTATGACGACCTGCTGGCGCGCGAGAGCGTCAACTGGCTGGTGCGCGAGATCATGCTTTACTGGAAGCGCGTCCTGAAACGCCTCGATGTGAGCTCACGCAGCCTGATCGCCCTGGTCGAGCCAGGCTCATGCTTCGCCGGCACGCTGTTCGAGCTGGTACTGGCGGCCGACCGTTCCTACATGCTCGACGGCACCTTCGACGGCTCAAACCTGCCGGCCGCCACCGTCGCGCTGACGGCGATGAATTTCGGTCCCTATCCGATGGGCAACGGCCTGACCCGGCTGGCGACGCGCTTTCTCGCCGTGCCCAAGCACCTCGACACGCTGAAGGACGAGATCGGCGAGGCACTCGATGCCGAGGCGGCCGACGAGCTCGGCCTGGTTACCTTCACGCCCGACGACATCGACTGGGAGGACGAGGTGCGCCTCGCCATCGAGGAGCGCGCCGGCTTCTCGCCCGACGGGTTGATCGGCATGGAGGCCAACCTGCGCTTCGCCGGTCCCGAGACGATGGAGACCAAGATCTTCGCCCGCCTCTCGGCGTGGCAGAACTGGATCTTCCAGCGTCCCAACGCCACCGGTGCGGAGGGTGCGCTGAAACTGTACGGCACCGGCAAGCAGAGCAAGTTCGACCGCAAGCGGGCCTGAGGAGGCAACAATGGCCATCGACTACAGCCAGCTGATTCCCAACAACGTCGATCTCGCGAGCGACCGACGCCTGCAGCGCGCTCTGGAGAACTGGCAGCCGCGCTTCCTCGACTGGTGGAAGGACATGGGGCCGGACGGCACCAGCGCCTTCGACGTCTATCTGCGCACCGCCGTGTCGACCGACGCCAACGGCTGGGCCAATTTCGGCTACGTCAAGATGCCGGAGTATCGCTGGGGCATCTTCCTGGCCGAGCAGGACCCCAACCGCGTGATCGCCTACGGCGACAACAAGGGCAAGCCGGTGTGGCAGGACGTGCCGGGCGAGCTGCGCTCGACCCTGCGCCGCCTGATCGTGACCCAGGGCGACACCGAGCCGGCCTCGGTCGAGCAGCAGCGCCTGCTCGGCAAGACCGCGCCCTCGCTCTACGACCTGCGCAACCTCTTCCAGGTCAATGTCGAGGAAGGCCGTCACCTGTGGGCGATGGTCTACCTGCTGCACGCCTATTTCGGCCGCGACGGCCGCGAAGAAGCCGAAGCGATGCTGGAGCGCCATTCCGGCGATCCCGACAAGCCGCGTATCCTCGGCGCCTTCAACGAGAAGACGCCGGACTGGCTGTCGTTCTTCATGTTCACCTACTTCACCGACCGCGACGGCAAGTACCAGCTCGCCTCGCTGGCCGAATCGGGCTTCGACCCGCTGTCGCGCTCCTGCCGCTTCATGCTGAC
The DNA here is from genome assembly GCF_044224635.1 of Reyranella sp. GTDB lineage: Bacteria > Pseudomonadota > Alphaproteobacteria > Reyranellales > Reyranellaceae > Reyranella. Next base: position 57,839 of record NZ_JBGAKA010000027.1, on the reverse strand, counting down.
CGAGGAAGCGCATCACATGTTCGTGGGCGAGACCGGCGTCGGCCGCATCATCCAGCGTACCTGCGAGCTCATGACGGAGCACAAGACCGACGACGTCCGCAGCCTGGGGGGCATCGATCTCGCGACCATCCAGAAGTATCTGAACTTCCACTACTCGGTGTCGCTCGACCTGTTCGGCCAGGAAGCGTCGACCAACGCCGCCAACTATTACACGATGGGCGTCAAGGGCCGCTTCCTCGAGACCCGCATCGACGACGATCACCTGCTGACCAGCGCGACCTTCGAGATCGACAGCGTCGCGGATGGCCGCATCGTGCGGAAGACCGTGCCGGCGCTGCAGGCGCTGAACGAGCGGCTGCGCCAGGACTACATCGAGGATTGTGCGCGCGGCGTGCTGCGCTGGAACAAGATGATCGAGAAGGCCGGCATCGATTTCGAGATGAAGCTGCCGCACCGCGCCTTCAACCGCCGCATCGGCGCCTTCGCCGGCCTGCGCGTCTCGCCCGACGGCAAGGTGCTGAGCGAGGCCGACTGGCAGGCCAACGAGGCCAGGTGGCTGCCGACCGACGAGGACCGCGCCTTCGTGATCTCGCTGATGGGCGGCGCGGTGGTCGAGCCCGGCAAGTACGCCAACTGGATCGCCCCGCCGGCCCGCGGCATCAACGGCCAGCCGACGGACTTCGAGTACGTGCGGTTCAACTGACAGCCAGATGATGGCCGGCGGCATTTCCATTCATGTCTATGACGTCTCGCGCGGCGTTCCGGCAGCCGGCCTGCAGGTCGAGCTGAAAGGGCCGGACGGCGCCACGCTCGCCGCCGGCACCGTCGGCGCGACCGGCGCTTTCGATCATCCGACGGTGCGCGGCGAAGGCTTGCGCGAGACCGGGCTGTACGAGGCACTCTTCCACATCGGCGCCTGGTATCGCAGCCAGGGCGTGGTGCTGCCGATACCGGCCTTTCTCGAAATCGTCCCTTACCGCTTCGGCATCGCCGATCTGGGGCAGCACTACCACCTGCCGCTCAAGATGACGCCGTGGGGCTTTTCACTTTTTCGTGGCGGCGCGTGACCTCGGGCATGCCGATTGCTTTGCTTGCGGCATGGAACCGATGGGGGAACGCATGATCGCACGCAGGACAATTCTCGGCTCGGCCACCGCGCTGGCGTTCGCCGGCACCGCAAAAGCGCAGCAGGCTTGGCCGTCGCGCGCAGTCAAGATCATCGTCACCTTCCCACCCGGCGGCGCTTCCGATGCCGCCGCGCGTGTCATCTCGGGACCACTGCAGGAGAAGCTCGGCCAGACCGTGATCGTCGACAACAAGCCGGGCGGCGGCACCACGATCGGCGCCAACTTCGTGCTTCAGGCCAAGGACGACTTCCATACCCTGATGCTGTCGAATTCAGCGCCGATCTCGATCGCGCCCTACCTGTTCGACAAGCCGCCTTACGATCCGCTGAGAGATTTTGCCCACATTGCCTATATCGGCTCCGTCGCCAACGCCTTCGTCGTGCGACCGGCCGTGCCCGCCAAGGACATGAAGGAGCTGATCGCCTGGATCAAGGGTCAGGGCAAGCCGGTGCCCTTCGGCTCCGGTGGACAGGGCTCGATCGGCCACATCATCGGCGAGATGTTCAAGGCCGAGCTCGGTCTCAACATGGAGCATATCGGCTACCGCGGCGCCGCGCCGATGTTCCAGGACATGATGGCGGGCCAGCTCGATTTTGCCGTCGTCACGCTCACCGAGGTTCTGCCGCTCGCCAGGGATGGCAAGCTGCGCATGATCGCGCTCACCTCGACGCAGAAGGCGCCGTCGGCGCCCGACGTGCCGTTGGTGACAGAGCTTGGCTACCCGAAGCTGGTGGCAGAGAACTTCGTCGGCCTCTCGGGGCCTGCCGGCATGCCGGTCGACGCCCAGGCCAGGCTGCACAAGGCGGCGGCCGAGGTGCTGGCCGATCCCAAGATCGTCGAGCGGTTGGGCGATCTCGGTTTCGTCACCAGGCCGATGAGCACTGCCGAGTTCACCGCGTTCGTCGCCAATCAGGTGCAAGCCTTCCAGGCGCCCGTGAAAGCCTCCGGTGCGAAGCTCAACTGAGGGTAGCGGGAACGCGCGCAAGCACGGCTGCAGACTTGTGCGCATGGCGACAGTGCCGCTTTCGTTGTTGTGAGCCCGGCCGGACGGCCAAGAAGGTGCTTGCGACAAACAGATGAAATAAGTATTCCAGCACCAAATTACGCAATAAGAAATGCCCAAAACCGTAGCGCTGGAGGGATGGGGCGGCAAGATGAAGGGCATTGAATTCGGGTCGGACCTCAAAGTGAGATTGTCATCCCGCTTCAACGTTGCCGTGCCGTTCGTCGACCGGCACTTGGCGGAAGGCCGCGGCGCCAAGCTCGCCATCCGGACGACGAGCGAGGATGTCACCTATGCCGAGCTCGTCGAGCGCGTGAATCGCGCCGGCAACACGCTGCTGGCGAAGGGGCTGGTGCCGGGCGACCGCCTGCTGATGGTGGTCAAGGATTGTCCGGCTTTCTTCTTTCTCTTCTGGGGAGCCATCAAGGCGGGCATCGTGCCGATCCCGCCCAACACCCTGCTGCGGATGCCCGACTACGCCTACATGTTCGAGGATTCGGGCTGCAAGCTCGTGGTCTATTCGAGCGAGTTCGCCAGCGAGATCGAGCCGGCGCTGGCACAGGCGCCCGTCGAGGCGCTGACGGTCGATGCCTTCCTGGGCGAGATGGCAAAGGCGTCGGCCGCGCTGGAGGCGCGTCTGGCCGCACCCGAAGACGACTGCTTCTGGCTCTATTCGTCCGGGTCTACGGGGCGGCCCAAAGGAGCCGTGCACCGGCAGCGCGACATGGTGGTGAGCAGCGAGCTCTACGGCGTGCGCGTGCTCGGGGTGACCGAGTCCGACGTCTCGTTCTCCGCCGCCAAGCTGTTCTTCGCCTACGGCCTCGGCAACGGCATGACTTTCCCGCTATGGACTGGCAGCACCGCAATCCTCGACGATCGCCGGCCGACGCCGGATTCGACCTTCGAGATGATCGAGCGGTTCGGGCCTACGCTCTATTATGGCGTGCCGGCGCTCTATGCCGCCCAGCTCGCGGCGCTGGAGAAGGGCGGCCGTGATCTGTCGTCGGTGCGAGCTTGCGTCTCGGCCGGCGAGGCGCTGCCGGCCGAGATCTTCCGGCGCTGGAAGGAGCGGACGGGCACGATCATCCTCGACGGCATCGGTTCGACCGAGGCGCTGCACATCTTCATCGCCAACCGGCTCGACGACTACAAGCCGGGCACCAGCGGCCGACCTGTGCCGGGCTACGACGTGCGCATCCTCGACGAGACAGGCAAGGCGGTACCGCCAGGGGCCAGCGGCCGACTGTGGATCCGCGGCGAGTCGGCCGCCAAGTACTACTGGAACAAGCCGGAGAGGACGGCCGAAACCATGGTCGATGGCTGGCTCAACACCGGCGACACCTACCGCCAGGACGACGAGGGTTATCTCATCTATGACGGCCGCAGCGACGACATGCTCAAGGTCGGCGGCATCTGGTGCTCGCCGGTCGAGATCGAGAGCTGCCTGATCGGCCATGGCGCCGTCCTGGAGGCCGCCATCGTCGGCCATGCCGACGAGCACGGACTGACCAAACCCAAAGCCTTCGTGGTGCTCAAGCACGATGGCACCGGGGATCCGGCCCTGACCGAGGAGCTCATGACGCTCTGCCGCACGTCGCTGGCGCCCTACAAATACCCGCGTTGGGTCGAGTACGTGACCGAGCTGCCCAAGACGGCGACCGGCAAGATCCAGCGCTTCAAGCTGCGGGCATAGACGCCGATTCGGCGGTGTCCAGCAACGCGGTTGCCCATTGTTGCCGCCGGAATATTCGGCTGTTATAGCGCCCGATCAGGGACGGGGAACAAGACAGGGAGGCGTTACGTGAAAGCCAATTTGTTTGGGGCCGCAACAATCGCGGCGATGGCGTTCGGCCTGCAGCCAGCCATGGCCCAGGCGCCGATCAAGATCGGTTTCGTCAGCACCTTTTCCGGCCCGCAGGCGGCCATCGGCGAGGACATGCGCCGGTCGGTCGAGCTCGCCAAGGAGCATCTCGGTGGCAAGATGGGCGGCCGGCCGTTCGAGATCATCTACGAGGACGACCAGTTCAAGCCGGATGTCGGCAAGCAACGGTCGGAGAAGCTCGTCCAGCAGGACAAGGTCAATTTCATCGCCGGCTACATCTGGTCGAACGTGCTGCTCGCTTCGCTGAAGGCCGTGACCGACGAGGGCGACACGATCCTGATCTCAAGCAATGCCGGCCCGTCGCAGATCGCGGGCGAGCTCTGCAACAAGAACTTCTTCTCGACCTCGTGGCAGAACGACCAGACGCCGATGGCAATGGGCGACTACCTCAACACCAAGGGCGTCAAGAGCCTGTACCTGATGGCCGGCAACTACGCGGCGGGCAAGGACATGCTGGCCGGCGTCAAACGCACCTTCAAGGGGCAGATCATCGGCGAGGACCTCACCAAGTGGCCTGACCAGCTCGACTTCTCGGCCGAGCTCGCCAAGATCCGCGCCGCCAAGCCGGACGGCATCTTCATCTTCTATCCCGGCGCGCACGGCGTTCAGTTCCTCACCCAGTACGCCCAGGCCGGGCTGAAGAGCCAGATCCCGCTCTACCAGGTGTTCTCGATCGATGCGATCACCCTGCCGCAGCAGAAGGAGCTGGCGCTCGGCACGCTTGGCGCCCAGGAATGGGTCAACGACCTGCCGAACGAGCAGAACAAGCGCTACGTCGCCGACTTCAAGAAGAAGCACGGCGTCTATCCATCCTACTACGGCGCCCAGAGCTACGATTCGATCATGCTGATCGCCTCGGCAGCCGAGGCGCTGAAGGGCGACGTGTCGAGCAAGGAAAAGGTGCGCGCCGAGATGAAGAAGGCGAACTTCAAGTCGCTGCGCGGCGACTTCAAGTACAACACCAACCAGTTCCCGATCCAGAATTTCTACATCCAGGAAGCGGTCAAGGACCCCGAAGGTGTGATGACGGTGAAGACCATCGCCACCGCCGTGAAGGACGGCAAGGACCCGTACTACGAGAAGTGTCCGATGAAGTGAGGCCTTCGGCCTGACGATCGACGGGAGCGCGGCGACGCGCTCCCGTTTATTTTGCCGAAGCTGTGGGGGCGCGACGGGGAAGATGGACTATCTGCTGCTCCAGGTGCTGAACGGCGTGCAGCTCGGCCTGCTGATGTTCCTGCTCGCCGCTGGCCTGACGCTGACCTTCGGCATCATGGACCTGGTCAACCTGGCGCACGGCTCGCTCTACATGATGGGCGCCTACATCGCCTGGACGCTGGTCGGCTGGACCGACTCGTTCGTGCTCGGAGCCCTGCTCGCCCTGCCGGCGACGTTCCTGCTGGGCGTCGTGGTCGAGATCGTGGTGGCTCGGCGCCTTTACGCCCGGGACCATCTCGACCAGGTGCTGGCCACGTTCGGCCTGATCCTGTTCTTCAACGAGCTGGTCCGCGTGATCTGGGGTCCGGGCGGCAAGAGCCTGGCGGTCCCGGCCTTCCTCAACCGCACCGTCGAGATCCTGCCGGGCGTTCCCTACCCCGCCTATCGCTTCGCCATCATCGTCGTCGGCGCCATCGTGGCGGTGCTGCTGGCGTGGCTGGTGGCGCGCACGCGGCTCGGCATGCTGATCCGCGCCGGCGCGTCCAACCGGCGCATGATCGGTGCGCTCGGCGTCGACATCGAGCTGCTGTTCACCCTGGTATTCGGCCTCGGCGCGGTGTTTGCCGGTCTGGCCGGCCTGATGGCGGCGCCGATCACTTCGGTGAAGATCGGCATGGGCGACGACATTCTCATCCTCGCCTTCGTCATCATCGTCATCGGCGGTATCGGCTCGATCAAGGGCGCCTTCGTCGCCGCCATGGTGGTCGGCCAGATCGACATCGTCGGCCGCGCGTTCCTGCCCGACCTGCTGAAGACCTTCCTGAGCTCGGCGGCCGCCTCGAGCGCCGCGCCGGCGATCTCGCAGGTCCTTATCTATGTCGTTATGGCTGGCGTCCTGGTGTGGCGGCCGACCGGCCTGTTCGGGCAGCGGACGTGACTGTGGAGCGCAACGAAGAAAACCTCACCCTGAGGAGCGGCCCGCAGGAGCGCGTCTCGAAGGGTGGGACACGACGATACTGTGGCCCATCCTTCGAGACGCCGCGCTTCGCGCGGCTCCTCAGGATGAGGTTGAACTCGATCCGCGCCGGCCCATGAGCGACGTCGTCGCCGCGCTGCGCACGCCACGCGGGATCGTCACCCTGCTCCTGTTGGTGCTGCTCGCGGTCCTGCCACTGCTCACCCAGGCGTTCGACCAGCGCTATCTGCTGTCGGTCGGCACCCGCGTGCTGATCTGGGCGATCGCTGCCGTCAGCCTCAACCTGATCCTGGGCTATGGCGGCATGGTGAGCTTCGGCCATGCGGTGTTCTTTGGCACCGGCGGCTATGCGATCGGCATCCTGGCGCATCACGGCATCGCCAGCGGCTGGATCCAATGGCCGGTCGCGATCGCCGCGTCGGCCCTGTGGGCGCTGCTGATCGGTGCGCTGTCGCTGCGCACCCGCGGCCTTTACTTCATCATGATCACGTTGGCGTTCGCCCAGCTGGTCTACTATGTCGGCGTCGGCTTGGAGGCTTATGGCGCCGACGACGGACTCAACATCAGCCGCAGCCGCTTCACTGGCCTGATCGACCTGCGCGACAAGGCCGCGTTCTATTGGCTGTGTTTCGCCCTGCTGTGTGCCGCCCTGTGGTTCTGCAGCCGCTTCGCCAACTCGCGCTTCGGCTTGGTGATCCGCGGCGCCAAGTCGAACGAGCTGCGCATGGCGGCGCTCGGCTTCCCGGTTTTCCGCTACCGCCTCGCCGCCTTCACCCTGTCGGGTGCCTTCGGCGGCCTCTCCGGCATCCTGATGGCCAACGACGGCGCCTACATCTCGCCGGCGATGATGTCGTGGGTGAAATCGGGCGACCTGATCGTCATCGTCGTGCTAGGCGGCATGGGCACCCTGTTCGGCCCGCTTTACGGCACCATCGCTTTCTTCGTGCTGGAGGAATCGCTGAAGCCCGTGCTCGACCTCGCGCACAAAGGCTGGGGCGAGTACTGGCAGATCGTCTTCGGACCGATGCTGGTGCTGATCGCGCTCTATGCCCGCGGCGGCATCGATTCGCTGATGGGGCGCAGCCGTGGCTGAAGCGCTGCTCTCGACCGATCGACTGATCAAGCGCTTCGGCGGCCTGGTCGCCACCGACACGGTCTCGATCGATGTCCGGCCAGGCGAATTTCACGCCCTGATCGGCCCCAATGGCGCCGGCAAGACCACCCTTATCAGCCAGCTCACCGGCAACCTGCGGCCCGACTCCGGCACGATCCGCTTTGCCGGCCGCGACGTCACGCGCCTGCCTATGCACGCCCGGGTACGCCTGGGGCTCGCACGCTCGTTCCAGATCACCTCGGTGCTGCGCGAGTTCACCGCGCTTGACAACGTGGCGCTGGCTGTCCAGGCGCATGCTGGGCATTCGTTCCGCTTCCTGACCAATGCCCGGCGCGACGAAAGCTTGCTCGGCCCGGCGCGGCAGGGTCTGGCGGACGTCGGGCTCGCCGATCGCGCCGACACGCCGGCCGCCATCCTGAGCCACGGCGAGCAGCGCCAGCTCGAGATTGCCATGGCGCTCGCCGGAGATCCGCGCCTGCTGCTGCTCGACGAGCCGATGGCCGGCATGGGCGTCGAGGAATCGCAGCGCATGATCGGCTTCCTGCAAGGCCTCAGGGGCCGGCGGGCGATGCTGCTGATCGAGCACGACATGGACGCGGTGTTCCAGCTCGCCGACCGCATCACCGTGCTGGTCTATGGCCGCGCCATTGCAAGCGGCACGCCGGCCGAGATCCGCGCCAATCTGGATGTGCGCCAGGCCTATCTCGGCGAAGAGGCGGCGTGATGCTGCGGGTCAAGGAGCTGGTCGCCTTCTACGGCGCGAGCCAGGCGCTGTTCGGCATGGAGTTCGCCGTCAACGCGGGCGAGGTCGTGACCCTGATGGGCCGCAACGGCATGGGAAAGACCACGACAGTGAACTCGGTCATGGGCCTGCTGGGTGCGCGCAGCGGCTCGGTGGAGTTCGAGGGCAGCCGCGTCGACGCCCTGCCCGCGTTCCGTATCGCCCGGCTCGGCCTCGGTCTGGTGCCCGAAGGCCGCCAGATTTTTCCCAACCTGTCGGTGCGCGAGAACCTGGTGGCGGCGGCTGCCAACCGTACGGCGCGCCAGAATCCGTGGACCCTGGCCCGCGTCTTCGACTTCTTCCCGCGGCTCGGGGAGCGGCAGCGCAACATGGGCAACCAGCTGTCGGGCGGCGAGCAGCAGATGCTGGCGATCGGGCGCGCGCTCATGACCAATCCCAAGCTCCTGATCCTCGACGAGGCGACCGAGGGGCTGGCGCCGCTGATCCGCCAGGAGATCTGGAGCTGCCTCGACCGTCTGAAGCGCGAGGGCCAGGCCATCCTGGTGATCGACAAGAACGTGGCGGCGCTGGTCGGGCTGGCCGACCGCCATTATATCGTCGAGAAAGGCCGCGTCGTTTGGACCGGCACCTCGCAAGCCCTGGCCAGCGACAGCGCCCTGCAGCACCGGTATCTTGGCGTCTGATCTTTCGGAGCCGCCGATGCGCCTGTTCGCCGCCCTCGTCCCTGCCCTGGTCCTGATGGCAGGCCCCGTGCTCGGCCAGGGCAAGGTCAACGTCTACAACTGGTCGGATTACATCGCTGAAGACCAGCTGAAGATCTTCGAGAAAGACACCGGCATCAAGGTCAACTACACGACCTACGATTCCAACGAAATCCTCGACGCCAAGCTGAAGACCGGCCGATCGGGCTACGACGTCGTGGTGCCCACGGCCTCGCCGTTCTTCGTGCGCCAGCTTGCGGCCGGCCTGTTCCTCCCGATCGACAAGTCGAAGCTCAAGAACTGGGGCAATCTCGATCCCGAGATCATGGCAGCGCTGGCCAGGTACGATCCCGGCAACGCCCACGCGATCCCCTGGATGTGGGGCACCACGGGCATCGGCTACAATGTCGGTGAGATCAAGAAGCGCATGCCCGACGCGCCCGTCGATTCGCTGAAGATGATCTTCGATCCGGCGATCGTCTCGAAGTTCAAGGATTGCGGCGTCATGATGCTCGACAGCGCCACCGACGTGCTGCCGGCGGCGCTCAACTATCTCGGCCTCGATCCCGATTCGAAGAAGCCCGAGGACCTCGCCAAGGCGGCCGATATCGTGAAGGCGGTTCGGCCGTTCGTCCGCAAGTTCCATTCGTCCGAGTACATCAACGCCTTGGCCGGCGGGAGCGTCTGCCTGGTGCTGGGCTTCTCCGGCGACATCTTCCAGGCACAAGACCGGGCGGCGAAGGCAAAGGACAAGCAGGAGATCGCCTACGCCATTCCCAAGGAAGGCTCGCTGCTGTGGATCGACGTGGCGGCCATCCCCAAGGACGCGCCCGATCCGAACGAAGCGCTGCGCTTTCTCGATTTCATGCTCGAGCCGAAGGTCGCGGCGGCGTCGAGCGAGCTGACCGGCTACGCCAATGCCAACACGGCAGCGACGGCGCTGCTGCCCAAGGACATCTCGGGCAACCCGCTGATCTACCCACCCGCGTCGGTAAGGGCGCGCTTCTACACCATCACCGCCGGAACTGCCGACCAGGTGCGTGAGCGCACGCGGCTGTGGACCACGATCAAGACGGGTCGATGAGCGACAGAGCTGCGGCGGCACCCGTTGGCTGGCTGCGCGCGATGTGGGGCGGCCTGCTGTCGCTGCTGTGGCCGGGACTTGGGCAGATCTATGCCGGCTGGTGGTGGCTGGGGATCACCTTGTTCGTGGGCTTCACGGTGCTCGACCTGCTGGTTTTCGGCCTGACATGGCTTGTGCCCCCGCGACCTGACGCCGTCGTCGCCCTCATCGGTGCGGTCGTTCTTCCCCGTCTCGTCGTCACCGTCGATGCCGTTCGCCGTATTCGCTCGCGATGGGTCGCGGGCCGGCGACCATGGTATCGGTCGACCTGGCTTGCCGCCGTCGTCCTCATCGCCATCGCTTTCGGCATGCAACCCGACGCCGTTTACTCGCCCGGTTGGCGAAGCTTCCACATGGCATCGGCATCCAACCTGCCGACTCTATTATCGACAGATTATATGCTCGCCGATGCCCGCCGCCCGGGGGCGCTGCCCGACTACGGCGACGTCACCGCCTTTCGCCATCCGCGCAATCCCAAGCTCGTAAGCATCAAACGCGTCGTGGGTTTGCCCGGCGATCTCGTGCAGTTGCGCAAAGGCGTGCTCTATCTGAATGGCAAGCCGGTCCCGCGCGAGGCGTTGAGGCCTGCCATGTCTTTCCCCAGCGAATTCAGTGGCTCGACTTTCGCGGAGTATCGCGAGACGCTGCCCAATGGGTGCGCCTACCGGATCCTGCAGAACACGGGTGAAACACCGCCGACGACCGATGAGTTCAAGGTGCCACCGGATACCTTCTTCGCTCTGGGAGACAATCGAGACAACAGTGTGGACAGCCGCTTCATGAAGGAAGTCGGGTATATTCCGACAGCCAACGTCATCGGCATCGTTGTCACTATTTACTGGACTGGCGACTGGATGGCAGAGCCCGGTCGCCTGTTGGCGCGCGTGCGGTAGGGCCAGGGCGTCATGACTGATGGCAGCGGCAATACGCCAATCGTCCGGATCGAGGGCGTCGCCAAGCGCTTCGGCGCCATCACGGCGGTTGCCGGCGTCGATCTCGATATCGAGCGCGGCGAGCTGTTCGCCCTGCTGGGCGGCTCGGGCTGCGGCAAGACCACCTTGCTGCGCATGCTCGCCGGGTTCGAGACACCCGACAGTGGGCGCGTGCTGATCGACGGACAGGACATGGCCGGCGTACCGCCGCACCGCCGGCCGGTCAACATGATGTTCCAGTCCTATGCCCTGTTCCCGCACATGGACGTGGCGACGAACGTCGGCTACGGCCTGCGCCGCGAGGGCCTGCCCAAGCCGGAGATCGCGTCGCGCGTCGCCGAGGCGCTGGCGCTGGTGCAGCTTTCGGATCTCGCCACCCGCCGGCCGGCGCAGCTCTCCGGCGGCCAGCGCCAGCGCGTCGCGCTGGCGCGCGCGCTCATCAAGCGGCCCAAACTCCTGCTGCTCGACGAGCCGCTCGCCGCGCTCGACCGCAAGCTGCGCGAGGGCACGCGCTTCGAGTTGGTGCGCTTGCAGGAACAGCTCGGCCTTACCTTCGTCATGGTGACGCACGACCAGGAAGAGGCGATGTCGATGGCGAGCCGCCTGGCGGTGATGAATCTCGGCCGGATCGTCCAGGTTGGCGCGCCGCACGACGTCTACGAACGGCCCTCGACGCGCTTCGTCGCGGACTTCATCGGCATCGCCAACATCCTGCCGATCGCCGACGGCCGGCGCTGGCTGGCGTTGCGGCCCGAGAAGATCCGGCTGTCGCTGGATCGGCCCGAGACGGCGCACGCCACGGCCGGCAAGATCATCGACATCGCCTACGAGGGCGACCGTTCTCTCTACCGGGTCGCCACCCGCGAAGACGCCGTCCTTCTGGTGTCGGCCGCCAACATCGACCGATCGGTCGAGACCCTGCAGCGTGGCCAGGAGGTCTGGCTGGGTTGGGCGATCGATGCCGGCCACGAGCTGGAGGCGTAGGTCAGGGCGTCCTTGTCACCTTCGCAACATCTACCGCCCACGCGCGCATTCTCGATTCGGCAGCGCTACGTCGTGGCTGTCATGCGCTGGGAGCGCGCCGCTTAAGGGGGCGCGCCGCTCCGTGGCGCATTCTTGTCGTCCTGAGCGCAGCGAAGGACCTCATCGCCGCTTGCTACGAGTGCCCGTTGAGACTTCTGGCGATGAGATCCTTCGCTGCGCTCGGGATGACATCAGAGATGCGCTTCCGCGCGGTAAATTCACAAGCTCTCCGTGGCGCTCTCCCGGCGATGAAGGTCAGCCGGCCTCGCCGATCAGCTCTCGCGTCACCTTCGTCAGCAGCCCCTCGGGATCACCGAGGCTCTCGACCGCGACGAAATGATTGGCGCCGGGCTGGTCGACGAAGCGGCCGGCGAGGCCGGCCTGCTGCCAGGCGGCAAGATAGTCATGGCTCTGGCGAATGAACTCCGCCGGCTCGGCGCTGCCGCACGAGACGACCAGCGGCGGCGCCTTGGCGGGCACGTGGAAGAGCGGGCTCTGGCGTTCGATCGTCTCGGCGGTGAGCTGCAGCTTGGGCTGCAGCCAGCTATGGCGCAGCGGCCGCAGATCGAACACGCCGCTGATCGCGAGCGCTCCCTTCACCACGTCAGCGGGCAGCCCGTACTGCCCCGGCCAATCGGTCGCCAGCAGCATGCCGACCTGCTGGCCGCCCGCTGAATGCCCGGCGATGACGATGCGTTCGCGGTCGATCCCGAGATCACCGGCGTTGTGCCATAGCCACGCGACGGCTGCCCGGCTCTGGCGGGTGATCTCGTCGATCGTCACGGCTGGGCACAGGGCGTAGTCGATCACGGCGACGGCGACGCCGTGCGCCGCGGGACCGGCCGCCAGCACGCTGAAATCGCCCGCCGCCCCGAGCCGCCAATAGCCGCCATGGATGAACACCAGGACCGGCTCTCCGGGGCGACCAGGGAATAGATCGAGGCTTTCGGCGCGGGTCGGCCCGTACTTCAGGCCGAGCCGGCACGGCAGCTGCTTGCGGACGCGGGCACTCTCGGCTGCGAAATGCCGCATGATGCCCGGCAGATCGAGGCCGATATCGGTGCGGTAGTTGGCATCGATCTCTTCCTGGCTGTGGAAGTCGCGGTAGAGACTCACTTCTCCTCCGTTCTCAATGGGCCGGATGCTCGGCCGGATCATCCGGCGCGGCAAGCGCCGCGGTGCGTCTCGCTCTCATCCCGCGAGAAGCCGGGAGCCCACTCATCAATGCGTCAAAGGACTACCGCACCTCGTTGACGTAGCAATGCTCCCGAGTGACGGCGCGATGGATGCCGAGCAGGACAGGCGCGCCCGACTGGTCGTACGCCACCTCGTCGATCACCAGCAGAGCGGCGGGCCGGCGAAGTCTTAGCAGGCGCAGGTCCTTGGAATCGGCCAAGGCAGCGGCGAGCTGCTCGCGCACCGCCGAGATGCGAATGCCGTAGCGCTCGACGAGATGCAGGAACAGCAATTCCGGCACCCGCGCGGGCGTGTTGGGGAAATCCGGCACGAGGCCTGCCGGCAGCGAGAGGCAATCGCGCATGATCGGCCTGCCGGCGACCAGCCGGAGACGGTCGACTCGCACGACCTTGGCTCCCGGGCCGAGCTGCAGGCGCGCGCCTTCAGCCTCGTTTGCCGCCGCCACGCCGACCGACAGCACCCTGGCGGTCGAGCGCACCAGGCCGCCGTCACGGTCGTGCAGGCGGAAATACTGAAAGAAGAAGCGCAGGCTGTGGTGCGGCGTGCGGCCGGTGACCACGGTGCCGGTCTTGCGCCGTCGGCTCAGCATGCCCTCGGCCGTGAGGTCGGTGAGCGCCCGCCGCGCCGTGCCGACGGCGACGCCGAACATCGCCGCCAGCGCCACCTCGCTCGGCAGGACCGTCCCGGGCGGCCATTCACCGACCAGGATCGCCTCCGACACGCGCCGCTTCACCGCCTCGTGCAGCGGCGCACCCGTCATCTCGCCGAGCCGGGCGAAGGACGGGCCGGCGGGCACGACCGGCGCTTTCTGTGTTTTGCCGTTGACTCGCACGCTTCGGACTTCTTCTATTACTATAAAGTTTATAGGAAAAGATCCGCGAGACAAAGGCCTTGCTCCAGGCTGATGACGATACGGCCGGCGCAGCGATGGTGCGGGCGGTGGCGGCGATCGCGCGGGATGCCGACAGCGCCGCGGGCGAGCTGGCGCGCCTGATCGCCATCGACACGTCGTTTCCGCCGGGCAACGGCTACGCCGCCTTCGCCGACCTTGCAGAGGCCCTCACCGCGCCGCTGGGCTTCGACCATCGCCGCATCGAGGTGCCCGAAGCGCTTTGGTGCGCACCCGGTGCCCCGGCAGGCGGCGCACGCGTCAACCTTCTGGCCACGCGCCGCACCGGCAGGCCGGTGTGCGGCCTCTATTTCCATGTCGACACGGTGCCGGCGGCTCCGGGCTGGTCGCGCGACCCGTTCCATCTCGCCCGCGAGGGCCAGCGGCTCTACGGACTCGGCGCGGCCGACATGAAGGGAACGATCGCCGCAGTCCTGCTGGCGTTGCGCGCCGCCGAGACTTGTGGCGTCGCGCTGGCCTACGATCCCATGCTGCTGTTCTGCACCGACGAGGAAGGCGGCCTCTATCCCGGTGTCCGCTACCTGGCGGAACAAGGCCTGATCGAGGGCCACGTCATCAATTTCAACGGCAGCGCCGCACCGCGCATCTGGGCGGGCTGCTTCGGCCTGTTCAATCTCCTGATCCGCCTCAGGGGCGAGGCCGTCCATGCTGGCGAGGGCAATCGCGCGGGCGCCGGCGTCAACGCCATCGAGCAGGCCCTGCCGCTGCTCGGCGCCTTGCGTGACCTGAAGCCCGTTGTCGCGCGGCGACACTCCGGCCTGCCACCGCCACCGCACGCGTCAGGACCGCTCGCCGCCCAGCTCACCATCGCCAGCGCCCATGGCGGCGGCAGCGGCGGGCAGATCCCGGCCCTGTTCGAGATCGTCGTCAACCGGCGCTATCCGCCGGAGGAGCGCTTCGAGGATGCCTTGGCCGAGATCGAGGATACGGTGCGCGCCGCACTGCCGGCGGCCAGCGGCCTGTCGCTCGAGACCAGCGTGATCGGCCACCTGATCCCGACCGAGGATCCGACCGGGCCGCACTGGCCGCGCTGGCAGCAGGCCCTGGCGCTGGGCTTCGGATACGCGCCCGGCGACTTCCGCAAATGGGGCGCGGCGAGCTGCTCGGATTTCGGCTATGTCCAGCGCACCGGCATGCGCGAGGTGTTGCTGGGCGGTCTGGCGCGGCCCGAGCGCAATATCCACGGGCCGGACGAGCACACCACGGTCGACGATATCGTGGCGCTGGCGCGAAGCGTGCTTGCGTATCTTGCGGCCGATTTTGCCGCCGATCTCAATCCCGACAAGGCAGAATCCAAATCATGGAGGCTCGCATGACCCAACTGACTCGCCGGCTGCTTCTGGGCGCAACAGGCGGCCTCGCGCTGGGCGCTCCCACGCTGTTCGGCCCGGCGGCCCGGGCCGCCAATCCGCCCAGACGCGGCGGCACCTTGCGAGTCAGCGTCGACCAGGCGGTGTCCAAGCTCAATCCGCTGTTGACACGGGTCAATCCGGAATACCTCGTTGCCGAGCTGCTCTACTCCGCCCTGACCCGGCTCAAGCTCGACATGTCCGCTGAGCCCGATCTCGCCGAATCATGGACCAGCTCGCCCGACCTCACCGAATGGACCTTCGTGCTGCGCAAGGGCGTCGTGTTCCACGACGGCAGCCCGTGCACGGCGAACGACGTCGTCGCCACCTTTACCGCCATCCTCGATCCCAAGACGGCGTCGCCTGCCCGGCAATATATCGGGCCGATCGCCAAGGTGTCGGCGAAGGACGACACGACCGTCGCGTTCTCCCTGTCGGCGCCGTACGCCGACATGCCGGTGATGCTGGCCAACACCTGCGCCAAGATCGTGCCGGCGACCATCGTCAATGGCGGCCTGACGCGGCTCGATCGCGAGGCGGTCGGCACCGGCCCCTTCAAGCTGGTATCATTCGAGCCCGAGCGACTGATCGTGGTGACGCGCAACGACGCCTACTACGACAAGGAACGCCCCTATCTCAACCGTGTCGAGGTCAGGGTCTATCCCGACCCGACGTCGGAAGGTTCGGCACTGATCGCCGGCGACAACGACCTCCAGGCATCGGTGCAGCCGACCGAGTACGCGCGCCTCGCCAAGGCCAACGGCGTGCAGGCGCTGCGCGTGCCGTCGGGCCAATTTTGCAACGTCAACATGGGCTGTGATCAGAAGCCGTTCAACGACGTGCGCGTGCGCCAGGCGCTGGCGCTGTGCGTCGACCGGCTGGCGATGGTCGACCTGATCGCCGAGGGCTACGGCACACCGGGCAACGACTCGCCTCTCAATCCGGCCTATCGCTTCTACAGCGAGCTGCCGTTGAAGAAGCCCGACATCGCCAAGGCCAAAACGCTGCTCGCCGAGGCGGGATACCCTAAGGGACTGACCGCGACCATGATCGCCTCGGACCGGCCGGCCACCCGTACCCAGCTCGCGGTGGCGCTGCGCGAGATGGCCAAGCCCGCCGGCTTCACCATCGACGTCCAGACCATGCCGCATGCGACCTATCTCGACCAAGTGTGGAAGAAGGGTCCGTTCTATGTCGGCTTCTACAACATGCAGCCGACCGCCGACGCGATCTTCAGCCTGCTCTACACCTCTAACGCGGCGTGGAACGAGACGCGCTGGAACAATGCCGCCTTCGACAAGGTCGTGGGCGAGGCGCGCATCACGATCGACGAGGGCAGGCGCCGCGAGCTCTACGCCGAGGCGCAGCGCCTGATGAACCTGGACGTGCCCTCGATCATCCCGGTGTTCTTCGATCTCCTGGCGGCCCAGCGCAAATGGGTCGAGGGCTACCATCTCCACCCACGCGGCGCCGTCTTCCGCCTCGACACCGTCTCGCTCGGCGACGGTGCCCCGCGGCGTGGGTGAGGTTGTCTCTTCTCCTCCCCAACGACGTTGGGGAGGTGTCCGCGTCTTCGCGGACGGAGGGGTCATGAGTCATGGGACTCATGCCCCCTCCGTCGCCGTAAGACAGCGACACCTCCCCAAGCGGAGCTTGGGGAGGAGGCTTGAATTGAGCGCCCCCTGAATGTCCCCCGGCTACCTCGCCAAGCGCCTGGCGCTGATCGTCTACACGCTGTTCGTGGTGTCGCTGGTCGTGTTTGCCATCACGCAGGTGCTGCCGGCCGACGCCGCCGTCATGCTGCTGGGCGAGAACGCGACGCCCGATGCGCTGGCGGCGATCCGCGACAAGCTCGGGCTCGACCAGCCGGTGTGGCAGCAATATGCGCGCTGGCTGGGCGGCGTGGTGCAGGGCGATCTCGGCGTCTCGCTGCGCACCGGCCAGCCGGTGGCGCCGGTCATGCTCGAGGCGTTGAGCCGCTCGCTGCTGCTGGCCCTGCTGTCGATCGGCCTGATGCTGATGCTGGCCGTGCCGCTCGGCATCCTGGCCGCCATCCGCCGCGGGCGGCTGGCCGACCTCGTGGTCAGCATCGTGTCCTATGTCGGCGTGTCGCTGCCTGAGTTCGTGACCGCCACGATGATCGTGTTGCTGCTCGCCGACTGGCTGAAGCTGCTGCCCGCAACAGGCTATGTGCCGTTGACCGAGAATTTCTGGGACGGGCTCGCCCATCTGGTGCTGCCGATGCTGACCGTGTCGGTGATCCTGATCGCCCATGTCTCGCGCATGGTGCGCTCCGAGCTGGTCGATGTCATGCACACCGACTACGTGCGCGCGGCGCGACTAAAAGGCCTGTCGCGGCGCACGGTGCTGTTTCGCCATGCACTGCCCAACGCGCTGCTGCCCACCATCACCATCGTGGCGCTCGATGTCGGCTACCTGCTGGGCGGCATCATCGTGGTCGAGGAGATCTTCGCCCTGCCCGGCATCGGCCGCCACCTGATCGTCGCCATCCAGGCGCGCGACCTGCCGTCGATCCAGGCCGGCGCGCTGATCATGGCGGCGACCTACTCGGTGGTGAACTTCCTGGCCGACCTCGCCTACGCCTGGATCGACAAGAGGATCCAGTATGGCTGACCTGATGCGCCGCCTCATGCGCTCGCCCCAGGGCGCGCTGGGGCTCGCCATCGTCGCTCTCATCCTCCTGATCGTGGCGTGCGGTCCGTGGCTTGCGCCCTACGGGCCCGACACCATGGCGCCGCGCCTGCGCTATCGCGGCCCGAGCGCCGAGTTCCTGCTCGGCACCGACCAGTACGGCCGCGACATCCTGAGCCGCCTGCTCCACGGCGCGCGCGCCACGGTGACCCTGGCCTGCCTGGCGACCGGCCTCGGCACGATGGCCGGCGCGGTGATTGGCACGACCTCGGCCTTTCTCGGCGGCCGCGCCGACGAGGCGATCATGCGCACCATCGACGCCATCATGTCGATCCCATCGCTGCTGTTCGCCCTGCTGATCGTCAATCTCCTGGGCAAGAGCAGCTTCAGCGCCGTGATGGCGATCGGCATCGCCTTCACGCCGGGCATGGCGCGGGTGACCCGCAGCGTGGCGCTGGCGGTGCGCAAGCAGGATTACATCAACGCCGCAATCGCGCGCGGCGAGCGCGGTGTCTACATCGTGCTGCGCGAGATGCTGCCCAATGTCATCGCCCCGATCGTGGTCGAGATGACCATCCGCGTCGCCTTTGCCGTCATGCTGTTCGCGACCCTGAGCTTTCTCGGGCTGGGCGCGCAGCCTCCGGCCTCCGAGTGGGGTCTGATGGTGGCCGAGGCGCGCCGCTTCATGCATCTCAGCCCCTGGATGATCCTGTGGCCCGCGCTTGCCGTGGCGCTGGTCGCGATCGGCTTCAACCTGCTGGGCGACGGGCTGCGTGACGCCCTCAATCCCAGGACCTGAAGCGATGACGGTCCTCGACATCAAGGGCTACACCCTCGACTACGCCACGCCGACGGGCTTCGTGCGCGCGCTCGATTCCATCGATCTCGCGATCGAGCGCGGCGAGGTGCTGGGCCTGGTGGGTGAATCGGGCTCGGGCAAGACCTCGCTCGCCTGGGCGATCATGCGCCATCTGCCGGCGAGCGCGCGCGAAGCGGGCGCGATCAGCTTGGCCGGCCGGTCGCTGATGGACGCAAGCGAGGCCGAGATCGGCGCCATGCGCGGCCGGCGCATCGGCATGGTCTTCCAGGACCCCAGCACGTCACTCAATCCGACCCTGACGCTGGGCCAGCAGATCAGCGAGGTGCTGGCGCGCCATCACGGTCTTTCCCGGCGTCAGGCCTGGACCGAGGGCGAGGTCATGCTGGGACGTGTCGGCCTGAAGCAGCCGGCGGCGATGATGCAGCGCTATCCGCACGAGGCGTCGGGCGGCGAGAAGCAGCGCGTCGTCATCGCCACCGCCTTCGCCTGCCAGCCCGAGTGCATCCTGTTCGACGAGCCGACCACGGCGCTCGACGTCATCACGGCGCGCCAGATCCTCGACCTGTTCGCCGACCTGCAAGCCGAGACGGCAGTCGCCTCCCTCTATATCTCGCACGATCTGGCCCTGGTCTCGCGCGTCGCCGATCACGTGGCCGTCCTGCATCGCGGCCGCCTGGTCGAGAAGGGTACGGTCGACACGGTGTTCGACGCCCCGCGCGACGACTACACGCGCCGCCTGCTCTCCGCCGTGCCGCGCCCGGAGCGACGGCTGGTGACCGGCGCGCCGTCATCCGACGCGCGGCCGCTGGTCGAGGTCGAGAAACTCAGCGTGCATTACGGACGGACCGGCCTATTGGCGGCGCTGACTGGCCGCAAGGCCCAGCAGGTCGCCGGCAACCGCGAGGTCAGTTTGGCGGTCCAGCCCGGCGAGATCCTGGGCATCGTGGGCGAATCGGGCTCGGGCAAGTCGACGCTGGCGCGCGCCCTGACCGGCCTCAACCGCTTCGACGGCACGGTGCACTTCGACGGCCGGCGCATCGCCGACTCAAGCGACATGGACCGGCCCTACCGGCGCGACGTGCAGATCATCTTCCAGCACCCCGACTCCTCGCTCAATCCGCGCCAGCGCGTACGCGAGATCCTGTCACGGCCGATCACGCTCTATGGCGGCGAGGAACGCATCGAGGCGCTGCTGGAGCAGGTCCGCCTGCCGGCAAGTTTCGCGGACCGCTTCCCGCACCAGCTCTCGGGCGGCGAGAAGCAGCGCGTCGCCATCGCGCGCGCCTTCGCCAGCCGGCCACGGCTGGTGATCTGCGACGAGATCACCTCGTCGCTCGACGTGTCGGTGCAGGCCGCAGTGGTCGAGCTGCTGGTCGACCTGCAGCGGCGCAACGGCACGGCCTACCTGTTCATCACCCACGATCTCAACCTGGTGCGCCAGCTCGCCCATCGCATCGCCGTGATGTATCGCGGCGAGCTGGTCGAGCTGATCGGCATCGACGATCTCGCCTGCAACGGTCCGCGCCATGCCTATACGCGTTCGCTGATGGACGCCGTCACACCACCCCGGGAGTACGCCGCATGACCAGTATCGACCGCACCACCCTCCTCGCTCGCATCGACGAGCAGGCGTGCCTGAAATTCCTGTCGACCATGGTGCAGCACAAGAGCTACTCGCAGACCGACGGCGAGCGGAAGCTGGCCGAGTTCATGGCCGACAGCATGCGCAAGCTGGGCCTGGAGGCCGAGCTGCAGACGGTCGAAGGCACGCGCGTCAATGCGATCGGCCGCTGGAAGGGCGCGGGCGGCGGCAAGAGCCTGCTGTTCAACGGCCATCTCGACACCAATCCGGTGACGGAAGGCTGGACGGTCGATCCGTGGGCCGGGCTGGTCGACGACAGGTTCATCTACGGCATCGGCGTCTCCAACATGAAGTCGGGCGATGCGGCCTACTACTGCGCGGTGAAGACGCTGCGAGAGGCCGGCGTGCGGCTGAAGGGCGACGTCGTGCTGACCTTCGTGGTCGGCGAGCTGCAGGGCGGCGTCGGCACCCTGGCGGCGATCCGTCAGGGCGTGAGGGCGGACTACTTCATCAACAGCGAGCCGACCGACCTGCAGGCGCTCACCATGCATGCCGAGGCGGCGACCTTCATCATCGAGCTGGTCGGCGACACCCGCCATCTGTCCAAGCGCGAGCAGGCGGTCGATGCGCTGGTGGCGGCCTGCGATCTCGTCCCGCGGCTGAACGCAATGACCTTCAGCGGCGCCCGGAGCGAGGAGCATCGCTCGATCAACCGCTGCCATGTCGGCGTCGTTCATGCAGCCCTAGGCCGCGAGCTGGCGGAATGGCGGCCACCGCAGGTTGCCGACGTCGCCCGGCTCAAGGGCTCGGTGCGCTACGCGCCCGGTCAGACCGAGCAGCAGGCCTTCGCCGACCTGCGCCGCGAGCTCGACGCACACGAGAAGCGCTTCCCCGGCCTCAAGGCGACGGTGACGTCGGAGCGCACCGAGGGTCGGCCGGTCATGCCGTCGTTCGAGGTGGCGCGCGACGCCCGCATCGTGCGCACCCTGAACGCCGCCTACCAGCAGGTGCGCGGCGAGGCGCAGCCGACCGGCGCCATCGCGCCGCCCTGCTTCTACGGCACCGACGCCGGCCACTTCCATCGCGAGCTCGGCATGGAGGGCGTCGTCTGCGGGCCGGGCGGGCGCTACAACACCATGCCCGACGAGCGCGTCGACATCGCCGACTATCTCGACATGGTGCGCATCTACATGCTGACCATCCTCGACATCTGCGAGATGGTTTGACGGCGGGCTGCAGCGCATCCTCTTCACATTCTCCTCCCCAGCTTCGCTGGGGAGGTGCCCCGTCATGCGGGGCGGAGGGGTCATGAGCCTCAGGCTAAACCCTCTCCCACGACTCATGACCCCTCCGTCGCCGATGACGGCGACACCTCCCCAACGAAGTTGGGGAGGAGAATGATCGTCACCGACCATACCCTGGCGGTGCGCTCCGTATCCCCGTAGCGCCCGCGCCGTCACTCCTGCTAGACACGGCCCAAGCTCATGCGCCTCGTCATCGCCCTGCCCTACGCTTGGCTGGCCGTCTTCTTCCTGCTGCCGTTCGGGCTGGTGCTGGCGATCGCGCTCGGCACCCACGATCCAGATTCGGCGCCGCCGGTCGCGCTCGGTTTCAGCCTGAAGAACTTCGCGCTGCTCTTCACCGACGATCTCTATGTCGCGGCCTGGCTGTCGTCGCTGCGCATCGCCGCGACCGCCACGGTGATAACGCTGCTGCTCGGCTATCCGATGGCCTATGCCATCGCCCGCGCGGAGCCACGGCGGCGTCCTCTGCTGCTGATGCTGGTGGTGCTGCCGTTCTGGACCTCGTTCCTGATCCGCGTCTATGCCTGGATGGGGCTGCTGGCCGGCAATGGCCCGCTCGACCAGATGCTGCAGTGGACCGGCCTGTCCAGCACGCCCGTCACGATCCTCGGCACCGAATGGGCGGTGCAGATCGGCATCGTCTACGCCTACCTGCCCTTCATGGTGCTGCCGCTCTATGCGGCGCTCGAGAAGCTCGATCTCGGCCTGCTCGAGGCGGCGGCCGACCTGGGGGCACGGCCGATCCAGGCCTTCCTCACCATCACCCTGCCCCTGTCGTTGCCCGGCATCGTCGCCGGATGCCTCCTGGTGTTCATTCCGGCGGTCGGTGAGTTCGTGATTCCCGACCTGCTCGGCGGCACCGAGACGCTGATGATCGGCAAGGTGCTGTGGGACGAGTTCTTCACCAATTCCGACTGGCCGCTCGCCTCGGCCGTGGCAACCTGCCTGCTGGTGCTGCTGGTCGGCCCGATCGCGCTGTTCCAGCGTCAGCAGGCCCGCAGCCTGGAACGCCGCCCATGATCGGACGCGGACGCTTCGCCCTCACCGCCCTGGCCTTTGGCTACGCCTTCCTCTACCTGCCGATCGGCGTGGTCATCCTCTACTCGTTCAACGAGTCGCGCCTGGTCACCGTGTGGGGCGGCTTTTCGTTGAAATGGTGGGGTGCGCTGTTCGCCAACGAGGCGATGCTGTCCGCCGCCTGGCTGTCGCTCCGGATCGCCGTCGTCAGCGCCACGGCGGCGGCGCTGATCGGGCTCGCGGCCGGCTACGTGCTGGCGCGCGCGCCGACCTTTCCCGGACGAACCCTGTTCGGCAGCCTGGTCATCGGCCCCATGGTCATGCCCGAAGTGGTGATGGGCATCTCCATGCTGCTGCTGTTCGTCGGCAGCGATCGGCTGCTCGGCGGGCCCGAGCGCGGCTTCCTGACCATCGCCATCGCCCATACCACCTTCTCGATCGCCTTCGTCGCCATCGTCGTGCAGGCGCGCCTCGCCGATTTCGACCGCTCGCTCGAGGAGGCGGCGATGGATCTCGGCGCGACGCCCTGGGTCACTTTCCTCACCGTCACCCTGCCGCTGATCGCACCAGCGGTCGGCTCGGGCTGGCTGCTCGCCTTCACCTTGTCGCTCGACGACTTGATCCTCACCCAGTTCGTGGCCGGAGCGCAGTCGCAGACCCTGCCCATGCGGGTCTATTCCAGCGTCCGCCTGGGCGTCGATCCGCAGATCAATGTCCTCGCAACCATCATCGTCGCCCTGGCCGCGAGCCTGCTCGCCGTGTCGGGCTGGCTGACGCGACGCAAAGCTTGAGCTAAGAGTCCAATCAAAGGGAGGCACCAATGAAAAGCTCGGGAACCAACGATACGTCGCGCCGTAGCGTGCTGATGGGAGTCGGAATGGCGACCATCGGCGCCGCGCTGCCGCTGGGCGGAGAGGCGCTTGCTCAAGGCGCACCCGCCGCCAAAGGACCCAAGCTGCTCGAGATGGAAGGCAAGGCGAAGCTCGCGGTCCTGGGCGACAAGCCGCTGGTCGCCGAGACCCAGGCCGAGCTGATGGACGACGACGTCACGCCGACCGACAAGCTGTTCGTGCGCAACAACGGCCAGGTCCCCGAGCTCACCGCCGATCCCAAGGCCTGGAAGATCAAGGTCGACGGCGAGGTCAACACGCCAATCGAGATCACGCTCGGCGACCTGACGAGCCGCTTCCCCAACGTCACCTACCAGCTCATGCTCGAATGCGGCGGCAACGGCCGCTCGTTCTTCACGCCGGAAGCCCGCGGCAACCAGTGGACCAACGGCGGCGCCGGCTGCCCGCAATGGACCGGCGTCCGCCTGGCCGACGTGCTGAAGGCGGCCGGCCTGAAATCTTCCGCCATCTACACCGGCCACTACGGCACCGATCCGACGCTGGCCGGCGAGACCAACAAGCCAACCATCTCGCGCGGCATGCCGATCGCCAAGGCGATGGAGGAGCACACGCTGATCGCCTTCAAGATCAACGGCAAGGACCTGCCGCTGATCCACGGCGCACCGGTGCGGCTCGTCGTGCCCGGATGGGCGGGTTCGCTGTCGACCAAGTGGCTGTCGCGCATCTGGGTGCGCGACAAGGAGCACGATGGCCCGGGCATGGGCGGCTTCTCCTATCGCACGCCCAGGAAGCCGATCGTTCCCGGCAGCAAGGGCGACGACAAGGACATGGCGATCCTGGAATCGATGCCGGTGCGCTCAGTCATCACCTTTCCGGCCGACGGCACCAGGCTCGCGGCCGGCACCCGCAAGCTCGACCTGCGCGGCCACGCCTGGGCGGGCGACTGGGACATCAAGACGGTCGACATCTCGACCGACTACGGCGTCACCTGGAAGAGCGCCAAGGTCAGTCCGCCAGCCAACAAGTTCGCCTGGCAGCGCTTCGCGGCCGCGATCGACCTGCCGAGCGCGGGCTACTACGAGGTGTGGGCCAAGGCGACCGACAGCAAGGGCATGACCCAGCCCTTCACCGCCGCCAACTGGAACCCGCAGGGCTACGGCGCCAATCCGCTCAATCGCATCCGCGTCCTCGTCGAGTCTTGAGCCAGCTCACCGTCACGCCGGTCGTCTTCATCACCCTGGCGGCGACCTTCCTGCTGCTCGCGCTCGACCGCTCGGGCGAGCTGGGCCGCCGGCAGCCGCCCTATGTCCCGCTCGCCAAGCCGGCGGCAACGGCGGCCGCATCCGCCGTGGTGGACAGCGAAAAGGGCAAGCCGCCGCCACACAACGACAAGATCGAAAACCTCCCCGACGGCAAGGGCCGCGAGGTCACGTTCTACACGTGCACGGCTTGCCATGGCGTGGCATTGATCAAGGCGCAGGGTCTGACACGCGACCTCTGGGATTCGACGTTCGACCTGATGCTGGAGAAGCACCGCATGCCGCCGGTCAAGGCGGCCGAGCGAGCGGAGATCCTCGACTATCTCAGCGAGCAGTTCCCGCCGCGCCGGCGCGGCCGCGGCGCCGACAATCCGTTCCTCAAATAGACTTCGCCCACTTCTCCGACCAGAGGTGCAGGGGCAGGAAGAGCTGCAGCAACTCCCTGCCCAAGCCGGTGAGGCGATAGCCAGTCGCCTCGTCGAGCTCGACGAGCCGGGCCTCCCGCAATTCGGCGAGCCGCGTGTTGATGATGGTCGGGCTGGCGCCGATCAGGTCCTGCAGCTCGCGAAAGCGCAGCGAACCCTCGCGCAGCTCCCACACGATACGCAGCGTCCACCGCCGGCCCAGCAGATCGAGCAGCGCCATGATCGGCCGGCCGGTCCGCGACCCGCGAACGCGCTTCACCATCTATTTCACTCCGTTACTACATTTTCTGTAGCGGAGGTCAGTCCAAGGCGCTACGGAAATTGTAGCGTCCACGGAGAACCCCGCCCATGGCCCGCATCGTTCCTGCCGAAGTCCCTTACGAGCCGTCGATTGCCGCCGAACTCACGCGCATCATGCCGCCCGGCGTGCCGCCATTGGTGCTGTTCCGTACGATGGCAAAGAGCCCGCGCGTGTTCGCCAGGATGTTCGCCGGCGGGCTGCTCGACAAAGGGCCGCTCAGCCTGCGCCAGCGCGAGATCGTCATCGACCGCACCACGGCGCGGCTCGGCTGCGAGTACGAATGGGGCGTCCATGTCGCCTTCTTTGCCGAGCGTGCCGGCCTCTCTGCCGGGCAGGTCGCGTCGACCGTCGCCGGTGCGGCCGACGCCGGCTGCTGGACGCCGGACGAGCAGGCGCTGATGAGCCTGGTCGACGATCTGGTCGACCGACGAGCCATCGCCAACGCGACATGGGTGGGCCTCACGGCTCACTTCGACGACGCCCAGATCCTCGAAGCGATCGCGCTGGTCGGCTACTACCACACGATCAGCTTCCTCTGCGTCGGGCTGGAATTGCCGCTGGAGAGCTACGGCGCGCGCTTTCCGATGGCGCACGATTGATCGTCTTCCTCCTCCCCAGCGTCTTCGCTGCTACGGAGGTCGCGGGCTGCCGCAAGGAGCAGGAGCGTCGCGTCGACAGGCTCCACCGACCCTTCCCCGCTGGCGTGAAGCGCTGTTTCGGGAAGCCGTTGCAGGTTGGGCTCGATGCGCCGCGCTTGCTCGGCGTCGACGCAGCTGATGGCGTAGCCCCAGCCGGACAGCCGGCTGGCCAACGCCTGAAGGCGGTCGGCCGGCAGCTCCCAGTTCAAGCTGCCGCTCCAATCGACCTGCAATGACGGTATCTGCTGCTCAAGCCGGCGCCATTCGGTCATGGCCTTCGCGCGCAAGCGGAAATAGGCCTCCGACTGGCTCATGCTGGCATTGATCCACGCCCAGGAATCGCGGGTCGCAACGCCACCGGGCTCGCCGGCCTCGATCACGGCGACGGCGGCGCCGAGCCGCGCCAGATGCCAGGCGATCGAGGCGCCGAGATGCCGGCGCCGATCACGATGATGCTCGGACGCGCCACCACGCTCAGCGGCCCGGGCGTTCGAGCAGCCGGTCGAGAGCGACCACGATCAGGCCGAAGCACAATCCCCAGAAGGCCGAACCGACACCGAGCAGCGTCACGCCCGACGCGGTGACGGCGAGTGTGCCGGCCGCGGCGAAACGATCGCGATCGCTGGTGAGCGCCGTGCCCATCGCGCCGGCCATCGACCCGAGCAGCGCCGTGCCGGCGACGGTGGCCAACAGCGCCGGCGGCAGAGCGGCGAACAATCCGACCAGCGAGGCCCCGAACAGGCCGATGATCGCCCACCACAGGGCATAGAGCGGCCCGGTCTTCCAACGCTGCGCCGGATCGGAATGGGCATCCGGCCCGGTGCACAGCGCCGCGGAGATGGCCGCCAGGTTGGAGGTGTGCGCGCCGACGAATGCCGTCACGAACGACAAGGCGCCGGTGACGGCGAGCACCGGCTGGGTCGGCGGATGGTAGCCCGAGGCGCGCAGCACGGCGAAGCCGGGCAGGTTCTGCGACGCCATGGTCACGAGATAGAGCGGCACGCCAAGACCGATCAGGGTCGCGACATCCCACGCCGGCGTCAGCAGCTCGAGGTTGGACAGCGCGATCGGCGGCAACGGCTTCACCAGGCCCAGCGACCAGGCAAGCAATCCGCCCGCCGCCAGGACGATCAGCGAGGCGAGCGTCGGCACCAGCCGGCGAGCGACCAGGAACAGGACGATCAGCGGCAGCACGAGCGGCGCGGCGCCCGGCACGTGGTCGATCATCGCCACCACCAGGCGCAGCAGGATGCCGGCCAGCATGGCGGCAGCGATGCTGGCCGGGATGCGCTCGATCAGCCGGCCGAGGGGTCGCAGCGCGGCCGTCAGCAGGATCAGCGCGGCCGCCACCACGAACGCGCCGACGGCGGCGCGAATGCCGGGCACGCCCGTGGTCGAGGCGATCAGGGCGGCGCCAGGCGTCGACCACGCCGTGATGATCGGCATGCGATAGCGCAGGCTGAGGACCAGGGCGCCCACCGCCGTCGCCAGCGCGAGACCGGACACCCAGGAGCTGGCCTCGGCCGGCGTCGCGCCGACCGCCTGCGCCGCCGCCAAGATCACCGGCAAGGTGCCGCCGACGCCCGCGACCGTCGCCACCAGCGCCGCGCTCGCGAGCGATACCCAACCCGACTTCACGCCGGCATCTCAGGCATCGGCGCGTTCGACCATGGCATGCAGCAGGATCTGGCAGCCGGCGGCGGCATCCTGCTGGGTGGCGTCCTCGATCTCGTTGTGGCTGATGCCGTCCTTGCACGGCACGAAGATCATGGCCGTCGGCGCGACGCGCGAGACGTAGCAGGCGTCGTGGCCGGCGCCGCTCACGATATCCATGTGCGCGTAGCCGGCCTGCAGCGCGCCGCGCCGCACCGACTCGACCAGCTCCTTCGCGAAGGGCGATGCCGGAAAGTGCCAGATCTGGTCGATCGCGGCCTCCAGCCGATGGCGCCTGGCGATGTCGGCGGCGGCAGCGCGCAGCTCGGCATCCATCCGGTCAAGCTCGTCGTTGTCAGGATGACGCAGGTCGACGGTCATGAACACGCGGCCCGGAATGGTGTTGCGCGATTGCGGCTGGCTTTCGAGGACGCCCACCGTCGAACGCCCATTCGGCCGCTCGCCGATGCGGCGCAGCGCAACGATCAGCTCGGCCGCGCCCACCAGCGCGTCGCGGCGGCCTTCCATCGGCGTCGTGCCGGCATGGCTCTCCATGCCGGTCCAGGAAATCTCGTACCAGCGCTGGCCCTGCGCGCCGGTGACGACCCCAATGGTCCTTGATTCGCGCTCGAGGATCGGGCCCTGCTCGATATGCGCCTCGAAGAACGCACCGACCTTTCGTCCGCCGACCGGTTCGCTGCCGTCATAGCCGATCGCCTTCAGGGCATCGCCGAAGCTCACGCCGTCGCGGTCGGTGCGCGACAGCGCATAGTCGAGCTCGAAGGCGCCGCCGAACACGCCCGACGCCACCATCGCCGGCGCGAAGCGGCAACCCTCCTCGTTGGTCCACACGGCGACCTCGATCGGCGCCTCGGTGACGTAACCGGAATCGTTCAGGGCGCGCACGACCTCGAGGCCGGCCATCACGCCATAGGCGCCGTCGAACTTGCCGCCGGTCGGCTGGGTGTCGAGATGCGAGCCGGTCATCACCGGCAGCTTCGCCGGATCGCGGCCTTCGCGCCGGGCGAAGACGTTGCCCACCTTGTCGACCCGGATCGAGCAGCCCGCCTCCTTCGCCCAGCGCACGAACAGGTCGCGCCCCTGGCGGTCGAGATCGGTCAGCGCGATGCGGCACACGCCGCCCTTGTCGGTGGCGCCGATGCGCGCCAGCTCCATCAGGCTCGACCACAGCCGGTCGGAGTCGATGCGCAAGTTAGGACGGTCGCCGATGGCCATCGCGTGCACTCCATTTGTCGTCGGACCATTAATGGACTAAATTCGTTCCTGGACCCACGGAGCCTACCATGGTGCGCGCCTCCCGGATCAAGCCGATCAGTTACGTCAAGGCCCACGCCGCGGAGATCATCCAGGAGCTGGGCGAGGTCGGCGAGCCCATGATCATCACCCAGAACGGCGAGGCCAAGGCCGTCATCCAGGATATCGTCTCCTACGAGAAGACCCGGGAAACCTTGGCCCTGCTCAAGATCTTGGCCTTGAGCGACCGCAACATCGCCGAAGGCAAGACCGTTCCTCTTGCCGAGGCAATGCGACGAGTCCGCGAACGCATCAGAGCGAAGCAGCCCGGCAAATGAGGCGCCACGAGCTCCGCCTGGACAGACAGGCGCTTGTAGACCTGGAAGACATCGCCGACGACATCGCCCGTCGTGACTCACCGGTACAGGCGGAACAGGTTGCCCAACGCATCGAGCAGATATCTCTCTCGCTGGCGGACTCGCCCAACCGCGGATCGCATCCCCACGAGCTCATGGAATTCGGCAATCGCTCTTTCCGGGAAGTGCCCTGCAAGCCCTATCGGATCGTTTATCGCGTCCACGAGCGCGAGGTCGTGATCATGCTCATCGCCGACGGCCGGCGCGATATGCGGGCGTTGCTGGCCAGACGCCTGCTGGGCGCCTAGGCGGAGGCTGGCCGAATCGGGCGGGCGACGCTATCAGGGGATCATGCTTCCCCTGTCCGACACGCTCGTACTCGACCTCACGCAAGTCATCGCCGGCCCGACCGCCGGCCAGATCCTGGGCGACATGGGCGCCGACGTGATCAAGGTCGAGCCGCTCCATGGCGAGCATTTCCGGCCGCATTTCGGCGGCGCCTGGGTGCCGTCGATGAACCGCAACAAGCGCGGGCTCGCGCTCGACCTGCGCACCGCCGGCGGGCGCGACGTGCTGATGCGGCTGGTCCGCAAGGCGGACGTCTTCATGGAAGCCTTCGTTCCCGGCGTGACGGACAAGCTCGGCTTCGGCTGGGAGACGGTGTCGGCGGAAAATCCGCGCCTGGTCTATGCCTCGATCTCGGGCTACGGCCAGACCGGCCCCTATTCCTCGCGCGCCGGCTACGATCCCTGCATCCAGGCCGAGATCGGCCTGATGGACGCGACCGGGCCGGAGAACGGCGAGATGTGCCGCGTCGGCACAGCCTCGATCGACTACTGCACCGGCTCGTTCTGCGCTGCCGGCATCGCCTTCGCCCTGCTCGGCCGTCACAGGACGGGACGCGGCCAGCGCCTCGACCTGTCGCTGTTCGACGTCGGCATGCACATGATGAGCCACTGGATCACCAATCACGGCCTGACGGGAGAGAACCCGGTGCGCATGGGCACGTCGAACTCCCTGCTCTTCCCACTGCGCGTGTTCGACACCAAGACCCGGGGCATCTTCATCGCCGGCACCAACGATGCCTTCTGGCGCCTGCTGTGCAGCGCGCTCGGCCGGCAGGACTGGCTCGACGACAAGCGATTCGCCAGCAACGAGAGCCGCATCGCCCACCGCGCCATCCTCGAGCCGATGATCGAGGCGCACTTCGCGTCGCACACGGCCGAGGAGCTGCTCGACAAGCTGATCCCCGCCGGCATGGCGTGCGCGGCCGCCTACCGGGTGAGCGACGTCATGGAGAGCGACCACGCCAAGGCACGCGGCAGCGTGCTCGAGATCAGCTATCCGGGCCTCGGCCCGGTCAAGTCGGCGGCCAATCCGATCAAGCTCTCCGACGCGCCGGTCGACACCCGTCGCAAGTCGCCGATGGTCGGCGAGCACACGGCCGAGATCATGCGCGAGGTCGGCTACAGTGACGCTGAGATCGCCGCCCTGCGCGATGCCAAGGCGGTCGCCATGGGTGTGCCATGAAGATCGTCTACTCCGAGCGTCACGCGAAGCACGATCCGCAGACCTTCCTGGTGCGCGGCGTCATCCAGCGCAATGCCGAGCAGCCGGAGCGCGCGCTGCGCCTGCTCGCCGCCGCGCAGGCGGCCGGCCACGCGGTCGAGGCGCCAAAGCCGTCAGGCCTCGCGCCGGCGCAGGCGATCCATACGCCCGAGTATCTCGATTTCCTGCAGGTCGCGGCGCGCGAATGGTCCAAGCTGCCGGGCGCCGGACCGGAAGTCGTCCCCAACGTGCATCCCGCGCGCTATCCCGCGACCTAT
The DNA here is from genome assembly GCF_044224635.1 of Reyranella sp. GTDB lineage: Bacteria > Pseudomonadota > Alphaproteobacteria > Reyranellales > Reyranellaceae > Reyranella. Next base: position 26,664 of record NZ_JBGAKA010000027.1, on the reverse strand, counting down.
CCCAAGGGGCTGGTCGGCCGGGCCGGCTGGCACCAGGCCGACACCGGATGTCCGATCGGCCCGCACACCTGGGACGCTGCCCTGGCCGCCTCGGAGACGGCGGTCACTGCCGCCGACCTCGTGCTGGCAGGCGTGCGGGAGGCCTATGCGCTCTGTCGCCCGCCGGGCCATCATGCCTTTGCCGACATGGCCGGCGGCTTCTGCTTCCTGAACAACAGCGCCATCGCCGCCCAGCATCTGAGGCGGGATCATGCGCGCGTCGCCGTGCTCGATGTCGACGTCCATCACGGCAACGGGACGCAAGGAATCTTCTTCGAGCGCGACGACGTGCTGACGGTGTCGATCCATGCCGACCCCAGCACCTACTATCCCTACTTCTGGGGACACGCGCACGAGACCGGGACCGGCAAGGGTCACGGATTCAATCTCAACCTGCCGCTGCCGCTGGGATCGCCCGATGCGCCGTGGCTCGAGGCCGGCGACAAGGCGCTGGCCCGCATCAAGACCTTCGCGCCGACGGCGCTGGTCGTGGCACTTGGCCTCGACGCCGCGGCCAGCGATCCGCTGCAGGGGCTTAAGGTCAGCGGCGCCGGCTTCCATGCCATGGCCGGCAAGATCGCCAGCCTCGGCCTGCCCACCGTGCTCGTGCAGGAGGGTGGCTACCTGAGCGACGATCTGGGCCAAAATCTCGTGCAGTTCCTCGCCGGCTTCGAAGCGGGCCGTCGCTGATCGTTCAGGTTCGGAGCATGCCGGCAGCGCGCCGCGCTATCTCGAGGTCAAGAACGGGCGGGGTGCCATCCGCCAGGCGCCACGCCGCTGACAAGCCAGCGAAAGCCAATGTCCATTCGAGCAGCCGGCGGCGCTCGAGCGCGGCGCACTCCGTGACGATCACGAGTTGACGCTCGAAGCGACCGGGCATCAGCGCCGTAGCGGCATCGGGATTGCGCAGGATGTTGGCGTAATCGAACGTCCGCTCGCCGCGCAGCGCCTTGGGGTCGATGGCGAGCCAGCCGCGCCTGCCGCCATCGAGCACGTTGCCGTGATGGATGTCGCCGTGCAGGGCAACGATCTCGCACTGCCTGGCCAGCAGCCTGTGGGCCACGGTGTGCGCCTCGGCCAGCACACCGCCGTGTGTCGTTGCCGCCGGCGCGAGAGCGGCGAACCAACGCTCCAGCGGTTCGAGCCATGCGGGCAGCTCGCCGTGCGCGGCATGGAGGCGATGCGCAACCGAGCACAGGATGCGGGTGGCTTCCTCGTCTTTGCCCTGGACGACCATGGCCGAAAGGGTGGCCGGCCCCTCGATGCGTTCCATGAGAAGCGCCGTGTCGTCGTGCCTCAGCACGCGCGCCGCGCCATCGCCCTGCCACCACGCCATAAGGCGACTGCCACGACGCTCTTCCTCCTCCCGCGCGATCTTCAGCATTGCCGGCTCGCCATCGCGGCGCACCGGCAGCAGCAGGCTGGACGGCGTGGCGATCGCCGCGCCGTCAGGGATGAGGTTCCAGCGGGCGCAGTAGACGGCGGGCGTCAATCGCCGCCGTTGCCGCCGAGCACCAGGACAGTGAGCTTCTCCGGCAGCTCCTCGCGCACGACCTCGATGGATCGCCGGTCGGGCCACACGAAGTCGGCGTCGAGCTCGTGCATCAGGCCCTGGAAGCGCTCGACCTGGGAACGTCCCCAGTAATGCATGGGCAGCACCATCCTTGGCTGGATCTGCCGGATCACGTCGACCATCAGCGGCTGGCCCATCGTGTAGGAACCGTCGATCGGCACCATCAGCACGTCGATGCGGCCAAGCTCCTCGAGATGCTCCTTGGTCAGCCGATGATGCAGATGGCCGAGATGGGCGATGCAGAGGTCGGCGATGGCGTAGACGAAGATCGAATTGCCGTTGATGCGCGCCGCCGAGCTGCCCCAGTCGCGGGCGTTGGTCGGCACGTTCCACACCTTCATGTCCTTGAAGGCGACGTCGTGCTTGGCCTCGGTCTCGCCGGGCCGGCTCGGCCAGCCGCGCAGCACGTAGGTGATGCCCTCCTCGGGATCGTCGGTGAAATGCGTCGAATGAGCATTGTTCATGGTGACGATGTCGGGCCGGCGGCCGAAACCGTTGACGCCGTTGTAGTCGGTGATGGCCCGCGCGCCCTGCGCCGAGTCGATCTGGTAGCTCGAATGGCCGAGGAAGGAGATGACGGCGCGGCTCGGTGAGTTGCCGGCGGCGATCGGCAGGCTGTCGAGCGAGGCCAGCTGCACCTCCGGCCAGGCTCGTTCGACGAGGTTCTGCGAGCAGCGCGCCAAAACAGGTCCGGTGATCAGGGCGAAGGTCGACGCCAGCAGGGCGAGCAGCGGAACGCGAAAGGTCATCGGACCTCCTTTGCGCCGCATGATGCGGCCGACCTGCGCTGCTTCGCAAGCCGTGTGCCGGATGAGGCTCGTAAGCATCCCGGCTCCCAGGAAACTCCCCTCCATTGACATCATTGTGGAGAACGAATAGAACAAAAAGAGAACAGATATTTCTCCCACGCATTAACGATTTCGAGGGGGCGATGCCCGTCATTTCCCCGAATGCCTTCACTTCTCCGGCCGCCAACGATGCGGCAGCTCCCGTCGCGGCGGATCTGCGCGAGCGCGTGCGCCGGCTGGAGCGCGTCCACAGTGCCCAGCGGGCCGGCCGCGCCGCCGTGCCGCTCGGCATCCCGGCGATCGACGCCCTGCTGCCGGAAGGCGGGCTGCTGACCGGCGCCCTGCACGAGATCGAGGCCGGCGCCACCCCGTCCGGCCGGGTGGCCCCGCATGACGGGGCAGCCTTGGGCTTTGCCGCCCATCTGATGGGCCGCTTCGGGCCCGGAACCCTGCTGTGGTGCCGCCAGCCCTCCGCTTCCTTCGATGCACAGCCCTACGCCGCCGCGCTCGCGACCTGGTTCGATCCGGGCCGCCTGCTGATGGTCACGGCGCGGCGCGACGAGGATCTGTTCTGGGCGATGGAAGAAGGCCTGCGCTGCCCCGGCATCGCCGCCGTGCTGGGCGAGACGCGCGCCGCCGACCCCACCGCCGGCCGGCGCCTGTCGCTCGCCGCCGAGAAGAGCGGCGTGCCCGCCCTGTTGCTGCGGCCCCAGCCGGCGCCGCCGCAAAGCGTCTGCACGACGCGCTGGCGCATCGTCTCGGCGCCGTCGCGCTCGACGCCCGGCCTCAACGATATCGGCGCGGCGCGCTGGCGCCTCGAGCTGCGGCGCAACCGCTTCGGCACGCCGTCGGTCGACGAATTTCCTTCCTGGCTCGTGGAGTGGAACGATGAAACGCATCGTCTCGCTGTGGTTCCCCAAACTGTCAACGGATCGGCTGGCCCGCCCCAGGCCGCAGTCGGCCGACAGGTCGACGCCGCGCGATGGGCCGCCGCCACGCGATTGGCCAACGCCGCGCGACTGGTCGCCCCGCGACTGGTCGGCTAGGGCGGCGGCCACCGTCGTCTGGCGCGACGGCTGTCCGCGTCTCGCCGCCGTCAATCCGCACGCCCGCACCGCCGGCCTGCGCTCGCACATGCGGCTGGCCGATGCGCGGGCGCTGGTGCCTGACCTGGTCACCACGGCAGGCGAGCCGCAAGCCGACCGCCGTCTGATCGAGGTCATCGCCGGCTGGTGCGAGCGCTACACGCCGTGGGTGACGATCGATCCGCTGGGCGGCGCCCTCGCCGAGGAAGGAATGGAAGCCTGCAGCGCCGGCGGCTTCGGCGGCGATGCCGGCCTGCTGCTCGACGTCACTGGCTGCGGCCATCTCTTCGGCCCGGACGAGGTCGGCGAACGGGCCCTGCTGGCCGACCTGGTGGAACGCCTGTCGCATCACGACTTCGCCTGCCGGGCGGCGATGGCCGACACGGCGGGCGCGGCCTGGGCCTTGGCGCGCTATGCCGAGCGCCAGGCCGATCTCTTCTGCCCGCGCAACAGCCAGCGCGCCGCCCTGGCGACGTTGCCGGTCGAAGGGCTGCGGGTCGATACGCCGATCCTCGAGACCTTCCTGAAGCTCGGCCTGCGCCGCATCGGCGATCTCTATCCGCTGCCGCGCGCGCCGCTGGTGCGGCGCTTCGGCGAGCAGCCGGTCGCCCGCCTCGACCAGGCCCTGGGCGCGCTCGACGAGCCGCTCGAGCCGCGCCGCCCGCCTCCGGCCTTCCGCACGCGGCTCGCCTTCGCCGAGCCGATCGGCCGGCCCGAGGACATCGCCGCCGCGACCAGCCGCCTGCTCGCCGCCCTGTGCGGGCAGTTCGAGCAGGCGGGCGTCGGCGCGCGCACGCTCGAGATCGCCCTCTATCGGGTCGACGGCTCGGTCGACCGCACCTCGATCGGCACCAGCCGGCCCAACCGCGACAATCCCAAGCTGATGAAGCTGTTCCAGGAAAAGCTCGGCGAGCTCGATCCCGGGTTCGGCGTCGAGCTGATGATCCTGGCCGCGCCCGAGATCGAAGCCTGGACCGGCACGCAGGACACGCTGCCCGAGTCGGGTGTCCTGCCGGCCTCGCTCCTGGAGGACGGCACGATCGATCTCGCCGACCGGCTGGCCTTGCGGCTGGGCGAGGAGAACGTGGTGCGGTTGCTGCCGCGCGACAGCCATCTGCCCGAGCGGGTGCAGACAACCGCCGGCGTCTCGGTCAGGCCCGCGCCAGCCGGCGCCTGGCGGCGCGTCGCCGATCTCAAGGGCGCGCGGCCGACCCGCCTGCTGCAGCGGCCCGAACCGATCGAGGTCACGGCGTTCGTGCCCGACGATCCGCCGATGACCTTCCAGTGGCGCCGCCATGCCCATCGCATCGTGCGGTCCGAAGGTCCCGAACGGCTGGCCGACGAATGGTGGCGGCCGCGTTCCGACGGCAGCCGGCCGCCGGCCAACACGGTGCCCCTGTTCCGCGACTACTACCGGGTCGAGGACAAGGACGGCGTCCGCTTCTGGCTGTTCCGCGACGGCCCTTACAACCCGCCCGCCAGCGGCCAACCGACTGCCCGCTGGTACCTCCACGGATTTTGCGCGTGAGGAATTTCTTTTCCTCCCTGGCTTCGCCGGGGAGGTGTCCGCGTCATCGCGGACGGAGGGGCCATGAGTCATACTGCTGGGACCGCGCCACTCCAGTGGCCCATCATTTGTGGGATCGACAAGAAGAGCGCCACTGGAGTGGCGCGGTCCCAGCGATGAGGCCCATGACCCCTCCGCCCCGTATGACGGGGCACCTCCCCCGTTGACGGGGGAGGGACATGAAAAATGTACGCCGAGCTGCAAGTCACCACCAATTACAGCTTCCTGCGCGGCGGCTCGCATCCGGGCGAGCTGGCGTTGCAGGCGATCGCGCTCGGCCACAGCGCCATCGGCATCGCCGATCGCAACACCCTGGCCGGCGTGGTGCGCGCCTATGCGGCGATCAAGGAATATTACGAGGAGTTCCCCGACATCCCGGCAGGCGAGCGCTGCCGCCTGCTGGTCGGCGCCCGCCTCGAGACGCGCGACGGCTATTCACTGCTCGCCTATCCGACCGATCTCGACGCCTACAAGCAGCTGTCGCGCCTGCTGACGGTCGGCAATCGCCGCGCGGCCAAGGGCGCCTGCGATCTCGGTTTCGAGGATTTGGCCGCTCATGCCGAAGGCCTGCTGGCCATCGTCCTGCCGCCGCGCCAGCCCGACGATCCGGCCTTTCGCGCTCGCCTGAGCACGCTCGCCGAGCTGTTCGGCGACCGCTGCTATCTCGCCGCCACCATGCTGCTCCGCGGCGACGATGCGCGCAGCCTGGCGCTGCTCGACAATCTCGCCGCCGAGACGGGGGTCGGCCTGGTCGCCACCAACGACGTGCACTATCACATCCCAGAGCGGCGGGCGCTGCAGGACGTGGTGACCGCCATCCGGCTGGGCTGCACGGTCGACGAGCTGGGCTTCCGCCGCTTCGCCAGCGCCGAGCGGCATCTCAAGGACCCTGAGGAAATGGCGCGCCTGTTCCGCCGCCATCCGCGCGCCATCGAGCGCACCCAGGAGATCGCCAGCCGCTGCCGCTTCTCGCTCGACCAGCTCACCTACCAGTACCCGGTGATGTACGAGGGCGGCGAGACTCCGCAGGACAAGCTCGTCCGCCTGACCTGGGAGGGTGCAGCCTGGCGTTATCCCGACGGCATTACCGACAAGGTGGCCAACATCCTTCGGAATGAATTCGAGCTGATCGACAACAAGAAGATTGCTCCCTACTTCCTGACCGTACACGAGATTGTGCAGCGGGCTCGCGCGATGGGTATCCTGTGCCAGGGTCGCGGCTCGGCTGCCAACTCGGCCGTGTGCTACTGCCTCGGCATCACGTCGGTGGATGTCGACAAGTCGGAAGTGCTGTTCGAACGCTTTCTTTCCAACGAGCGCGACGAGCCGCCCGACATCGACGTCGATTTCGAGCACGAGCGTCGCGAGGAGGTGATCCAATGGATCTACAACAACAAGGGCCGCTCGCGGGCCGCGCTGGCCGCCACCGTGATCTCCTATCGCAGCCGCAGTGCCATCCGTGAGGTAGGCAAAGTGCTTGGCCTCTCACCCGACACGGTGGGCGCGATGGCCGACACGGTCTGGGGCATGGGATCGGGCGGCGTCGATATCGATCACGTGCGCGAGGCCGGTCTCGACCCCACCGATCCGCGCCTGAAGCTGGCGCTCGAGCTGTCGGCGACGCTGTGCGGCTTTCCCCGCCATCTGTCGCAACATGTCGGCGGCTTCGTCCTCACTGACGATCGTCTCGACGAGCTGGTGCCGATTCAGAACGCCGCCATGGTGGACCGCACCGTCGTCGAATGGGACAAGGACGATCTCGATGCCTTGAAGATCTACAAGGTCGACGTGCTGGGGCTCGGCATGCTGACTTGCCTGCGCAAGAGCTTCGACTTGATCGACAAGCATTACAGCCGGCAAGTGACGCTCGGCAGGATCGCCGAGGAACCTGCCGTTTTCGACATGCTGGGCAAAGCCGATTCGATCGGCGTGTTCCAGGTCGAAAGCCGGGCGCAGATGTCGATGCTGCCGAGGCTCAAGCCCCGAACCTACTATGATCTCGTCGTCGAGGTGGCAATCGTGCGGCCCGGTCCCATCCAGGGCGGCATGGTCCATCCCTATCTGAGGAATCGGCGGAAAATAGATGCAGGCGAGACGATCGAGTATCCGGGGACGCTCGAGAAGATCCTGAAGCGGACGTGCGGCGTGCCGCTGTTCCAGGAGCAGGCGATGCAGATCGCCATCGATGCCGCGGGCTTCTCGCCTGCCAAGGCCGACAAGCTGCGCCGCGCCATGGCGACGTTCCGCCGGTCCGGCACGATTCACAAGCTCAAGGACGAGTTCATCAATGGCATGGTCGAAAGGCACTACGATCGCGCCTTCGCCCGGAGCTGCTTCAAGCAGATCGAAGGGTTCGGCGAATACGGCTTCCCTGAAAGCCATGCCGCGAGCTTCGCGCTCCTGGTCTACGACTCCTCCTGGGTCAAGCACCACTACCCCGAGGTCTTCGCCGCCGCCCTGCTCAACTCACAGCCGATGGGTTTCTATGCGCCGGCCCAGCTGGTGCGCGATGCTCGCGAGCACGGCGTCGAGGTGCGGCCGCCCGACATCAACGTCAGCGACTGGGATTGCACGCTCGAACCGGCTGCGAACCGCTGCGCCTTGCGTCTCGGACTGCGCCAGGTCACCGGTTTTGGCAAGGACGAGGCCAAGCGGTTGATCGAACATCGCACCGAGCCCTATCGCGACCCGGCCGACCTGTGGCGGCGATCGGGACTGTCGAAGCGCCATATCCTGGCCCTGGCCCGCGCCGACGCCTTCGCTTCGCTCGGCCTGTCGCGGCGCGACGTGCTGTGGGCGGTGCGCGGTTTCTCCGATGCGCGCCTGCCGCTGCTCGACAACGCGCCGCAAGCGCGCGACCTCGAACCGGGTGTCAGCCTGCCGGCGCTCACCCTGGGCGAACAGGTGGTCGACGACTATGCCGCCCTCTCGATGTCGCTGCGGTCTCATCCGATGGCGTTGCTGCGTCCCCGATTCTCCGAACGAGACGTGTCACCCACCGCCGTGCTGGCGACTTCAAGCAACGACGATTTCCTCACCCTCGCCGGGCTGGTGCTGGTGCGCCAGCGGCCGGGCACCGCCTCGGGTGTGGTGTTCGTCACCATCGAGGACGAGCACGGCATCGCCAACCTCGTGGTCTGGCCCAAGGTCTTCGAAGCCCATCGCCGCATCGTCATGGGATCGCGCCTGCTCGCCGTGCAAGGCTGCGTGCAACGCGAGGGGCTGGTGATCCACCTCGTCGCCGAACGCTTGTGGGACTGGTCGGCCGAGCTCGATTCGATTTCCGACATCGACACTTTCCATCTCGATCATGGTCGCGGCGACGAGGTCCGTACCGACCCCGGCGACCGCCGCCTCCGTCCGCCCCTGCTCGTTCCGGAAGCCAACGCCACGCGCCATCGCGTCGGCAAGAGCCAGCCGACCAAGCCGGGTTACGACCGCAGCCGCATCGCCCTCGACCGCCCCAGGATCAAGATCGCCTCACGCGACTTCCATTGAAGACGAACCATCAGGCGACGACGAACCGGTGCTGTCGCCCGCGTGTCCTGGCGAATCTTCGAATCCGGTCGTCGTAAGTGACGAGCGGGCAGCCAAGCTCGATGGCGCTGGCGATAAGCAACCGGTCGGCCGGATCGCGATCCTCCAGGCCGTGCAAACGATAGGCACGTGCTGCCGCTGCATGGTCAAGTGCCACCGCCTCCAGCCCCGGTCGACTAACGAAACGTTCCACCCAATCTTCCACGGGAAGGTCCAACTCGATCGATCCCCTGTCCACTAGGACGGCGATTTCCCAGACACTGATCGCACTCAGGAATATCTGGCCACCATCCTGCCAGGCATTGTCGATCGTACGCCGCGTGCTCGCTCCCAAACGATCGTCTTCGCTGTCCAGCCACAGCGCGATGTGGGTATCGAGCAGCAGATCGGTCACCGGTCAATCTCGCGCCCAGTCTCCGCGTCTGTTTCATCCTCCAAGATCGGTTTTGTGAGATCCACCCCGCGCTTTATGCGAACAGAGCCGGGATGGGCACCGAACAGAGATCCACTACGGGCAGTTTCGGAGAGAAGACGTCGCACAGCCGTCGCCACCAACTCGGTCTTGTTCCCGCCCGTGATCTGGTCGGCGGCCTTTTCAATGAGGGCGACGACATCGGGGCGATTGATGGTCACGACTCTGGCCACGGGCCCTCCATAATGACATGCGTAATGATCTAATGATCAAAGGCAATAAGTCAACCCGGCCCTGCCCTACGGTAGCGACGTCGCTTCCTCGATCAGCTCTTGCGCCGCGATGTCGAGCAGCTCGTCCACGGCGGTGCCGTCGAGCACGCGTTCGCGGCCGATCTCGAGCAGCACCGGCACGGCGAGCGGCGAGATGCGCTCGAGGCGGCGGTAGTCGATGCGGCCGCGGGCGCGGCGCAGCAGGTCGCCCAGGCGCTTCAAGTCGGCGAGCTGCCAGGCGGCGTCCTGGCGCGTGGCGCGCAGCAGGATGTGGCTGGGCTCGTGCTTGCGCAGCGTGTCGTAGATCAGGTCGGAGCTGAAGGTGACCTGGCGTCGCGATTTCTCCTCGCCGGGAAAGCGCCGCTCTATCAGGCCGGCGATCACCGCGACGTTGCGGAACGAGCGCCGCAGCATGGTCGATTCGTCCATCCACGCCTCGAGGTCGTCGCCCAGCATGTCCTCGTCGAACAGCAGCTCGAGCTGGCGCCTGGTCGGCGGCCTGAGCCCCCACAGGCCGAGCACGTAGTCGGTGGCGACGAAGCCCAGCGGTTTCAGCTCCATGCGCTCCATGCGACGCGTCAGCAGCATGCCCAGCGTCTGATGGGCGTTCCGGCCCTCGAAGCAGTAGGCGACGATGAACTGCTTGCCGCCGCGCGGGAAGCCCTCGATCAGCAGCCGGTCGCCGTGCGGCAGGGTCGAGCGGATGCGCTGCAGGCGCAGCCATTCGCGCACCTCGTGCGGCAGCTTGGGATGGCGCGACGGGTCCTGCAGGATGCCGCGCACGCGGTCGGCCAGGAAGGTCGAGAGCGGCAGGCGACCGCCGCCATAGGCCGGCACCTTGGGATCGCCGCCGCTGGCCGACGAGCACTGGGCCACCAGCTCCTTGACGCCCTCGAAGCGCAGCAGCCGCCCGGCGAAGACGAAGGTGTCGCCCGGCACGAGTCCCTGGATGAACGACTCCTCGACCTCGCCCAGCACCGGGCCGCGCCGCAGCTTCACCTTGATCAGCGGCAGCTCGACGATGGTGCCGACATTCATGCGGTACTGCCGCGCCACCAGCGGCGAGGCCAGCATCCAGCGGCCGTCGGGCAGCTGCTTCAGGCGATGCCACTGATCGTAGGCGGCCAGCGCATAGCCGCCGGTCGCGACGAAATCGAAGGTGTCGTCGAAATCCTTGCGCGACAGGTCGCGATAGGGCAGTGCGGTGCGCACCTCCTCGTAGAAGGCTTCGCGATCGATCGGCTGGGCGCAGGCGGTGCCGACGATGTGCTGGGCCAGCACGTCGAGACAGGCCGGCCGCGGCGGGTCGCCGTCGAGCTCGTGCGCCTCGACGGCTTCCAGCGCGGCCAGCGATTCCAGCACCTCGAAGCGGTTGGCCGGCGCGATCATGGCGCGGCTCGGCTCGTCGAGCCGGTGATTGGCGCGGCCGATGCGCTGCATCAGGCGGCTCACGCCCTTGGGTGCGCCGACCTGGATCACCAGGTCGACATCGCCCCAGTCGATGCCGAGATCGAGCGAGGAGGTCGCCACCACGGCGCGCAGCCGGCCGGCGGCCATCGCCGCCTCGACCTTGCGCCGCTGCTCGACCGCCAGCGAGCCGTGATGCAGGCCGATCGCCAGGTTGTCCTCGTTGATGCGCCACAGGCCGTCGAACGCCAGCTCGGCCTGGGCGCGCGTGTTGACGAACACGATCGAGGTCTTGTGCTGGCGGATGATGTTGTAGATCTCGGGCAGAGCGTGCCGGCCCATGTGGCCGCCCCACGGCAGCCGCTCGTGGGCGTCGATGATCGTCACGTCGGGCGCGGCGCCCGGCTCGCCCTGCACGATCTCGACCTCGTCCTTGACCGCCAGGAACTCGGCCAGCACCGGCGGATCGGCCACGGTGGCCGACAGCCCGACGAAGCGCACGTGCGGCGCCAGGGTGGCGACGCGGGCCAGGCAGAGCGCCAGGTGATGACCCCGCTTGCTGGTGGCGAAGGCGTGCAGCTCGTCGACGATGACGCACTTCAGCGTCGCGAAGAACTGCGCGGCGTCGGGATAGCTCAGCAGCAGCGCCATCGATTCCGGCGTGGTCATCAGCAGGTCGGGTGGCCGCTCGCGCTGGCGCTGGCGGCGGCTTTGCGGCGTGTCGCCGGTGCGGCTCTCCGCCCGCACCGGCAGGGCCATCTCGGCGATCGGTATCTCGAGATTGCGCCGGATGTCGGTGGCCAGCGCCTTCAGCGGCGAGATGTAGAGCGTATGCAGCTCGCCCTTGCCCTTCGCGTGCGCCAGGTCCTCGCCGTTCTGGCGGCGCAGCGTGAGCTCGATCAGCGACGGCAGGAAACCCGCCAGCGTCTTGCCGCCGCCGGTCGGCGCGATCAGCAGCGCGCTCTTGCCCTGCAGCGCCAGCCCGACCAGCTCGAGCTGGTGCGGCCGCGGCTGCCAGCCCCGGCTTTCGAACCAGCGTGAAAAGAGGTCGGGCAGCGCCATGTGCGAGCCAGTGTTTTCGGGCATTTCGGCCCGTTTTTGGCACTGAGTTGGCACCGAGCGCCACATTGATCAATCGATAACCTACGGGCTAAGCATCAGTCTTGCACGCCGGGGTCTCTGCTGAACACAAGAGTGTCGGCCTATCTGTGAACCAAGGTTGACGCTCGGTCATTCGTGAACCATAGTTCACACATAGTCGAGATCCGCCAAACTACCCGCTTCGCCCGCTGGCTGGGAAATTTGCGCGACCAGCAGGCTCGGCTTCGCATCGCCACTCGTATCCGCAGGATGGAGCTGGGCAACCCCGGCGACGTAGAGCCGGTTGGCGGCGGCGTCAGCGAGATGCGGATCGCGTACGGTCCGGGCTACCGCCTCTACTTCGTGTCCAAGGGCAGGACAGTGGTCGTTCTCCTGTGTGGCGGCGACAAGTCCTCACAGGATCGCGACATATCCCTGGCAAAGCAGATGGCAAAGGAGTTTTGACATGCCCCTCAAGACCACCCGTTTCGACATACTCGACCACCTGAAGACGCCCGAGGAACGCATCGCGTATCTCGACGCCGCCTTTGAGGAGGGTGATCCGGCTTTCATCACCGTTGCCCTGGGCGACATCGCCCGATCCGTCGGAATGACAACCGTCGCCAAGCAGGCCGGCGTGACCCGCGAAGCGCTCTACAAGGCTCTCGGCCCGGAGGGCGATCCGAAACTCACGACCTTGCTCGGCGTCGCGAAGGCGCTGGGCATCAAGCTCACCGCCGCTCCGGCCGTTGCACGCCCGAATCGGAGGGCCGAACGCGGCGCCCGCCGAGGCTCTGCAAAGGTCGATGCTGCTTCCTCGGAAGTCGGCAAGCGCCTGAGGGGCCACTGAGCGCTCATGTGCGCACAAGGGATTGTCAGTCATTGAACCGATGGGCCGGGCAGCCCCATATCCCTCGGGTAGGATGCAGCACGCTCAATGGCAACCGGCTCCCTGAACCCCCGATCCTGGCTCTACCCGACGCCGCGCGGCCTCTACTGCGAGCCGGGTGGCTTCCATGTCGACCCGGCCGTGGCGGTCGACCGCGCGGTGATCACGCATGGCCATGGCGATCATGCCCGGCCCGGCCATCGCGCCGCGCTCGCCACGCCCGAGACCCTGGCGATCATGCGCGCCCGCTTCGAGAGCATGCCCGACACGGCGCAGCAATCCCTGAGATACGGCGAGACGGTCCGCCTCGGCGAGGTCGAGGTGCGGCTCGCCCCGGCCGGCCACATCCTCGGCTCCGCCCAGGCCGTGCTGACCTGGCGGGGCCAGCGCATCGTCGTATCAGGTGACTTCAAGCGCCGCGCCGATCCGACCTGCCCGCCCTTCGAGCCGGTGCCGTGCGACGTCTTCATCACCGAGGCGACCTTTGCGTTGCCGGTGTTCCATCATCCTTCCGATTCAGGCGAGATCGGCAAGCTGCTGCGCTCCGTCGCCACCTTTCCCGAACGCTCCCATCTGGTGGGCGTCTACGCGCTGGGCAAGTGCCAGCGCGTGATCAGCCTGCTGCGCGCGGCGGGCTACGACAAGCGCATCTGGCTGCACGGCGCGCTCCTCTCCCTGTGCAGGCTCTACCAGGAGCACGGCGTCGATCTCGGCGACGTGGCGCCGGCGTCGGAGGCGATCCTCGAGACGTTCCGCGGCGCCATCGTGCTGTGCCCGCCCGGCGCCATCGCCGACCGCTGGTCGCGGCGCTTCGCCGAGCCGATCTCGGCAGTGTGCTCGGGCTGGATGGGCGTGCGCGCGCGAGCCCGCCAGCGCGGCGCCGAGCTGCCCCTGGTGATCTCCGACCATGCCGACTGGCCGGAGCTCAGCCGGACCTTGAAGGACGTCGGCGCGCCCAAGGTCTGGGTCACGCATGGCCGCGAGGAAGCGCTCGTCTTGCACGCCCGCTCGCTCGGCATCGAGGCCGAGGCGCTGCATCTCGGCGGCCGCGACGAGGAGGATGGCTGAGTGCAGGCCTTCGCCGCCCTGCTCGACGCGCTGTCCTTCCAGCCGGCGCGCAACGCCAAGCTCCGCCTGATCGAGACCTACCTGCGCGAGGTGCCCGATCCCGACCGCGGCTGGGGCTTGGCGGCGCTGACCGGCGGGCTCGATTTTCCGGCGGCCAAGCCCGCCCTGCTGCGCGGCTTCGGCGAGGACAAGATCGGCCCCGAGCTGTTCCATCTCTCCTACGATTATGTCGGCGATCTTGCCGAGACGCTGGCGCTGATCTGGGAGACCGACGCCACGGCCGGGCCGCCGCCGACCCTCGGCGAGGTGGTCGACACCCTGCAGCACGCCAGCCGCAGCGAGACGCCCGGCATCCTGAAGCGCTGGCTCGACGCGCTGGACGCGACCGGCCGCTGGGCCCTGCTCAAGCTCCTGACCGGCGCGCTGCGTGTCGGCGTGTCGGCTCGGCTCGCCAAGCAGGCCGCGGCCAACATCGGCAACCAGCCGGTCGATGCCGTGGAGGAGATCTGGCACGGCCTCACGCCGCCCTACCGGCCGCTATTCGACTGGCTGCTGCACGACGCCCCCAAGCCCAGCAGCAATGCCGGCGGCGCCTTCCTGCCGCCGATGCTGGCCAACCCGATCGAGCAGAGCGAGCTCGAGGCGCTCGATCCGGCGCATTTCCGCGCCGAATGGAAGTGGGACGGCATCCGCGTGCAGGTCGCCGCGTCGGGCGGCGTGAAGCGCCTCTACAGCCGCGCCGGCGAGGACGTGTCGGGCGCCTTTCCCGATATCATCGAGGCAATCGATTTCGACGGCGTGTTCGACGGCGAGCTGCTGGTCCGCCGCGAAGAGACCGTGGCGCCGTTCAACGACCTGCAGCAGCGCCTCAATCGCAAGACCGTGACGCCCCGCATGCTGGCCGACCACCCGGCACACGTGCGGCTCTACGACGTGCTGTGGCTCGACGGCGTGGATTTGCGCGGCCTGCCCTTCGACCAGCGCCGTGCCCGGCTCGAAGCCTGGATGGCGCTGAAGCCGCGTCAGCGCTTCGACGTTTCGCCGCTCGTGACCTTCCGCGACTGGGCCCATCTCGCCGAGCTGCGCCAGGGCATGACCAGCGACGGCATCGAGGGCCTGATGCTGAAGCGGGCCGACAGCGCCTATCTCGCCGGCCGGCCCAAGGGGCCGTGGTTCAAATGGAAGCGCGACCCCATGCTGGTCGACTGCGTGCTGATGTACGCCCAGCGCGGCCACGGCAAGCGCAGCTCGTTCTATTCCGACTTCACCTTCGGCTGCTGGCGCGAGGTCGCGGGGCAGCGCGAGCTGGCGCCGGTCGGCAAGGCCTATTTCGGCTTCACCGACGAGGAGCTGCGCTGGCTCGACAAATGGGTGCGCGACCATACGACCAACCGCTTCGGCCCGGTCCGCGAGGTCTCGCCCGAGCTGGTCCTCGAGATCGCCTTCGACGGCATCGCCCGCTCGACCCGGCACAAGTCTGGGGTGGCGATGCGCTTCCCGCGCATCAACCGCATCCGCACCGACAAGCCCGCTGCCGAGGCCGACACGGTGGACAGCCTGTTGAAATTGGCGGCGCCAGCAGCCATTGAGCCTTGAAATCGTCGGTGACCGAACATATCACTAGTGACATGAAGCCTACGATGAAGGGAGCATCGTCCAGCCATCGAGCCAGCGCCCGACGCTATCGCGAGCGCATGCGATCGGAGGGACTGCGTCAGGTCAGCCTGTGGGTCTACGACCGCAGTTCCCCGGCTTTTGTCCGTGAATGTCGCCGCCAGTCGCTCCTGGTTTCGAAGCCGCATGCAACAGCGGATCTCGAGCGACTGCTAGATGAAAGCCTCGGCGAAATCGATGGTTGGACGGCTTGAATCGCGGTGATGTCGTAACAGTCGCCCTCCAAGGCGACTTCGGGAAGCCCCGCCCCGCTGTGATCGTCCAGTCCGACACCTTCAACGATACACACGCGACGATCTCGGTCCTTCCGATCACGAGCACGATCATGTCTGCGCCCGTCTTTCGCATCACTGTGGAGCCATCAGCCGCGAACGGGCTGCGAAGCATCTCGCAGATCATGACAGACAAGATTGTCAGCGTTCGCCGCGAGCGGCTTGGCGCCAGAATTGGCGCTCTCGATCGCGAAACCATGGCCCGTGTTGGGCGCTCCCTGGCGCTCTGGCTGGAACTCGCCTGAGTCGGGAGCTGTTGGACGTTATATCCCTACACCCTCAACGGTCATCCCCTCCCCTGCGACCCCGATTGGGGTCGAAAAAGTGAGCAAGGCGCCCTAGATTACCGGGCATGATCGATCCGTTCGGCAGGCATATCACCTACCTACGCGTCTCGGTGACGGACCGCTGCGACTTCCGCTGCGTGTACTGCATGGCCGAGGACATGACGTTCCTGCCCAAGGCGGAAGTGCTGTCGCTCGAGGAGCTGGAGCGGCTGTGCACCGCCTTCGTGCGGCGTGGCGTGCGCAAGCTGCGGCTAACCGGCGGCGAGCCGCTGGTGCGCAAGAACGTGATGACGCTGATCCGCAGCCTCGGCCGGCATCTCGACAGCGGCGCGCTCGACGAGCTCACGCTCACGACCAACGGCAGCCAGCTCGCCAAGTACGCCCAGGACCTGGCCGCGATCGGCGTGCGCCGCCTCAACGTGTCGATGGATACGCTCGACAAGAACAAGTTTCGCGAGCTCACGCGCTGGGGCGATCTCGACCAGGTGATGCGCGGCCTCGACGCCGCGCAGCGGGCGGGGCTGCACATCAAGATCAACGCGGTGGCGCTGCGCGGCGTCAACGACACGGAGTTCGACGAGCTGATCCGCTGGAGCCACGGCCGCGGCATGGATCTGGTGCTGATCGAGGTCATGCCGATGGGCGAGATCGGCGAGGAAGCGCGGCTCGACCAGTACCTGCCGCTATCGCTGGCGCGCGCCAGCATCGCCAAGCACTTCACCCTCAGCGAGACCGACTACCGCACCGGCGGCCCGGCGCGCTACTTCCGGGTCGAGGAGACCGGTGGACGCCTGGGCTTCATCACGCCGCTCACCCACAATTTCTGTGAAAGCTGCAATCGCGTCCGGCTGACCTGCACCGGCACGCTCTACATGTGCCTCGGCCAGGAGGACGCCGCCGACCTGCGCGCGCCGCTGCGCGCCTCGGAGAGCGACGAGGTGCTCGACCAGGCCATTACCGAGGCGATCGCGCGCAAGCCCAAAGGGCATGATTTCATCATCGACCGCCGCCACAGCAAGCCGGCGGTGCCGCGCCACATGAGCGTCACCGGCGGCTGAGGCCGCGCGCCCTTCATTCTCCTCCCCAGCTTCGCTGGCGAGGTGTCCGCGCCTGCCCTGAGCGAAGCCGAAGGGTCATCGCGGACGGAGGGGTCATAGGCCCCAGTCCCGCTGCTCATGACCCCTCCGTCGCGTATGACGCGACGCCTCCCCGGCGAAGCCGGGGAGGAGCCTGAATCACGACGACGGACCATCCTGCGATTTCGCCGACCGCGCCTGGGCGCGGCGGACGGCTTCGCGGTGGGAGATGTACATCGCGCTGCTGAAGATCACCGCGGCGCCGACGAAGGTCCAGACGTCGGGCTTCTGGGTGAACAGGAAGAAGCCCAGCACGGTGTTCCAGATCAGCGACAGGAAGCCGATCGGCTGCAGCAGCGTGATGTCCGCGAGCTGGTAACCGCGCTGCTGGCAGATGTGGCCCAGCGTGCCACACAGGCCCGCCGCCATGAACCACAGCAGATCGGTCCACAGGGGCGTCTGCCAGAAGGCGACGGCGAAGGGTGCGGCGCAGACCACGATCACCATGTTCTGCCAGATCACGATCGTGTTGGCCGAGTCAGTGCGGGCCAGCGCCTTCGACATCAGGTTGGAGGCCGAGAAGATCGGCGTGCTGGCGAGCACGCAGAGCGCGCCGATGCCGATCTCGCCGAAGCCCGGCCGGATGATGATCATGGCGCCGGCAAAGCCGACGGCGACGGCGATCCAGCGGCGCAGGCGGACGTCCTCGCCGAGAAACAGGGCGGCGCCGATGGTGACGAAGATCGGTCCGGTGAAGCCGAGCGCGGTGATCTCCGCCAGGGTGGTGAGCGGCAGGCCGATGAACCACAGCATCATGCCCGCCGTGTGCAGGGCACCGCGGAAGATATGCAGCGGCATGCGCCGCGAATGGAACGACCGGTAGATGCCCAGGCGCAGGATGATGGGCAGCAGGAACAGCGCCCCGAAAAGGTAGCGCAGGAACGCCATGACATAGGAATTGAGGTGTTCCGCCGGGATCAGCGTGAACACGTTCAGCAGGGCGAACAGCACCCCCGATATGGCGACCCAGAGAATGCCCCGCAGGTTTGGCGTCAGCGCAAGCCAGCGGTCGACGAAGAAAGTCACCCCGGCACTATGTCATGCCGAGTGAAGTTCCGCACGCCTGTGGATGGGAATGAGTCCGCGGAGGCGAAGATCAGGCTTCGCCGACTCCGTCACCGTTCAGGCGGACCGTCGGCACGATGTACTCACTGCGCAACGTGGTCACCCGCCGAACCAGGTCTTCGATGTAGGGGTCGTGGATGCCGAGCGCCCGCGCATGCGCGGCGGTGTTGGCAAGGTAGTCGCGGCAGGCGCCGCGCCGGCCTTCGGCATAGGCAATGTGATGGGCTGTACGGTCCATCGACAGGTCGCCGCAATACTGGCAATGGCTGGTGTCGATGGCGAAGGTGACGGCGGTGACGGTACGACCGTCCCGCAGCCTGGTCGGCACCCAGCACGGCCGGTAGACGCCGGCCAACATCTCGCGGTTCCACAGCAGGCCGAGCTCGCTGCGCACTTGGTCGGGGGACAGGCGGTAGGCGATGCCTTCGCAGGTTCCGCCCTCCTCGAGCGCCAGCATCAGGCCGGGCAGCTCAGGCGTGCCGCGCCCCATCGGCATCCAGAAGCAGAACGAGCGGCGCCATCCCTCGACCGTGCAAGCCTGGGCTTCGCTGACCTCGATCGCCGGATTCCACATCAACGATCCGTAGGCGAAGACCCACGCTTCCTCGCCTGGCGGGTAGCGTGTCATCGCCTCGTTCAGGCTGGCCGCGCGCTGCTCGCCCGACAGGAAGAAATGGTAACCGGCCTTGCGGGCGTCGGCGACGATCTGGTCGACACGCTCGCTGCTCAGATCCTCACGTGTCAACAAAGCCGGACCTCTCTCAGGCGCCGTAGACGATGGACATGGTTTCCGCCACGCAGGCCGGCCGCTCCTGGCCTTCGATCTCGACGGTGACCTGGTTGGTCAGGCGGACCCCGCCGCCATCCATCGGATCCGCGGCAATCAGCTTGGCGCGCGCCCGCACCTTGGCGCCGGCCGGAACCGGGCTGGTGAAGCGCACCTTGTTGCAGCCGTAGTTGATGCCGCGCTTGACGTTGTTGATGTGCGAGATCTGCTGGTTGAGCATGGGGATCAGCGACAGCGTCAGGAAGCCGTGGGCGATCGTCTTGCCACCCGGCATCTCCTTCTTCGCGCGCTCGACGTCGACATGAATCCACTGGTGGTCGCCGGTCGCGTCGGCAAACTGGTTGATGCGGTCCTGGCTCACCTCGACCCAGTCACTGACACCGATTTCCTGGCCCACGTGCTTGTGCATCTCGTTGGGGTGGGCGAACTCCCGCTTTGCCATTCCTACCTCGGGGTGTTGTTTCTGCTCTAAGACTGCAATCTTATCGCAAAAATGGTCTTCCTGCAGACTATATTCGGCACCCCCAGCTTGGCGGATCACTCGATTTGTATCGTCGCCTGCTTTTAACCATCATGCCATCAACAAGAATGCACATGTGGAGACCCCAAAATGGCGAACCAGACCGTTCTCTGTGACATTGGCGAGGGAATTTGCACTCTTACCCTCAACCGGCCTGACAGGCTCAATGCCTGGACCGCCGAAATGCACAGCGAACTCAAGGACGCCCTGTACCAGGCCGGCGCCGATCCGGACGTCCGCGTTATCATCCTGACCGGGGCCGGCCGCGGCTTCTGCGCCGGCGCCGACATGGGCGGCCTGCAGGCAATCGGCGGCGGCGCCAGCCCGGACCGCAAGACCAAGACCCAGGCCGGCCTGCCGGGCGGCAGCACGCTGGCCGAGTTCCGCATGCCCTACTCCTACTTTCCGGCAATCCCGAAATTCATCATCTCTGCGATCAACGGCCCGGCCGCCGGCCTGGGGTTCATCATTCCACTCTACACCGATCTTCGGTTCGCGGCCGAATCGGCAGTCTTCACCACCTCGTTCGCTCAGCGCGGCCTGATCGCCGAGCATGGCGTGAGCTGGCTGCTGCCCCGCCTGGTCGGCCAGTCGGCCGCCCTCGACCTGCTCTGCTCGGCGCGCAAGATCCGTGCCCCTGAGGCGCTCTCGCTGGGCCTCGTCAGCCGCGTCATCCCCGACGACAAGCTGATGGCCGAGACCCGCGCCTACGCCCGGCTGATGGCCGACACGGTGTCGCCGCGTTCGGTCGCGGTGATGAAGCGGCAGGTCTGGGAGGCGGCGTTCCAGAGCCTGGCCGAGGCCACGACCCAGGCCAACCACGAGATGGAGCTCTCGTTCCAAACCGCCGATTTCAAGGAAGGCGTCGCCCACTTCCTCGAGAAGCGCGCCGCGCGCTTCACGGGACGGTAGTGCACGGAGAGCCTCATGCGCTGGGAGCGCGCCACTCCGATGGCGCTTCATTTTCTCCTCCCCAGCTTCGCTGGGGAGGAGAAGCGAAAGCCTCAGATCTTCTCGGTCTCGCCGGCGCGCGGCTGCCAGGTCATCAGGCGGCGCTCGACGCGCCCGACCAGGGCATCGAGCACCAGGGCGAAGGCGGTCAGCACCAGGATGCCGGCGAACACGGTGTTGATGTCGAACGTGCCTTCGGCCTGCAGGATCAGGTAGCCGACGCCGCGCGCCGAGCCGAGATACTCACCGACCACGGCGCCGACGAAGGCGAGGCCGACGGCATTGTGCAGGCTGGCGAATACCCAGCTCATCGCCGACGGCAGGTAGATCGAGCGCAGCAGCTGGCGCCGCGAGGCGCCCAGCATGCGCGCATTGGCGATCAGGTTGGGGCTGACCTCGCGCACGCCCTGGTAGACGTTGAAGAACACCACGAAGAACACGAGCGTGACGCCCAGCGCCACCTTCGACCAGATGCCGAGCCCGAACCACACGGCGAAGATCGGCGCCAGCACGACTCTGGGCATCGAGTTCAGGCCCTTGATGTAGGGATCCATCACGGCAGACGCCGTGGGCGAGAGCGCCAGCCACAGGCCGATCCCCAGCCCGAAGGCCGAGCCGATGACGAAGCCCAGCGCCGTCTCGAGCAGCGTGACGCCGAGATGGATGAAGATGTCGCCGGTCACGAACCAGTCGACGACGACCCAGAACACCTTCTGCGGCTCGTTCGTAGGCCTTGAGGACCTCGGCTTTCATGACTCCCCAGATCTCGCGATGGAGATCGAGGAAGGCCGGCGTCATGCGGATCTCCGAGACGTCGCGCGGGCGCGCGAGGTCGACCTTGAAGTCGCCGATCGGATGGGTCGCCGGGCCGGCCGACAGCACGACGACGCGATCCGAGAGCGCGATCGCCTCCTCGAGGTCGTGGGTGATGAACAGCACCGATTTCCGGTCCTCTGCCCACAGCGCCAGCAGCTCGTTCTCCATCAGCTGCCGTGTCTGCACGTCGAGCGCCGAGAACGGCTCGTCCATCAGAAGGATGTCGGGGCTCAGGATCAGCGTCTGCGCCAGCGCCAGCCGCTTGCGCATGCCGCCCGACATCTGGTGCGGATAGCGATCACCGAAACCGGCCAGCCCGACCCGGCGCAACCATTCCTCGCCCCGCGCCCTCGCCTCGCCGGCGGCGATGCCGCGAAATTCCAACCCGGCCATCACGTTGCCGATGCCGGTGCGCCAGGGCATCAGCGCATCGGCCTGGAACATGTAGCCGGCACGCCGGTTGACGCCGTCGGCGACGTTCAGGCGCTCGCCGAATACCTCGACCGTGCCGGACGATGGCTCGAGCAGGCCGGCGGCGACATTCAGCAAGGTCGACTTGCCGCAGCCGGTCGGGCCGACCACCGAGACGAACTCGCCGCGCGCCACGGTGAGCGTCGCGTTGGCGACCGCGGTGTAGGCCTCGCCGCCACCGTCACGCGAGGCGAAGCGGCAGGTGATGTCGGCCAGCGCCAGCGCTGGTACTTCGGAGGGGGACACGTCTAGCGTCTAGTTGCGAAGAGAAACGATAGCATTTCTGAACTGCGACCTCTTGAATTCGCATTTGCACAGGCGAAGGGAGCACCGTGCCCGCGGTAGGGCCCGATGAAGTCGTTGATGGCTTGGTAAGTTGCTCGCCCCACATGAAAGCCCGCGCCGGCGGGAGCCTTGCGACCGAAGACGCCGAACCATCTGATGCCAGGGCCACCAACTCCGAACTCTGCTTCACAAAGCAATTTGGTTCCACCGCCCGAACGCCACGGCACACCCCAATGATGATCGTCGAACAGGCGGAACCCAACGATGACGGCAAGTGATCTTGCGGTTTTCTCGCACCACGTGGCGACCCGTCAATGCGCTTGAGCTCGTCGAAAGTCTGCTTGATCTTCGCTGCTAGCTTGTAGGGCCAAATTCGGCGCGGTTGCTAGAAGTTACCGCGGCGATACGCCTTGTCAGCGAAAGCGTGCCGCCACGGCGGGATCGGCCGGCGCAGCAGCGTGAATTGCGCCCGAGGCTTCGTCGATCGTCGCACCCGTCACACGTGCGATGGCGGCCAGGACGTCCGCAGCCGAGCGCCGTTCCGATCGGGCCGGCCAGGCGCGGACAACCCCGTCAGCGCCTCCGGTCACAATCCAGGCGCCGCTCGCCATCGCTGCCACGCAGATGACGTCCTTCGGATGCAGCATCGGCGGCGCGATGGGCAGACCAAGCTCAACGTCGTATCGCCGAGCGGTGAATTGCCCCGCACGGTCGCCGGTGATGAAGGCCACGACGAATGTCTCTCCGTCTTGGCTGAAAGCCGTGGCCCATGGGATGGCACCGGCCTCGAACGGCGAGAAGCGCGGTTGCTCCCGCCGGACGTCGTAGCCAGCAATCCAGCGCGAAACGTTAGCCACGAGCAGCAAGGGCTGCTCCGGATGGAATGCCAGGCTCCGGGCCATGTTGCGGTCCTCGAGCGGGCGGCCGCGCGGCATACCGTCGGTCAGGCCATAGAGCGCGGCACCGCTCTCCCCGCCCGCCGCGACCAGCCCAAGCCGAGCCGACGCTGCCAGCACATTGACGTTGGTATCGATGTCCCGCGACCAGCTCTGGACACAGGAGCGGGCATCGAAAGCGATCAGACGGCGCAGCTTGGCGGTCCCCGCAGTCACCACGAGCACATACGCGCCGTCATCCGACATTGCGAGGGCGGAAGGGCCCGTTAGCGCATGGCTGGAGGCGCACAGCACCGGCTGGTCCGCATCGACCCGGCGCAGTTCCAGGGGTCCGCCGTCCCGGGCGTGCGCGATGACCGCCCGCGCGCGATCGCCAACCGCCAAACCAACATCCGCCGAGGTTACCACTGCTCCGGTCGCGGCATCGCGGACGCTGAAACCGCCACCCTCTTGGCTGAACAGCACCTTCCGGCCACCATCGAGGAAAGCTACGTCGAGTAGTTTATGCCCAAGGTCGAGGTCCCATGTGCAGGTCGTCTCGCCAACCCGGCAAACAGCGCCACGGCCGTCGCTGATGGCGACGGCGAAAGCGACCTCGGCCGGATGCGCGTCCAAGCCCATGATGGCCTGCGAGGGCGCGCTGGTGGGCCAGGCATGACTCCAGGCAGGACTACCGGCCGCAATTCGCGTCGCCCGCACCGTTCCGTCCCAACCCGCCGTCACCAGCCGCCCATCCGGTAGCGCGGCAAGCAGCACATACCCGCCCAGATGCCGGATGCCCCGTTCGCGTGGCTGCCCCATCTCGAGGTCCCAGATGGTGACACGCCCTTCAGTCGTGGCGATTGCCACCGTGCGATCATCAAGGAACCGGACAGCCTTGCCCGGCGCATCGAGTGGCAGCCGACGAACCTCCTCCGGTCTCCTGCGATCTATCACCACCGCCTCCCGGCCGCCGGGCAGCGCAAGCAGATCGCCCGAGGGGCTGAATACCGGTTCCTCCTCGACGGGAAACGAGAGCGGCGGGGCGATCAACCGGTTGGTCGCGCTATCGCGGGCTTCGATCACGTTCGTTCCTAGACCGCTCGAGACGACGAACCACACGCCATTCGGCGACGGCCAAACGTTCAACGCCGGCAGCCCGTAAGAGCTAGGAAGATCGTTTCTTGATTGTCCCGATCGGAGGTCAATCACTTCGACGTGCCGTTCGGCAGTGATCCGGTAGACACGGGCGCCCACCGCGTCGATGGAGGCGGCCACACCGATCGGATGTGTCACCCGAACCGGACCGACTAGCGATCCGGAAGAGACGCTGAATATCCGTTCCTCCAAAGCACCTATCTCACTCGTTGCTGTGTGCACGACTAGTCGGTCAAGTGCCGGCAGCCATTCCGCGTTCTGAAGGCTCCCGGTCTTGCCGGATGCGAGCCGGCGCACCGTCCCGACCGCGAGGTCTAGCAGTTGGAGACCAGTCACCCGATCGCGCCGCAGCAGCATCGTCGCGCCGGAGACCGGGTAGACGTCCTCTTCTTCGTCGAACGTCCAGTCGAGTTGGATCGATCCCGCCCTATCCAACACCAACATACGCAGAGGATTGCCGTCCGACAGCATTATCGCCCCGTCCAGGACCGCGAGCGTCGCCAATGAGCCGACTCCGGGCAAGTCGAGGGAAAACCGTTCCGTCATCGTCGCACTGTCGAAGCAAATCAGTCGTGACCGCTCGGTCCATACGACGAGATCCTTCCCATCGGGCGACAGTTGCATCGCAGCGACGCGGCCGCCGGTCCAATAAATCTCGCTGTCGGGCAGCCGGATGGCGCCCAACACTTCGCGCGCCCGCCGCTGATCACGACCAAGAAACGGCGCCAGCAACCATTGCCCGGTCACCGTGCCGAGGGCCCGAGCGGCCAACAGCGCTGCCTCATCCGGGCGATCGACTGCGCGTTCAACGCTCGCGCGCAGATCCGACGAGGCCGCAGCACGCGCCGCTGAAATGCCGTTGGTGAGCGCAAAAATGCCGCCCAATCCTGCCATCACCAGCAACAACAAGAGGCCCAGTGCGATACCCTGGAACAATCGCAATCGCGAGACGTCGCGGCGGCGGGAGCCAAGATTGGCGCGGATCGCGGCCACGACGTCATCCGAGGGCGGGGCACCAAGCGCGGACGCTGGTTCCTCCACCCGCACGAAATTGGCCAGCCGCTCGACGAAGTCGGGCATGCCTGGTCCTGGCCGCGCCGCCGCGACCACGTTGCCGAAATCCACTACTAGCAGGTTCGGGGCGCTGAGCGGCGTCGACTCCTCTCCTGTCGCGGCACCCTCGGGGTGCCGCTTGAGATAGGCCGCGATTTCCCGTTCCACCCAGTCCGTCGGTTGACGCCGGACCATCAGCTCGGGCGAACCGAGCAGCAGCAGCATGCTCGACCGGCCGATATGCCGTTCGGTCGCCACCAGCAGCGAATTACCAGGCACGTAGAACACGCGATCAATGAAGCTTGAGATGTTCTCGGCCTTCAATCGCGCGTGCAGGCTCTGGGCATAGGCGGCGGCATCGGCGCGCCGGTGCGTGATGAAGACGTCGTAGCCCCAGAGCGCGTCTACCCAGCGCGAAGCACCGATCCACAGGCGGCTCCAAGCGCGTGCCCCCACCCACCGGAGCGGCCAAGGCGCGACGGGCCCGCTGACGGCTAGCACTGGTTGGGAATCGTCGGCCGGCGCGGGAAGGACCGATGCCTTTGCTGCGTGCTCCGACGAGCCAACGGTTGGATTCATGACGACCTGATCATCGATTCCAACGTCCTCGCTAGGTCGAGCGCCTGCATTGCGCCGCCGTCGCGGCGTGCGAAGCCGGCAGGTCGCGCCCACGGAGCTTGACGCGCCGTGAGTAGCCCCGTCCAGCTGTGACGGAGCAGCGCGCGTAGCACGGCGGCGACGCGAACTCGAAGCGGCTAGCTGCGCTTCCTGGCGCGTTCGGCGAACTCGTTGGTCCAGGTCTCGGCCAGCTTGATCTTGGCCGGCTCGATCTTGGGATCGCCGTCAGCCAGGAACTTCAGGCAGTTGGCCGGACCATCGGCCGGCATTACGCCGTCGGGCGAGATGGTCTCGCGCACGCTGGCGAAGGCCCGCTCGTAGATCGCCTTGTCGCCCAGCAGGTAACCGGTCGGCACGGCGGCCGCGACGTCCACCGGCGCTGCCGTCTGCAGCCATTCGTCGGCACGGACGATGGCTGTCGCTAGGGCCTGCGCCGTGTTGGGCGTCTTGGTGAGCAGCGCCGGCTGGGCATAGAGGCAGGCGGCCGGCATCGATCCGCCGAACAGCTCCTGGTTGCCCTTCATGGTCCGCGTATCGACCATGATCTTTATGAGCTTCTTTTCCTGCAGGATCGTCAGCGCCGGATCGGACTGCGAGATGCCGTCGACCGACTTGTTCTCGATCGCCGCCACGACGGACGCACCGGCGCCGACGCCGATCGCCGCGATGTCGGTTGGTTTGAGCCCGCCCTTGGCGGCCCAGTAGGTGACCAGCATCTGGGTCTGCGAGCCGGGTGCGGTGACGCCGAACTTCATGCCCTTGATGTCGCCCGGGCCCTTCACCTTGTCGGCGAGATCGTTGCGCACGCCGATGGCGAGCTGCATGCCGCGCCCGATCAAGGCGAAGCCCTTGATCGCCTGGCCGCGCTGCTGCATGCGGATCGTATGCTCGTAGGCGCCCGCCACCACGTCGGCGCTGCCGCCCATCAACGCTTCCAGCGACTTGGCGCCGCCCTGGAAATCGTTGATCTCGACGTCGA
>NZ_JBGAKA010000026.1:0-109475 GCF_044224635.1 Reyranella sp. | reverse complement strand
CGGGATGACAGTAGTTCTGTCATCCCGAGCGCAGCGAGGGATCTTTGATTTGTCCTTGCGCTGATCGTCAGTCGCGCTGGACGCGGATCGCTTCAGGTGCGTTCCACACACATGGCGATGCCCATGCCGCCGCCGATGCACAGCGTCGCCAGGCCCTTCTTGGCATCGCGCTTCTGCATCTCGTAGAGCAGGGTCGTCAGCACGCGCGCGCCGGAAGCGCCGATCGGATGGCCGAGCGCGATGGCGCCGCCATTGACGTTGAGCTTCGCCGGGTCGAGGCCGAGCTCCTTGCCGACCGCCACGGCCTGCGCGGCGAACGCCTCGTTGGCTTCGACCAGGTCGAGATCCTTGACTGTCCAGCCGGCCTTCTTCAGCGCTTCCTGCGAGGCCGTTACCGGGCCGATGCCCATGACCTTCGGGTCGACGCCGGTGGTCGCCCACGACACGATCCTGGCGAGCGGCGTGACGCCACGCTTCTTGGCCTCGTCGGCGCTCATCAGCACCAGCGCGGCAGCGCCGTCATTGATGCCCGACGCATTGCCCGCCGTCACCGAGCCGCCCTCCTTGGTGAAGGCCGGACGCAGCTTGGCCAGCGCCTCGAGGGTGGTGCCATGGCGCGGGAACTCGTCGGTATCGACCACGACGTCACCCTTGCGGGTCTTCACCGTGACCGGCACGATCTCGTCCTTGAAGCGACCGCTCTTCTGCGCCGCTTCGGCCTTGTTCTGGGAGGCGACGGCAAACGCATCCTGATCGGCGCGGGTGATCTGGTACTTCTGCGCCACGTTCTCGGCGGTGTTGCCCATGTGATAGCCGTTGAAGGCATCCCACAGGCCGTCCTTGATCATCGAGTCGACCAGCTTGAAGTCGCCCATCTTGGTGCCGTCGCGCATGTGGGCGACGTGCGGCGCCTGGCTCATGCTCTCCTGGCCGCCGACCACCATGATCGAGGCGTCGCCGTTGCGGATCGCCTGCCAGCCGAAGGCGACGGCGCGCAGGCCGGAGCCGCACAGCTGGTTGATTCCGAGCGCCGTCTTCTCGACCGGAATGCCCGAATTGATCGCCGCCTGGCGGGCCGGGTTCTGTCCCTGACCAGCCGACAGGATCTGACCCATGATGACTTCGTCGACTTCTTCCGGCTTCACCTTGGCGCGCTCCAGCGCGCCCTTGATCGCCGCCTTGCCGAGGTCGTGTGCCGCGACGGCGCCAAACGCGCCATTGAACGAGCCGATCGGCGTGCGCGCTGCGCTCGCGATGACGATGTCGGTTGCCATAGTGCCCTCCTCAAGTGCCGCCCTGTCGCTATTTACAGGGACGCGGTCGAGCAGGGCAAGGACCCGGCCAGCCGCCCTGCGGATCACGGGTCAACCGGCCGCACGTGCGCGGGCAGCCGAGGCCAAAGGCCGCAGCCCGAACAGGGGCCGCACGAACCACCAGGGGCGGACGGCGACGAGGTAGAGGACCGACGTGCCGACGAATGTCGCGGTGACAGCCAGGACAAATCCGGCGGCCGGCGCCACACCGAGCTCGAGCAGCCAGTAGACCGCGATCACGACCACGGTCTGGTGCATCATGTAGAATGGATAGACCGCCTCGGTGGCCTCACCCAGGAAGGCCGGCCGCCGCGTCAGATGGCGATTGGCAAAGCCGACGATGGCGAACAGCCAGGCCATGGTGTTGACGGCCGACGCCAGTGCATAGGCGGCACGGTCCGCGGGCGCAATCGTCGGGCGAACCGCACCATCGATGAACAGGGCATACAGGCTTGCATAGGCGGCGATGCCGATGCCGAGCGACAGGAACCGCTGCCGGTTGAGCGCGGCCAGGAGATCGCGCGAGCCGAACAGGAAGGCGCCGTAGAGCAGCAGGATGCCGTCGTAGGCGAGGCCGTACCAGTCGCCGATCAGGCCGTTGGGATTGGACGAGATCGGCGCCAGCCACAGGATGCAGGCGGCGAGGGGCAGCGGCATCAGCCAGTGCAGCCTGGCGCGCGCGGTCATGGCCGCCGCCCGGTCGAGCGCCGTTCGCCCCGACGGGCTGCGCCCCCACAGGAAGACCGGCAGCAGCACGGCCGTGAGCACCAGCACGTAGGCCAGGAACCACAGATGGTGCCAGCTGAGATTGCCCGCGGGATAGGTGCCGATGAACGCCTGCGGCAGCCACTGCAGGTAGGTCCCGGCGAAGCGGCCACTGTACAGGCGCTCGAGATAGACCTGCGGCGGCACCAGCACGATCATGCCGAAGACCAGCGGCACGAGGAGGCGGCGCACACGGTCGAGGGCAAAGGCGCCCGGCGAGCGCTGGCCGAGCGCCAGCATGATGGCGGCGCCCGACACCAGAAAGATCAGCGGCATGCGCCAGCGATTGAGAAAGCGCATGCCCTCGCGCAGCCAGTCGATGCTGTCGGGGCTGGTGAGGTGCCAGCTCCAGCCCGACCACGCCATGCCGGCGTGATAGACGATCAGCAGGGCGAAGGCGGAGACACGCAGCCAGTCGAGATCGGCGCGGCGATCGGGGGCGGGAGCAGCAGGCATTACGGCACCTCGGAAGAGACCTTTCAGACGGCCCCCTCCTACGCGCCAACCCGCTGATTCCAGTGCATTTTGTGACGACCGGCGCGGCCGATGGGACGACCGGCAGGGTGGCCGGGACGTCCGGTGTCGCTTCGTCATGTTCTTCCAGACCGCGGCCGTCCCGTCCGCTTACTCCTCATTGGCGAGACGAACCGACTCGTTCGCGGCGAAGGAGGCGAACGGCGCATATGAAAGCGCCGGGCGGGACGCCCATAGGCGCCAACTTACAAGGAATCCTCACCCTGAGAGCCTGTGACTTTTTTCGATTGTCGTTCGCCACGGCGAACTTATCTGTCGTCCTGAGCGCAGCGAAGGACCTCATCGCCGCTTGACAAGAGTGTACTTTGGAACTTCTGGCGATGAGATCCTTCGCTCCGCTCAGGATGACAAGAGAGGGGCGACTGCGTTCAATAAGGTCACACGCTCTCAGGATGAGGTTTTATTGGGTCGTTGGCCAAAGTTAGCGCCTATGGTCAGGCGCCCGCAGTCCGGAAGAACATGATTTCACGCGCCTTCAGCTCTTCACCGGCACCAGGCTCTCGAAGCGCTGGCGGTAGCGCCGGCTGAGGTTGACCTCGGCGCCGTCCTGCAGGCGGATGCGCCAGTCGCCGCTGACCCACGGCGTCACCTCGGTGATGCGGGTGACGTTCACCAGGTAGGATTTGTGCACCCGCACGAAGCGCCTCGGATCGAGCTCGCCTTCGAGCTTGCTGAGCGAGGAGCGGATCTCCAGGGTCTCGCCGCCGACATGCAGCACGGCGTAGTTGCCGGACGCCTCGACCCAGTCGATGTCGGTCATCTCGACCATGATCTCGCGGCCTCGCTTGCGCACGGCAAATCGCTCGGCCAGCGGCGGAGACGACGGGGCTGGGGCGCCTGCCGGCGGTTCCGGTACGGGCGCCGGCGCGGGCTCCTGGCGCACTACGGGCTGGGGCGCCACGTTGGCGCGTTGCGGCATGCGATCGAGCAGGTAGCGCAGCGCCAGGACGCCCGCGCTCAGCATGCCGTAGCTGACGATGTCCTTGGCGAACTCGTAGGCCAGCCGATCCGGCGTGAGGGGAAACGAATAGTCCGTCCCCAGGATCGCGGAGAACCACAGCAGGCGGAGCGCCGCCATGCCGACCGTATGGGCGATGCTGAACGGCACCACGGCGGCGACATGGATCGTGACTGTGCGCAGGGAGTCACCGATCGGCCAACGCCGGTGCAGCCAATACAGCGCGGGCAGCAGGGCCGCGACGACGACATGGCTGGTCAGCTCGATCGCCAGCGCATGATCGAGCCCGATCGGGCGGCCGATCTTTGCCTGGTTGGCCATCTCGACGTAGCTGCGCGCCGCCACCGATACCGCAAGCAGGATCGTCCAGGCGGCGATCAGACGCCAATCAAAGGGTTTGCGCTCGGCCATCAGGATCGGCGCTTGGCAGGGATTGCGCCCAGCCAGTCGAACAACGGCGTCCAGCAGAGCGCGCGCGCGCGGCTGCTTACCACCATGCCGATATGGCCAAGCGGCAGGTCGTGCCGCGCGACAGTGCGGAAGCCGCGGCCCGGCTCGGCAAGTGCGGCCGCCGACAGGGGCGGCACGATGCGATCGCCCGACGGGATCATGACGAGGGCCGGAACATTCATCCGCCGCGGCACGATGCGGCGGCCGCCGACTGTCCACTGTCCCCTGCCGGGCAGGTTGTCGCCATACCAGCCGATCAGGCAGTCGCGCGCCGTCGGCCCGGCGAGCGGGGCGCCGCCGTTCAGCCAATCCTCGAGCAGCACGAACTCGTGCGCCGACTGGCCCTGCGGATCCATGGCGAGGAAGCGGCCGAACTTCTTCACGGCAAGCCACGGATCGAGCGACCAGAACAGGGTCTGCAGGACGTCGACCGGCAGCTCGCCGACGCGGTCGGCCATCTGCGCCAGCATTGGCCCGGCCGACAGCAGGAAGGCGTGACCGGTACGGTCGGCGTGGAAATCCCACGGCGTCGCCAGCAGGGCCAGCCCGGCGACCCGACGCGGCTGGCGCGCTGCGAGGGCGACCGAGAGCGTGCCGCCCATGCAATAGCCCATCACCGCCGGGGCGCGGCGCGCCCGGCGGGTCAGGAAAGCGACCGCGCGTTCGAGGCGCGCCACGTAGGCGGTCAGGTCGAAGCATCGTTCATCGGCATCGGGCGTGCCCCAATCGACGAGATAGGGCCTCAGCCCCTGTGCCGCCATGGCGCGCAACAGGCTCTTCTCAAGCGTCAGATCGAGCACCTCCCATCGGTTGATCAGCGACGGCACCACGAGCACGGCCCGCGCAGCGCGCGTCCGCGCCGCGCGATGAGTCGCGCCATAGTCGAGCAGGCGCGTGTTGCCCTCGCTCCAGACGGCAGGCGGATTCTCGAGACTGCGATGAACCGGATGCCGGCGATAGGCGATCACGCCGCCGGCCAGCCGGTGCAGGCGGCGGGCGATCTCGCGCTGGAGCGCGAACTCGAACCCCTCACCTTTGGCCGCCTCCAGGGCGGCGACTTCGGGCAGCAGCGCCGCCAGCGAGTCAGGCAGCGCCGAGTCGGGCTTCGAGCTGGGCGAGCCGGACTTCCAGAGCCTCCACGCGCTTTCGCAGCTCGCCCACGTCATCAGGGCCGTGCCGAGGTGCAGCGGCAGCGGACGCGGTCCCAGTCGGGGAGGATGCATGCTGTGCTCCTTGGGTCGCCTGCAGCACCGCGGCGAACTGAGCATTCGCGGCAGCGAAAAGGCGGGCAATCTGTTCGGTCAGCGTCTGGTCGGCGGCGAGCCCGGACAGCTGGCTCTGCCAGAGGTCGAGGTAACGACGTGCCAGTCTGTCGAAGTCGGCTGTGTCATCGCTGTCGGAGGCCATGCATGCACTATAGCGAATCGCACGCGGAACGCGCCGCAAACACCGCTTTCGCAAGCGCAAACCGTGCCTTGTCGCACTGCGGTATCGGCGCTAAGGTCTACGATCCGAAGTAAACGGGCGTTCACCGCGTTCGGGAACGAGGGAGCGAAGCGTAATGGCCGATCAGGCAGTACCCGAAAGCGGACCCAAACCCGCCCCCGTGGTGATCAAGAAGTACGCCAACCGGCGTCTGTACAATACGGCCACCTCGGCCTACGTGACGCTGGATCACCTGTCGCAGATGGTGAAGGACAAGACCGACTTCGTCGTCTACGACGCCAAGTCCGGCGACGACATCACCCGCTCGGTGCTGACCCAGATCATTTTCGAGGAGGAGAGCAAGAGCGGGCAGAACCTGCTGCCGATCCCGTTCCTGCGCCAGCTCATCTCGTTCTACGGCGATTCCCTGCAAGGCGTGGTGCCGCAATATCTCGAAATGTCGATGACACAGTTCGCCCGCAACCAGGAGCAGATGCGGCGCTACATGCAGAATGCCTTCGGCTTCAATCCGTTCCAGCAGTTCGAGACGATGGGCAAGCAGAACATGGCGATGTTCGAGAAGGCCATGCGCATGTTCAATCCGTTCCAGGCCGGCCAGGCCGGCGCGCCCAATCCGGCGGCGCCGACGGCTGCCAACGGACACGAGCCGCCCAAGCCGGAAGCCGCTGCTGCTGCGGCGGTCGCAGCCGCGCCCAACAAGGATGCCGCGATCGATGCGCTGAAGCGCAAGCTCGACGAGCTGCAGAGCCAGCTCGCCGAACTCAGCAAGAAACCCTGAGCGGGCCCCATGGGAGACGGCCCGCCCCTGCTGCGCCGCGTGATGTCGCCCTGCATCGGCATCTGCACGCTCGATCGCAAGAGCGGCTTCTGCCTCGGCTGCAAGCGCAACATCGAGGAGATCGGCCGCTGGGCGATGCTCGACGACCCGCAGCGTCAGGCCATCATCGACCAGCTGCCCAGCCGGAAGAGCATGATCACCGCCCCTTGAACGCCGGCGTGCGCTTCTCGCGGAAGGCCGCCGTGCCTTCGCGATAATCCTCGGTGAGGCCGGTCAGGACATTCTGGTCCGCATCCATGTGCGAGCCGAGATCGTCGAGGGCGTAGGCGAAGCGATTCACCGTGGTCTTGCTCATGCGCACCGGGATCGGCGGCTGGCGCGCGATGCGCTCGGCGAAGGCCATGGCGGCAGGCAAGGCTTGGCCATCCTCGACCACGGACTCGACCAAACCCCAGTCCAGCGCCTCGGCGGCACCGATGCGATCGGACGCGAGAATGACCGCCTGCTTGGTGCGCGCCGGCCCCATCAGCGCCAGCATCCGCGGGATCGAGCCCCAGCTCATGTTCATGCCGAGCTCGACCTCGGGAATACGGAAATGCGCCGAGCGGCCGCAGGTGCGGAAATCGAGCGCCACGACCAGCGCCGCGCCACCGCCGACGCAATGACCTTCGATGGCGGCGATCGTGACCTGCTCCATGTCCTGCCATGCCTTGCACATCTTGGGACCGAGGCGCTGGCGATGGATGCGCTCGCCGATGGCCAGGGTATCGCGTTGCCGGCCCTCGGGGTCCTTGAGATCGAAGCCGGCCGAGAATGCCTTGGCCGAGCCGGTCAGGATCACCACCGAGGTCTCGAGATCGTCCTCGAAATCGCGCGGCACGTCGCGCAGCTCGCGCATCGCCTGGTGGCTCAGCGCATTGATGTTGTCGCCACGATCGTAACGCACCACGGCGATCCGGCCTTGCGGCCCCAATCCCTTCTCGATCTCGACGAACCGCCGCTCCATCTCGCGTTTCCTCCTGTGTCCGGCACACGGTAGCGGCTCGCCTTCACAAGCGCGAGCCGCTTGGCTTCAGTGCCTGCCATGTTTACTGCTCGGCCACATTACGGAGCAGCTGGCAGGCAAGCATCTGGGCGCCTCCCCTATGGCGCCGTAAACAGCGCCATAGGGGGAGGCGGGCAAGATGTACGCACTCCGTCGGTGAGCGCTGCGAGAAGCTTTCACCAAGCTTACGATAACGGGAACGCGAATTGCCCGGGTGCGGCCTGGGTCATACGGTTGCCTGCTGCTGTGGTGGCTTTCGCTCGGCCGCATTCGAGTTCGGTCGAGGAGAAGTCGTCATGGCCGTTGCAGCCTTTCCCTATGGTGCCGACGTCAAGGTAAGCGGCACCGCCCCACAGAGCCTTCCTGCCGTTGCCGCGCTGGCGGAGGGCGGCTTCGTCCTGGTCTGGTCGTCGCAATTGTCCGCCAGCACCGGCGAAGACGTCCTTGGCATGGTCTTCACCGCAACCGGCGACCGCGTCGTGTTTTTTCCGTTGCTCACCGTCACGCGCGCGGGAACGCAGACGGCCCCTTCCGTGGCGACCTTGGCGGATGGCGGCTTCGTCTTGACGTGGTCCAACATCACCCCGGGCGGGGAACTCGACGTCTACGCACGCCGCTTCGACGCCACGGGCCTGGCACCGGGGCCCGAGTTCCTCGTCAACGCCTCGCAGCAGGCGGGCGCACAGGTCTATTCCTCCGTCACGGGGCTGAGCGGCGGGGGCTTCGTCATCGTGTGGCAGTCTCCGGGCGGCGGCGGCTCCGATATCTGGGCCCAGCGTTACTTGGCCAGCGGCGCTGCTCAAGGCGCCGCGTTCCAGGTCCTGCCCGTGCAAGACGGCAACGAGCAGTTTGCTGCCGTCGCCGCGCTGGGCGATGGCGGCTTCCTTGTGAGCTATACGACGGACGGGGTGATCGGCTTTCAGCAGTTCGACTCGAACGGCATACGGCACGAAACCCCGAGCATCGTCTCCTCTGTCGCTCCGGCGAACTACTCATCCGTCGTGGAGCTGCTGAACGGACACCACGTCGTGGTGTGGTCCTCGGACGGTGCGGACGGCAGCGGCGCCGGGGTCTTCGGGCAGATCTACTCCCACAATGTGGGCCTCACCGGCGCGTTCAGGATCAACCAGGTAACGAACGGCGACCAGACCTACCCGTCGATCGCGGCGTTGCAGGACGGCGGATTCCTGGTGACGTGGTCGTCCCAGGGCCAGGATGGAAGCGGCTGGGGAGTCTATGGCCGGCGCTACGATGCCGACGGCGGTTCGGTCGGCAGCGAGTTCAGGATCAATGCCACGACCGATGGCGACCAGCTCGCCTTGTCGGGGACCGGCGCGCAGCAAGTGGCGACGCTGTCCGATGGGACGGCGGTTCAAGTCTTCACCGGGCCAGACCGTGAAGAGGTGTTCTATCGGTTGATCTCGACGAAGCCGCCGGTCGCCACGGACGATGCCTACGTGATCGTGGCCGGCAGCCAGCTCACGGTCGGCCCCGACATCGGGCTTCTGACGAACGACGTGAGCCCGCTTGGAACGACTGTCGTCGCGGGCAGCGTCTCCGGCACCCATATCGTCAGCTCGGCAACGGACGGGTCGTTCGCCTACGCGCCCGGCACCTTCACGGGCATCGACGACGTGACCTACAGCGGCCACCTGCCGGACAACGGATCCACGAGCGGCCATGTCAAAGTGTACGTCGTGCCGGTCAATGTCGGTGCCACGTCGACGACGCTCAATCTGGTCGGGCTGACGGCCAGCGAGCAGATCGCGGCAACCTACGCGGCCTTCTTCGGCCGCGCCGCCGATGCCGACGGCTTCGATTTCTGGGTCGATCAGTTCAATGTCAACAAGGCGACGCAGAGTCCTGCAATGCTGTTCGCCAACATCGCCAGCTCGTTCGGCATCAGCAACGAAGCCAAGAGCATCTATCCGTTCCTCGCCAACCCGTCCGGCGCGAGCGACGACCAGATCCTTTCATTCATCGCCACGGTCTACAACAACTTGTTCAACCGGATCGGGGACAACGATGGGCTGGCCTACTGGGCGGGGCAGATCAAGGCGACCCTCCAAGCCGGCAAGTTCGTCGGCTCGGTCCTGGTCGACATCATGAGCGGTGCGCAGAATACGCAAGCGGGGAGCAACGACATCACCACGCTGATGTCGAAGGTGGCGGTGTCGCTGCACTACGTGGACATGCAGAAGGCGCTGCATGCGACCTGGGTGCCGGGTGCCGAGCAGCAGGCCAGGGCGCTGCTCGATCCCGTGAGCGATCAACCATCCACGCTCCTGGTGGGCATCGCCCATGCCGACCAGATCGCCGCCATGCTCGCCGCCGGCTAGGCCAGCATTGCCGCTTCCCCAGGACCGAGCCCAGTTTCCGTGCGACGGAGGCGGCGATGGGCGACATCCTGATCAGGGGCGGCCAGGTGATCGATGGCACCGGGACGCCAGCGCGTGCGGCGGACGTGACGATCCGCGCCGGCCGCATCGTGGCCATCGAGGCCACCCGGGCGGAGAGCGCGGCGCGCGCGTCATCGACGCAATCGGCTCGGACCGAGGCGCTGGCGATGGATGCGCTCGCCGATCGCCATGGCATCGCGTTGCCGGCCCTCGGGGTCCTTGAGATCGAAGCCGGCCGAGAATGCCTTGGCCGAGCCGGTCAGGATCACCACCGAGGTCTCGAGATCGTCCTCGAAATCGCGCGGCACGTCGCGCAGCTCGCGCATCGCCTGATGGCTCAGCGCATTGATGTTGTCGCCGCGATCGAAACGCACCACGGCAATCCGGCCCTGTGGCCCCAATCCCTTCTCGACCTTGACGAACTGCCGCTCCATCCCGCGTTCCTCCTGTGTTCGACAGACGGTAGCGGCTCGGCTTTACAAGAGCGAGCCGCTTGGCTTCAGTGCCTGCCATGTCCCCATCGCCAGACTCATCCCCGTCAATCGACTCTCTCGCCCTCGAACATCGCGTCGACGCGCTGTTCGCCCGTTATACGAAGCAAGGTTCGCCTGGCGCCATCGTCGCCGTCATGCAGGGCGGCACGATCGTGCTGCGCAAGAGCTATGGCCTCGCCAGCATCGAGCTCGGCGTGCCGATCGGGCCGCACACGCGCTTTCGCATCGCCTCGGTCAGCAAGCAGTTCACGGTCAGCGCCGCCCTGATGCTGGCGGCCGAGGGCAAGCTCGACCTCGCAGCACCGCCGCACGAATATCTGACCGAGCTCAAGCCCCTGCCGGTCACCATCGACCAGATGATGCGCAACTCGAGCGGCCTGCCCGACTTTCTCGAGCTGCTGCGGCTGGGCGGCCATGGGCTCGAGAAGCCGGCACGGCCCGAGGACCTGCTGGCCGCCTGCCATCGCAACGGCCATCTCAACTTCGCTCCGGGCAGCCGCTTCCTCTACAGCAACACAAACTTCCTGCTGCTCGGCCATATCATCGAAAGGCTCACGGGCAAGAAGCTGGGCGAAGTGCTGGCCGAGCGCGTCTTCAGGCCGCTCGGCATGACCAGCACCCAGCTCGCAGCCGAGATCGACACGGTGATTCCCAACCTGGCAACCGGCTATCTCGGCGACGACCAGAAGGGTTTCCGGCGCGCCCAGCACGGCTATCCGCAGGGCGGCGAAGGCGGCCTGACCTCGACGGTCGACGACCTGCTGATCTGGAGCCGCCATTGCGACCGGCCGACCCCGGCGCTACGCGACTTGTTCACGCAGCTCGCCGCCTTCCAACCGCTTACCGGGGGCCACCCCAACAAGTATCGCCGCGGCGTGCAGGCCGACGACCTGCGCGGTGCACCGACGATCGGCCATGGCGGCCTGTGGCCGGGCTTCCGCACCGAATTCCTGCGCTTGCCGGGGGTCGGCCTCGCCGTGGTGGTGATTGCCAACCTCGCCAGCATCGATCCGTGGCGGCTGGCGCGCACCATCGCCGAGATGGTCATCGAAGGCAATTCGGGCCTCAAGCCGCCGTCCGCCCCTCTTACCGAGCCTGAGATCGCACCGCTTGCCGGCACCTGGTTCAACGCCGAGGAGCCCTCCCTGTTCGACCTGGCCTGGCAGAGCGGCGAGGCGACGGTGACCCAGAACGGCCTGCCCTTCGTGCTCGCCCGACGCGCCGATGGCTCGCTCGCCGCCGAGCGTGGCTCGTTCGAGTTCGCGATCAAGGCCGCAGACGGCGACCGGCTCGCCGTCGATCTCGGCGCCGGCCGCGTGGTCGAGTTTGTCAAGCTCGCCAAACGCGCCGCGGTACCGGACGCGCTCGCCGGCCGTTACGTCTCGGCCGATTGCGGCGCCACCTGGAGCATCGCGCGCGG
Organism: Reyranella sp.; assembly: GCF_044224635.1. Classification (GTDB taxonomy): domain Bacteria; phylum Pseudomonadota; class Alphaproteobacteria; order Reyranellales; family Reyranellaceae; genus Reyranella. The sequence goes on along the minus strand of NZ_JBGAKA010000026.1, from coordinate 97,873 downwards.
TGGCAAAGCGTGGACGATGCAAGTGAGTGGCCCGCTGATCGCCGGCGGTCCACCGTGGACGGTGCGCGGCCTCTCCGACGATACGGTCGAGATCGAATCGCCGCAGAACTGGATCACGGCGACCCAGCTCGCCCACCTGGTGCGCGATGCCGCCGGCCAGATCACCGCCCTCGAGGTCTCGACCGGCCGAATCAAGAAGATGCGTTTCGACCGGGTAGCTCCCAGAGGGACCTTTCACTAGTCCGTCAGCGGAACGGGATCGCGTACATCAGGCCGCCGTTGGTCCACAGCGCGTTCTGGCCGCGCTCGAGCTTGAGCGGCGTGTTGACGCCGACATGGCGCTCGTAGCTCTCGCCGTAGTTCCCGATCTGCTTGATGACGTTGTACATCCACTTCTCGTCGACGCCGACCGCCTTGCCGTAACCGGGCGTCACGCCGAGGAAGCGCTTGATGACGGGATCGTCGCTCTTCAGCATCTCGTCGACGTTCTTCGAGGTGATGCCGAGCTCCTCGGCCTCGATCATGCCCATCAAGGTCCACTTCACGACGTCGAACCACTGGTCGTCACCGTGGCGCACGATCGGGCCGAGCGGCTCCTTGGAGATGCGCTCGGGCAGGATCGTATGCTCGCCCTTGCCGGAGAGCTGGCCGGCGCGCACGGCGGCCAGGCCAGAGGCATCCGTCGTGTACGAATCGCAGCGGCCCGCGGCGTAGGCCTGCAGGAGCTCGTCGAGCTTCTCGATCAGCACCGGCTTGAAGGTCATCTTGTTCTTGCGGAAATAGTCCGCGAGGTTGAGCTCGGTCGTCGTGCCGGGCTGCACGCAGATCGTCGCGCCGTTCAGCTCCTTGGCGCTCTTGATGCCGCTCTTGGCCGGCACGATGAAGCCCTGCCCGTCGTAGAAATTGACCCCGGCGATGTTGAAGCCGAGCGAGGTGTCGCGCAGCAGCGTCTGCGTGGCATTGCGGGTGATGACATCGACCTCGCCCGACTGCAGGGCGACGAAGCGCTGCTGCGCCGTGGTCGGCGTGAACTTGGCCTTCTCGGCATCGCCGAACATCGCCGCCGCGATCGCCTTGCAGAGATCGACGTCGAGCCCGGTCCACTTGCCCTGGCTGTCGGAGAACGAGAACCCGGCGAGCCCGGTATTCACCGCGCATTGCACGAAGCCCTTGGCCTTCACGGCATCGAACGTGCTGCCGGCCGAGGCCGCTGATGCCCAGGCCACCGTCACCGATGCGAGCACTGCCAAACCCGCAACTGGCTTGAATATCATTTGAGCCCCCCGATCTTGTCGATCCGATTGATATAGCAAACACCGGACCACGGATCAGTTGATCCCGAGGACCGGTACCCCATAGGGCAGCATGTGACGATCGAGCGATAGCAGTGCAAGCCCATTGATCCTGGCTTGCGCGATCAGCATCCGATCGAAAGGATCGGAATGATGAAGCGGCAGCGAGCCGGCAAGATCGGCATGTTCCGCGTTGATATCGAGTATCTCGAAACCGTTGATCCGCACCGCCTGCATCGCGTCGTGCCTGAACCTGAGCGTGCCAATCGCGCGGAATTTGGCCAACTTGGCCAAATTCTACATTTCGGCCGTCCGGACGGTCAAATCGTCCGCTCCACCATCATCTTCTTGATCTCGGCGATGGCCTTCGCCGGATTGAGCCCCTTGGGGCAGGTCTTCGTGCAGTTCATGATGGTATGGCAGCGATAGAGCCGGAACGGGTCCTCGAGCTGGTCGAGCCGCTCGCCCTTGGCCTCGTCGCGGCTGTCGGCCAGCCAGCGGTAGGCCTGCAGCAGGATGGCCGGGCCGAGATAGCGCTCGCCGTTCCACCAGTAGCTCGGGCACGAGGTCGTGCAGCAGAAGCACAGGATGCACTCCCACAGCCCGTCGAGCCTGGCGCGCTCGTCGTGCGACTGCAGGCGCTCGCGGGTCGGCGGCTGGCTGGTCGATTTCAGCCACGGCTCGATCGAGGCGAGCTGGGCGTACGGCACGGTGAGGTCGGGCACCAGATCGCGCACCACCGGCATGTGCGGCAGCGGGTAGATCTTGATGTCGCCCTTCACCTCCGACATGAACTTGGTGCAGGCGAGCGTGTTGGTGCCGTCGATGTTCATCGCGCACGAGCCGCACACGCCCTCGCGGCACGACCGCCGGAAGGTGAGCGAGCTGTCCATCTCGTTCTTGATCTTGATCAGCGCGTCGAGAACCATCGGAGATCGACCTCGTAGGTGTCGATCGAGGTGAGCTGGCTGTCCAGTTCTTGATCTTGATCAGCGCGTCGTCGGCCCGCAGGTGTCGAGATCGACCTCGTAGGTGTCGATCGACGGGTTCTTGCCGTCGTCCGGCGTCCAGCGATAGATCTTGAACGTCCGGATGTTCTTGGCCCCTGCCGGCGCCTTGTAGGTTTCGCCCACGCCGATCTTCGAATTGGCGGGCAGTGTGAACTCGGCCATCGTTCTCTCTCGATCTCTCGGACGTTCTTTATGAATGCGTCGGGCGTTGCTCAGTACACGCGCGCCTTGGGCGGGAACGACTGCACGTCGTTGCTCATCGGCTGCATGATGACGGGGCGATAGTCGATGCGGGTCTTGCCGCTGTCGTCGACCCAGATCACCGTGTGCTTCATCCATTCCTTGTCGTCGCGCTCGGGATAGTCCTCGCGGGCATGGGCACCGCGGCTCTCCTTGCGGTTGGCGGCCGAGCGAATGGTGGCCTGGGCCTGCAGGATCAGGTTCTCGAACTCCAGTGTCTCCATCAGGTCGGAGTTCCAGATCAGCGAGCGGTCCTTGACCCTGAGGTCGGGCCGGCCGCTGATCACCTTGTCGAGCTTCTCGCAGCCCTCGTCGAGGCTCTGCTGGGTGCGGAACACCGCGCAATCGTTCTGCATGGTGCGCTGCATGTTGAGGCGAAGCTGGGCGGTGCCGGTGCCGCCCTTGGCATGGCGCAGCCGGTCGAAGCGGGCGATCGCCTCCTCGCCGGCATGCGGCAGCTGCTTGTGCGATTCGCCCGGCGTCACCAGCTCGGCGCAGCGGTTGGCGACGGCGCGGCCGAACACCACCAGGTCGAGCAGCGAGTTCGAGCCCAGCCGGTTGGCGCCATGGACCGAGACGCAGGCTGCCTCGCCGGCCGCCAGCAGGCCCGGGACGACGACGTTGGGATCGCCGTCCTTCACCGTCACCACCTCGCACTTATGGTTGGTCGGGATGCCGCCCATGTTGTAGTGGCAGGTCGGCAGGATGGGGATCGGCTGACGCGTCACGTCGACCCCGGCGAAGATGCGCGCCGTCTCGGCGATGCCGGGCAGGCGCTCGTGGATCACCTTCGGGTCGAGATGCTCGACATGCAGCTCGATGTAGTCCTTGTTCGGCCCGCAGCCGCGGCCTTCGCGGATCTCGATGGTCATCGAGCGGCTGACGACGTCGCGCGACGCCAGGTCCTTGGCCGACGGCGCATAGCGCTCCATGAAGCGCTCTCCGCTCGCGTTGGTGACATAGCCACCCTCGCCGCGCACGCCCTCGGTGATCAGGCAGCCCGCGCCATAGACGCCGGTCGGATGGAACTGGATGAACTCCATGTCCTCCATTGGCAGGCCGGCGCGCAGCACCATGGCGCCGCCGTCGCCAGTGCAGGTGTGAGCCGACGTCGCCGTGAAGTAGATGCGGCCATAGCCACCAGTCGCCAGCACCGTCTTGTGGGCGCGGAAGCGATGAATGGTCCCGTCATCGAGGTTCCACGCCATGACGCCGCGGCACACGCCCTCGTCCATGATCAGGTCGAGGGCGAAATACTCGATGAAGAACTCGGCGTTGTTCTTGAGCGACTGCTGGTAGAGCGTGTGCAGGATGGCGTGGCCGGTGCGGTCGGCTGCCGCGCAGGTGCGTTGGGCGATGCCCTTGCCGAACTCGGTCGTCATGCCGCCGAACGGCCGCTGGTAGATCTTGCCGTCGGGCGTACGACTGAACGGCACGCCGTAATGCTCGAGCTCGATGATCGCCGGCACCGCCTCGCGCACCATGTACTCGATGGCGTCCTGGTCACCCAGCCAGTCCGAGCCTTTCACGGTATCGTACATGTGCCAGCGCCAGTCGTCCGGCCCCATGTTGCCGAGCGAGGCCGAGATGCCGCCTTGCGCCGCCACGGTGTGGCTGCGCGTCGGGAACACCTTGGTGATGCAGGCCGTCTTCAGGCCCTTTGTCGCTAGGCCCAGGGTCGCCCGCAAACCGGCGCCGCCGGCGCCCACCACGACGACGTCGTATTCGTGATCGACGATCTTGTAGGCGTTGCCGCCGATGGTGACCGTGCCGGCGCTCGCGCCGTTGCTCTTGCCGCTTGCCTCGGCCATGTCAGCCTCCGAACCCGATGCGCAGGATGGCGACCACCCGCCAGCCCGAAGAAGAACGCGATGAAGCGGATGGCGACGATCAGGGCGAGCTTCCAGCCGTCGCCGTGCACGTAGTCCTCGACCACGACCTGCATGCCGAGCTGGCCGTGATGCAGGCCGATGACGATGGTCAGGATCAGCAGCACCATGACGACCGGCGAGCCGATCCAGGCTCTCACCGCCATATGGTCAGCGCCGCTCAGCATGACAAGCGACACGGCGAACCAGGCGACCAGCGGGATCAGGGCGACCGCGGTCAGCCGCTGCACCCACCAGTGATGCAGGCCGTCGCGCGCCGAGCCGAGGCCGCGGGCGCGCGCCAGGGGAGTCCTTCTGTCTTCCATGACCGTCTCCTCAGGCCAGGCTCAGGCCGACGATCCACGACACCAGGGTCGCCACCGCCGACACGCCGACCACGATCCAGCCGCTGAGATAGGCGTCCTTGAGCTCGAAGCCGTAGCCGGCATCCCAGAACAGGTGCCGGATGCCGTTGCACAGGTGATAGAATATGCAGAACAGCCAGCCGGCCAGGAACACGCGGCCCAGGATCGAGGCGTTGAAGCCCTGGAACAGGGCGTAGGTCTTGGGGCTCGCCGAGGCGTAGACCACCCAGATCGCAAGAGAGAGCGCTCCGACCGACAGGGCGATGCCGGTGGCGCGATGCAGGAGCGACAGCATGGACGTAAGCTGCGGCCGATAGACCTGCAGGTGGGGAGACAGCGGCCGGTGGACCGGCCGATTGGCGACGCTCATCGCGATGGACCTCGAATGGCGAGACGGCTCTGCCCTGTTTAGCGCGCAGCCGTCGCCAGTTCAACGAATGTCGCCGCGGCTGAGGCGTTAAGCCCCGGATTTCTCAGCGAAATTTGAGAACCACTCTGAGCGTTCGCGATCGGCACGGTTTCCGGTGGCAGCATATGGCGCGCAACAAAGATCCTGTCATCCCGAGCGCAGCGAGGAACCTTCGGCGCAACGGAAGGTCCCTCGCTGCGCTCGGGATGACAGTCTTGATGCGGCTGCGTTCACCCGGGCCGTCAGCGCCGGCGCGGCACCAGCAGCCAGTAGTCGAGATCGAGAACCACCGCCGGATGGTATTTGCCATCGGCCTGCTTGCCGGGCCACGCGCCGGCCGGGCAATCCTTGCTGGCGATGGTCCGCACGCGCAAGGCGCCCGCGTCGTCACGGCCCGGCAACGGCGCCGTCTCCAGCACTTCCGACCAAGCATAGATCGTATCGCCGCCGAAGGTCGGCGCGACATGGCTGCCGCCGTTGATCGCGGCCATGCGAAAGCCGTTGGCCAGCCCGTTGAACGACAGCGCGCGGGCGAGCGAGATCACGTGCCCGCCATACGCCAGGCGGCGGCCGAAGCGCGTGCTCTTGCCGGCGAAGGCGTCGAAATGCACCCGCGCGGTGTTCTGGTAGAGCCGCGTCGAGAACATGTGGTCGGAATCCTCGAGCGTGATGCCGCTCACATGGTCGATGCGCTCGCCCGGCTGGTAGTCCTCCCAGCGATCCGCCGAGCCTGCCGCGACATCGTCATAGCCGGCGAGGTCGAGGCCGGCGGGTACGATCAGGCCAACCGGCGCCACCGCCGGCGCGGTCTTCGGCGTCACCGCCGGCCCGACGGCGGCTTGCGGATCGCGCTTGTGCACCATCACCCAGCGCACGTAGTCGAGCACCATCTCGCCGTTCTGGTTGACCCCGGTCGAGCGCACCCAGACGACACCGCTTGCGCGGTTGGAATTCTCCCGCAGTCCCAGGACGGTCGAATGCGCCGACAGGGTATCGCCGGGGTAGACCGGCACGCCCCAGCGGAACTCGGCGTAACCGAGATTGGCTACGGCATTGAGCGAGATGTCGGGCACCGTCTTGCCGATGACGACGTGGAAGACCAGCAGGTCGTCGAGCGGCGCGCGCGGCAGGCCGATGGCGCGCGCGAACACGTCGGACGAGTTGATGGCGAAGCGCGAGCCATAGAGCCCGATGTTCAGCGCCGCGTCGGCCTCGGTGAGGGTCCGTGGCGTGGCATGCCGGATCTCCTGGCCGACACGGAAATCCTCGAAGAAGTTGCCGGCGCTGGTCTTGCTCTTGGTGGTCATGCCCGTCGCGCTCTCGATCCGTGGTTAGCTGCGAGCAACCCAACCACCTCATCCTGAGGAGCCGCGCATAGCGCGGCGTCTCGTAGGATGCGGATCAGGCATGGTGCTCGTGACGCCCCTTCGAGACGCACGCTTCGCGCGCTCCTCAGGGTGAGGCATTGAGTGGCTACGCCTCGATTCTCAATTCGCCGGCTCACGCCGCTGCCTGCAGCTCGCGAATCGCGGCGGCGAGCGCGAGCGCGCGCTCGGCCTGCTCGACATGCAGGTTCTCGATCATGCGGCCGTCGACCGTGACCACGCCCTTGCCCTCGGCCTGCGCCTGCTTGAAGGCGGTGACGATCCTGCCCGCCATCTCGAGCTCGGACGACGACGGCGCGAACACCTCGTTGCACGGCTCGACCTGGTCGGGATGGATCAGCGTCTTGCCGTCGAAGCCCATCTCGAGGCCCTGCTGGCAGGCGGCACGGAAGCCCGCCTCGTCCTTGATGTCGTTGTAGACGCCGTCGAGGATGGTCAATCCGTAGGCGCGCGCCGCCAGCATGCCGAGGCCGAGCGCCGTCACCATGGGCAGACGCATCGGCGTGTGGCGTGCGCGCATGTCCTTCACCAGGTCGTTGGTGCCCATGATGAACAGCGCGAGCCTGGGATGCGCTCCGGCGATCTCCTCGGCGCGCAAAATGCCCCTGGGCGTCTCCATCATCGCCCACACCGTCATCGAGGCCGGCGCCCCCGCCGCATCGAGCAGCGCCACGACGCTGGCCACTTCCGCCGCGCTCTCGACCTTGGGGACCAGGATCGCGTCGGCGCCCGACCCGGCGATGGCGGCGATGTCCGCCTTGCCCCACTCGGTCGTGAGCCCGTTGCAACGGATGGCGATCTCGCGCTTGCCGTAGCTGCGACTTTGCGCCGCCGCCACCACGTTGGCCCGGGCCGCCGCCTTGGAGTCAGGCGCCACCGCATCCTCGAGATCGAAGATCAGCGCATCGGCCGGCAGGGTGCGCGCCTTCTCCAGCGCGCGCGTGTTGGCGCCGGGCATGTAAAGGACGCTGCGACGAGGACGGACGGTCTGGGCCATGACGATAATTCCGAAGGGTGGGATTCCGAGCGATGGGCTTCCGGGGAAGGAGGTTCCGGGGAAGGGGTACCTGCAAAGGGCGGCGGACTATAACGGCGGACCTGCTTGTGGCAAGGTCTTGGACTGCATGCATTTTCTCTCGCTTCAGAGCCATGTCGCCTACGGCTATGTCGGCAACCGGGCAGCCACCTTTCCTTTGCAACGATTGGGCCATGAGGTCTGGGCGGTAAACACGGTCGAATTCTCCAATCACACCGGCTACGGCGCCTGGCGCGGTCGCGTCGCCCCGGCCGACCAGGTCGGCGACATCGTGCACGGCATCGAGGCGCTGGGCCTGTTGAAACGCTGCGACGCCCTGCTGACCGGCTATGTCGGCGACGCCGCCCTGGCCGACGTCGTGCTCGATACGGCACGCCGGGTGCGTGAGGCCAACCCGCGCGCTGTGTGGTGCTGCGATCCGGTCCTGGGCGATGTCGACACCGGCCTCTATGTCCGGCCGGGCATCGACGCCTTCTTCCGCGAGCGCGCCATTCCGGCCTGCGACCTCGTCACCCCCAACCATTTCGAGCTCGAGCACCTGACCGGCCGCACGGTGGCGACCCTCGACGATGCCCTGGCCGCGGCGCGCATGCTCCTGGCCGGGCCGAAGCTCGCCCTGATCACCAGCCTGCGCCGCACCGACGCGCCGGCCGAGCAGGTCGAGATGCTGGCGGTCGGCCGCGAGGCCGCCTGGCGCATCGCCACGCCGCTGATCGGCTTCGACGTCGCCCCCAACGGCACCGGCGATGCGGTGGCCGCCCTGTTCTCCGCCCACTGGATCGAGAGCGGCGACGTCGCCTTCGCGCTCGGCAAGGCGGCCTCGTCGATCTTCGCCGTGCTGGAGGCGACGCGCGCTGCCGGCGAGCGCGAGCTGCAGCTGGTGGCGGCGCAGGATCGCCTGGTCGCTCCGCCGCGCCGCTTCGTCGCCGAGGCGCTCTAGCCCGACCATGAAAATCCCGGGCTTCGTCTTCGATCCCATCGCGCTCGCCATCGAAGGCGCTGTCATCGGCTTCCTGATCGCCGTGCCGGTCGGGCCGGCAGCGGTGCTGTGCATCCGCCGCTCGATCACCGTCGGCGCGGTGGCCGGCTACATGACCGGCATCGGCGCAGCCCTGGGCGATTCGGTGTTCGGCGCCGTGGCCGCCTTCGGCCTCTCCTTCGTCGAGCAGTTCGTCACCGAGCGCGAGGCCTGGCTGCTCGGCATCGGCGGCATCGGCCTCTGCGTCATGGGCTGGACCACCATGCGCCATCGCCCGCGCACCGTCGGCGACCCGGTGGCCGACGACCGCGAGCATCGCGTGTCGACGCACTTCCAGTACGCCAGCTCGAGCTTCTTCATCACGGTGTTCAATCCGCTGACGGTGATGGCGTTCGGCGCCGCCTTCGCCGGCCGCAACCTCGCCGGGGTCGGCGCCAGCCTGCCCGACGCCGGCCTGCTGGTTGCCGCGGTGTTCTGCGGGGCGCTGGGCTGGTGGATTCTCATCTGCACCGCTGCCGTGGCGCTGCGTGCCCGCTTCACCGGCGCCGGCCTGCTCTGGCTGAACCGCATCTCCGGCGCCGTCATCCTGGCCTTCGGCGTCGCCGCCCTGGTCTCGCTGCTGCCGATCCCCTGGCGCTCGATCGGCCGCAATTTCGGGATTTGAGCCCCTCGTGGCTGGGAGCGCGCCACTCCTGTAGCGCTCATAGGCTGTGTGATCGACAAGATGAGCGCCACAGGTGCTGTGGTCGCCGTAGCCGATATTGCACAGGAAGTTCGACTTGAAGCGGCCGTCCGGAAAGAACGCCTGGTCGACCAGGGCGTTGTTGAAGCCGCTCATCGCGCCGCAATCGAGCTCCAACGCGCGCGCCGCGATGATGAAATAGGCGCCCTGCAAGGTGCCGTTGCGGATCGCCGTCATCCGCGCCACCTCCTCCTTGCCTGCGCCCCTGAAGTTGTCGATGGCCGCCGGATTGTGCGGGAAGATGTTGGGCAGGTGCTCGTAGAACCGGGTGTCGTAGGCGATGATCGCGGTGACCGGCGCCGCCATCGTCTTGTCGAGGTTGCCGGGGCTCAGCGCCGGCTTCAGCTTCTCCTTGCCCTCGGGCGTGCGCACGAAGACGATGCGGCCGGGCTGGGAGTTCACCGAGGTCGGCCCCCATTTCAGGATTTCGTAGATCTCGCGCAGTTGCTGGTCGGTAACCGGCTTGGGCAGCCAGACATTGTGCGTGCGGGCATTCCTCAGAATCCTGTCGAGCGATTGGGCGTCGAGCATTTGTCTCTCCAGATTGAGATTGGACCGTAACCAAGCCCGTGCGGCAGGTCGAGCGGCTGCCGTCTATGCTAGGCTCGCCCGGCGCGTTCACGCAGGACCCAATCGATGCTCACCGTTCCAATCGATCCGGCGAAGTTCCAGAATCCCCTGACCACCGCCAAAGGCGAGACGCGGGCCCATGTGGCCCTGCGGTCGCTCGAGACGTTGTGGTTCAACACCGGCACGCTGTGCAACCTCACGTGCCGCAACTGCTACATAAAGTCCTCGCCGCGCAACGACCGGCTGGTCTATCTCAGCGCCGCCGAGGTCGCCACCTACCTCGACGAGATCGAGCGCGACCGCCACGACACCAGGCTGATCGGCTTCACCGGCGGCGAGCCGTTCATGAATCGCGAGCTGCCGGCCATGCTCGACGACGTGCTGTCGCGCGGCCTCGAGGCGATGGTGCTGACCAACGCCATGAAGCCGATGCACAGGATGAAGCCCGCCCTGCTGCGCCTGCTCGAGCGGCACGGCCACAACCTCACGCTGCGCGTGTCGGTCGATCATTACGGCCGCGCCCTGCACGAAGGCGAGCGCGGCGCCCGGAGCTGGAAGCCCACCATCGACGGCCTGGTGTGGCTTGCCCAGGCGGGCTTCGACGTGCACGTCGCCGGTCGCCGCTTCTCCGACGAGACCGAGGAGCAGGTGCGCGACGGCTACGCCCGCCTGTTCGCCGAGCTCGGCGTGCCGATCGAGGCCAAGAGCCCGGTGGCGCTGGTGCTGTTTCCCGAGATGGACGCCACGGTCGACGTCCCCGAGATCACCACGGCGTGCTGGGGCATCCTGCGCAAGGCGCCTGACAGCGTGATGTGCGCCTCCTCGCGCATGGTGATCAAGCGCAAGGGCGCGGCGCGGCCGGCCGTCGTCGCCTGCACCCTGCTGCCCTACGATCCGCAATTCGAGCTCGGCCAGTCCCTGGCCGAGAGCACCGGCGCGGTGCGGCTGAACCATCCGCACTGCGCCAAGTTCTGCGTCCTGGGTGGCGCCGCCTGCAGCGCGTGACGACCGAGATCGACGTCGTCATTCCCACCCTGAATGCCGCCGCGAGCCTCGCGCGCACCCTGGCCGCGCTCGGCACGCCAGCCGATCTTGCGCTCACGGTCACGGTCTGCGACGGCGGCTCGCGCGATGACACGCCCTCGATTGCCCGAACAGCGGGCGCGCGTGTCGTGACGGCAGCGGCCGGACGCGGGCAGCAGCTCGCGACAGGCGCCGAGGCAGGACAGGCCCCCTGGCTCTTCTTCCTGCACGCCGATTCGCGGCCAGGCCCGGGCTGGGCCGACGCCGTCGGGCGCTTCGTCGCGGCCCCCGACAACCAGGATCGCGCGGCGTACCTTCGCCTGCGCTTCGAGTCAGCCGATCCGCGCGCGCGGCGGATCGAGCGCCTGGTCGGCTGGCGCAGCAGGATGCTCGGCCTGCCTTACGGCGATCAGGGACTGCTCCTGTCGCGCGCCTTCTATCGCCGCCTCGGCGGCTTTGCCGCTCTCCCGCTGATGGAGGACGTCGACCTGGTGCGCCGTATCGGACGCCATCGGCTGGTGCCGCTCGCTGCAGACATGATCACCTCGGCGCGGCGCTACGAGCGCGACGGCTGGATGCTGCGGCCGCTGCGCAACCTGTCGTGCCTCGTCCTGTTCTTCGCCGGCCTGTCGCCGCAGGCGATCCGCCGCCTCTACGGCTGATGACCTGCCATCTCGTGATCTTCGCCCGCGCGCCGCAGGCCGGCCGGGTCAAGCGCCGGCTCGCGCGGGAGATCGGCGTGCTCGCCGCGACGCGCTTCTACCGCACGCTGCTCGCGACGACGCTCAGGACACTGACTGCCGATCGGCGCTGGCGGGTCTGGCTGTTCGTGACACCGGACAACTCGCTCGGCCATCCGATCTGGCGGGGCCTGCGCCGCCGGCGGCAAGGCCACGGCGATCTCGGCCAGCGCATGCGGCTGCCCTTCGACACCCTGCCGCCCGGTCCAGTCGTGCTGGTCGGCAGCGACATCCCGGCGATGCGTTCGCATCACATCGCTCGGGCCTTTGCCCTCCTCGCTCGCAGCGATCTCGTGCTTGGCCCCGCGACCGACGGCGGCTACTGGCTGATCGGGGCGCGGCGGCTGCGGCCCCTGCCCCATGCCTTGTTCGCCGGCGTGCGATGGTCGACACCGCACGCCCTCGCCGACACGCTGGCAACGATCCCGGCACACTACTCGGTGGGCTTTGCCGACACGCTCGACGATGTCGACGACGCCGCGGACCTGCGGCGGCTTCAAGCGAAGTCCCGTGCAGACCAGGCAAGCTAGCAAGAAACATGAGCAAAGGACCCCTCGCTGCGCTCGGAATGACATCGATTCTGTCATCCCGAGCGCAGCGAGGAACCTTTCAGCGGTGCACCGCCCAGAAAAATCGCTTGTCCCAATGTTTCCTTGCGGGGCAGCCCCGAGCCGGTGGGCAACTCCTATGACGCTCTTCTCCTTGATGACACGCCCCATGAGCGCCACAGAAGTGGCGCGCTCCCGGCGCATGACGTGTTCTTTGGACAGAGTCAGCGCCTATGAACCCCTGGCCCCCTGCTTGAGCGTCGCGAGCTCGCGGCGCACCGAGGCGAAGACGGCGGCCCAGTCGCCGGCACGCGGCTGGATGAACAGCCGCGCCGTGCGGTGCCAGGAGCCGCTGCGGCTGCGCAGCCGCCAGCGCCAGTCGGCCGCCTGCGGCAGCAGGACCCAGGTCCGGATGCCCATCGCCGCGGCGAGATGGGCGATCGGCGCGTCGATCGAGATCAACAGGTCGAGCTGCGCGAGCGCCGTCGCCGCCTCGGCGAAATCGAAGATGCCGCGGCCGACATCGTGCACCAGGCCGCCAGCGCCGAGCTGCTCGATCTCCTTCTGCGCGGCGCCGCCCTGCAGACTGAACATCAGCAGCTCGGGATCGCCGGCCAGCGCCATGATCTCACTGAACGGCGCGGAACGGCGGCGGTCCTGCGCCTGGCCGGGCATCGCCGCCCAGTAGGCGCCGACGCGCAGCTTCGAGCGCTCGACGTGGCCGAGCTTGATGCGACTGGCAGCCGGCGCCTGCAGGTAGGCGGGCTCGCCCGGCACGGCCTCGAAATCGACGTGACAGAGATGCGGCAGCGACACCAGGGAGGCATGCACGTCGAACTCGGGCAGCAACTCGCCTTCGGCCACGACCTCGTCGATGTAGTCGATCCCGGCGAGCAGGTCCCTGAGCAGCGCCTGGCACAGCACGATGACGATGGCGCCGCGCCGCTTCAGCTCGCGCGCGAAACGCACGAACAGCAGGACGTCGCTCAGCCCCTGCTCGGGATAGAGCAGGATGCGCCGCCCGCCGATCGGGCCGCCGAGCCAGGCCGGCTTGCTGAAGTCCGGCCTGGGCCAGTCGGCCAGCTGCTTGCGCACCTCGTAGGCGGCGAAGCCCGCTTCCATCTCGCCGCGCATCAGCAACGCGATGGCATGCTCCGCCTTGACCCGCGGATTGTCTGGTTCGAGCGCCAGCGCGCGCGTGAAGCAGCCGATCGATTCCTCGACGCGGCCGAGATCGCGCAGGCAGAGCGCCAGATTGAAGAAGCCTTCGGCGTAGGTGCGATTGAGGCTGATCGACCGGAAGTGATGCGTCGCCGCCTCGTCGAGCCGATTGGCCGCCCTGAGCGCATTGCCGAGATTGGAGTGCAGCGCCGGATTGTCGGGCTCGACCGCCAGCGACAGCCGGTGATGACAGACCGATGCATCGAGCTTGCCGGCGAGGCGCAGGGCGACGCCGAGATTGTTGTGCAGCTCGGCGTGGTGCGGCTGCACGGCAAGCAGCCGCAGGTACGAGCCGATCGCCTCGTCGAGGCGGCCAGCGCGATGCGCCTGCGCGGCAAGCCGCATCTGCTGCACGAAGCTTTGCGTGTCGTCGCCGAACAAGGGAGTCGGCGCGCGGTCGCCGGCCAGCGAATCGTGCCGCGGCGCATCGATCGGAGGCGTCCCGTACATCCTGTCATAGTACAGGAAGTAACAGTTCCAATCACCTGTTCTAAAAGACGATTATCGCGCCGCGATTACTCGAAAGGTCCTTCGCTGCGCTCAGGATGACAGCATCTTGGGCGGGGCGCGCCACTCCACTGGCGCGCTCATCGCCGATCGCACAAAGACGCGCACTGGAGTGGCGCACGCGAGGCACAATACTGTCATGCTGAGACAGGCGCTTCGCGTCGCAACCGAGGGACCTTTATCAAGCGGCGCGGCTAGATGTAGCTCTTGATCAGCTCCTCGGCGATCTGGATGGCGTTGAGCGCGGCACCTTTGCGCAGATTGTCGCTCACCACCCACATCGCGAGGCCGTTCTCGACTGTCGGATCGACGCGCACGCGGCTCACGAACACGCCATCCTGGCCGGTCACTTCCTGCGGCGTGACGTAGCCGCCCGGCTCACGCCGGTCGACTACCAGCACGCCCGGCTGAGCGGCCAGCAACGCGCGCGCCTCGTGTTCGTCGAGCGGCTGCTCGAGCTCGAGATTCACCGCCTCGGCGTGGCCGATGAAGGTCGGCACGCGCACGCAGGTAGCGTGGACCTTGATCTTGGGGTCGAGAATCTTCTTGGTCTCGACCACCATCTTCCACTCTTCCTTGGTCGAGCCGTCCTCCATGAACACGTCGATGTGGGGAATGACGTTGAAGGCAATGCTCTTGGTGAACTTCTTGGGCTCCAGCGTCTGGTTGACGAAGAAGCTCTTGGTCTGGTTGAGCAGCTCGTCCATCGCGTCCTTGCCGGCGCCGGAGGTCGACTGGTAGGTCGCGACGACGACGCGGCGGATGGTGGCTGCCTCGTGGATCGGCTTCAGCGCCGTCACCATCTGGATGGTCGAGCAGTTGGGATTGGCGATGATGCCGCGGCCCTTGTAGCCCGCGATCGCCTTGGCATTGACCTCGGGCACCACCAGCGGCACGTCGGGATCCATGCGCCAGTACGAGGTGTTGTCGATCACCACGGCGCCGGCCTTGGCGGCGCGCGGGCTGTGCTCTGCCGACACCTTGGCGCCCGGCGAGCTCAGCACGATGTCGATGCCCTTGAAGTCGAACTTCGCCAGGTCACGGACTTTGAGGACCGATTTGTCGCCGAACGAGGTCTGCTTGCCGGCCGACCGGGCGGACGCCAGGGCGACGACATCGTCGGCCGGGAAGTTCCTCTCGGCCAGGATCTGCAACATTTCGCGACCGACATTTCCGGTCGCGCCGACGACGGCGACTCTGTAGCCCATGACACTATGGCGCGGGGATGCGCTCTCCTCTGGTTGAAGGCGGCAGGGAGATACGCGCCGAAGGGGGCTTTTGCAAGGAAGGCGGTTTTCCTCCCTAAGCGCAGCTTGGGGAGGTGTCGCCGTCTTCGGCGACGGAGGGGTCATAGGCCACGTCACGTGACTCATGACCCCTCCGTCCGCGATTACGCGGACACCTCCCCAGCGAAGACGCTGGGGAGGAGGATGAGTCACTCCGCCGACGCCCCCGAGGCCTTGATGATGGGCAGCCACAGCGCCAGGTCGTCGCGCACCAGCTTCTGGGCGGCGGCGGGCGGCTCGGGCGGCAGCATGTCGATGCCCTGGCTCAGCATCTTCTCGCGCACCTGCGGCAATTGGCCGATCCGGTTGATCTCCGCATTGAGCCGGCCGATCACCGGCTCGGGCACGCCGGCCGGCACGGCAAAGCCCATCCAGGTGTTGACCACGTAGTCCTTCACACCCGCCTCGATCATGGTCGGGATCCCGGGCAGCAGGTCGGAGCGCTTCCCGCTGGTCACGGCGAGCGGCTTGAGCTTGCCGCCCTTGATCTGGCCAATCACCGTCGGCGTGTTGAACAGGCCCATCGTCACCTCGCCGTTGGCGACGGCGAGGATGCCGGCTGGCGTGGCACGATAGGGCACGTGCTGCAGCTTCACGCCGGTGCGCAGCTCGAGCAGCACGCCCGACATGTGATGGCTGGTGCCGACGCCGCCCGAGGAATAGGTGAGCTCGCCTGGCTTGGCACGCGCCTGCGCCAGCAGGTCGGCGACGCTCCTGGCCGGATTGTCGGGACGGACGATCAGGACGTTGGAGACGCCGCCGGTCGCCGTGACCGTGGCCAGGTCCTTCAGCGGGTCGTACCCCGGCGCCTTGTAGAGCCCGATGTTGAAGACCATCGTGCCCTGCGAGACCAGCGCCATCGTATAGCCGTCGGCCGGCGAGCGTGCCGCTTCGGCGGTGGCGATGGTTCCGCCGGCGCCGGTCTTGTTGTCGACCACGACCGTCTGGCCAAGCGACTTGCCGAGCTCCTCGGCGAACACGCGGGCGACGATGTCCGCCGTCGCGCCCGGCGCCAGCGGCACGATCATGCGGATCGGCTTGGCCGGCCACGCCTGCGCGCGGGTGGTGGTCGCGGTCGCGGCGGCGAGCACTGTGGCGAGGAAGGTGCGTTTGGTCAGAAGCATGGCGAGGTCCGTTTCGATCTCGAGTTGAACAGACTACTCAAAGTTGAACACGGTGAAAGGTCCCTCGCTACGCTCGGGATGACAGCATTCCCGGCAACACGAGCAGTACCGTCGACAGGAGGCAACGCTGCCGACATCACTGTCGCGCCAACAGCAAAGCTGTCATCCCGAGAAAGGCGCTTGCTACGCACGCGCCGAAGCGAGGGCCCTTTCTCTTCAAGGCTCACAGCCCCACCGACTGCGCGACCAGCGCCGCGAGCTGCTTGCGCAGCTTGGCCACGGTGGCGCGCTCGCTGCGCTTGCCGACCAGGTTGTGCATCTCGTAGGGATCGGCCCTGAGGTCGTAGAGCTCGTCGCACTCGACGCCGTCGAGAGATTTCTGCGTCCAGTGAATGTACTTGTGCCGACGCGTGCGGATCGCCTTGTAGCTCATGCCGATCAGCCACGGCATGGCGTTCTCGCTGAAATACTCGCACATGAACGACTTGCGCAAGCCGGCGCCCCGACCACCCGTGGCAAGCGGGCGCAGCGACAGGCCCTGCATGTGCTCGACGTCGGCGGCCTTGCCGCCGGCGAGATCGACCAGCGTCGGCGCGATATCGAGCGCCAGCACCAGGTCGTCGCTCACCGTGCCCGGCTTGAACCAGGCGGGATAGCGCAGCAGGAACGGCGACCGGATGCCCTCCTCGTAGGCGAAGCGCCGTTCCGGGCCCAGCCCGTGCTCGCCGAAGAAGTAGCCATTGTCGCCCAGGAACAGGATGAAGGTGTCGTCGAGCTGGCCGGTCTCTTCCAGGGCATCGAACACCTCGCCCATGCCCTCGTCGACCGAGGCCATCATGGCGGCACGCAGGCGGATCTCCTCGTCGCTGCCGGCCTGGATGCCGTCGAGCACCTTGCGCGAGGCCTCGTTGACGCGGAGCTGGAACGCCTCGGTCCAGGCCGGCTTGTCCTTCACCACCTTGGCCGCCGGCAAGGCGTTGGGCCGGCGCGGGAAATGCTCGCCCTTGTAGAGGTCGGCGTGGCGCGGTGCCGGCCGGTAGCCGCCCTTGCTGAGATCGATCGTGCCGTCGGCCGCCTGGAAGGCGTCGGGATGCACCGCCTTGTGGGCGAAGAACAGGGCGAAGGGCTTGGTCCGCTCGCGGCGCAGGAACTCGACGGCGTGCCCGTTCAGGAGGTCGGTGATATAGCCCGGATGCTGACGCTCCTCGCCGTCGATGTTGAGCACCGGATCGACGATCGAGCCGTGGCCCGGAAAGCTTACCCAGCGGTCGTAGCCCGGTCGCGGCATGCCGGAATTGCCCATGTGCCACTTGCCGACATGGGCGGTCTCGTAGCCCAGGCGCTGCAGGATGGCGTGATAGTTGGGCAGACGATGGCTGTGCGCATCGCGCGCCACGTTGTCGATGATGCCGTGCCGGCTGGCGTACTGCCCGGTGACGATCGACGCCCGGTTGGGCGAGCAGAGCGGCGTGGTGTGGAAGGCCGCCGTGAACATCGCACCCTCATGGCCGATGCGATCGATGTGCGGTGTCTTCATGTAGGGATGGCCGCAGATGCCGAGCTCGTCGAACCGAAGATCGTCGATCAGCACGACAATGAAATTGGGCTTGCGCTTCCTGGCCACGGTGTCTCCCCAAATCTTCTCCTCCCCGACGAAGTCGGGGAGGACGAAGACATGACACTACCCTCACGATCTCTCCAAACGAAATACGCTTTCACCGACGGACTTGACGGATGGCCGGGGCAAGCAACGATAGGGCAGGAGCAGCTTTTTCGGGGACCAACCAATGACCGAGTCCGACCTGCCCATGGCAGGCCTGCGCGTGCTGGACATCAGTTCCTTCATCGCCGCCCCGGCGGCGGCCGTCGTGCTGGGCGACTGGGGCGCCGACGTGATCAAGATCGAGGGGCCGGACGGTGATCCCAACCGTCGCATCATGCACGATTCGTCGAACTATCCGAAAGCCGAGGTCAACTATCCCTGGCACATGGACTCGCGCAACAAGCGCTCCCTGGTGCTCGACCTCAAGCTCCCCGAGGCGCGCACCGCGCTCGACAAGCTGATCGCCGTGTCCGACGTGCTGATCTGCAACTTCCCGCCGCCGGTGCGCGACAAGCTCAAGCTCAGCTACGAGAACGTGAAGCCGGTCAACCCGCGGCTGATCTACGCCTCGCTCACCGGCTACGGCGAGACCGGTCCCGACCGCGACCGGCCTGGCTTCGACGCCACCGCCTATTTCGCCCGCTCCGGACTGCTCGACGCGCAGCGCTACGAGGGCGGCCCGCCCGGCGTGCCCGGCCCTGCCCAGGGCGATCGTGCGACGGCGATGGGCCTTGTCTCGGCCATCCTGATGGCGCTGATCCATCGCATGAAGACCGGCGAAGGCTCGTGGGTCGGCACGTCGCTGCTCGGCAACGGCCTGTGGTCGTGCGGCGTCGTCGCCCAGGCCGCCCTGGTCGGCGCCTACCTGCCGCACCGCCCGCCGCCCGAACGGCCGCGCTCGGCGCTGGGCAACATCTACACCACGTCGGACGATCGCTGGCTGCAGCTCACCATCGTGCGCGAGGACAAGATGTGGGTGCCGCTGTGCCAGGCGATCGGCCAGCCCGAGCTTCCCGAAGACCCGCGCTTCGTCACCCAGGCCGACCGCCGGCAGCATTCGGCCGATCTCGCCGTCATCCTCAAGCACGCCTTCGCCCGCCACGACTACGACCATTGGCGCAAGGCTCTGGTGGACAACGGTATCACCTTCGGCGTGATCAGCCGGCCGCAGGACGTGCCCGGCGACGACCAGGCGGTCGCCTGTGGCGCCGTCGTCGACACGGCGATCGCCGACATGCCGCGCACCTTGGCCAACCCGATCCGCCTCGGCTTCGCCGAGCAGCGCATCGCCGGGCCGGCGCCCGCCCTCGGCCAGCACAGCGACGAGATCCTGGGCGAGATCGGCCTGTCGGCCGGCGAGATCGCCGAGCTGCGCCAGAGCGGCGCGCTCAGATGAGCACCGCGATGCGCGAAGACTTGCCGCTCGGCGGGCTGCCCCTCAGCGGGCTGGTCGTCCTCGACATCAGCTCGTTCATCGCCGCGCCGGCCGCTGCCGTGGCGCTGGCCGATTTCGGCGCCGACGTGATCAAGATCGAGCCGCCGGACGGCGACCCGCATCGCAACAATTTCCGCAACGCCAGCTATCCGGTCAGCGACCGCAACTTCCCCTGGCAGCTCGACGGCCGGCTGAAGCGTTCGCTGGCCCTCGACCTCAAGAACGCAGCGGCGCGCGGCGTGCTCGAGCGGCTGATCGGCCGCGCCGACGTCATGATCGTGAACTTCCCGCCGCCGACGCGCGAGCGGCTGCGGCTGCGCTGGGAGGATGTCGAGCCGCTGAACCCGCGCCTGGTCTACTGCTCGCTCACCGGCTACGGCGAGAGCGGCCCCGATCGCGACCGGCCGGGCTTCGACGTGTCGGCCTATTTCGGCCGCTCGGGCATCCTCGACGCGGCGCGCTACGAGGGCGGGCCGCCCGGCCTGTCGCTGCCGGCGCAAGGCGATCGGGCAACGGCGATGACCCTGGTCGCCGCCATCCTGATGGGGTTGCGCCAGCGCGACCGCACCGGCAGGGGCAACTGGGTCGGCACCTCGCTCTATGCCAACGGCGTGTGGGCCAACGGCACGTCGGCAGCAGGCGCGCTGCTCGGCGCCAAGCTGCCGCCGCGGCAATCGCCCGATCGGCCGCGCAATGCGCTCACCAACCTCTACCGCACCAAGGACGATCGCTGGCTGCAGCTCCTGATGGTGCGCGACGACCGGCTATGGGCACCCCTCTGCAAGGCGATTGGCCGGCCCGATCTGCTCGACGACCCGCGCCTCGCCAGCCGCCCCGACCGGCGCGAGCGCTCGCTCGAGTTGCAGCAGGAACTGGCGCCGATCTTCGCCACCCGAACCTATGCCGAATGGGAGACGGCCCTCGCCGGCACCGGCATCCCGTACGGGGTGATCGGCCGGCTGGCCGACGTGGTCGACGACGAGCAGGCCCGCCACGCCGGCATCTTCGCCGACACCACCAACCCCGAGATCCCGCGCACGGTGAACAACCCCATCCGGCTGGGCTTCGCCCAGCCTCGCAAAGCCGGCCCGCCACCCGGGATCGGCGAGCACAGCGAGGAGATCCTGCGCGAGGCAGGGTATGGCGTGGACGAGATCGCCGAACTGAAGGCGGCGGGCGCACTGGGACCATAGCGCCTCCTTTCCTTCCCCGTAATCGAGGGAGGTGCCCCATAGGCGTTAAAGGACGAAGGGACCTCACCCTGAGGAGCGGCCCGGAGGGCCGCGTCTCGAATCGGGCGACGTAACCTTCGCCCTTGGAGCGTGATTGCTTTAAGTGGAAACCTCACCCTGAGGAGCCGCGCGGAGCGTGGCGTCTCGAAGGGTGGGCCAGAGTACGTCTGTTGCCGACCCTTCGAGACGCGGCCTGCGGCCGCTCCTCAGCGGTGAGGTCATACTTTGGTGCATCAACCCAAGAAAATCATGCTGTAGTCGGCAACAGTGAAGGGTGCTGCGACACGGTTGATCTCCTGTGCAGCCCATCTTCGAGATGGCCGCGGAGTTTATCCCGAGGAACTCGAGGGGCGGTCTCCTCAACATCAAAGGCGCCATTCCAGGGTAGCTGCAGGCTTCAACTCAAAGCGCTATCCTATGGCCATGGCCCAGCGCTTCCAGACCTATGCCGAGTTCTGGCCATTCTACCTGCATGAGCACGCCAAGCCGCGGACGCGCGCCATTCACTATGTCGGCACGCTTGCCTCGACCGTAGTGCTGATGGCGGCTGTCGCGAGCCAGAGCTGGTGGTGGCTGCTCGCGGTGCCGTTCTTCGGTTACGGCCCGGCATGGCTCAGCCACTTCTTCGTCGAGAAGAACAAGCCGGCGACCTTCCAGGCGCCGCTATGGTCGCTGATCAGCGACTATCGCATGTGCGGCCTGTTCCTCACCGGCCGGTTGGGCGACGAGCTGATGAAACACCAGGTGCGCGCCTGATCGCGTGTCCCCGATCATGTGACGTCGAGGGTTGGCAATGTCGGCACCGCGCTCGACGCGCCGCTGACCGCCATCCTCGTCCCACTCGCGGTCCGGGCGTTCGGCCTACGGTGAGAGTTCGCCGCCGGTTTGCGCCGCCGCCGTCGGCCGGCCTGGCGGCAAGCCGAGGACACGGCGGTTGTAGGCATTGCGCAGAACGCCGTCCGGATCATAGGTACGGCACAAGGCGCGGAATTTCTCCAGCCGCGGGTAGAGTCCGGCGATGTCATCGTATTGCAGCGGGAAATGCTTGCCCCAGTGCAGGCGCGCATCGACCAGCGTGCGCAGCACGCGCGCTACCAGCGAACAGAAGGCGTAGTAGGTGTCGCGATCGGACGGCGCATCGTAGGTAAAGAGCGAGATGGAATAGATCGGCGCCTCGCGCGACGCGGCCATCGAGATCAAGGTATCTTCCGGCAACACCCGGCGAAAGAACAGCGGATAGTGGTGCACGTAGGCACGGTCACAAGATCGACCGAGACGATGATCCCCAGGCAGCCCAGGCTGCAGCGTGCCGCCAGGAGTTCCGGCCCCTCGACGAACTCCCGGATGACATGCTTGTCCAACTGGGAATCGAGCACGGCCATGCACACGCGGGTGACGAAGTGGGACAGGCTCTGCTTGCCCGAACCGTGCGTGCCGGTCGAGATCGCCCCCGAGATCGTCTGCTTCTTGATCGCGCCCAGGGTCGGCAGCGTGCGATCGGTAGCGGCATGCAGGCGGTCCAGAAGGTCCTGCAACCGGCAGCCGGCGCCCACCCGCACGATATCGCGGCCGTCGAGAGTCATCGGTTCGACCCTGTCCAGGGCACTCATATCGAGCACGATGTCGGCGCCGGCCGCGATCCCGCTCCACGAGTGCCCCGACCCGATCGCCTTGATGGTCCTGCCGGGATGGCGCCCGAGAATATCCAGCAATTCCGCTTCCGATCGGGGCCGATACCGGCGGGCGTACCATTTCTGGTTGCCACCGAAATTGACGAATGGCTCGGGATCGATCTCGGGCTCTGCCATGGTCAAACCTCGCGGCATGAGGATCGCTCGACCAAGGTACGCGTGTCTCGATATCGCTGACAATCATGCCGCGCCTTACGGCTTGATGTTATGTAGCCGAAAGACGAAAAGGATGATCGACAGGGCGACCGCGAGATATGCCAGCGTGCTGGCGATGAACCCTCTCCACCATTCGTAGCGCTCACGGGCAGCATCGAGCGCGTTGATACGTTCCTGGTCGCGAGCGATCGTGGACAGCGCATCCGCAATCACCTTGTTCTCGAGCTCCTGCAATCGTTGGACGGCGGCCGGGCTGTCGTAGCCCTGGGCGATGGTCTCCTCGTAGGGTTTGAGGACCGATTGCCAGACCTTGGGATAGACGATGGCGGCGGCACGGCGCAGCGAACCGATCGACGCCGCGTTGGCCCGGTAGAGATTGTCGCCGAGATAGCGCAGTTTCATGTCGGCCGAGACGGCGGTCATCAGCAGATTGAGCGTGCCGCGACCGAGCTCATTCGCCTGGAACTGCGCCACGAACCGATCGAGGTCGCTCATTTGGGCCTTGAGGGTCACCGACTCCGTCTTGAGGGGGCGCTCCAGCTCGTCCAGTCGCAGGTAGATGACGTTGCTGGTGAACCACGAGCCGATCGACGGCGCCGCGAACAGCAGAGCGACCAGAAAGCGGCGGAGAAACACCCGTACGGCCGAAGGCTTCGGCGCCTCCTGAAGAACGTCATCTACGCTCATGGTATCCTGTTGCCGATCGCCAATCCGTCACTGAAATCCTCGCCGCAGGCGTCACACCGACTTCAACTTTGGCGGAGATACCGGGAGTTCGCCATCCCGCGTCGGCAGGGGACAAAGCGTTTGCCGGCATGATAGCATTCATCGATCGACCATCGCGAGGAGGTAAGACCGATGCCCTTCGGACATTGCGCTGTTGAAGCGCGGGCTCGGCTTGCCATTCTGACGGTTGCCGTAGCGGCATGCTGGACGACGCAGATCGCCGCTCAGGTCTATTACAACGGCTACGACATCGGACCCGACTACGGCGCCATGCTGCGCGAGCAGCAGGCGCGCAGCCAGCAGCTCGACCGCGAGATCCAGGCACGAACCGCCGATATCGTCCAGCGCACGATGCAGAACCCTGATTGCTACGCCAAGTACCAGCAACATCTCGCGCAGGGCGGCACTCTCAGCTATCCGCAATTCGCCTATCAGTATGCCGCGACCGGCGGCTTCACGCCCGAAGGCATCCGGCGCTACCGCACGTCCGAGCAGCAAAACCAGCAGCGCGAATATGAGAAGTGGCAGGAGTTGCAACGGGCGCAACGTGAACGCCAGCGGGCCCAGCAGCAACATGCCGACCGCTACAGCCGCAACCAGAACCAGGCTGGCGACGTCCTGCAGGGCCGGAGCTGGTGGATCGATCCGACGACCGGCCAGCGCCAGTCGCTGCCCTATATCGGTCCAAACCAGGGCTACGTCGATCCCAGGACCGGCAACCGCTACTGGCGCGACGAGTCCGGCCGGTATGCCGTGCAAACGCCCTCGGGCCAATGGGCCTGGATGATCCCGACTCAATGACACGGCGGCGCGGGCGAAGATGGTTGCCAAATCGGGTAGCGTCCCGGTTTGAGAGCCTTGGCGGCATCCGCCCGCACGATCCGCTACCCTTACTTGGCGCTTGACCCGCCTCGCGCGCTCGGCGCGTACTTGGCACGCCGCTGGTCCTGCCGGCGGCCGCCGGGGGCACATGCTTCTCCAACCATTCAGGATCGGTAACGTCGAGTTCGCGAACCGGATTCTCCGCTCATCGATGGGCGGACGGACCTGCTACTATGACGGAACCGTCTCTCCCGCCTTTACCCACTTCGAGAAGCGATTCGCCGACAACGGGGTGGGCGGCATCATCTCGGCGACGATCAGCGTCACCGAAGCGCGCATGTCGCCGCTCGAATATCCGACCTTGCACGACGACCGCTATGTCGGTCCGCTGCGGGAAGCCGTAGAGGAGATCAAGTCGGGAAATACCTGCCGCTATATCATTCAGCTCGGCGACACCGGCGCCCATACCCATACCAGCCTGCGGCCGCAGGATCAGGACCGGTTGTCCGCCTCGTCCTTCTTCGACCTGCTCTACGGCTATCACAACCGCTCCAGGTCGATGACGTGCAAGCAGATCGAGGCCGTGATCGACAATTTTGCCCAGGCGGCGCGCCGGGTGACCGAGGCCCGGTGCGACGGCGTCGAGATCACCGCCTCGAAGGGTTACCTCATCCATCAGTTTCTCAATCCTGTAACCAACCGGCGGACGGACAAGTACGGCGGATCGGTCGAAAATCGCTTTCGCTTCCTGCGCGAGATCGTCGAGGCGGTGCGCCGGGAAATCGGCCGCGATTTCCTGTTCGGCGTGCGGCTTTCGGCAAAGGATTTCAACATCCTGCCCTTGAATGTCCGCCTGCCCCTCGTATGGCCGCTGCGCCACTATTTCGTCGGAAACGATCTGGCGGAAACGACCTATTACGCACGCCAATTGGAACTGCTCGGCATCGACTACCTGCATATCGACAGCGGCTTCGGCTTTCCCAATCCGAAGGGAAGCCCGGGCGACTATCCCGATGAAGGCTTTCTGACGTTCGTCAATACGACGCGCTACCTCAGCACCAAGGCGGGCCTCCGCGCCACGCTCTTCAACATCGTGCCGGGCCCGGTACGCAAGCGCATCTTCGGGCTGGGCTATCGCTTCCGGCCTGCCGCCAATGCGGATTTCGCCTCGATCATCCGCCAGAGTGTCGGCATTCCCGTCATCGCCAATGGCGGCTTCCAGGACCGCCGCGTGATCGACGACGCGCTTGCCTCGGGTAAATGCGACATGGTCGCGATTGCGCGCCCGCTGCTGGCCAATCCCGATCTGGTCCGCCAGTTCGCGCGCGGCGTCGACAGCCCTGACAATCCCTGCTCGTTCTGCACCCTCTGCTGCTCGCAGACCGCCGTGTTTCCACTCGGGTGCTACGACGAGCGGCGGTTCACCTCGCCGGAGGAGATGATGAAGCAGATCGTCGCGTGGTCCTCGCCCAACGCCGCCATGCCGGCATCACGCCTTCACTGAACGCGCACCATGCACGCGCTGCCGTTCCGCTCCGCCACCGAGCTGGTTGCCCTGATCGAGAAGAAGAAGATCGGCTCGGAAGAGCTGCTGGATCTCTATCTGGCGCGCATCGAGAAACACAATCCACGCGTCAACGCCGTCGTCTCCATGGACGCCTCCGGCGCGCGCCGGCGCGCCAAGGAAGCCGACGCCGCGATCGCGCGAGGCGCCCCGCTGGGGCCCCTGCACGGGCTGCCGATCACCATCAAGGACAGCTTCGATCTCGCCGGCCTGCCGGCGACCTGGGGCGTGCCCGAGCTCAAGGATCATCGCCCGGCCAGCAATGCGCTCGCGGTCCAGCGCTATCTCGATGCCGGCGCAATCGCCTTCGGCAAGACCAACGTCGCCGCCTATCTCATCGGCTGGGCCACACACAACGACATCTATGGCACCACCAGCAACCCTTGGGATCTCACGCGCTCGCCCGGCGGGTCGTCGGGCGGGGCGGCCGCGGCGCTCGCCGCCGGCCTGACCGGCCTGGAGATCGGCGTCGATTTCGGCGGCGGCGTGCGCAACGTGGCGCACTATTGCGGGATCTATGGTCACAAATCGACCTACGGCATCACCAATTGGGTCGGGCACGTCATGCCGGGCATCGGCCACAAGCCCGACCTGGCGGTGGCCGGGCCGCTGGCGCGCAGCGCCGCCGACTTGAAGCTCGCCTTGTCGCTGATTTCCGGTCCGGCCCCCGACGAGGCGGTCGCCTGGCGCCTGGCCCTGCCGCCCGCCCGCACCAGCAAGCTCGGCGATCTCAGGGTCGCCGTCATGCGCGACGACCCACACTTCGATGTCGACACCGAGGTCCAGGACCGCATCCAGGCTGTCGCGGACTTCCTGGCGAAGCGGGGAGCCAAGGTCAGCGACAGGGCCCGCCCGGCGATCGACAGCGCGGCGGCGTTTCGGATCTTTGGCGGCCTGCTGATGTCGGGACTGACGGCCCGGCAACGCGACGAGAAATTCTGGTCGCGCCTTGCCCATCTCAGGGCCCGTTTCATGGCGGTGGAAGAGTCGGGCGGGGCGCCCGCCGAGAGGACCTTCAGCTACGCCGAGTGGATCGAGCTCGACAATGCGCGCAATCTGCTGCGCCGTGCGTGGAAGGCCTTCTTCACCGAGTGGGACGTCCTGCTGTGCCCCGCGGCACCGACCGTCGCCGTGCCGCACGATCCCAAGCACGCTTGGCACGAGCGCAAGGTCGTCGTGAAAGGGCGGCGCACCTCTCCTGCCGATCCGACCTTCTGGGGCGCCTACTTCACCGTCGCCTATCTGCCCTCGACCGTTGCGCCCGCCGGGTTCTCGCAGACCGGCCTGCCGATCGGCGTTCAGATCGTCGGGCCGGAGTTCGGCGATCTCACCTGCATCGAGGTGGCTCACCACCTGGAGCGCGAATTCCAGGGCTTCGTGCCGCCCAAAGGCTGGACCTGACCGGCGCCTTGCGCCGGACAGTCGACCGCCTAGAATGACCATCGCCTGACGCCGCGATGGGCGTTGCCACCGCACGATAGATGCCTTCCATGCGCGCCGAAACGCTCAGCGAGCTGCTGGGCTCCGTCTACGACTGCGTGCTCGATCCTGCGGGCTGGGCCCGCACCCTGCCGCTGATCTCGACGTTTGGCGAAAGCGCCGCCAGCTCGATCGTCGTGCACGATCGCCAAGCCGATGGCCGCACCCGGGTCTTCGAGCACGGCGCGGAGCAGTCGTTCCTGCGGCTGTACTTCGAGAAGCTCGTGCTGGCGCCGTCGCCGCCGGTCCAGTCGGCGACCTTCGATCGGCCGGGCGACGTCGCGACCATGACCATGCTCGCCGGCGAGCGTGAAATCCAGAACAGCGACTTCTACGTCAAGTGGGTGAAGCCGCTGGGCTTTCGCGACGTCATCGGCGTCTTCGTTTTGAAGTCAGGTCGGCGGGTCGGCTGGTTCTCGCTCGCCCGGTCGGACGTCCAGGCGCGTTACGGCGAGAAGGATCTCAAGCTGCTCGGCGCCCTCTCGCCCCACATCTGCCGGGCGCTTCTGATTTCGGACGCGTTCGACCTGCAGAGCGTCGCGGCCGCTCGCCTCGAAGCGACGGTCGACAGCCTGTCGACCGGTATCTTTCTCACCGAAGAGCAGGGACGCATCACCTACATGAACGGCTCCGCCGAGAGGTTGGTCGCCGCCGGCGGCTCGCTGAGTGCGCGCAATGGCCGGCTGGCGGCCGTCGATCAGGGTGCGCGGCAGGCCCTGTCGCGCGCCCTGGCGCAAAGCGGCCTGGGCAGGGCGCCACAGGCTACCGGACGCCATGCCATTCCCTTGCCGAACCTCGCAGGCGGCGGCCTGGTCGCCAGCGTGCTGCCGCTGGACTGGCGCCTGGGGCGCAATCCGCTTGCCGCGCTGCCGGGAGGAACTGCCGTGATCGTTCAGGACCCGGCGACGCCATCGACGCCGCCGCTCGAGGCCTTCGGCGAGCTCTACAGGCTCACCGCCGCAGAGCTCAGGGTGCTTGAACATGTCGGTGACGGCAGAACACCGCAGGATACCGCCGATCAGCTCGGCATCAGCCTGACGACGGTCAAGACCCACCTGCAGAAGCTGTTTGCCAAGACCAACACGAATCGCCAGGCCGACCTCGTCCATCTGCTGGCCCAGTCGACGCCGCCGCTGCGCAGCAGGTAAGCAGCCTGCTTCGTCTCCTTCGAACGGATGACGCACCCAACCTACCGACTTCTATGGTTGCCACCAGACGCGCCTCGTCAGGTCGGGCAATTCGCCCGCCCCAGCCTGCGTGTCGACCGCGGAGGCAACAATGTTGATCGCGAACCCTCAGGAGAGCTTGTTCCTGCCACCGGCCCGACAACTCGATGCGCGCCAGGGCGCCGTCGAATTCCATGCCGCGCAGGAAGCACGACTGCTGTCGTACTTTCTCGATTTCACCAGCGAGGAGCGCTTGGCCCGCTTCCGATATGCAGTCAGCGACGCCTCGATCCGCCGCTGGCGCGCACGGCTGAATTGGAACTGGTACTGCGCCGTGGGCTGTGAAGACAACGGACGCTTATGGGGGCTCGCCGAGCTGTTCGGAGCACCCGTGATCGGCTGGAAGCAACCCGAGCTCACGCTGTCGCTGCACAACGGCGCAAATGAGCAAGAGCGGCTGGGTCTGGTCCGGGCGGCATTGCATGCTGCCCGCACGCGCGGCGCCTCTTCATTGAGCCTGCTGTGGGACGGCCCCGACAGCTGGGGATCGCTGGTTTCCCGGGGTTGTCACGCAGAGCTCGACCGGGGCAGGGGAATGCTGGTCATTCACCTGACGCGCGGCCCGCTCCGGTGAGGCGGCACCTCTCTGTCCAGATCGTTGATAGGAGCCGAAAATGCTCAACGTGCATTCACGGGCCGGGCGGCTCGCGACCGGACTGATCGTGCGGGCAGTGGCGCGCCTTTGGCTTTGGGACTCGCTCAAGGCCACGGAACGCACCCGTGATCAGGCGATCGCCGACCTGCGCAGTCTCGACAATCATCTGCTCGCCGATGTCGGAGTCAAACGAGCCGAGATCGAGATGGTCGCAGAAATCGGCGGAGGGCTGCCGGAGCGCTCCGAGACGTAGGGGACACGCGGCAGCATCCTCAACGCGAAACAGCGGTCCCGTGACGGATGCCAAGGGCACGTCTTTTGCAATAGACTGGCGCAGCTTCAGGCATTTCGTCATCGAGGATAGCCACATGCGACGTCGCGACGTTCTGCGGACGGGAGGATTGGCGGCAGCCGCTCTCGCCGCACCAGCCATCCGTTCGGCCGAGGCGCAGGCCGGCAAGACCCTGGTGATCGGCGGATCGGTGCCGCTCACCGGCGCGGCGGCGGAGACCGGGCTCAACGTCAACAACGGCTACATCACGGCGGCGACCTATTTCAACGACGTGCTGGGCGGCGTCGAGATCGCCGGCGAGAAGTACAAGATCGAGCTCAAGCTGTTCGACGACGCCAGCGACCCGGCGCGCGCCACCACCTTGATCCAGCGCCAGATCGACGAGGGCACCGACTTCTTCCTGGGCTCGTTCGGCAGCAACATCGTGCTGCCCACCGCCGCGATCACCGAGCGGGCGAAGAAGCCCATGGTGCAGACGGGCGGCGGCTCAGACGCGATCTTCACCCGCGGCCTCAAGTACGTGTTCGGCATGTATCCGCGCGCGACCCGCCAGTTCGCGGCGACGGCGGCGCTGTTCAAGACGCTGCAGCCGACGCCGCAGAGCTACTCGGTGATCTACACCAACGACGCCTTCTCCAAGACCGCCGGCGAGGGCGTGCGGCTGGCCTGCGACGCGGCCGGATTCAAGCGCATCGACAGCTACGAGCTGCCGGCCAAGCCGACCGACGTGTCGAGTGTGCTGGGCTCGGTGCGCGCCAACACGCCCGACCTGCTGGTCTGCGTCATGCACGACCAGAACTCGCTGCTGGTGGCGCGCCAGATGATCGCCAGCGGCACCAACGTGAAGCTGCTGTTCCAGGGACTGGGGCCCCAGCTCGCCTCTTTCCGCGAGGCGCTGGGCAAGCATTCGGAGGCGCTGCTGTGCTCGACCTATTGGGACGAGAACGTGCCCTTCAAGGACAAGTTCTTCGGCGATTCGAAGAAGTTCGCCGAGTACTACCGCACCAAGTTCACCCGTCCGATCGCCTATCACACCGCCGGTGCGGCGGCCTGCATCGAGACCTACATCCTCGCCATGCAGGCAGCCAAGAGCCTCAAGCCCGAAGCGGTCCGCGACGCACTGTCGGCGGCCAACTACGAGACCTTCTACAGCCGCATCAAGTTCACCCCCGAAGGCGACGGCGACGAGATCCTGATGGGCGGCATGATCGGCCAGGTGCAGAAGGGCAAGCTCGAGATCGTCTATCCGAAGGACGCGAGCACGGCCTCGGCGATCTACCCGGCCCCGCCGTGGGACAAGAAGGTGTGAGCGGAGACCGCTTGCCCATCGGCGCCAACCCTCGCGTCGACCTCACCCTGAGGAGCGGCCAGGAGGGTCGCGTCTCGAAGGGGGGGCAACAGCGACGGTGCTTCGCGCCGGCCTGTTCCAGGGTTTTGTCCTTTGCCCGTCCTTCGGGACGCCGCGCTGCGCGCGGCTCCTCAGGATGAGGTCAATGGTTGGACTACTGTCGATGTCGGCGCATAGCGCCCGCCTGCCTTCATGAACCTGATTGCACAGACTTTGGCCGACGGCATGGTGCTGGGCGGCATCTATGCCCTTGCCGCCGTCGGCTTCTCGCTGATCTTCGGGGTGCTGCACGTCATCAACCTCAGTCACGGCATCCTGGTGCTGATCGGCGCCTACCTGGCGCTGATCCTCTCCGAGAAGCTGCACATCGATCCGCTGCTCACCATGCCGCTGGTGATGGCGGCGCTGTTCGTCATCGGCTACGCCTACCAGCGGCTGCTGATCCAGCGCGCCGTCGACAGCTCGGCGATCGCCTCGATGCTGCTCACCTTCGGCGTCGCGCTGATGCTGCAGAACGTCATGATCTGGGTGTTCTCGCCCGACATGAAGAACATCACGCCGGGCTGGGCCTTCACCTCGTTCAAGCTGGGCGGCGTCACCTTCGATGCGGTGCGCCTCAGCGCCCTGCTGGCGAGCCTGGTGCTGCTGTCGTGCCTAGCCGCGCTGCTGAAATTCTCCGCCCTCGGACGCGTCATCCGGGCCACGGCGCAGCAGACGCTGGCAGCGCGCCTGTGCGGCGTCAACGTGCGCCACGTCTATGCGCTGACCTTCGCCGTGTCGGCCGCCTTCGCCGGCGCCGCCGGCATCGTCATCGGCATCATCCTGCCGTTCTCGCCGGCCGACGAGGCGACCTGGACCCTGAACGCCTTCGTCGTCGTCGTGCTGGGCGGCGTCGGCAGCCCGGCTGGCGCGCTGATCGGCGGCCTGCTGCTCGGCATCGTCAACACGCTGACGGCGCAGTATATCGGGCCGTCCTTCCCCAACGTGACCACGTTCCTGCTGCTCGTGCTCCTGCTGCTGGTGCGGCCGCACGGGCTGCTCGGCAACGCCTTCAGCGCCTCGCGATGACGCGCACCACCCTTCTGGTTCTGCTGGTCGTTGCCGCGGCGCTGCTGCTCGCGGTGGTGCCGTTCGTGCTGCCGCCCTTCTACGTCCGGGTCGGCCAGCTGATGATCTACTCGGCCGGGCTCGGTGTGGCGTGGGCCATCCTGGGCGGCTTCGCCGGCTATGCGAGCTTCGGCCATTCGGCCTTCATCGGCGTCGGCGCCTTCGCCGCCGGCCTGGTCGAGACGCGCCTCGCCGGCGTGCCGCCCGTCCTGCTGCTGCCGATCGGCGTCCTGGTGGGCGGCGCCTGTTGCGGCGTGCTGTCGGCCGTCATCGCCTATCCGATCCTGCGCTTGCGCGGCACCTTCTTCGCCATCGCCATGCTGGGCGTCAGCCATGTCTGCGCCGAGCTCACCAACAACGTCGATTTCTTCGAAGGCTCGCTCGGCCTCACCTATCCCACGGTGGTGCCGGCCGGCGTCGATCCGGTGACCTTCTTCTACCTGCTCTATCTCGCCGCCGGGCTGACGGTGCTGCTGATCGCCTGGAAGATCCGCGACAGCCGGTTCGGCGCCGGCCTGCTCAGCATCCGCGAGGACGAGGACACCGCGCGCATGCTGGGCGTGCCGACCGAACGCTACAAGCGCACCGCCTTCGTGGTGAGCGCCATCCTGACCGGCATCCTGGGCGTGCTGTACGGTCATTCGCTGGGCTACATCACGACCGATTCGGTCTATCGCGACGACACCAACCTCAACCTGATCGTCTACTCGCTGCTGGGCGGCATGGGCACGCTGTTCGGGCCGGTGATCGGCGCCTTCCTGCTGGTGTTCGTCACCCAGGTGATCCTGGGCCGCCTGCTCGACTTCCACCTGTTCGCGACCGGCCTGCTGCTGGCGTTCCTCGTGCTCGCAGCACCCGGCGGCATCATCGGCCTGGTGCGCAACTGGCGCCGGCGGGCGCGGCGCACCAGCGCGGCGCCGGCCGAATGAGCGAGCCGCCGATCCTCCAGGTCGAGCACCTGTCCAAGAGCTTTCGCGGCCTGGCGGCGATTTCCGACGTGTCGTTCGGCATCGCGCCCGGCTCGATCACCAGCATCATCGGCCCCAACGGCGCCGGCAAATCGACCCTGTTCAACCTGGTCACCGGCTATCTCGTGCCGACCGCTGGCGAGGTGACGTTCCGCGGCAGGCGGATCACGCGGCTCGCCACCAACCGGATCGCCGAGTTGGGCATCGCCCGCGCCTTCCAGATCGCCCGGCCGTTCCGCGAGCTCACCGTCTACGAAAACGTCCGCATCGGCGCCCTGTTCGGCAAGGCGGGCGGGCGCGACGTCGCGGCGACGACGACGCGCGGCATGACGCTCGCATCGATCGCCCATCTCGCCGACCAACCGGCCAACAGCCTGACGGTCGGCCAGTTGCGCCACCTCGAGATCGCCCGCGCCATCGCCACCCGCGCCGACCTGCTGCTGGCCGACGAGCCGTGCGCCGGCCTCAATCCCACCGAGACGGCGGCGATGATCGACGTGCTGCGCCAGATCCGCGCCAGCGGCGTCACCGTGGTGCTGGTCGAGCACGACATGCCGTCCGTCATGGAAGTCTCCGACCGCATCCTGGTGCTCGACGCCGGCCGCCTGATCGCCGACGGCTCGCCGCAGGCGGTGTCGCAGGACCCCAAGGTGATCGCGGCGTATCTGGGGACGCCGGACGAGTGATTCATCGCCTGCGGATTTCAAGCTGATCTCTTTCTCTCCGCCGCTTGACATGGCGGGCGAAAGAACCACATCCCGTGAATGCGCGGAGCTCGGCCCACATTTCTTAGGATCAAGCTGATCCTGCTATCGTAGCCCTTGGGCACGGAGGAGTGCGCCGCGTGCTCCGGGGCACATCCTTTCTTGGCATTCCCGCGAACGCGAACTTCCGGCGCCTGTTTTACCTACGTCAGTCAGTCGTTGGCGCCACCGCGAGTCAGTCGTTGGCGCCACCGCGCGCCGAGAGCGTGCGTCCATTGTCGAGGAGGTTCGGCCGCCATGAGCAAGGCCATTGACGTCAGCACCAAGCCCAGGATCGTCGTCACCGAGGCGGACTACATACGCCTGACAAACCTGGTTGCCGCCGTGCGCGAACGATCGCCTGATGTTGCAGACGAGCTCCAGATCGAGATGGCGAGAGCGTCGATAGCCGATGCGGATTCGATTTCACCGGATGTCGTGCGGATGGGCTCGATCGTCACGTTCCAGTCCGATTCCGCATCGCGACGCCGAGTGGAGCTTGTCTTTCCGGTCGATGCCGACATCACGAAGGGCAAGGTCTCGATTCTCACGCCGATCGGCACGGCGCTCATCGGCTTGTCGGTCGGTCAATCCATCGAATGGAGATCGCGTGACGGTCGTAGCCATCAACTGGCCGTCGTCAGTGTAGAGCCGCCCGAGGGCTGAGCGACAGGCAGCCTGCTCGCGCAAGGACGGATGCCTTCGATCCGCAGGGCATCGATCGCAGCACACGATCTCGAGGGTGAGATCATCGCTCATCGAGAGACGGCGAAGCCGTCTCAGTCCGGCAATCCGGCGATCCGCAGCGCAGCGATCCAGGCTTCCGCCGCCGCCTCGTTTCGATTGTGGCGGCGGACGAACTCGGGGCGGATGCGTTCCTGAGGCCGTACTCTCGACAACTGCGCCACTCGTTCCTTCGCATCGTCGATACGACCAAGGCCACCGCCGCCGCCCGGTATCCGGCAGGCAGAAGCGGCAGATCGATCGTCTTTCGCGTCAACTCCATGGTGAGATGCAGCCTGTCGGGCGAAAGGTTCCGAAAGGCGGCCAGCCCGCGCATGTAGAGGTCGTAGGCATCAAGGCTCGTCGTCGGCTTTCGCAGGCTGCAGCCCATCCTTGGAGACGGCCGCTACGCGGCCTCCTCAGGATGAGGGTTTTGGTGGGTCTTTGACCAAGGTTAGCGCCTATGAGCGCGCCGCTCCCGGCGAAGACCCGCCAGCCGCGCCTCGGTTCTTGCTGAAGACAGCGCCTATGGGCAGGCGCCCTCCTGCCTCCTCCCGCGTCGCCTTAACCCATCGTCACGCCCTGATAGCCGCGCGCGGCGATGTCGTTGGCCCAGGCGCGATAGGTCGGCGCGCTGCCGGTGTAGCGCGCGACGATCCGGTTCTGCTTGCCGGCCACGTTGATGTTCACGCCGGTCATCCACGAATCGACCTCCATGGAGAGCAGCCCCGTGGCCACGTCCATGACGTGCTCCATCCACCTGGCACGTGCCTCCTCAGTCGCCTCGATGCGGGTGGCGCCCGTCTGCTGCGCGTGGCGCAGCAGGTCGGTCACCCAGTCGACGTTGAACTCGATCGAGCGCGGGATGTTGCCCAGCGCCGTGTGCGGCCCCAGCAGCATGAACATGTTGGGAAAGCCGTCCTGCAGCATGCCGACCAGCGAGGTTGCGCCGTCCTTCCACGTCTCCTTCAGGGTCACGCCGTCCTCGCCGCGGAAATCGATGCGATCGAAGGCGCCGCGCAGCGCGTCGAAGCCGGTGGCGTAGACGATGATGTCGAACGCGTACTCGGCATCGCTGGTCCTGATGCCGCCGGGCGTGATGCGCTCGATCGGCGTCGCCTTGCTGTCGACCAGCGTGACGTTGGGTTGGTTGTAGCACTCGTAGTACCGGGTCTCGAGCGGCACGCGGCGCGTGCCGAAGCCGTGGTTCTTCGGGATCAGCAACTCCGCCACCTTCGGATCCTTCACCCGCTGGCGGATCTTGTCGGCGACGAAGCGCGAGACCTCCTCGTTGGCGGCGCGGCTGGTCAACAGGTCCTTGAAGTTGCCGACCCAGATGCCGAAACCGCGCTCGCCGTAGAGCTTCTCCAGGAACGCCTCGCGCTCCTCGGCCGAGACGTCGAAGGTGTTGCGCGGATCGGGCGTGTGCAGGAAGCAGGAGAAGGTCTCCTCGCAGCGCTTGAAGATCTCGTCGTAGCGCGCCCGGATGTCATCCATCTCCTGCGGCGGAATCTTCGCGTTGTGCAGCGGTGCGCACCAGTTGGGCGTGCGCTGGAACACCACCAGCTTCGCCGCCGTCTTGGCGACTTCCTGGATGGTCTGCACACCCGACGCGCCGGTGCCGATGACGGCCACGCGCTTGCCGGCGAAGTCGACCGGCTCCTTGGGCCACATCCCGGTATGGAAGGACAGGCCCTTGAAGTCGGCCATGCCGGGGAAGTGGGGCATGGTCGGCGCCGACAGGGCGCCGATCGCCGTGATCAGGAACCGCGCCGTGTGGGTGCTGCCGTCCTCCAGCTCGACCGTCCAGCGCCGACCCTCCTCGTCCCAGCGCGCCGCCTTGACCCTGGCGCGGAACTGGATGTCGCGGCGGAGGTCGTACTTGTCGGCAACCAGGTTGAGGTACCGTTCGGTCTCGGGCTGCGATGCGAAATGCTCGGTCCAGCTCCAGTCACGCAGCAGCTCCTTGTCGAAGGAGAAGCCGTAGGAATAGCTCTCCGAGTCGAAGCGGCAGCCGGGATAGCGGTTCCAGTACCAGGTACCGCCGACGCCCGTCCCCGCCTCGAACACGCGCGTCCGCAGGCCCAGCTCGCGCAGCTTGATCAGCTGGTAAAGGCCGGACATGCCGGCACCGATGACGATGGCATCATGGTCCAACCCCGCCGCAATTGCGGGCTGGCGCTCGGCCTGTGCGACAGCGCTCATCTCGTCATCCCTCCTTGCGCCACTGGCATTCTCGGCGCATTCGACCATTAAGACTGCCGCCAGGCACAACGGCCGGATTTGATTCAGATCAAGGCTTATCCGCGACAGATCGCGCGAGCGACGCTGTTCGTTTTGCAATGATTTCAGCTTTCAGGGAGAGGCTGACGAAGCAAAAAGGCTCTGGCAGCGTTTCTCAAACCGCGCCAAGCGGAGGCTGTTGCAACCTTTGCGCCTTTTTCCGAGCAGCCTGGCCGGATGACGCGACGGCGGAGCTCGTGATTGACGGCCTTCGTCGATTCGGTCTTCCCGGTTGAAGGGCAGGTTGACGCAGGTTCGGTCTGCAACGCCACCTCTGTTGGCAAGCTTGACCGAACAGGAGAGGCAGTCGAGGGTCGGTCTATGTCTGTCGTTGCGCCAGCCGTCCGAGCCGAGCGCCTGTGGGCGGCACTGCTGGCGGCGACACTGCTCTCCTTGCCGCTGGGCTCCGTCTACTCGTTCAGCGTGCTCCTGCGTCCGATCGAGCAGGAGCTGGCGATCCCCCGCTCGGCGTTGTCGCTTGTCTTCGGCCTGGCGACGATCGGGTTCACGGTCGGATCGGTCCTCGCCGCCTTCCTGTATCGCGTCGCCCCCATGCCGATCCTCGTGCTCGCGAGCGCGATGGCCTCGGCCGGCGGCATCGCGGTGGCGTCGACCGCGACCGCACTCCCGCAATTGCTGCTGGGCTACGGGGTCGTGTTCGGGACCGGTGGCGGCCTGGCCTACATCCTGGTGCAGCAGAGCGTGAACATTCTGGTGCGGCGGCACCGCGGGCTGGTGAACGGCTACCTCGTGAGTCTCTACCCCCTGGGGGCGATGATCGCGACGCCGAGCTTCCATGCCTGCAACGAGACCTTCGGCTGGCGGACCACTCTGGCCGGGCTCGCGGTCGTGCTGGTGGCCTGCGGATCAGCCGCGGCCCTGCTGGCCGGCTATGCCGGCGCGCGGCTGATCGTGCCGGCCGGCAGCGGCGCCAGCCGGCCAACGAAGCTCGGCCTGACCTTTTTCAAGCTTTCGGCGACGTTCTTCCTCGCCGCTTCGGCTGGGCTGATGGTGCTGAGCCAGGCGCGCGAGATCGTGGCCGCCTACGGCGGCGCGGCGACCCTGGCGGTCAGCGCGACGACGGGCATCACCGCAGGCATCGCGATGGCGCGCATCGGCGGCGGCTGGCTGGTCGACCGTTTCGCCGTGCCGCACGTGGCGTGCACGGCACACGCGCTGGCGCTCAGCGGCGGCGTGTTGCTGACGCTCTTTCCCGGCCCTGTCGCCGCCGTTCTGGGACTCGGAATGATCGGGCTGGGCTACGGTTTCGTCTCCGGCTCGACCGCCGGCGGGATCGGCATCTACTGGCCGCCCGCCGACTACGGACGCGTGGCCGGGCGCACCTACATCGCCTGGTGTCTGGCCGCCATCAGCTTGCCGGTGCTGGCCGGCTTCCTGTTCGACACGACGCGAAACTACAATACGGCGGTGCTGATCGCCGTCGGCGCCAACCTTGTGGGCATGGCCGTGGCGCTGACGATGCCGAAACAGGGCTGGCGTGAGACCGCATGACAACCGGAGCAGAGATCCATGGGTGAGGAGATCACACTGACGGCATCGGATGGCGGGCGCTTCGCGGCCTACCTGGCTCTCCCGGCACGCCTGCCGGCGCCCGGCCTGATCGTGCTGCCCGAAGTATTCAACAGCAACCCGCATATCCGCTCGGTCGCCGACGGCTACGCGGCGGCAGGATTCATCGCCCTCTCGCCCGACGTCTTCTGGCGGCAGGAAGCCGCGAACTACCTGCCCTACACCGACCAAGGCCGCGCCAAGGCGCAGGCGCTGCGCGCACGGCTCGATACCGACCAGTTCGCCCGTGACCTCGGCGACATGGCCGCCGCGCTGCGGGCGCGCGCGGACTGCACCGGCAAGGTCGGCGTCATGGGCTTCTGCCTCGGCGGCAAGTTCGCCTATCTGGCGAGCACGCGCCTGCCGATCGAGGCCGCGGTCAGCTACTACGGCGTCGAGATCGACCAGTATCTCGGCGAGGCCGATCGCCGCAAATGCCCGATCCTGATGCACTTTGCCGAGAACGATCCGCACGTCCCGGCATCGACCGTGGCGGCGATCCAGGCGCGCATGGGCGGGTCGAAGGGCGTCGATATCCACATCTATCCAGGCACCGAGCACGGCTTCAACCGTCAGGGCTACCCGCCCTACAACGAGACGGCCGCTGCACAAGCGCGTCAGCGCACGCTGGCCCATCTGCATCATCTGCTGTCGTGAGCGGCACAGTGACTCGCGACTACATCAAGGTCGAGATAGAGGGGCCGGTCGGCTCGCTCGTCTTCAACCGCCCGCAGGTGCTGAACGCTTTCCACAACGAGGCCATGGACGAGTGCCGGGCGGCGTTGCATGAGCTGGCCGAGGACGAGCGCGTCCGCGTCGTGCTCATTCGCGGCGAAGGGCGCGCCTTCTCCGCCGGCTTCGACATGAAGGCCTCGGCCGAGCGCGACATGTCGACCGTCGATCACGTGCGCCGCCAGATGGAGCGCCAGTTCGACTTCATCATGGCGTTCTGGGACTGCCCGAAGCCGACCATCGCCCTGGTCCACGGCTTCTGCATGGCCGGCGCCTTCGAGGTGGCGCTGGCCTGCGACATCACCGTGGCCGCCGAAGGCACGCGCTTCGGCGAGCCGGAGGTACGCTTCGGCACCGGCATCGTCGCCATGCTGCTGCCGTGGGCGGTGCTGCCCAAGCATGCCAAGGAGATGCTGCTGACCGGCAACGACAAGATGGACGCCAACCGCGCGCACGCCATCGGCATCGTCAATCACGTCGTGCCGGGCGAGGAGCTGTTGCCGTTCGGACGCCGCATGGCGCTCGACATCGCCGCCGCAGCCGGGCCCTCCGTGCTGTTCACCAAGCGGGCGATGAACCGCACCTACGAGATCATGGGCATGCGCGATGCGCTCAAGGCGTCGCTCGACATCGACGTCATCCTCAACGCCACGCCGAGCGCCGAGAAGGTCGAGTTCCAGCGCCTCCGCAAGGAACAGGGCCTGAAGGCCGCCCTCGCCTGGCGCGATGCCCGCTTCTCGGATGGGAAGAGCGACTAGAGCGGCGCCAGCGAGTGCTGCGAGGCGGCCTGATGCTACTCGATCATCTCGTTGGCCTGGCCGAGCAGGGAAAGTGGAATTTTCACACCAAGAGCTTTCGCCGTTCTCATATTGATGACCAACTCGAAAATGGTTGGCCGCTCGATCGGAAGGGTCGCTACCTCGGCGCCCTTCAACACCTTCACGACGTAGGTGGCAACCTGTGCATACGCGGCCTCCAGACGAGGCCCATAGGTCATCAAGGCGCCCGAGCGGGCAATGCTCGACCAACCTGAGACCAACGCGACCCGTCTTGCAATGCATTCGGCAGCGGCGGCACTGGCCTGCTGGACCATCGGAGGACTTGGCAGCATCACGATCGCCTGTGCCCCGGCCCCGAGCGCTGCCGATAGCGCCGGCATTACGCCGCCGGCCTCCTGAACCCTCTGCACGTTGAGGTGAATGCCCAGTTTGTCGGCGGCTTGCTGGCTCGCCACGATCTCGTTCTCTTCGCCAACGTGCCGGGCATATGAGAGCAACCCAATGGACTGGCAGTTCGGCAGAACGTCGCGCACCAGGCCAATTCGTTTGGGATTGAGCTCCAGGCTCATGAAAGTTACGCCGGAGGCCATGCCGCCTGGCCGGGCCAAGGACTGTGCAATGCCGGCCACCACGGGATCGGCGCTGAAGCCGAAGATGACGGGGATCGAAGGCTTTGCGCGCAACACGGGCAAGGTGGCTGCACCGTGAGACACGATCAGCCGAACGCCAAGCTGCTGCAGCTCCGCAACGAATGCTGGAATCGCGTCAATGCTGTCGTTTGCAAAGCGCTCCAGGATCCGAATTGGCGCCGATCCTGGCTCGACACCCGTGGCAAGCGCGGCCCTGAACACCTTGAGAAACGGCTCCGCAGCCTCCGGCGAGTCCGGAGAAACCCAGCCGATCAACCGTTCGGCCGCATGGGCCGCCCGGGACACTGCAATGAGAAAGGGCGTCCCAATCAATTGGCGGCGGCTCAGCCGACTTTTGTAGCCCATGGTACCGTCCTCCAATCGCGCGAACCCCCGCGATGCCTTGATCACTACATCAGAGGCGCCCCGACAGATACCTACCCCCAAGTTGAGAAGGAACAGATCACCGCCCCAGGAACGCCCGCTGCACGTAGCTGTCGGCGAGCAGCTCCTGGCCGCTGCCGGCCAGCACCACGGCGCCTTTCTCGATGACGTAGCCGCGATGGGCGATGCGCAGGGCCTGGTGGAGGTTCTGCTCGACCAGCAGCACGCTGATGCCGGTCTTGTTCACCGCCTCGATCAGGCGGAAGACCTCCTGCGTCACGATCGGCATCAGGCCGAGCGACGGCTCGTCGAGGATGACGAGGCGCGGCTCGGCCATCAGGCCGCGGGCGATCGCGAGCATCTGCTGCTCGCCGCCGCTCATAGAGCCGGCGAGCTGGCCGCGCCGTTCGGCGAGCCGCGGGAACAGCTTGAAGGCGTAATCGACCAGGCCGGCGATGGCGGCGCGCTGCTTGATGTGCGCGCCGAGCTGCAGGTTCTCCATCACCGTCATCTGCGGGAAGACCAGCCGGCCTTCCGGCACCAGGGTGATGCCGCGGCGCACGACGTGATGGCTGGGTGCGCCGGCCAGCGCCTCGCCGGCAAAACTGATGGCGCCCTTCTGCGGGCGCAGCACGCCGGCGATCATGCGCACCGTGGTCGACTTGCCGGCGCCGTTGGCGCCGAGCAGGGCCACGATCTCGCCCGGCTTCACGGTGAGCGAGACATCGCGCACGGCAAGCGCGCCGTCATAGGCGAAGCCCAGCCCCGCGACCTCCAGCCCGTCGGCGCTCACGCCGGCACCGGCTGCTTGCGGTAGTCGTAGTTGCGATCGAGCCGCTCGATCAGATAGTCGCCGTAGCGCACCGCCGGGAAGCGCGGCGGCTGGGCGGCGTCGTGGCAGGTCGGCAGCACCTCGACGATGCTGTCCATCGACATGTCGAAGAAATAGGGACACGAGTAGCGGTCGCCGCCCGACAGGTTCTTCACGCGATGCGGCGTCGATTGCCAGCGGCCGTTGGTCCAGCGCGACAGCATGTCGGCGGCGTTGACGACCCACGTGCCCGGGATCGGCGGCGCGGCGAGCCAGGTGCCGTCGCGGCGACGCACCTCGAGGCCGCCTTGCCGATCCTGCGCCAG
The DNA here is from genome assembly GCF_044224635.1 of Reyranella sp. Taxonomy (GTDB): domain Bacteria; phylum Pseudomonadota; class Alphaproteobacteria; order Reyranellales; family Reyranellaceae; genus Reyranella. The sequence goes on along the minus strand of NZ_JBGAKA010000026.1, from coordinate 56,305 downwards.
GATGGTGATGAAACCGTAATCGGTGTGCGGCGCCGAGCCGAAGGCGTCGTCGGGCGCATCCGGCGCCTGCGGCGGATAGTGCAGCAGGCGCAGGAAGGTGGTGGGCTGCCGGAAATGCCCATCGAACGACTCGCGCGGCAGGCCGAGCGCCAGAGCCATCGCCGGCAGCAGGCGCAGGCAGAAGGCGTGCATCGCCCGCTCGTAGGCCTCGACCGGCGTGCGGAAATCCGCCAGGTCGGGCCACAGATTGGGACCATCGAGCGGCCGGCCGTGACGCGGATCGTCCGGCGCCACCTCGTGCATCAGCATGAAGGATTCGCTGTCGTTGGGCCGCGTCACGCGGGCCACGCTGGAGGTCTCGATCAGCGAGGTCCTGGGCGCCATGTAGCCGCGATGGAAGCGGTTCATGGCGATCGCCTCCTTGGCGGCGCGCGGCTGGGCGTGGAAGCGGCGCGAGGCGTCGAACACGCCGTCGACCACGGCCTGGTCGACGCCGATGCCCCTGAAGTAGCAGAAGCCGATCTGCGAGAAGGCCGAATCGAGCTGGCGGGCGAGCTCGCCTTCGTCCGCGTCGGTGAAGTCAATGATGGGCAGTGCGTCGAGCTTGGCGGTCGGCATGATTGTCGAGGAATTCCAGCAGGAGGGTGTTGAAGGCGTCCGGTTCGGTGACGTTCACAGCGTGCGCCCCCCACGGCGCGACGTGCAAGCGCGATCCGGGTATGGCGGCCGCGAGCTGCTCGGACATCAGGCTGGGCACCAGCACATCGTCGCGCGCCGCGACCACCAGGGTCGGAACGCCGAGGCCCGCCAGGCGCGGCGACGCATCGAAGGCCAGCAGCGCGGCGATGCGCCGCTGCAGCGTCTCGACGCCCTGGAAGGCCGTGATCGCATGGGCCTCCTCGCGGGCGGCACGCTCGGCGTTGCGCGCCAGCCAATCGGCGGGAAACAGGAAGATCGGCTGGGCGCGGGCATAGGCGGCCGGTCCTTCATGCTTCAGAAGCGCCAGCCGCATCTCGAAGCAGCGGCGGGTGTGGGCGTGCGCGGCCGCCCAGCCGTTGACGATCGTCAGGGAACGCACGCGGTCCGGCCGGCCGAGCGCCAGCTCGAGCCCGGCCAGGCCGCCCAGCGCATGGCCGACGAAATGGCAGGCGCGGGTCCCGGTGGCGTCGAGCACAGTCAGCACTTCATCGGCCATCGCCGCGATGCTGTGGCCCTCGGCCGGCGCGTTCCTGTTGCGACCGGTGCCGCCCTGGTCGTAGGTGACGACCCGGTAGCGCGCCTGCAGCGCCGCGAGCTGCGGCAACCAGTAGCCGGCCGCGCCGCCGAGGCCGGCAGAGAGCAGCACGGTAGGGGCGTCAGGCTGGGCGCTGGTGGGCTCACGTATGTCGAAGAACATGCGTTCCTCATTGCCGGGGGCGCGCCACTCCATGGCGCTCATATTCTTCTCCTCCCCAGCGTCGCTGGGGAGGTGTCCGCGTCTTCGCGGACGGAGGGGTCATGAGCCTCAGGCTCGCCCCTCTCCCATGATTCATGACCCCTCCGTCGCGTATGACGCGACACCTCCCCAGCGTCGCTGGGGAGGAGGAGAATGAGCGCCACGGAGTGGCGCGCCCCCGGCAATGATTCCGACGCAGGTCCCGTCACCCCTTACTTCCAGACATGGGCGATCGAGGCGATCTCGACCAGGCATTCCTTCTTCACCAGGCCGCACTGGATGCAGTAGCGCGCCGGCTTGTCGCCGGGGAAGAACTTCGCATAGACACCGTTGACCGCGGCGTAGTTCGCCCAGTCGGTGATGAAGATGTGGTTGAAGGTGACGTCGGCCATGGTGCCGCCGGCCGCCTCGATCACCGACTTGATGATGTTGAGCACATGCTCGGTCTGCGCCGCGGCGTCGCCGACATGGACCGGATTGGCCTCGGCGTCGAGGGCGAGCGTGCCCGCGACATAGACCACGCCGTCGGCCATCGCGCCCGGTGAATAGGGCGCCAGGGTCTTGCCCGAGCCGGGCGGGAAGATGGCTTTCATCGGCATCAGTTTTCTCCCTTCGTCAGCAGCATGGGATTGATGTTGGCCTGCAACGCGGCGCGGAACTCGTCGGTCGACGACACCCAGCCGAAGAACCTCTCGATGTTGTAGAGCGAGGCCTGCTGGATGAAATCCGGCCCGGCATGGTGCGTGGCGTCGTGCAGCACGACGCTGAAATACTCGAGGAAGAAGCTGTCGCGCAGGGTCGATTCGACGCAGACGTTGGTGGCGATGCCGGTGAAGACCAGCGAACGGATGCCGCGGGCACGCAGCAGGCTGTCGAGGTTGGTGTTGTAGAAGGCGCTGTAGCGCGGCTTGGCGACGACGATGTCGCCGGGCTGCGGCGGCAGGTCGGCGACCAGCTCGTAGTCCCAGCCGCCCTTGGCCAGGAGCTTGCCCCGGAGCTCGGGCCGCTGCCGCATGGTCTTGAGCGCGTTCGACTTGTGCCAGTTGGGTGAGCCGGGGCCGCCAGCCTCGACGTAGTCCTTGTCCCAGCCGTTCTGGAAGAAGATCACCGGCATGCCGGCGGCACGCGCCGCCGCGGCGGCTTCGCCGATCTTCGCGATCGCCGGCGCCGCACCGGAAATGTCGAAGCCCGCCAAGTCGAGATAGCCGCCCGGCGAGGCGTAGGCGTTCTGCATGTCGACGATGATAAGCGCCGTCTCGGCCGGCCGGATCATGATCGGCTCAGGCCGCGCCGGCAGGTAGCGCGCCGCAGGATCCTCGGGCGGGAAGTAGCTTACAGGCGTGGTCATGCGGCAACCCTCCCAGCCGATGGGACGTGGCGGCGGCACTGCATCAAGGGCTGGATACGCTCGCCGAAGATCTCTGTGCCGCTCACGAACTCGTCGAAGGTGAGCAAGACTCCGGCCAGACCGGGAATGGTCGCGACCTCGTCGAGCAGGCGCGCACAGGTCGCGTGCGAGCCGACGATCAGGCCGATATTGAGATTCACCGCCGACTTGGCATCGGCCATGTGGCGGACATTGGTGTCCTTGCCGGACTTGGTATCGGCGGCGCCCTGCTGGGTGAGCCAGCGCAGCGCCTCGAGATCGGCACCGTCCTTGTAGAGCTCCCACTTGGCCTCGGCCTCGGAGTCGGTCTCGCCGGCGATCACCATGAACAGGCCGTAGTTGCCGATCGTGCGGCCGGTCTTGGCGGCCATCGCCTGCATGCGCTGCACCGTGGGCGCACAGGCGGTCGGCGTGTTGAAGCCCATGCCGAAGCAGAAATTGTAGTCGGCATACCGGGCGGTGAACGCCATGCCGGCATCGCTTTGCCCGGCGCAGATCAGCTTCATGTCGGCTTGCGGGCGCGGGCTCAGCCGGCAATCGTTCATGGTGAAGAAGCGGCCCTTGAAATTGGACACGCCCGATGCCCACAGCTCGCGCATGATCTGCACGTATTCGGCGGCATAGTCATAGCGATGGGCGAAGTACTCGTCGCCCGGCCACAGGCCCATCTGCGAATACTCCGGACGCTGCCAGCCGGTGATGACGTTCAGCCCGAAGCGGCCATTGGAGATCGAATCGATGGTCGCGGCCATGCGCGCGGCGATCGCCGGCGGGATGGCGAGCGTGGGCACCGTCGCATAGAGCTTTATGCGCGACGTCACCGCCGCCAGCCCGGCCATCAGGGTGAAGGATTCCAGATTGTGGTCCCAGAACTCGCTTTTGCCGCCGAAACCGCGCAGCTTGATCATCGACAGGGCAAAATCGAAGCCGTAGCGCTCGGCGTTGAGCGTCGTCTGCTTGTTGAGCTCGAAGCTCGGCTTGTATTGCGGCGAGGTCGTCGACACGAGCCAGCCGTTGCTGCCGATGGGAATGAACACACCGATTTCCATGCGCCGAGGTCTCCGCAGAGCTTGTGACGTTCTGTCGGCATCATCTTCCGCTCAGCACGGAAGTAAAGGAAAGGTCCCTCGCCGCGCTCGGGATGACAACGATGCTCGCTGCGAGCAATGCTGCCATCCCGAGCGCAGCGAGGGACCTTTCATCTTTCTCCAAAGCGCTATGCCGCCTGCGCCGGCCGGGCGACATGCCGGCGGCACTGCATCAAGGGCTGGATGCGTTCGCCGAAGGTCGCGGTGCCGCTCACGAGCTCGTCGAAGGTCAGCAGCACGCCGGCCAGTCCGGGATATCGTCGCCACCTCGTCGAGCAGGCGCGCCACCGTGGCAGGCGAGCCGACCAGCAGGCCCATGCTGATGTCGACCATCGCGCGCGGATCGATGGCCTGGCCCACGCTGCTGCCGCCCGTTGCATTCTTGTCGGCTGTCGCCTGCTCGACCATCCAGGCCAGCGCCTCGAGATCGGCGCCCTGCCTGTAGAGCTAGATCGCACACGCCCTTTTCCCAGAGGTCACGCAGGATCTGCACGTATTCCGTCGCACAACGGTAACGATCAGGGTGAACGAGGACCGTCGCGGCTGCACAAAGCCGGTTCACTTGGCCCCATCGATCGCTTACGATTGGACCACCAGCGTCGCGTTATCCTCCCCGGATGCCTTCGAGGAGCCCGTACCGCCGCATCTCCGATCACGCGGCACGTTTTTTGCGACGGGTCCGGCACGGGGATTTTCCAAGGCCCAGTTTTCCGTCCGATCAGAACGGGGGTGTCGCATGGCGCGCAAATCTTCTGAGACCATCAACAAGCTCAATCGTCGTCGCCTGCTCAAGGGTGCCGTGGCGGGCAGCGCCGTCGTCTCAACCGAGGCGATCATGGGGTTTCCCACCGTGTGGGCGCAGAACATCAAGGACATCACGCTGGTCCAGGCCGGCGGGTCGTACGCCGTCATCAAGGAGATCGGCGAGCAGGCGAGCAAGGATCTCGGCTTCAAGCTCACCATGCAGGCGATCACCGACGATGTGCAGCTCAACCGCTCGCTGACCCAGCCGCAGACCATCGACATCAACAACATCGACAGCACCAAGATGCCCTACCTGGTGGGCAAGGGCGTGCTGGCGCCCATCCCGGTGGCGAAATACAAGCAATGGGCCGACACCGTCCCGCTGTTCACCAAGAACGCCTATCCCGACGGCCGCCAGGCTTCGAACCAGGGCCTCTCGCCCTTCAAGGCGATGTTCTACGAAGGCGCCGACGGCAAGAAGCTGGCGACCAAGGCGACCGATTTCCTCACTTTCGTGCCCACCATCTACAACGCCGACACGCTCGGCATCCGGCCCGACCTGGTGGGCGGCCGCGACAAGGTCACGACCTGGAAGGATCTGCTCGATCCCAAGTTCAAGGGCAAGACCGCGCTGGTCGACTATGCGCCGGTCGGCGTGATCGATGTCGCCATGGCGCTCGAGGCGCGCGGCGACTTCAAGTACGGCGACAAGGGCAACATGACCAAGGAGGAGATCGACAAGACGATCAAGATCATGATCGATCTCAAGAAGGGCGGCCATTTCCGCTCGTTCTGGAGCACCTTCGACCAGTCGGTGAACCTGATGGCGTCGGGCGAGGTGGTGATCCAGTCGATGTGGTCGCCGGCCGTCACCGCCGTGCGCTCGCGCGGCATCGACTGCTACTACGTGCCGCTGAAAGAAGGCTATCGCGGCTGGTTCGTCGGCCTGGCGCCGATGGCCCATCTCAGCGGGCTCAAGCTCGAGTGCGCCTACGAGTACATGAACTGGTACAATTCGGGCTGGCAGGGCGGCTTCATCGCCAAGCAGGGCTACTACTCCGCCGTGCCGTCGACCGCCAAGAGGTTCCTGACGGCCGAGGAATGGGACTACTGGTACGACGGCAAGCCGGCGGCGGTCGACATCAAGGACCCCTACGGCACCCTGATGGAGAAGAAGGGCACGTCGCGCGACGGCGGCGCGATCTGGGACCGCATGGGCAACATCGCCTGCTGGAACACGGTGATGGACGAGGATCGCTACCTGACGCGGCGCTGGAACGAGTTCGTCTCGTCCTGATAGGCAAGTCCGTCAGCCATGGCGCTCTTCAATCACACGGCGGACGGCGCAATGGACGCCGCGCCGCCGACTGCCGAGCAGCTCGCCGACGAGCGCAGCGGCGAGCGCGCGTCGTGGTGGCAGACCGGGCCTCTGGTCGCCGTGTTGCTGCTGTTCTTCGGCCTGCCCATGCTGGTCGTGCTGGCCGTCAGCTTCTTCGACTTCAGCCGCACCGAGATCATCCCGGCCTTCATCTTCGACAACTACATCGACCTGTTCCGCTCGCAGGTGACGCTCAGGCTCTACCTCAGCTCGCTCAAGTTCGCCGCCATCGTCTGGCTGGTGACGCTCGTGCTGGGCTTCAACATCGCCTACTTCCTGGTGTTCCACGTCAGGAGCCTGCTCTGGCAGATCGGCCTGTTCCTGGTCTGCACCGTGCCGTTCCTGACCTCGAACATCATCCGCATGATCTCGTGGATCCCGTTCCTCGGCCGCAACGGCATCTTCAACCAGGCGCTCGAGGGGGCGGGCATCACCAGCCAGCCGCTCGAGTTCCTGCTGTTCTCCGATTTCGCGGTCATCGTGGCCTACGTCCACCTGTTCACGCTGTTCATGGTGGTGCCGATCTTCAATTCGATGGCACGCATCGACAAGAGCCTGCTCGAGGCAGCGCGCGATGCTGGCGCCGGCCGCTTCCGCACCGTCGCCGAGATCGTCCTGCCGCTCAGCAAGACCGGCATCGCCCTGGGCTCGATCTTCGTCATCACCCTGGTGATGGGCGATTCGTTCGTCGTGCGCACCATGAGCGGCGGGCAGAGCGCCTCGGTCGTGTCGGCGCTGCAGAACGAGGTGGCGGCCCTGCAATACCCGCCCGCGGCGGCCAGCGCCGTCATCATGGTGATCATCGTCACCCTGATGGTGGCGGGCATCCTGCGCCTGGTCGACGTGCGCAAGGAATTGGCCCGATGAGGGACAACAATGCACGGCTCTGACGAGGGCAGGCCCTGGACCTTCTACGCCTTCGCCGCGTTCTTCGGCCTGTTCGTGCTGTTCCTCTACGGGCCGATGATCGTGATCTACATCCTGTCGTTCCAGGGCCCCAACGGCGGCATGACCTTCCCGCTGAACGGCGTGTCGCTGCACTGGTTCGGCGCCCTGGTCTCGCAGACGCGCGTCGGCGACATCGCCGGCTCGTTCCAGCGCTCGATCGGCCTCGCCGCCCTGGTGGCGGTGATCACCGTGGTGCTGTCGGTGCTGGCCGGCCTCGGCTTCCGCCGGCGCTTCCGCGGCTCGGCCTTCGCCTTCTATCTCGCCATCGCCAGCCTGATCATGCCCGGCCTGTTCGTCGGCCTGGGTATTGCGCTCGCCTTCCGCCTGCTCGGCCTGCAGACCGGCTGGTACACGACGGGACTCGGCGCCCAGCTCACCTGGACCCTGCCGTTCGGGCTCCTCATCATGTTCGCCGTGCTGGGCCGCTTCAACCGCTCCTACGAGGAGGCGGCGACCGACCTCGGCGCCACCAACTGGCAGCGCTTCAGCGAGGTCACCTTGCCGATGCTGCTGCCCGGCATCATCGGCGTGGCGCTGTTCGGCTTCACCCTGTCCTACGACGAGCTGGCGCGCACCGCGCTGACCGCGGGCGCCCAGAACACGCTGCCGCTCGAGATCTGGGCGATGACCACCACCATCACCTCGCCGACCCTCTATGCCGTCGGCGCGGTCACCACCATCGTCTCCTTCATCGTCATCATCGCCGCCCTGACCTCGATCGCGGCCATCCAGCGCCGGCGCGCGCGCGGCAAGCTGAGGGCGACGGCAGCACAAGCGGAGCAGTCGCATGACTGAAACCAACGGAGCCGGAACGACCGGCAGCGGCGAGGTCGTGGTTGCCGACGTCACCAAGCGCTTCGCCGAGACCGTCGCGGTCCGCGAGCTCAGCCTGACCATCCCGCACGGCGCCTATTGCTGCCTGCTGGGCCCCAGCGGCTGCGGCAAGACGACGATCCTGCGCATGATCGCCGGCCACGAGCGGCCGACTGCCGGCGACATCCGCATCGGCGGCCGCTCGGTGCTCGGCCTGCCGCAGGTCGAGCGCGGCACGGCGATGATGTTCCAGAGCTACGCCCTGTTCCCCCATCGCAGCGTGCTCGACAACGTGGCCTTTGCCCTCAAGATGCGCGGCGCGGGCACGGCCGAGCGCCACGCCAAGGCGCGCGAGCTCCTGACCAAGGTGCAGCTCGAGAGCTTCGCCGACCGCCTGCCGGCCCAGCTGTCCGGCGGCCAGCAGCAGCGCGTGGCTCTCGCCAGGGCGCTGATCACCAACCCGCGCGTGCTGCTGCTCGACGAGCCCTTGTCGGCGCTCGACGAGTTCCTGCGCCTGCGCATGCGCGGCGAGCTGCGCCGCGTGCAGAAGGAGCTCGGCATCACCTTCATCCACGTCACCCACACCCAGCTCGAGGCGATTGCGGTGGCCGACACCGTGGTGGTCATGACCCAGGGCCGCATCGAGCAGGCGGCGAGCGCGCGCGACATCTTCGTCGCGCCGAAGAGCGCCTACGTGGCGCGCTTCGTCGGCGGCCAGAACGTGCTGATGGGCAGCGTCGAGAGCATCATGAACGACACGGCGGCGGTGGCCAGCCCGAGCGGCGCCCGCTTCGCCTTCCCCGTGGGCGAGCTTCGGCCGGCGCGCGGCGCGAAGCTCTATGGCTCGATCCGTCGCGACCGCATCGCCGTCGAGAAGCTGGCGCCCGGCGCCCGGCCGACCGTCGGGCTGAACAGCGTGACGGGCGAGGTCCACACGATCGAGAACCAGGGCTCCTATGTGAAGGTCACCCTCGATCTCGCCGACAACGAGGAGTTCGTCGCCAACATGCCGGACGACGCCTTCTTCGCCAACCCGCTCGACATCGGCGACAAGGTCGTGGCCCGCTGGTCGGCCTCCGACGTCAAGCTGCTGGACGACGGCCTGCCGAAGGAGACCCCGGCGCCGGCGCGAGGCGCAGCAGCGGCAGGATAATCATTTTCCTCCCCAGCGTCATCGCTGGGGAGGTGTCGCGTCATACGCGACGGAGGGGTCATGAGCCCCAGGCTCGACCCTCTCCCATGACTCATGACCCCTCCGTCCGCGACTACGCGGACACCTCCCCAGCTTCGCTGGGGAGGAGCATGAGCACAAGCTACGCTACCGCCTTCAGCTTCTCCTGCCGCGACTTCATCAGCGGCTGGATATGCTGGCCGAACTGCTCCATGCCCAGCAGGAAATCGTCGAAGGTGAGCATGATGCCCTTGGTGGCCGGCACGGTCGCGACCTCGTCGAGCATGCGGGCGATCGACGCGTAGGAGCCGACCAGCGTCCCCATGTTGAAGTTGATCGCCCCTTCCGGGGCGGAGATCGCCTTGGCGGTGCCGCCCTCGGCGGCGTTGGGATCGGCGTTGGCCTGACCCGACATCCACGACAGCGCGCCCATGTCGGCACCGTCGTTGTAGCGGCGCCACTTGGCCATCGCCGCCTCGTCGGTCTCGTCGGCGATCACCATCATCAGCACGTAGTTGCCGACATCGCGGCCGGTCTTGGCCGCCGCCGCCTGCATGGCGAGGTTGGTCGGCGTGTGCGCGGTCGGCGTGTTCACGCCCTTGCCCAGGGTGAAATTGTAATTGCCGTAGGTCGCCCCGAACTCCATGCCGCGCGGGCTCTGGCCGGCGCAGACGATCTTCATGTCGGCCTGCGGGCGTGGCGAGAGCTTGCAGTCGGTCATCTGGAAGTAGTCGCCCTTGAAGTCGGACGAGCCCTTCTCCCACAGCTCGCGCAGGATGGTGACGTACTCGGTGCTGTAGTCGTAGCGCTTGGCGAAGTGCGCCTCGCCCGGCCACAGGCCCATCTGCTCGTACTCGTCCTTGGCCCAGCCCGAGACGATGTTGACCCCGAAACGGCCGCCCGAGATCGAATCGATGGTCGAGGCCATGCGCGCCACGATCGCCGGGGGGATGGTCAGCACCGCGACCGAGGCATAGAGCTGGATGCGTTTGGTCACCGCCGCCACGCCGGCCATCAGGGTGAACGATTCGAGGTTGTGGTCCCAGAATTCGCTCTTTCCGCCGAAACCGCGCAGCTTGATCATCGACAGGGCAAAATCGAGCCCGTACTGCTCGGCCTTCAGGACGATCTGCTTGTTGAGCTCGAAGGTCGGCATGTACTGCGGCGAGGTGGTCGAGATCAGCCAGCCGTTGTTGCCGATCGGGATGAATACGCCGATATCCATCGGACGCTCCTGTACGCGGGGGGGATGGGGTCGCAGGCGGCGCAGCAAGCAGCATGCCAGTGGTCCGGGGGCGGCTCCAGGCGCTCCGCGGCGCATTCGCGCTCCTCATTCTCCCACGGAGTGGAATCCCTCCTCCGACTACGGGGAGGGCTTCGAGAGGCCCCCCGCGCCCCTTGCGCCTCGGGGGGCCGGAGGCCACATTGCGAGCGACGTCATTTTCCCCCCGATCGAGGACCCATGGAACCGATGCTGAAGGGCGCCGCGCCGCAGGCTGCCCCCGCCGATCTCATCAAGGACAGCGATCAGACCAAGTTCGCCAAGGACGTGCTGGAAGCCTCGCGCACCGTGCCGGTGATCGTCGATTTCTGGGCCCCCTGGTGCGGCCCGTGCAAGCAGCTCCAGCCGGCCAGCTGCGCATCCAGTCGATCCCCGCCGTCTACGCCTTCTTTGGCGGCCGGCCGGTCGACGGCTTCATGGGCGCGGTGCCGGAGAGCCAGGTCAAGCAGTTCGTCGACCGCCTGGTGCAGGCCACCGGCGGGCCGGCGGGCGAGGGCGGCGACGAGATCGCCGAGCTGCTCGAGCATGCCAAGGCGGCGGTGGCGCAGAACGATCTCGACCTGGCGGCACGCATCTACAGCGAGATCCTGGGTGTCGAGCCGACCCATGTCGTGGCGCTGGCCGGCATGGCGCGCTACCACGTCCAAGCGGGCGATCTCGAGCAGGCGCGCGAGCTGCTGGCCCAGGTCGAGGCCAAGGACAAGACCAACGCCGAGGTCGTCGCCGTGCAGGCCGCCATCGACCTCGCCGAGAAGGCCAAGGAGGCCGGCCCGATCGGCGAGCTGCAGGCCAAGGCCGCCGCCGATCCCAAGGACTTCCAGGCGCGGCTCGACCTCGCGCTGGCCTACTGGGCCGGCGAGAAGCGCAAGGAGGCGATCGACGAGCTGCTCGCCATGATCAAGGCCGACCGCAAGTGGAACGAGGAGGCGGCCCGCCAGCAGCTTCTGAAGTTCTTCGAGGCACTGGGCTTTGCCGATCCCCTCGCCGTCGACGGCCGCAAGCGGCTCTCGACCATCCTCTTTTCCTGAGTGTCGCGCCGCAGCCCCTTCGAGCCGAGCTTCGAGCAGCTGCCCGAGGCGCTGCCGATCTTCCCGCTGTCGGGCGTCCTGCTGCTGCCCGGCGGCCGGCTGCCGCTCAACATCTTCGAGCCGCGCTACCTTGCCATGGTGTTCGACGCCCTGGCCGGCCATCGCCTGATCGGCATGGTGCAGCCGATGCAGCCCGGCGGCTATGCCGGCGACGGCCTGCCGACCGGGGACGGCCGACCGCCGGTCCACAAGATCGGCTGCGCCGGCCGCATCGTGAGCTTCAGCGAAACCGACGATGGGCGCCTGATGCTGGCGCTGGCCGGCGTCTGCCGCTTCGAGACCAGCCGCGAGCTCGACCCGGCGCACGGCGGCTACCGTCGCGTCTCGGCGCTGTTCTCGCCCTATCGGGCCGATCTCGACCACGCCGACGAGCTGATCGAGCTCGACCGCGAGCGCCTGATGGCGGCGCTCACCGCTTTCTTTCGCGGCCGCAACCTGTCGACCGATTGGGACGCGGTGAAGAAGGCCGCCGATTCGAACCTGGTGACCTCGCTGTCGATGATCCTGCCGTTCGGCCCGGCCGAGAAGCAGGCGCTGCTCGAGGCGGCCGACACGTCGGCCCGGGCCAAGCTCCTGATCGCACTGCTCGAGATGAGCGCCTTCGGGCCGTCATCGGAGACGCCCCCGCAGCGGACCAACTGACGGCCACCAACTGACGGGCCAGAGCCCCGCATGGTATGATCAGATCATCATGACAGAGCAGCCGGACGAACCTGCCCAGTCGCGTCGCGCCGGAGTGGATCCCAAGCTCCTGGAAATCCTGGTGTGCCCGGTATCGCACGGCCCGCTGGAATACGATGCCGTGGCCGGCGAGCTGATCAGCCGCAAGGCCGGCCTCGCCTATCCGATCCGCGACGGCATCCCGATCATGCTGGCGAGCGAGGCGCGACAGATCAGGGACACGCCGTGAGCGCCGAGCCCAAGCGCCCGAGCAATTTCCCCAAATCCGCGCCGGACGAGGGAAGCTACGAGGCGGAAACGGCGCCGTGGCCGACCGAGCTTCGCCTGATCCGCGAGGAGGCGCGGCTCGATGTCGAATTCTCCGACGGCAGGTCGTTTGCCCTGCCGGCCGAATACCTGCGCGTCGAGAGCCCGTCGGCCGAGGTGCAGGGCCACGGGCCCAGCCAGAAGAAGATCGTCGCCGGCCGGCGCCGCGTGAAGATCACCGACCTCGAACCGGTCGGCCATTACGCCGTGCGCATCGTGTTCGACGACGGTCATGACAGCGGCATCTTCAGCTGGTCGTACTTGCGCGAGCTCGGCGAGGAGCAGGCCGAGCGCTGGGCGGCCTATCAAGCCAACCTGCAGACGCGCGGCCTGAGCCGCGACCCCTGAGGCGCCAGGACATCTGCATGTGGACGCGCTCTTCTTTTTCTCCCCCCAGCTTCGCTGGGGAGGTGTCCGCGTCTTCGCGGACGGAGGGGTCATGAGTCACAGTCACGCTGCTCATGACCCCTCCGTTGCCGTAGGACGGCGACACCTCCCCAGCGAAGCTGGGGAGGAAATGATCATGGCCCTGACGCCATGAAGATCGTCATCGCCGGCGCCGGCATCGGCGGGCTCACCGCGGCGATGTGCCTGAGGCGCGCGGGCTTCGAGGTTGCCGTCTACGAAGCGGTGAGCGAGCTGCGCCCGCTGGGTGTCGGCATCAACATTCAGGCCGGCGCGGTGCGCATCCTGTCGAGCCTGGGCCTTGAGCCCGCGTTGGCCGCAACCGGTATCGAGACGCGCGAGCTGCGCTACGCCAACCGGCACGGCCAGACGATCTGGGCCGATCCGCGCGGCCGCCATGCCGGCCTGCCATGGCCGCAATTCTCGATCCATCGCGGCGAGCTGCAGATGATCCTGCTGCGCGGCGCCGAGCGCATCGTGGGTCGCGACGCGATCCGCTTCGGCCGGCGCATCGCCGGCTTCGGGCAGAAGGGCGCCAAAGTCCTCGCCCGCTTCGTCGATCGTGACGGGGCGGCGGCGGAGACGGTCGAGGCCGACGTGCTGATCGGCGCCGACGGTATCCATTCAGCGGTGCGCGCCCAATTCCATCCCGGCGAGGGCCCGCCCAAATGGCAGGGCATCCTGATGTGGCGCGGCGTCACCGTGGGCAAGCCGTTCCTCGGCGGCAACACCATGGTGCAGGCGGGGCACCACACCCAGAAATTCGTCTGCTACCCGATCAGCCGCGCCCATGCCGAGCGCGGCGAGGCGCTGATCAACTGGATCTGCGATCTCCATATGGGCGACGGCGCCATGCTGCCGCGCGAGGATTGGAACCGACCCGGCAAGCTCGCCGATTTCCTGCCGCGCTTCGAAGGCTGGAAGTTCGACTGGCTCGACGTGCCCGAGGTGATCAGGGGCGCCCATGCGATCTTCGAGTTCCCCATGGTCGACCGCGATCCGCTGCCCGCCTGGTCGCATGGCCGCGTCACCCTGCTGGGCGACGCCGCCCATCCGATGTACCCGATCGGCTCCAATGGCGCCTCGCAGGCGATCCTTGACGGTGAGGCGATCACCCAGGAGCTCGGCGCCGGCAGCGACCCGGAGGCGGCGCTGAAGCGCTACGAGCAGCGCCGCCTGCCGCCGACCGCGCGTATCGTCGACAGCAACCGGCGCAAAGGCATCGACGTCATGCTCGACATCGTCGAGCAGCGTGCGCCGCAGGGCTTCACCTCGCTCGATACGGTGCTGCCGCCCGACGAGCTCGAGCAGATCGTCGCCGACTACAAGCGCCTCGTCAGCCAGGACCGCGAGACGCTGCTCAGGATGGCGGCGCAGGCGTGATCATGTTCGTGCTCCTCTCCTCCCTTAGGGCAGGGCATTCGCATACGGACGCCCTCTCATTTTCCTCCCCAAGCGTAGCTTGGGGAGGTGTCGCCGTCTTCGGCGACGGAGGGGTCATGAGCCCCAGTACCGCTGCTCATGACCCCTCCGCCCCGTATGACGGGGCACCTCCCCAGCGAAGCTGGGGAGGAGAGTGAAAGGCGCGCCCATATGCGAATGCTCTGCCCGTTAGGGGGAGAGGAAAATAAGATGCGCCCGCTCCCCAGCCGCACAGTTGCGAAGGAAAAAGCCGGGCCATGACCCTCGGCCGCGCCATCGCCACTGTCGGTGGGTTCACGCTGCTGAGCCGCATCGTTGGCTTCCTGCGCGACGTCGTGCTGTCGGCGATGCTCGGCTCGGGCGCCCTCGCCGATGCCTTCTTCGTCGCCTTCAAGCTGCCGAACTTTTTCCGCCGCCTGTTCGCCGAGGGCGCCTTCTCGGCCGCCTTCGTGCCGCTGTTCGCGCGCGAGCTGCAGGCGCACGGCCGCGAGCAGGCCGTCGCCTTCGCCCGCCAGGCCCATTCGGCGCTGCTGCTGGTGCTGCTGCCGTTTACGGCCCTGCTGATCCTGTTCATGCCCGGCGTGATGGCGCTGCTGGCGCCCGGCATGCGCGACGAGCCGGCGACCTTCGCGCTCACCGTCGAGTTCGGCCGCATCGCCTTCCCTTACTTGCTGTTCATCTCGCTGACCTCGCTCTATGGCGGCGTGCTGAACAGCATCGACCGCTTCGCCCACGTCGCGGCGACGCCGATCCTGCTCAACCTGGCGCTGATCGGTGCGGTCCTGGGGCTGACGCCGTTCCTGCCCAACAGCGGCTATGCCGCCTCGATCGGCGTTGCCATCGCGGGCCTGCTGCAATGGCTGTGGCTCCTGGTCGCCTGCGCCCGCGACGGCGTCACGCTCTCCCTGGTACGGCCGCGCTGGACCGAGCGCGTTGCCCGGCTGGTCAAGCTCGCCACGCCGGTGGCGATCGGCGGCGGCGTGCAGCAGATCAGCACCATGCTGGACGTGGTGTGGGCCTCGCTGCTGCCGGTCGGCACCATCTCCGCGCTGTTCTATGCCGACCGCCTCGCGCAATTGCCCCTGGGCGTGGTCGGCATCGCCATCGGCACCGCGCTGCTGCCGCTGCTGGCGCGCCAGCTGCGCGCCGGCGAGCGGCAGGCGGCGATGGCCAACCAGAACCGTGCCATCGAGGTCGGGCTGCTGCTCGGCCTGCCGGCCGCGGCGGCGCTGTGGCTGCTTGCCGAGCCGCTGACCCGGGTGCTGTTCCAGCGCGGGCAGTTCGGACCCGACGACACCTGGCGCACGTCGGGCGCGCTCGCCGCCTTTGCCGTCGGCCTGCCCGCCTTCGTGCTGGTCAAGGCCCTGACACCGGGCTTCTTCGCCCGCGAGGACACCAGGTCACCGCTCTACATCGCCACCGCGGCGATCGTCGTGAACGTCGTCCTGAACGTCGTGTTCCTCTACGGCACGGCCCTCGCCCATGTCGGCATCGCGCTCGCCTCCTCGCTGTCGGGCTGGCTGAACGCCTTCCTGCTCGCCGTGGTGCTGCGCCGGCGGCGCCAATGGGTGCCCGACCATCGGCTGATGGCGCGGACCATCCGCCTCGTCATCGCGACAGCCGCGATGAGCGGCGCGCTGTGGCTCGGCATGAGGGTGCTGGCAGCCCTCCTGACGCGGCCTGACCTGCTTGGCGCCGTCGTGCTGCTCGGCCTCTGCGCGCTGGGGGCTGCAATCTACGGCGTGGCCGGCGCGCTGCTCGGCATCATCCGGCTGTCGGAGCTCCGGTCCCTGATCCGGCAGCCGCGCGCCGCCAGGCCCGACGTCAAGCCAGTCGCCCCAGACGGACAACCGTGACGCCGGCCCGCAACGGCCGGTTGGACGATGGCATCACCAGCACGCACTTGTCGTACGGAGTGGTCACCGGCTCGCCATCGTCGTGGCCCAGCACGGTGCCGGCCTTGTCGATCACTTCCTGGCCCTCGAACGGCCGCACCGACTGGTAATTTCCGCGCTTGGTGGCGACAGCGTGGGTGACCTCGACCACGCGCTGCTGCGCCGGCGTGGACTGGCGCCAGCCGGCCGGCAGGTCGGCCGCATCGACCACGCCCGACTCGGCGAGAAAGCGGGCCGTGACGTCCTTGGCGACCGCGACCGACGAGGCGCGCCAGTGCTGGCCGGTCTCGATCAGCAGGGCGTTCTTCGGGCTCTTCGGATCGCCGAAGCCGCCATAGTCGCGCATGCGCATGCCGGCGGCGTGACCGGCGTCACGAATGATGTCGACGGGCGTGCCGACCCGGCGCGCCAGGGCGACGCCCTTGTCGAGCGGACCCGCCAGCATCAGCGGCACGCAGTCGTCGTGCATCGAATGCAGGTCGAGCAGCAGGTCGGCGCGCTCGACGAACGGCTTCACGATCAGTGCACGCTTCATCTCGGTTGTCGTCGGCGGCTGGTCGAGGCGGCCCCACACGCGATTGAAATCCTCGTCGACCATGCGCGACTTGAAGGGCGTCCTGGCATCGAAGCTGTGATAGGCGTCGATGTTGTTGAAGCTGAAGATCAGCGTGCCGTGGCGCGGCGCCAGCCCGGCCGCCAGCAGGGCATCGACGACCACGGCACCGGAGACCTCGTTGCCATGGGTCAGCGCCGTCACCATCACCGTCGGGCCGGGCTTGCCGCTCTCTTTCACATGGATGTAGGGCGCAGCGCCGGCCTCCCAGCGCCGCAGGCTCGGGAACTCGAATTCGATCGGCGGATTGTCGGACATGGCAGGAACCGCAGCTGCTGAAACAACGGCCGCTACGCTACTATGGCCGGACCGGACTGCCTATCGTCCCGCTCGGCCATTGCGAAACGAGGCATCGCTGCGCCCGCGCGCCTCCTCATTCACCTCCCCAGCGAAGCTGGGGAGGTGTCGCCGTCTTCGGCGACGGAGGGGTCATGAGCCTCATCACGTGACTCATGACCCCTCCGTCCGCGACTACGCGGACACCTCCCCAGCAAAGCTGGGGAGGAAAATGAGGAGTGGCGCGCTCGTCAGGTTTCCCGATACCAGCTCGCCAGGTTGAACGTGTTGTTGTCCCAGCCGCTCAGCTCGACGACGAGCTTGTCCTTCACCGCCGCAACGCCGAGCCGGGCCACCACGGGGATGACGACGTTGTTGTTGATGACCAGCTCGTTCAGCTTGATGCACAGAGCGGCGCGCTTGATCGGATCGAGCTCGATCTGCGCCGCCTTGTGAGTGTCGTCGTACTCCTGGTTCTGCCAGCGCGTGATGTTGCGGCCCTGCCACTTGTTGGCCTTGCTGGCCGCCTCCCACGAGCAGAACTGGCGCATGAAGACTTCGGGGTCGGGCTGCAGCGGCCCGTTATTGTACATCTGCAGGTCGGCATAAAAGTGCGGATAGGTATCCGGATTGGCCACATCGGACGAAAAGAACACCGATGCCGTCACCGCCTTGACCTCGATGTCGATGCCCGCCTTCTGACAGGCTTGCTTGACGATCGCCTGGGTCTTTTGCCGCGGCTGGTTGATCGAGGTCTGGTAGACGAACTTCAGCTTCTTGCCGTCCTTCTCTCGGATCCCCTCGCCGCCCTTCTTCCAGCCTGCCTTCTCCAGCACGTCTATCGCCTTGTCGACGTTGAACTCGTACTTCGTGTTCTTCGACCGGAAGCGTTCCGGGTTGTTGAAGAAGTTCGGCGTCGCCACGCCGGTGCGGCCGTAGATGTGCTTCTCGACCGAATCCTTGTCGACCAGCAGCGCAAGCGCCTGGCGGACCGCAGGGTCGCTCAGCGTCGGATGGGTGGTCTTGAGGCTCGCCCGCTCGCCATCGACCTCGGTCCAGGGATCGCGCGTATTGAGCTGGATATGCTCGATGCCGCCGCCCTTGGTCATGATGACCCGGCCCTTGCCGCCTTTCTCGAGTCGCTGCAGGATCTCGTCCTCGACCTGCATGTTCCAGCCGAAATCGAACTCGCCGGTCTGCAGCACCGCGCGCGCCGCCGACACCGCATCGCCGCCGCCCTTCATCTCGATGGCGTCGAAGTAGGGCTTGTTGTCCTGGTGGTAGTCGGTGTTGATGACGCCGGTCACCAGGTCGCCGGGCTTGAAATCCTTGAATTTGTACGGCCCGGTGCCGACCGGCTTGAGGTTGGTCGGCGCGTCGCGCGACTTGTCGCCGGTATAGTCGGCGAACAGATGCTTGGGAATGATGCAGCCGGCCGCCGCGACGAACGTGTCGGCCCAGAAGGGCGTTGGCGCCGGGAATTTGACGACGACCGTATGGTCATCGACCTTCTCGACCATGACGTCCTTGTAGGAGCCGCTGGTGAGCGTGGCCGTCGCCGGATTGCGGGAATACTCCCAGGTGAAAACGACGTCGTCGGCCGTGAAGGGCTTGCCATCGTGCCACTTCACGCCCTTCTTCAGCTTCCAGGTCACCGACTTGCCATCGGGCGCCAGAGTCCCGTCCTCACGGCCCGGGATGGTCTGCGCCAGGATAGGGCGAAGGTTGCCCTCGGCGTCCCAACCGGCCAGCGGCTCATAGAACAGGCGCGAGCCGTCCTGGTCCTTGGTGCCGGTCGCGAAGTGCGGATTGAGCAGCGTCGGCCCCTGCCACCACAGCACCTTCAAGAGGCCGCCCCCGCCGCGCTTGGTCGGCTTGTAGGCCGGCGTCGACTGCGCCATGGCGACCCCGGACATCGCCAAAAGCTGCGTCGCCATCGGCGCCGTGAAGCCCACCGCCGCCATCCTGCGAATAAAGCCGCGACGGGACATCGAGCCCGTCTTCACCCGGTCGATGAGACCGCGCAAATCCCGTTCGTTCATCTGATGCTCCCAGTGCGAGTAGTAGAAGCCGCCCTGAATTCGACTCTCACCCGGCACGCTCCGGCTATCTTGCAAGATGCGTGCAAACCGTGATGGGAACAGGCCCGACGGGCGACGTCAACACTTGGCCGCCGCCCGTGGACCGGCAACGGCCTCAGGCCTCGCGATACCAGCTCGCCAGGTCCCAGGTGTTGGTGTCCCAGCCGCTCAGCTCGGCGGTGAGCCTGTTGCTGACGGCGGTGACGACGGGACGGGCGACCACGGGGATCACGACATGGTCGTTCACGACCATCTCGTTCAGCTTGATCATCAGGGCCGCGCGCTTCAGCGGGTCGAGCTCGACCTGGGCGGCGTTGTAGATGTCGTCGTACTCCTTGTTCACCCAGCGCGTGACGTTGCGGCCTTGCCACTTGTTGGCCTTGGTCGACACCTCCGACGACAGGAACTGGCGCAGGAACACCGCCGGGTCCGGCTGCTGCGGACCGTTGTTGTACATCTGCAGGTCGGCGTAGAAGTGCGGATAGGTGTCGGGGTTGGCGACGTCGGACGAGAAGAACACCGAGGCCGTCACCGACTTGATCTCGATGTCGATGCCGGCCTTCTGGCAGGCCTGCTTGACGATCGCCTGGGTCTTCTGGCGCGGCTGGTTGATCGAGGTCTGGTAGACGAACTTCAGCTTCTTGCCGTCCTTCTCGCGGATGCCGTCGGCGCCCTTCTTCCAGCCCGCCTTCTCGAGCACGTCGTTGGCCTTGTCGACGTTGAACTCGTACTTGGTGGTCTTCGACCGGAAGCGCTCCGGATTGTAGATGAAGTTGGGCGTCGCGCGGCCGGTGCGGCCGTAGATGTGCTTCTCGACCGAATCCTTGTCGACCAGCAGCGACAGCGCCTGTCGAACCGCCGGATCGCTGAGCGTCGGATGCTTGGTCTTGACGCTCGCGCGCTCGCCGTCGACCTCTGTCCAGGGATCGGTAAAGTTGACCTGGATATGCTCGATGAAGCCCGCATCGTTGATGGCGACGCGGCCTTTGCCGCCCTTCTCCAGGCGCTGCAGGATCTCGTCCTCGACCTGCATGTTCCAGGCGAAGTCGAACTCGCCGGTCTGCAGAACCGCGCGCGCCGCCGAGACCGCATCACCGCCGCCCTTCATCTCGATGGCGTCGAAGTGGGGCTTGTTGTCCTGGTGATAGTCGGTGTTGATGACGCCGGTCACCATGTCGCCCGGCTTGAAGTCCTTGAACTTGTAGGGGCCAGTGCCGACCGGCTTCAGGTTGGTCGGCGCCTCGCGCGACTTGTCGCCGATATAGTCGGTGAACAGGTGCCTGGGGATCAGCATGCCGGTCGCGCCGACGAAGGCGTCCGCCCAGAACGGTGTCGGTTCCTTGAACTTCACGGTCACGGTGTGGGAGTCGACCTTCTCGACCGTGATGTCCTTGTAGACGCCGCTGGTGACGGCCGCGGTCGCCGGATTGCGCGCGTACTCCCAGTTGAAGACGACGTCGTCGGCGGTGAAGGGCTGGCCGTCGTGCCACTTCACGCCCTTCTTCAGTTTCCAGGTCACCGACTTGCCGTCGGCAGCCAGCGTGCCGTCCTCGCGGCCGGGGATCGACTCCGCCAGCAACGGCCGCAGATTGCCGTCCTGGTCCCAGCCGGCCAGCGGCTCGTAGAACAGCCGCGAGCCGTCCTGGTCCTTGGTGCCGGTCGCGAAGTGCGGATTGAGCAGCGTCGGCGCCTGCCACCACAGCACCTTCAGGATGCCGCCGCCGCCGCGCCTGGTCGGCTTGTAGGCCGGACGCGACTGCGCCATGGCCACGCCGGAGAGTCCCAGCAATTGATTGGCCAGCGGCGCCGTCAGTCCTACCGCCGCCATCCGGCGAAGGAACGCCCGACGGGACACCTTGCCTGCTTTCACCTGGCCAATCAGATGGCGCAAACGACCTTCGTTCATCGACTATCCTCCCAAATCTCGAGTCGCCCTGAACCCGACTCTGTCCCTCGTGACGCTCCCGCTATCCTGCAAGATGCGTGCAAGCCACGATGGAAACAGGCCGAACCGGGGCCGTCAACGACAGCCAGCACCGCGTCCGGCGGGTTGACCCTCCCCCAGCTGACCCCTACGTTCGTTGAACCAATGACCGACGAACCGATCAACCTCGTGCTGGAGCATCTGCGAGCCCTCCGGGCCGATTTCAGCAGCATGCGCGAGACCCAGATCGAGCACGGCATGAAGCTCAACCGACTGGAAGAATCTCTGGCCGGCGTCAAACGCGACATCGCACTCCATGCCGAGCATCTGGCCCATGTCGAAGTGCGCCTGGACCAGATCCGGGGCGAGCTCGGCCTGATCAAGCGGCGCCTCAATCTGACCGAGGCCTGAACGCTGGAACGTCGGCCTTCGAGCCTCGGCCCTGCCTTGATTCCGGCGCCGTCCTGCGCCATACCGCCCCGCCCTCGCCTTCCACCGGCGGGGTGCGCGGAGGTCCAAACCCCGCGCCCTTCCACAGTGAGCGGAGTCCACATCCATGCCTGACAGCGTGACCTCGTCGCCCAACGCGCATCTGGCGCCCTACACGGCCCGCGGCCTCAAGGGTCGAATCCTGAGCGGCGTGCAGCCGACCGGCAATCTGCATCTCGGCAACTACCTCGGCGCGATCCGCAACTTCGCCCGCCTGCAGTTCGACTACGAGTGCCTGTATTGCGTCGTCGACCTGCACGCCATCACCCAGCCGCAGGATCCCAAGCTCTTGGCCGCGCAGACGCGCGAGATCGCCTCGGCCTTCCTGGCCGCCGGCGTCGACGGCCAGAAGCAGATCATCTTCAACCAGTCGATGGTGCCGGCGCACGCCCAGCTTGCCTGGGTGTTCAACTGCGTGGCCCGGGTCGGCTGGATGAACCGCATGACCCAGTTCAAGGAGAAGGCGGGCAAGGACCGCGAGAACGCCTCGCTCGGCCTTTACGCCTATCCGGCGCTGATGGCGGCCGACATCCTGATCTACAAGGCGACGCACGTGCCGGTCGGCGAGGACCAGAAGCAGCATCTCGAGCTGACACGCGACATCGCCATCAAGTTCAACAACGACTTCAACGCGCCCGACTTCTTCCCGATCACCGAGCCGCTGATCTTCGGCGAGGCGACGCGGGTGATGAGCCTGCGCGACGGCACCAAGAAGATGAGCAAGTCCGATCCGTCGGACTACTCGCGCATCAACCTGACCGACGACGCCGACGCCATCGCCCAGAAGATCCGTCGCGCCAAGACCGATCCGATGCCGATGCCCGAGACGGTCTCCGACGCCGAGAAGCGGCCGGACGCCGACAATCTGCTGGGCATCTACGCGGCACTCGCCGATCGCGACAAGCCGAGCATCGTCGCCGAGTTCGCCGGCAAGCAGTTTTCCGAGTTCAAGGGAGCGCTCACCGAGCTGGCCGTCGAGAAGCTCGGCCCGGTCGGCGCCGAGATGCAGCGCCTGATGAAGGATCCCGGCCATGTCGACTCGGTGCTGGGCGACGGCGCCGCGCGGGCGGCGGCGCTGGCAGAGCCGATCCTCGCCGAGGTCTACCGGACGGTCGGGTTCCTGAAGCCGTAGACGAAAGGTCCCTCGCCTACGGTGCTTGCTTCGCAAGCGCCTTTCCCGGGGCACACGACACCCCACAGCTGGGGCGCGCCACTCCCGCGGCACGATCATCGTCGAACACACGAAGACGCGCCACTGGAATGGCGCGCCCCCGGCGCCGTGATGTCACCCCGAGCGCAACGGGGCACCCTTAAATCAGCGCTCGCGACGCCTCACCCCTCCATCCGGGTCAGCGCCCATTTCACCGTCGTGCCTTCCATCGGCACCTGCCCGACCAGCACGATCTGCTCGGTGCGGCGCACCCGGCCGAGCTCGCCGAGATAGATGCTTTCGGCCAGGCCCATGCCGGCGCCCGAGGCGCGCAGGCGCCAGGCGCGGCCGCTCGGCAGGCGCATCAGCACCGCCTGTCCGCTTTGCGCCAGCGTCGCCTTGACCGCGGGATGAAGGTGGAAGCGGACGATGAATCGCCGGTCTGGCAGCGTCACCGGCCGGCCTTCGGGGCCGCCGAAGGTATCCTCGCCGCGCAAATCGCCACCGTCGGCCGACAGCCACAGCCGGCGGCGATGGACGATGCCGTAGAGCGAGCGGTAGCCGTCGTGGCACATGTCGAGCCACTGCGCGCCGTCGGAGTCGGCGCGATCGACCAGCACGTTGCCGGCACGGTACTCGAGCGAGCCGTGGTTGGTGATCTCGCTCGAGTTGGTGTCGTCTACGACGGCCGTGCTGTGCGCCGCCGTGTAGCGCATGAAATGCCGCCATTCGCGCGCCGCGCCGGGGTAGGTGCCGCAATTGACGATCAGGCGTTCGTGAGCCGCGCTCATCTCGAACGACAGCGTGCCGGCATGGGCGATGCCGTCCATGCCACGTCCCGGCGGACTGCCGGAATCGGCAATCACCAGCGAGGTGCCTGCCGCGAGACGCTGGAAGCCGCTGACCAGCGCCGACTTGGGTGCCGGCTCGCTCGACCCCGACCGCGCCAGCACCAGGTCGATCATCGTGCGGTCGCCCTCCCAGGCGCCATTGAACAGGGCCAGCCCGCCATCGCCATGGCGGAAGAAGCGCAGCATGGGGGCCAACCGATCGATCGCGGCGACCAGCTCGGCGGGCGGCCGGCGTTCGGCCGAGGTCAGCGCCGCACGGACGTCGACCAGGTGACGCAGCACCACGAGCTGCAGGTGCGGCGCGCGCTCGGCCACGATGCCGTCATGCAGGACGTAGCGCTTCACGAACCTGCCAAGCCGCGCCAGCGTCTGCTCGAGGCTTCGCTCGAACGATCGTCCATCACGCAGGAAGGCGAGGTCGGCGAAGACCAGCGCCTTCAGCGCAGCGACCGCGTCGTGCCCGACCAGGCCGGTGCGCAGCGCGCGTTTGAGATGGGTGCGCTGGCGGGCCAGCGAGAAGACGAAGCGGGCGGCGAAGCCCGGATCGGCCGCCGCCGCCATCCAGTCGTAGTGGCGGATCCAGGCCACCATGCGCTCGGCGAGCACGTCGCGCCGCCACGTGACCGGCGACCAGCGCCATTCCCGGTTGGTCCAATCGTCCACCAAGCGGACTGCCAGCGAGGCGGCCGCGATGTCGCCCGAATCGCGCAGGTCACGCAACCAGCCGAAGCCGTTCAGCGCTTCGAGCCAGAGCGGCGGGGCGCCGGCACGCTGCCACGGCGGATCGGCTGCTTCCGGCGCCACCGTGTCGACATGGCCGCGCGCCTGCAGTTCGCCGGCCAGCAGGCGGTGCCCGATCGCCGGCTCACCCGGCCAGTTGTCGGGCGCCACGGCGAAGAACGTGCTTGGGCTGCCATAGCCCAAGGTCATCGAATAAAGGCGGGAGCCGAGCAGCCAGCGGCGCAGGGCGCGCGGCTCGCCGGCCGGAGCGTCGAGGGGGGCCTTGGTGCGGCGGACGGGCGGCGTGGAGCGCATCGGACGCTCGCCTGCTACCAAAGGATCACCGGGCCGTCGCACATCTGAAGCAACCAGCGTCATCAGCTTCTGTTGTTTTGGCCTGGCAGGACTGCCACCGGGCGGGTGAGGGTGAGCTAGTTTACCCGACAGGACCAGCCATGGCGATGCCTTGAAAGCGCCCTTGTCCCGATCAGCTCCCCGCTGGCCGGACTGTCACCAGGTCTTGAACCGGCTCGCCCGCTCCCCAGATTCACCCCAAGGGAACGCCGTGACGGGTTTCCGGGCCGCTCGCTCCTTGGAGGGGGGTTGCATGAGTCGTATGCCGATCTTCAATTCGCCCTTGCTGCTGGGCTTCGACCAGTTCGAACGGACGCTGGATCGACTGGCCAAGAACGCCGAGGGTTACCCTCCGTACAATATCGAGCGCATTGGCGAGAACGGGCTGCGCATCACGCTGGCCGTTGCCGGCTTCACGACCGACGATCTGGTGATCGAGCTGATCGAGAACCAGCTGTCGGTGCGCGGCAAGCAGACCGATGACACCACGCGGGTGTTCCTTCATCGCGGCATCGCCGCCCGCCAGTTTCAACGCGCCTTCATGCTGGCCGACGGCATCGAGATCACCGGTGCCCGTCTCGACAACGGGCTGCTGTCGATCGATCTGGTCCGCCCGGTGATCGAACCGCGCATCCGCACCATCCCGATCGATGCCGGCGAGAGAAACATGGAGGAAAGGGCCGCTATCGTCATCGCCACCCGGCGGACGCGATAGGACGGATAGGGACGCTGCCAAGGAGGTAGCCATGGAAAACGAGCAGACGACGACGACTTTCACCCGCCTCCCCGACGACGCTTTCCTCAGCCTCGGCGCCCAGCAGATCGCCTATGTCAAAGCGATCAACCTGCCCGACGGGGAACATGCGATCGGCATCTTCTCGGCCGACGGCAAGGCGATCGCCGCCGCGCCTTCGGTCGAGATCGCGCAGGCGCTGATCCGCCAGCACGACCTCGAGCCGGCCATGGTGCATTGAGTCATTGCCGGGAGCGCGCCAATCGCTCGCGATGGCGCTCATGCTCATGGTTCCTCCCTAGCGAAGCTGGGGAGGTGTCGCCGTCTTCGGCGACGGAGGGGTCATGAGCAACGGGACTGGGGCCTTCGACCCCTCCGTCTCGGATTACCGAGACACCTCCCCACGCTACCCGTAGGGAGGAGAGGAGTATGAGCGCCATCGCGCTCCCGGCGAATGAGCTGACGCCTAGGCCGCCGTCTGAGTCTGGAACGGCTCGATCAGCAGCGCATAAAGCGCCTCGGCATTGTCAGTGGCGCGCAGCTTGTCGACCAGGGTGCGATCGCGCAGCAGGCGCGACACCCGGGCGAGCGCCTTGAGATGGTCGGCGCCCGCGCCCTCGGGGGCGATCAGCAGGAAGACAACGTCGACCGGCCGTTCGTCGATGGCGTTGAAATCGATCGGATGGGCAAGCCGGGCGAACAGGCCCGAAGGCTTGGCAATGTTCGGCAGGCGGCCGTGTGGAATGGCGATGCCGCCGCCGATTCCGGTTGAGCCGAGGCGCTCGCGCTCGAGCAGCCGGTCGAACAGGCGGCGCTCATCGAGCTTCAGGAGGGTGGCGATTCGATTAGACAATTCGGCCAGCAAGGCCTTCTTGCTGGACGCCTTCACGTTCGCCAGGACCGCCTCGGGACCGGTCAGCAAATCGGCGATTTCCACAATGTCACCAATGGGTTGCCACGCAGGGACCTGTCGCACCCCTGGGCGAAAGGTGCGCCCCTATAAGCGCCTCGACCGGGCCGGTCAAGCTGCGCCGCGTGGTCATTTCCGAGGCCCGGTCAGTCGGCCGAACCCGCCAGCATCGGCGGCGCCAGAGCGCTGTTGGAGAGGGTCGGCGGCAGGCTGCGCGCCATGCCCAGGCGTCCCAGCCGGCGGCGCTCGGCCGACGACGGAATGCGCATGGCTTCGCGATACTTCGCCACCGTGCGGCGCGCGATCTCGATGCCCTCGCCCTTCAGCAGATCGACGATGCGGTCGTCCGACAACGGATGCTGCGCATTCTCGGCGCCCACCAGATGGCGAATGCGCGAGCGCACCGATTCGGACGACACGGTGGCGCCGGGCGTGCGCGCCGGCAGCGCCGAGGTGAAGAAGTACTTGAGCTCGAAAATGCCGCGCGGCGTGGCGATGTACTTGTTCGAGGTGACGCGGCTCACCGTGCTTTCGTGCAGCTCGGTGGCGATCGCGATGTCGCGCAGCACCAGCGGCCTGAGCGCGCTCACGCCCTGGCGGAAGAAGGCGTCCTGCTGGCGCACGATCTCGCGCGCCACCTTGAGGATGGTGGTGGCGCGCTGCTCCAGCGTCTTCACCAGCCAGTTGGCAGACTGGAAACGCTCGGCGACGAAGTCGCGCTCCGGCTTGGCGCGTGCGCCCTTCATCAAGGTCGCGTGATAGTTGCGATCGACCAGCACCTTGGGCAGCGCCTCGGTGTTGAGCTCGATGTGCCAGCCTTCCTCGCCGGTGTCGGCATCCTTTGCCGGTAGCAGGACGAGATCGGGTGCAACCGGCTGGATCGGCTCGAACTCGAAAGCTTGGCCCGGGCGCGGATCGAGGGTGCGCAACTCCGCCAGCATGTCGCGCAGATCCTCCTCGTCGACGCCGCAGCGGCGGCGCAGCTGGGTGAGCTCGCCGGCGGCGACCAGGTCGAGATTGTCGAGCATCGCCTTCATCGCCGGATCGAGCCGGTTGCGCTCGGCGAGCTGGGCGCCCAGGCACTCGGCCAGGGTACAGGCGAACAGGCCGGCCGGCTCGATAGCGCGCAGCCTCGTCCAGACAGCTTCGACCCGGGCGAGGTCGGCGCCGACCGCCTCGGCGACAACCGCCGCGTCGAGCCGGCAGTAGCCCGCTTCGTCGAGGCCCTCGGCGAGCTTGAGTGCGATCCGCCGCTCGGCCGGGTCGGCAAACAGGATGTCGAGCTGCTCCAGCACGTAGGCGGCGAGCGAGCGTGGCCGGTCGGCGACGAAGTCAAGCGCGTCCGGCGCATCGTCGCGCTGGCCAACCCGACTTGCCGCGCCGTCGCCGCCACGGTCGGCATGCTCGCGCGTCCAGCGCTCGTCGGCATCGGCCAGCGCCGGCGCGGCGGCGGCCAGCGCCTCGGCCGTATCGGCCGGCGCGTCGAGGACGGGGGTATCCGTGTCAGCCGTCTGGCCGTCGTCGGCGGCGCCCTCGGTCAAAAGGGGATTCTTTTCGAGTTCCTGCTGGATGAAGGCCGCGAGTTCGAGATGCGAAAACTGCAGCAGCTTGATCGCCTGCTGCAGCTGCGGTGTCATCGCCAGGGTCTGGCGTGACGTCAGGATGAGACTCGGACCGATACGCATGTGCCAACACCCCCGAAAGGCCGGTTAGACCTCCCCTAACGGGCAATCTAGCAAAATGCGTGCCAAAGAGCAGCCCTTAGGCTGGTCGGGCCACCCAGACCAGTCCGCGCCAGCCGTTGTCCATTGTGAAGTCCCGCGAAGGATCGCGTTGCAGTCGGAGGCGCGTCATGACGGCTTGCGATCGCCTATTGTCCGCCGCCGTATAGGCCAGGACCTCATTCAATCCCGCACGACCGAAGGCGTCATCGAGGGCCGCCAAGGTCGCCTCCGTGGCGTATCCTTGCCCCCAGGCCCGCCGCACGAAGCGCCAGCCAACCTGGAAATGGAAGCCGAGCGGATGTCCCTGCGATTCCGGCATCACGCCGGTGTAGCCGACCAATTCGCCGTCCAGCGCCGTGACGGCCCACCGGCAAAAGCCGTGCCGGGCAAACGCCGCAAGGTATCGATCGAGCTTGGCATCGCTTGCCGCACGATCGATTGGTCCGCCCAGGTCGGCCATCACCTCCGGGTCGGCATGCAAGGCGGCGAAGGCCGGGCGATCGTCATCCTGCCAGGGCCTGAGCCGCAGGCGCGGAGTCTCGATGGTCAATGCTCGAAGATGTCGATCTCGGGCCAGCCGGCGAGATCGAGCCGGGCGCGGCTCGGCAGGAAACGAAAGGCGGCCTCGGCCAGCTCGGTGCGGCCCTCGCGCTCGAGCAGGGTGTCGAGCTTGGCCTTGAGCGCGTGCAGGTGGAGCACGTCCGATGCGGCATACGCCAGCTGCTCGTCGCTGAGCTGGTCGGCGCCCCAATCCGAGGTCTGCTGCTGCTTGGACAGATCGACGCCGATCAGCTCCTTGCAGAGATCCTTCAGGCCGTAGCGGTCAGTGAAGGTGCGGGTCAGCTTGGCGGCGATCTTGGTGCAATAGACCGGCTCGCAGCGGATGCCCAGCGCATGCTCGAGCACGGCGATGTCGAAGCGGCCAAAATGGAACAGCTTCAGGACGCTGGTGTCCGCCAATAGCGCTGCCAGCCGCGGCGCGGCATAGGGTCCGCGCGGCATCTGCACCAGGTGGGCATTGCCGTCGCCGGCCGAGAGCTGGACCACGCACAGCCGGTCGCGGTGCGGATTGAGACCCATCGTCTCGGTGTCGATGGCAACGCTCGAGCCGAACGAAAGACCGGCGGGAAGATCGCCGCGATGAAGTGTGATTGCCATCTATCGGGTGCCTCGCACGCCCGGCATGGTGCCCAGGAGAAGACTCGAACTTCCACGCCTCGCGGCGCTAGTACCTGAAACTAGTGCGTCTACCAATTCCGCCACCTGGGCACGGCATGCGGGCTAGTGCGGGCGGTGAGTTAGGGCCATGACGCGCCGATGTCAACCGCAGCGCGCTTGCGCCGTAACGTCGATGGTTTATAGGCAGCTTCCATGAAGATCAGGCAGGTCACGATTTTCGGCGGTAGCGGCTTCGTCGGCCGGGCCATGGTGCGGGCGCTGGCGCAAGAAGGCATGCTGGTGCGCGTGGCGTGTCGCCGCATCGAGCTCGCCGAGCGGGTCAAGACGGCGGGCGACGTTGGCCAAGTGACGGTGATGCGCACCAACCTGCGCATGCCGCGGTCGGTTGCCGCCGCCGTGGCAGGCAGCCAGGCGGTGATCAACGCTTCGGGCATCGCCTTCCAGCGCGGCCGGCAGCGCTATCAGGAGGTCCATGTCGGCGGGGCGCGGGCGATCGCCGAGGCGGCGACGGCCGCCGGCGTCGAGCGGCTGATCCACGTCTCGGGTATCGGAGCCGATCGCCGCACGACGTCCAATCCCTACATCCGCTCGAAGGTCGACGCCGAGGACGCCATCATCGCTAACTTTCCCTCGGCCACCATCCTGCGGCCGAGCGTCGTGTTCGGGCCGGGCGACGTGATGTTCACTCGCATGGCCAGGATCGCGGCGATGGCTCCGGTGGTACCTGTCGTCGGCGATGGCCGCGCCCAAGTGCAGCCGGTGTTCGTGGGCGATGTGGCCGACGCGGCCGTCGTGGCCCTCGCACGGCCCGAGACGGCAAAGAGTGTGTTCGAGCTGGGCGGGCCAACCGTCTACACTTACCGCGAGATTGCCGAGCTGACCTTGCGCGAGATCGACCGCCGCAAGCGGGTTGTCGGTATCCCGGCCGGCCTGATGAAGATTGCGGCCTTCTTCGCCGAGATTCCTGCCGTGGTCGGCATCACGCCTCAGATCACGCGTGACCAGATCGATCTCCTGACCCACGACAATATCGTGCGGGCGGGCGCCAACACCCTGGCGACCCTCGGCATCGCGCCGACGGCCGCCGAGGTCATCCTGCCGACCTACCTGGATCGCTTCCGCCTCGGCGGCCGCTACAACCAGCACGCCCCGGCCTGACGCTCACCGGCGCTAACTTAACTTTGCTCGAAGGCTCACAAAAACCTCAGCCTGAGGAGCGCCCTAAGGGGCGCTCCTCAGGCTGAGGTCCCTTTGTAAGTTAGCGCCCTGTTGATCTGACGCCGCCATCCGGCCTCGTGTCGCCGAGAGATGTCGCCTTGCTTGCGCATTTAGTCCTATTTAGGAACTTGATTAGCATCCAATTGTCATGGGGATCGGCTATCGCTGGGGAGTGGTAGGGAAATAGGTCAATACTATTGACCATCGGCGAGAGTCGTGGCAAACAACATCTGCAAACGCAGCTTTGGCGCGGGTGGTGCACGGCCGACGCAGCAAAGTTTCAGGAAGTGCAGCGGAGTCTCCCCATGGCCGAGAGGATGCTGAAGTTCGTCGGGACGTCGCAGGCCATGCCGGACAAGCGGCCGGCAGCCGAGCGGCGGCGCGATTTCGACGAGATCTATGCCAGCTATGCCCGGGAAAAGGCGGCCGAGCAGGCGGCGCGCTGCTCGCAATGCGGCGTGCCGTTCTGCCAAATCCATTGCCCGCTCGCCAACAACATCCCCGACTGGCTGAAGCTCACGGCCGAGGGCCGCCTCGAGGAGGCCTACGAGCTTTCCTCGGCGACCAACAATTTTCCCGAGATCTGCGGGCGAATCTGCCCGCAGGACCGGCTGTGCGAGGGCAACTGCGTCATCGAGAAGGGGTTCGACTCGGTGACCATCGGCTCGGTCGAGAAGTTCATCACCGACACGGCGTGGAGTCAGGGCTGGGTGCGGCCGATCCGGCCGCGGCGCGAGCGGCGCGAGAGCGTCGCCATCGTCGGCGCCGGTCCGGCTGGCCTGGCCGCCGCCGAGCAGCTGAGGCGCAAGGGCTACCAGGTCACGATCTACGACCGCTACGACCGGGTCGGCGGCCTGCTGATCTACGGCATCCCCAACTTCAAGCTGGAAAAGGAGATCGTGCAGCGACGCGAGGCCCTGCTGCGCGCCTCCAAGGTCACTTTCGAGCTCGACTGCGACGTCGGCCGTGACGTCTCGCTGGCCGAGCTGCGCCAGCGTCACGACGCCGTGCTGCTGGCGACCGGCGTCTACAAGGCGCGCGAGATTGCCGCTCCCGGCATCGGCCTGCCCGGCATTGCCGCAGCCCTCGATTATCTCACCGCGTCCAACCGCATCGGTCTCGGCGACCAGGTGCCGGCGTTCGCATCGGGCGCGCTCGACGCCCGGGGCAAGAATGTCGTCGTGCTGGGCGGCGGCGACACGGCCATGGACTGCGTACGCACCGCCGTGCGCCAGGGCGCACGAACCGTGAAGTGCCTGTACCGGCGCGACCGCGCCAATATGCCGGGATCGCAGCGCGAGGTGAGGCATGCCGAAGAAGAAGGCGTCGAGTTCGTCTGGCTGAGCGCGCCGCAGAGCTTCCTCGGCAAGGACAAGGTGAGCCACGTCCGCTCGGTGCGCATCCATCTCGGCATGCCCGACGCCGGCGGCCGCCAGACGCCCCAGGAGATCCCCAACTCGCACGCCAATATCGAGGCCGACCTCGTGCTGACGGCATTGGGCTTCGATGCCGAGGATCTGCCCGGCTCGATGGGCGCGCCCGACCTCGCGGTGAACGGCGGCGGCACGGTGAAGATCGACTGGCGCAGCATGATGACCAGCCTCGACGGCGTGTTCGCCGCCGGCGACATCGCGCGCGGCGCCTCTCTGGTGGTGTGGGCGGTGCGCGACGGCCGCGACGCCGCCGAGCGCATTCACGGCTATCTGACGACAAAGGCGCAAGCGGCAATGCGCCTCGCGGGGGAGTGAACGACGATGTTGACGCTGTACGACTACATGGACTCGGGCAACGGCTACAAGGTGCGGCTGCTGCTCGCGCAGACCGGCACGCCCTACACGCTGGTCGAGCGCGACATCCTCAAGGGCGAGACGCGCACGGCAGATTTTTTGGCCAGGAATCCCAATGGCCGCATTCCGACCCTGCAGCTCGCCGACGGCAAGCATCTCGCCGAGTCGAACGCCATCATGTGGTACTTGGCGGAAGGCACGCCGTTCGCGCCGGCCGACCGGCTTGCCCGCGCCCAGACACTGCAATGGATGTTCTTCGAGCAGTACAGCCACGAGCCCTACATCGCCGTGGCACGCTTCTGGAAGCACTACCTGCCGAGCCTCACCAAGCTGCAGGAGATGGAGCTGCCGGAGCGCATGAAGAAGGGCTACGCCGCGCTCGACGTCATGGAGCGGCACCTCGCGGCGAACGAGTGGTTCGTCGGCGGCCGCTACGGCCTGGCCGACATCTCGCTCTATGGCTACACCCACGTCGCGCACGAGGGCGGGTTCGACCTCGCGAACCATCCGCATATCAATGGCTGGCTGAAGCGCGTGGCAGGCCAGCCCGGCCACGTCACGATCGCCCACAAGAGCTGAGGAGAGTGCCATGCGCTTGCCTGCCCTCATGCTGGTCCTCGCGCTGTTCGCAGCGGCAGGACCTGCCGCCGCTCAACCGGCACCGGATCCTGCGACGCTGGGCGAAGCCCAGAGACTGATGAACCGGGTCGGTGTCGAAGCGTTGATCCAGCAGCAACTGGCGGCGATGCCCGCCCATATGCGATCGATGTTCGCATCGATCGACATCGACAAGGACAAGGACAAGGACGAGCTGATCGCCCGCTATGCCGACGTCGCGGCCAAGGAGCTGGAACGGCGCGTCCCGAAGTACGTCGAGCAGGTCACCGCGCTTTATGCCCGCACCTTCACCTTCGACGAATTGCGCGAGCTCAACGCCTTCTACGACTCCACGCTCGGCAAGAAGCTGATCGCAACCCTGCCTGCCCTGACACGTGAGAGTTCAGAGCTCAGCCGGCAGATGACGAGTGACGCCATCCGTGAAACGTTCCGCGTGCTGGCACCGGAACTGGAGAAGTACGGCGTCAAGCCGAAGTGAAAACTCGAGGAGACAGACAATGCCCATGATCAACGTCCAGATGTTCGAAGGCCGCACGCTCGAGCAGCGTCGCAAGCTCGCCAAGGAGCTCACCGAGGGCACCTGCCGCGCGCTCGGCTGCACGCCCGACGCCGTCCAGATCATCCTGACCGACATCAAGAAAGAGAACTGGGCCGAGTCCGGCAAGCTGTTCTCCGATACGTAGCGCTCATGGTCTTCTGGACCGCGAGCGTCCCGCTCGCTCATGAAGCTTGAGCGAGCGAGACGCTTCTGCGCGGCTCGCGAAGCGAACGCGCTCACGCGGTCCGGAAGATGATGAGCTTCTTGCAGAAAGTTCACGCCATGACCAACTTCAATGCCGAGCAATTCGTCCGCGACTATCGCGACGGTGTCGCCAAGCTCACCGATGTCTACGGCTACAATCCGGCCAAGGAGGTCGATTCGTGCGGCGTCGGCATGGTCGTGGCGCTCGACGGCAAGCGACGCCGCGACGTCGTCGCGGCCGGCATCGATGCGTTGAAGGCGGTATGGCATCGCGGCGCCGTCGACGCCGACGGCAAGACCGGCGACGGCGCCGGCATCCATGTCGAGATCCCGCAGGACTTCTTCCGCGATCACGTGCGCGATTCGAGCGGCGAGATGCCCGAGGTCGGCCGCATTGCCGTCGGCATGGTGTTCCTGCCGCGCACCGACCTCGCCGCCCAGGAACGCTGCCGCATCATCGTCGAGACCGAGATCCTGCGCTTCGGCCACACCATCCTGGGCTGGCGCCAGGTGCCGGTCGACATCTCGGTGATCGGCGAGAAGGCCAATGCCACGCGGCCGGAGATCGAGCAGATCCTGATCGGCCGCGGCGATCCCAGGCTCGACAATCGCGAGTTCGAGAAGCAGCTCTACATCCTGCGCCGGCGCATGGAGAAGGCGGCGCAGGCCGAGAATATCGGCGAGTTCTACGTCTGCTCGCTCAGCTGCCGCTCGATCGTCTACAAGGGCATGTTCCTCGCCGAGCATCTGTCGGCGTTCTATCCCGACCTGCTCGACGAGCGCTTCGCCTCGCGCTTCGCGATCTTCCACCAGCGCTATTCGACCAACACCTTCCCGCAATGGCGGCTGGCCCAGCCGTTCCGCGTGCTGGCGCACAACGGCGAGATCAACACCATCCTGGGCAACGTCAACTGGATGAAGAGCCACGAGGCGCGGCTGAGCCACGAGCATTTCGGCCGGGCGATCGAGGACCTGAAGCCGATCATCCAGCCCGAGGCCTCCGATTCGTCGGCGCTCGACAACGTGTTCGAGCTGCTGGTGCGCGGCCATCGCAACCTGCCGATGGTCAAGACGATGATGATTCCCGAGGCGTCGTCGTTCAACCCGACGGTGCCCGCAAAGCACCGCGCCATGTACAACTACGTCAACGGCGTCATGGAGCCGTGGGACGGGCCGGCCGCGATCGCTGCCGTCGCCGGCAAGTGGGCGCTGGTCGGGCTCGACCGCAACGGCTTGCGGCCGATGCGCTATGTGCGCACCTCGACCGACCTGCTGATCGCCGGCTCCGAGGCCGGAATGGTGCCGCAGGACGAAGCGGCGATCGTCGAGAAGGGCCGGCTCGGCCCGGGCGAGATGCTGGCCGTCGATATGGACCAGCCGGCGCTCTACAAGGACCACGAGCTGAAGGACATGCTGGCCGGCACGCACGACTACGCGGCATGGACGGCGCGCACGGTCGAGCTCGATTCGCTGATCAAGCAGGACGCGCCGGCGGCCGAGCGCTTCGCCGCGGACGAGTTGCGCCGGCGCCAGTTCGCTGTCGGCTGGTCGATCGAGGATCTCGAGATGATCCTCCATCCCATGGTCGAGGACGCCAAGGAAGCGGTCGGCTCGATGGGTGACGACGGGCCGCTCGCGGTGCTCTCCGACACCTACCGCGGCATGCATCACTTCTTCCGGCAGAATTTCAGCCAGGTGACCAATCCGCCAATCGACAGCCTGCGCGAACGCAATGTCATGACCTTGCGCACCCGGCTGGGCAATCTCGGCAACGTGCTCGACGAGAGCCCGGAGCAGAGCGAGATGCTGTCGCTGCAGTCGCCGATCGTGCTCAACGCCGAGTTCGAGGCGATGCGCAAGTACATGGGCGAGTCGGCCGCGCGCATCGACTGCACGTTCGATCCGACCGGCGGGCTGGACGCCATGCGCCAGGCCTTCGAGCGCATCTGCCACGAGGCCGAGGAGGCGGTGCGTCGCGGCTGCCTGCACATCGTGCTGACCGACGCCAATGTCGACATCGACCGCGCCGCGCTGCCGATGATCCTGGCGGCGGGCGGCGTGCATTCCTACCTGGTGCGCCAGTCGCTGCGCACCTTCACCTCGCTCAACGTGCGGTCGGCCGAGTGCCTGGACGTGCACTATGCCGCCGTCATCATCGGCGTCGGCGCCACCACGGTGAACCCCTACCTCGCCGAGGAGACCATTGCCGCCCGTCACAAGCGTGGGCTGTTCGGCAAGCTCACGCTTGGCCAGTGCCTCGCCAACTACAAGAAGGCGCTCGACGATGGCCTCCTGAAGGTGATGTCCAAGATGGGCATCTCGGTGCTGTCGTCGTACCGCGGCGGCTGCAACTTCGAGGCCGTCGGCCTGTCGCGCTCGCTGGTCGCCGAGTTCTTCCCCGGCATGCCTTCGCGTATTTCCGGCATCGGCCTGCGCGGCGTGCAGGAGAAGATCGCCGAGCAGCATGCGCGCGCCTTCGACGAGGACGTGATCGCGCTGCCGATCGGCGGCTTCTACAAGGCGCGCATGGGCGGCGATCGCCACAATTTCGAAGGCAACCTGATCCACATGTTGCAGGACGCGGTCAACACCGAATCCTACGCCAAGTTCCGCAAGTACAGCGAGCAGGTGCGCCGCCTGCCGCCGATCAACCTGCGCGACCTGCTGGACTTCAAGGCCGACCGCAAGCCGATCCCGATCGACGAGGTCTGCTCGATCACCGAGCTGCGCAAGCGGCTGGTGGCGCCCGGCATCTCGCTGGGCGCGCTCGGCCCCGAGGCGCACGAGACGCTGTCGATCGCCATGAACCGGATCGGCGCCAAGTCCGACTCGGGCGAGGGCGGCGAGGATCCGGCGCGCTACAAGGCGCGCGCCAACGGCGACAACGCCTCGTCGGCGATCAAGCAGGTGGCGTCGGGCCGCTTCGGCGTCACGGCGGAGTACCTGAACAACTGCCGCGAGCTCGAGATCAAGGTGGCGCAGGGCGCCAAGCCCGGCGAAGGCGGCCAGCTGCCTGGGCCCAAGGTGAGCGAGATGATCGCCCGCCTGCGCCATTCGACACAAGGCGTCAGCCTGATCAGCCCGCCGCCGCATCACGACATCTACTCGATCGAGGATCTGGCGCAGCTGATCTACGACCTGAAGCAGATCAACCCGGAGGCGAGGGTGGCGGTGAAGCTGGTCGCCCGCTCGGGCATCGGCACGGTTGCCGCCGGCGTGGCCAAGGCCAAGGCCGACACCATCCTGGTGTCGGGCCACAGCGGCGGCACCGGCGCCTCGCCGCAGACCAGCATCAAGTATGCCGGCATCCCGTGGGAGATGGGCCTGTCGGAGACCCACCAGGTGCTGACGCTCAACCGGCTGCGCGACAAGGTGCTGCTGCGCACCGACGGCGGCATCAAGACCGGCCGCGACGTGGTGATCGCCGCCATGCTGGGCGCCGAGGAGTACGGCATCGGCACCGCCTCGCTGATCGCCATGGGCTGCATCATGGTGCGGCAGTGCCATTCCAACACCTGCCCGGTCGGCGTGTGCACGCAGGACCCGAAGCTGCGCGCCAAGTTCGAGGGCACACCCGACAAGGTCGTCAACCTGTTCAGCTTCGTGGCCGAGGAGGTGCGCGAGATCCTGGCCCAGCTCGGCTATCGCTCGCTGCTCGAGCTGGTCGGCCGCTCCGATCTCCTGAAGCAGGTGAGCCGCGGCGCGCGCTATCTCGACGACCTCGACCTCAATCCGCTGCTGGCGCGCGCCGACGGCGGGCGCGGGGCGGTGCACAACACGATCGAGGGCCGCAACGAGGTGCCCGACACGCTCGACGCTCAGATGATCCGCGACGCCCGGCCCCTGTTCACGCACCGCGAGAAGATGCAGCTGCAGTACAGCGTGCGGAACACCCATCGCGCCGTCGGCACGCGGCTCGCCGCCATGATCACGCGCAGCTACGGCATGAACGGCCTGCAGCCCGACACGGTGACGGTGCGCCTGCGCGGCACCGCCGGCCAGTCGCTCGGCGCCTTCGCCGTGCGCGGCATGAAGCTCGAGGTCTATGGCGACGCCAACGACTATGTCGGCAAGGGCTTGAGCGGCGGCACCATCGTCGTGCGCCCGCCGGTGTCGAGCCCGCTGGTGCCCGACGCCAACACCATCATCGGCAACACGGTCCTCTATGGCGCCACGGCCGGCAAGCTGTTCGCCTCGGGCCGCGCCGGCGAGCGCTTCGCCGTGCGCAACTCCGGCGCCGACACGGTGGTCGAAGGCGTCGGCAGCAACGGCTGCGAGTACATGACCGGCGGCACCGCCGTGATCCTGGGCCCGGTCGGCATCAACTTCGCCGCCGGCATGACCGGCGGCATGGCCTTCGTCTACGATCCGGAGAACGTCTTCGCGCTCAAGGCCAACCCCGAGACGGTGGTGTGGCAGCGCGTCGACCATCCGCACTGGGAGGCGATGGCGCGCACCCTGGTGGAGGAGCATGTCGGCGAGACCAGGTCGCCGCTCGGCGCCCGCCTGCTCAACGACTGGGATCGCTGCCTCGAGCATTTCTGGCAGGTCGTCCCCAAGGAGATGCTGGCCCGCCTGCCCCAACCGCTGAGCGTCAGCGAGGCCAAGCGAGCGTGATCGCTGGGGGGCGCCCCTGGCAAGAAACAGACTCTTCCGCTGGGAGCGCGCCACTCCAGGCCAGGGCATTCGCATATGGGCGCGCTTTTCATTCTCCTCCCCAGCTTCGCTGGGGAGGTGTCGCCGTCTTACGGCGACGGAGGGGTCATGGGCAGCGGGACTGGAGCCGATGACCCCTCCGCCCCCGATTACGGGGGCACCTCCTATGAAAATCGGGGCGGGCACCGCCCCGATTTTCTCAGCATCGTGGTGCGCGCCGGCGTGCTGGGGGTCTCCCCAGCGAAACTGGGGAGGAGAATGAAAAGCGCGCCCATATGCGAATGCCCTGCACTTCAGGCGGAGTAGTCTCCGCCAGCGTGGCGCTCTTCTTGCCGACCACAATCCCATGAGCGCCATCGGAGTGGCGCGCTCCCGGCAATGAATCCTTCGCCCATGCCCCGCGTCGCCTACGCCCAGCTCGCCGCATCGGTCGTGCTGTTCGGGCTGTCGTTTCCGATCCTCAAGATCGGATTGCAGGCCAGCACGCCGGTGTGGCTGGCCGCCGGCCGAACGACCCTGTCGGCGCTGTCGGCCTTCGCGCTGCTGCTGGCACTCGGCCGCCTGCGCTGGCCGCGGCGCGCCGACTGGCCGATCGTGCTGTCGGTCGGCGCCTTCCAGCTCTCGCTCTATTTCACCTTCGTCAACATCGGCTTGCAGACCGTACCGCCCGGCCGTTCGGGCGTGCTGAGCTACACGGCGCTCCTGTGGATGGTGCCCTTGTCGCTGCTGGTCGGCGAGCGCATCGGCGGGCGCGCCGTGCTGGGCGTGCTGCTGGGCTTCGGCGGAATCGTCGTGCTGATGGAGCCGACGCGTCTCGACTGGAACAACCGCGCCGTCGTCGAAGGTCATGCCTGGCTGCTGCTTGCGGGATTGTCGTGGGCGATCGCCATCCTGCATGCGCGACGTCATCGCTGGCAGGGCACGCCGCTCGACGTGCTGCCGTGGCAGATGTCGGTGGCGAGCCTGCTGCTGTGGTCGCTCGCCGTCTTGCTCGAGCCTCGCGGCCATCTCGATCTCGGCAAGTGCGAGCTGTGGATCGCGCTGCTGTATGTCGGCTCGTTCGCCGGGCCGATCGGCACCTGGGCCGCCGTCTCGGTCGCCCGCGCCCTGCCGCCGATCACCGGTGCGCTCGGCATGCTGGGCACGCCGCTGGTCGGCATCGCCGCCTCGGCGCTGCTGGTCGGCGAAACGATCACCGCCAGCCTGCTGCTCGGCACCGCGCTGATCATCGCCGGTATTGCCATCGTCATCCTCGACCGCAAGACTTGAGGCAGTGACGGAGGAGTGCAGATGGACTGGGGCAGGATGAGCCGCGCCGAGCGCGACGCGGCCTACAACAACACCTTGGCGGTGAAGAACAGCGCCGAGCTCAATGCCGAGCGCGAGGCCCAATCGGCCGAGTTCCGCCGCGCCCGTCCCGGGCATCTCGACGTGCGTTACGGGCCACGCGAGCGCAACAGCTGGGATCTCTTCCCGGCGGCCACCCCCAACGCGCCCTGCTTCGTCTTCATCCACGGCGGCTACTGGCAGCGCAACAGCAAGGACCTGTTCGCCAACCTGATGGGCGGTGTCCACGCCCATGGCTGGTCGGCCGCCCTGCCCGGCTACACGCTGGCGCCCGACGCTTCGCTGACCGAGATCGTGGCCGAGATCAATGCCGCGCTGGATTGGCTCAGCGACAACGGACCGGCGCACGGCATCGCCGGCAAGGTGATCCTCTCCGGCTGGTCGGCCGGCGGCCATCTGACGGCCGCCTGCCTCGGCCATCGCCGGGTCAGCAGCGGCCTCGCCATCTCCGGCGTGTACGAGCTCGGGCCGATCCGCGACACCTACCTGAACGAGAAGCTGCAGCTCACCGACAGCGAGATCGAGACGCTGTCGCCGCTGCGCCAGCCGATGATCAACAAGCCGCTCGCGATCACCTACGGCACAGCCGAGCTGCCGCCGCTGGTCGGCGACAGCCGCGCCCTGAATGCCAGGCGCGCCGCCGAGCACCTGCCGGGTGCCCTGATCCCAATCGCCGGCGCCGATCATTTCACCATCGTGACACAGCTGCCCAAACCCGACAGCGAGCTGGTTCGCCAGCTTCTGCTGTTGGCCTAAACCGGCGGCGGCCGGTTCGACAGGTCGCGTTGACAGCCCGCGACGCCGCCCCGCATATGCTCGCGGTACAGAATTTGCACGGGACGGTCGATGGCGAACAAGGTCTACAAGGATGCCAGGTCGGCGCTCGAGGGCGTGCTGCACGACGGTATGATGCTGATGTGCGGCGGCTTCGGCCTGGTCGGCATTCCCGACAAGCTGATCCACGCGGTGCGCGATCTCGGGGCGAAGAATCTCACCTGCGTATCGAACAACGCCGGCATCGACGGCGCCGGGCTCGGCGTGCTGCTCGAGACGGGACAGGTCAGGAAGATGATCTCGTCCTATGTCGGCGAGAACAAGACCTTCGCCAAGCTCTACCTCGAGGGCAAGCTCGAGCTCGAGTTCAACCCGCAGGGCACCCTGGCCGAGCGCTGCCGCGCCGGCGGCGCCGGCATCCCGGCCTTCTACACCAAGACCGGCGTCGGCACGCTGGTCGCCGAGGGCAAGGAGACCAAGGTCTTCGACGGCGAGGAATACCTGATGGAGCGCAGCCTGTTCGGCGACCTGGCGCTGGTGAAGGCGTGGAAGGGCGACGCCGCCGGCAACCTCGTCTATCGCAAGGCGGCGCGGAACTTCAATCCGATGATGGCGACGGCGGCCAAGGTGTGCATCGCCGAGGTCGAGGAGCTGGTGCCGGTCGGCGCCATCGATCCCGACCACGTCCACACGCCCGGCATCTTCGTCAATCGCATCCTGTGCGGCGCGCCGTACGACAAGCAGATCGAGCAGCGCACCATTCGCAAAGCCTGAGCATTTTGAGGCGAGGAGATATTCCCATGGCCTGGACCCGAGATCAGATGGCGGCACGCGCCGCCAAGGAATTGAAGGACGGCTTCTACGTCAATCTCGGCATCGGCATCCCGACCCTGGTGTCGAACTACGTGCCGGAGGATGTCGACATCACGCTGCAGAGCGAGAACGGCATGCTGGGCGTCGGCCCCTTCCCGCTCGACAACGAGGTCGATGCCGACATCATCAATGCCGGCAAGCAGACCGTGACCGAGCTCAAGGGCACGTCCTACTTCTCCTCGGCCGACAGCTTCGCCATGGTGCGCGGCGGCCATATCGACCTGTCGATCCTGGGCGCCATGGAAGTGGCGGAGAACG
Organism: Reyranella sp.; assembly: GCF_044224635.1. GTDB lineage: Bacteria > Pseudomonadota > Alphaproteobacteria > Reyranellales > Reyranellaceae > Reyranella. The sequence goes on along the minus strand of NZ_JBGAKA010000026.1, from coordinate 14,985 downwards.
GCGACCTCGCCAACTGGATGATCCCGGGCAAGATGGTGAAAGGCATGGGCGGCGCCATGGACCTGGTGGCCGGCGTGCGTCGCGTCATCGTCACCATGGAGCACGTCTCCAAGGACGGCGCCTCCAAGCTCCTCAAGGAGTGCACCCTGCCGCTGACCGGCCGGCGCGTGGTCGACATGGTGATCTCCGAGCTCGGCGTGTTCGCCGTCGACAAGAAGGGCGACGGTGGCGTCACCCTGATCGAGCTGGCCGACGGCGTGACCGTGGACGAGGTCAAGGCCAAGACCAAGGCCAAGCTCTCGATCGGCACGGGAGTGGAAGAAAAGGTCGCCTGACCGTCGGTCAGGTCGGCGGCTCCGCGCCGTCAGGCATCGACAAGATTGAGCCGCTTCTCGATTCGATCGAGGCGTCCGTCCATCCGGTCCATGCGTGCGGCTTGTCCCGCCAGATCGACATGGACCTGCGCGAGGTTGGTTTCGACGGAGCTGACGCGACGGACGAGCTCGTCGACCTTTGCTTCCAAACGCTGCTGACCCGCCCGCATATCGCGCAGGATCGTCAGCACCAGATTGTCCGGCTCGTCGGTCATGCCACTGAACATAGGTAGACGACCGCGTGGGGTCAATCGCCGGCCCCATGGCCGCCGCCTGCCGCGCCCGCTATCCTCCCGTCGCCACCCAGCAGGAGGCAGCACATGACGACGGCGAGCGAAGGCCAGGAGCTGACACGGGTCGGGCCCGGCACCCCGATGGGGCAGTTGATGCGGCAGTACTGGCTGCCGGCGATGCTGTCGTCGGAGCTCGAGCGCGACGGGCCGCAGGTCCGCCTCATGCTGCTCGGCGAGAAGCTGATCGCCTTCCGCGACAGCGCCGGCCGGGTCGGCGTGCTGGACCAGCGCTGCCCGCATCGCTGCGCCTCGCTGTTCCTCGGGCGCAACGAGCAGGGCGGGCTGCGCTGCGTCTATCACGGCTGGAAGTTCGACGTCGCCGGCAACTGCGTCGACATGCCGAGCGTGCCCGAGGACCAGGACTTCAAGCACAAGGTCAGGGCCAAGGCCTATCCGACGATCGAGCGCGCCGGCCTGGTCTGGGTCTATATGGGCGAGCTCGGGGCTGCGCACCCGCCGCCGCCGCTGCCCGGCTTCGAGGTGCTCGACCTGCCGGCCGACGAGATCAACGTCAGCCTGATGATGCGACGCTGCAACTGGCTGCAGGCGCTCGAGGGCGAGATCGACACCGCGCATTTCGGCTTCCTGCACGGCGGCCACGTCGATCCCAACGACGTGCCGGAGACCGATCCGTTCTACTTCACCATCACCAACCGCGCGCCGCAGTACCACGTCGCCGATGCGCCGTGGGGCACGCAGTATGCCGGCTACCGCGGCGCCGGGCCGGGCCAGACCTACTGGCGCTTCGCCAACTTCCTGTTCCCCTGCTGGTCGCAGGCGCCCAACGGCGAGTTCGCCAGCCACATGCATGCCCGCGGCTGGGTGCCGATGGACGATAACCACACCATGTTCGTCTTCATCTGGTGGAAGAAGGCCAGGTCGGCGCAGGCTCTGCCGCAGCCGCGCTTCAAGGACGGCACGCCGATCGGCGGCACCGGCCGCGGCGGCATCAGGATGCTGCCCAACACCACCGACTGGCTGGGCCGCTGGCGCATGGCGATGAACGAGGACAACGACTGGGGCCTCGATCGCGACGCCCAGCGCAGCAACCGGGTCTACAGCGGCATCGACGGCATCCATCTGCAGGATCAGGCGATCACCGAGAGCATGGGGCCGATCACCGACTTCGCCTGGGAGCATCTCGCGCCGTCCGACCAGATGATCACCCGCACGCGCCGCCGCCTGCTGCGCGCCGCCCGCGCACTCAAGGAAAGCGGCACCCTGCCGCCCGGCGCCGACCAACCTGAAGTCTACCGCGCCGCGCGCAGCGGCTACTTCCTGAGCCAGGACCAGAGCGCCTGGCACGAGGTCTATGCCCGGACCCTGGCCGAGGCGGTCCATCCGTGACCCGCAAGACCTGGATCGAGGTGGCGCTGAACGGCGGCTGGAGCCCGCGCCACCAAGCCGGCGTGCCCGTCACCGTCGAGGCGATCGTCGCCGAGGGCATCGCCTCGGCGCGCGCCGGCGCCGCCATCATCCACGCCCATGCCTACGACGGCGACGGCACGCAGACCTTCGACTGGCAGGTCTATGCCCGCATCATCGAGGGCATCCGGAGCGCCACCGACGCGCTGGTCTATCCGTCCTATCCGTTCACCCCCGCCATCGACATCGAAAGCGAGACGGCGCCGCGCTTCGCCCATGTCGAAGCGCTGGCCGAGCGCGGCCTGCTCGACTTCGCGGTGATCGACCCGGGCAGCGTCAACCTCTCGCTGCGCACGACGACGGCCGAAGCCCGGCCGGCCGTCACCTACGTCAATCCGGAAGCCCACATCCGCCACGCCCTAACCTTCGCCCGGCGCCACGGCTTTCATCCGGCTTTCGCCATCTACGAGCCGGGCTTCACCCGCGCCGGCGCGGCGCTCGCCCGCGCCGCCGGCGTCAAGCCGCCGCTCTACCGCTTCATGTTCGCGGAGAAATTCGCCTTCGGCTTCCCGCCGCGGCCCTGGGCGCTCGCCGCCCATCTCGCCCTGCTCGGCGAGGAAGCGCCCGGCGCGCCGTGGATGATCGCCGGGCTCACAGTCGATGTCCGCCCGCTGATCGGCGAGGCGGTGGCGCGCGGCGGCCATATCCGCGTCGGCCTCGAGGACGCCCCGCTCGGCAGCGACATGAGCAACCTCGCCTGGGCCGAGGACGCCGTCCGCCTCGTCCGCCGACACGGCGGCGAGCCGGCGACGGCGACCGAGGTGCGGCAGGGGCTGAAGGCTCTGGCGGCGGGCTGACGTCTTCCCACGGAGTGGCGCGGCCCCGGCTGATGAGCGTTCGCGTGGCGGCCCCGGCAACTCGCCCTCCCCGCCGCGATCGGCTAAAGGCCGGGCGATGTCGTCTGCGTTTCCGCGCCAGGGGCTGGTGATCGTCGCCGTCATGGCCATCACCTACGTCGCCAGCCACTTCTTCCGGGCGTCCAACGTCACGATCGGGCTCGACCTGATGCGCGACCTGCAGATCGGGCCGGGCGCGTTGGGTGCGCTGACCGGCGCGTTCTTCTTCGGCTTTTCTGCCATGCAGATCCCGTGTGGCTTCTTCTTCGACCGCTACGGGCCGCGCCTCACCGTCACCGCGATGCTTCTGGTGGCGCTGAGCGGCACGACGCTGTTCGTGCTGGCGCCCGACTGGCCATTGCTGCTGACCGGCCGCGTGCTGATGGGTGCCGGCTTCGGCGTCATGCTGATCGGCAGCATGGTGCTGATCTCGCGCTGGTTCCCGCCCGACCGCTTCTCGACGCTCGCCTCGCTGGTCTTGTCGATCGGCCTGATCGGCAACCTGCTGGCGACGACGCCGCTCGCCTGGGCGACGGAGCAAGTCGGCTGGCGGCCATTGTTCGGCATGGTGCTGGGCTTCACCGCCGTCGCCACGCTCGCGGTCTGGCTGATCGTGCGCGACGCGCCGCCCGACCATCCCTTCCTCGCGCGCAAGACGGAATCGGCCGGCGAGATGATGCGCGGCCTGGGCGAGGTGCTGCGCAATCCGCAGCTGCTCTTCATCCTGGCGCTGAACTTCTGCAACTACGCCTGCACCTTCACGGTCCAAGGCCTGTGGGGCGGGCCGTTCCTGCGCGAGGCGCATGGGCTGAGCCGCATCGAATCGGGCAACGTGCTGCTCGCCGCCGTGGTCGCCTACCAGGTCGGCATGCTCGTATTCGGTCCGCTCGACCGCAAGCTCGACACGCGCAAATGGATCGCCTTCTTCGGCACCTCGATGATCGCCTCCATCCTCGCCGTGCTCGCCCTGTGGGACGCCCCACCGCTCTGGGTCGCCGCCGGCGCGATCATCGCCATCGGCTTCCTGAGCGCATCCAGCACCATGATCATGACGCACGGCCGCGGCATCTTCCCCGACCGCCTGATCGGCCGCGGCATGGCGACCATGAACACCAGCGTCATGCTGGGCGTCGCCTGCATGCAGAGCCTGTCGGGCTTCATTCTCGGCCTGTTCACGCCGCTCACCGACGGCGCCCGGCCGGAGATCGCCTACCGCACCCTGTTCGGCTTCATGGTCGTGGTGCTGATCGTGGCGCTGGCGGTCTACTCCCGCTCCCGGGACGTGAAGCCCAGCGACGAGCTCAAGGCGAAATTTCGCACCTTGGCCTGATCCAACAGGGCGGGTTGACCGGGCAAAGCGGGCTGAGCGCCTTGCGGCCGGCGCCGTCGCGTGAAAGCATTTCCCCGAAACGAACCCTGACCACCGGGAGGAAGCGCCATGGATGTCGGCATGATGATGGTGTTCGCCAGCTACGGCTGGGAGAGCTGCTCCGACCAGCGCGTGTGGGACGAGGAGATTCGCCTGGCGCGGCTCGCCGCGGACTCGGGCTTCGACTGCCTGTGGTCGGCCGAGCATCACTTCAACGACTACTCCTTCGTGCCCGACAACCTGGCGCTGATGACCCATCTCACGGCGCTCTGCCCGGGCATCGATGTCGGCACGGCGGCGGTGATCATCCCGTGGCACGATCCGCTGCGCGTCGCCGAGAACGCCGCGGTGCTCGACATGCTGAGCAAGGGCCGCCTGCGGCTGGGCCTCGGTCGCGGCCTGGCGCGGCGCGAGTTCGCCGCCTTCCGCATGAGCATGGACGAATCGCGCGGCCGCTTCGACGAGGCGGCGCCGATGATCGTCGAGGCGCTGCGCACCGGCTTCATGGAGGGCGACGGCCGCTACTACAAGCAGCCGCGCATAGAAATCCGGCCGCGGCCGATGCATTCGTTCGACGGCCGCATCTATGCCGTGGCCTCGAGCGAGGATTCGATCGACTCGGCGGCCAAGCTCGGCGCCCACATCGTGATGTTCGCCGACCGGCCGTGGGAGATGCGCGCACCGATGATCGAGCGCGGCCGCGAGCTGCACCGCAAGTATCACGGCGGCGAGCCTCCCACCATCATGCTCACCGAGTTCTGCGTCTGCGGCACCGACCTCGCCGCCACCGAGGAGGAGGCGCGGCGCTACCAGGGCAAGTTCGTCGAGAGCAATTTTTATCACTACGAGTTTCTCGGCGAGCACTTCAAGTCGGTGAAGGGTTACGACTCGTACCAGCAGAAGGCCGACCTGGCGCGCAAGGCAGGCGGCATCGAGGGCGCCGTCACCGGCTTCATGCAGGCGGCGAGCTGGGGCACGCCCGACAAGATCCTGCGCGGCCTCGAGGCGCGCCGGAAGGTGGTCGGCGACTTCGAGCTCAACGTCGCCTTCCGCTTCGGCGGCACGCCGCTCGAGGTCTCCGAGCGCGGGCTGAAACTGTTCGCCAAGGAAGTGCTGCCGGTGGTCAAGAGCTGGGGGCCGGCCAAGGTGGCGGCGCAGGCGGCGTAGGGTCTGTAGCGAGGTAGTCGCCACGAAGCGGTGTCATGCTGGAGCTCACATCCCAGCGCCGGGCCTCGGGCGATCAACGCTTGTCGTGGCGGATGATGCTGATGTGGCCGTCCGCCTCGAGATAGGCCGCCTTGACCTCGGCGCGATCCTCGACACCCTGCTCGCGCAGCTGCGCCATCAGCTCCTCGAGGCAGAGTAACCTCCGCCGGCGTGGCGCGCTCCCGGCGATGAACGCCCTACGGGTGCGGGCCCCAGGGGGCGGCGGTGAGGAGCTTGACCTCCTGGGACGCCAGCAGCTGGCGGAACCTGGGGGCGAAGCCCTCGATGAAATCCTTGTTGGCGTAGACGGCGGCCCAGTGGGCGCGGCGGCCGGCATCGTCGGCGAACTTCCAGAGATGCACGATCTGGTTGATCATGCCGGTGTCGGCCTGGAAGTAGCCGACCAGGTTGGCGTCGTGGCCGCCCTTGTGGAGCGCGGGAAAGCCCAGCTCCTGGTAGAGCTTCACCGCCTCGGCCATCTTGCCGACGTGCAGCGTGTAGGTGCGCAGTTCATAGAGCGCCATGGCGATGTCCTCCTGTCAGATCAAAAGCTGTCTTCGTCATCCTGAGCGACGCGAACGATCTCATTGCCATAGCTGGCGAAGGACTCCGTGGCAGGCGGCGATGAGGCCCTTCGACTTCGCTCAGCACGACAGCGAGGTGTGTGTGGTCAACGATCAGAGCCCGATCCGCTTCCGGAACGGCTCGTCGCGCAGGGCGACGTCCTGGCCGATCAGGTCGTCGGCGGCGGCGCCGGCGCAGAGATAGACCAGGCCGCGCACGGCGTGCTCGACCGGCGTCAGGTTCTGGCGCGGGATCTGGCTGATCATGTTGACCCCCGAGGCGCGGATCTTGACCTGCATGTCGGTGTCGATGGTGCCGGGCGAGAAGCCGAAGACGCGGATGCCGCGGCCCGGCGTCTCGAGCACGATGGCCCGCGTCATCATTGCGAGCCCGGCCTTGCCCGAGCAGTAGGCGCTCCAGCCCTCGAGCGGCCTATAGGCCGCGCCCGAGGAGACGTTGACGATGGTGCCGCCGCCTGCCTCGACCATGCCGCCGAGCACGGCGCGCACGCCGTTGTAGGCGCCGACCAGGTTGATGTGGATGCTGTCGGCCCACGCCGCCGGGTCGGACGACGCCAGCTCGGCGATCGGCTCGATGACGCCGGCATTGTTGACCAGGATGTCGAGCCGGCCGAAGCGCTGGCGCGTCGCCGACACCGCGCGCTCGACCGCCGCGTAGTCGCCGACGTCGCAGCCCATCGCCTCGGCGCGCCCGCCGGCACCGGCGATCTCGTGCGCCACCGCGGCCGACGCCTCGCCGCTGCGCGATACCAGCATCACGCCAGCGCCCGCCTTGGCCAGCGCCCGCGCCACGCCCTCGCCCAGGCCGCGGCTCGCCCCGGTGACCAGCGCGACTTTCCCCATCAGACCCGTCATGATCTCCCCCTCGCGTCGAGACGCGACCTTACACACCCTGAACGGGAGCAAGCCAGATGAGTCGTCTGTTCGGCGAAATGCGCCAGGTCGGGATCGTCGTGCGCGACATCGAGGCCGCCATGGACCACTGGAGTCGCATCTGCGGCGTCGGGCCGTGGTTCTACACCGACAAGCTCGCGGTCACGGAATTCAGCTATCGCGGGGTGAAGCACGACGACCTGCACGTCTCGATCGCGCTCGCCAACTCGGGCGGGGTCCAGCTCGAGCTGATCCAGCAGCGCTGCCAGACGCCCAGCATGTATCGCAGGTTCCTCGACGCCGGACACGAAGGCATGCAGCACTGGTCGAGCTGGCCGGTCGATTACGACGCCAGGCTGAAGCGCGCCTTGGAGAGCGGCTACAGGATCGGTCAGCAGGGCGACAGCGCGCGCGGCCGCTTCGTCTATCTCCTGCAGGAGGGCCATCCCGGCACGGTGATCGAGATGGCTCACATGACCGACGCCCGGCGGCGGATCTTCGACGGCGTGCGCCAGGCGGCGGTTGGATGGGACGGCAGCGACCCGATCCGCCGGGCTTGGCCGACGTAGCGGGCTTTCATGCTCTTGCGGACCGCGAGCGTCTCGCTCGCTCAGGCTCATGAGCGAGCGAGAACCGCCGGCGGGAGCAGGCAGAGGGCGGCGAGCATCCAGCCGAAGTCGGAGAACAGGCAGTCCCAGCCGCCGCGCGAGCGGCGCAGCAGGCACTCGTACTGGTCGATCGTCCAGTAGACACCGACCATGAACAGCGGGTTGGTGACGACGGCCGTCGGCCACAGCTTCCACGCCGGCGCGGCGAGGCCGGGCCAGCGCCGGCACACCAGCGCGGCGATGGCGGCGCCGGCCGCCATGAACAGCGCCAGCATCACGATCGCCCTCAGGTTCAGCACGGCGGTGCCCGCCATGCCGCCGACCGCCAGCCCGGCCAGCACGCTGCCCGCCGCAAAAGGATGAAGCCGCCGCACGTTCTGTTCTCTCTTCCCAGCCCCGACCATCGATTGGAAATGAAAGGTCCCCCCGCTGCGCTTGGGATGACACCATTGTTGTCGCGAGCAACAATGGTGCTGTCATCCCGAGCAAGGCGCTTGCGACGCAAGCGCCGTCAGCGAGGAGCCTTTCGCCGTCAGCCGAGGATGCGCTGGCGCGAGGCGCGCACCATCTCGGCGGCCTTCTTGGCGTCGAAGCCCGGCATGACGCCGCCGCGCAGGCGCACCTGGCCGTCGACGATCACCGTGTCGATCTCGCGCGGGCTGGTCTGCAGCAGCAAATGTGCGCACGGATCGTCGACCACCGAGTCGCCGAACGGCCCCTTGCGCACCAGCAGCACGTCGGCGCGCTTGCCGGGCGTCAGCGAGCCGATCTGCCCGTCGAGCCCCAGCACCCGCGCTGCCTCGATGGTAGCGAGCCGCAGCAGGACGCGCGGTGTGAGGAGCGGCAGGCCCTCGCGCACCGGCGGGCGGCGGCCGATCACGGTCGAGAAGCTGCGCTCCATCGCCCCGTCGAGATAGCCCTGCACGTTGAACATCACGCGCAGCTGGCCCAGCGTATCCGACGCGATCGAGCACGGGATGTCGCAGCCGAACACGACATCGACGCCGCGCTCCATGGCGCGCCGCACCACGTCGGCCGGCGTGCCCTGCGTGTCGGCGGTCGGCGTGAAGCAGAGCGGCATCTTCGCGCCGGCCATCAGGTCGAGCTCGCCGTTGGTCAAGAGGTTGCCGTGGATCACCAGCAGGTCGGGCCCCAGCAGGCCGTCGCCGGCGAGCCGCGCGATGGCGCCAACCTCGTTGACGTGGATGCAGCTCGGCGCCTTGTGCTCGCGCGCGAAGGCGAGCTGGCGGCCGAGGTCGGGTGCGCCGATCGAATCGACGCCGAAACCGATCGTGGTCAGGCTCTGCGGCCGGTGGAAGGTGTTGTAGACATGCCGCGCGTCGGCGAGGCGCGCCTCCAGCCCGGCGAAGCGATCACCGAAGCCGCCCATGAAGGAATAGGTGAACAGGTGGCGGATGCCGACCGCGCGCAGCGCCTCGATCGAGGCGTCGGCGTAGCCCGGCGTGCCGATGTTGTGGCAGTAGTCGACCACGGTGGTGGTGCCGTAGGACAGCATCTCGTGGCCGCCGACCCAGGCGGCGTTGTAGTTGTCCTGCACCGAGAATTTCCGGCGCAGCGGCAGGAGCTCCGAGTAGTAGGCGCCCGGCCAGAGATCGGGCACGTAACCGCGCAAAACCGTCTGCCACAGGCAGGTGTGGGCATCGATGATGCCGGGCAGCGCGATCATGCCCCTACCGTCGATCGTCTCGCCGTCGATCGTCTCGGCACCGCCGCCCGCCGCGGTAGCGGCGCTGTCGAGCGAGGGGCCGACGGCCACGATCGCGCCGTCCTCGATCCGGATGTCGGCCGAGGCGTGATCGTCCAGCTCGTCGTCCATGGTGACGATCTGGGCGCCGCGGATATGGATCTTGTTGGCCATGGTCTTTCGCCTCTCTCGGGGTCTTCGTCTTCCGGACCGCCGCTCATACTCCTCCCCAGCTCCGCTGGGGAGGTGCCCCCGTAATCGGGGGCGGAGGGGTCATGAGCAACAGGCGCGATGCTCATGACCCCTCCGTCCGCGAGGACGCGGACACCTCCCCAGCGAAGCTGGGGAGGAGTATGAAACTCGCCAGGCCCAACCGGAGGAAACCCGCACCATGAAATTCGGAGTCACCGTCGTCCCGCGCGTCGCGGACTGGCAGCTCTTCGTCGATCTCGAGAGGATGGGTTACGACTGCGCCTGGGCGGCCGATTCGCAGATGCTCTACTCCGACGCCTATGCCGTGCTGGCGCTGGCGGCGGCCAACACCGCGCGCATCCGGCTGGGCACGGGGGTCTCGGTCGCCGGCGTGCGGCTGGCGCCGGTCACCGCGCATTCGATCGCCACCATCAACCAGATGGCGCCGGGCCGCGTCTTTCTCGGCATCGGCACCGGCCACACCGCGATGCGCGTCATGGGCAAGGACCCGGTCAAGGCGGCGGCGTTCCGCGAGTACCTGCGCGTGCTGCGCGCCCTGCTGCACGGCGAGGAGGTCGACTACGACCTCGGCGCCGGCAAGACCGACATCCGTTTCCTGCATCCCGACCAGGGCTTCATCGACGTCGAGCATCCGGTGCCGATCTACGTCGCCGCCGACGGCCCGCTGGCGCTGAAGAGCGCCGGCGCCTACGGCGACGGGCGCGTGTGCTCGCACAACCAGACCAGGGCGCGCCTGCAGAAGAGCCTGGAGACCATGCAGGCCGGCGCCGCCGCGGTCGGCCGCACCCTGCCCGACACTTTCCACACCGCCGCGCTCTCCTATGCCTGCGTGCTGCAGCCCGGCGAGAGCATGACCTCCGACCGCGTGATCGACGAGATCGGGCCGATGGCGGCGGCGACCCTGCACTACTGGTGGGAGCTCTACCAGATGAACGGCGACACCAGCACCGTCGCCGGGCGCTGCCGCAACCTGTGGGACGAGTACCTCGCCTTCACCGAGAGGATGGAGCTGCCGCTCGCCAAGCGCTACCAGCAGGTCCATCTCGGCCATTGCGCCTTCCTGCCGCCCGAGGAACGGCGCTTCATCACCGAGGACCTGATCCGCTCGACCGGCGGCCTGGTCGGCACGCCCGACGAGATCATCGCCCTGCTGCGCGAGCGCGAGGCGATGGGCCTCGACGAGATCACCCTGCTGCCGGCGATGGCCACCGCCCGCCGCAACCTCGGCGACTTCGCCGAGAAGGTGATTGCGCGGTATTGAGATCATCTCTCCTCCCCACGCGACGCGTGGGGAGGTGTCCGCGTCTTCGCGGACGGAGGGGTCATGAGTCATGGGAGAGGCTTTCACTCTGACTCATGACCCCTCCGTCGCCGAAGACGGCGACACCTCCCCGGCGAAGACGCCAGGGAGGAGCGCAAAAAGAATCACCCTGCATTCTTGCGTTCGCTGCGTTCGGTGCGTTCGGGCCCTTTGAAATCAAGGGGTTAGCCGACCGCAACCGGCCGATCGGCGGGGGTCGTTGCGGTCGGGGCCGCGTCTTGCGGTCGGGCTTCCTCTGCCGCCGCGCCGTCTCCCGCGGTTCGCGCGCGCCGTGCCGCCGGGTTCGTCGACAGCATGATCAGGCGCGCCCGCGTCGCGACATGGCGGCCGAACGAGACCTCGTAGCCGAGCGGGCGCAGGAACGCGGCGAGCTGGCGCACCCGACCGGCCAGCGCCCGCGGATTGCCCGGCAGGCCGCGGCCGGCGTTGTGTCCCTCGAAGAGCGGCCTCAGCACCTCCAGCAGCAGGCTGGCCGTGCCCTCCCATGTCTCCTGCCGATCCATCAGGGCGATCAAGGCCCCGGTCAGCGGGTCGGCCTCGAGGGAGTCGACGACGGTGCCGCGGCGGTTGGAGTCGTAGGCGGCGCGGAACGTCCCGGCCGGCCACAACGCCGTCTCGCAGGCCGTCGCCCACAGGGCGAAGTCCGCCAGGCGCGGCAAGTGCCTCTGCTGCACGGAGCCGGCGCGCCTCAGGCCTTCGACGAGTGCCGTGAGCAGCACGCCGAGCAGGCGCGGCCGTTCGGCCTCGAACGCGGCCCACAGCGCCGCTTCCGGCTGCCGCTCGGAGACGGCGATGGCGGGCAGCGAGACCACGATTGCGCGGTCGGCGAGGTCCGGCCTCACCGCGAGATCGACGATGCCGTTCAGGATCACCGGCCGCGCCGCGCCGGCGCCGCCGACGCGCCGGCACAGCGCGTCGGCGCACCAGTCCGGCACGGCGGAGAGATTGTCGAAGGCCAGCAGATGCGCCGCCTGGCCGGCCTCGTTCAGCTGGTGGTCGCCGCGCGGCAGGGCGCGCGGCGGCGTCGCCGTCGGATCGATCAGGGCCTGCAGCATGGCCGTGCAGGTCGACTTGGCCGAGCCCTGCTCGCCGGTCAGCACCAGGATCGGACAGGGGCCGCGATCGCGCAGGGCGGCGAACGCCCAGGCGGCGACCATCACCAGATCCTCGTCGCTGCGCAGGTTGAGGAAGCCGCGCAGGCCGTCGATCGATCCGCCCGCTTCGGGAACCGGCAGGGCGCGCTGCGACGCCGGCCGGCGAAAGCGCAGCGGCGGCGCCGCGACGACGCGCCAGCCCGCCGCGTCGATCTCGACCGCGCGCCAGGCGGCGTCTCCCAGATCGAGATAGAGCTTCCCGGCCAGACCGCCGACGCGCAGGTGCACGCGCCGCACGGCAGCGCCCGCGAGCGCCGTCGTCTCGAGCACGCCCATCGCCTCCTGCATCGCCTGTGCCGCCGGGACGCCGCGATGCGTCTCGAGGAAGCGCCGGGTGAGCCAGTGGCGAAAGCCGCGGCCATGCAGAGCCCAGGTCTCGCGATGGCCGTCGACCGCGAGATCGGCGAAGACCTCGCCTTCGGGAGTCCGGAGCAGCGACGCGGATCGGGCCAGGTCTATGAGCTGGTCGGCCTGCCGGCTGCGCGGGATCGCGGACACGGGGCCGCCGTCCTTGCCCCTGGGCATGGCAGCCAGCGAAGCGTCGCTTTCCGCGGCCGCGGCCGCGGCCGCGGCGGCGTTTGCATCAGGCCCGTCGACGGCAGTGGGTGGCGAGGGCGGCGGCAAGCCCTCCGTCGCGATCTGCTGGTGCCTGTCGAGGACCGCCTGCGTCCAGGGCAGCTCATTTCCCGGAATGGCTGGGGGAATGACGAAGGGGGTGGTGTCCAGGGTCGGCCGGCCGTCGCTGCTATCGCCGGTTGAGGTCTTGACGTCGTGCATGGTCCCTCGCACACGGATTGCCTGGGATACATCCGAATAGGATGGCTTCGCGTTCGGTCAATTCGGCGGGGCGACGGTGGCGGCAAAAATGAGCCAGGGGCTCGTGCAATCGAGTGCACACGGCGCCGGGCAGGCCTTGCCCTCTTTCTCGCTCTCGTCGTCGTCCACGTCGCCATCGCCCTGCTTGGACGCATGCGCAGGCTGGTTGCCGGCGATTGTCCGGCGCCTTTCCATGGCCGCCCTGATCATTTGCAACTCGCCCGCCAGGGTTACGCTGGGACCCTTGAAGATCCGTCGAAGGGCTGCGTCCATGGGATGACCGGTCGCCTTCCCGACGCCGGGGGTCGGCTGCCCGTCGACGCGCGCGGCGGTTGATGTCTCGTTCTCGCCCATGGTGTCTCGCCCGCAGATGTGTGGCGATGTATCTGAGTAGGGCGGATTCACATCCTGTCAATCGGGCCCAGCAGAGATGAGTAAATCGAGCCAGAGGGCGACTGTTGGGCCTCGCGCAGGATCGTCAGACGTATTGACACGGCTGGAGCGCTTGCAAGCTGTCTGTGCAATTGTTTGCACGGACGGGCGGCGGGTCATCGTCCGGCAGGAAAGAACGCCGCCAGCAACGCCGACCGGCTCGGCATGGCGCAAAACGGTGATCGGCGTGGCGCTGGTCCGAGCGCGGCGATGGCCGCAATCGGGGAGGTCCGGAAGAGGCTCCTGTCGAACAGGCCGGTCAGCGCGATCTTGCCCCATAGCCGGCGGTCGGGCCGGATCGCTGCGCCGTTGAAGACGCCGAGTGTGGGGAGAATGGCTCCCAAGATCGGCATTCTCGCGGAGCAATTGACCTCGAGAGCAAGCAGCGAAGATGTCTGACCGCTGACCACCGCCGCTGACCAGGAGCTGGAAAGCGGACTGCATCGGGCCTTCTCTGACGCGGCGACCTCTTCGAGAGCCGCATGCCGGGGTGGGCAACCATCCTGCAAGTGCGGTCGTTTCTCAGGGGACACCTCGACCGGCACAACACCGGGTGGTTCATCGAATCCTGGACAAGCACCCAAGGAAGGGTAGATCACATGCAAGCAGCTCATCCTGTTCACTCGCTTCTCGCTCATCTTGAAAAGGAACGTCTTGAGCTCGTCAAAAGCGTTGCAGCGGACGGTGCGCCCTCTCCCGCTAGCCTGGAGCGCTTGGCGACGATCCAACTGGCTGCGATGGCGGTTCGGGAGGAAATCAGGTCTCACTCTCCCAAGCCTGGCTTCGGCGGTGAAAAGGGGTTGGGGTAGACCAGGGCCTTCGGAGCGAGGACCTGTGAGCGGATCGAAGCATCGCCAGCGCCTTCGATGAGGCCGCCGCGGATGGACGGCGTTGAACGTCGCCAGCCCCGGCCGGGGACGCGCTGCTTCAACGAGGCCGAGGCATGAACGCCTCGGGTGCGTCGCACAGAGTTGCACGCGGCTCTCCCCCATCGGTCGGCTTCAATGAGGCCGAGGCATGAACGCCTCGGATGCCAGGTCAAGGACGCGCGGGACCAGATCGCGGGCAACTAGCTTCAATGAGGCCGAGGCATGAACGCCTCGGATGCCATCTCTCCATGAGTTCTCAATGAGTTCTCGGGTGCGCTTCAATGAGGCCGAGGCATGAACGCCTCGGATGCGGGCCGCGACGTTCCCACCCTGCAGCGCTCGCGGCCCTCGCTTCAATGAGGCCGAGGCATGAACGCCTCGGATGCGGTGCCGCCGTAAATTCCAATCTCCTCGGCCTTCGCCAGCTTCAATGAGGCCGAGGCATGAACGCCTCGGATGCCCACACTATCGATTGGGAATCACCATTCGAGATCGTGCTTCAATGAGGCCGAGGCATGAACGCCTCGGATGCCGCCGCCGCCGCCATCGCCGAGGGCAATGACGCCGCTTCAATGAGGCCGAGGCATGAACGCCTCGGATGCACCCGACGCCTTGAGAGCCGCCTTGGCGGCCTCCAGCGCTTCAATGAGGCCGAGGCATGAACGCCTCGGATGCACGACGGCGGCGGCGAACACCGAGGCCGCGTTGCGGCTTCAATGAGGCCGAGGCATGAACGCCTCGGATGCACCAGATCGCCGCGAAGGGCTTGTGACGAAATAATCGAATCGATTCGGGTTGTATAAAGCAGTAATAGAATCCGGATTTCGAGCATGATCAGGTGAGAAACGCTATATATTGATGAAGTGGTCGACTGGGACGCCATTCGTATGCGCTATGAGGCAGTCGC
>NZ_JBGAKA010000025.1:0-110393 GCF_044224635.1 Reyranella sp. | reverse complement strand
CCCGCCGGAATTCACCGGCGGGCGCGGCGAGGACGACAGCAGTTACTGGCAGCTAAGACATTCTTCGTAATCGTTGGATCGGGCCGGTGCCGCCGGCACGCCGAACGGCACCGGCCCGATCGGCGCCGAGGGGGCGTCGATTCTTGGCGCTGAAAGGGCAAGATCGCCGAGCGGCTGGGCGAGCGCTTCGCCCGCCACCGTCTCGGCGCGCTGGATGCTGAGCGAGCGGCAGTAATAGAGGCTCTTCACGCCGCGCTTCCAGGCCATCATGTGGATCTGGTGCAGGTCACGCTTGTGCACGTCGGCCGGCAGGAAGAGGTTGAGCGACTGGCTCTGGCAGATGAACGGCGCACGATCGGCGGCGTGCTCGACCAGCCAGCGCTGGTCGAGCTCGAAGGCGGTCTTGAACACCGCCTTCTCGTGGTCGTCGAGGCAGTCGAGATGCTGCACCGAGCCCTGGCTGATGGTGATCGAGGTCCAGGTCTCGTCGTCGTTCTTGCCCTTCTGCTCCAGCACCTTCTCGAGGTAGGGGTTGCGCACCACGAACGAGCCCGACAGGGTCTTGTGGTTGTAGACGTTGGCCGCCGACGGCTCGATGCCGGGCGAGGCGCCGCCGCAGATGATCGAGATCGAGGCGGTGGGGGCGATCGCCAGCTTGTTGGAGAAGCGCTCCTCGAAACCGAAATCGGCCGCGTCCGGGCAGGCGCCGCGCTCGCGCGCCAGCGCCTTCGACGCCGTGTCGCACTGGCCGCGGACGTGCTTGAACATCTTCTTGTTCCACACCTTGGCCATCACCGATTCGAGCGGGATATTGTTCTGCTGCAGAAAGGAGTGAAAGCCCATGACACCGAGCCCGACCGAGCGCTCGCGCAGGGCGGCGTAGGTCGCGCGCGCGAAGTCGCTGCCGGCATTGTCGATGAAGCCCTGCAGGACGTTGTCGAGGAAGCGCATCACGTCCTCGATGAAGGTCGGATGCTCGTGCCATTCGAGATAGGTCTCGAGATTGAGCGAGGAGAGGCAGCACACCGCGGTGCGCTGCTTGCCGTGATGGTCGACCCCGGTCGGCAGCGTGATCTCGCTGCACAGGTTCGAGGTCCTGACCTCGAGGCCGGCCAGCTTGTGATGCTCGGGCCGGGCCTTGTTCACGTGATCGACGAACACCAGGTACGGCTCGCCGGTCTCGATGCGCGCCGTCAGGATGCGGATCCACAGCGAACGGGCCGAGATCTTGCGCTGGACCGAGCCGTCCTTGGGGCTGACCAGGCCCCATTCCTCGTCGTTCTCGACGGCGCGCATGAAGGCGTCCGACACCAGCAGCCCGTGGTGCAGGTTGAGCGCCTTGCGGTTGGGATCGCCGCCGGTCGGCCGGCGCAGCTCGATGAATTCCTCGACCTCGGGGTGGTTGACCGGCAGGTACACGGCGGCGGAGCCGCGGCGCAGCGAGCCCTGACTGATGGCGAGCGTGAGCGAATCCATCACCCGGATGAACGGCACGACGCCCGAGGTCTTGCCGTTCATGCCGACCTTCTCGCCGATCGAGCGCAGGTTGCCCCAGTACGAGCCGATGCCGCCGCCGCGGGCGGCCAGCCAGACATTCTCGTTCCATAGCCCGACGATGCCTTCAAGCGAATCGCTGGCCTCGTTCAGGAAGCACGAGATCGGCAGGCCGCGCGAGGTGCCGCCGTTGCTCAGCACCGGCGTCGCCGGCATGAACCACAACCGGCTGATATAGTCATAGAGGCGCTGGGCGTGGCCGTCGTCGTCGGCATAGGCCGACGCCACGCGGGCAAACATCTCCTGGTAGCTTTCGCCCGGCATCAGGTAGCGGTCGGACAGAGTCGCTTTCCCGAAAGCCGTCAGTCGGGAGTCGCGGGAGGCATCAGTAACAACCCGTGCGCCGCTTCGAACCTGAACAACATCAAACATTTGCGGCTCCCCTTTTTGGTTTTGTCCACAGCTGTGGATAGAACACTCTGTGGAAGATACCTAGATGTTGGGCGACATCTGCCGCCCCCCACTATTCCTTGATGATACGGTTACGCGGTGCCTTGTCATCGCCATTTTTATTCGCTGCATGTGAATCTCAGGAATGGTGCTCTAACACACTGAAATATCGATAGAATACGGCATTGAAATTTTGTGTTCCGGGCATCCTGATTCCATTCGCAGATGCAGCATAGCATGAGAACAAAACGCGCTCTCCCGCGGAATCCAAGGGCCACAGACAGAAACCGCAGCGATTCGGCCCCCTCGCGCGAGCACGATGGTGGAAACGCCAGCGACCATGGGCACTTTTGCCCTCGTCGCTTAGTGTCGTCAGACCGTCACAGACAGACGTAACATCCACCGACGCTTCGGGAGGGAATGACCGACATGGCCATCGCGCTGGCGCCACCCCGCTTGAACCGCCTGGACGCCATCTGCACCGCCGCCCACGGCAGCGCCGGCGGTGAGGAGGCTGCCCGCTTTGCCCGCAGCCTGTTCGGCCGCATCGCCGAGAAGGACCTGGCGCTGGCCCCACCCGAGCAGCGCGCGGGGGCCGCCCTGGCCCTGCTCGCCTTCGCCCGCCGGCGGTTGCCCGGCGTCGCCAAGGTTCGGGTCTTCAACCCGTCCGAGGCCGACCACGGTTTCGACAGCCGCCATACCATTGCGCAGATCGTCAACGACGACATGCCGTTCCTGGTCGATTCGATCGCCAACGAATTCAATCGCCGCGAGATCGCCGTCCATCTGCTGGCCCATCCGGTGGTGGCCGTGCATCGCGACGTCGATGGCGACCTGGTGGGGTTTGCCGCCGACTCGGGCCGGGCGGCGCGCTTCGAATCGCTGATGCATATCGAGATCGATCGGCAGAATGATCCCGCCCTGCTGGACGAGTTGGCGGCGGCGCTGACGCGGGTGCTGGCCGAGGTTCGGCTGGCGGTCGAGGATTGGCAGGCGATGCGACACGCCTGTGTCGACGCCATTGCCGATCTCGCCGCCAGTCGATCGCCCCAGCTCGGCGAGTACGGCGATTTCCTGCGCTGGCTCGAGAACGACAACTTCACGTTTCTCGGCCATCGCCGCTACCGCTACGTCGACGATCCGGCACAGGAGTCCGGCCTTCGCTTCGATCTGGTCCCGGGCTCCTCGCTCGGCATCCTGAGGCGCGACGAGGTGCGCCTGTTCGAGGCCGGCCTGGGCGCCGGCGAAGCCATGAGCCGGGTGGCGCGCGGCCCGCACAACATCCTGATCCTGAAGACCGATCGGCAGTCGCTGGTCCATCGCAGCGGCGCAATGGATTGCGTGATCGTCAAGACCTACGACCAGGATGGCCGGGTGACCGGCGAGAGGCGCTTGGTGGGGCTGTTCACCTCGTCCGCCTACCACGCGTTGGTGCACGACGTGCCGCTGCTGCGTGGCCGGGCCGATGCCCTGCTGCGCCGGTCCGGCTTCGACAAGCACAGCCATGACGGCAAGGCGCTGCTGGCCATCCTCGAATCCTATCCGCGCGATGAGCTGTTCCAGCTCGAGGAAGACACGCTGTTCGACAACGTGATGGGCATCCTGCAACTGCAGGAGCGTCGCCGCGTGGCGCTGTTCGTCCGGCGCGACGCGGTCGGCCGCTTCGCCACCTGCCTGGTGCTGGTGCCGCGCGAGCGCTTCGATGCCGCCTTGAGCGCCCGCTTCGGGGAGATCCTCGAACGCGCCTGGAAGGGGACGGTGACCTCGGTCGACTCCGACGTCAGCAGCGATTCCGCCCTGGGCCAGTCGCTCTACACGCTCAAGCTCGACGCCAAGGACACGCCGACGCCGGATCTCGGCGAGCTGGAGCGCTCGCTCGCCGATGCCGCAACGTCGTGGGGCGATCACTTTCGCGCCGCCCTCCAGGCCGGCCTGGGCGAGGTCGAAGGCCGGCTGGCCGCGCGTCGCTGGGACGATTGGTTCCCCTCGGCCTATCGCGACAGCTTCGTTGCCGGGAGCGCTGTCGCCGATCTCGGCTTCGTGCAATCGACATTGGGCGGCCGGACCTTCGGCGTACGCCTGGAGCGCGAGCCCGGCCTGCCGCCGCATCGCTTCACCCTGCGCCTGTTCCATCCCGCCGAGCCGATCGCCCTGTCGGATATCCTGCCGCCCCTGGAGAGGCTCGGCCTTCGGGTGCTGAGCGAAGTGCCCTTCCTGCTCGGCGCCGGGGCCGAGGGGCCGGGGCCTGCCGTGGCCCTGCAGGTGCTGAGCGTCGAAACCATGGACAAGTCGGCCGTCGATCTCGACGCCGCCGGCCCGCGCTTTGCCGAGACTCTCGACCGGCTGTGGGCCGGCAAGCTGGAAAGCGACGGCTTCAACCGGCTGGTCCTGGGAGCGGGGCTGGCGTGGCGCGAGGTCACCATCCTGCGCGCCTTTGCCAAGTACCTGCGCCAGGCCGGAATCGCTTTCAGCCAGGATTACATGGAAGCAACGCTCGCCGCCTATCCGGTCTTCGCGCGCGGCTTTGCCGACCTGTTCGCCGCCCGTCTCGACCCGGCGCGCGGCGAGGCACGATCGACCGAACGCCTCGCGCGCATCGCGGAGATCGAGGCTGCACTCTCCGCCGCCTTCGACTCGGTCGCGACCCTGGATGACGACCGCATCCTGCGCCGTTTCCTCAGCGCCATCCGATGCACGCTCCGGACCAATTTCTGGCAGCGCGCCGCCGATGGAGCGCCAAAGGACTGGCTCTCCTTCAAGATCGACAGCCGCGCCATCGACGAGCTGCCGGCGCCGCGGCCGCTGGTCGAGATCTTCGTCTACAGCCCGCGCATGGAGGGCATCCATCTGCGCGGCGGGCGGGTGGCGCGCGGCGGCATCCGCTGGTCGGACCGGCGCGAGGATTTCCGCACCGAGATCCTCGGCCTGATGAAGACCCAGATGGTGAAGAACGCCGTCATCGTGCCGGTCGGCTCCAAGGGCGGCTTCTACGTCAAGCAGCCACCGGCTGGCGGCACGCGCGAGCAGATCCAGGCCGAGGGCATCGCCTGCTACCAGACCCTGGTGCGCGGCCTGCTCGACCTGACCGACAACTACGCCGACGGCGGCATCCGGCCGCCGGCCGATGTCGTGCGCCACGACGGTGACGATCCCTACCTCGTGGTCGCCGCCGACAAGGGCACCGCGACCTTCTCCGACATCGCCAACGCGCTCGCCCGCGACTATGGCTTCTGGCTCGACGACGCGTTCGCCTCCGGCGGCTCGGCCGGCTACGACCACAAGAAGATGGGCATCACGGCGCGCGGCGCCTGGGAGTCGGTGAAGCGCCATTTCCGCGAGCTCGGTCACGACATCCAGGTGACGCCGTTCACCGTTGCCGGCGTGGGCGACATGTCAGGCGACGTGTTCGGCAACGGCATGCTGCTGTCGCGGCAGATCAAGCTGGTCGCCGCGTTCGACCACCGTCACATCTTCATCGACCCGCTGCCCGATCCGGCGAAGAGCTGGGCCGAGCGCAAGCGGCTGTTCGACCTGCCGCGCTCGTCGTGGCGCGATTACGACAAGGCGCTGCTGTCGGCCGGCGGCGGCATCTACGATCGCTCGGCCAAGTCGATCACGCTCTCCGCCGAGGCGCGCACGGTCCTCGGCATCGAGGCGCCGAGCCTCACGCCGGCCGACCTGATGCGCGCCATCCTGACCGCGCCGGTCGAGCTTCTTTATTTCGGCGGCATCGGCACCTACGTGAAAGCCTCGAACGAGAGCCAGGCCGACGCCGGCGATCGCGCGAACGATTCCATCCGCGTCGACGCCGCGCAGCTCCGCGCACAGGTGATCGGCGAGGGCGCCAATCTCGGCTTCACCCAGCGCGCCCGCATCGAGGCGGCGCTGGGCGGCCGCCGCATCAACACCGATGCGCTCGACAATTCGGCCGGCGTCGACACCTCCGACCACGAGGTCAACATCAAGATCGTGACCGGCGCGGCGATCGCCGGCGGGCTGCTGGCGCGCGCCGACCGCGATGCGCTGCTGTTCTCGATGACCGACGAGGTCGCGGCGCTGGTGCTGCGGCACAACTACCAGCAGAGCCAGGCGATCAGCGTCGCCGCCGAGCAGGCCGGCGAGGAGCACGACCGGCTGGAGCGCTTCATGCGCGCCCTCGAACGGCAGGGCCGGCTCGACCGCACTGTCGAGTTCCTGCCGGACTCGGCAGCGATGCGCAGCCGTGGCCAGAGCCGCCAGTACCTGACGAGGCCCGAGCTCTCGGTGCTGCTGGCCTACGCCAAGATCGACCTCAACGACGAGATCCTGGCCTCCGACCTGCCCGACGATCCGCTGCTGGTCGGCGAGCTCCTGCGCTACTTCCCGCAGGCACTGCAGGACAAATACGCGCCGGCGATCCGCAACCATCGCCTGCGGCGCGAGATCGCCGCCCTTCAGGTCGTGAACTCGCTGATCAATCGCTGCGGCCCGACCTTCGTGCGCAACGTCGGATCGCGCACCGGCGCCTCGGCGGCGGCCATCGCCCGCGCCTTCGCCGTGGTGCGCGACGCCTGGAAGCTGCGCGACCTGTGGAGCGACATCGAAGGCCTCGACCAGGCGCTCAAGGCCGAGGCGCAGGTGCGCATGCTGGTCGCCTCGCAGCGCTTCCTCACCCGGGTCGTGCAATGGACGCTGCGCCGCCTGCCGCAGCCGCTCGACACCATGGCCGCCACCGAGCAGCTCGGCGCCGCGGTGAGCGCCATGGGCGACCTGCCGATCGGCCTGGTGGGCCAGGCCGAGAACGCGGCCCTCGCCGACCGGGCGGCAGTCTTCGAGGCGATGGGCGCACCGGCCGCGCTGGCCCGCCGCGCTGCGGCGCTCGAGACCCTGGCCGCTGCCGGCGACCTGATGCAGGCGGCGCGCGCCAACGACTGCAGCATCGAGGCGGCGAGCCGGCTCTACTTCCGCCTGGGCGAGCGGCTTTCTCTGGCGACGCTGGCGACCGCCGCGCTGAAGCTGCCGCGCGACGGGCAGTGGCCGGCGCAGGCGGCGCTCGCGGTCCAGGACGATCTTGCCGCGCTGCATGCCGATCTCCTGACCTCGGCCCTGCGCGTTGCCGCGCAAGCCGGCACCACCGACCCCGACGTGGTGCTGACGCGCTGGAGCGAGCCGCGCCAGCTCGCCTTCGAACGCATCGACCGGTTGCTCAAGGAGGATCTGCCGACCGCGGGCACGCTCGACCTCGCCATGCTGTCGGTCGCGATCACCGAACTGCGCAGCCTCGTGTAGAGCGGGATTGCTTCAAGCGAAAATCCTTACCCTGCGGCCGCTCCGCAGAGATCGTGATTAGAGGGCCGCGCTCATTTCCTGTCATCCTGAGTAAGGCACTTGCGAAGCAAGTGCCGTAAGCGAAGGATCTCATCGCCAGAAGTTCCAGAGCACACTCGTGGCTGGTGACGATGAGGTCCTTCGCTTACGGCACTTGCTTCGCAAGTGCCGTAAGCGAAGGACGACGAGAAAGCGGCCCTTCGGGCCGCTCCTCAGAGTGGGGATCCAGTGACACGCTACCGGCGCGGCGGCTCGGGCAGGCCGTAAAGATCCTCGACCAGCCGTCGCAGGTTGGCCTGTACCGCCCGCTCGTCGGCGATCCGCAACCGGTTCTCGTTGGTGATGGCATCGTTCAGCGAGGCGCTGCCGATGGTCGTTATCGTCTGGTTGTACAGCACGGCGCCGGTCTGGCTGTCGGTCAGGCGGTAGGCGACGGTCGCCGTGACGGTCATCGCAAAGCCGGCGTAAGGCCGCTCGAGGGTGAGCAGGGTAGCGTCGAGCCGGAAGTGGCCGCTCTGCGCCGTTCCCAGCCGCGCCGCCAGCAGCGTCTCCATCAGGGCCTGCTGCACCTGGGTGGCGCCGAAACGCGCTGTCCACGGCGTGCCGGTGTCACGGCCGACGCTCACCGGCGCGAGCGAGATAGCGTTGCGGTAAGCCGGCGCCGGGCCACGCCTGACATCGATGCCCGACAGATCGGCGGGCTGCAGCGTCAGATCGCTGCGGCTCGCACAAGCACTCAGCAGGGCCAACGCGACCAGCGCGGCGGTACCTGCGATTGGACGCACGCTGTGCTCCCGATCAGGTCGAGGGCTTCGCTGACGGCGGAGGCGAGGGGTCGCAGTCCTGCGCCAACGTCGGCACGGCGGTGGAGAGCAGGAGGGCGAGAGTCAGGCTGAGAAGACGGATCATGGGCGACTCCGGAAGCAGCGGAATTATGCCCCATCGAGCCGCAATCGACTAGACAGGAGTGATCTCTAGTTTGACGGCCGGCGGCTGCTTCATTTTCAGCCGCCTTGCGCGCAGCCGCCGCAAGATACCAAACGCCCGTTCCCGTTGCCTCTCCTCATGAAGGTTCCAGTCGGCGCATCGACGACGTTCAATCGAAAGTGCCTTTGTCATTGTAACCAAGGATTTCGTCGATCGGTCTGGAATCGTAGACGGGAAGGGCTTTCGCGCGTTCGATGATTTTGTAGATGGCCTGCCGGCGCCGCTCCCGATCTTCATCCTCATCCATTCTGCGGAGTTTCTCGACCACCGCCTGGTGCACGGCTTCCGTGATGCTGAGGTCCGTTCTCCTGGCCAACTCGCGCACGACCTGGTCGGTTTCACGGTTCTTGATGTTCAAAGCCATGTTTCTTCCATCAGCCCGGCAGGCCATTCAGGAAGTTTACCAGCAATCGATTGACCTCGTCCGGCCGCTCCTGCTGCACCCAGTGGCCGGCGCCCTCGATGATGTGACTGCCGACCAGACCGGGCAGCGTCCGCGGGAAAGCTTCCATTGTCGCCTTCGAGGCCGGGAAGCGCAGGACGCCGTCGCGGCTGCCGGCGATGAACAGCGAGGGCTGGCGGATCGGCTGGCCACGCCACGGCCCGCCGAGCTCCCAGTTGCGGCGGAGGTTGCGATACCAGTTGAGGCCACCGCGAAACCCGGTGCGCGAGAATTCCCGGGTGTAGTAGTCGAGGTCGGCTTCGCTCAGCCAGGCCGGCAACACGTCCGGATCGACGGTGTTGGCGAGCAGCGTGCCCGCGGTCAGCCGGGCGAAGCCCTTGCCTTTCTCCTCCATCTCGCCGCCGGCGGTGAAGTAGATGCGGCGCAGGGCGCTGCGGATGTCGGCCTGCAGCTCGGCCTCCGGCACGCCCAGCTTCTGGAAATACTGCAGGTAGAAGTCGTTGATGCCGAGCTTCTCGAGCGCGGTCAGGGCATCGACGTAACCGGGCGCCGCGTAGGGAACGCTCATGGCGCACACGGCGGGAAACAGGTCGGGCCGCCACAGCGCCGCGTGCCAGGCGACCGGCGCACCCCAATCGTGGCCGACGATCACCGCTCTGCTTTCACTCAGCGCCTTCACCAGCTCAGCCATGTCGCCGACCAGGTGATGGAGCGTGTAGTGCTCGATCGGCTCGGGCGCCTCGGTGCCGCCGTAGCCACGCATGTCGGGCGCGACGCAGCGATAGCCTGCGGCGCTCAAGGCCGTGATCTGATGGCGCCACGAGTACCAGCTCTCCGGCCAGCCATGGCAGAACAGCACCAGCGGCCCGCTGCCGATCTCGGCGTAGCGCATATGGATGTTGTTGACCTTGGCTGTCTTGAGCGTGACGCCCTGAAGCGGAGACATCGTGGCTTCCCCCGAGAAGAGTTTGTGACTTCGTCAGCGATAGTCGTCTGGAATGCGCACGGATGAAAGGTCCCGAACGCACGCAGGTGGACGCTCAATCTTCCTCCTCCCCAACTTCGCTGGGGAGGAGGATGAGAAGCGCGATCCTAGCCGCGCAAGTGCGCCGGGCGGGCGAAGCGGGCGCGGACCGACGCGCGGGCACCGAACAGCAGCGAGCCCAGGAAGAACAGGCTGGCGCACAGCACGATCACCGGGCCCGACGGCAGGCCGGCATGGAACGAGACCAGCAGACCGATCGCCGCCGAGGCGAAGGCCATCGGCGCGGCGATCAAGGTCATCGACCAGACCTCGCGCGCCCAGAACGAGGCGGCGACCGCCGGCAGCAGGATCAGGCCGAGCGCCATCAGGGTGCCCAGCGCCTGGAAGCCCGCCACCATGTTGAGCACTGCGAGCGCCAGGAAGAGATAGTGATAGAGCGCCCCGCGAATGCCCATGGCGGCGAGGAAGCCCGGGTTGAAGCATTCGACGACCAGCGGCCGGTAGATCGCGGCGAGCCCGACCAGCGTCGCCGTCGCCGTCGACACCACGAGGATCAACGCCGCGTCGTCGACCGCCAGGATGGCGCCGAACAGGATGTTCATCAGGTCGACCGCCGAGCCGCGCAACGACACGATCAGCACGCCGAGCGCCATCGCCGTGAGATAGGCGGCGGCGAAGCTCGCATCCTCGCGCATGCTGCTGAAGCGCGCGACGATGCCCGAGACCAGGGCGGTGGCGATGCCGGCCAGGAAGCCGCCGAGACTCATCGCCGGCAGGGAGAGACCGCCCAGGAGGAAACCCAGCGCCGCGCCCGGCAGCAGCGCATGCGCCAGCGCATCGCCCATCAGGCTCATGCGGCGCAGGATGAGGAACACGCCGATCGACGAGCCACCGACCGCCAGGGCCAGGCTGGCGACCAGGGCGCGGCGCATGAAGCCGAAATCGGCGAACGGCGCGATCAGGATATCGAACAGCACGAGTCGCTCGTCCGCGCTCAAGCGCTGAGACGCATCGGCGCTTCGCAGGTGTCGGCGCGTTCGTCCCACGCCTCGGCCATGGCGCGCGCCCGATGCAGGTTCTCGATCGACAGGACTCGTCCCGTCGGCCCGGCCTCGACGAGCTCGCGTGCCATCAGCAGGGTATTGGGAAAGTCACGCCGAACCTGGTCGAGGTCGTGCAGCACCGCCACCACCGTGCGCTGCTCGGCCCGCCAGCGCCTGATTACCTCCATGAGGTCGGCGACGGTGCGCGAGTCGATGGCGGCGAAGGGCTCGTCGAGCAGCACGAGGTCGGCATCCTGCAGCAACAGGCGAGCGAACAGCACGCGCTGGAACTGGCCGACCGACAGCGTATCGATCGGGCGGCGTTCGAAGCCGGCCAGGCCGACCGCCTCGAGCGCGTGCCGCGTGTCGTGGATGTCGTCGCGCGCGGCCGCGCCGAAGCCGCCGAAGCGCGCCCAGCGCCCGAGCAGCACTGTGTCGAACACCGAGATCGGGAAGCTGCGATCGATCTCGGCCTGCTGCGGCAGGTAGGCGATGCGCCGGGCGCTGCATTCGATGCGGCCTTCGACCCGCGGCGCCAAGCCCATCAAGGCCTTGAGCAGCGTGCTCTTGCCGGCGCCGTTCGGACCGACGATCGCCGTCATCTCGGCGCCGGGAATCTCCGCCGACACGTGATGCACCGCCGGATGACGGTCGTAGCTCACGGTCAGGTCGACCAGGCGAAGGGCGGTACTCACAGCGCCCACCAGGCCGCCAGCCACAACACGGCCGACACGAGCAGTGCAGCCGCGATGCGGCTGGCCGCACTCATGGCGAGCAAGGTCGTGCCGGGAGAAACAGGATCATGCATGAGGCAAGGTGGAACGCCGGAAAATCGATAAAAGAAGAGCCGTGGCGCGTAGTGTTATAATGTTGCGTTTCGTAAGTCCAGTCGACGTGGCTCTTCATTCTCCTCCCCAACCTCGTTGGGGAGGTGCCCCGTCATACGGGGCGGAGGGGTCATGAGCAGCGAGACTGGGGCTCATGACCCCTCCGTCCGCGATTACGCGGACACCTCCCCAGCTTCGCTGCAGCGAAGCTGGGGAGGAAAATTGAAAGCGCGGCCGCGACCACCCCTCCATCGTCTCCGCTCATGGCAGCCTAACCGTTTGTTGATTGGTGAAAGCGAGTCGCAAAGCGCATCTTCGCCCGCATGACGAGTCCTGGCCTTTCCCGGCGGCGATCCCTGCTGCTCGGTGGCGTTGCGGCGGCGGGTGCAGCATTCACGATGGCGCCCGCCGGCGCCAATCCACGCAACACGGCCGAAGGCCCCTGGGCGGTGGAGCTCTTCACCTCGCAGGGGTGCAATTCGTGCCCGCCGGCCGATGTCTACCTGGGATCCCTGGCGAAGCGCCCCGACATCGTCGCCCTGTCGTTCCATATCGACTACTGGGACTACATCGGCTGGAAGGACCCGTTTGCGTCGCGCGCCACCACCGACCGGCAGCGCGCCTATGCGCGCGTCCTGAAGCAGCGCTACGTCTACACGCCCGAGATGGTAATTGACGGCATCGGCCACGACACCGGCCGCGACCGCGGCAAGATCGAGGCGCTGCTCGGCGAAGCACAACGTCGCTCGCCGCGTCGCGCCACGCCCGAGCTGACGCGCGGCAGTGACGGCCGGCTTGCCGTGCGCCTCGCCGCTTTCCCGCTCGACGGCGAGCCGGCCGACGTGGCCTTCGCCCTCTACGACCGACGCCACAGCACGCCCGTGGCGAGCGGCGAGAACCAGGGACGCATGCTCGACAATTTCAATGTCGTGCGTCGCTTCGAGGTGCTGACCCGCTGGGACGGTGCGGCGGCCAGCTGGTCGGTCGACACGGCCGACCTGCAGCAGGGTCAAGGGGTCGCCGTGATCGTGCAGCGGGCCGACCATGGCCCGGTGATCGGCTGCAACAAGCTCGAGCCGATGGTCTCCGGTTAGGACTATCTCGGCGCCGACCGGCCTTGCGTCGCCGACGCGCCCGCGCGAAGGTGGACCAATGCCGCCCCCCAGCGCCGGCCGTCTGACCGCAGTTCTCGGTCCAACAAACACCGGCAAGACCTACCTCGCCATCGAGCGCATGCTCGGTCACGAATCAGGAATGATCGGGTTCCCGCTGCGCCTGCTGGCGCGCGAGAACTACGATCGCATCGTCCGCATCAAGGGCGCCTCCCAAGTGGCGCTGATCACCGGCGAGGAGAGGATCGCGCCGCCCGGCGCGCGCTATTTCGTCTGCACGGTCGAATCGATGCCGCTCGACCGCACCGTGTCCTTCCTCGCCGTCGACGAGATCCAGATGGCGGCCGACCCCGAGCGCGGCCATTTCTTCACCAACCGACTGCTCGAGGCGCGCGGCACGGCGGAGACCATGCTGCTCGGCGCCGACACCATCCGTCCGGTGCTGAACCGCCTGCTGCCCGACATCGATGTCATTGCGCGGCCACGCTTCTCCAATCTCTCCTATGTCGGCCCGAAGAAGGCGACACGCCTGCCGCGCCGTTCGGCCGTGGTCGGCTTCTCGGCCAACGAGGTCTACGCCATCGCCGAGCTGATCCGCCGCCAGCGTGGCGGCACCGCCATCGTCATGGGGGCGCTCAGTCCGCGCACGCGCAATGCGCAGGTCGACATGTTCCAGGCCGGCGAGGTCGACTACCTGGTGGCCACCGATGCCATCGGCATGGGCCTCAACATGGACGTCAACCATGTCTGGTTCGCGTCGTTGCGGAAATATGACGGCCGGACACTGCGGCCGCTGCGCAGCGTCGAGATGGCGCAGATCGCCGGGCGCGCCGGCCGCCACATGAACGACGGCACATTCGGCACCACCGCCGAGGCCGGCACGCTCGAGCCAGAGATCGTCGAGGCGATCGAGAATCACCGCTTCGATCCGTTACGCGATATTCAATGGCGCAACAGCGACCTCGACTTCCGCTCGGTGTCGGCGCTGATCGCCTCCTTGAACGAGCCGCCGCCTCATGCCGCACTGCAGCGTGTTCGCGAGCAGGACGACCAGCTCGCGCTGCAGACCCTGTCCACGCACTCGGAGTTCCTGCCGCGCCTGCGCGCGCCGCAGCGCGTGAGGCTCCTTTGGGAGGTCTGCCAGGTGCCGGACTTCCGCAAGACCATGACGGAAGAGCACACCCGCCTGCTCGGCCAGCTATTCGAGCACTTGACACAGGGCGGGGAACGGTTACCTGAGGACTGGATCGAAGGTCACGTCAAGCGGCTCGAACGGTTTGACGGCGACATCGACACCTTGATGGCGCGTATCGCCCACGTTCGTACGTGGACCTACATCTCGCATCGGCCGGACTGGATCCAGCGAGCGACGCACTGGCAGGAACGCGCCCGCGCCATCGAGGACAAGCTATCGGACGTGCTGCATCAGCGCCTGATGCAAAGGTTTGTCGATAGACGGGCGGCGTTGCTTGTACGAAGATTGCACGATGAGGGTGAAATGACGACGTCAGTCGCCGAAGCAGGCGAAGTTTCGGTCGAAGGCGAACATCTCGGGCGCATCGAAGGATTCCGATTCATTCCCGACACCACCGAAGGGCATGCCGACCAGAAGGCGGTCATGAGCGCGGCGCTGCGGGCGCTGCGCCAGGATCTGCCGGCGCGTCTGCAGGCCTTCGTTTCGTCGGCCGACCGCGAGCTGGTGTTCGACTCGCAGCTGCGCATCTGCTGGGGCGGCGGTCCGGTCGCGCGCCTGCAGGCGAGCGGCGATGTCCTGGCGCCCAAGATCGAAGCTCTGCCGTCCGATCTGCTCGACGGGCCAGCCCGCGAGGAAGTGCGCAAGCGCGCCGCCACCTGGGTCGAGACGCGCATCCGCCTCGGCTTGAGTGAAATGATGGACGCACGCGCCACGACCGAGCTGCCGGCCGGCGCACGCGGCATCGTCTTCCAGCTGTGCGAGCATCTCGGCGTCCTGCCGCGCCGGCCGATCGAGCAGCAGCTCGCCGAGCTCGGCGAGGAGGATCGCAAGGCGCTGGCGCGGCTGGGCGTGCGCGTCGGGGTCTATTCGCTCTACTTCCCGAGCATGCTGAAGCCGGTGCCGATCCGGTTGCGCGCCGGTCTCTGGATGATTTCCCGCAGCCGCGACACGATTCCACCGCTGCCGGCCGAAGGCCGCACGTCGATGGATCTGCCGCGCGGCTCGGAACGCGACTTCTATTCGTCGATCGGTTACCTGCCGCTGGGCGATCACGCCATACGCGCCGACATGGTCGAACGCCTCGCCGCGATGGCACGCCAGGCCGTGCGCGAAAGCCGCGAAGCGGCGCGGCGCGCCCAATACGAACGCGAAAATCCGCCGCCGCCCCCCGAGGAGACCAAGCCGCCGGAGCAGCCCGCCCAGCGTGCCGAACATTCGGAAGGCAACGAGGGTCGCCGCGAGCGTCGGCGAAGGGGTGGTCGCCAGGCCGGTGCACCGCCCATTCCGGCAGCCGCGACGAACGAAGAGATCAGTGAATGGGCAATCGTGGCAGCGGCGTTCGGCGAGTTCGAGCCGGTCGACGAATCGCTCACGGCCGAAGCACCCGCTGCGCAGCCCGAGGCGGCGGAGGCCGATGAGCTGTCGGAGACGGTGACGGAAGCCTCGCCCGTCGCCGAAACCGGAACCAGCGCCACCGACGAGCAAGCCCTCGACGCGGCAACGCCCGTTCCCGGGACAGCAATGTCGGGCGAAGCTGAGCCCGTTTCCGCGGAAGCAGCTGCGCCCGCAGAGCAGGCGGCGGTTTCGGCGGAGTCGAATGCCGCGGAAACGGCCATGCTCGCCGGGGAGCAGAAATCGGCAACCGAGCCGGCGGCCGACGCGGAAGCGCTCGCCGCCAGTGATGCCGTGGTCGAACCGCCCGCCGAAGGGTCTCCTCACGCTGCTGTTGTCGAGGCCGCCTCGGACACGCAGGCCGTCGCAGTGACTGCCGACGAGGCGTCCGCAACGGCCGAAACTCCGGAGGAGCCGCAGTCGGAGGAAAGCCGAACCGCCGACCGTCCGAGCGAGCAACCGCGACCGGCAGGTCCGCGGCAGCTGCCGCCAGGCTGGTTCCGCGCCACGCCGCAGATGATGTCGCTGGTCGGCTGCTCGGAACCCGAGATGGCCAATGTGCTGGCGGCGTTGGGCTATCGGGTGCATCCGCCGTCTGACGAGTTCGGACCGCTCTATGCCTACTCGGTCAAACCACGTTTCGTGCGCGAGCGCGAGGAGCAGCGCGAGCGTCAACGCCAGCAGCAACGTCAGCAACAGCGCGACCAGCGCGATCAACGGCGCC
This sequence comes from Reyranella sp., assembly GCF_044224635.1. Taxonomy (GTDB): domain Bacteria; phylum Pseudomonadota; class Alphaproteobacteria; order Reyranellales; family Reyranellaceae; genus Reyranella. Next base: position 94,474 of record NZ_JBGAKA010000025.1, on the reverse strand, counting down.
GCGAGCGGCCGGAGCGGCCCAACGAGCGTCAGTTCTTCGCCGCCTTCGGGCAGACCGCGCCGGGCCGCAACGATCGTGGCCGCGATGGACCGCCGCGCGATGGCCAGCGACAGGATGGCCAACGCTACGATGGGCCCCGTCATGAGGGGCCGAGACACGAGGGGCCGTCGAACCGGGGACCTGGTGACAGGGGCCCACGCGAGGACCGGCCACGCGAGGAGCGTCGCGGGCCGCGCCCGCCACGCCGTGACGGCAACGAGCCGGCGCTCCGGCTCTATGCCACCACGGAGAAGAAGGGCGACGCGCCGGCGAGCGATTCGCCGTTTGCCAAGTTGCTCGAGCTCAAGCTCGGCGGAAAGAAGTAGCCGGCCGGTTCGCCGGGCGGTGGAACGCTGGGCAGGCGATGCGCCTCGACAAGTGGCTATGGCATGCACGCTTCTTCAAGTCCCGCAGCCTGGCCACGCGCTACGTCGAGAAGGCACGTTGCCGGGTCGATGGTCGCGTGGTCGACAAGCCGCATGCCACCGTGACGCCAGGCATGGTGCTTACCTTTGCCCTTGGTCCGCGGGTTCGCGTCATCCGCATCGTGGCACTCGGCGAGCGTCGTGGACCGGCCCCGGAAGCTCGAACGTTGTATGATGAAATTGACCCTGCGTAACTCAGACTTCTTGCGCCAGCCGGTTCAGCGCGTTAAGCACCCGCCCGCCCGTATCGAGAGTCGTCGATGACCTATGTCGTGACCGAGGCTTGCATCAAGTGCAAGTACATGGACTGCGTCGAAGTCTGCCCCGTGGACTGCTTCTACGAGGGCGAGAACATGCTGGTCATCAATCCCGACGAGTGCATCGATTGCGGGGTCTGCGAACCCGAGTGCCCGCCCAATGCCATCCTGCCTGATACTGAGAAGGGTCTGGAGCAGTGGTTGGAGCTCAATCGCAGCCTGTCCAGCGAATGGCCGAACATTACCCGCAAGGGCGAGGCGCCGGCCGACGCCGACGATTTCAAGGACGAAAAAGACAAGTTCAAAAAGTATTTCAGCCGCACCCCGGGCAAACGTTAGATTCCGAACGTTCTCTCGATATTCTCACATCTTTTGCAATAGCCATGCGCTTTTCGCATGGCACGACAGTTGCCGAAATGCAACATCGTGCGCGACTTGCGTCCGGATTCCTGTTATACAGATGGTGCTGAAAGCGGTCTGAGTTCAAGTCCGCCGTCAGTTCGGTGTCCCGAGTCGGTAGCCGAAAGCAACTGATAATGGATACCCGGGCTGGACCACGCAGGGGAGCGTGTGCGGCGTACTACGGTATCGCTTGAGCGAGGGGTCGAAGTGAAGGAAGAACTGGATATGGCCAAGCCGAAAAAGATCGCGGCCAAGCCTAAGGATTTGGCCTTCGAGAAGGGAGATTTCGTTGTCTACCCGACTCACGGCGTAGGTCGCGTGATCGACATCGAAGCCAAGGAAATCGCTGGACACAAGCTGGACCTGTTCGTCATTTCGTTCGAGCAGGAGCGCATGATGCTGCGGGTTCCGGTGGCCAAGGCGAAGATTTCCGGGCTGCGCAAGCTGTCGTCGCGCAAGATCATGGAAAGCGCGCTGGTGACCCTGAAGGGCCGCAGCCGCGTCAGCCGGGCCATGTGGAATCGCCGCGCCCAGGAGTACGAAGCCAAGATCAACTCCGGCGACCCGGTGTCGATCGCCGAGGTCGTGCGCGACCTGCACCGCAATGCCGGTCAGCCGGATCAGTCGTACAGCGAGCGCCAGATCTACGAGGCGGCACTCGATCGGCTGGCCCGCGAGCTGGCGGCGGTCGAGCGCATCGACAAGGATCTGGCAACCCAGAAGCTGAACAGCGTCCTGCAGAAGGTCGCCTGATCGGGTCTGCGTTGCTGGTGTTCTAGCGAAGGCTGCCCGGACCAGGTCTCCGGGCGCCCGCGGATCAGCATCGACCTCATCCTGAGGAGCCGCGCCTGGCGCGGCGGCCCGTGCGCGAACATGTTGGGCGGTTGCGCGCCATTTCTCGTCATCCTGAGCGCAGCGAAGGATCTCATCGCCAGAAGTTGCAAAGCACTCTCATTGCGAATGGCGATGAGATCCTTCGCTGCGCTCAGGACGACAAAGAGGCGGCGCCTCGGACGCACGCTTTGCGGCGACTCGGTTGCCCACCTACGGCTGGATGGTCTTGACCTGCGCCAGGCGCATCAGCGCCGCCGGGCTGTCGGCGCCGTTCAGCACCAGCAATCGCTCCATCTTGTAGTCTTCGTAGGGCAGGGTCTGGGCGAGCCGGCTGGCCGAGGTGCCCCCGGTCGGCACGACGCGCAGCCGGTACGGCCGAAGCCCGGCCGCCTCGGCCTCGGAGAGCGTGCGGAAGGTGCGGGCGGCGTTGACCAGCACGTCGATCCGATGATCGCGATCGGCGCCGTCGCTCAACAGGTTGAAGTAGCACACGCGATCGCCCCGCCTCACCATGACGTAGCGGAGCTGGCTCAGGCCGGCGTCGGAGCCGCGCGGCCGGGCGCCGATCGCCGCTTCCGCCCCGCCGATCTCGGTCGACTGGATGTCGGTCGGCGTCGGCTTCAGCTGGTTGCGCATCCATTCGGCCAGGCTGCCGTTCACCGGTTCGGGCAGGCAGGAGAAGAAGATCAGCGAGCGGTCGCGCCCCACCCCCAGGACGCCGTCCTGATCGTTGAACAGGCGAAAATCGTGCGGCGCCTCGAAGCCAAGCATCATCATCGGATGAAAGAACTTGTTGCCGCGGACGAAGCCTTCCTGGGGTGAATCGTCGACCGAGATGCCGTCGATCGCCTTCAGGTAGGCGTCACGCCCGCTTTCTCCCGGCGCCGACACGTCGGCCAGGCCAAGCAGCGCTTTCTGGCGCTCGACCGGCGCCGGGTGGGTCGACGAGGCGCTGCGCCGATCGACCGCGTCGGGCGCTTCTCCCATCAGCTGCATCTCGAGCTGCGATTGCCGGCGCAGCTTGTCGATCAGATTGGCCATCGCGCTGCCGCGATAGCCGGCGCGCACCAGCAGGGCCAGCCCGAGGCGGTCGGCCTCGAGTTCCTGGTCGCGGGAATAGCGCCGCAGCGCCAGCAGGCCCTCGCGCGCAACCGATCGGCCGACCGTCACCGAACCGGTCGCGGCCGCCGCCTCGATGGCAGAATCGAGCACGCCCTGCCGCGCCTGGGCGCGCTGCGCGGCGTGCCGTTGCAGAAGGTGACTGACCTCATGGCTGAGGGCCGCCGCCAGCTCGGCTTCGTCGTCGAGGCCGGCGAGCAGCCCGCGCGTCACGAAGACATAGCTGGACACCGCATGGGCGTTGGCGTTCGGCAAGTCGAGCACGATGAAGCGATGCGGCGCGGTGATGCCCGACCGCTGCAGCAGGCGCTGGCCGACACCATCGACATAGGCCTGCAGAGCCGGGTCGCGATAGGCCGGGCCGACATCCCGCTCGATGCTGCGGGGCAGCGCTGGAACGCCCGTCGCCGCCGCGGCGCTGGTTGCCGGACCGGAAGCACCCGGAGACGCGCAGCCGCCAACCGCGAGAACGAGGAGAAGAAAAAAGGCGAAAAAACCCCGGAAAACCACCGAGCCTCCTGGCCTCCCCCGACGCCGACCATAGACGGCGGGAGGGCGTTGCGGCAATCGTTGCAAGGCTGCCCTCCCGATGCCGGCCTATCGAAGCTGGCACAACGGCCGTCGCTATGGCAGTGATGCAACGGTAATCATCATGCCTCGATCAGAAACTCCCCTTCGTTCCGACCTCTTCCCGGAGATCTCGCCCTATGCCAGCGGCATGCTGGCGGTCGACCGGCGGCACACGATCTATTGGGAGCAGAGCGGCAATCCGGCCGGCATGCCCGTGCTGTTCCTGCATGGCGGTCCAGGCGCGGGCTCGGCGCCGGTGCACCGGCGATTCTTCGACCCGCAATTCTATCGCATCGTCGTGTTCGACCAACGCGGCTGCGGACGCTCGATGCCGCTCGGCGAGCTTCAGGACAACACCACCGACCACCTGGTGGCCGACATGGAGCGGCTCCGGCTCCGTCTCGGGATCAACCAATGGCTGCTGTTCGGAGGCTCGTGGGGCAGCACGCTGGCGCTGGCCTACGGCATCAAGCACCCTGAGCGGGTGAGCGGCTTCATCCTGCGCGGCATTTTTCTCGGGGCGCGCTCGGAGATCGACTGGTTCCTTCACGGCATGCGGGCGATCTTTCCGGAGGCGTGGCGCGATTTCGTCGAGCACCTGCCGGCCAGCGAACGTGACGATGTCCTCGGCAACTACTACCGTCGCCTGATCGACCGCAACCCGGACAGCCATCGGCCGGCGGCGCGCGCCTGGAGCCGCTACGAGGCTTCGTGCTCAACTCTCTATCCGACCGCGCGGGCGCCGTTCGAGACCGATCACGGCGGCTTCGCGCTGGCGCTGTCGCGCATCGAGGCGCACTACTTCGCCAACGGCACGTTCGTGCCCGAGGGCTGGCCGTGGACCGGCCTCGACCGCATCCGAGGGCTGCCCGGCACCATCGTGCAGGGCCGCTACGATATCGTCTGCCCTCCGGTGACCGCCGATGCACTGGCAAGGGCATGGCCCGAGGTGCGCTACGTCGTCGTGCCGGACGCCGGCCACAGCGCGCTGGAGCCCGGCATCCGCGCCGCGCTCGTCAACGCCACCGAGAGCTTCCGGATGTCGGTGGCCGACACCGATCTCTTCGCGCCGAGGTTCCCGTGGGAGACGTGAGCTCCTTCGAGCTGCCGCCCGAGCAGACCGGCGCGGCCGCCTGGTACGGGCCGCAGATGGTCGAGCGGACCGACTGGCTGATGCCGCTCAGCGCAGCCGAGATCGCCGAGATCGAAACTGCGGTGCGCGCGCTGGTGGCGCGCGACGCCGACATCGCCGCGATCACCGCGCGAGACTTTCCGCTGCCGTCGCTCGGTGGCAGGCTCGCCGCGCGGGTGCGCGACGAGGTGCTGAACGGCCGCGGTTTCCTGCTGCTGCGCGGCCTGCCCGTCGAACGCTGGTCGATGCGCGAGGCGGCCATTGCCTTTTTCGGCCTGGGCAGCCATCTCGGCTGCGCCCGCTCGCAGAACGGCAAGGGCCATGTGCTGGGCCACGTCCAGGATCTCGGCCTCGACGTGCACGATCCCAACGTCCGCATCTACCAGACCAACGAGCGTCAGACCTACCACACCGACTCGTGCGACATCGTCGGGCTGCTATGCCTCAAGACCGCGCAGTCCGGCGGCCTGTCGGCCCTGGTTAGCTCGACCACGATCTTCAACGAGATGCGCCGGCGTCGCCCCGATCTCCTGGCGCTGCTGTTCCAGCCGCTGGCGACCGACCGGCGCGGGGAGGTGCCGGAGGGGCGCAAGCCCTACTTCGAGATCCCCGTGTTCAACTGGCACAAGGGCTTCCTGACGGCGATCTACCAGCGCCAGTATATCGACTCGGCGCAACGCTTCCCGGATGCGCCGCGGCTCTCGCCGGCGCAGGTCGAGGCACTCGACCTGTTCGATTCGCTTGCCAACGATCCGAGACTGAACATGGTCATGGCGTTCCGGCCCGGCGACGTTCAGCTCGTGCACAATCATACGATGCTGCACGACCGCACCGGGTTCGTCGACTGGCCGGAGCCCGAACGGCGGCGCCACCTGTTGCGCCTGTGGCTGGCGGCAGCGGATGCCCGCCCGCTGCCCGAGATCTTCGCCCAGCGCTATGGCACGGTCACGATCGGCGACCGCGGCGGGATCATCGTGCGCGGCACCACGCTCAACGCGCCGCTGGAGGCGGTGTGACATCGCAAGCCAACGGAGCCCGGTCCGGGACGGTTGACCCGGAGCGGCATCGTCCCTAAGTGAAGGCCGCCGAAAAAACCACTGATATCAAGGACAACCGAATGGCCAGCGATCCAACCGCGGGCGGCGCCTCGGCTGAGATGCCGGTCGAGACGCCCGAAGAGACCCTCAACATTCCACCCCGGCCGGCCGGCCAGCAGGCGGACCTGCAGCAGCTGCAGGCCGAGAAGGCCGACCTGCAAGATAAGCTGCTGCGCGCCCTCGCCGAAGCGCAGAACGTGCGCCGCCGAGGCCAGCAGGATGTCGAGCGCGAACGCAAGTTCGGCATCGAGCGGTTCGCCAAGGACATGCTGTCGGTGGCCGACAATCTCGGCCGCGCCCTGTCGGCGCTGCCGAAGGACAGCGAGGTGGCCGATGCGGCGCTGCGCAATGTCATCGTCGGCGTGCAGGCGACCGAGCGCGAGCTGCAGTCGGCGTTGGAGCGCCATGGCGTCACGCGAATCGACTCGCTCGGCAAGCCGTTCAATGCCGAGTTCCACCAAGCCATGATGGAGATCGAGGATCGGGCGGTACCTTCGGGCACTGTCGTCCAAGAGCTGATTCCCGGCTACCTGATCGCCGGGCGCCTGTTGCGGGCGGCCATGGTGGGCGTGTCCAAGGGCGGCCCGTCGGCGCGGGCGGCCAGCAACGAGAACTAGGTCCGGACCGGCCGAATTGCCGCCCGGAATGGCAAGATTCCGCATTTTTGGGCCGTCTGCTCCATTGCAGGTGGCCCGGTAGAAACTATATAGCCCCTGTCCTGACCCGGTCTTTTGCCGGCAGGTAACTATACGGGGGTCCCCCCGGCGCCTCACGGGCCGGATCGACCTGCCTAGGGAAGAGAGAACAGTCATGGCGAAAGTCATTGGTATCGATTTGGGCACGACCAACTCGTGCGTCGCGGTCATGGAAGGCGGCGACACCAAGGTCATCGAGAATTCCGAGGGCGCACGGACGACGCCGTCCATGGTCGCCTTCACCGACAGCGGCGAACGCCTCGTCGGTCAGGCCGCCAAGCGCCAGGCGGTCACCAATCCCATGAAGACGCTGTATTCGGTGAAGCGCCTGATCGGCCGCCGCTTCGACGATCCGATGGTCGCCAAGGAGATGGCGCTGGTCCCGTTCAAGATCGGCAAGGCGAGCAACGGCGACGCCTGGGTCGAGGCCAACGGCCAGCAGTACAGCCCGAGCCAGATCTCGGCCTTCATCCTGGGCAAGATGAAGGAGACCGCCGAGGCCTATCTCGGCGAGAAGGTCGAGCAGGCGGTCATCACCGTTCCGGCCTACTTCAACGACGCCCAGCGCCAAGCCACCAAGGACGCCGGCCGCATTGCCGGGCTCGACGTGCTGCGCATCATCAACGAGCCGACCGCGGCGGCCCTCGCCTACGGCATGGACAAGCGCAAGAGCGGCACCATCGCGGTGTACGATCTGGGCGGCGGCACGTTCGACGTGTCGGTGCTCGAGATCGGCGACGGCGTGTTCGAGGTCAAGTCGACCAACGGCGACACCTTCCTGGGCGGCGAGGATTTCGACCTTCGCGTCATCACCTACCTGGCCGAGGAATTCAAGAAGGAGCAGGGCATCGACCTGCGCAACGACAAGCTCGCCCTGCAGCGCCTGAAGGAGGCGGCCGAGAAGGCCAAGATCGAGCTCTCCACCGCGAAGGAGACCGAGATCAACCTGCCGTTCATCACGGCTGATGCCAGCGGTCCCAAGCATCTCGTGATCAAGCTGTCGCGGGCCAAGCTCGAGACGCTGGTCGAGGATCTGGTCCAGCGCACGCTCGAGCCGTGCAAGGCGGCGCTCAAGGATGCCGGCCTGCAGGCCGGCCAGATCGACGAGGTCATCCTGGTCGGCGGCATGACGCGCATGCCGAAGGTCATCGAGGTCGTGAAGCAGTTCTTCGGCCGTGAGCCGGCGCGCAACGTCAACCCCGACGAGGTCGTGGCGGTCGGTGCGGCGGTCCAGGCGGCGGTGCTGAAGGGCGAGGTCAAGGACGTCCTGCTGCTCGACGTGACGCCGCTGTCGCTCGGCATCGAGACGCTGGGCGGCGTGTTCACCCGCCTGATCGAGCGCAACACGACGATCCCGACCAAGAAGAGCCAGACCTTCTCGACGGCCGACGACAACCAGACCGCGGTCACCATCCGCGTGTTCCAGGGCGAGCGCGAGATCGCCGCCCAGAACAAGCTGCTCGGCCAGTTCGACCTGGTCGGCATCCCGCCGGCGCCGCGCGGCCTGCCGCAGATCGAGGTCACCTTCGACATCGATGCGAACGGCATCGTGCAGGTCTCGGCCAAGGACAAGGCCACCAGCAAGGAGCAGCAGATCCGCATCCAGGCGTCAGGCGGGCTCAGCGAGGCCGACATCCAGAAGATGGTCAAGGATGCCGAGCTGCACGCCGAGGAGGACAAGAAGAAGCGCGAGCTGATCGACGCCCGCAACCAGGGCGAGGCGCTGGTGCATTCGACCGACAAGAACCTCAAGGAGTTCGGCGACAAGGTCGGCGCGGCCGAGAAGTCGGCGATCGAGAGCGCGCTGGCGGAGCTGAAGACGGTGCTTGGCGGCGAGGACACCGAGGCCATCAAGAGCAAGACCAACGATCTTGCCCAGGCGGCGATGAAGCTCGGCGAGGCGATGTACAAGGCCCAGCAGGCCGAGGCCCAGGCCGGTGCCGGTCCAGGCGGCGCTGGCCCTGGCGGAGCAGGTCCGGCCGGCGGCGCGGCGAACCAGGCGGGCAACGAGAAGGTCGTCGACGCCGACTTCGAGGACGTCACCGACAAGAACAAGAAGACGGGCTCGGGCTGAACCCGGAGCAGGAACTGAACAACCCGGCCTCCCGCGCAAGCGGGGGGCCGATGTGTAAGCGGGCAAGTGGGGGCTGCGTTAGGCTTTATGTCGCAAGACTACTATGAGCTGCTCGGAGTCAGTCGCACGGCGAGCACCGACGACCTCAAGAAGGCGTTCCGCAAGCTCGCCATGCAGCACCACCCGGATCGCAACAAGGACAACAAGGACTCCGAGAAGAAATTCAAGGAGATCAATCACGCCTACGACATCCTGAAGGACCCGGAGAAGCGCGCGGCCTACGACCGCTACGGGCCGGCCGCCTTCGAAGGCGGTGCGGGGCCGGGCGGACCGGGCGGACCGTTCCAGGGCCAGAGCTTCGATTTCGGCTCGGTGTTCGGCGACGTCTTCGAGGAGATGTTCGGCGCCGGGCGCGGCCGAGGCGGCGGGCGCGGCGACCAGCGCGGTCAGGATTTGCGCTTCAATCTGGAGATCACGCTCGAGCAAGCCTTCGGCGGCACCGAGGCGACGGTCCGGGTGCCGAGCTCGGTGACCTGCGATTCCTGCCGCGGCAGCGGCGCCGAGGCCGGCTCCAAGCCGCAGCAATGCCCGACCTGCCATGGCCGCGGCCGGCTGCGCGCCCAGCAGGGCTTCTTCACCATCGAGCGCCCCTGTCATGCCTGTCACGGCGCCGGCCAGGTGATCGACAAGCCGTGCCGGACCTGCTCCGGCCAGGGACGCGTGCGGCGCGAGAAGACACTGAAGGTGAACATCCCTGCAGGCGTCGAGGACGGTACCCGCATCCGCCTCACGGGCGAGGGCGAGGCCGGCGCACGCGGCGGACCGGCGGGCGACCTCTACGTGTTCCTGTCGGTGCGACGGCACCAGCTGTTCGAGCGCGAGGGCGCCGACATCCATTGTCGCGTGCCGATCTCGATGGTCCAGGCGACGCTCGGCAGCAACATCGAGGTGCCGACACTCGACGGCAAGATGGCGCGGGTCAACATCCCGGCCGGTGCCCAGGGCGGCCACCAGTTCCGCCTGCGCGGCAAGGGCATGCCGATCATGCGCTCGAGCCAGCACGGCGACATGTACATCGAGATCAACGTCGAGACCCCGACCAACCTCACGGCCAAGCAGAAGGAGCTGCTCAAGGAGTTCGAGAACGCCGGCAAGACCAGCCCGACCTCCGAAGGCTTCTTCAGCAAGGTCAAGGAGATGTTCGGCGGGTAGAAGGCCGGGAGTGCGCCATCGATAGGCGCTCGCTTCAATTTGACCTCATCCTGAGAAGCGCCCGAAGGGTGCGTCTCGAAGGATGAGCCTCGGGCACGGTACCGGTTGCCATCCTTCGAGACGCGGCGCTATGAGCGGCTCCTCAGGATGAGGTTGGTGTTGATCGGCGCAGATCGCGAATGATGCTCTGAGCTCACGCCGCCGCCAGCACGCACCTCACCAGGTGGCTGTCGCTTCTCGCGCGCAGGTCGGGCGGGGCGGACAGGCAGTCGGATTGAACGAAGCGACAGCGCGGGGCGAAGCTGCAGGCGGTCGGCACCTCGGCGAGATCGGGCGGCGCGCCCGGGATTGCCTCGAGCCGCTGACCGCGCATGCCGTCGTGCACCGTCGAGGCGAGCAGGCCGCGGCTGTAGGGATGCTGCGGCGCGTCGACCATCTGCTCGACCGGCGCCAGCTCGACGATCTTGCCGGCATACATGACGCCGATGCGGTCGGAGACCTCGACCGCGACGCCGATGTCGTGGGTCACGAAGATCACCCCGAGATCGAACTCGCGCTGCAGCTCCCTGATCAAGAGCAGCACCTGAATCTGGACGGTCGCGTCGAGCGCCGTCGTCGGCTCGTCGGCCAGCAGCAGGCTGGGATTGCAGGACAAGGCCAACGCGATCATGGCGCGCTGGCGCATGCCGCCCGACATCTCGTGCGGATAGGCTCTCAGGCGCTGCGCTGGCGAAGGGATGCGCACCATCTCCAGAAGCTCGCGCGCCCGCTTCCAGGCGTCGGTCTCGCTCTTGCCGGTGTGCTTGCAAATCGTCTCGGTGATCTGCTGGCCGATGGTGAAGACCGGATCGAAGGCGGTCGCCGGTTCCTGGAAGATCATGGCGACTCGCAGGCCGCGCAGGCTACCCAGCGCCCGCTGACCCATGTCGAGCACCTCGTCGCCCTCGAGCTTGATGCTGCCCGACCAGCGCGTGCGGTGCTCCGGATGAAGGCGCAGGATCGAGCGCAGGGTGACGCTCTTGCCCGACCCCGACTCGCCCAGGATGCCCAGCGTCTCGCCGCGCTTGAGGTCGAAGCTCACGCCATTCACCGCGTGCACGGTACGGTCGGGCGTGACGAAGGCGACGTGGAGGTCGCGGACCTGCAGAAGCTCGCTCATGTCAGGCGGCCTCCGCTTTCGAATGGCCCGAGCCGGGCCGGCGCATGTGACAGGCGACCGACTGTGCCGAGGTCTCGGCCAGCAGCGGTTCGCGCGCGACGCAGACATCCTCGGCGAACGGGCAGCGCGTGCGGAAGCGGCAGCCCGACGGCGGATCGATGGGATTGGGAGGATCGCCCTGGATCGGCGCCTCGCGCGTCCGCTTGCGCGGATCCATCGACGGCCGCGCCGACAGGAGCGCGCGCGTGTAGGGATGCAGCGGGTTGCCGTAGATCGCCTCGGCCGGACCGAGCTCGACGATCTTGCCGAGATACATGACCAGCACACGATCGCTGAGATACTGCACGACGTTGAGATCGTGGCTGATGAAGACGTAGGTCAGGCCGAACTCGCTCTTGAGGTCGACCAGCATGTTCAGCACCTGCGCCTCGACCGACTTGTCGAGCGCCGACACCGCCTCGTCCAGGATGACCAGGCGCGGCCTGAGCGCCAGGGCGCGGGCGATGTTGACGCGCTGGCGCTGGCCGCCCGACAGCTCGTGCGGATAGCGCTCGGCATAGCTCCCCGGATCGAGGCCGACCTTGGCCAGCAGGTCGTGCGCGCGAGCGCGGGCCTCGGCAGCCGGCACGCCGTGCGCCTTGGGCGCGAAAGCCAGGGTCTCGCCGATGGTCAGGCGCGGATTGAGCGAGGCGTAGGAATCCTGGAACACCATTTGCACCTGGCGGCGCAGCTCGTTCACTGAGATGCCGTGCGGCTCGTCGATCGGGTCGCCGTCGAGCACCATGCTGCCGCGGTCCGGCCGGATCAGGCGGATCAGCAGGCGCGCCACAGTCGACTTGCCGCAGCCCGACTCGCCCACGACTCCCAGGGTCTCGCCCTTGGCGACGGAGATCGTGAGATCGTCGACCGCGCGCACCACCTTGCGGCCGCGGCCGAGCAGCCCGCCGCCGACCGGGAAATGCTTGCGCAGGTCCTTGGCCACCAGCAGCGGCTGCGCCGGCCCGCCGCGATCAGCGATCAGAAGGCTCGCATCCATGTCAGGCCTTCACGTCCATGGCGGCGCGCAGGCCGTCACTCATCAGGTTGAAGCAGATCGAGGTGATGAAGATCATCACGCCGGGCAGCGCCGCCAGCACCGGGTTGACGTAGATCGCCTGGCGCAAGGTGTTCAGCATCAGGCCCCATTCCGGCTCGGGCGGCTTCACGCCGAGACCGAGGAAGCTCAGGCCCGCGGCCAGGATGATGGCGACGCTGATCAGCGAGGTGGCATAGACCAGGATCGGTCCCAGAACGTTGCCCAGCACGTGCACCCGCACGATGGCGAGCGTGCCGGCGCCGCTCGCCCTGGCGGCATCGACGAAGTCGAAGCCGCGGACCTGGGTGGTGATGCTTTCGGAGACTCGGCAGATCGGCGGGATGAACACCAGGCTCAGAGCCAGCAGCGTGTTCTCGGCGCCGGCGCCCATCGCGCCCGACAGCGAGATGGCCAGCAGCACCGACGGGAAGGCGTAGAACACGTCCATGGTGCGCATGATCGCCATGTTCACCCGGCCGCCCAGGAAGCCCGCCGTGATGCCGAGAAAGCCGCCGATCAGCAAGGCGCCGGCGACCGGCGTCACCCCCATGAACAACGACAGGCGGCCGCCATAGACCAGGCGAGCCAGCATGTCGCGGCCAAGCTCGTCGGTGCCCAGGAGGTTGTTGGGCGAGCCGATCGGATGGAGGCGGCGAATCATCGACGTCTTGTAGGGATCGGCCAAGCCGAGCCACGGCGCCGCCAGCGCCGCGACCACGATCAGGATCAGCACCGCGGCGCAGACCAGGGTGACCGGATCGCGCCACAGCCGCCGGCCGACCGACCTCCAGTAGCCGCGCGACGCGGAGACCTTGGTGGCCTGCATCGTCGCGGCGCCTCCGATGTCGAGCGTCGGGCTTTGGATGGCCATGCGGTCAGCCTCGCTTGATGCGCGGATCGACCATGGTCTGGATCACGTCCACGGTGAGATTGAGCATCATGAAGAAGAAGGCGAGCACCAGGGTGGTGCCCTGCAGGATCGGCAGGTCGCGGCGGAAGATGGCGCTGTTCAGCAGGAAGCCGGTGCCCGGCCAGGCGAACACCGTCTCGATCAGGATCGAGCCGCCGATCAGGTTGCCGGCCTGCAGGCCCATCACGGCGAGGCAGGTCGGCGCGGCATTCTTCAGCACGTGGCGCAAGATCCGGCTGTCGCTCATGCCCTTGGCCTGCAGCGCCGTCACGAACTCCATGCCGAGGGTTTCCTTGATCGTCGAGCGCACCGTGCGGGTGACGACGCCGAGCGGGATCACCGACAGCGCGATGGTCGGCAGGACCATGTGGGCGAGATGGGCGCGGTCGAGCCGCCAGCCAGTCGAGTTCTCTGGCCCAATGCCCATCGGCGGCAAGGCGCCGAGCTCGACGGCGAAGATGATCACCAGCACGATCGCCAGCCAGAAATGCGGCACGCTGACCCCTACCAGCGCGATCAGCGTCACCAGGCGGTCGACGATGCGTGACCTGGCGTAGGCCGCCGCCGTGCCCAGCACGATGGCGAGCGAGAAGGCCAGCAGGGTCGCGGCGATGGCCAGGATGATGGTGTTGCCGAACGCCGTCGCCACTTCCGTCGCGACCGGCCGCCCGGTGCCGATCGACGTGCCGAAATCACCCGTCAGGGTGACGCCGAGCCAGCGCAGGTATTGCACCGGCAGCGGCTTGTCGAAGCCGTAATACTCCTTGAGCTTGTCGACGACCTCCTTGGGCGCGTCGGGCGGCACGATCGCCGAGATGGGGTCGCCCGGCGCCAGGTGAACCAGGGCGAATACCAGCAGTGAGACGCCGAAGGCGACCGGGATCAGGTACACGAAGCGGCGCAGGGCATAGAGCAGCATCGCCGGTCGTCCTTGCTTGCTACTTGGCGATCTCGACGGGCGTCAGATCCTGGAACCAGCTCTGGGCCTGCACAAAGCCCTTCACCTTGGGGCTGATGGCGCGCGGGTTGAGATCGTGCGCGATGTAGACCCAGTAGGCTTGGTCGACGATGTAGCTGTGCACGTCGGCCAGCGCCTTGGTCTGCGCCGCCCGATCGAAGGTGGTGTGCGCCTTGTTGATCATCTCGTCGAGCTTGGGGTCCTTCAGGATGCCCCAGTTGGCGCCGACCGGCGGCACGAAAGCCGAATGATAGAGGCGCATGAACGCCGAGTAGGGATCGACAGTGGCGCGGCTGATGTTGATGCCATTCACACCGGCCTTGGCGGAGGCCTCACCGGTCACCGGCTGGAACGAGAAATTCACCAGGGCATTCCATTCCATGACCTCGAAGCTCGCATCGAAGCCGACGGCGGCGAGGTTCTCCTGGACATACTCGTTCATCGGCAGCGGCAGCATCTGGCCCGAGCCTGAGGTCGAGATCGCAATCTTGATCTTGGGTCTCTTGTTCGGGCCGTAGCCTGCCTCGGCCAGCAGCTTCTTGGCCGCCTCCGGATCGTACTTGATGTCGAATGTGGGCGAGCCGAACCACGGATGCCCGGGGTACACGGGCCCTTTCGACTCGATCATGAGCCCGCCCAGGAGCTTGTTGAGCCCGGCGCGATCGACCGCGAGATTGGCCGCCTTGCGCACGCGGATGTCGGCCCACGGCGAGCCCTCGACCATGCTGGGCTGGTAGGCCCAGTTATGCGGATACTTGTTGGTGACGATCGCCATGCCGCCCTGCTTGAGGCGCGGGATCGCATCGGGGGCCGGCACCTCGATCCAGTCGACCTGGCCGGCCAGCAGGGCCGCGGTACGCGTCGCCGCCTCCGGCATCGGGAACAGGATCACCTTGTCGAGCTTGGGAACGCGCGCCTTCTCCCAGTAGTCGTGATTCTTCGACAGTTCCATGCGCTCGCGCGGCACGACACGATCGACCTTGAACGGGCCGGTGCCCGACGGCTGCAGCGCGAACTTCGTCCAGTCCTTGCCCGTCTTCTCCCACTGCGCCGGGCTGGAGAAGAAGATGTAGGACATGTCGTAGGGGAACAGCGCGTTGACGACCTTGGTCGTGAGCTCGACGGTATACTTGTCGATCGCCTTGTAGCCGACCAGGGTCGGGATGCGGGCGCGCGCCTGCGCCAGCTGCTTGCGATCGAACTGGGGCGACTTGTCGTCGAGAAGCTTGTCGAGGTTCCAGATCACGGCGGCGGAGTCGAAGTCCGAACCGTCGTGGAACTTGACGCCCTGGCGCAGCTTGAACACCCACCTGGTCGGCTCGCCCTCGACAGCCGACCATTCGGTCGCGAGCCCGGGACGGATGTCGGCGATGGTGTCGGCCTTCGACAGGTCCCAGTTCACGAGCGCGTCATAGATGGTGTAGCCGGCGAAGCGGAACCCTTCGAAACCCTGGTCGGGCTGGCCGGTGGTCTGGGGAATGTCGGCCGCTGTCATGCCGATGCGCAGAGTGCCCTGTGCCAGGGCAGGCGCCACGGCAAGGGCGCACAAGCCAAACCCGGCAACCGCGACACCTAGGTGCTTGAACATTCGAAGCTTTCCTGTCCGGCGCAGCCTTCATGGCGCGCTCGGACAGCACCCATGCAAGGGCCAAGCCAAGAGGCTTGCGCGCCGCCCGCATCTCGGGCGGCATGTCGCTTGCATATCCACGCATCGGAGGAACCGAATGCCCGAGTCGAAGACAGCCATCACCCTGGAGGAGTTCCGCGCGCACGCCGCGCAGACCGGCCTGCCGCTCAGCGAGGAGGACATCGGGCACCTGCACAAGGGCTATATCGGCCTGCTCGAGCTGATGCAGCGCATTCCGAGCCAATGGGCCTGGGCAGCCGAGCCGCCGCACGTCTTCCGCGCCGACGAGTAGGCCCGCCATGACCGATCTCACGACGCTCAGCATCGCTGACGCGGGCCGACGGATGGCGCGCGGCGAGCTCAGCTCGACGGCCCTCACGGAAGCGTTCCTCGCCCGCATCGCCGCCATAGACGGCAAGCTCTCGAGCTACATCACCGTGACTGCCGAGCGCGCCCGCGCCGCAGCTGCCCAGGCCGACCTGGAAAGGCGTCGCGGCTTTACACGCGGGCCCCTGCACGGGATCCCTGTGGCGCTGAAGGACATCTACGAGACCGAGGGCGTGCTCACATCAGGCCACTCGCATCTGCTGGCCGACTACGTGCCTTCGGTCGACGCCGAGACGGTGCGACTGCTCAAGGCTGGCGGCGCCGTCATCCTGGGCAAGCTCGCGACGCACGAGTTCGCCAACGGCGCGATGACCCCAGACCAGCCGTTTCCGGCTTCACGCAACCCGTGGAACCTCGCCTACCAGCCCGGCGGCTCGTCGAGCGGCTCGGGCACTGCCGTTGCCGCGGCGCTGTGCATGGGCGCGATGGGCTCCGATACCGGCGGCTCGATTCGCAATCCTGCGGGCTTCTGCGGCACCGCCGGCATCAAGCCGACCTACGGCCTGGTCAGCCGCTGCGGCATCTATCCGCTGTCGTTCAGCCTCGACACGGCGGGGCCACTCACCTGGACGGTGGAGGACAGCGCCCTGATGCTCGACGTGCTGGCCGGCCACGATCCCAACGACCAGGCCTCGGCCAAGGCGCCCGAGGTCGATTACGGCGCGTCGGCGCATCGGCCGATCAGAGGCATGCGCATCGCGCTGGCGCGGCACTGGTACGACGGCGTCACGCCCGACATGGACAAGGGCCTCTCCGAAGCGGTGCGCGTGCTGCGCGACCTCGGCGCGATCGTCGACGAGGTCGTCTTCCCGGACATTCGCGACTATCACATCTGCGGCCGCGTCATCATCACCGTCGAGGCGCACGCCATCCATCGCCAGGAAGTGATCGAGACGCCGGAGAAGTTCGGCTACACGACGCGCCGCCGCTTCCAGCTCGGCGCCTTCCTCACCGCCGAGCAGTATCTTTCGGCCTTGCGCTTCCGGCGCAAGCTACAGCTCGACACGCGCGCGGCGATGCGCGGCTACGACCTGGTGATGACCGCCAACCATTGGGGCGCGCCGGAGACCTTCGAGGAGCCGCAGCCGATCTTCCACTTCCTCGGCAAGCCGTCGCTCACCATGCCGTTCAACGTCACCGGCCAGCCGGCGCTGACCGTGTGCTGCGGCTTCGGCAGCGACGGCTTCCCCCTGTCGTTCCAGCTCGCCGGCCGGCCGTTCGACGAAGCGAGCGTGTTCGCCGCCGGCGCCGCCTACGAACGCGCCACGCCGTGGCGGGAACGAAGGCCGAAGGTGTGAGGTCATCCTCCTCCCCAGCGACGCTGGGGAGGAGGATGTTCTCAGCACCCGATCTTCCTGGCCAGCTCGACCATCGAGTTTCCCACGGCGTCCCACTCGCCCTCTGCTTTGAGATCGGTCTTCTGGTTGGGGCCGTGCTCGGTCGGACGATGGACGAAGCCGGTCGACAGGCCGCATTTCTGGGCGGCCCTGAGGTCGCCGTTGTGGGCGGCCACCAGCATCACCTGGTGCGGCTCGAGATACATCGTCTTGACCACGCCGAGGTACGACTCGGGATCGGGCTTGTAGTGGCGGAAGGTCTCGCCCGAGAAGCAATGGTCCCACGGGATGCCGCCGTTCTTGGCCATGTTGATCAAGAGCGCCACGTTGCCGTTGCTGAGCGTCGCCACGACGTACTTCTTCTTCATCATGCCGATGCCCTCGACAGAATCGGGCCACGGTCGGAGCTTGTGCCAGAGATGGGTGAATTCCCACGCCCCTTTCTCGCCAGGGTGCTCGAGGCCGCGCTTGGCGAGCAGCATCTCGAAGGCTTCCTTGTGCAGCTCGTCGATATTGGTCCACGGCAGCTCGCCCTTGCGCACGCGGTGCATCTGGGGCTGGTAGAGGCCGCGCCAGTCGTCGGCAAAGCTCGTCCAGTCGGTGTCGAGGCCGTGTTTCTTGCCCAGCGCAGGCAGGTCCGCGATCAGGCTGCCGCGCCAGTCGACCACGGTTCCGAAGACGTCGAAGATGCAGACCTTGAGGTCGGCGAGAGACTTGGCCATGGGTATGTTCCTCCGTTGCCCCAGTGTGGCGTCTCGCGGGCGCCTTGGGTAGGGTCGCGCCATGGTCGACAAGCCCGACACGGTGCCCGGCACCGACAACAAGCCGCGATGCCGCTGGGCATCGGCCGATCCGCTGTACGAGCGCTACCACGACAAGGAATGGGGCCGGCCGCTCAAGGACGACCATGCCCTGTTCGAGCTGCTGACCCTCGAAGGCTGCCAGGCCGGCCTTTCCTGGATCACCGTGCTGCGCAAGCGCGAGCACTATCGCAAGGTCTATGACGGCTTCGATCCGGCGAAGATCGCGCGCTACACGCCGGCCAAGCTCGCCAGGCTGCTGGCCGACCCCGGCATCATCCGCCATCGCGGCAAGATCGAAGCCAGCGTCAGCAACGCCAAGGCCTATCTCGCCCTGGTCGAGCGCGAGGGGTCGTTCGCGAAGTACCTGTGGGGCTTCGTCGGCGGCAAGCCGATGAGGAACAACCGCAAGAGCATGAAGGATGTGCCGGCCCGCACGCCCGACAGCGACGCACTGTCCAAGGCCCTGCAGAAGGCCGGCTTCAAGTTCGTCGGCTCGACCATCTGCTACGCCTTCATGCAGGCCTCCGGCATGGTCGACGACCATGTCGTGGGCTGCCATCGCTATCGGGAGTAACGTTTGACCAAGCGAGTCTTCATCGCCGCGCTGGGCACCGAGACCAACCAGTTCGTGCCGTTCCCCACCGGCTTGCGCGGCTATCAGGAGCACGGCATCTGGCGCGGCGACGCCACGCGGCACGAGCCGACCAACTTCACCGCGCCGCTGCATGTCTGGCGCGAGGCGATCGAGGCGCGCGGCTGGACGGCGATCGAAGGCCTCGCCACCTTCGCCGCGCCCTCGGGCACCACGGTGCGCGCGGTCTACGAAAGGTTTCGCGACGAGATTCTCGAGGGCATCGAGGCGGCGCTGCCGCTCGACGGCGTGCTGATCAACGTGCACGGCGCAATGGTCGCCGACGGCTATGACGATTGCGAAGGCGATCTGCTGCA
Source organism: Reyranella sp. (assembly GCF_044224635.1). Lineage (GTDB taxonomy): Bacteria > Pseudomonadota > Alphaproteobacteria > Reyranellales > Reyranellaceae > Reyranella. The sequence goes on along the minus strand of NZ_JBGAKA010000025.1, from coordinate 75,414 downwards.
GCGCGTGCGCGCCATCGTCGGGCCCGGCGTGGCGATCGGCGCGGAGTTCGACCTGCACTGTCACCTCAGCGCGCTGATGCTCGACAGCGCCGACGTGCTGATCGGCTACAAGGAATACCCGCACACCGACGCGATGGCCCGCGCCGCCGAGCTGTTCGCCATCGTCGCCGACACGATCGACGGCAAGGTGAAGCCGGTGATGGCGCGCCACGACTGCCGCATGATCGCCCAGTACCGCACCTCGGTGCCGCCGATCAGCGAGCTCGTCACCCGCATGAAGTCGCTCGAGGGCAAGGACGGCATCCTCTCGGTGTCGCTGAGCCACGGCTTCGCCTTCGCCGACGTCGAGGATGTCGGCACGCGCACCCTGGTGGTGGCCGACCGCGACAGGGCCAAGGCGCAGGCGCTGGCCGAGCAGCTCGGCCGCGAGCTGTGGGACAATCGCGAGCGCTACGCCACGCAGTACCTGACGATCAGCGAGGCCATGGAACGCGCCGCCTCGCACAACCAGGGCCCGCTGGTGCTGGCCGACCGCGCCGACAATCCGGGCTCCGGCGCACCCGGCGATTCGACCTTCCTGCTGCAGGCGCTGGTCGAGCGCGAGATCGGCCCGGCGCTGTTCGGCGTGATGTGGGATCCCATGGCGTTCCGCATCGCCGAGGAGGCGGGCGAGGGCGCGCGGCTGCGCATGCGGCTCGGCGGCAAGTCCGGCGAGGTGAGCGGCAAGCCGGTCGACCTCGACGTCACGGTCAAGAAGATCGCCCGCGGCGTGCGCCAGCCCTACGGCCCGGTGATGGTGCCGCTGGGAGACATGGCGCTGCTGTCGTCGCAGAACGTCGACGTGGCGATCTGCACGCTGCGCACCCAGACCTTCCACGCCGATGCCTTCAAGGCGGTCGGCGCCGACCCGGCCGACTACCGCGTGGTCGTCGTCAAGTCGGCGCAGCATTTCTACAACGGCTTCGTCGGGCTGGCGAAGGAGATCCTCTACGTCGCCTCGCCCGGCGCCGCCGACCCCGACGTGACGCGCTGGCCTTACACCAAGCGCAAGACGCCGTTCTGGCCCAAGGTCGCCGATCCGTGGGCGTGACTGCCGGGAGCGCGCCACTCATGTGCGGTCCTCCTCCCCAGCGAAGCTGGGGAGGAGGAGCGAAAGCGTGAATCCAACTCGCCAAGAATCACCCTGCATTTTTGCGTTCGTTGCGTTCGGTGCGTTCGGTGCGTTCGGAGCCTTTTGAATCAATGGGTTAGCCGACCGCACCCGAGCGGTCGGGATCGTCTGTTGCGGTCGGACCGGCGTTTTGCGGTCGGGTCATTCGGCCGCGGGACAGGCCGCGCTGTCCCGCTCTCGCCGGCAATCGTTGCTTTCATAGGAGCGGCGCCAGCGCTTCGCGCGTCGTCCTGCCCTCGACCACCGGCACGACCTCGAACTCGACGACGTCCTGCCAGTCGGCGATCCAACGCTGGAACAGCGTGACGTCGTCGGTCTCCATGAGCTGGAAGCAGCGGCCGAGATCGGCCGACACGTAGCTGGCCACGAACGTGAGGCCGTCGGGCAGGCCGCGGCCGGCATCGCGCAGCTTGCGATAGACCGCCTTGCCGTCCTGGTTGCGGAACTTTTCGACCACCATGAAGAGCATGTCCCACCCCTTTCGAGTCCGCTACTGTAGGCTGGCAGACTCGAGGGGAGCGACATGAAGATCGCCGTCGTCGGCGCCGCCGGGCGCATGGGCCAGATGCTGGTGCGCCGCATTGCGCGCACCGAAGGCGTGAGCCTGGCCGCCGCCAGCGAATCGCCCAACAGCAACGCCATCGGACGAGACTCCGGCGAAGTCGCGGGGATCGACGCCAACAAGATCAGGATCGGCGGCGACAGCGCCGCCGCCATCGCTGCCGCCAATGTCGTGATCGATTTCACGGTACCTGCCGCCACGGTGGCGCACGCCAAGGTCGCCGCCGGGAAGGGCGTGGCCATGGTGATCGGCACGACCGGCCTCGACCCGGCACAGACCGCGCTGATTCACGAGGCGGCCAAGGCAGTGCCGATCATGTGGGCCGCCAACATGGCGCTCGGCGTCAACATCCTGCTGGCGCTGGTCGAGAAGACGGCCTCGATGCTCGATCCCGGCTACGACATCGAGGTGCTGGAGATGCATCACCGCCACAAGATCGACGCGCCCTCCGGCACCGCCCTGGCGCTTGGCCGCGCCGCCGCCGCCGGCCGGCAGGTCAAGCTCGAGGAGGTATGGCGCAGGAGCCGCGACGGCCACACCGGCGCCCGCCCGTCGGGCGAGATCGGCTTCGCCACCTTGCGCGGCGGCGAGGAGGTGGGCGTGCACACCGTGATGTTCGCTGCCGCCGGCGAGCGGCTCGAGCTCAGCCATCGCGCCTTCAGCCGCGAGACCTATGCCGCGGGCGCCGTGCGCGCCGCGCAATGGCTCGGCGCCAAGAAGCCCGGCCTGTACGGCATGAAGGACGTGCTGGGTCTCTGACCCGTGCAAGGTCCCGACCTGATCGAGGCGCCTCCCCGACCCGTGCCGCTTCCGCTCGACCCATGACGTCCCCTCCCATCGATTCCGCCCCTCACGTCGCGAGCAAGGCGCACGGGATCGATGATGGCGGACATTGGATGCGACTGTCAGTGAGCCACACCGGCGTGGTTCGCCCCTGCGGCCAGTCGGCCGAGCGCCATCAAATCATTGGCAATTGAACGGCCAATCTGCTGACCAGTAAGCTTCTCGACCCACAGCCATTGCCCGTTGCAGTTGCATTCCAAGAATACCGGTTCACCCTGATCCGGAACGATGAAATCGAAGCAGCCAAACTTCAAACCCAGCTTATCCATGTAAGCTTTCATGCGGGACTGCAACTGAGGATACTCTACAGGCTTGTGTGCAAGATTGATCGTGTCGAATCGATAGTCGTCACCTGTGACATCCCCTCGCGGCTCGATCGAGCAGACAAAAATCTCATTGCCGACGCACGTCACCCGCAATTCCGCGCGCTTCGGGATGAACTCCTGGAACAGGGTCGGCATGTGGCCGATCTTATCTTCGAGTCGACGCAACTCATCCACCGACACTCTCCGAGTGAAGAGGCCATATTGGATGATCCCATCGGCTCGATCTTGAGCGACCGAGATGGATCCGAGCGATTTTATGGCTACGTCTCCGTTTACGGATTCAGCAAACTCCAAGGCGCGTTTCGCGTTGTTCGTGACGAGCGATTTCGGCACCGAGAACCCTACTTCTGCTGCGACGCGCAGCTGAACCAGCTTCCGATGCGCAACTCGCGTCCGGAAAGGATTGTTGATCCAGTACGCCCGATCGAGCAGGCCATAAAGACCGAGCACGACCTCTGTCATCTCCGCCTCGACGTACTCGAGCGCCGCGGGATCGAGATCGAAGTGCTGCACAGAGACCGCTTCTGGCTTCCGATACCAGACGGCCGAGATCTCGCGAAGGTCGATCGCCAGGCCGCTGTCGCAGAGCTGAAGCTTGCCTGCACCGTCAGCCGGATCGACATCGATCTCTGCGTTAGTCGCAAGGTCCTCGACGTTCAGCCGAACCCAGGGAACGCCGGCCTCGTCAAAAAACCTCGTCACCGCGCCCACATGCCCGTCACGCCTGCCTGTCACCACCAGTATCATCCCACACTCCATTCCCTCTCCACCGAATGGTGGTCGGGTGGGTAACCGAGGCTACCCACCCTCCCGCCAAGCACTCAGTCGTCCTTCTTCGTGTCCGACTTGGACTGGAAGAACCCTCCGGCACTCTCGTCCTCGCGGCAGGTGCTGAAGTTCCGGCCCGCGAATCGGGTGATCTGGGAGATCGGGTCGTAGACGTGCTCCTCCGGAGCCTCGCCCTCGAACACCACGCTGTACGGCAGGGCGGCCATCAGCGGGATCACGGTCGGCGAGTCGACGACCAGCTTCTCGATGCGCATCGCTTTCTCCTTTGCAACGTCGCCGGCGGCGGGCTTGCCTCCAGTCGACCCGCAAAGCATGCTTCATCCGCTCCGGGCACCGAAATCGTCAATCTTGGGCATGCATGGTCGGACATGGTTGGCTATGCTTAGACGGGGTCGAAGCGCCACCGGAAGCACAATCATGGCAAAAATGCCCGAACGCCGGATCTCTGTTCCGCCGAATTGGTGGCCGAGACTGCATGAAATCGTCCGAAAGCTGTGGTCTGCCCCTATTGAGAGTCAGGACCCCGTAATCCGACGAAAAAAGAAGAAACCGACAGATAGACTCGATATAACCGCGTTTCTAGGCATAAGCCCATCTTCGATCAAGAACTACAAGAACAAGACAGAGATCACGGAGCGGTTGTTTCTACGAATATCAGAGGAATGTGGCTACGACGACTATAGGCTTCTTCTGGATGAGCTCCACGAGCCTCCGCCTTCACGAATGGCCGTGCTTGGACCGATTGCCCAGGCACAATCAAGTCCAGCGACAACGACCGCGAATGCCTCGGGCGACGCCTCTCTCTTCGATGAGCGCTCGGAACTCATCAAAGAATTCAAGGGTGTCGTCTTTCGTCACCGCCGAAGCAATCCAATTCTCATGAGCGAGCTGATTGGGAAAGTCGAAGAGCGGCTTGGTATAAAGTTCGATTCATCAGCATCATTCATCACTGAACTAGGTATAGCTCGATCGTCTGGAGAGTTGGCAGGCTACTTCTTCAACTCCGACATTGCCTTCTTGTCGGTCGAGAAGCACGCTTACAAATTCCGATTGAACACACCTGTCAAAAGGATGATTGGATCTGCGGCTTCGGCCCATATTCCAGACAGATGCGTGATCGGGATCGATGGTGGATCGACCGTCATGCATCTCGTCGAAGAGCTGATCGGGATGATTAAGACGAGGGCAATTCAGAAAGTCGATGTATACACCAACTCCATCGGAGCTGCCGAGAAGATTACGCAAGCGCTCATCGAGCTTGACTACGGGGATGAAGATCGTACCTGCTCCGTCTTTCTGGTACCGGGCTGGTGTCGGCCGAAATCGTATACGGTAATACCGGGGACAAAGCGCTCGAAGGCGGACTCAGTGAGCCAAGTCCAGAGACTAATCAGGACAGGTGTGTTGCCCAACAGGCTGGACTTGGCATTCATAGGGGCAGACGGCGTGCACGGAAAGCAGGGATTTGCCATGAAAGGAGATCTCGAACTCGCAATGAAGCGATATTTCTGTGAGCACTCGAATTCAATCTACTTTCTCATGGAATCGCAGAAGCTGCTCATCCCTCAACCGGAGATGATCCACCCATTTTGTGATAGAATGACCTTGATAACCGACGGCGGGAACCTGGCCACTTTGAAAGTAACCGAGCTTGTCGACGGAATGGCGTCTGCCGGCGTGATCGTTCAACAGGTCGGGCATTCGGGAGGATGACGTCGAGACCTGCCGCCGAAAGCGGCCGGGCAGTCGCGAGCTCAGCCCTCCGTGGCGGTTGGCTCCAAGTCGAATCAGCAGATGCGTCGGTCCCCGGCCCACGGCGGCGCGAGCTGCAGCCACAACGCCTCGGGTCCGAGCTTTTCCTTGATGATCCCGTCAGCCTGGGCCTTGCCGTGCACGGCCCCCGGATCCTTCGCATCGACCTGCTGGCCCCGTGAGAGCTGATCCTGGAGCCGCGTGTCGTCGGCACCATGCGCCTCATCCGGGGGCGCCACCTATGGGCTACTCCCACCTGTGATCGTAGCGCGGCGCGCGCATGGCGGCGATGGCGGCCTTTAGCTGATCGGCCACCTCGAGCCGGCTGGCGGGATCGAGGAAGCGGCCGATCACCACGCGGCTGCCGCGCGAGCTCACCACCAGCCGTTCCTCCTCGGCGTCCCAGTCGACGCGCAGCCAGTAGGCGTCCAGCCGCACCTGCTCGCGCTCGCCGTCAGGGGCGACCCGCTCGACGATCAAGTCCCGGTCGGTCAGGACCAGGGTCTCGCTGCGCCTGGCATCGAGGTAGCTGCGCTTGAACAGCAGCCACAGCAGCAGGACGTCGAGGCCCATGAAGCCCAGCACCGGCCAGGCGCCGAACATCAGCATGGGCAGGCCGATCGCCAGGTTTGCCACCACGGCGACGCGGATCAGCCACTTGAAGCCCTCCGGCGTCAGGCTGCGATAGGGCACCAGCGAGGTGGCGAAATGCACTTCAGGGGCGGATGTTTCAGTCATGCTATGAATCCCTATGGCCCTGATGAAGCTCGCCGTCATCCCGGAATTCTTCGCCCGCCTGAAGAAGGCGATTCCCGAGCCCGAGACCGAGCTCGAGTACGACAATGTCTACCAGCTTCTGGTGGCCGTCGTCCTGTCGGCCCAGGCGACCGACGCCGGCGTCAACCGAGCCACCACGCCGCTGTTCAAGAGGATCAAGACCCCGGCCCAGATGATGGAGCTCGGCGAGACGCGGCTTATCGACTACATCAAGACCATCGGCCTGTTCCGCATGAAGGCGAAGAACGTGATCGCGCTCAGCCGATTGCTGGTCGAGAAGCACGGCGGCGAGGTGCCGCGCGACCATGCCGCCCTGCAGGAGCTGCCCGGCGTCGGCCGCAAGACCGCCAACGTGGTGATGAACGTGGCGTTCGGCGAGGCGACCATCGCCGTCGACACCCACATCTTCCGGGTCGGCAACCGCACCGGCCTGGCGCCCGGCAAGAACCCGCTCGAGGTCGAGCTCAGGCTGCTGAAGCGCGTGCCCGAACCCTACCGCCTGCATGCCCATCACTGGCTGATCCTGCACGGCCGCTACACCTGCAAGGCGCGCAAGCCGGAGTGCCCGCGCTGCGTGGTGAACGATCTCTGCCTGTTCAAGGGCAAGACGATTGCTTTCGATGCTGCGGTGTAAGGGCTCGAAAGCTGCTGGCTCTCGAGGCTGGGAGTGTCACTGCGACGTGAGCCCTCTGATGGCCCGGTGGTGCACGGCACCCCCTGCTCGCGAGGCGCAATGCCCTCCGCGTCGGGCAATTGTATCATTGTGGCCGCGCGCTCGCCCCAAGGGACCACGCGGGAGGTTGCGATGAAGACGCTTCGAAGCTTGCTGGGCGAGGCGCCCCTGGCGTGGCTGCTCATCGCTGTTCCAGCGGCCGTTTGGATACATCACGCCCGTCCCCAGGAACCGTTGCTCGGATTCGTGATTGCCTGCATCGCCATCGTCCCTCTGGCCGGCCTTCTTGGCCTTGCCACCGAGAAGCTCGCGTCTCGCGTCGGCGACGCGATCGGCGGCTTTCTCAACGCCACGCTGGGCAATGCCGCAGAACTCATCATCGCCCTCGTGGCGCTGCGCGCTGGCATGCTCGACGTGGTCAAGGCCTCGATCACTGGTTCGATCATTGGCAACCTGCTGTTGGTGCTGGGCGCAGCCTTCCTGGCCGGCGGCCTGCGCCACCCGGTGCAGACCTTCGCGACCATCGGCGCACGCGCGCAGGTCGGCATGATGGCGCTGGCTGCCATGGCCATTCTGATCCCCTCGATCGTCGCCGTCATTGGCGGCGGCAAGTATGTCGCCCAGTCCGTCAACTTCAGCATCGGTGTGTCTGGAATCTTGCTGGTCGTGTACGTGCTGAGCTTGGTGTTCTCGCTGGTGACGCACGCACACCTGTTCAAGAGCGACCACGATACCGTCGAACGCGAGATTCATGGCGCGCGCTGGTCGATGCCGCTCACTGTCGGCGTCATGGTGGTGGCCACCCTTCTGATCGTATGGATGAGCGAAATCCTTGTCGGCACCGTCGAGCATGCCGCAAAGGCCCTCGGACTTTCGAACCTGTTCATCGGCGTCGTCGTCGTCGCCGTGGTCGGCAACGCGGCGGAGCATAGCACCGCTATCCTGGTCGCCATGCGCAATCGCATGGAGCTGGCCATCGGCATCGCCATTGGCAGCAGCACGCAGATCGCGCTGTTCGTGGCACCGCTGCTCGTGCTGCTCAGCCTGGTGATGGCTCCAGCGCCGCTCAGCCTCGCCTTCACCGGTGTCGAGGTGTTCTTGGTGCTGATGGCGACCTTCGTGGCCTCTATCCTGATCGTCGACGGTCGATCCACCTGGTTTACCGGAATCCAACTCCTGGCGGTCTATCTGGTCATGGCGCTCACCGTCTTCGGCGTGCCCTCCTGAAAGACCGGAGGCACGAGGCGGAGCATGCTGCTGCAACTTCTCGTCGGCATCGTGACGAGCGCTATCTGCATCGTGATCCACGCCACTGTGATGACAATCGTCGTCCGCGTGGCCCCGAGGGTTGCGGCGCGGACGGCGTCTCCACCAGCTCTCATGCTGACGACGACCATGGTCGCCACCGTAGGGGTGTTGATGTTGGCTCACATGCTGGAGGTCGCCGTATGGGCCGGGACCTACACGGTCATCGGTGCCGCTCCTGTAGAGGCGGACGCGCTGTACTTTGCTTTCGTCAACTACACCACCCTTGGTTACGGCGACGTCGTTCCGGTGGAGCGCTGGCGGTTGCTCGGGCCTGCGACGGCGATGTGCGGCGTGCTGCTGTTCGGCTGGTCGACCGCTGTGATCTTCGAGGTGTTGCGGAAGGTCCTGGCCTATTCGTGATCCGTCAGACATCCGACGGAAGTTGGCTCAGAGCTTCTTGAGGCCCCTTGCCCTCGAGGGCGGGGTCGTCGGTCGCTTTGCCGTCGCCTTGCCTGATCTTTCCGGCGATTGGCGACGATCAGATGCAACCTCGGTGCTCCGGCGGAATTGAGATGGCATGATTCGAAAGTCTTTGCTGGCGACCGCCCTTGTCCTCGTCTCGTCAATGGCGGCAGCCCAAGGTCGCGACCTTCCGGCATCCCGTGCCGGCCGGGACAGTTCCTGTGGAAAGGGATCCACGCCGATCGAATACAGATGCGCGATGGTGATCCCGGAGATCGTAATTTACGGCCGCATGTCGGATGACGGGCCGGGCTACGATACGCAGGGCAACCCGATCGATCGCCACGGCAATATCGTAGCGACCCGCAGCGGCCGGACCGGCTCGATCCGCGAAGTCTTCGCAAACGAACCGCGCCGGTGATGCCGGCCGGCCACCGGGCAGTCGAGACCGCCTTGGCCCATCGTTAGCCAAATAGGGCACGTGGGCCAGATCGCCGGTGCCGCGGCAACCGCGGGCGTCTTGTCGGCCTTCCTTGCATACCTACGCGCCGACGGCGGGCTTCACCGGAATCGATGCGGCAACCGCGGGCGTCTCGTCGGCCTTCCTTGCATTCGCAGATTGCCCGCAATGGCGTAGACTGGCGCCAAGCGGAAGGAGACCGGCGATGAGCTTTCGACCGAAACACCTGGGCCACGTCAACATCTACGTGCGCAACGCCGAACGTTCGAAGCAGTGGTACGAGGATGTGCTCGGCCTGCACTGCTATCATTACCGCCCGGGCTGGGCGGCGTTCCTGTCGGCCGACAAGGACAAGAGCCACGAGGTGGCGTTGATGCAGGTCGGCGACGACGCCCACGGCCCGATGAAGGGTCAGGTCGGCCTCAATCACATGGCCTGGATGCTGGAGAGCCTCGACGACCTGAAAGAGGCCTACTACCGGCTGAAGGACCGGCACATCCCGATCGACGTCGTGGCTGACCACGGCATCTCACTGGGCATCTATTTCCGCGACCCCGACGGCAACGGTGTCGAGGTGTCGTATGAGCTGCCGCGCGAGCAGTGGCCGCGCCAGGACAGCGTGTTCGCCTCCGACATGGTCGGCCGCGGCTGCTTCCCGGGACCCTGGGATGCCGAGGTGAAATCCCGCGTGAACCCCGTACCGGCGCCAGCCGAGTAGCGTAGATGTAGCGCCGGCATGAGAGATTGCGCCCGCAACATAGGGCCGCGGTCGGCCGGCACTCAGGCGGAGCTTGCCGGAATCGGGCACTCGGCCGGCGCCGGCGGAATCTCGCTGGTGACCGGCGGATCGGGATAGTACTGCGTATCCTGCTGGACCTGTTGGGCGAGCTTCGTGCCGCCCAGCAGGTCGATCAACTTCAGGGCCGCGTCCAGCCCCGAGGCGACGCCGCCGGCCGTCAGGCGATCGCGGTCGTGGACAAAGCGGGGATGGCCTGGCGCAACAAGCACCTTGGGAAAGCGTTGGGGGAAGCAGGACGTAAATGCCCAATGGGTCGTCGCCTGGTAGCCGTCCAGCGGCCCTGCCGCAGCCAGCAGCATCGCACCGTCGCACACCGAGCACATCATGCGCGCGCGGGATGCCTGCTGCGTCAGGAAGCCAAGGCCTCGACGCAAATCCTGACTTGCACGGGGGCAATCGGCAAGACGAGCCCGGGCGGCGCCCAGACGCCTCGCGCGCATCATATCGGGGGTGTCTGCACGAGAAAGGCCGCGCATACCCTGGACGCACGATGCCGTCAGAAGGCATGCTGCGTCCGCCCGGAAAGTGAGTGCATGACCTCGATTGTCCGACGCGCTTTCATCACCACGCTTCTGCCCGTGGCAGTCGGACTGCCATCCGTCGTCCGCGCGCAAGCCAGCCCGCAGGCGAGCGGCGCCGTCACGGTGTTCGAGAACGTGCGCATCTTCGACGGCAGGAGTGCCACGCTCTCGCCGCCGGCAAATTTCCGTCAGCTCACCGATTTACCGCGGACGCTCGGCGGCCCGCCCAGCCGGATGGAGCAGCTCGGCGGCGCCATGGTGGCCGACAGCCCGGACGAGGTGCGCCTGCGCACGCGCGAGCAACTCATGCAGGGCGCCTCCCAGGTCAAGTTGACGGCGGGCGGCGGCGTATCGTCACCCTTCAGCCCGATCGACGTGGCGACCTTCACCGAGGCCGAGCTGCGGGCGGCTGTCGAAGCGGCCGAGAGCTGGGGCAGCTACGTCGCCGCACATGCCTTCACGCCGGTTGCGATCCAGCGATCGATTGCCGCCGGCGTGAAGTGCATCGAGCACGGCATGCTGATGGACGAGACCACGGCCAAGCTGTTCGCCGAGAAGGGCATCTGGCTCAGCATGCAGCCGCTGCCCGAAGGTCTTCGACTGGGCTTCCCGGAGGGTTCGGTCCAGCGGGCCAAGGCGGAGGAGGTCTGGCCCGGCATCGCCAGAACCTACGAATTGGCGAAGAAGTACAAGATCAGGACGGCGTGGGGCACCGACGTGCTGTTCTCCGCCGCACTGGCGCAGCAACAGGGCGCCATCCTGGCCTCGCTTGCGCGCTGGTACACGCCCGCCGAAGCGCTGATCATGGCGACCTCGACGAATGCCGAGCTGCTGGCGCTCTCCGGCCTGCGCAATCCCTATCCCGGAAAGCTCGGTGTCGTCGAGCCGGGGGCGCTCGCCGACCTGCTCCTGGTCGAAGGCAACCCCCTGGAAAACATCGACATCGTGGCCGATCCCGGCAAGAATTTCGTCGTCATCATGAAGGATGGCAGGGCCTACAAGAATTCCCTGCCCAATTGAGTCTTGATCCAACGTCAGCGTGATCCAAACCGGCGCGCGCACTCGGGCAAAAGGGGGAGATGACCATGCGGTGGGTTCATACGGCGATCATCGTTCTGTTCGTGGCCGCCACGCTCATCTTCCTGGTGCAGAACCGGGAAATCGTATCGATGGATTTTCTCGGCCTCAGCGTGCGGGCGCCGCTCGCCGTGATCGCAGCGTGTTTCTATGTGCTGGGCGCAATCACGGGCGGGAGCGCCTATGCGCTGCTGAGGCGCTCCGTGCAGTCGGCCCGTGCACCGACGGCTTCGTAATCTCCAACGAGTGCCCGGGTCGCATTCGCCGAGGGCGAATGCGCAGACAAAGCCGGCGAAGGCAGTCGCCTGAGGCGAGGTCGGTCCGCGGCCGGGAGCTGAGACACGCAGCAGGACCCACAGGCCGCGTTACGCCAGGCGCTGCCGACCAAGCTCCCTCAGAATAGCGTCGAGCACATCGTCGAGATGCCTGCCGACGTCCTCGGCCAGGAACCGCAAGACGAAGTAGCGGTTCTCCTGCAGCAGCCGGTCTTTGCGACGGTCGCGGCGATAGGCGTCGGCCTCGCCAAGATGTTGCGCGCCGTCCAGCTCGATCGCCAGGCGCGCGTCGGCACAGAGCAGGTCGACCTCGAGGCCTCCGCCCGCATCGAAAGCGATCGGCAGCCGCTCGTTGAGGCGGAATCGCCCCTTGGTCTCGGCCATCGTCTCGAGCCGACGGAACAGGAATGCTTCAGTCGCGCTGCGCGCGCGATCGGCGCCGTCTGCGTCCGCGTGCACGATGCGAGTCGTGTGGAGAAACAAGGTCGCGAGCGGCGTGTCGAGGCCGTCGCGCACGAGCCGTCGCACGCTTCCCGAGTAGTCCCGCTTCCAGACCGGATCCGCAGGCAGGACGACGTCTGCGGGCCAGCCGGGAATCGCGCTGGCTGGCAGTACAACCGTATAGCCGATGGCCTCGTAGCCGCGACAGCGCCGGTCGAACATTCGCGCCAGCATTGGCGCCTCGAGGTCGGCATAGTCGTAGATCTGCACCTCGCGCTTGCCGTCGAACAGGCGGTGGAGTCTACCCGCATACTGCGCGACCGTGCCGCGCCATGACACCGGCAGCGTCAGAAACAGCGTGTCGAGACGCGGATCGTCAAATCCCTCTCCGACGAGCTTGCCCGTGGCGATCAAGACCCGCTCTTCGTGGGCCGGGATCGCCGCGAGATTCTCGGCGACCGCCTTGCGTTGCTTCCCACCCATCCCTGAACGCAAGACGACGACGTGACGAACGTGCGGCTCGAGCGCCTGCGCCAGCAGGTCGAGATGCTCGGTACGCTCGGTGAGAACCAGCGGCGAGCGTCCGGCCCGGACGCAGACCACGACGTCCTCGCAGATGCGGCGTGTGCGGGCGCGATCCTCGATCAACGCCTGATAGAGCGCCTGAAACTCCAAGCGCTTGTCGGCTTCCGGAGCCTTGAGCGATCGGAAGGCGGTCGGCTGCACGAGCACCTTGTGCTCGAAAGGCCGGGCGGCCGCTTGCACGCGCGCATCGACGCGATGTCGAACCGGCCCGCACTGCATGAAGATGATCGGGTGATGGCCGTCCTTGCGCGCAACCGTGGCCGACAGCCCCACCACGAAACGAGCCTTGGCCTGCCGCGCCACCTGCTCGAAGCTGCGCGCCGACAGGTGGTGGCATTCATCGACGATGAGCTGGCCGTAGTCCGCCACGGAATCATCGACAATCCCCTTTCGGACCAGGCTCTGGACGACAGCGACATCGACCAGCCCGGTCGGTCGGCGCCTGCCGCCGCCGACTCGGCCGATCGCTTCTGGCGGCAGGCCCAGGAACATCGCGAGCCGCTCGATCCACTGGTCGAGCAGCTGTCGGCGATGGACGAGCACCAGCGTGCTCACGCGACGTTCCGCGATCAGCCATGCACCGATCACCGTCTTGCCGAATGCGGTCGTGGCCGCCAGCACGCCGGAGTCATGCGCCAGCATCGCCTCGGCAGCCACCCGTTGCTCGGGCCGCAGCTGTCCCTGGAAGCTCGCCGCGAGCTGTTTGCCGCCGCAGCGCTCGTCCCGAATCGTCGCGTCGATCTTCAGATCGCCAAGCGTCCGCAGCGTCTCCTCGAGGCAGCCTCTCGGCAGGCCGATATGGTGCGAGAAGTCCTCGGCGCAGGCCACGATGCGCGGCGTGCCCCAGGTCGAGAGCCGCAGCGCCTGCGCCTGGTAGAAGGCGGGGTTCTGAAACGCTGCGAGGCGCAGCAGCCTGTTTTGCACCGCCGGGGGCAAGCCTTCCTTGGCGATGTAGATCTGGTTGCCGAGCAGAGCTCGATCGACCTCGGCAGGTCGCCGACGATCGGCGGCGTCCTGGGGCGTCGCGACGGCGGCATGCTCCAAGGCTCACGCTCCTCGTCCTCTTGCGGCGGCAAGCGCACGCCCAGCACGCGGCCGGCGCGCTCGGCAACCTGGACCGTTGCCTCGATCGACTCGCGACCGAGCCTGCGCACGCTCGAAAGAAAGGCCCACTGATCCGTCCAGGGATCGAGGCCGTCGTCGAGAAACACGCTGTTTCCCTGGTCCCGCGGCGCTTTCTGCAGCGGCAAGGCGATCAGATTGCCGAAGCCTCCCTGCGGCATCGTATCCTGGTTCGGAAAGAGCCTGTCGTACGAGTCCAAGCCCAGCTCCGGCCGCCGCTCCATCGTCTCCGTCAGCACGTGGGAGCCGAGCCGGCGGGCGAGCGCCGCTGGCACGGGCTCCTCGAAGAAGAGCCACAGATGAGCGCCCTGCCCGGAGCGCGAGCGCTCGAGCGTGGCCGGAAGGTTCAGACGCCGGCAGGTCTCGAGACAGGCAGCTGCATCCTTCAGCCAGCCGCTCTTGTCGAAATCGACAGCCAGGAACCAGCAGGTCTCGGCCGGCAGCAGCGGATAGACGCCGGCGACGAATGGCTCGCCGTTGGCATCGACGCCCGAAAGATGCCAGCGGACGACATCGTCCGTGAGGGGAAGAAATCGACGATTGACGCATTCGGCGCATTTGACGCGCGGTTTCTCGCAGATTCCGCGAACCCATTCGTTGGCGCAGGCTGGCGCATAGCCGCACCTGCCCGTCCTGCGGTTCTCGTAGCGGCGCGCGTAGACATCCTCGCGACCGCGGAACAGCGCGCGGTACAGCCCGATCTTCGCCGCGACCGGAGAGCGGCGGTCAATCGTCGAGGTCCGGTCCATGACGCGAATGGTTCGGTTCACCCTCCTGCTGGTGCGGTACATCTCCGACCATGCGTCGGCCCTCGAACCGCGGCGGGCGCCGGAGAACGGCGCCGAGCTACTCCGACAGGATCAGGGTACTATACTGATCCGAGAATATCCATCCACATTCTCCATCAGCCGGTTGAGAGCAAAACGGGACGGACGCTGCGGGGAGGCAGCTCTCATGACCTGACGACGATCTCGCGAGCCAGCAGCGAGACGATACATTCGGCCGTTCTCATATGGAAAGCGCATCGTGCAGCGACTGCGCCTTGGTCGTTTGCTGCACTTGCTAAAGTGAGGCCGCTCGAAGCATCCGGTTCAGGCTCTCGGCTATCCCGGAACGCCTGTCCTCGCTTCGACGCCCGCGATCTTGAACACCGTCCTGCTGCCGTCGTCCGCTATGGTGCGGAAGATCAGGGCCTGGATGTCCTTGCGACGCACCTGGATGACCACGTGCTGGAGGCCGGGCATGGCAGCCAGCACACGTTCGGGCACGATGAATTTCGAGTGGTCCTCGCCGCAAGCGACGATGCCCAGGGCGCCTTCGACGACCTCGACGGCGATGCCCACGGTGAGCTGGTCGTCGGCGTTGCTCGGCTCCAGGGCCAGCGAGAGAGCGTAGCTCCAGCGGTCGGTGGAGGTTTCGACAGGAACATCGAGGACCTCGCGCAGGTCGACGCGGCGCGGCGCGTCCGGCTTGGCGTTCGAGCGAAAAAGCCGGTTCCACAGCGTCGAGCTCGGCGCCGACGCCTGGCGCAACATTGCGCCATTCAGCAGATCGGTGCCTTTCACGAATGACCGGCCAAGCGGCGTGCCGCCGGCCGCCATGTGCTCGTCCACCCGGGCGGGCGGCGGAAAGATCAGTTCCATGGAGGCGCCGCTGGCCAACCCGGCAAAGGCCGCTTCGCTGCGTTGCAGGACGTAGTTGTCGTAGCGATCGAGCGTCAGCGCCTTGCGATAGCCGCGCCGGGCCAGCCACGCGAGCGTCTCGGCCGGGCTCTGGTCGCGCTTGGCCAGCGCGTGATTGAGCTCGATGACGATCACCGGGTCGTGCTTCAGCAAGGTCTGCTCGGCGCCTCGCAGGACCTCGAAGTCGAAGCTGTCGACGTCGATCTTGAGGCAATCGACGCGCTCGATCCCCTGCTCGCGCACGAAGTCGTCGAAGCGGTAGAACGGGTAATCCTTGACCTCGCCCTCGCTGCCCCAGATGCGGAAGATGCGCTCGTTCAGCTGTCCGGTCTTGGCGCCCAGCGCCACCTCGTGGACGACGGCGTTCTCGATCTTGTTGTGGGCGAGGTTGGCGCGCAGCATGTCGACCGTCTTGGTCGGCTCGAAGGCAAACACCCGGCCGGAAGAGGCGAGCTGCGCGAACAGGATCGTATAGTAGCCGACGTTGGCGCCGACATCGAAGATCCACCAGTCCGGCCGGACATGCTCGACGAACCAGCGCTTGGTCTCCTGCTCGCACAGAGGATAGTAGTCGCGAAACTCCTCGTAGAAGGCAACCAGCTCGATCGGCGGCCGCCCCGGAATGGCGGTCAGGATGCGTTCCGAACCGTCGGACATGTCACGCCGACGGGCTGAGCAGGAACTTGTACGCGACCAACAGGCCGAGCGCCGCCCATAGCACCAGGGATTGGATGTAGAAGATGTTGGTCATCATCTTGTACTGCATGTAGCGAAGCGCCACCGACGAATCCAAGAGGAAATCAGCCATCACGTTGGAAGCCTCGGATTTCGTCAGGTCCGGGAAATCGCGCGCCATGGCAAAATTGCCGATTGTCGCGACGGTCGAGCTCAGGAAGGCGAGCACCGCTACAGCCCAGATCGCGCCGGTCACGCCAGGACCTCCCTCATGATCGACCCCTCCGTCTTGCAACAGGCGCTTGTCATTGCCTGCCCATCGGCTTTAGTCTTGGCTTGCGCATGCTCCCGAGGCCGACCACGGACGTGTAGCGATCGCGCAGACGGGTCAGTCGCCCCTTCGCGGTTCTTGCGGCGACCGGCGGCCCGGCCAGTACCTGCGTGCTGAACGGGTTGATGTTCGCCGCGACATAGTCGGTGAACAGCCGCGAATAAGGATTGTTGATGACATTGACGCCGATGAACCGGCGCGGCACGTGCTGGCCGGCCGGGCGGGTCTCGGCCTCGGTGGCAGCGGCGAGACGGAACAGGCGCTCGACGATCTTCAGATGGGCTTGGTCAAGCGGGCTGGCGCGCCGGCCGGTTCGCACCGGGTCGTGCGTCTGTTGCGAGGCGAAGCCGAACTCGACGATGAACAGGCCGGCGCGCCCGACCAGATCGACGAACGGCGCGATCTCGAGGCCAGCCGGCGGGGCCGTCTCGCGCTGCTGGCACTCGATCGGCACCTGGACCGGCGAGGTGAACCCCATGGCCTGCCACGCCGTCGCGAAGCGCTCCAGGAACTCAGGGCGGGCACCGATCAGCATCACGGTCGTCTGTCGCGGATAGGTCAGGACCTGATCGCAGACGAACGGCAACGTATGCAGCAGGTCGTAGGAAAGATCCTCGTAGTGGATGCCATCGAGGGTGCTTGCTGTGTAGGCCGCCGTGGCCGGCTCGATCGCCGATCGCACCCCGGCCTGGTAGCGCTGGAACGATGTCTCGCGATCGAGGCGGATTTCCTCGATGGTGACATCGGGCCAGCCCCAGCGATCCGCCTGGTTGGGCAAGTAGGGCGTGGTCACGTCCCAGACGAAGCGATGCTCGTCGTTCATCCGGGTCGCGCGGCCCTTGTTGTTGGCGGCAGCGACTCGCGTGTGGTCGCAATGGTAGCCGAACACCTTGTCGATCAGCGTGTCGACGCGGCCGCGCAAAAGGGCCAGCCGGACTGCCAGGTTCGAATCGCAGTGCCAGCCCAGAATCATGTCCTCATCGAATCCGTGGATGGCAAACAGGTCCTGGCGCAAGGCGACCTGGAAATCACCCGGCGCGTCGTACTTGACCGGATGGGCATTGTGAATGACCTGGTTCAGCCGGAACTGGATCGACCACTCCCGCAGCTTGGCCAGGTTGCCCGCAGGATCGCGGCGATCGAACGCCCCCTCCCACAGCATCTCGGGAATCTCGAAGCGGGGGAGCTGGTAGAAGCCGTCGGCGGCCGCGGCCAGGATGGTGCTGAGCGACTCGGCCTCGTTGCGCGGCACCAGCAGCATGTCGGTGTTGGTGTAGAGGATCCAGCGGTTGTTCGGGTTGGAGCGCCGCAGCGCCACGTTGCGCGACTGCGCCTCGAGCGCGACCAGGTGCGTCTTCGATTTCAGGTGGGCGTGGTGCTCGGGGCGCACCCGCAGGATGCGCATCGCCTTCTTGGCCCTGTCCGTCAGCGTATCGGCGATCGCCTCGGGAAAGGTCGGATGGTCGTCCGGCGTGTTGTAGTCGACGAACAGGATCTCGTCGGCCGGGTCGGACATCACCTCGGCCAGCGCATTGAAGCTGATCGCCGCCCGCTTGTGCAGGTTGTAGCCGTGGCTGTCGTTGCGGCCGTAGAGGATCACCGAGAACATGGCGCTGCGGGATCGGCCTTACGCGCCCAGCCGCCGCAGCTCATGACGGGCGGCGGCGTGCTCGACCATCACCGGCGGCGCGATCTCGATCAGCTGACCCCAGTGCTGCCGAGCCCGCTCGGCGGCGCCAGCCACGGCAAGGACACCGAGCTGAAACAGCGCTTCGGCCCGGCGGACGGGGTTGTCGGCGCGGGCCAGCACCTCGTCGGGCGACGACCGGCCCGCGTGCAGGGCGAGCAGCGGTCCCGGCCAAGTCGAAGGGACCGCTGCGCCGTCCGCCGGCGCCGGCACTCCATCGAGCCTGGCGCGTGCCGTCCTGAGGTAGAGACGCCAGTAGAGATCGGCCGGTTCGCCTTGGCACGCCCTCTCCAGGGGAGGGACTGAAGCTGCGTAATCGGCGAGCCGCAGCAGAACGCAGGCGCGGGCGGGGGCATTGTCGACCGGCAGCAGCTCCAGTTGCCGGCGCCACTCGGCATCGGCGTCATCGAGGCGACCAAGGACAAGCCGGGCGATGGCGCGGCTGCCGGCGATTTCGGCATTCCCTGGCGCGATCTGCACGGCCTTGTCGAGCTCGGCGAGCGCCTTCTCATGGCGCCCCAACGCCACCAGGGCTTCGCCCCGCAACGCCAGGACATCGGCGAGCTTCGGATCGAGCTTCAGCGCAAACGCGTAGTCCAGCAGGGCAAGCTTGGGGCGTCCGCTCGCCAGGTAGGCATTGCCGCGGCCAAAATAGACGTGCGCCCGGCGCTTCGCCTGGCCGGCCCGGAGGACCTTGGTGTAGGCGGCGATTTCCGCCGCGTATACTCCGCGATTGCGAACGGCAAAGTGGCGATCGGGCATCCCGCGTCGCGCTGAAGGTTCCGGCATTGTCCCCGTTGCGCGATCGCTCAGCGAAACTTGAGCCCACCCGCGCAAATCCCGGACAGCGTCCTGTCCCCGGAGGGCCGCGGTTGGGTTGGCGGGATCGGCTGCGAGGAGCTCGGCGAAAAGCTCCGCGGCGCCATCGAGATCGCCCAGCCGCAGACTTTCATGGGCGCGCACGTGGAGCGCCTCCCAGCTGCACGCGCTGCCTGGAGCGGGCGCGACTGGCATACCGAGGCGATCCACAATCCGCCGCCAACCGTCCAGGACGGCCTCCCAAACCGGCGCCGTCGGCACGAACTTCAAGGCTTGATTCTTCAGCACGTGCAACTGTCTCGGATCTTATCCGTCCAACACCCTTACACTACACTGCTCGCCGCCCAACGCGAGCGGCAAACAGATGTGTTTTCCTGGCTGTGGGCACTCGTCCGGCTCCGGGGCGATCTGCGCGTCGCCCACCCTTGCCCAGCCGGTGCCTGTGTAAATCATGGTCGGGCAAAACGCGACAACTACCGTACCGCACGTGCTTGCCCAGGGGTGAACGCCTGACCTTGTTGTTCCTCGCGTCCACTTTTGGCATCCATCAGGTGAGCGCCGGGAGCCCGTTCATGCCCTTTCTCCGACGTGACCGCCCTCGACATGACCAGCGGGCGGCGCCGTCGCTTGGCGATATCGTCCGTGCAGGCTGACCGCGGCATCTTCTATGGCTGGCGGGTCGTCGCCGTCTGCTTCGTCGTCGCCTCTTTCGCCTGGGGACTAGGCCTGTTCGGCTCGAGCGTCTACCTGCAGGCGGTCACCGCGGCGCACGGCTGGCCCGTCGCGGAGGTCGCCTCGGCGATCACGCTGTTCTTCCTGGTGAGCGCCGCCGTGCAGCGCCTTGTCGGACGCAGCATCGACCGCTGGGGGCCGCGACCGGTGCTGGCGCTGGGTACGCTCAGCATCGCCACCGGGGTGGTCCTGATCGGCCAGGTGCGGGCGCCCTGGCAGCTTTATCCCTGTTTCGTGCTGGTCGGCATCGGCTGGTCGGCGCTGTCGACCACCGGCCTGGCGGCGACCGTGGCGCCGTGGTTCGAGCGTCACCAGGGCCGGTCGATCACGCTCGCCATCATGGGCGCCAGCGTCGGCGCGATCGCCGGCGTGCCGCTGCTGCTGCTCGCGCTCGAGCGGCTCGGCCTCGGCGCCGGCCTGGCGGCGGCCGGGCTCGCCGCGGCATGCGTGCTGCTGCCGCTCATCGGCTGGGTTCTGCGCTTTCGCGGGCCGGCCGACCTCGGCCTGCGGCGCGACGGCGATTTGCCGCTGAAGGGCGAGTCGACGCTGCCCGTCCCCCCGGCGATCGCCTCGCCTGCCGGCCGGCGCTCCCTGCTATGGAGCGCCGCGGCAGGCTTCGCGCTCGGCCTTACCGTACAGATCGGCTTCATTACGCATCACCTCGCCCTCGCCGCCCCGGCGCTGGGCGCCACCGGCGCCGGCCTGCTGGTCAGCGCGACGGGCATGACGGCCTTCGCCGGACGCCTCGTGCTGGCGCGCATCGTCGACCGGGTCGACCCGCGCCGATTGGCGGCCGTCATCATGGTGATGCAAACGATGGCGCTGGCGGCGATCACGCTCTCGCCCGCGGCCTCCGTGCTGGTCGTCGCCAGCCTGGTCTATGGCTATGGCATCGGCCATGTCACGACGCTCGGGCCCGTGGTCGTTCGCCGAGAATTCGGTGCCGCCGCCTTCGGCGCCACCTACGGCAGCGCCGCCACGGTGATCCAGGTCGTCTCCGCATTCGGACCAGCCCTGTTCGGCGTGCTGCGCGACGCGCTCGGCGCCTACCCGGTGGTTCTCGGCGCGGCGGCGCTCACCACGACGCTCGGCGCCGTCATTCTGACGTTGGGCAGGCAAAAGCCAGCCGGCCGGTCGTGACGGCGCGCGAGCCTTTCGGGGCATAGCAGCCCGGCTGCCGTCGTGCCTGAATGCGGCCGTCCCCGCCGGCGACGGATCACTCCGGCTCGATGCCCGCCGCCTTGGCAATCTCGCTCCAGGTCTGGAGCTCGCGCGACACGCGCTTGGCGAAGTCAACCGGCGGCTCGCCGCCCGCCTCGCTCGCCAGATCGCGGATCTTGGCCTTGACCTCGGGCTCGGCCAGGACGGCCACGACGTCGTCGCGCAGCCGCTCGGTGAGCGCCGGCGGCAGGCCGCGTGGCGCGAACAGCGAGAACCAGGCGGATTGGTCGACCCCCGGCGCGCCGATCTCGGCCATGGTCGGGATGTCGGGCAGCTCGGCGAGGCGCTTGCCGCTGCTCACCGCCAGCATGCGCAGGGTGCCGGCGCGATGCTGCGCCATTACCGTGAGCGGGCTGGTGAAGCCGACCGGGATGTGGCCGCCCGCCAGCTCCTGCATCATCGGCGCGGCGCCCTTGTAGGCGACGTTCTCGATCTTGAGCCCGCTGCGCAGCCGGAACAGCTCGCCGATCAGCCGCGTCGTGTTCTCGGTGCTGCCGAATGTGTACTTGCCGGGATTGGCGCGCGCCGCCGTCATGAACTTCTCGGGCGTATCGAAGCCGGCCTTGGGTGAGCCGACCAGCGCGATGACGCCCAGCACCAGGGTCGTCACCGGCGTGAAGTCGCGCTCGGTGTCGTAGGGCAGGCTCTTGTTCGTGAACGGGTTGATGGTGTGGGCGCTGGTCATCACCAGCAGCGTGTAGCCATCGGCCGGCGCCTTGGCGACGATGTCGCTGCCGAGAATGCCGCTTGCCCCGCCCTTGTTGTCGATGACGACGGTCTGCTTCCAGCGCTCGGCCAGCCGCGGCATGATCAGGCGCGCCACGAGATCGGTGCCGCCGCCGGCCGGGTAGGGCACGACCACGCGCACCGGCTTGGTGGGGAAATCCTGCGCTCGCAGGACGGCCGGCGCCGTCGTGGCGAGCGCCAGCGCGCCAGCTGCAAATCCGCGCCGGTTGATTCGTCTCGCTTTCATTGTTGCGTCCTCCCAGCCCGCGTGTTGGCGGAGACACTAGGGGCAGGCGCGGCAAGGTCAAGGATCGGGCTAGGCCTTGGGCGGATCGCGATTGCCGAGGATGAGCCACGCCGCCCGCATCGCGCTTCTCGTACAGGACCTTCGACGAGCCTCCCTGCGATCTGCGGCGTGACGGCGCCTGCCAAAATCCTGTTGCGGACCTATAGGCCCGTTTGTAGGATGGTCCTACCAACGGTCCATCCGGTCTAACCCCAATGCGCATCGATCTCGCCGCCGCCGATCAGGCGATCTCGGAAACCCGCAAGAGCCTGGAAGCGTCAGGCTTCAGCGTCGCCTGCGCCGACACGGGCGGCGTGCTGACGATCTCGCTGACGGCCGGGCCGGAGGCTTGCGCTGACTGCCTGGTGCCGCGCGCTGTGCTGGAATCGATCGTCGGGCGGGAGCTGGCGGAACGCGGCGTGCAGACGCTTGGCATCAGAGTCGTCTATCCCGCCGATCTCGCCCAGCACGACGGCTGACGCGATGAAGGAGGTCCATCTCCTGCCGGTGCCCGAGCGCATCGACGTCGCCGATCTCGACCAGGCCGTCGAGCTGTTCTTCGAGAAGGAATGGACGGACGGCCTGCCGATCGTGCCGCCGACCGAAGCGCGCGTCGCGGCGATGCTCGCCGCCGTGCCCGACCGTGACCCCGGGGAGGTCGTCGGCACGGTGCCGCCGCGCTGGGCCGAGGCCACGGTGCGCATCTGCGCCGTCAACGCCGTCATGGCCGGGTGCCTGCCGCAGTACATGCCGGTGCTGCTGGCGATCGTCGAGGCGGCGGTCGATCCGACCTTCAATCTCGGCGGCATCCAGGCCACCACCCATGTCGCCGCGCCGCTGATCGTGATCAGCGGGCCCAGCCTCGGCGAGATCGGCATCAACGCCGGCTACAACGTCTTCGGCCAGGGCTTCCGCGCCAACGCCACGCTCGGCCGCGCGCTCCGCCTCATCATGACCAACGTCGGCGGCGGCCGCCCGGGGGAGGCCGACCTCTCGCAGTTCGGCCATCCCGGCAAGTTCAGCTTCTGCATCGCCGAGAACGACGCGGCGAGCCCGTGGGAGCCCTATCGCGTCGAGAAGGGGTTTCAGCCCGACGACACCATCGTCACGCTGTTCTCGGCCGAAGGCCCGCACAGCGTCACCAATCACGTCGCGACCGACACGTTCGGCGTCGGCCAGTCGATCGCGAGCTGCATGTCCTCGCTGGGCAGCAACAACGCCTACGGGATGGGCGAGGTCGTGGTCGTCGTCGGTCCCGAGCACGTCGCCTTCTTCGCCGCCGAGAAATGGTCGAAGGACGATCTGCGGCTCTACCTCTACCAGAAGGCCCGCAATCCGATCGGCAAGCTGATGTTCGAGCGCCGCTACGGCTCCTTCTACAACCGCATGTGGCCCAAGTGGTTCGACCGCCGGCGCGACGCCGAGGAAGTGCCGGTCGTGGTGCGGCCCGACGACATCCACATCTTCGTGGCCGGTGGCCCGGCCGGCCGCTTCTCCATGGTCGTCCCCGGCTGGGGCGGGCTGGGCGGCCGCAGCGTGATCAGGAAGGTGCGGTGGTCGGCGCGCTGAGCCCAGGCGCGCACGCACCTCGAGGCTATCGGGCAGAACCAGGATTGTCGGGAGGAACGATGTCGATTTCGGTTTACACCCCTGTCGGAAACGTCGTGAAGCGCGAGTTCGATCTGGCGCCGCGGGTCAGGACGCTCGACGGCCTGGTGCTCGGGCTGCTCGACAACAACAAGTGGAACGCGCAGCGGTTGCTGCGCCAGCTCGACGTCGATCTGCGCGCCCGCTTCGACATCAAGGACGTGGTCTACCGGCGCAAACCCTTCTTCTCGCGTCCGGCGCCGCTTGAGATGATCGAGGAGATGACGGCGGCCGACGTCGTCGTCACCGCGCTGGCGGATTGAGGATCCTGCACTCTGAGCAGTGTGCTCGACTCCTCCAGGCTTGAAAAAGCCGGCGTGCCGACTGCCGCGGTGATCACCGAGGTGTTCAGGCGCGAGGCCGCCTACCAGGCCGACACGTCCGGCATGCGCGGCTTCCAGCCGATCGTGGTGGCGCATCCGACATCGCACCTGCCGGAAGACGAGATCAAGGCGCTGGCGACCAGCATCGTCGATCGCGTGCTGGCGGTGCTGCTGAAGCCATGAACACAGGCGGCCCCTTCGGCATCGGGCAGGGCAGGCGGCTCGATCTTCTGCTGCACCCGCATTCCATCGCCATCGTCGGCGTGTGTGACAACAAGTGAACGACAACAAGACAGGGAGGAAGCGATGAGGCGCTGGCAAGACCGGGCAAGGACGCTCGGTGTCGTGACGACCGCGCTGGCGAGCTTGCTGGCAGGCCTATCGGCAGCGGCGCAGGATTTTTCCGCCAAGCCGATCTCGATCATCGTCGGATTCGGCGCCGGCGGCGCCACCGATACCTTGACGCGACTGGTCGCGCAGCGCCTCGGCGAGAACCTGAGGACGCCGGTGATCGTCGAGAACAAGCCGGGCGGCAACCAGACCATCGCCATCCGCCTGTTGAAGCAGGCGCCGGTCGACGGTCATACGCTCTATATGGGCACCGGCAGCTCGCTCGCGCAGTATCCCGCGCTGCGCAAGGACCTGCCCTACAGGCCGCTGGAGGATTTCAGCCTGATCTCCATGCTGGCGCTGCAGCCCGGCCTGCTTTGCGTCAAGCCCGGGGCGCCGTGGCGCACCGTCAAGGAGCTCGTCGATCACGCAAGGGCCAACCCGGGCAAGCTCAACTACGGCTCGCAGGGAGTCGGTTCGGCAAGCCACCTGGCGATGGAATATTTCATGGCCCGGACGGGGACCAGCCTGACCCACATTCCGCTGAAGTCGGACAGCGACATCGGCCTCGAGCTGGCCGCCGGCCGGCTCGACGTTTCCTTCATGACCACCCTGGCGGCGATTCCGCTGGCGCAATCCGGGCGCCTCGACATCCTGGTGACGACCAGCCGCCGGCCGCTGCCGACCCTGCCGGACCTGCCCGACCTCGCCGCGGCTGGCGTGCCCGGGCTGGAGGGTCTCGATCCCTTCACTTTCTACGGCATCGTCGGCGCGCGCGGCATTCCGGTGGAAACGGTCACCCGCCTCAACCAGGCGATCGTCCAGATCGTGGACGACCCGGCCTTCGCCGCCGAGATCCGCAACAACCTCCGCATCGAACC
Source organism: Reyranella sp. (assembly GCF_044224635.1). Taxonomy (GTDB): domain Bacteria; phylum Pseudomonadota; class Alphaproteobacteria; order Reyranellales; family Reyranellaceae; genus Reyranella. The sequence continues at coordinate 50,191 of NZ_JBGAKA010000025.1, read as the reverse complement.
CTTCGCGACGTCGCCGGCGGGCTTCCGCGACCTCGTGCGGCGCGAGACCGAGAAATGGTCGGAGATCGCCACCAAGGTTAAGCTCGACGCCAACTGACGGTTGGCCTCCAGACCCGTGACGGCACGATGAGCGACGCTCCGGCATTTTCCCCTGTCCAGACCACGCGTGTCTTCGAGGAGATCGCCTCGCAGGTGCGATCCCAGCTCGCGAGCGGACGCCTGCGGCCGGGCGATCGCCTGCCATCGGAGCGCGACCTCGCGCAACAGCTCGGCGTCGGCCGCAACTCGGTGCGCGAGGCGCTGCGGGCGCTGGAGGTCTCGGGCATCCTGCGCCTGCACAAGGGCGGCGCCGGCGGCGCCTTCATCGCCCAGCCCTCGGGCGAGGTCATCGTGAGCGCGATGCAGGACATGTATCAGCTCGGTGCCGTGACGCCGCAGCAATTCACCGAGGCGCGCATCGGCCTCTCCGATCTCGTGGTGCGGCTCGCCTGCGAGCGCTACACCAACGACAGTCTCAACCAGCTCGAGGCCAACCTCGAGGCGGCGACACGGGCCAGCGAGCGGCAAGACTATGTCAGCCGCGCCCGCATCAGCCTCGAGTTCCATCAGATCCTGGCCGGCGCGACCGGCAATCCTCTGCTGATGGCGATGACGGCGGGAATGCTGCAGATCATGCAGCATTTCATCAGTCGCCTCGGCGCACCGAGCGGGCCCTACGTGCTGCCCTCGCGCCGCGCCTTCCTCCGCCATCTGCGCAAGCGCGACGGCGTGGCCGCCGCCGAGGAAATGGCCCGCCTGCTGCGCCGCGTCCACAGCTACTACCTGTCCCGGCTGAGCGAGGAGGCGCCGTCGCCGGACCGGCCGGCGCAACAGGCGAATTGAGCCTCTTTCCGGACAGGCGGCGTGCCGGGGACGCTCAGGCCGTGGCGCGTTCCTCGCGGACGCCCCAGAGCAGGCAGAAGCCCAGCACCAGGAAGAACAGCACGCAGGCCACGCCGAGCCGGTTGGAGCCGGTCGACGTCGTGATGACGCCAATCGCGAACGGCGCCATCCAGGCGGTGGCGCGGCCCGACAGGGCGAACAGACCGAAAAACTCGCCGCTCATGCTCTCGGGGGCGAGCCGGCCGACAAGAGTGCGGCTGGCTGCCTGCATCGGCCCCATGCAGAAGCCCAGCAGCAGGGCGAAGGCCATGAACACCTTTTCCTGCAGCGAGCCGAACAGCGGGCGGTTGGGCACCAGCTCGCCGGCCGGCACCAAGAACAGCACGCGATCGTCGCTGACGCCGACGATACCCAGGGTGGCGATGATGACGCCAAGGATGGCCAGCTGCACCGTGCGCTTGCTGCCGATATGGTCGTCGAGCCTGCCGCCCAGGAAGGCTCCGGGAATCGCGAACACGGTGAGGATGATGCCGAAGATGCCGAGCGTCACCGTGCTCCAGCCGAACGTCGCGGCGGCATAGACGCCGCCGAAGGCGATGATGGCGGCAAGCCCGTCATTGTAGAGCATGAAGGCGATGAGATAGCGCAGCGCATTCTTGAAATGGCCGAGCCGCCTCACCGTGTGAACGAGCGCCAGGCCGCCGTTCTTCGCCGCGCCCAGCAACGACACGTTGCGCCTGGCCATGTCGGGCGTGAACAGGAACATCGGGATCACGAACACCGCGAGCCACAGCGCCGACGCAGGACCGACCAGGCGCTCGAGCTCGTTTGTCCTGGCATCGAGCCCGAACAGCGGCTGGTCGTTGGTCGCCGCCAGGCCGAAGATCGACGGCATGCTGACCGTCAGCACGATGAACAGCGAGATCAGCCCGCCGCAATAGCCGAGTCCCCAGCCCAGGCCGCTCAGCCAGCCCATGCGCTGCGGCCGCACGATGTTGGGCAGCTGCGCGTTGTTGAACACGATCGACATCTCGGCGCCGATGGTGGCGACGACGACCGCCCAGCTGATCGGGCCGACCAGGTCGGGCCGGCCGGGATAGGCCCACCACAGGGCGCCGCAACCGAGCCCGAGCAGCAGCTGGAAGGCGAAGATGTACGGCTTGCGCCGCCCGCCGGCGTCGGCCATGGCGCCGAGAAAGGGGCTCATCAGCGCGATCAGCACGCCCGCGGTCGATTGCGTGAAGGCCCACGCCGCCTGACCCTTCACCGGATCGCCGACCATGACGTTGGCGAAGTAGGGCGCGAAGATGAAGGTGGTGACGATGGTGAAGAACGGCTGGTTGGCCCAGTCGAACAGCGCCCAGCTCAGCTGGCCGAGCTTCGAGGCCTCCGCGCGGGGCTCAGTCGAGTGGCCGGCGATCACAGGATGCGTACCAGGGAATGCCGCCGAGCCGCCGTAACCAGGCGCTGATCGTGAGTGAGGAGGGAGGCATCGAGCGCCTCTGCCAGCGCCAGGTAGACGGCATCGTAGGCGCTGAGATTGTTTCGGAGCCCCCACACACGAGACAGAAGGCCATCGTGCGCGTGCCGGGAGATCGGGAAGGCAAAGAGATCGGCAAGCGCCTCCTTTCCGCGCTCCGGCTCGATTTCTCCCGTCAGCGCATAACGGCGAAGGACTTGCGTGACCTCAATGTCGATCAGATGGGGCGCATGCAGGCTTCGTCCCGACTCTATCAGCTTTTGCCTGACGACCTGAGCCGAGGCCGTGCGCAGCAGAAGCTCGATCAGTGCCGAAGCGTCGACGACGATCACTGACTGTCACGCTCGGCGCGAACCGCACGGACCGGATCAAGGGAGGCGCTGACCGCAGAACGTCGCTCCAATCGCGCGAGCATTTCCTCGAGCGTCGGTCGCTCTGCAACCTCGCGGATCTGCTGCAGCAGATAGTCCGACAACGACATTCCAGCGAGCGCCGCTCGCGACTTGAGACGACGGTGCAGCGCATCCGGCACATTGCGAATCTGGATCATGGCTGACATGCGAAATTGATAGTTACATGTGCAGCACATGTCAACGTCAGCTCTTGATGACCCGCCGCTGCAGTTGCCGGATGGCGTCCCGGTTGGTCGGCGAGAAGACCTTGGCCATCGCCTCCTGCCACGGCAGCCAGAGCTGCGCCGAGTGCTCGGCCGGATCGAGGGTGGCGACGGTCGCGCTGTCGACCAGGAAGCCGAAGACATGCTCGGTGTTGTGCGTCACGTCGGGCGCGTAGCGGGCGCGCCATTGCGGCCAGATCTCGTAGCGGTTGGTGAGCCGCCAGTCGCTGAGCGTGCCCTGGGTGAGGCCGGTCTCCTCGAGGAGCTCGCGTTCGGCCGTGGCGCGCAAGTCGATATCATCCGGCTCGCACGAGCCGGTCACCGATTGCCAGAAGCCGGGTTGCGCGGCGCGCTCCAGCAGCAGCACGTCGAGCCGCGCCGTGTGGACCACCACCAGGACGGATTGGGGGATCTTGAACGCCATGGCGCAGCATAGCCGGAACATTGACTCCCCGCCCTCCACGGCTATGGTCCGCCGGCGATTTTGCGAGGAGTTGACACAACTCATGTTCCTCTCCCCCGCTAGGGGAAGAGGAACATGATTCTGTTACGGGGGAGCGATGAGCAAAGGGCTGGAGGCCGCCATCGATGCGGCATGGGAAGCGCGCGACGGCATCAACAGCGGCACCAAGGGCGAGGTCCGCGACGCGGTCGAGGCGGCGATCGCCGGGCTGGACGACGGCACCTATCGCACGGCCGAGAAGTTCGGCGACGACTGGGTGGTCCGCCAGTGGCTGAAGAAGGCCGTGCTGCTCTCCTTCCGGCTCTATGATTCTGTGCCGATGGACGGCGGCGCAAGCTTTCCCGGCATGGGCAGCGCGCCGTGGTTCGACAAGGTGCCGCTCAAGACCACGGGCTGGGACGCCAACCGCTTCGCCAAGGCGGGCTTCCGCGCCGTGCCGGGCTCGGTGGTGCGCCGCGGCTCCTACGTGGCGCCGTCGGTCGTGCTGATGCCGTCGTTCGTCAATCTCGGCGCCTATGTCGACAGCGGCACCATGGTCGACACCTGGGCGACGGTCGGCTCGTGCGCCCAGATCGGCAAGAACTGCCACCTGTCGGGCGGCGTCGGCATCGGCGGCGTGCTCGAGCCGCTGCAGGCCAACCCGGTAATCGTCGAGGACAATTGCTTCATCGGCGCGCGTTCCGAGGTGGTCGAGGGCGTGATCGTCGGCACCGGCGCGGTGCTGTCGATGGGCGTGTTCATAAGCGCCACCACCAAGGTGGTCGATCGCGCGACCGGCCAGATCCATGTCGGCAAGGTGCCGCCCTACTCGGTGGTCGTGCCGGGCAATATTGGCGGCGGTCCTGACCGGCCCTCGACCTACTGCGCCGTGATCGTGAAGACGGTCGACGAGCGCACCCGCTCCAAGACCTCGATCAACGAGCTGCTGCGCGACTGATTGGCCGCTCTTTTGGGCCGCGGGCGTCTCGCCCGCCCGTGAATCACGAGGCGGGCGAGGCGCCCACGATCCGCGAGACCATGATCCGGCTGCTCTAAGCCCGATGCCGCTCCCACTCCGGGCGCGCCTTGATATGGGCGTGCTCCTTGGCCATCAGCTTGGCCACACGCTCGGGCGCGAAACCGATGTCGAGCAGTCCATGATGGGCGTTGGCCACCTCGCGGTACTCGGCGATCTTGCCGTCGCTCAGGGTCATGATCGACACGCCGTCGAAGCCGACTCGCTTACCCTTGGCCTCAGGCAAGGTCGAAATGTAGCTGAACGTGTAGTAGGCGTAGAGCGTCTTGCCGTCGGTCACTGGCCGGAACATGTCCCACCGGAAGTCGCGGGCGGTACGGAAGAACCGGTCGTCGATCAGCTCGGCGATTCTCGCGTGGCCCTTGAAGGCGCCGTAGAACACGTCGTGATAGACGCCATCCTCGGTGAACAGGCGAGCGAGGCCCGGGCCATCGTGGCGTTCCACGGCGGAACAGAATTCCTTTAGCAGCCCGACTGCATCCATGATTGGCCCTCCCGGAGTTGCCGCAATCATGACTAAACTGCTCAAACCGGCAAGAGTGGCGAGATCGGGCAATACCGGCAGGGGAGACTGAGGCATGAGCTTCTGGATCATCGTTGGCGTCCTCGCGCTGGTCGGCGTGTGGCTGATCGCGATCTACAATGGCCTGGTCGGCAGCCGGAACCAGGCGAAGACTGCGTGGAGCCAGATCGACGTGCAGCTCAAGCGGCGCCACGATCTCATTCCCAACCTGGTGCAGGTCGTGAAGGACGCCATGGGCTACGAGCAGGAGACGCTCACCAAGGTGGTGCAGGCGCGCAATGCCGCCGCCGCCGCGACCGGTCCAGCGCAATCCGGCCCGGCCGAAGCGGCGCTGAGCGCGGCCACACGCGGCTTGTTCGCCCTGGTCGAGAGCTATCCGCAGCTCAAGGCCAACGACAACATCAAGCAGCTGCAGGAAGAGCTGACGACGACCGAGAACAAGATCGCCTTCGCGCGCCAGTTCTACAACGATTCGGTCAATGGCTATAACACGCGCATCCAGAGCTTCCCCGCAGTGGTGGCCGCGGCGTCGCTCGGCTTCCATGAGATGGAGCTGTTCAACATGCCGGAAGCCGAGCGCGAGGTGCCGAAGGTGGCGCTGAGGTGAGCACGACGCCGGCTCGAACAAAACGACCTCATCCTGAAAAGCCGCGCGCAGCGCGGCATCTCGAAGGATGGGGCTCAGACACCGTGCTGGTTGCCCATCCTTCGAGACGGCCGCTTCGCGGCCTCCTCAGGATGAGGTGGTTTGGGTTGCCCTAGAACCAACAGCAGGCAGGGCCGCCCATGACTACCACCGCCACCACCGACTTCATCGCCGCGCAGCGCGTCAACCGGCGCAACACGCTGGTGTTGCTGGCAGCGCTCACGGGAGTCGCCGCGCTCACCGGCTATGTCGCCGGCTGGGCGCTCGAGGGCGAGGTCACCGACCACGTGCCTCTGTGGAGCGGAGCGGGCCTGGTATTGGCCGCCCTGCTGGCCGGCGTCAGCGTCGTGTGGAGCCTGATCTCGCTGGTCATCGGTGACCGGCTGGTGCTCGGCATGGCCAACGCCGGGCCGATCAGCAAGGAGGATGCCCCGCAGCTCTACAACGTGGTCGAGGAGATCTCGATCGCCGCCGGCCAGCCGATGCCGAAGGTGATGGTGCTGGAGACGGACGCGCTCAATGCCTTCGCCACCGGCAACCGGGTCGGCAACGGCACCATCGCGGTGACGCGCGGACTGCTCGACACGCTCGATCGCGACGAGCTGCAGGGCGTGGTGGCGCACGAGATGGCCCATCTTGCCAATCTCGATACGCGCTACATGGTGGTGGTGGGCGTCACGGTCGGCCTGATCGCCCTGGTCTGCGACATGCTGCTCAGGACCATGGCGTGGGGCAGCTCCGGCCGCAGCAGCAGCAGCGACAAAAAAAGCTCGGGCGGCGGCCTGCTGATCATCCTGCTGATCGTCGTCGCCATCGTGGCGCCGCTCGCCGCCAAGGCGGTGCAGATGGCGGTGTCGCGCCAGCGCGAGTATCTTGCCGACGCCACATCAGTGCAGTTCACCCGCAATCCCAACGGCCTGATCTCCGCGCTCGGCAAGCTCGCCGACAAGGCCGCGCCCTTCCCCGGAGCGAGCCGTGCCACCCAGCACCTCTTCATCGTCAACCCGCTCAAGACCTTCACCAAGAAGTCGTCGGCGCTCTTGGCCACCCATCCCGATACGGCGGATCGCATCGCTCGCCTGCGCAATCTGGGCGGCTGATCTCGGCGCCGCGGCTGCCTTCGACCTGCAGGGCCATCGCGGGGCGCGCGGGCTCGCCCCGGAGAACACGCTCGCCGCCTTCCGCACCGCCATGGCGCAGGGCGTCACGACGCTCGAGACCGATCTCGCCGTCACCAGCGACGGTGTCCTGGTGATCAGCCACGACCCGATGCTCAATCCCGACCTGGTGCGCGGACCCGACGGCAAGTGGCTGGCGACGGCGGGGCCGGCGATCCGCACGCTGAGCGCGGCCGACCTGGCCAAGTACGACATCGGCCGGACCAATCCCGAGAGCCGCTACGGCAAGCAGTTCCCCGAGCAGAAGCCGGCCGACGGCGAACGCATTCCGACGCTCGCACAGGTCTTCGCCCTGGGTGGGCCGGCGACGCGCCTCAACATCGAGATCAAGACCGATCCGACGAAGCCCGATCTCACGCTCGATCCCGAGCGCTTCGCCGATCTCGTCGTCAAGGAAGTGCGCGGCGCCAAGGCCGATGACCGCACCACCATCCAGTCGTTCGATTGGCGTGGCCTGCTGGCAGCGCGCCGACTCGCCCCCGACATCGCCACGGCCTGCCTCTCGATCGAGAGCAACACCATGGACACGGTGCGCCGCGCCGAAAGCCGGCCCTCGCCGTGGCTGGGCGGCCTCGACCTGCAGGCCCACGGCGGCTCGCTGCCGCGCCTGGCCAAGGCGGCAGGCTGCGCCGTGTGGTCGCCGTTCTGGCGCAACGTCACCGCCGAGGCGGTGAAGGAGGCGCAGGGGCTGGGCCTGAAGGTGATCCCGTGGACGGTCAACGACCCCGCCGAGATGGCCCGGCTCATTGCCCTCGGTGTCGACGGGATGATCACCGACTATCCCGATCGCGCCCAGGCGGTGCTGAAGGCGAAGTAGCGTTGGGTCTTACCGCGTCATGTAGTCGTAGGAGGCGAGCACGTGCGTGCGCACGATGTGGAGGAACTCCTCCACGTCGACGTGCTCGTCATGAGAGCCCATGCCGTTGGGGAAGGGGCCGTAGACGCACGTGGGTATGTTGCGATAGCGCCACAGGCGCGCATCGGTGCCGCCGAGGCTGACGATCGGCGTCGGCCGGAAGCCGCGCAGCTCCTGCACGGTGCTCTGCACGATCTCGATGATGTCGCAGCCGGGGTCGACCCAGGAGGGAAGGTTGCAGTTCGTCTCCTTCACCGTGGCGTCGGGGAAGCCCTTCAGGATCTTCTCGACCTCGGCCAGCACGCGCTCGCGCGTCACGCCGAGCGGCAGGCGGATGTCGGTCTCGAACACGGCGCTCGACGGCACCATGTTGACCTTCACGCCGCCCTTGATGGTGCCGATGTTGAGCGTGACCTTGTCGACGATGTCGCCCGCGCCCTTGCCCATCGCGCGATCCATCGTGGCGCGGCCGGCATCGATGCCGCGCATGATGTTGTCGGAGAGCTCGGGCTCGATCGCCGTCACGTCCTCGAGACGCGCGGCGAGGGCCATGGCGATCTTGGTGGCGCTCGCCGTGGCGTGCGTGTAGGCGCCGTGCGCGCCCGCCGTCCGCACGGTGAACTCGAGCCACAGCGGGCCCTTCTCGCCGAAGCGCACGCTGAAGGGGCTCGACGGCTCGCCGTTGAGCAGCGCGTCGCCGTGCACCTCGGGGTGATGCTCCATGAGGTAGCGCGCGCCATAGGGACCGAAGGTCTCCTCGTCGGAAACCGCGGTGAGGGTGAGCCGCCCCTTGAGGCGGTCCTTGATCCGGGACAGATAGATATAGGTCCAGATCGACGCCGAGGTGCCACACTTCATGTCGGCCGCGCCGCGGCCATAGACCTTGCCGTCGACGAGCTCGCCGCCCCACGGATCCCTGGTCCATCCGAGGCCGTCGTCGGCCACGGGAAACACGTCGATGTGGCCGTTGAGCACGAGATGCTTGCCGGGCTGGCCGGCCTCGAAGGTCGCGACGATGTTCGGCATCTCGGGATGGGGCGAGATGATGCGATAGTCGAGGCCGCGGGCCTCGAGCTCGCCGGTGAGGAAGTCGGCTGTCGAGCGCGTGTCGCCCGGCGGGTTCGGGCCCTTGCAGCGCACGAACGCCCTCAGGAAGGCGACCAGCGTGTCGCGATCCTCGTCGATCCAGGCCTTCAACTGCTCGCGATCACTCTTTGCCACGTTCGGTCTCCATTGCGCTTGCACAGAAGAATTCAGCCACAGATGAACACAGATGCACACAGATCATGAGAGTGGAAAGCGGTGCTCGCGACAGACGTGGAGACTTGTTCCGGCAGCCAGCCAGGACGTCCCGAGTCATATCAAGCATCTGTGTTCATCTGTGTTCATCTGTGGCTAATGCTTTCAGTGCAGCGAACGACAGGCTCGGTCGCACGGCCGCTAAGGCTGCTGCCGGTTCGGCGAGCGCTGCAGGAGCTGGGTCAGGCCGAGCAGGAGGATCGAGATCAGGATCAGGAGCGTCGAGATGGCCGCAATCGTCGGATCGATCTCGTCGCGCAGCGCGTTGAACATGCGCCGGGTCAACGTGGCCTTGTCGCCGCCGGCGATGAACAGCGAGATCACGACCTCGTCGAGCGAGGTGATGAAGGCCAGGATCGCCGCCGATATCACCGAGGTCTTGATCTGCGGCAGCGTCACCGTGAGGAACGCCCAGGGACGGCTGGCGCCGAGGCTGCGCGCCACCATCTCCTGACTCATGTCGTAGCTCTTGAGACTCGAAGCGACCAGGATCACGACCAGCGGGATCGCCATCACCGAGTGCGCCAGCACGATTCCGGTGAGCGTGTTGTTGAGCCCGAGATGGGCATAGAGGAGGAAGATGCCGATCGCGATCAGGATGCCCGGAATGATCAGCGGCAGCATGAAGGTCGCATAGGCGAGCTGGGTGAAGCGCGAGCCCGAGGTGTGCATGCCATAGGCCGCGAGGGTCCCGAGCGCGGTCGAGATGATCATCGTCAGGGTGGCCGCGGTGAACGACATCGCCGTCGCGTCGCGCCACTCGATGGCGCCGAAATAGGCCTCGTACCAGCGCGTCGACCAGCCGGGCGGCGGGAACGCGAGGTAGCGCGAGTCCGAGAAGCTGAGCGGAATGACCAGCAGGCTGGGCAGGATCAGGAACAGCAGGATGAGCCCACCGAGCACGTAGAGCCACAGCCGGCCGCCGTGGGTGATCTGGGTTTCCGTCGCCGGCCGCCGCAGCATCTAGCGGCCTCCCACGATGCGGTCGAAGCCGATGAGGCGGCCGAGCGCCCACAGGATGGCGAGCGTCATGGCGAGCAGCACGACGCCGAGGGCGCTCGCGGCCCCCCAGTCCGAGTGATAGGTCACGTTGCGCTCGATCTGCATCGACCACATCATCACGCGCCCGCCGCCGAGCAACGCCGGCGTCACGTAGAAGCCCAGGCACAGCACGAAGACGATGATGATGCCGGCGAACAGACCGGGCAGCGAGAGCGGCACGAACACGTGCCAGAACGCCTGCACCGGCGAGGCGCCGAGGTTGGCTGCGGCGCGCACGTAGTCGCGGTTGATGGTGCGCATGGTGGCGTAGAGCGGCAGCACCATGAACGGCAGCATGATATGGACCATGCCGATCGTGGTGCCCGTGAAGTTGTGCATCAGCCTCAGAGGCGCCTCGATCAGGCCGATGTCCTGCAGCCAGCTGTTGACCACGCCGCGGCGCTGCAGCAGCACCAGCCAGGCGTAGCAGCGCACGAGCAGCGACGTCCAAACCGGGAACAGCACCAGCAGCAGCAGGACCGCCGCGAGCCGCGGGCGGACCTGCGAGATCAGATAGGCAAGCGGGTAGCCAAGCGCGATGCAGATGGCGGTGACCAGGAACGACAGCTCGAACGTCGACTGAAGGGTCAGGGTGTAGGTCGGGTGCAGCAGGCGTTCGTAGTGCTCGAGGGTGAAATCCGAGCCGCTGCGGAAGGAGAGCCAGAACAGCCAGGCGATCGGGGCGAGCGCAATCGCGCCGATCAGCAGGAGGCCCGGGACGGTGAGCGCCGCCAGTGCCGCCGTCTCGCCGCGCTCCCGCCGGCGGTAGGCGCCCTCGTTCGGCGCCGTCGAGGCCGACGGGTCACTCCGGCCGTTCTCGTCAGCGAGGCTGGTCGCGGTCACGGCGTGCGCTCAGCCGGAACCAGCCCAGGGACCACCATCGTGTCGCCGGCCGGAAGGCCGAGCCGTACCGGCGTGCCCGGGGCCGGCAAGGTCGGCCCGACGCTGGTCGCCGGCTGGCGGATCGCGACCTCGACGTTGTCGGGCAGGTCGACATAGAGCAGCGTGCTCTCGCCCTGGTAGACGATCTCGCGCGCTGTCCCCTCGAACAGGTTGAAGCCCTCCTCGCCGCCTCTGACGAGCCGGAGCTTCTCAGGGCGCATGACGAGAAACTGCTGACCGGACGGATGGCGTGGCGGCTCGGCCAGCTGCAACGGCCTGTCCCGATAGTGCGCAACACCGTCGCGCACCGAAACCGCCACCAGATGCGATTCGCCGATGAACTCGGCAATGAACCGGCTTTCCGGCCGCTCATAGACATCGCGCGGCTTGCCGATCTGATGGAAGCGGCCGCCGTCGATCACCGCGACGCGGTCCGACATGGTGAGCGCTTCGCGCTGGTCGTGCGTGACATAGACCGTCGTCATGCCGAGCCGCTGGTGGAGATGGCGGACCTCGATCTGCATCTCCTCCCGCAGCTTCTTGTCGAGTGCCGACAGAGGCTCGTCCATCAGCAGGATGCGCGGCTCGAAGACGATGGCGCGGGCGAGCGCGACGCGCTGGCGCTGGCCGCCCGAGAGCTGGTCGATGTTGCGCGCGCCATGCTGACCGAGCTGGACCAGCTCGAGCACCTTCTGCACGCGGTCTCCGATCTCCGCCTTGGGAACCTTGCGCAGGCGCAAGGGGTAGCCGACGTTGGCGGCGACCGTCATGTGCGGGAACAGGGCATAGTTCTGGAACACCATGCCGACGTCGCGCTTGTGCGGCGGCGTCAGCGAGACGTCGCGATCGCCGAAATGGACCTCGCCGCTGTCGGGCCGGATGAAGCCGGCAAGCACCATGAGCAGCGTCGTCTTGCCCGATCCCGAGGGCCCCAGCAGGGTGATGAACTCGCCGCTCGCGATCTCCAGGCTGACGTTGTCCAGGGCGGTGAACGCGCCGTAGGTCTTGGTGACGTTCCGGATCGAGATCGGCAGCGATATGGACAAGCTACTTCTGCAGGAAGGCGTCAAAGCGCTTCACCATCGCGTCGGCGTTGTTCACCCACCACGCATTGTCCTGCACGAAGCCCTTCTCGAAGTTTCCGGGCGAGTTCGGCAGACCGGGAAGCTTCTCCTTCGGGATGACGCCGGTGTCGTAGGCCTTCGTGTTGGACGGCGCATAGTTGATGTAGTTCGAGATGCGGGCGTTGACCTCGGGCCGCGACATGATGGCGATCGCCTTCATGGCGAGCTCCTTGTTGGGCGCACCCTTCGGGATCATCCAGCTGTCCGAGACGAGGATCTGCTCGTTGAAGGTGGTCTTGATCTTTCCGCCCTTGCCTTCGGGCTCGTTCTCGAGCGCCTGGATGCGGCCGTTCCACGCCGCCACCATGTCGACCTCGCCGTCCTTCAGCACCTGCGCCGACTGGGCGCCCGAGCTCCACCAGACGAGCACATGCGGCTTCAGCTGCTCGAGCTTCTTGAAGGCGCGGTCGACGTCGAGCGGGTAGAGCTTGTCCATCGGCACGCCGTCGGCGATCAACGCCATCTCGAGGGCATAGATGGGATGCTTGCGCACCGAGCGTTGACCGGGGAATTTCTTCGTGTCCCAGAAGTCGGCCCAGCCCGCTGGCTCCTTGCCAGGGTACGCCTTGTCGCGCCAGCCGATGGCAACCGAGTAGACGATCTGCGGCGCACAGTGCTCCGAGCGGCCGAGCGTCGTCGGGATGTCGGTCAGGGCCTTCATGGTCTCGGCGTCGAACTTCTCGAGGCGGCCTTCCTTTTCCAGGAGCGCACAGCTGTAGGCACCCTGCGTCGTCAGGTCCCAGGTCGGCTTGCCGGACGCGACCTGCGTACGCACATCGGCGAGACCGGAGGTGTTGTCCTCCTTGATGACGACGTTGAGCTCCTTCTCGACGATGCCGAACCAGGCTTCCTTCTGGGCTTTCTGGAAGGCGCCACCCCACGACGAGATGGTCAGCGTCTTCTTGTCCTGTCCCACCGCCTGCGGCGCGGCAAGCAGCAACGCCGCGCATACCAATGAGACTGCGCCACCGCATTTCCTGATCATCGCGAACCCCTTCCCCCATTGCGAAGCCAACTGATGAAGCCATTTCGCGGCACGGCCGGTCGCCCGTCAAGGCATTACGATGGCGACCCCACGCGCGCGGCGCGCGCCACGGTGCTGGGAAATTGCCCGCATCGCGCGAATGAGTCTCATGGCTGGGAGCGCGCCACTCGAGGCCGCGAACATCTTAACAGACGCTCTCCAAAGGGTCGCTGGCAGCATCAACAACCTCATCCTGGGGAGCCGCGCGAAGCGCGGCGTCTCGAAGGATGGGCCATAGAGGCGACCTTTGGTGCCCATCCTTCGCGACGCGCCCTCCGGACGCTCCTCAGGATGAGGCTATTGGTGTTGCATCAGCCCTGATGACCCCCCGGCGCATTCGCTTTGAGCTTTGACCGCTTTGGGAGCGGGTTTGCCTGTGGCGCCCCGGGTGACTAGGCTCCGCGCGCCAGCTGGCAGGGAGGGAGGGATCATGGCGCTGCACTTCGACCGTGCGGAATTCGAGAGCCGCATCGGTGCAGCGCGCAAGGCGCTCGCCGCCGACGGGCTGGACGCGCTTCTGCTGTTCGCGCAGGAGAGCCTCTACTATCTCACCGGCTTCGACACGAGCGGCTTCGTCTTCTTCCAGTGCGCGGTGCTGACGCGCGACGACGGGCCGATCACGCTGCTGACGCGGCGGCCCGATCTCGAGCAGGCGCGCCGCACCTCGATCCTCTCCGACATCCGCCTGTGGTACGACCAGGAAGGCAACGACCCGAGCCGGGAGCTTTCCGACATCCTGGCCGAAAAGGGACTGAAAGGCGCCCGCGTCGGCATCGAGATGCGCACGTTCGGGCTGACCGCCGACAAGTACGAGCTGGTCGCCAAGCGCCTCGCGGGCTGGTGCGAGCTCGCCGACGCCTCCCACATCGTCCGCACCCTGCGGCTGGTGAAGTCGCCGGCGGAGATCACCTATGTACGGCGGGCTGCGGAGCTTGCCGACCAGTCGCTCGAGGCAATGCTGGCGACGGCGCGGCCGGGGGCCTTCGAGGGCGACATCGCCGCGGCGGGCTCGGTGCCGATCCTGGCCGGCGGCGGCGACCCGCCGCCCTCCGGCCCGGTGCTCGGCTCGGGCGACCGGGCGCTGCTCATCCGCAGCGCCACCGGCTTTCGCCATCTCGACCCGGTCGACCAGCTCACCCTCGAGTTCGCCGGCAGCTACCGGCATTACTGCGCCTGCCTGATGCGCACGGTCGCCATCGGCAAGGGCAACCCGGCTCAGCGCGCGATGTTCGAGGTGACGCGCGAGGCGCTGGCGGCGATGACCGAGGCCGCCAGGCCCGCTCGCCCGCTGGGCGAGATCGACGACGCCCACCGGCAGGTCTACGACGCTGCCGGCTACGGCCATGCGCGCATGTCGGCCTGCGGCTACTCGCTGGGCGCGCTCTACCGTCCAACCTGGATGGACGTCCCGCCGATGCTCTATTCCGGCAACACGACGCCTGCCGTTCCCGGCATGGTGCTGTTCCTGCACGCCATCCTGATCGACGCGCCGAAAAGCCTCGCCATGTCGCTCGGCCACACGATCGTGCTGACGTCCGCCGGCGCGGAGGTGCTGAGCCGGATCGCACCGGAGTACACGGTGTGTAGTTGAGCGCGATGCGAACCCGCCTGGGGACTGCGCCCCATAGGCGCTAAGAGCCTGTGACGAAACAACTACTTCATTCACGAGATGAGTACTTCCAGCACTGTTGTCATCCCGAGCGCAGCGAGGGACCTTTGAGGCAGCAGGAAAGGTCCCTCGCTTATGGCGCTTGCTTCGCATGCGCCTTGCTCGGGATGACAGCGTTTTTGTCGCGCGCACCATGAATCGCTATCGGAATCTGAAGCACTCGTCGTGTCACAGGACCTAACTCTTCCCGTCGCCTCTTGGCTGGATGGCCCATGACGTCCTTCCCCCGTCTCTTCTCTCCCCTCAGGCTGCGCAACACCGAGATCCGCAATCGCATCCTCTCGACCGGCCACCAGACCTACCTCGCCAAGGGCGGGCTGCCGGGCGAGGACTTTGTCGCCTATCACGAGGCGCGGGCCAAAGGCGGTGCCGGTCTGATCGTCGTGGAGGCCGCCCGCTTCCATGCCACGGGCTTCACCGACAGCCCCGAGCTGATCGTCGCCAGCGACGATTGCATTCCCGGGCTCAAGAACCTCGCCGACAGCGTCCATCGGCATGGCGCCAGGATCTTCGGCCAGCTCTCGCATTCCGGGCGGGTGACGAAACGGCTCTCCGGCGGTCTGCGCGGCGTCGCCTACGCGCCCTCGGTCGTCCCCGACCAGCGCTTCCACACCATGCCGCGCGCCATGCCGGTGGCGCTGATCGAGGAGCTCATCGCCGAGGCCGGCAAGGCGGCACGCCGCTTCGGCGAGGCGGGCTTCGACGGCATCGAGCTGCTGGCGAGCCACGGGCTGCTGATCTCGGACTTCCTCAATCCCCGCAACAACCAGCGCACCGACGCCTACGGTGGCAGCTTCGAGAACCGGCTGCGCTTTCTCACCGACCTCCTGGCGGTGGTCCGCAACGGCCTGGGTGACGGCCCCGTGCTCGGCATGCGCATCTCTGCCGAGGAGGTGGAGCCGGGCGGCCTCGACAAGGACGAGGTGATCGCGATCTGCCAGGCGCTGAAGGCGAAGCGGGCGATCGACTACGTCAACACCACCATGGGCTCGATGCAGGGCCTCGGCGGCTCGGTGCACGTCGTTCCGCCGATGGAACTCCCGCACGCCTACGTGGCGCCGAAGGCCGGCACCTTGCGCGCGGCCGTCGGCCTGCCCGTGTTCGTTGCCGGCCGCATCAACCAGCCGCAGATCGCCGAGGCGGTGCTCGCCGCGGGACAGGCCGACATGTGCGGCATGACGCGGGCGATGATCGCGGACCCCGAGATGCCCAGCAAGGCCCGTACGGGCCGCCTCGACGACATCCGCGCCTGCATCGCCTGCAACCAGGCCTGCATCGGGCACTACCACATGGGCGTCGGCATCTCCTGTATCCAGAACCCGGTGACCGGGCGCGAGCGCACGCTGGGCATCACCACGAAGTCCAACACGCCGCGGCGCATTCTCGTCGCGGGCGGCGGCCCGGCGGGCATGAAGGCAGCGCTGACGGCGGCCGAGCGCGGCCATCGCGTCACGCTCCACGAGGCCGGCCGGCGGCTCGGCGGCCAGGTGCTGCTGGCCCAGCTGTTGCCCGAACGCTCGGAGTTCGGCGGGCTCGTCACCAACCTGCAGCACGAGCTGGCGCGCGCCGGTGTCGAGGTGAGGCTCGACATGCCGGTTTCAGCCGAAACGGTCCGGCGCGAGAGCCCCGATGCCGTCATCGTCGCGACCGGCGGCCTGCCCTACCGCCCCGAGATCGAGGGCGCCGAGGACGCGCACGTGCTCGATGCCTGGGCCGTGCTCGAGGGCCGCGCCAATCCCGGCGGCCGCGTGCTGGTGGCCGACTGGCGCTGCGACTGGGTCGGCATGGGCCTCGCCGAGAAGCTCGCGCGCGAGGGCCGGCATGTCCGCCTCGCCGTCACCGGCACGAATGTCGGACAGAACCTGCAGCAGTATCTGCGCGACCATTGGGTGGGCAAGCTGCACAAGCTCGGCGTCGAGGTCATCCCCTATGCGCGGCTGTTCGGCGTCGACTCCGACACCGCCTACATGGCGCACCTCGTTACCGGCGAGCCGATCATCGCCAATGAGGTCGAGACGGTGGTGCTCGCCCTCGGCCACCGGCCAGACACGTCGCTCGAGGAAGAGCTCGCCCCGCTCGGCGTGCCGCTGCATCTCGCCGGCGACTGCCTGGCACCGCGCTCGGCCGAGGAGGCCGTCTACGAGGGCATGATGGCGGGGCTGGCGGTGTGAGATGGAGCCTGGCGCTCATCTCCGGGGTACATGCATGCACCCAAACTGCCTCGCCCTTGCATAGCATTCATCAGCCGTCCGCCGACCGAGGGCCGCTATGACGGATCGCGCCTGGAGCAGGTCCACGGTCCACCAGGTCTGAACCTGGGCAAAACGCTCGCGCACGATCCGCCGTGCCTTTCGGTCGTCCATCACCAGGTCGAGTCCGCGCGATGCCGCGATGGCGATGCATGCCGCCTCGCCATCTCCCAGCGCGTCGGCAGCCGGTGCTCCGACGATATCGAGAAACAGCCCCAGCTCGTCTCTCTCGAGTGCAACGATTGATACCCTCGCCATTCTGCGCAGGGGGCGATCAGCGGCCTCAAGAATTTCATCAGTGATGGGGTGACGCCTTGTCTTCGCGACAACCTGCTCCGGCGCATGACACGGGACCATCAGCGCGTCGAGTATCGGCTCGATCATCTCGGTCGCCAGCAGATTGATCCAGGGGCTCGTGTCGAGGACGAGACCGCTGCTCGCGCCCGGATCAGGCATGCAAGGACAGAGCCTCTTCGGTTTCGAACGGCCCCAGAGCTTCCCTCAACTCCAGCCTGTCGACGGCCAACAGGTCACACAGCTGTCCTTCCGACAGCAATTCTCGTTCGAGTGCGAGCGATGCCAGATAAGCGAGGCGGGGCTGTATGGGCGGCGACTTTGGATGCACGGCGACCTCGCCGATCACGCTGCGCTCCAGGTCGCTGGCAAAGCCCCGGTCCTGCAACGAGCCCCACGTCCCCTGGGACAGGAGACCAAGTTCCTCGAGCCGCCGGCACATTGCTTCGGAAGCAACGCCAAACTGATGGGCCAAAAGGATCAGCTGTCGGACATCGAAGCGGCTCTGCGGGCCGACAAGCTGGGTGAAACGTGCCCGCACGCCGGGCGCTGGCATCAAGAGAGCCGGCCCGAAACGCCTGGCAAAGCGCTCTTCGATCGAGAGAGAGACATCGTGCTCCTCGAGGATGTCGGCGTGCGACCGGTCGAACACGAAATGCCCGGTCTCATGGGCCGCAGTCTGTACCCGACGCTTCCAATGATGATTGGCGTTGATCAGGATGCATGCGCCGATCTCAGGATCGTATGCGTAGAGACCCGCAATCTGCGAAGGAAGCGGGCGAAAGAAGAGTCGCAGGCCGAGCTCGACTCCCAGCACGCCGATCAGATCGGGTATTGGAGCCAAGCCCACCCCGAGCCGCACCCGCAGTCCATTGGCGGCGTCCTCAGTCTGTTGGTCGACGTCTCTCGGATTGATGCGGATCGGCGGCGGATAGTCGGTTCGTAACGGCTGGTCGAGCAGTCGCTCGAGTTGCACGGCGCCCGTTGCAAGCCGGTTCAGCAGGGCCAGCGCCTCAGTCGCGGCCCGAGATGCCTCGCGCCCCTCGGCGCGCCGAAATTTGGCCGAGAGATCGACGTGGACTGCATCGGGCGACGTGAGCTTGCCGACGCTCACGCCATAGAGACGCGCCATGCCAATCAACTCTTCCGGACGAACGGCCCGTTGGCCTTTCTCGATCGCGACCAAGGTCGTTCGGGCCATCCCTAGTGAGGCCGCCGCCGTATCCTGGGTGAGATTGACGCCTGAACGCGCTGCCCGGAGCCGGTCGCCCAATTCGGCGAGAGTGGCCCCTCTCCTGGTCACAGCCGACCTACGATTTGTCGAATCCAGGATTGCTGCGGCAGAACATCAACAAAGAAGTTCCACTCGAGCTGGTGCCGGCAGAGCTTCCGAACAGGACGCGAGAGGGATGTTCGTCGATAGCGGTCATCGCGCATGCTTATTGAGATGGGACATCATTTCGACAATGTCAATTATTCATATATATTTGTATCGACATTGTCGGATCCTTCGTTCTCTTGACAGAACGAAATCTGTGTTCTGTATACAGACCATGCGACCGATCGTGCCCGAAGCTGATCTTAGCGAAAAGATCCATGACTCCGTCCTCGAAGCCATCTGCTCCGGCGAGCTGAAGGCCGGGGTGCGCATCACCCAGGAAGAGCTGGCGCAGAAGTTCGGCGTGTCGCGCCAGCCGGTGCTGCAGGCGATGATGCTGCTGCGGCGCGAGGGTTTTCTCATCGATGCCGGGCGCAAGGGCGTGTGCGTGGCGCCGCTCGACGTCCAGCATGCGCGCAATCTCTACATCGTGCGCGGCGCGCTCGACGGCGCGGCGGCGCGGCTGGCGGCGGCCAACTACACGCCGCACCTGCGCCAGCGCGGTCGCGACCTGCTCGATGTCGGTCGCCGCGCGGTGGCGAGCGGCCTCGTCCCGGCGGTGATCGAGGCCGACATCGACTTCCACCTGTTCGTCTACGAGGCTTCGGGCAATCCGCTGATCGGCGAGACCGCCCATCCGCACTGGCAGCACCTGCGGCGCGTGATGGCGGCGGCCCTGAGCGAAGCCGATCTGCGGGTCAGCGTGTGGGACGAGCACGAGGGCATCCTGCGTGCCCTCGAGGCCGGCCAGACCGCCGAAGCCGAAGCCTTGTGCCGCGGCCATGCCGAGCAGATGGCCGACATTCTCACCGGACGCCTGAAGGTCGTCATCTCGCGCGCCGCCTGAGCGCGCACCGAGGACAAGAGAGGAGGAGCGCCATGAAGCTCACTGCCGAGCAGCTCGCCCAGTTCGACGAGCAAGGATACCTGTTCTTTCCCGAGTATTTCTCTCCGGAGGAGACGCGGATCCTGAAGGCCTCGGTGCCCGAGGTGTTCGCCCAGCGCCGCCCCGAGAACGTCCGCGAAAGGACCGGCGACGTCGTGCGCACCGCCTTCGCCG
Source organism: Reyranella sp. (assembly GCF_044224635.1). GTDB lineage: Bacteria > Pseudomonadota > Alphaproteobacteria > Reyranellales > Reyranellaceae > Reyranella. The sequence goes on along the minus strand of NZ_JBGAKA010000025.1, from coordinate 30,512 downwards.
TGCACACCTACCACCCGGTGTTCGAGGCGCTGGTCCACCACCCGCGCTTCGTCGAGCCGGGGCGACAAGACCTACATCCACCAGTTCAAGATCAACGGCAAAGCCGCCTTCGACGGCGACGTCTGGCAGTGGCACCAGGATTACGGCACCTGGAAGGCCGACGACGACATGCCCGAGGCGCGCGCCATGAACCTCGCCGTGTTCATCGACGAGGTGAACGAGTTCAACGGCCCGCTATGGTTCATCCCGAAGAGCCACAAGAAGGGCGCGATCGAGGCCCGCCATGATCTTACCACGACCTCGTACCCGCTCTGGGTGATCGACAACGACACCATCGCCAAGCTGGTCCGCCAGGGCGGCATCGTGGCGCCCAAGGGCGGCCCGGGCTCGGCGATCTTCTTCCACGGCACCCTGGTGCATGGCAGCCCGCCCAACATGTCGCCGTGGGACCGCCAGATCATCTACGTCACCTACAACGCCGTTTCCAACGCCATCCGCCGTTTCAAGCGGCCGGACTACATCGCCCATCGCGACTTCACGCCGATCGACGCCTGGGAGGACGATGCCGTGGCGCGCGCCGCCCGACGCAAGGCGGCGGCGGAGTAGCGCGAGGGTCAAGCTCATGGCTGGATGCGAGCGCCAAAGAACCCTCACCCTGAGGAGGCTGCGAAGCAGCCGTCTCGAAGGGTCGGCAATAGCACGGATGTTGCTACACCGCTTTTCCAACGGTCTCTCCGCAGCCCATCCTTCGAGACGGCGCTTCGCGGCCTCCTCAGGATGAGGGTATTGTTGATCCCACCGGAATTCGCGCGCGCCCCTGGCGCATCCTGAGAGGAGGAAATCCATGAGTCTCCATCGCATGCTGCTGGCGCGCGCGGCTGAAGCGAAGCCGCTGCGCATCGGCCTGATCGGCGCCGGCAAGTTCGGCGCCATGTACCTGTCGCAGATCCCGACCACGCCCGGCATCCATCTGCTGGGCATCGCCGACCTCTCGCCGCCACGGGCGCGCGAGAACCTGGCGCGGCTCGGCTGGAAGCCCGAGGTGACCGCGGCCGGCTCGTTCGCCGAGGCGCGGCGCAACGGCAACACCTGCCTGACCGACAATTGGCAGGCGCTGGTGAGCCATCCCGAGATCGACATCGTCGTCGAGGCGACCGGCGATCCGATTGCCGCGGTCGAGCACGCGCTCGAAGCTTTCCGCAACGGCAAGAGCGTGGTCATGGTGACGGTCGAGGCCGACGCCTTCTGCGGCCCGCTGCTCGCCAAGCGCGCCGCCGAAGCCGGCGTGATCTATAGCCTTGCGTATGGCGATCAGCCGGCGCTGATCTGCGAGCTGGTCGACTGGGCGCGCACCGCGGGCTTCGAGGTCACAGCGGCGGGCCGCGGCCACAAGTGGCTGCCGCACTACGCGCAGTCGACGCCGGAGACGGTGTGGAAATACTGGGGCCTCAACGAGGAGCAGGCCAGGCGCGGCGGCCTGAACCCAAAGATGTTCAACTCCTTCCTCGACGGCTCCAAGCCCGCCATCGAGAGCACGGCGGTGGCCAACGCCACCGGGCTGACGCCGGCGCCCGACGGCCTCGCCTTCCCGCCCTGCGCGGTCGAGGATCTGCCGTTCGTCATGCGGCCGGCGTCCGAAGGCGGCCAGCTGCATCACAAGGGCCAGGTCGAATGCGCGAGCTCGCTCGAACGCGACGGCCGCGCCATCCCCTACGAGATCCGCAAGGGCGTGTGGGTCGTGTTCGAGGCGGCGACCGAGTACCAGAAGAACTGCTTCGAGGAGTACATGCTGTGCACCGATCCGAGCGGGCGGTACTCGGTGATGTACAAGCGCTGGCACCTGATCGGGCTCGAGGTCGGCATGTCGGTCGCCTCGGTCGGCCTGCGCAAGGAGCCGACGGGCTGCCCGATCGGCTTCCACGCCGACGTCATCGCCACCGCCAAGCGCGACCTCAAGGCGGGCGAGATGCTCGACGGCGAGGGCGGCTACACGGTCTACGGCAAGCTGTTCCCGGCCGGCAAATCGACCGGGCTCGGCAGCCTGCCGCTCGGCCTCGCCCACAACGTCAAGCTCCTGAAACCGATCAAGGCCGGCCAGTCGCTGACCTACGCCGACGTGGCGATGGACGAGACCCTGACCGCCGTGAAGCTGCGGCGCGAGATGGAGCGGGCCTTCGCGCCGGCAGATCGGATCGCGGCGCAGTAGCGCCGCGCCCCTGGCAATCCACGCGGCCCTACTTTGCGAGAGCGACACAGTCCATCTCCAGATCGAACGGACCGAACCATCCGGCTTGGCCGAGAAATATTCGCGCCGGCTTGTAGGCGTTGAAGTACTCGGCATAGACCGTGTTGATGGGCGCGAAGTATGCCGGGTTCGAGCAATAGACGTTGCACTTCACGACGCGGTCCAGTCCGGATCCGGCGGCTTCGAGGCAAGCCTCCAGATGCCCCAGCACGCGACGAGCCTGCTGGTCGATCGGCAGGATGTCGTACTCGCCGGTCTCGGGATTGATCGGCGCCAGGCCCGAGACATAGACCCAGTCACCCGCGCGCACGACTGGCGAGAACGGCACCGAGATGCGTGCGGCGAACTTGGCGAAGACGGGCACTGCGGGCTTTGTCATTTCGATCATGGGCGCTCTCCTTTGCCGGCAAGCTAGAAGAGCCCTCCTGACAGCGTTGTGTCGGTAGTCCGCGGCGAAATGCCAACGTCCCAGATGCGCTGGCGGCAAATGCGCTTCGCAATTTGACATCGAAGCGTCCCCACGCAACCAATGGAAACCCGTCGAGGGCCGGGCCACCCCGCGAAAGGCGGGGTGTGTGTGTGGGTTTTGTGTGGCGCCGAACACCCAGGACTCGCACCATGCACCGTCGCCGCCTGCTTGCCGTACCGTTCCTCGCCGTGCCGCTCGCCGCCCGGGCGCAGTCGCTGTTCGGCGACCGGCCGATCCGCATGATCGTGCCGGTCGCGGCCGCCGGCGCGTCCGACATCGTGGCCCGCATCATGGCCGATGCGATGACGCCGCTGCTCGGCCGTTCGATCGTCGTGGAGAACCTTGCGGGCGCCGGCAGCACGCTGGGCGCCAACGCCTTCCAGCAGACGCCGGCGGATGGCCAGACGATCTATGTCCCGACCAACAACCACGCCCTGATGAAGCTGATCTATCCACAGTTCGCCTACGACCCTGTCGCGGATTTCGTGCCCGTTGCCCTCGTCACGCGCCAGCCCTTCGTCGTTGCCGTGCACACTTCGGTGCCCGCGCAGAGCGTGCCGGAGCTGATCGCCTGGCTGCGCCAGCGCGGCGCGGCGGCCAATTGCGGCGCGGCCGCGCCGGGAGCGGTAAACTACATGGCGGCCGAGTTGTTTCGCCTGCGCGCCGGCGTGGACTTCACCATCGTGTCCTATCGCGCCGCCGCCGCCTCGGCGCAGGACGTGGCCGCGGGCCGGCTCGATTTCACCATCGACAGCCCGAGCCTGCTGATGCCGCTGGTCCGCCAGGGCAAGCTGCGCGCTCTCGCGGTAACGATGGCCGGCGGTTCGACCCTGTTGCCCGGTCTGCCGGGGCTGCAGGAGGCGGGCGTACCGGACTACGACAACGCCGCCTGGACGATGATCTTCGTTCGTCCCGGCACGCCCGATGCGGCGCTGGCCGCGTTGCGCGCCGCCGCGGCGCGCACCCTGGCCGATCCGGCCGTGCGCGAGCGTCTCGCATCAGCGGGCTTCGAGACCTGGCCCGACGCCTCGCCCGCCGCGGCCGAGGCGCTGCTGCGCTCGGAGATCGCGCGGTGGACGCCGATCGTCGCGCGCCTCAATCTCAAGCCCAGCTGAAGGGGACCTGACATTGGGCGAAGAGATCGAGAAGCTCGCGCGGTTCGTCGCGCGCACGGGCTGGGACGACATGCCGGAGACGGTGCACCGGCGCGCCAAGCTCGTCCTGCTGGACACGATCGGCGTGACGCTGGTCGGCGCGGCGCGGCCCGAGGTGCGCTCGCTCAGCGAGCGGCTGCTGGCGGGCGCGGGACGCGGCGCGACGATCCTTGCGGACGGACTGCCGCAGGCCGACATCCGCACGGCAGCCCTGTTGAACGGCATCGCCGCGCGGGCAGTGGAACTGTGCGAGGGCTCACGCGGACTTCAACCCTCGCCGCACATCCTGCCGGGGGTTCTGGCGATCGCCGAGCAGCGCGGCCTGGGCGGGCGCGCCATGCTCGGTGCCTTCGTCCTGGGCTACGAAGTGGCAGGGCGGTTGAACCGCGCCTACACACAGCGCGCCTTCTCGCATCCGAATGGCCAGCTCTCGCTGCTCGGCGCGGCGGCGGCAGGCGCGCGGCTCCACGGACTGGACGGGGCGGGCGTCAGCCTGACGATGCGCGTCGCCACCACCATGCTGATGACGCCGAGCTACAACAACACCGTCGCCGGCGGCACCACGCTGAACCTGCCAGCCGGTATGGGTGCCGTGGCCGCGACGCTGGCGCCGGAGATGGCGGCGGCCGGCTACGCGGCACAGGAGGACGCGATCGAGGAGGCGCTCGGCGTCATGGTGGGCGCGGGTTTCGCGCCCGAGAAGATGCCCGACGACATGGGGCGGCGCTGGGAGATCCTGGAGAACTATTTCCGCTTCTACGCCTGCTGCAATCCGATCCACGCGGCACTCGACAGCCTGGCCGAGACGCTGGCCGTGCTGAAGCCGAAGCCGGGAGAGGTCGCGCAGGTCGATGTGCAGACCTTCGCCTTCGCCTCGGTGATGCGCAACCCGGCACCGCCCAATTACTTTGCGTCGAAATATTCGCTGCCGCATGCGGCAGCGGTGCTAATCACGCGCGGCGGCCTGGGCTTCGCCGAGATCGACGACAGCGCGCTGGCGGATCCGGTCATCGCCGCGCTGCGGCCGCTGGTGCGGATCGCCGAGGATCCGGCGATGACGGCGCGCAGCACGCCGACGCTCAGGCCCGCGCGCGTCACGCTGAGACTGAAGGATGGGCGCAGCGCCACGGCGGCGCGCGAGAATTCCATCCGCGACACGCTGATGCCGGACCCGGAGCCGCAGGTTCGCGCGAAATTTCGCGAGCTGGCCGCGTCGCATCTGACGCCTGCGGGGATGGACGCGATCGAGGCGGCAGTCGATCGTTGCGAAGAATGGGAGACGATGGCGGACCTGATCGAGCCGTTGCGGCGACACGCTCGGTGAGTTACCGCCGCACGGATCATGTCGGCGCTGGAGCGTGATTGTCTTTGGTTGAAATACCAGGAGCGGCCGCAGGCCGCGTCTCGAAGGGTCGGCTCAATCACGTTGTGGCCCACCCTTCGAGACGCCACGCTCCGCGCGGCTCCTCAGGGTGAGGTCATGCTTCTAGTGCTTCAATCAAAGAAGATCACGCTCTAGAACCCCGACGACTTTGGCGAGGCGCCGGGGCTTTTCGTATAGAGGCAGCATTCGAGGCGCCGAGGACAGGCTGCATCCATGGTCACCATCCGCACACTCATCGCGACGGTCGCGCTTCTTCTGGCGGGCCCCGCCGCGGCGCAGGACCTGATCTACCTCACCCATCCCGAAGGACAGAAGCTGTTCGGGGCGAGCCAGCATCGAGCCAGCTATTTTGCCGTCGCGAGCTATCTCGAGACCGAGCACGTCCAGACCTTCTGCGGACCGGCCAGCATCGCCGCCGTCATGAACAGCCTCGATGTCGAACGGCCCAAACCCCGGCGCCTTTACCCCTATGGCCTGTTCACGCAGGACGAGGTCTTCACCCCCGAGAACCAGAGAGTGAAGTCCTACGATGCGGTCGAACGCGCGGGACTCACCCTCGAGGAGGCGCGCCGGTTCATGGAGAACCTCGGCGTGCGGGCCGTCACGCACCATGGCGACTCCTTCGACGCGGCCTGGCTGCGCCAGGCGATCATGAGTGCCCTGGGCGACCCGGGGCGGCGAATGATCGTGAACTACTGGCGACAATCGGTGGGCCAGGAAGGCGGCGGCCATTTCTCACCGGTCGGCGCCTACGACGAGGCATCGGACCGTGTCCTCGTGCTCGACGTGGCGAAGTACAAGTACCCGCCGGCGTGGGTGCCGCTGGTCGCGCTGCACGAGGCGATGAAGACGATCGACGCGACCTCGCGCCAGGCGCGCGGGCTGGTCGTGATCACGCGGTGAGCTGGCACGACATGTGTCCACTCCGCGGCAACATGGTCGGGGAGTAGATGGGCTATGCCGCCTTCATGACTCCGGCGAGAGTCGTGTAGGCCTCGGTCCAGGCCCCCTTCACATCTGGCGTGAACGCCTCGCCGAGGCCCTTTTCGAGGGTCCACAGCAGGGCGGCGCCGACCGGGGTGTAGTGTTCGGTCGTGACGCCGTAGCGCTTGTGGCGGTGGCCGAGGTCCTGCACGGCCGGCACGATCGTATCGAGCTTGTGCAGGCTGTTGACCGCGGTCGCCAGCATGCCGATCAGCTTCTTCTTCTGCTCGCCGAGATCCCGCGGGAACATCGGCCGCATCGCCGGCGCGAGCTCGAAAAGGCGATCGTAGAACAGGTCGGCGGCCGTTCCGGCGATCGGCACGACCTTCCTGAAGCTCGATTGCACGAGTTCGACCTGCTGCGGCGTCACAATGCTCTCCCCGTCTGTCGCGTGACGGGGCGTGCCGCAACATCCATGCCATCCAAATGACGGCTAGCCGGCGGGCGCCGCCTCGTCGGCCTTGCTGGCCGCCTTGCCCAGCGGCTTGCCGTCGGCGGCGTCGCGTTCCTTCTCCTTTCGCGCCTTCAGGAGCTTGCGCAGGATCATGTTGCGCTTCAGCGCCGATATGTGATCGATGAACAGGATGCCGTCGAGGTGGTCGATCTCGTGCTGCACGCAGGTCGCCAGCAGGCCCTCGCAGGCCATTTCCCGCTCGGCACCGTCGCGGTCGAGATAGCGCACCCGCACCCTGGCCGGCCGCGCCACGTCGGAATAGTGCTCGGGCACCGACAGGCAGCCTTCCTCGTAGCTCACGTCCTCGTCCGAGGCCTCGACGATCTCGGGATTGGCCATGAACAGCGGGCCGGTCTTGACGTCCTCCCGGTCGATGTCGAGCACGATCACACGCTGCAGCGCGCCGACCTGCGGCGCCGCGAGGCCGATGCCGGGTGCGGCGTACATCGTCTCCAGCATGTCGTCCATCAGGCGGCGCAGATCGTCGTCCACCGCCGCGACCGGCAGGGACTTCTTCTTCAGGCGCGGGTCGGGCGCGGTGAGGATGGTCAGGAGGGCCATGGCGACTAAATATGCAGCTAAATCAGGTGTTTCAACCCCGGCCGCGCTTGACCATGGTGCCCACGCCGGACTCGGTGAAGACCTCGAGCAGCAGGCTGTGCGGCACCCGGCCGTCCATGATGACGGCGGCCTCGACACCCGAGTTCACCGCGTCGATGCAGTTCTCGACCTTGGGGATCATGCCGCCGGAGATCGTGCCGTCCGCGATCAGGGCGCGGGCCTGCTCGACCGTCATGTCCTGGATGAGCTGGCCGTTCTTGTCGAGCACGCCCGGCACGTCGGTCAGGAACAGCAGGCGCTTGGCCTTCATGGCGCCGGCGATGGCGCCGGCCGAGGTGTCGGCGTTGATGTTGTAGGTGAGCTCGTCGTCGACGCCGAAGCCGATCGGCGCCACCACCGGGATGACGTCGGCCTTGCGCAGCTGCTCGAGCACCATGACGTTGATCTTGGCCGGCTCGCCGACCTGCTTGAGGTCGACCTTCAGGAGCTCGCCGGTCTTGGGATCGCGCATCTCCGTGACCTTCCTGGCCAGGATCAGGTTGCCGTCCTTGCCGCAAATGCCGACGGCGATGCCGCCGCATTCGTTGATGTCGGCCACGATCGCCTTGTTGATCGAGCCGGCCAGCACCATCTCGACGATCTCCATGGTCGCGGCATCGGTGACGCGCAGGCCGTTCACGAAGGTGCTCTTGATGCCGACGCGCTCCAGCATCTTGTTGATCTGCGGGCCACCGCCGTGGACCACGATCGGGTTCATGCCGACCTGCTTCATCAGCACGACGTCGCGCGCCACCAGGTCGCCGAGCTTGGGATCGGTCATGGCGTGGCCGCCATACTTGACGACGAAGGTCGCGTCGTTGTGGCGTCGCATGTACGGCAAGGCCTTGGAGATCGTCTCCGCCATGCGGATGAGCCGCCTCTGCGCGCTGTCGGTCTGCACCGGCTCGGCCATGTCTTCCGGACCCCAAGTTGAGAAAAACCCTCTCCGCGTCGGGAGAGGGCTCGCGGTGATCATATATCAGGCGGCGGGCGGATAGAAGAAGAGCGGACGGCGCGGCAGGATGTCCCCATGATCGACACCACCACCCTGGCCGAGCGCGGATATGTCGTGGCTCCCCGGCTGATCGAGCCCGAAATGTGCCGTTCGCTCGCCAGGACATGGCCCGACCAGGCGTGCTTTCGCAGCCATATCGTCATGCAGCGCCACGGCTTCGGCCAGGGTGAGTACCAGTATTTCGCTTATCCGCTGCCCGAGCCGGTGGAGCGGCTGCGCCAGGCGCTCTATCCCGAGCTGGCCCGGGTCGCCAACCAGTGGAACGAGCAGCTCGGCAGCCCGCAGCGCTTTCCCGCCGCGCTGGCGGCCTGGCTCGAGCAGTGCCACCAGGGTGGCCAGAGGCGGCCGACGCCGCTGCTGCTGCGCTACGGCGCCGGCGACTACAATTGCCTGCACCGCGACCTCTACGGCGACCTGGTGTTCCCGCTTCAGGCCACCGTGCTGCTGAGCGATCCCGGCCGCGACTTCGAGGGCGGCGAGTTCATGCTGGTCGAGCAGCGGCCGCGCATGCAGTCGCGCGGCGAGGTGGTTCGGCTCGCCCAGGGCGACGCCGTGATCTTCGCCGTCAACGAGCGGCCGGTGAAAGGCACGCGCGGCGTCTACCGCACGGCGATGCGCCACGGCGTGTCGACCGTGCGGCGCGGCCAGCGCTTCACCCTCGGCATCATCTTCCACGACGCGGCGTGAGCGGTCGCTGCTCCGAGCGAGCAGGCCGCGGCGCTCTCTTCGGCACGGCTGGATCGGCAAAATCCTGGGCCCGGTCACCCAGCAGGTAGCGCGGACCGGCGCCGCCCCGCGCCGCCTTGTCGCCGCGATTGTAGAGGACGCAGCGGTCAAGGGAGAGGCAACCGCAGCCGATGCAGCCGTCGAGCAGCTCGCGCGTGCGCTCCAGCATGCGCAGCCGGGCCTCCAGCGCGCCGCGGATCCGCGTGCTGATCGCCTGCCAGTCCGAGCGGGTCGGCGCGCGGCCTTGCGGCAGGGTGGCGAGCTCGCGCTCGATGTCGGAGAGCGTCAGGCCGAGCTGCTGGGCGATCAGCGCGAAAGACAGGCGGCGGATGTCGGCGCGCAGGAAGCGGCGCTGGTTGCCGCCGGTTCGGATCGCCGTCACCAGGCCGCGCGCCTCGTAGAAGCGGATCGCCGATACCGACAGCCCGGTACGGCGCGCGAGCTGGCCGATCGTCAGCAGCGAGGCTGCGAGGGCGGAGATCTTGGGCAAGGCTTGACCTCAAGTGAAGTTGAGATTCTAGCCTTCGCGCACGCTTTGGAAAAGGAGCCAACGACCATGTCCGGATTGCGCATCGAGCACGTCAACGTCACCGTCTCCGACCCGGCGCGCACCGCCCAGCTGATGGAGGCGCTGTTCGGCTGGCACGTCCGCTGGCGGGGCGCCGCCCGCAACGGCGGCCACACGATCCATGTCGGATCGGACGATCACTACGTCGCCCTCTATACCGGGCGCGACATGCATTACACGGCGGACGATTTCGCCAAGGGCCGGCCGCTCAACCATATCGGCGTCGAGGTCGACGACCTCGACGGCACCGAGGCGCGCGTCGTCGCCGCCGGCCTGCGACCGTTCTCGCACGACAACTACCATCCCGGCCGCCGCTTCTACTTCCTCGATCCCGACGGCATCGAGTACGAGGTCGTGAGCTATCGCCCGCAATGACTCCCCGGCTACGCCGGGGAACACGGCATTCGAATGTGAGCCGCTATTCGGCCTCCTCCCCAGCTTCGCTGGGGGAGAAGGAAGGGGCGCGCGTCTATGTCGAATGCGGCTTCGCCGAAGAAGGCGATGAAATCAGACCGCGTCCCATTTCCGGGACAGGCGATCGTAGGTGCCGTCTTGCCGCAAGTCCGCCAGGGCACCGTTGATGGCGGCGAGCAGGGCGGCGTTGGACTTCGCAAGACCGATCCCCAATGGCTGAGGATCGTTGGGCACCTGGGCCACGATGCGCAGGCCGGGCGTCCGGCGGGCGAGCCAGGCGGCGACGGGATGGACTTTCATGACCGCCGTGATGCGGCCGGCCGCGAGATCGACCATGGCCTGGCCGATCTCGGCGAACGGATAGACCTTGATGCTGCCGATCTCGCCCCGAGCCTTCATGGCGACGGCGATGTCGTAGTCCGTCGTCGCCGCCTGCACGCCGACCAGTGCCGTCCGCAGATCGGCGATGTCGCGAATCCTGGGCGAACGCCTGACGTCGATCACCAGGCTGAGCGTCGTGGTCATGTAGGGCGTCGACCAGGCGAGCGTCCGCTCGCGTTGCGGCGTGATCGTGATGCCGCCGACGATGCAGTCGTACCGTCCTTCCTGCATCTCCTGAAGGATGGTCTCCCAGCGCGTATCGACGAACTCCGGCGCGAGCGCCAGACGACGGGCGAGGTCGTTCATCAGATCGACCTCGAAGCCGATCCTCCGGCCGTCGACAACGTACTCGAAGGGCGGATTGACGAAGTAGGTTCCGATTCGAAGCTTTCCGGGTGCCAGCGTCATGCCGCGGTCGGCGCGCGGCGCGCAGGCGGCGATGGCCAGGCTGGGCAACAGGACCAGGGTCGAGGCGACAAGGCGGCGACTGGAGCCGGCAGGCGATCGGTTCGTGGTCATGGCCGCAGCGAGTTCACCGCGTCCGAACTGGAAAGGCAACCGAAGGTCAGGCGGCCGGGAAGAGTCATGGCTGGGACCGCGCCTGTGAGTGTCGGTGCCAGCCTCAGGCTTCCGCCACGCTCGCGATCTCGGCGCGCAGCTCGGCGATGCCGGAGCCGGCCTCGCTGCTGGTCGCCAGCGCCCGGGGATGGGCGGCGCCGTACTCGCGGGCGACCGCTTCGGCGGCCGTGACGGCGCGGGCGATCTCGGCCGGCTTCAGGTGATCGGCCTTGGTCAGCACGAGCTGGTAGGAGACGGCGGCCCTGTCGAGGTTCTTCATGGTCTCGCGGTCGGCATCCTTGACGCCGTGGCGCGCGTCGATCAGCAGGCAGACCCGCTTCAAGGTCGGACGGCCGCGCAGATAGGCCGCCGCCAGGTCCTGCCACGACTCCTTCAGCGAGCGCGACACCCGGGCAAAGCCGTAGCCCGGAAGGTCGACCAGGAACATCCGGCCGCCGAGATCGAAGAAATTGATCTGCTGGGTATGGCCGGGGTTGGACGAGGTTCTGGCCAAGGAGCGCCGGCCGGTCAACGCGTTGACCAGGCTCGACTTGCCGACATTGGACCGCCCGGCGAAGGCGACCTCGGGCAAGGCGATGGCGGGAAGCGACTCGAACGATGCCGCGCCGGCCACGAAGTCGCAGGGGCCGGCGAACAGCTTGCGCGCCGCTTCGAGCTCCTCGGCTGTTCGCGCGCCGGATTCGGGATCGGCCATCAGCCCTTCTTGGCCGCGCCTTTGCCGCCCTTCTTGCCGCCGCCGCCGGCGTTGCCAGCGCCGCTTCCACCGCCACCAGGCGCGGCCGCGGGCGCCGGCACCGAAGCGGCCACGGCGGCCTTGGCCTTGCCGCCGATCTGCGCGCCGTGCCGGCGCATGATGGTGTACTGCTGGGCGATCGACAGCGTGTTGCTCCATGCCCAGTAGATCACCAGGCCGGCCGAGAACGGTGCCAGCATGAAGGTGAACAGGATCGGCAGGAACTGGAACACACGGGCCTGCACCGGATCGGTCGGCTGCGGATTGAGCTTCTGCTGCAGGTACATCGTGACGCCCATGATGATGGGCCACAGGCCGATGTTGAAGAAATGCAGGATCTCCGGCACGTGCCACTGGAACAGGCCGAAGCCGGTCAGGATGGTCAACGGGTCGGGAGCGCTCAGGTCCTTGATCCAGCCGAAGAACGGCTGATGGCGCATCTCGATCGAGGTGTAGAGCACCTTGTAGAGCGCGAAGAAGACGGGAATCTGCACGACGATCGGCAGGCAGCCGGCCGCCGGATTGACCTTCTCCCGGCGATAGAGCTGCATCAGCTCCTGGTTCATGCGCTGGCGGTCCTCGCCGAAGCGCTCCTTGAGCTTCTCCATCTCCGGCTGCAGCGCCTTCATCTTGCTCATCGCCGCATAGGACTTGTTGGCCAGCGGGAAGAACACCGCCTTGACGATGACGGTCAGCACGAGGATGGCGAGGCCGAAATTGCCGAGATGCACGTAGAGCCATTCGAGCAGCCAGAACAGCGGCTTGGTGAAGAACCAGAACCAGCCCCAGTCGATCGTCAGGTTGAACTTCACGATGTCGAGCTTCTTCTCGTACTCGTCGATCACGCGCACGATCTTGGCGCCGGCGTACAGGCGCGAATCGCCCGCCGTCGCAGTGGCGCCGGGCGCAACCGTCACGGCGGGCCCGACATAGTCGATCTGGTACTTGATATCGGCGCCCACGCCGGTCGACTTGATGGCGACGTCGACCTTCGCCTTCTGGTCGGGCACCAGGGTCGCCATCCAGTACTTGTCGGTGATGCCGACCCAGCCGCCGGTGGTGGTGAATTTCTGCTGCTTGTTGTCCTTGAAGTCGGAGTAGCTGAACTCCTTGTAGGTGTCGTTGAAGACGCCGTACGGCCCTTCGTGCAGGATGTAGATACCTTCCGCCTTGGGCTCGCCGTAGCGCACGACGAGGCTCCACGGAAACAGCGTCACCGGCTTGTCGGTCTTGTTCTCGACGCTTTGCTTGACGTCGAACATGAAGAAGTCGTCGAGGCCGATGGTGAGGCCGAACACCAGCCCCTGCCCGTTGTCCCAGGTAAGCTTGACTGGCTTGCCCGGCGCGATCGTCTTGTTGTCGGCGGTCCACAGCGTGTCGGGCCCAGGCAGCTTGATCGAGGCATCGGCCGACGACCAGCCGAACTCGGCATAGTAGGGATGCTCGCCGCCGACCGGGGACAGCACCGGCACCGGCGGGCTCTTGGGATCGATGGTGACGCGGTACTTCACCAGGTTCACGTCGTCGATGCGCGCGCCCTTGAGCGCGATCGAGCCGACCAGCTCCGGCGTGTCGAAGGTGACGCGTGGCGAGCGCTCGAGCGCCTCCTGGCGGCTCACGACCTGCGGTGGCGCGGCGGCGACGGACGGCGCGCCCGGCGCCCCGGGCTGGCCGGTCGGGGCCTGCGGTGTGCCGGGCTGGCCGGTCGTCTGCTGCTGGCTTCCGTTGACCGGGGGCTTGGCCGGCGGAAAGGCCGCCTGCCAGCCCACGATGATCAGCACCGAGAGCACGATCGCGACGATAAGGTTCTTCTGGTCCATTGAAACGAACTCCGGCAGCGCGTCAGGCGCGCTCGGCGGGATGGCAGGAAAGCGGTGAACGATTGGTGGCGGAAGCGCCGCGAAGAGAGACCGAGGCCGGCGGCACGGGATCGTAGCCACAGCCCCCCCAAGGGGCGCAGCGGCAGAGCCTCAGGCCGGCGAGCCAGCTGCCCTTCAGGGCACCGTGGCGCATCACCGCCTCGGCGGCATAGGCCGAGCACGAGGGTTCGTAGCGGCAGGCGCCGACGAAGAAATAGGCGAGCGTCAGCTGATAGAGCCGGATTGCCCCCCGCAGCAGACCGGCCATCGCGAATGAAACCATGCGGCCCGGAAACTGGCGATTTGCCGGCCGCTGCGCAAGCTGTCCGTAGCAGGTCATGGCGTCGCGACGGCGAGCGCGCGCAGCCGTTTCAATGCCTGCAGGAGCTCCGCCTGCATGGTCGCAAACGCGCGGCCGAGGGCCGCCTGCCGGCCGACCAGGACATAATCGAGATCGGCCCGCGCGTGGTCGGGGATCACCAGCCGGGCGATCTCGCGCAGGCGCCGCCGCACACGATTGCGCACGACCGCGTTGCCGACCTTGCGGCTGACGGTGAAGCCGACCCGGATCAGAGGCCGTTCGAGGCCGACGGGGGCGAGATCGGCGGGAGCGGGGGCCACCTGGACGACGAAACCGGGCATGGCACAACGTCGCCCGGCCTGGACACGCAGAAAGTCGCGGCGGTTCGGCAGGCGCCCCAGACGCGCCGTGCTCACACTGGCCGCGCGGTGGTCAGAAGCGCTAGGCCGACAGGCGCTTGCGGCCCGACCGGCGGCGGTTGGCGATGACCTTGCGGCCGCCGACCGTTGCCATCCGGGACCGGAAGCCGTGCCGCCGCTTGCGCACCAGCTTGCTCGGCTGATAGGTGCGTTTCATGACGCAACTCCTTTAAATACAAGGCCCCCGCGCGTACCCGGCGGGGGCAAAATCGTGGGCGAGGGTAATAAGCGCGGTGGCGCGTCGAGTCAACGGCGGGCTAGCCTTCCCGCATGTCCCTCATCCTGCACGGCTACCATTACAGCGTCTACAACCGCATCGCCCGCCTGGCGCTGGCCGAGAAGGGTGTCGGCCACCAGCGCGTCGAGATCGACCCGTTCGCTCTCCCGGTACCCCAGACCTACCTCGACCTTCATCCCTTCGGCCGTGTGCCGACCCTGGTTCATGACGGCTTCGTGCTCTACGAGACCGGCGCCATCACCCGCTACCTCGACCGGGCCTTTGCCGGACCGACGCTGCAGCCTGCGGCGCCGCGCGCCTGGGCGCGCATGGATCAGATCATCTCGGTGGTCGATTCCTATGGCTACTGGCCGATGGTCCGGCAGGTCTTCTCGCACGGCGCCTTCCGGCCGGCCGCCGGCCGACCGGCTGATCCCGGCGAGGTCCAGGCCGGCCTCGCCGGCTCGGCCAAGGTCCTGGCCGCCCTCGAGGCGCTGGCAGCACCCGACGGTTTCCTGGTCGGCGACAAGCTCTCGCTCGCCGACCTTCATCTCGGTGCGATGGTCGCCTACCTCACCCTGGCGCCCGAGGGCGCGGCGCTGCTGCGCCAGCGGCCGCGGTTGGCAAGCTGGTGGAAGCGCGTGAGCAGCCGCCCGAGCTTCGCCGCGACCGATCCGGGGTTACCGGGGAAGGCATGAACTCTCATGCGCCGGGAGCGCGCCACCCCGATGGCGCTCACGGGGTCTGTGATCGAGAAGAAGAGCGCCATCGGGGTGGCGCGCTCCCGGCGCATGACCCTGTCACGTCAGCGTGACTCGCATTTGCTTTCAGTGCGCCGGCAGGCGCGCCAATATCGGCGGCGAACCAGGCGACTGCCGATATGAACCTCCCGCTCTGGCGTCGGCTGATTCCGGTGGCGATCCTGCTGCTGGGGCTGGCGCTGTTCCTGCTGCTCGATTGCAAGCGCTTCTTCTCCTTCGAGATGCTGAGCCGCCATCATGTCGCGCTCGCCGCCTGGGTCGCCCAGAATCCGGTGCAGGCCTGCCTGCTCTACGTCCTGGTTTACGCGCTGGTGGTGGCGTTCTCGCTCCCTGTGGCCGTGCTGATCACACCGATCGGCGGCTATCTGTTCGGCGTCTGGCTCGGCGCCCTGCTGTCGGTGATCGGGGCCACGCTGGGCTCGGTGGTGCTGTTCCTGGCGGCCCGCTCGGCCCTGCACGACGTCTTCCATCGCAAGGCCGGCGCGACCCTGGCGCGTCTCGAGGCCGGCTTCCGACGCGACAGCTTCAGCTACCTGCTCTTCCTGCGGCTGGTGCCGGTGTTCCCGTTCTGGCTGGTCAACATCGTGCCGGCACTGCTTGGCATGCGGCTCGGTCCCTACGTCCTGGCGACGGTGATCGGCATCATTCCCGCGGCGATCGTCTATGCCAGCCTGGGCGCGGGCCTGGGCATGGTGATCGAGCGCGGCGAGATGCCGGATCTCGGCATCATCTTCGAATGGCGCATCCTGCTGCCGTTGCTCGGGCTCTCGCTGCTCGCCCTGATCCCGGCGGTGTATTCGCGCCTGCGCGCCGGCCCGACGTCGCCGAGATGAGATGAGCGAAACGCTCACCCCTGATGTCTGCGTCGTCGGGGCGGGATCGGCCGGCCTTGTGGTCGCCGCGGGCGCCGCGCAGCTCGGCCTCGATGTCGTGCTGATCGAGCGCGCGCTGATGGGCGGCGATTGCCTCAATCACGGCTGCGTGCCGTCGAAGGCGCTGATCGCCGCCGCCCGGATGGCGCAGGCGCAGCGGCTCGGCGGCCCCTTCGGCGTGGCGCCGGTCGAACCGCAGGTCGACTTCGCCACGGTGATGGACCATGTCGCCACGACGATCGCCGCCATCGCGCCCAACGACTCGGTAGAGCGCTTCGTGGGCCTCGGTGTGCGCGTGCTGAAGGAAGAGGCGCGCTTCATCGGCCGCACCGAGCTGCAGGCCGGGCCGCATCGCATCAGGAGCCGGCGCATCGTGCTGGCGACCGGCTCGCGACCGGCCGTCCCGCCGATCCCCGGGCTCGCCGACGTGCCCTATCTCACCAACGAGACGCTGTTCGCCAACCACACCCTGCCCGACCATTTCATCGTGATCGGCGGCGGGCCGATCGGCCTGGAGATGGCGCAGGCGCATCGCCGGCTCGGCGCGCGCGTCACCGTGCTCGAAGCGGTCGACTTCCTGCCCAAGGACGACCCGGAGCTGGCCGGCATCGTCGTCGCCCGGCTGCGCGCCGAAGGCGTCGATCTGCGCGCACCGGCAAGGATCGTCGAGGTCGCACGAGCGGCCGGTGGCGTGGCCGTCACCCTGGACACCGGCGAGCGGCTGCACGGCACGCATCTTCTGGTCGCTGCCGGCCGCACGCCAACCATCGAGCGGCTCGATCTCGAGAAGGGTGGTGTCGCCTTCACCACGCGCGGCATCACGGTCGACGACAGGCTTCGTACCTCCAACCTCCATGTCTGGGCGATCGGCGACTGCAACGGCCTCTACGCCTTCACCCACATGGCAGGCTACGAGGCCTCGCTGTTCATTCGCCGCGCCTTGTTCCGCGCCCCTGCCCGGCTCGATCCGTCGATCGTGCCGTGGGCGACCTACACCGACCCCGAGCTCGCCCATGTCGGGCTGAGCGAGCGCGCGGCGCGCGAGAAGCACGGCGACGCCGTCCGAGTGCTGCGCTGGCGCTTCGGCGAGAATGACCGGGCGCAGGCCGAGCGCGAGACGGATGGCCTGGTGAAGGTGGTGGTCGGGCGGCGCGGCCGCATCCTGGGGGCGTCCATTGCCGCGCCGCATGCCGGCGAGCTGATCCAGCCGTGGTGCCTGGCGATCTCCAGACGGCTCAGCATCTCCGCCCTGGCCGGCTTCGTGCCGCCCTACCCGACCCTGGGCGAGGCGAACAAGCGCGCGGCAGGAAGCTACTTCACCGGGGCGCTGTTCGGTTCACGCACGCGCCGTCTCGTCCGCCTGCTGGCAAGGCTTCCGCTCTGGTGAGGCGTTGAAGGAAAGGTCTCTCGCCGCGCTCGGGACGACACCAAACCTGTCATCCCGAGCATAGCGACGGCTCTTCTCTCCTCGGTCGGTCGACAAGGGCGATAGCGCCGGCACATCGATCCCATAGGGAGGCGATATTTCAGGACGCGACGCGCTCCCGGCATGGTGTGGCCACCCGCAAGGGCAACCCATCGATCCAGGAGACCACCATGATCACCAAGCTCACCATCGCCGCCGCCCTCAGCACCGCGCTGCTGGCCGGCGCCGCCAGCCAGACCTACACCCAGGGCATCGTCGAGAAGTGCTACGGCGTCGCCAAGGCCGGCAAGAACGACTGCCAGACCGCGACCTCGTCGTGCGCCGGCACGTCCAAGAAGGACGCCCAGGCGGACGCCTGGCTGAGCGTGCCCAAGGGCACCTGCGAGAAGATCACCGGCGGCCGCCTGAGCTGACGCCCTCCTTGCCGGCTCCAGTCCCGCGAGAGCGGAGCCGGCGTTCGCCTCGTCGCGCAGGCATTTGCCATGAAGGACTTTGCCATGATGAGCGTTTCCCAGCCCATGCCGGCAGCCATGCCGACGATCGTCGGCCGACTCGATGCAGCCCGCACCCGGGCCAGCCACTTCCCGCTGTCGCTCCTCGAACTCGGCATGCGCGTGGCAGTCGGCACCACCTTCTTCCGCTCAGGCATGAACAAGGTGCAGAGCTTCGACACCGCGATCGTGCTGTTCCGTGAAGAGTATCGCCTGCCATTGCTGCCGCCCGAGATCGCGGCCTATCTCGGGACCGCGGTCGAGCTGTCGGCGCCGATCCTGCTGGGGCTCGGCCTGTTCGCCCGGCTGGGTGCCGCGGTGCTGCTCGCCATGACCCTGGTCATCCAGTTCCTGGTCTATCCGGCCAACTGGCCGGAGCACTTGATGTGGGCTTCGATCCTGGCCTACGTGCTGACGCGCGGCCCGGGGGCGCTGTCGATCGACCGCGCCATCGCCTTCAATCTGTTCGGCCGCGCCTAGGTCGATTGCCGCTTCGAGGGAGGCCAGCCGATGACCCGACCGCGCATCGTCATTGTCGGTGCCGGTTTCGGCGGCCTCAGCGCCGCCGTCGGGCTGGCCGGCGCCGACGCCGACGTCACGGTCATCGACCGCCGCAACTACCACCTGTTCCAGCCGCTGCTCTACCAGGTGGCGACAGCCGGCCTGTCGCCGGCCCAGATCGCCTCGCCGATCCGCGCAATCCTGCGCCGCGCCGCCAATGCCCGCGTCGTGCTGGGCCAGGTCTCCGGCATCGACAAGGAGCGGCGGGTCGTTAAGGTCGACGGCCGCCCCGACGTCGCCTACGACCACCTGATCATCGGCACCGGCGCGCGCCACGCCTATTTCGGCCACGACGACTGGGAAGCCGTGGCGCCAGGCCTCAAGACGATCGACGACGCGACTGGCATCCGGCGCCGCATCCTCACCGCCTTCGAGCACGCGGAAGCGGCCGAGCAACCCGACACGCGCCGCCGATTTTTGACGTTCGTCGTGATCGGCGGCGGGCCGACAGGCGTGGAGATGGCCGGCGCCATCGCCGAGCTCGCCCACGCCGCCCTGCGCCACGATTTCCGCAGCATCGATCCACGCGAGGCGCGCATCGTGCTGGTCGAAGCCGGGCCGCGACCGCTGGCCTCGTTTCCTGAGCCCCTGAGCAAGGCCGCACACGAGTCGCTGGCGCGCCTGCATGTCGAGATGCGCCTCGGCAAGCCGGTCACCCAATGCGACGAACGCGGCGTGACGATCGGCGAGCAGCGCCTGGAGGCGGCAACGATCATCTGGGCCGCCGGCGTGGCGGCATCGCCGGCGGCGCGCTGGCTCGGTGTCGACAGCGATCGGATCGGCCGTGTCGTGGTCGGACCGGATCTGTCACTGCCCGGTCATCCGGAGATCTTCGTCATCGGCGACACGGCGCACGTCACCGACGCCAACGGCCAGCCATTGCCCGGTTTGGCGCCGGTCGCGAAGCAACAGGGCGCTCATGTGGCTCGCCTGCTGCGCGCCAGGATTGCCGGACACACGGCGCCGCCGCCATTCCGCTATCGCAACTATGGCACCATGGCGACCATCGGCCGGCGCTCCGCCGTCGCCGACTTCGGTTGGGTCCACTTCGACGGCACGATCGCCTGGCTGCTATGGGGCGCCGTGCACATCTCCTTCCTGATCGGCTTCCGCAACCGGCTGATCGTCATCCTCGACTGGCTGTGGTCCTACGTGACCTTCCAGTCCGGCGCGCGCCTGATCACGGGGCCCGGGTCGAACTAGAAGACATAGCGACGCGATTGCGCTGGCGCCGGAAAGTTCCGATCATCGCCGTCAACCGAGGAGTGTCCGGATGAAAGCGTCGATCTCCGCCTGTGCGCTCGCCGCGATCTTGGCGATGGGCGCAACCGCCACGTTCGCGCAGCAACAGCCGCAGGCACCGGCAGCGCCGACCGCACCCCCAACGCCGCCCAAGCTCCGCCTCAAGGTCGAGATCGAGCCGGCGGCGATGGCCTTGGTCAAGGCGATGAGCGACAAGCTTGCCGCGGCCAAGACCATGAGCTTCACGGCGGTCACCGGCTACGAGAGCCCGGCCCGCACGGGTGAGCCGCTGCTCTACATGACGCTGTCGCAGGTGGTCCTGCAACGTCCCGACAAGCTGCGCGTCATCACGCTCGGCGACGGACCGGAGACCGAGTTCTACTACGACGGCAGGACCGCCCAGGCGTTCGAGCCGGCGGTCAACCTGGTGGCAACGGCCGAGGCGCCCAAGACGATCGACGCCATGCTGCTCGCGGCCTACCAGCACGCCGCGATCTACTTCCCCTTCACCGACGTCATCGTCTCCGATCCGATGGCCGACTTCTCCAAGGGACTGCAGATCGCCTTCGTCGTCGGCAAGTCGCGCGTCGTAGGCGGCGTACCGACCGACATCGTCGTGCTCGCCGACCAGGCCACCCATCTGCAGCTCTGGATCGGCAGCGACGACAAGCTGCCGCGCATGATCCGCGCCACCTATATGAACGACCCGTCGCGCTATCGTCACACCATCGAGTTCTCCGACTGGAAGCTCGGCGAGGCGGCGCCGGCCGATACGTTCACCTCGCCCAGGCTGGCCGGCGCGCGCAAGATCCCGTTTGCCCGCCCCGATGCACCGCCGCCCGCCAAGAAGTGAAACCTCGACAGGAGAGCGCCATGAACAAGATCCTGATTGCTGCCTGTGCGATGGCCATTGCCGTTCCCCTCAGCCAAGCCGGGGCCTGGGGACACGGCGGCGGATGGGCCGGCGGCCGCGGCTCGTGGAGCGCCTCGGACGCGCGCGGCGGCAGCATCTCGGGTGGCGGCGGCGCGTGGAGCGCCGACGGCTATCGCGGCGGCACCGCCAGCGGCGGTGACGGCTCGTGGAACGCGACAGGCTACCGGGGCGGGACGGCGAGCGGCGGCGACGGCTCCTGGAACGCCACGACGGCGTCGGGCCAGCACTATTACGGCGGTTCCGATTACTGGCACGGCGGCTACTACCACGCCTACAACGCGCCGACCGTCGTCAATTCCTACAACGCCAATTGCTACAATTGCGGCGGCTGGAACAACGGCGGTGCGGTGGCCGCCGGGGTGCTGGCCGGTGCGGCCGTGGGTGCCGCGGCGGCCAATGCCAATACCGCCCAGGCCTACAATGCCGGCGTCGCAGCGGGCGCGGCGGCGGCGACCGTCGGCACCCTCTACGGCACCCTGCCAGCCGGTTGCACCTATCAGCCGGTCGGCAGCACGCCCTACTATACCTGCGCCAACGGCACTTGGCTGGCTCCGTCCTACGGTGCCAACGGCGTCTACTATCGCGTGGTGCCGATGCCGTAGTTCTTTTCCTCTCCAGCTTCGCTGGGGAGGTGTCGCCGTCTTCGGCGACGGAGGGGTCATGAGCAGCGGGACTGGGGCCTATGACCCCTCCGTCCGCGAAGACGCGGACACCTCCCCAAGCGAAGCTTGGGGAGGTGTCATGATGCCGTCGGCCCAGCCGTGACCCACGGGAACGCCAGGACCTCGCGCACGAAGGCGCCGACGGCGGGGACATGAGGGCGGCCGCGCACGGTGACGACCTGGATGATGCGGGCGATCTCGGGATCGATCAGCGGGCGGACGCACAGGCCGGGCATGGTGACGGCGTACTCGGGGATGAAGGTGAAGCCGAGGCCTGCCAGCGCCATGCTCTGAACCCAGTCGTCGCGGTTGGAGCGGAACACCATCGACACGGTGGTGCCCTGCTCGCGCCACAGGCGGCCGGCATGGCCGAAGAACTCGCAGTCGCTGCGATTGAGATAGGCCATGCCGTCGAGTTCCTTGACCCGCACGACGTTCTGCTTCTCGAAGGCGTGACCGGGGCAGACGCCGATGACGAAGCGTTCGTCGTAGAGCCGCCGGGCGTGGAAGCGATCGTCGATCTCCTCCGGCTGGCCGCAGATCGCGATATCGAGCTCACCCTTCGCCAGGCGCTCACGCAACTCGTCCGACGAGCCGTCCTGCACCGCCAGTCTCACCTTGGGATGGCGCTCGCGGAAGCCCTGCAGGAAGGGTACGAAGCGGTGCGGTCCGATGGTGCACATCATGCCGAGCTTCAGCTCGACATTCTCGAGCCGGCCGAAGCTCCTGGCCCGCTCCTTGGCGGTGTCGGTCTCGATCAGCACCTGGCTCAAGTGCGGGCGCATCATTTCGCCCAGGCCCGTGAGATGGGTGTTGTTGCGCTCGCGGCGGAACAGCGGGCCACCCAGCTCGTCTTCCAGCGCCTTGATGGCGCGCGTCAGCGACGGCTGCGAGACATGGCACGCTTCCGCCGCGCGGGTGAAATTCAGCGTCTCGCAAACCGCGAGAAAATAGCGGATCTGGTGCATTTCCACGGCGGTGGTCCCCCGAGTGCGCCAATCGAGTGCGCCGACAGTGTGCCCGAGACGATCATAGCTTGCGGCTATCGACTGCCATACCCGAAGGTATTTCCGCCGGCGTGCGCCTGCCGCCAGACTGGCCAGCCATGACCCTCACGGCAACGCTTCTGGAATTGAGCCGCCACCATCGGGCGGCGCTCAGCGCCCGCGACCGCGCCGACTTCGAGGACGAGCTCGACCGACTGCGCATGCTGCGGGTGCCCGAGGACGGCCTCGATGTGGGCGACTATCTCCCCGACTTCGCGCTCGAGGATGCCGCCGGGCGGACCTGGACCTCGAACGAGCTGCTCGATCGCGGGCCCCTGGTGCTGGCGCTGTTCCGCGGCGACTGGTGCCCGTTCTGCGAGCTCACCATGACGGCACTCGAGGCGGCGCGGCCGGCGATCGAGGCGCTGGGCGCCACTGCGGTGGGTGTCATGCCGGACCGGCCGGAGATCATCGCCCGCACGGCCGCACACCGTCATCTCGGCTACCTGCTGCTGAGCGATCCCGCCAACGCCTTCGCCCGCACCTGCGGGCTGGCCTACGATCTCTCGCCCGGCCACATCCGCATCCACCGGGAGCGCGGCCGCGACCTCCCGGCGATGCACGGCGATCGGATGTGGCGCCTGCCGGTGCCGGCGGTGTTCGTCGCCGAGCCGACGGCGCGCGTCGCCTTTGCGTTCTCCGATGCCGACCCCTCGCGCTGGCCCGATCCGGAGGAATTGCTGGCCTCGTTGCGCGAGCTCGGCGATGCGCACGTGCTATTGAATCGGTAGCGAAGCGGCATTTCAGGCGCGGCCGCGCGACGCGCAAGCTGCGATCACCAGATAGGGGAGATCGCACATGCTTCAAGGCAAGACGGCCATCGTCACGGGCTCGACCAGCGGCATCGGGCTCGGCATCGCCGAGGCGTTTGCGCGCAGCGGCGCCAATGTCGTGCTGAACGGCTTCGGCGATGCCATACAGATCGAGAAGAGCCGCGCCGACCTGGCGGCCCGCACCAATGCCCGCGTCGTCTACTCGCCGGCCGACATGAGCAAGCCCAGGGCGATCGAGCAGATGGTGCGCCAGACCACCGACGCCTTCGGCGCCGTCGACATCATGGTCAACAACGCCGGCATCCAGCACGTGGCGCCGATCGAGCAGTTTCCGGAGGAGAAGTGGGAGGCGATCCTCGCCATCAATCTCAGCTCGGCCTTCCACGCCACCAAGCTCGTGCTGCCCGTCATGCGGCGCAAGGGGTGGGGCCGGCTGATCAATGTCGCCTCGGCGCACGCGCTGGTCGCCTCGCCCTACAAGGCGGCCTATGTCGCGGCCAAGCACGGCGTGCTCGGCCTCACCAAGGTGACGGCGCTCGAGACCGCCGAGGACGGCATCACCTGCAACGCCATCTGCCCGGGCTACGTGCGCACGCCGCTGGTCGAGCAGCAGATCGACGACCAGGCGCGCGCGCACGGAATCGCGCGGGAAAAAGTGATCAGCGACGTGCTGCTGCAGAGACAGCCCAACAGGCGCTTCGTCGAGGTCGCCGAGCTGGCCGCGCTGGCCCTGTTCCTGTGCAGCGACAACGGCGCCTCGGTGACCGGCGTGGCGCTGCCCATGGACGGCGGCTGGACCGCGCAGTGAGGAGGCGGCAGTGGAGATCAAGCGCATCAACCTCGCCTTGCAGGGCGGCGGCGCCCACGGCGCCTACACGTGGGGCGTGCTCGACCGCCTGCTCGAGGACGCGCGCGTCGAGGTCGAGGCGGTGTCCGGCACCTCGGCCGGCGCGATGAACGCCGCCGTGCTCGCCGACGGCATGGGGCGCGGCGGCCGCGACGAGGCGCGCCGCGCGCTCGACGCCTTCTGGCACAATGTCAGCCGGGCCTCGCAAACCGGCCCGCTTCAGCCCAGCCCGTTCGACCGCTTCGCCACTGGCTGGAATCTCGACCATTCGGCGGCGTTCGTCGCCTTCGATATGCTGACCCGCATGCTGTCGCCCTACCAGTTCAACCCGATGAACCTCAATCCGCTGCGCCGCGTGCTGGAGGACTCGGTCGACTTCAAACGGCTCGAAGGCTGCCGCCGGATAAAGCTGTTCATCAGCGCGACCAACGTGAAGACCGGCAAGGTCCGCGTCTTCCAGTCGGGCGAAATCACGTCGGACGTGCTGCTGGCCTCGGCCTGCCTGCCGTTCCTGTTCCAGGCCGTCACGGTCGACGGCGATCCCTACTGGGACGGCGGCTACATGGGCAATCCGGCGATCTTCCCGCTGATCTACGGGGCCGAGACGCCCGACGTGGTGATCGTCCAGATCAACCCGCTGGGTTGCGACCGCGTGCCCACGACCGCCACGGAAATCATGAACCGGGTCAACGAGATCAGCTTCAATTCGTCGCTGATGCGCGAAATGCGGGCGATCTCCTTCGTCACCGACCTGATCGACGCCGGCAAGCTCGACAACAATGCCTACAAACGCATCAACGTCCACTGGATCGAGTCGGAGAAGCACATGAGGGGGCTCGGGGTGTCGAGCAAGCTCAACGCCCGGCTGGAGTTCCTCCTGCACCTCAAGGAGATCGGCCGCCAGGCCGCCGACGACTGGCTCGGCGCCAATTTCGACGCCATCGGCCGACGGTCAACCATCGACATCAAGGAAAAGTTCCTGTGATGTTCGGCCACACAAGGTCGTGCGTCGATCTAGGCCCGGCACCCCGACTTCGATAGACTCGGGGGGCGATGGCCGCCGACCTGACCGTATCAGCCGAGACCCTGAAGCCAGCGCGACGCCGCCGCGCCGTCTTCGGCTTGTCGTGGCGCATCCTCGGGCTGGTCGTCGTCGCCGTCATGACGGCCGAAGTCCTGATCTTCCTGCCCTCGATCGCTCGGTTCCGCGTGGTCTATCTCGAGCAGCTGATCGAGAGCGGCACCCTGGCGGCGCTGGCGCTCGACGCCACCCCCGACAACATGGTGACCGAGCAGGTGAAGCGCTCCCTGCTCGACAATGCGCGCGTCGATGCCGTGGTCCTGGTCGAGCCCAACAAGCCCAAGCGCGCCCTGATGAACATAGAACCGCGCCCCAGCATGCCGGGCTACAATCTCAAGGAACAGGGCTTCTTCAGCCTGATCTGGGATGCCCTGGAGGCGATGGCCCACGACGGACAGCGCTACATAAGGGTCGGCGGCGAATCGATGCGCCTGCCCAGGGCTATGGTCTGGATCGTCGCCGACGAATGGCCGATGCGCATCGCCATGTACGGCTATGCCGGCCGCATCCTGGCGCTTTCCATCCTCATCGCGCTGTTCACGGCGGCGCTGCTCTATCTCGGCCTGCGCTGGCTGGTGATCCTGCCGCTGCAGGATCTGTCGTCGGCCATGACGGCGTTCCGTCATGCACCGGAGGAAGCCGGCGCCGAACGGGCGCCGACCCGGCGCAACGACGAGATCGGCGTGGTCGACCGCGAGTTCCAGAACCTGCAGCGCGAGCTGCGCGCCTCGCTGCGTCAGAAATCGCGCCTGGCCGAAGTCGGCGCGGCGACCAACAAGATCAACCACGACCTGCGCAACATGCTGTCGACGGCGCGGCTCTTGTCCGATCGCCTGGCGCGCAGCGACGACGAGCGCACGCGGGCGCTGGCGCCGACCATCCTCGGCACGATCGACCGGGCGGCTCGCCTGGCAAGTGACGCGATCCAGTACGTCCGCGACCAGCCGACGCCCCGCCTCGCCGACGTCGATCTTGCCGACCTGGTCGACGAGGTCGGCATCGCGTTGCAGGAGCAAGGCGAGGAGAGCACGCCCAACGTGGTACGCCAATGGATCAACGCAGTCGGCGAGCACCAGCACATTCGCGCCGATCGCGACCTGCTCTACCGTGTGTTCGTCAATCTCGGCCGCAATGCCTTCGAGGCCGGCGCCCACACCGTGACCGTGCGCCACAGCGTCAATGGCGGCTACACCATGGTTGACGTCGCCGACGACGGGCCCGGCGTGCCGCAGGCGATCTCGGCACAGATCTTCCGGCCGTTCGCGACCGGTGGCCGGCCGGGCGGCGCGGGCCTTGGCCTCGCGATCGCGCGCGACCTGGTGCGCGCCCACGGCGGCGACATCGCCCTGAAGGAAACCAGCGCCAGCGGCACGACCTTCCGGTTCACCTTGCCGTTTGCCGGGCGCTGACGGTTGCTCCCCATCCGCTCGGGCGACGCCTGCCGACGTGGAATGGGCCTTCAGCGGATTCCAGCCGCGGGCAGCTGAAGGCAATCGACAGGGCTTCCCGGTCTGCTTCCAAAACCAGGCAACGCAAGCCTTCGCGGCGATCCACGACATGCCGACGACGGGATCGCTGTCGGCCTGCTCGAAGCCCGGATTGCGTCAGGTCGAGCCTTGTCTCACGCCCCACTTGCCGGCCTCGCCGAAGGCTTCACAGCTGCCGCCGGCCGGATGGGCGGTCGCGCCAGCGCCCCTTGCCAGCCGTCAGGGCATGGCCTTCAGCTTGGCCGTGAACTCGCGGATGCGCTGGGCGTTGACGCCGAGGTCGGAGTCGCCGAAGCGGCTCTTGGAGCGCATGTCGACCCGGCTGCCGGCGCCATCGGCACGGATGCGCACGACGATGTCGTCGCGAAAGCCGAACCAGTCGCTGGTGGCGACGGCCTCGAGGCGGCCATCGGCCGGGGCTCGGGCGACGACGTCCCAGCCCATCGCCATGGCCGCCTCGTCGACGCGCTTGAAGGCCTCGGCGGGCGGCACCGGCAGGACGACCGGCACGATATCGGGATAGGCCGAGCGCTGCAGGACGCCGGCGCTCTTGCCGGGCCAGGCTGGCGGGTTGGCGGCGCCCCGACGGAGCTGCAGGGTGACGACCAGCGGCGGAGGATCGTTGATATCGGTGGAGATGTCGTTGAGCTCGGGCATGTGCTGGGCGCGCTGGAACCAGCTCAGGGGCGTATAGGCGGCCGCCACGCCGATCATGATGGCGAGCACCGCGGCGACGAAGCCGCGCCGCCGGTCGCCCGGCCGGGTCGGCACGATGGTCGCGACAGCCAGGGCGACGCCGGCGACGGCGACGTAGAAGCCGTAGCGCATCACGCCGATGGCGATATCGACGTCGAGGCCGGCGAAGCGGTGCAGCGGACCGGCCAACCCGACGACTAGCGCACCCGCACACGCCATGACGAACGCCAGGCGCGCCAGACGATGACTGAGCGGATTGGTCGGCCGAACGAACATGGCTGCAACCTGCATCGTAGCCTCGAACGGGAGACCACGCATCCGCTCGACACGAAGGCGGTGCCCGGCGCGCCCAATCCGCAGGGCCTTGGCCTATGGCCACTTCCCCGTCATCCCCGAGCGCAGCCGCCCGATTCGGCGCTGTTCACAGCCGCCATCGGCGGCGCAGTCGAGGAGGCCGGTCTTTGTGGGCACCACCGCAGGAACGGTCCTTCCGCGACGCCCCGTGACGCGCGGCTGCGGTCGAAACGACAGATGTCTTGCCATATGTGAAGGCCGTGCCCCGATGCGCGGGGCTCGGCAACCGCGGCAGTCATGGCCCGTTCCTCTCACCAATCGGCACCATCGGAGGCAGGCCTTATGTCCGACGCAATGAAGCATCAACTCGACGACATCGCGCTCAAGCTCCGGAGTGCCCGGGACGCAGCCAACCGCCCCGGCGCCACCGAAAAGGACAAGGCCGACCTCAAGCTCATCGAGCAGGACTACATCGCGGCGCAGCAAAGGCTGAGCCGTGAATCGGCGTCCGAGGCCAAGCCAGGGAACACGGCAAAAAAGCTGGATAAGAAGCTCGATGAGGCGCTGAAGGGCACCTTCCCGGCGAGCGACCCCGTGTCGTTTGTCCAAGCGGCACCAGTAAAGGAGCAGGACCGGACACTGCCTTCCGTCAAGGTGGCCGAGCAGCAGCAACCCGGCAAGACAGCGGCGGCGCGCAAGTCGAAGTGACAGACAAGCCAGACCGCCGCCCTCTGCAATGACAGACAACGTCGCGGCGTCGGCACCCGCCGGAATGCCGAACCGCATGCCGGCGGGCAGGAGTCAAGCGGATCGATAGCCGCTACGGTCCTGGCGACCAATCTGGAGGCGCCAGCTCGAAGCCGCCATACTCGAAACCCGGCGACACGGTGCAGCCGACCAGGGTCCAGGCCCCCAGGGAACGAGCGGCCTGCCAGACGTGACGCGGCACCACGGCCTGCGGCTGCTCGCCGAGTCTGAAGTCCGTGCCGAGCCGCGCGTGCCGGACGGTGCGACCATCGTCGCTCAGAGACAGCTCGAGCGGCGCGCCGGCATAGAAGTGCCAGATCTCGTCGGCATCGACCTTGTGCCAGTGCGAGCGCTCGCCGGCTTTCAGCAGGAAGTAGATCGCCGTGCCGGCGGCGCGCTCGGCGTCGGGGGCGCGAAAGGTCTCGATGAAGTGGCCGCCTTCCGGATGAGGCCGCAGCCCCAGCCGGGCGATCAACTCGTTGGCCGTCATCAACCGGGCGGCGGCACCGTCGCCTTCATCGACGGCAGCTTGGCGAAGGCTGCGAACCATTTGGCGAGCTTCGGCCGTTTGGCGCGCCAGTCGTGGCTGGCGAAGCGATAGTCGAGATAGCCCAGCGCACAGCCGATGGTGATGGTGCCGATCGTCGGCTTGCCCTTCAGCGACTTGACCTCGGCCTCGAGCTGATCGAGCACGCCGTCGATCTTCTTCATCTGGCCCTTGCTCCAGTCGGGCCAGCGCTTCTCCTCGGGCCGCAGGAAACTCTCGTAGCGCGCCAGCAGGGCGGCATCGAGCAGGCCGTCGCCCATGGCCTGCTGGCGCAGCGCCACCCAGCGGTCGCGGCCCTTGCGCGGCACCAGCTTGCGGCGCTTGTGCTGGCTGTCGAGGTACTCGCAGATCACCGGCGAGTCGAAGAGGTCCATGCCCTTGACCGACAGGGCCGGGATCTTGCCGATCGGGTTGTGCTTGTCGACGTCGGCATTGGGCATCACTGGCGTCAGGGCGACGTTGACCGGCTCGATCTTCTTGTCGAGGCCGCTCTCGAGCGCCACCACCCTGACCTTGCGGGCGTAGGGCGAGGCGGGCGAGTAGTAGAGCGTCATCTTGGCCATGGTGGGTCCCCCCTTTATCCCCTCAGGCGACGGCCACGCCGGGGATTTCCGTGTCGTTCAGCCGGACCTTGCGGGCAACCTCGATGAGCTGCTGCCAGGTCGTGCCGTCGATCGGCACGCCGTTCTTCTCGCGATCGACGCGGCGGGCGCGCTCGGGCTCGCCGGGCGCCAGCACCTCGGCCACGCCCGGCTGGGGCCGCGCCGACTTCACCCAGGTGATGAAGGTCTCGACCTCGTCCTCGAAGGCCTCGACGCCGCCCATCGCCGCCGGATCGATGATGATCGACAGCATGTTGTTGATGATCCTGGTGCTGTCCTTCTTGATGGTGCGCGGGCTGTGGGTCAGGCCTCCGGTCAAGGCGCCGGCCAGCAGGTCGCAGATCACGGCCAGCCCGCCACCCTTGTGCAGGCCGAACGGCAGGATGGCGCCGAAGGGTGGGTTGTACAGCACACCGGGATCGGTTGTCGGGTTGCCTGCGGCATCGATCAGCAAGCCTTCGTCCATCTGCACCTTCTTGTTGCTGGCGACGCGAACCTTGCCGGCCGCCACCTGGCTGGTGGCGAAATCGAGCACGATCGGCTCCTTGCCCTTGCGCGGCACGGCCGTGCAGTAGGGATTGGTGGTGAAGCGCGGCTCGGCGCCGCCGAACGGCGCCACCAGCGACTTGTGGCCGTGCACGTTCACCCAGTGCGTGCTCACCATGCCGGCACGGGCGCATTGCTCGGCCCAATGGCCGATCCGCCCGATATGGTGCGAATTGGTGAGACCGAGGACACAGACGCCGTGCTTGCGGGCCCGATCGATGCCGATGTCCATCGCCTCCTTGGCGATGACCTGGCCGTAGCCGGCACCGCCGTCGATCACGATCACCGCGCCATTGTCGCGCGAAATTCTTGCATGATGGTTACGGGTGCAGTTCCCGGTCGTGGTGTTCTGGATGTAGGCCGGCATCATGCCGACGCCGTGGCTGTCATGGCCG
>NZ_JBGAKA010000084.1:0-22869 GCF_044224635.1 Reyranella sp. | reverse complement strand
CAGAGGTCGCGGAAGCGTTCGAACATGGCGAGGCTGGCGCGCGCGATCTCGACATTGGCCGGAACGCTGTAGTGGGTGCGCACGATGCCCGAGGAATGCGCCGTCATGCCGCCGGCGATCTCGCCGCGCTCGATCAGCAGCACCCTGCGGCAGCCGAGCTCGGTCAGCTGGAACAGGGTCGAGGCGCCGATCACGCCGCCGCCGATCACGATCGCGTCGAAGGTCTCGCTCATGGTGTCAGCAATCGAGCGTCGTGCGGCGTTCCCACTCGGTCAGGTGGCGCGCGTAGTCGTTCCACTCCGCCGTCTTGAGCGCGATGTAGGAGGCGATGATCGGTGCGCCGAACGCCTCCTTCAGCACCGCGGATTTCTCCAGCGCGCGCAGCGCATCGAGCAGATTGAGCGGCAGGGTCTTGGCCGCGCCGGCCTTGTGGCGCTCGGTGTACATGTTGATGTCGAGCCGCTTGCCGGGATCGCGCGCGTTCCGGACGCCGTCGAGGCCGACGGCGAGCAGCGCCGCCGGCAGCAGGTAGGGATTGGCAGCGCCATCGGGCAGGCGCAGCTCGAAGCGGTCGGCATCGGGGATGCGGATCATGTGGGTGCGGTTGTTGCCGGCGTAGGTCACGGTGTTGGGCGACCACGTGGCGCCCGACGCCGTCACCGGCGCGTTGAGGCGCTTGTAAGAATTGACCGTCGGATTGGCGATGGCTGAGAGCGCCGGTGCCGAGTGCATGACGCCGCCGATGAAATGGTAGGCCGTCTTGGACAGGCCGAGCTCGCCCGCGGCATCGACGAACACGTTGTCGCCTGCCTTGTTCCACAGCGAGGCATGGACGTGGCAGCCGTTGCCGGTGAGGCCGGCGAACGGCTTGGGCATGAAGGTGGCGCGCAAGCCATGCTTCTCGGCGATCGACTTCACCATGTACTTGAAGAACACGTGGCGGTCGGCCGTCCTGAGCGCGGTGTCGTATTGCCAGTTCATCTCGAACTGGCCGTTGGCGTCCTCGTGGTCGTTCTGGTAGGGCCGCCAGCCCAGCGCCACCATGGCATCGCAAATCTCGGCCACGACATCGTAGCGCCGCATCAGCGCCTGCTGGTCGTAGCACGGCTTGGCCTGCTGATCGGCCGGGTCGGAGATCGCCGAGCCGTCGGGCGCGATCAGGAAATACTCGCACTCGACCCCGGTCCTGAGCTCGTAGCCTTCCGCATCGGCCGATGCCGCGACGCGCTTCAGGATCTGCCGCGGGTTCTGCGCGACCGGCTTGCCCGCCATCGACAGATCGCCGGTCACCCAGGCGACCTCGGGCTTCCACGGCAGCTGGATCAGCGTGTCCACCTCGGGCACGACCAGCACGTCGGGATCGGCCGGCGTCATGTCGAACCAGGCGGCGAAGCCGGCAAAGCCCGCGCCCGCCCGGGCGACATCGTCCATCGCGCTTGCCGGCACCATCTTGGCCCGTGTCGTGCCGAACAGATCGACGAAGGAGACCAGGAAGTAGCGGATGTTGCGCTCGCGTGCGATCTCGCCCCAGGTCGCCATCACCAACCCTCCCTTTCAATCACATCAACGCTCTTTCATTCTCCTCCCCAGCTTCGCTGGGGAGGTGTCGGCGTAATCGCCGACGGAGGGGTCGAAAGCCCCACTGAGACTACTGACCCCTCCGTCGCCGTAAGACGGCGACACCTCCCCAGCTTCGCTGGGGAGGAGAATGAGATGCGCGCCCATGCACAAATGCCCTGCTCTCACTCACGGCCGCGACCCGGGATCCAGTCGGTGCCGACCAAGGGCACGCGCGCCATTGCCGCCGCCTCGACCGTGAGCGCCGCGAGATCCTCGGGCTCGAGATTGTGCAGATGCGACTTGCCGCAGGCGCGCGCGATCGCCTGCGCCTCGAGCGTCAGCACGGAGAGGTAGTTCGCGAGCTTGCGCCCGGCCGCCACCGGATCGAGCCGCGCCGCCAGGACCGAGTCCTGCGTGGTGATGCCGGCTGGATCGCGCCCCTCGTGCCAGTCGTCGTAGGCACCCGCCGTGGTGCCGAGCGCGCGGTACTCCTCCTCGAGATGCGGATCGTTGTCGCCCAGCGCCACTAGCGCCGCCGTGCCGATCGACACGGCATCGGCGCCGAGCGCCAGCGCCTTGGCGACGTCGGCGCCGCTGCGGATGCCGCCCGACACGATGAGCTGCACCTTGCGATGCATGCCGAGCTCCTGCAGCGCCTGCACGGCGGGCGGAATGGCGGCCAGGGTCGGGATGCCGACATGCTCGATGAACACGTCCTGGGTCGCCGCCGTGCCGCCCTGCATGCCGTCGAGCACGACCGCATCGGCGCCCGCCTTCACCGCCAGCGCCGTGTCGTAATACGGCCGCGAGGCGCCGACCTTGATGTAGATCGGCTTCTGCCAGTCGGTGA
Source organism: Reyranella sp. (assembly GCF_044224635.1). Classification (GTDB taxonomy): domain Bacteria; phylum Pseudomonadota; class Alphaproteobacteria; order Reyranellales; family Reyranellaceae; genus Reyranella. Next base: position 20,459 of record NZ_JBGAKA010000084.1, on the reverse strand, counting down.
TCTCGCGCAGCTCGCCGATCTTGATCTCGAGATCGTCCGGGCCGGTCCAGTCGGGATGGCGGCAGGCCGAGCGCTGGTCGATACCTTCCGGCAGCACGCGCATCTCGGCGACGCGTTTGGAGATCTTCTGGCCCAGAAGCATGCCGCCGCCGCCCGGCTTGGCACCCTGACCGACCACGATCTCGATGGCGTCGGCGCGGCGCAGATCGTCGGGATTCATACCATAGCGCGACGGCAGCAGCTGGTAGACCAGCAGGCTCGAATGCGCGCGCTCCTCCGGCGTCATGCCGCCGTCACCCGTCGTCGTCGAGGTGCCGACCGCCGAGGCACCGCGCCCCAGCGCCTCCTTGGCGCGCGCCGACAGCGAGCCGAAGCTCATGCCGGCGATGGTGATCGGAACTTTCAGCGTGATCGGCTTCTTGGCGAAGCGCGCACCGATGGTGACGCCGGTGGCGCATTTCTCGCGATAGCCTTCGAGCGGATAGCGGCTGATCGAGGCGCCGAGGAACAGCAGGTCGTCGAAATGCGGCAGCCGGCGTTTCGCCCCGCCGCCCCTGATGTCGTAGATGCCGCTCGCCGAGGCGCGGCGGATCTCGGCGATGGCGGCATCGTCGAAAGTCGCCGACTTGCGCGGCGGCGTGTGGATCCAGCGGTCCTCGTCGGGCGGCGCCATCAGTAGGATCCCGCGTGATCGATGTGGAAGTGATAGAGCTGGCGCGCCGAGCCGTAGCGGCGGAACGCACCGACATCGACCTTGCCACCCAGCCCTGCTGTGTCGAGCAGGCGGCGCAGCTCGGCCTTGTGCCGGTCCTCCATTGGCTTCTCGACACAGTCGGCGCCGAGCCCGTGCACGTGGCCGCGCACGAACAGCCGCGCCTCGTAGATCGAATCGCCCAATGCCTCGCCGGCATCGCCCAGCACCACCAGGTTGCCGGCCTGCGCCATGAAAGCCGAGAGATGGCCGACGTCGCCTTTGACCACGATGTCGATGCCCTTCATCGAGATGCCGCAGCGCGCCGACGCGTTACCGTCGATCACCAGCAGCCCGCCGCAGCCGGTAGCGCCGGCCGCCTGCGAGGCGTCGCCCTTCACCCAGACCTTGCCCGACATCATGTTCTCGGCGACGCCCTGGCCGGCATTGCCGTTGACGATGACGGTCGCGTCCTTGTTCATGCCGGCGCAGTAGTAGCCGACATGGCCGTCGATCTCGACGACCACCGGCGCCTCGAGCCCGACCGCCACCGAATGCTGGCCGCGCGGGTTGCGCACACGCCATTGCGTCTCGTTGGTATCCTTGCCCAGCCGGTGCAGCGCCGCGTTCAGGTCGCGTACCGAGTTCCTCGCCAGGTCGATATCGGGCATCAATGCAGTTCCCAGCGATAGACGCGCGCCGGCGCCGGCTCCCACACCCGCGCACCGTCGATGCCGGGCAGGTCGACCAGGGCGCGGTACTCGGTGCCGAAAGCCACCCAGCGCTCGGTCTCGGCCATCACCGCGGGCTTGCAGGCGATCGGATCGCGCAGCACGCCGAAGCCCTGCTCGGTGCCGATGACGAAGGTGTAGAAGCCGTCGAGCGCGCCGAGCGAAGCTTCCATCGCCTGCTCGAGCGAGCGGCCGCCGCGCAGCTGCGCCGTGATGAAGCCCGCCGCCACCTCCGAATCGTTCTCGGTCTGGAACGACAGGCCCTCGCGGATCAGCTCGCGACGCACCGCGTTGTGGTTGGAAAGCGAGCCGTTGTGCACCAGGCACTGGTCGTCGCCTGTCGTGAACGGATGGGCGCCGTCGGTGGTCACCGCCGACTCGGTCGCCATGCGGGTGTGGCCGATGGCGTGGGTGCCGCTCATGCCGGCAAGCCCGAAGCGCCGCGACACGTCGTCGGGCCGGCCGACCTCCTTGAACAGCTCCATGCGCCGGCCCGCGCCGACCAGGGCGACCTCGGGAAACTCCCGCAGCGCCTGGCGCACCACGGCCTCGCGCTCGGCCGGGATGGCGACCACCAGATGCGTGTCGTGCCGGCGATGCGCGACGGGCCCGCCGGCCGCCTCGCCGAGGCTCTGCAGCAGCGCGTCCGCATCGAGCGAGCGCGGGCCGCGCAGGGTGAGCTTCAGGATGCCGGCGGCACCCTCGCCATAGACCGCGAAACCCGTCGAATCCGGACCGCGGTCGCTGAGCGGCGCCAGCATGCCCGCCAGCAGGGCGCCGAGATCGCCCTCGAGCGCCCGATCCTTGAGAAACAGCCCCGCAATGCCGCACATCGCCGATACTCCGCCGCAACGCCCACGCAGTTTGCATCGCCGCGGGAACGTGTCAACCTGCAGGAATAAAACTTTCCTGTCAGTGAACGAGACGATGCCCCGGAAGAAGCCAACTCGGCATTCGCATACGAAGAAAATGTCGTCATCCCGAACGGAGCTGCCCGAAGGGCGGCACAGTCGAGGGACCTCTCTTGCTGAAGCTGCAACAAGAAAGGTCCCTCCACTACGCCGTGCTACGCGCGGCTCCGGTCGGGATGACGGTGCTTTGTCATACGCGGATGCCCGGCAGCCGCAACGGGCGCGCCGCGTCCGCGATCTGCTGACCGGCTCGCTGGCGCCGACGGAACTGCTGCCGCGCAGCGTCGAGGAGGAGATCGGCATTGCGGTGCGCCGGCTGCGCAAGGGGCTCGATCTTACCGTCGCCGAGCTCGGCGTTGCCGCCAGCATCTCGGCCGGCATGCTGTCGAAGATCGAGAACGGCACGATCTCGCCGTCGCTGTCGACGCTCGGCGCGCTCGCCAAGGCGCTCAACGTGTCGATCGCCAGCCTGTTTGCCGAATCGGACGAGCGACGCGACTGCTCCTTCGTCAAGGCCGGACAGGGCCTGCGCATCGAGCGGCGCGGCACCAAGGCCGGCCACCGCTACGACCTGCTCGGCCATTCGCTGGCCGGCGAGATCGGCGTCGAGCCGTTCCTGATCACGCTGAAGCGCGACGCCCTGCCCTACACCAGCTTCCGCCATGCCGGCGTCGAGTTCATCTACATGCTGTCGGGCACGGTGCGCTATCGCCACGCCGACCGCACCTACCTGCTCGAGCCCGGCGACGCGCTGTTCTTCGACGCCGCTGCCCGTCACGGCCCGGAGGAGCTGATCGCTGCCCCGATGGAGTACCTTTCGATCATCATCTACCCACGCCAGTGATGCCGGACGTCCTGCAACCACGGGACTGCCAGCACCATTCGAATCCGCCTCCTGATTTCGGTGCTGGCCCCGGCCGCGCGATTGAGTAGGCTGTCGCCATGGTCAAAGGTCGGAATGGCAATCCAGGCCCATGAGAATCGCCGCACCCTTCTTCCTGTGCCTGTTCTTCCTGATGTGCGGCGCATTGGCCGCCGATCCCATTCCGACTCCCAGGCCGATCTACTTCGCCACCGGTTCGACCAAGGGAACGGTCGGCGGTCACGTCCTTCGTGGCGAGCGCGCCCTCTATACGATCACGGCTGCCGCGGGACAGACCATGACCGTCACGATCACGGCGCCCGAAGGCAATGCCGCCTTCCAGATCTACCTGCCGGGCACCACGATTGCCCGCGACAACGACGGCATCCTGGAGTTCAAGGGCACTGCCCTGCCCGGCGCCGGCGAGACCGACGACGCGACGCGCTGGAGCGGCCGGCTGCCGCAACGCGGCACCTATCTCATCGTCGTTGGCGGCACCCGCGGCAACGCCGGCTACACCATGGACGTCAAGATCGAGTGAGGGTCAATTGACCTCGAGCCAGTTGCGGCGGATGTCGGGCGCCTCGCGCAGGCTGTGAGGGGTGCCCTCAAAGACGATCTGGCCGTGGCCCATCACGTAGAGGCGCTGCGACACGCGCATGGCGATGGTGAGCTTCTGCTCGACCAGCAGCACCGAGACGCCCTGGCGGCAGATGTCGCGGATCACCTCGGTGACGGTCTCGACGATCTTGGGCGCCAAGCCTTCGGTCGGCTCGTCGATCAGGATGACGCGCGGGTTGCCGAGCAGGGCCCGGCAGATCGTCAGCATCTGCTGCTCGCCGCCCGACAGCATGCCGGCGATGGTGTTGCGGCGGTCGCGGAGCTGCGGGAAGAACGCGAACATCTGCTCGGTCGTCCAGGTCGGCACGCCCGGGCGCGGCGGCTGCATGCCGATGCGCAGGTTCTCGTCGACCGTGATGTTGGCGAAGATCTCGCGCTCCTCCGGCACGTAGGCAACCCCGACGCGGGCGATCCGGAAGGCCCGTTCGCCGGCGAGGTCGCGGCCGTCCAGCAGCACATGGCCGCCGGTCGGCGGCACCAGCCCCATGATGGCCTTGAGCGTGGTCGACCGGCCCGAGCCGTTGCGCCCCAGCAGGCTCACGATCTCGCCCGGCGCGATCGACATCGAGACGCCGTGCAGGATGTGACTCTTGTCGTAATGCGCGTGCAGGCGCTCGACCTCGAGCAGGTTGGCCATCAGTGCACCTCCTCGCCGAGATAGGCTTCCTGCACCTTCTTGTCGGCCCGGACCACGGCCGGCTCGCCCGACGCGATGATCTCGCCGTAGACCAGCACCGAGACCTGGTCGCAGAGCGTGAACACCACGCTCATGTCGTGCTCGACGACCAGCAGGGTGCGGCCTTCCGTTACGCTGCGGATGAGATCGACGATGTAGGTCGTCTCGTCGCGCGACATGCCGGCGGTCGGCTCGTCGAGGATCAGCACGGCAGGATCGGTGGCGAGCGCCATGCCCATCTCGAGGATACGCTGCTCGGAGTAGGCGAGATCGCCGGCGAGGCTGTCGCGCCGCCGCACCAGCCGCAGCTTCTGCAGGTACTCTTCGACCTCGTCGTTGACGTCGGCCAGTCCGCGGATCGGCCGGAACAGCGTGAGACGATGGCCGTACCGGCCCATGATCGAGATGCGCAAATTCTCGGCCACGGTCATGCGCGGAAAGACGTTGGTGATCTGGAACGACCGCGACAGCCCGAGCCGGTTGATGATGTGCGGCGCGAACCCGGCGATCGAGGCGCCGTTCAGCAGGATCTCGCCCGAGCTTGGCGTGTAGTGTCCCGAGATCAGGTTGAACAGGGTCGACTTGCCGGCGCCGTTGGGCCCGATCAGCGCATGGCGCTGGCCGCGCAGCACGGTGAGATCGACGCCGCGGATGATCCTGGTCTCGCCGAACGATTTGTGCAGCGCCCTGAGCTCGAGCACCGGCTCGCCGAAAGGCGACGCGGTCTGCAGGCTCATGGCCGTGCCCCCTGCCCGGCCGCCGCGGCATCGGCAGGTGCTGCATCGGCGGCTGCCGGGGGCGCGTGCGTCTCGGCCGCCGCCTCGCGCGTGGCGGCGAGCCACGCCCGCGCCGTGATGCGGCGCGCGATCGGCAGGAGCACGCCGCCGAGCGCCAGCAGGACGATGGGAATGGCCCAGGTCAGCAGCCCGAACGGCTCGAACGTCCGGCCGAACAGCTCGTAGGGAATCCACTCGCCCTTGGCCGCGGTGCGCTTGGCCATGTAGGCGTCGGTCAGCACGACGTGGATGCTCTCGACGACGAAGACCAGGCCCGCGACCAGCAGCACGCCGACGACCAGGCACACCAGGTACGGCGCCACCAGGTGCTTCCAGCCATTGGCCCTGACCCGGCGGGCATGGAGATCGACCAGGCCGCCCAGCCCCTGCGGCGCGAACAGCATGACCAGCACGAAGATCAGTCCCTGGTAGAGCAGCCAGGACCGCGTTAGGTCGGAGGTGATGCGCGCGAAGAAGGTCATGATCGCCGCACCCAGCGCCGGCCCGAAGAACGTGCCGGCGCCGCCGATGAAGGTCTGCAGCACGACGTTGGCCGAGGCCTGGGCCGAGAAGATCGTGTAGTTGGCCGCCTCGTTGGCGATCGCCAGCAGCGCACCGGCGACGCCGGTGAACAGGCAGGAGATGGCGAAGATCAGGGTGCGCGCGACATGGGTGTTGAAGCCGAGGAAGCGCACGCGCTGCTCGTTGTCGCGCAGGGCCAGCGCCAGCCGCCCGAGCGGCGTGCGGGTGAACGCCCACATGCACCAAGCCGACAGCACGAACCAGCCGAGCGTCAGGTAGTAGACCTCCTCGTCCGAGCCGAACGTCAGGCCCCACGACGGGCCGCGCATGGTCGCAATGCCCGATTCGCCGCCGAACAGCGCGTTCCACGTCGGCGCCAGGGTGAACAGGAGCTCGGCCAGGGCGAGCGTCACCATTGCGAAATAGACGCCGGTGCGCTGCGTGGCGAGCCATCCGAACACCAGCCCGAACACGAAGCCGGCGAGGGCGCCGGCGAGCGGAATCAGCGGCGTCGGGAAGCCGAACATCTTCTGCTCGACGGCGCGCATCAGGTGCAGGGCGGCGAAGGCGCCGAGGCCGTAATAGGCGGCGTGGCCGAACGAGAGCATGCCGGCCTGGCCCATGGCGAGGGTGAAGGCCAACGCAAACAGCGCGGCGATCATCATCTTGATCGCCGCATTGAGCAGGTTGGGCGACAGGAACAGGGGCAGGACGATAAGCAGCCCGAGCGCCAGCAGCAGCAGGGCAATGGTACGCGTGCCGATCACTGGCGATCTCCCATCAGGCCGGCGGGGCGGATCAGCAGGACCAGCAGCATCAGCAGGAAGGGCATGCTGTTGGCGATGGTCGAGAGCTGCAGGGTGAACAGGCCGCCGACGTCGCTGGCCCACGGTCCCAGCCCGACCAGGCCGAGCAGGTCGGCGAGCGACACGTTGAGGCCCACCGAGAAGGAGATGAACAACCCGATCATCAGCGAGGCGATCAGCGCGCCGACCACCGAGCCCAGCCCGCCGATGACGACGACGACGAAGACCAGCGTGCCGAAATCGACCGCCATGTTGGGTCCGGTCGGATAGAACGCCCCGGCCACCGCCCCGGCCAGCCCGGCCAGCGCCGAGCCGCCGGCAAACACCGCCATGTAGACGACGGGCAGGTTATGGCCGAGCGCCTCGACCGTGGTCGGCCGATAGGTGGCGGCGCGCACGATGATGCCGACGCGGGTGCGGGTCAGCAACAGGTAGAGGACGGCGAACATGGCGAGCGCCACGGCCCCCATGAACAGCCGGTAGAACGGATAGTTGGTCTCGAAGATCGTGAAGGCGGCGAAGCGCATGTAGTCGGGCATCTGGTAGCTCACCAGCGCGTCGCCGTAGAACAGCTTGATGACCTCCTCGATGATGAAGGCGAGACCGAAGGTCAGCAGCAATTCGTGGGCATGCCCGTACTTGTGGACGCGGCGCAGCATGTAGCGCTCGACCAGCACGCCGGCCAGCCCGGCGACGACCGGCGCCAGCGCGAGGCCGATCCAGAAACCGCCGAGCCGCGTCAGCGTGAAGCCGACATAGGCGCCCAGCATGTAGAACCAGGCATGGGCGAAATTGAGCACGCCCATCATGCCGAAGATCAGTGTCAGCCCGGCCGACACCATGAACAGCAGCAGTCCGTGAACGACGCCGTTCAGCACCGAGACGACGATGTATTCCAAGGCGGCCCCGCGTCCTATGAACCCGTCCGATGAAGCTGGTACGCAAGGAGAAGCGCGCCTGTCGCGACCTGCAGGCGCGACAGGCGATGTCGATCAGCCGGGTCTCAGCTCTTGGGGCGATCCATCTTGCAGCTCGGCTGGACAGGGCTCGACGCCTGCTCGCCGGTCAGGAGCTTGATGGTCTTGAAACCCTTGTCGGTGTTGTCGGCCTTGAACTTGGCGTCCTTGGACACGACGGCGATGGCCAGCGGCACCAGCGCCTGGTGATCCTCGGGTCGCATCTTGATCGGACCCATCGAGGTATCGACCGTGACCTTCTCCATGGCGAAGGCCAGCTGCTTGACGCTGAGCTTGTCGCCCGGCTTCGCCTTGAGCGCTTTCAGCGCTTCGCCGAGGCCCCACATGGCGTGCGTGACGTGGCCCTGCACGTTCAGCGGATACTGGCCGGTCTTGGCCTTGAAATCCTCCGCGAACGCCGCCGTCTTGTCGCCGTTGGCATCGGGAAAGAAGGTCGACTGCGTGTAATGGCCGATCGCGGTGTCGCCGGCATTGGCGATGTTGCCCGGCTGGTCGATCCAGTAGGCGAGGAAACGCGCCTTCAGGCCGGAGTCGCCGGCCGCCTTCATGAGCAGTAGCAGATCGTTCGACCAGTTGCCCGTCACCACCGTGTCGGGCCCCGCCTCCTTGATCTTGGCGACATAGGGCGCGAAGTCCTGGATCTTGTTCACGTCGTGGATCACATCGCCGACGATCGTGTAGCCGTACTCCTTGGCGTAGTCGCGCGTCAGCTTCTGGACGTCATGGCCCCAGCTGTAGTTCTGGCCGATGATGTAGACCTTGTTGCCGAGCGAATTGGCGTCCTTCATGGCGATCAGCATCGCCTTGAGTCGGATCTCGGCGTTGCCGTTCCAGCGGAAGTGATAGAAGTGGCATTTCGGGCCGGTGAACTCCATCGCCTCGGCGCCGACATTGATCCACATGATCTCCTTGCCGGGGTTGCGCGCGTTGTGCTTCTGCACGTCGGCCGTGATCTGGCCGCCGATGGCGGAGGACGCGCCCTGGATGATGATCTGCGCGCCATCGTTGATGGCGGCCTTGAGCTTGTCGGCCGCTTCCGACGGGCCGCCCTGATTGTCGTACTCGAGCAGCTTGATGCCGTCGGGCCAGGCTTTCTCGGCCTCGACCTTGGCGAGGCCGTACTTCACCGCCGACTGGAACAGCTTGCCAGTGACGGCTTGGCCGCCGGACAGCGATTCGATCAGGGCGATCTTGACGGGTTCGGCTTGAACCGAGCCGGTTACGCAGTAAGCAACAGCTACTAGGGACGCAGAGAAAAATCTCATGGGCATCGTGCCCTCCCTAAATTTTGTTTCTTCTGCGCCTACACCGTTAACACATTCCGCCAGCAAGCACCTGCTCGAAGGTTCGCTTCGGGAAAAAAATTTCGCGTTGTCGGCTCGCAATGATGCCGGGCGTCCCCTTCACCCCAATTCGGTCGAAGGCCCAATAAAACCTTATCCTCGCCGTAAGCGAGGCAACACGACGCGGTTCCTCGACAAGGATGGGAACCTGCAAAAGCAGGGCAAACAGGCCGACCGCCGCCCACACATCGCCGATGGCCTTGGGGTGCGCATCCTCGACCAGCCTGGTGAGGCAAGTGAACAGTGGACGCGCGGTCGGCGATATGCGTGAAAGCTCGCTGAATGAGTGACGTCTGGAACACGCTTGTTCACGGCACCGTGGCGGCAAGGGACGTGGTGTGGGATCTCGCCAACGTCGACACCGTGAGGCTGGGCGTCACGGGACTGAGCGGCGCCGGCAAGACGGTGTTTCTCGTATCGCTGATCTCCAACCTTCTCGCCCTGGTCCGCGGCACCGGCGCCGTCGATTCCCTGCCGCGCTTCCGCAAGACGCTGACCGACGAGAGCGGCCAGCTCCGCCTTCTCGACGTGAAGATCGAATCCGCCGGACCCTCGCGGGTTCCGCGCTTTGCCTTCGAGGCGTTCCGCGCCACTCTCGCACAACCGGAAAGACCGGCCTGGCCGGTCGGCACCGACAAGCCCGCCCAGATCGTCCTGCGTCTCACCTTGAAGGCGCGCAGCACGCTGGGTCGCTGGAAGGACACCTTCCTCGGTCCACGCATCGTGCGGCTGGAGCTGTTCGACTATCCAGGCGAATGGCTGCTCGACCTCCCGTTGCTCGAGCAGTCCTACCAGGACTGGTCGGCGGAAACCTTGCGCCTCCTGAACGAGGAACCGCGCGCGGCGCTGAGCGTAGCGTTCCGCGCCTTCCTCGGCGCCCTGTCGCCCGGCGCGCCGGCCGACGACAGGACCGCGGAGCATGGCTTCGAGCTCTACCGCGACGCGCTGCGGCGCTGCCGCCGCGAGGCCGAGCTGCGCTGGCTCCAGCCTGGTCGCTTCCTGACGCCAGGTCCGTGGGGCGATGTGCCCCTGCATCATTTCTTTCCCTGGACCGACGCGCCCGGCCCGCTTCCCGGTACACTCGCCAGGCAGCTTCACGAACGCTTCGAGGCCTACAAGCGGGAAATTCGCGAGACCTTCTTCGAGCCCTATTTCAGCGCCTTCGATCGCCAGGTCGTCCTGGTCGACGTGCTGGGCGCCCTGTTCGCGGGGTGCACCGCCTTCGACGATACCAGCCGGGCCCTGGGTCGCATCGGTGCGAGCTACGCAAAGCAGCTGTCGGGAGGCTGGCTGTTCGGGCGAAAGATCCAGCACGTGGCCTTTGTGGCGACCAAGGCCGACTATGTCGACGACCTCCAGCGTCCGCATCTGCAGGCGATGCTCGAGAAGATGGTCGAGTCGGCGCCCGGGGCCCACGGCAATGCGCTGGGCCGCAGCTTCCATTTCGTCTCCTCGCTGCGCTGCACCTCGGACGCCAATGCCCCGGCAAAGGACGGCGTCGTCACCCGCGTGGTGATGGGCACCAAGCTCGGCGAGGAGCATCAGCGGGCATTCTATCCCGGCATTGTCCCGGCGGGCGACGTGCCGGCCGTGTTCTGGACCAAGCCGTTCTTCGTCTTGCCCAAGCTGCGCCCGCCGCTGCTCCAGCCTGGCGATGCAAGTCCCGTCGACCATATCAATCTCGACAGCCTGCTCGTCGACCTGATTGGGGACGCCCTATGACCCAGCGCCGCGGTTTCCTCGACGATCCCGAACCGGAGGTCGCCGTGGCGATACGCCCACCATCGCCACCGCCGGAGCGCGGATGGCTGGCCGGCGTCGACGGCGCCGCGGGGCCGGTCCGTCACGCCGCCGCGGCCGCCCTGCCGGCGCGGTCGACGCAAGAGCGCCGCCAACCACTGGCAATCGCGACAGGCGCCCTGGTCCTGCTGATCGGCGGCGTGGCGCTGCTCGAGCTGGCGAACTTCGCCGTCGCCCAGTTCGACAAGTCGCCATTGCTGGGCTGGCTGACGATCGCGCTCATCGGCCCTCCGGCTGCCGCCCTTGGCTGGTCGGTGGTTCGCGAATGGCGCGGCTACGCCAGCCTGCGGGCCGTCGAGCGGATTCGCGCAGGCCTGCAAAGCGACGACATCGAGGTCGCGCGGCGGCACGCCCGCACCTGGTTGCGGGCGGTCGCCGCGTCGGACGATCTGGCGAGAAGCGTGCAAGCGGCGTCCGATCCCGCGACGCTGCGGGCGCTGCTGCGCTCGGGGCCGCTGGCCAGGCTCGACCAGGAAGCCGCCCAGGCCGGCCGCTCGGCGGCGCTGCAGATCCTGGCGGCGACCGCCGTCAGCCCGTGGCCCGGCCTCGACGGCGCCCTGGTCGTCTGGCGCGGGCTTCGATTGATCCGGCGGATCGCCGAGCTCTACGGCATGCGACCGGGAACGCTGGGGACCCTGCGCCTGTGGCGACGGGTGGCCCTCGATGCCGGTTCGGTCGCCGCCACCGACGTCGTCGTCGCCACCATGACCGATGCCCTGTTCAGCTCGCCGCTGGGCGGCGCTCTCGCCGGGCAGGCCTCCGGCTCGGCACTCGCCGCGCAGCGCATGCTGCGGCTTTCGGTTGCCGTCGCCCGCAGCTGCCGCCCGATCGGCGAAGAAGCGTGATCCGGCGGCTTGCTGGCGACGGCCTTCAGCCCGGAGCGCTACACGAGGGAAGCCTACGACCAGTCGTTCGAGTGGATCGCCCGGCACGGGATCTTCGCCGAGGGCGGCATGGGCGCAGGCGACTACGACAAGGCCACCGTCTCGTTCGATCCAGGGTGAGGCCGTCGATTCACAGGCGCCAACTTCGCCGAGCGCGTCATGCGCTGGGAGCGCGGCACTCCGTGGCGCTCTATTCGCTCTCCTCCCCAGCTTCGCTGGGGAGGTGTCCGCGTCTTCGCGGACGGAGGGGTCGAAAGCCCCACTGAGGCTCCTGACCCCTCCGTCTCGGATTACCGAGACACCTCCCCAGCGAAGCTGGAGAGGAGAATGAGAAGAGCGCCACCGACGGGCCTGCGCTCCACGCGGAAGCGTCAGGGTCCAATTAAGGCAAACTTGTGAAATTTTGCTCTCGATCTTGTATCTTCGTTCGTTCAAGATATATCTTGTTCGTGACTAAATACAATATGGATAGATTTCCAATGAGACATTCCCACCATCACCGCCGGCACGACCATGGTGGTCCTTTCGGACGGGGCCATGGGCGTGGCGGCCGCTGGGGCGACCATGACGAGGAGCGCGGCGGACGCCGCCGGCGCGTCTTCGATTCCGGCGAGCTGCGGCTTGTCCTGCTCAAGCTGATTTCCGACCAGCCGCGGCACGGCTACGAGCTGATCCGCGCGATCGAGGAGCTGAGCGGCGGCGACTACGTGCCGAGCCCTGGCGTCGTCTATCCGACGCTGACCCTGCTGCAGGACATGGGGCAGATCGAGGAGGCCGCTTCCGGCGGCACGCGCAAGGCATTTGCCGTGACGCCCGACGGGGCCCGGCACCTCGCGTCGAGCAGCGAGCAGGTCGAGGTCCTGTTCGGGCGCTTGACGCAGCTCGCTTCGGTACGCGAGCGCTCGGACGGCGCGCCAATCCGGCGGGCCATGCAGAACCTTCGCACCGTCCTGGTGTATCGCCTCGACCGCGAGGACGTGAAGTCCGACACGGTCCACCAGGTCGCCGCGCTCCTCGACGAAGCGGCGCAGAAGATCGAGCGCCTGTGAGCGCTGGAGGGCAGAACATGATCGCCAGCAGCACCGTCCACGTGCCGACCGCCCACGCCAGCCGCTACCTCCAGCAGCTGTGCAAGCACTGGGCGCACAACCTCGCCGTCGAGTTCAGCGAGACCGACGGCAAGGTCACCTTTCCACGCAACGCCCGCGGCGCCGACTGGCCTGACGACGCCACCCTGCTGCTGCGCGCCCACGACGACACTCTCGAATGCCGCCTCGAAGCGAGCGCCTCCGGCCAGCTCGCTGCGCTGAAGGACGCCGTCGCCCGCCATCTCGACCGCTTCGCCTTCCGCGAGGCACCCCTGACCTTCGACTGGCGCGAGGCGTAAGCTCATGCGGTGGGGGCGCGCCACTGCCGGCGGAGTAAACTCCGCCTGAAGTGGCGCGATCTGCCTTCGAAGCAAGCGAAGACGCGCCGCTGGAGTGGCGCGCCCCCAGCCATGGTCCGGAAGAGCACGACCTCAATCGAACAGCGACAGGTCAATGAGATCGCCCATGCGGTTGTAGCCGAGATCGCTGGGATGCAGATGATCGCCGTTGTCGTAGATCGGCAGCATGCGCGGCCAGTGATCGGGATCGCGCAGACCCTCGTCGAAATCGATCACGGCGTGGAACGCGCCGCTGGTGCGGATCCAGTCGTTGACCGCGTTGCGTTTCGCCTCGCCTTCCGGCGTATAGGCGCCGCGCAGGAAGGTCTCGTTCTCGAACGGCGTCAGGGTGCCGCCGAAGATCCTGATTCCGCGATCGCGGGCGCGCCGCGCCATCTGGCCGAGGCCGGCAATCAGCTCCTCGGCGGTCACCGCCTCCTCAGCGAGGCCGCGCCGGTTGCGGATGTCGTTGATGCCGAGCACGACGATCGCATGCGTGACGCCCGGTTGGGCGAGCACGTCGCGGTCGAAGCGCTTGACCCCGCAATCGCCGCGGATGTCGTGCAGGATGCGGTTGCCGCCCAGCCCCTGGTTCATGACGCCGAACATACGGCCGCCGCGCGCGACCAGGCGGCGGGCAAGCTGATCAGGCCAGCGGCAGAACATGTCATAGCTCGAGATGTTGCCGTCGGTGAGCGAATCGCCAAGGGCGACGATGCCGCCCACCTCCTCGCCGGCCATCACGTCGATGCCGCAGAGGAAATACCAGTCATCGACCACGCGACTGGCATGCATGACCTCATGGCCGGTAAAATCGCCGGGCGGCGAGAGGTAGGCGAACTGGCGCGAATAGCGCCCGGTCACGCCGAAGCTCGCCGGCAGGTCGTTCGGGATGTAAAGGCTGATGGCAAGGTCATCGAGCGGCGCCACCGCGAGCGACACCGGATCGCTGACCACGAAGGCGCCGGCGGGAATCTTCGCGGTGACCGAGCCGTTGAAGGTGACCACCCGATCGGTCGTGGGGTCGATCGCCGGCCCCGGTGCCCGCCGCGCGACATGGGTCGAGGCGATGACGAGGTCGGCAGTGCCCGCTGCGTTGGACAGACGAAGGCGGATCGTGTCGCCGCCGATGCTGATGCGCGGGAACATGCGAATGGTGGGGCTGGCGAGCGCCACGCCGTCCGCCGGCGCCGGCGTCGCGGCCCAGGTTCCAACCCAATGCGATGCCATGTCGTTCCCTCATGCTGAGCGTGGGGCGAGAAGCAGCGTTAGCCGCGAATTATGCAGCGTGTCGGACCGAACGGGAACCTGTTTGCCTCGCGTCAGCAGGAGGCCGTCGTCGCCAACGGCTATCAGCCCGCGGCGACGTCGACCAGTGCGAAGCCTTCCTTGCGTGCAGCGTCCGCGAGCCGCTCATCGAGCGTCACCATTTGAAGCGATGAAGGACGATGCTCCGAGGCGACAAAGGCTGCCGCGAGCTGCAAGGAATCGGTGGCCCGAAGCGACCGGCTGATGTTCTCCATGGCGGGCGAGCGGGAAGCGCGCGACCGCCGCGATGCCGGTCCGCGAAACCGCGAGAGGCTTGCGAGATCGCTCCTCGTCCCGGCATATGCGCCCTGCATGCATCCCTACATCCACGCCCGCACCACACCCGACAAGCCCGCCTACATCATGGCCGGCAGCGGCGAGGCGGTGACCTATCGCCAGCTCGACGAGCAGTCCAATCGCGCCGCCCGGCTATTCCGCGCGCTCGGTCTCCAGGCTGGCGATCACATCGCGATCTTCCTCGAGAACAACGCGCGCTTCTTCGAAATCTGCTGGGGCGCACAACGCTCCGGCTTGATCTACACCGCGATCAGCTCGCGCCTGACGGCGGGCGAGGTTGCCTACATCGCCCGGGATTGCGGCGCCCGGCTCTTCATCACCTCGAAGTATCTGGCCGAGCGCGCTGCTGAGCTGGTGCCGATGCTCGCCGACGTGCCGAACCGGTTCATGATCGACGGCACCCTTCCCGGCTACCAGTCGTGGGAAGCGACGATTGCACGCCAACCGGCAACGCCGATCGACGACGAGACCGCCGGCCACGACATGCTCTATTCGTCGGGAACCACGGGTCGGCCGAAAGGCGTTTTGCCAGTGGTCGCGCCGCAGGCGATCGACTTCGACAGCCCGCTGTCGGCGATCACGCGCCAGCTCTATGGCATGGACGCCAACACCGTCTATCTGTCGCCGGCGCCGCTCTATCACGCAGCGCCGCTGCGCTTCAACATGAGCATCATGCGGCTCGGCGGCACGTCGGTGATCATGGAGCATTTCGACGCCGAGGAATTCCTGCGGCTGGTCGGCAAGCACGCGATCACGCACACCCAGGTCGTGCCGACGATGTTCGTGCGCTTCCTCAAGCTGCCGGCGGATGTGCGCCGACGCCACGACGTGTCGTCCCTGCGCTGCGCCATCCATGCGGCGGCGCCCTGCCCGATCCCGACGAAGGAGCAGATGATCGACTGGTGGGGGCCGATCGTGTGGGAATACTACGGCGGCACCGAAGGCAATGGCCTCACCATGTGCAATTCGGCCGAATGGATGGCCCACAAGGGCACGGTCGGCCGCGCCGTCGTCGGCCAGCTCAAGATCTGCGACGAGGACGGCAACGAACTGCCGCAGGGTGAACCCGGCACAGTGTACTTTGCCGAGGGACGGCCCTTCGAGTATCACAACGATCCGGTGAAGACCGCCGAATCGCGTAACGCCAGGGGCTGGACCACGCTGGGCGACGTTGGCTACGTCGACGCCGACGGCTTCCTGCACCTGACCGACCGTAAGGCGTTCATGATCATCTCGGGCGGCGTCAACATCTACCCGCAGGAATGCGAGAACCTGCTGATCAACCACCCCAGGGTGATCGATTGCGCGGTGTTCGGCGTGCCCAATCCGGAATTCGGCGAGGAAGTGAAGGCGGTGGTGCAGCCGCGCGACATGGCCGAGGCCGGCCCGGCGCTGGCCGACGAGCTGATGGCCTACTGCCGCCAGCATCTCTCCGCCATCAAGTGCCCGCGCAGCATCGACTTCGAGGCCGAGCTGCCGCGCCATCCCACGGGCAAGCTCTACAAGCGCCTGCTGCGCGACCGCTACTGGCAAGGTCATACGTCGAGAATCGCCTGATTCATCAGGTCTCGAGCGAAAGCAGGCTGGTAAGCAGGGTTGCCGTATCCTATCTAAAGATGTCGCGGCCGATCTCTGCCGCCGGCACCGGTCGATCCGCGCGAGCAGGCCAATGACCACCATCGAAGCGGCCGATGCGCTCTTCCTGACAGGCGACCTGGAGAAGGCGACCGGCGCCTATCGCCGGCTGATTGCCACCGACCATCGTGACCATGCGGCCTGGCGCGGCCTCGGCGCGGCGCGGCTGCGGGCGCGCGCGTTCGGCGAGGCCAACGACGCGCTGGACCGCGCCGTGCGTTTGCGGCCGGATGACGCTGAAGCCTGGAGCCTGATGGCCGAGGCCCTGTTCAAGCTCGGCGACGTCGAACCGGCGATCGAAGCCTATCGTCGCGCAACGGCCGACGCACGGCTGCGATCGGCGGCGGAAGAGAACGTCGCCATCATGATCCCGGGCAGCACGTCGGCGGGAAACACCGGCATCCTCGCAGCACGCCGCGCTTTCGGCCGCAGTCTCCACGCCGGCATCAAGCCAGTCGATCGTCCGCCGCGCCCGCCCTCGGCGGGAAAGCTGCGCATCGGCTACGTCTCGGCGTTCTTCGACAGCGCCAACTGGATGAAGCCGGTCTACGGCGTCATCAATCGTCACGATCGCGAGCGCTTCGAAGTGCATCTCGTGTCGCTCGGCGGCGACCCCTCGGAGCAGGCCGGCTACCGCGACTATGATCTCGACGTGATCTGGCAGGTCGGCTCCCTCGACGACGAGCGGATCGCCGGCCTGCTCGCGGCAGCCGGCATCGACGTGCTCGTCGACCTCAACTCCTACAGTGCGCCACGCTGGTTGCGCGTGTTCCCGCGACGCCCGGCACCAGTGCAGATCGGCTGGTTCAACAGCTTCGCGACCTATGGCTTCGATTGCTTCGATGGCATCGTCGGCGACGACGTCGTCATTCCGATCGAGGAGGAGGGCTACTTTACCGAGCGCGTGCTGCGCGTGCCCGGCACCTACCTCGCGTTCGAGGTTCTCTATGCCGTGCCTGACGTCGCGCCACCGCCGTGCTGCCGCAACGCGGGCATGCTGACGTTCGGCGCGCTCACTTCGTCCTACAAGTTGAACGATGCAACCCTCGGGGTGTGGGCCCGGGTCCTGCGATCGGCACCCGGTTCCCGCATGCTGATCCGCACCTCGACGCTGGCCGAGCCCTCCAACCGCACTCACCTGCTTGCCCGCTTCGCCGCGCTCGGCATCGCGCCCGAACGCCTCGACCTCGAAGGCGGTGCGGCGCACTTCGAATTTCTGCAGAGTTACGATCGCATCGACGTCGCGCTCGACATGTTTCCCTATAGCGGCGGCACGACGACCAGCGAGGCGCTGTGGCAGGGCGTTCCCGTGCTGACCTGTGCCGGCGACCGCTGGGTCGCGCGCACCAGCGAGTCGCTGCTGCGCGCGGCCGGCCTCGACGCCTGGGTGGCTGCCGATCGGGACGACCTCGTCGTCAAGGCAAGCGCGCTGGCCCGCGATCCGGGCACGCCTGCGGCCCTCGCCGCCTTGCGCACTGGCATGCGCGCCCGGCTGGCAACCTCCGCAGCCTGCGACACAGCCGGCCTGTGCCGCGCCCTCGAGCAAATCTACCGGCAAGCCGTGGGTTGAAGGACGGTGACTGGAAATGCATCCAGGCGCAGCTCACCCCGGTGTCGCCCGCCAACTATCCCTCCGACGACACGATCGTGAAGAAATACGTGAGGGGCCAGCTCCAGCCGTAGTGTCCTGCCCCTCTGCCTGCTAGGGATGGCTCCCTATCCCAGGGAGAGAACCGCAATGAAAGCAGCTGTGGTCACCGAGAACGGCGTCGAGGTCCGGGAGGCGCCCAAGCCCGTGCCCAAGCCGCACGAGATCTTGATCAAGGTGCGGGCGGCGTCGCTCAATCGCGCCGATCTCGCGGTCGCTGCCGGCAATCGCCATGGCACGGTCGGCGGACCGGGCACCATCGTCGGGCTGGAATGCGCCGGCGAGATCGAAGCAGTCGGCGCCGACGTGCGCGACTTCAAGCCGGGCGACCGGGCCATGAGCTCGGCGGCCGGCGGTTTCGCCGAGTATGCCGTCACCGATGCCGGCCGTGCCCACAAGATCCCCGCCAACAACATGACCTGGGAGCAGGCCGCCTGCATGCCGGTGGCGGTGCAGACTATGCACAATGCCCTGGTCGGCGCCGGCCGGCTGAAGAAGGGCGAATCGGTGTTGATCCAGGGCGCCAGCTCGGGCGTCGGCCTTCTCGGCATGCAGATCGCCAAGCACATGGGCGCCTCGATCGTCATGGGCACCTCGACCAACGACGGCCGTCGCACGCGGCTCGGCGAGTTCGGCTGCGACCTGGCGCTCGACACGCGCGATCCCAAGTGGCCCGACAAGGTCAAGGAGGCGACCGGCGGCAAGGGCGTCGACCTGATCGTCGACCAGGTCTCGGGCGGCGTCGCCAACCAGAACATGGAGGCCGCTGCGATCCTCGGTCGCATCGTCAATGTCGGCCGGCTGGGCGGCATGAAAGGCGAGTTCAACTTCGACCTGCATGCGCTGAAGCGCATCGACTATATCGGCGTTACGTTCCGCACGCGCTCGCCCGAGGAGGTGCGCGACATCGTCAAGGCGGCACGCGCCGACCTGTGGCCGGCGATCGAGGCGGGCAAGCTGGCGCTGCCGATCGACCGCACCTTCCCCCTGGCCGAGGCCGCCGCAGCGCTTGCGCACATGAAGGCCAATGCCCATTTTGGCAAGATCGTCCTCGTCGTCTGACGCGGCGGCTTTCCAGGAAACCCCGTTCCCAGGAACCTCTCATGAGCCAGTCGATCAACCACCTCGCGACCGCCGACAAGTTGTTCTTCGGCAAGGGCGGCCTCGACAGGAAGCGCACCGACAAGATGGTCGACGAGGCGCTGGCCGGCTGCGACGACGGTGAGCTGTTCCTGGAGTACGTGCAGAGCGAGGGCCTGTCGTTCGACGACGGCAAGCTGAAGAGCGCCGCCTTCGACACGACCCAGGGCTTCGGCCTGCGCAGCGTTGTCGGCGAGGCCACTGGCTTCGCCCACGCGTCGGCACTCGACGAGCAGGCGCTGAAGCGCGCCGTCGCCACCGTGAAGGCGGTGCGCACCGGCCATAGCGGCGTGCTGGGCGAGCAGCCGCGCGGCACCAACCGGCTGCTCTATGCCGACGACAACCCGATCGACGGCGAGGCGTTCGCCCGCAAGGTCGAGCTGCTGCAGAAGATCGACGCCTACGTGCGCGACAAGGAGCCCAAGGCGCGCCAGGTCTCGATCTCGCTCGCCGCCTCCTGGCAGGTGGTCGAGATCGTGCGCGCCGGCGGCTGGCGGGCGGCCGACGTGCGGCCGCTGGTGCGGCTCAATGTCAGCGTCGTCTGCGCCGACGGCAGCCGCATGGAAACCGGCGGCACCGGCAGCGGCCGGCGCGCCGCCTACGGCGAGATCTTCGCGCCTGAGTATTGGCAGCGCGAAGCCGACGAAGCGATCCGCCAAGCGCTGGTCAACCTGCAATCCGTTCCGGCACCGGCCGGCGAGATGCCGGTGGTGCTGGGACCGGGCTGGTCGGGCGTGCTGTGGCACGAGGCGGTCGGCCATGGGCTGGAGGGCGACTTCCATCGCAAGAAGACCTCGGTGTTCACCAAGCTGATGGGCGAGCGCATCGCCTCGCCCGGCGTCACCGTGGTCGACGACGGCACGATGCAGGACCGCCGCGGCTCGCTCACCATCGACGACGAGGGCACGCCGACGCAGCGCACCGTGCTGATCGAGGACGGCCGCCTGGTCGGCCTGATGCAGGATCGCCAGAACGCCCGCCTGATGGGTGTCGCGCCGACCGGCAACGGCCGCCGCCAGGGCCACGCCTATGCGCCGATGCCGCGCATGACCAACACCATCATGCTGGGTGGGGACAAGGACCCGCAGGAGATCATCGGCTCGGTGAAGAAGGGCCTGTACTGCGCCAATTTCGGCGGCGGCCAGGTCGACATCGTGTCCGGCAAGTTCGTGTTCACCATCACCGAAGGCTACCTGATCGAGGACGGCAAGCTCGGCGCCCCGGTCAAGGGTGCCACCCTGATCGGCGCCGGCTCGGAGGCGCTGACCAAGGTCGGCATGATCGGCAACGACATGTCGCTCGACCCCGGCATCGGCACCTGCGGCAAGGACGGCCAAGGCGTCCCGGTCGGCGTCGGCCAGCCGACCTTGCGCATCGATGCCCTGACGGTGGGCGGCACGGCGAC